>NZ_BCTN01000003.1 GCF_001571305.1 Erwinia persicina NBRC 102418 | reverse complement strand
TAAAGGCATGGAAGGCGCAATCGCTGCCAAAACCGTGACCTATGACTTCGAACGTCAGATGGACGGCGCTAAGTTGCTGAAAGCTTCAGAGTTTGGCGACGCGATGATCAAACACATGTAAGTGTGTTTGCTGGCGGGGGCCTGGTGCTCCCGCCCTCATTTCTCTACCACAGAAAGTCTTCCCCAAAACCCTTCCCCAAAACCCTTCCCCAAAACCTTTCCCCAGGACTGTAAAAAAGAAACCACTCAATTTATACCGTTACAATCATCCTATCTTTTCCCTGTCATCATGGTCTTTATTGGCTGCTTCGTTTAGTCACGCAGCCAGGGGGTGATCGTCAGCCCGGTAAGCAACCCTTCAGGACTCAGCAGGCGTGTGACTGTCTGCCCCCAGGGTTCGGTGCGGTTAGCCACCAGGAGGCGATACCCTTTTTCGCGCAGGATACGGGTAGCAGCATCGAGATCCCGTACCTCATATTCAATCCATCCCTGTGGTATCGGGTGTTCAGCTGGCCACTGGTCAGCGCCAAAGCAGGAATGTGCGGCCTGTGACAGTGGCCAGACGGCGAAATGCTTAACGCCCTTCAACAGACCCTCTTCAGAAACCAGGTAATCGCCGTTACCCTCTAAAGGCTTAAGCGGCAAACCGAGCGCCTGCACATAAAAGCTGGCGCTGGAAGCACTATTCTGCGCGACGGGCCCAAATCCTGCGACAAACAACACGTTAATATCGGGTATATTTTGCGACATGCCTGCGCCTTCGTTCACTCAAATTGAATCCTGAATTTATACCACGGCTGACGGAATCACCACGTCTAATCGGCCAGAACTCCATTGCAGGTTACTTCAGGACGCGAAGATTTTTTACATCAATCTCAACGCTGTTCCAGTCTTTATCGATTTCACCCTCAATCCGGATCTTGCTTCCCGGTGAGGCGGCCTGACCCAGCCAGCGCTTATCATCGATATCCACATTAATGGTGCCGGTGCTGTCACTGAACTCATAAAGTTCATGACCCACCTGCCTGACGATATTACCTTCAAGAACAACCCAGGCATCATCACGTAACGTTTTAGCCTCTGCAACGGAAGATAAACCCGGTGTAGGGCCTTTAAAGCCGCCCTGAGAATAGCTCTGTCCTTCAGGGGTAATGAAACCTTGCTGCTGTGCGGCAACGCCGAATGAAAGGCCAGCCAATAGGGTAATTAAGATGACTTTTTTTATGATTTTATTTCCTTGTAAATATCGTGTCTGGGTAAATTACAGGAAAGTTCTTAACGAAATCTTAAAGGGCGTAATATTTTTTTAAAGACAGTTGCTGCGACTCAGGGGGGCCGTATTTTAAATTTTTGAGAAAAGTGTGGCAGGAAAAGGTGTTAAAACGGAAAACTTTTTGTGGAACAAAATGAACCAAAACACCGGATGAAAAGTATTTTTTGTTTATTTTTTAGGCTTTCTGTCATCCGTTCCCGAATGGGACTTGTCACCAGGGGCCGGGCTGGGTTAAGCGCCGAACAATCGGGGGAAAGTATCCCATTACTCTCTCCCGTCAAAGTAAGGTTGCCTGCTGAAATTTCATTTTTTATTTATAAGTAATTAAAATTATTAGTTTTTATTTAATGTGAAGGGCGTGATTAGTAAAAAAAGACATCAGGAAATCGCGGGGGTTGAATCGAAAAAAAAGTCTTTTCATTTTCACTCATTCAATGATAATTAAATGATATAAATCAAATTTAACATTTATTGCGAATGTTCTGAACTCCTCATTGTATTTCTGTTTAGGGTGAAAGTACGAAGATACAGCATCTGTTTATCCCGTCGAAACGCAAATAGAGAAGAGAAAAGTTAATGAAACTGTCCGTATCAGCCAAAAAATGCACGTTAGTGGGTATTATCATGTCAGCTGTATTAGTCATGACCGCCTGTTCAAGTGATTATGTTATTTCAACGGATGACGGGCACATGGTTACGACGCATGGCAAGCCTGTTAAAGATAAAGACACCGGTCTGATCTCCTATAAAGATACTGACGGTAACTCCCATCAAATTCATCAGAAAGATGTGAAGGAAATTGTCGAAAAATAGTGTGAAGGCAGCCATTTTGAAGAGCTGCCTGTTTCGGTGATAGCTGAAGGAAGGGGGCCCGCCGGATTACAGCCGGTTACTGGCTTCAACCAGGTCGTTGTAGGATTTCAGTACGCGCATCGGTGAACCGGTGACCGTCCAACCGGCGCTGCTGCCATTGTTTTCCATCAGTCCCTGCTCGCCACGACTGTAGGGCGTTTTGTCGCGTACGCGACGCATCCGGTCTTTACAGTCTTTGAGGAACGTGCTGGCGCTGGTCTGGAAGACTGACCAGCTCACCGGTTTGCCGGGCTCGCTGGCGGTGGCTTTATCTGATTCATCCACCAGTGCGCCGTACGCCTCGATTGCCTTTGTTGCTGCGGCAACGTCGGGGGCGTCAGCACTCAATTGGGCGGCTAACCGTTTGCCCTGGCTGACTAATGCCAGGCGGTAGTAGGGGCTGTGCCGTCCCTGCGTTTTCTCTATCTCAACAAGCTGCGCGTCGGTCAGTTTAACCGTTTCCTTTTCCACTTCATCCCCGTAGACATCGCTGGACTTGATAAAGCGCCCGTAGGCCATCATCAGCGGTTGATGCATTTGCTTGCCTCTGGCGAAGCCATCATCCTTGTAGTCTTCCTGACTGTAGTATTGATGAGCCTGTGATGCCAGCGGCACCAGTGCAGTGAGATCGGACAGGTACTGTACCGCTGCGCTGTCAAGCGCCGGCAGGGCGGGTTTCGCGCTGGAGGCCTCGCCAATGGCTTTGGTGCAGCTGTCCAGTTCGTAAGCGGTCAAATCCCCCGGCACGTTGACGGTGCGTTCTTTGCCCGTTGGTCCCTTATCGAGGTCATGGATCCAGCTGACATAGCGCTGCGCGCTGTGACGGGCTGCGCCATCGGCGGTATTGAAGCAGCTCACATAGGCGTTTAACTTGGTCGCCAGTTGCGCGTTGGCATCTTCCTTGAGGGCCGCGGATCCTGCCGGTTGCACCGGCTTTTCCTCTGCGGTTTTACTCTGGTCGCAGCCGGCTAATGGCAACAAAAGTGCCGTTGTTAACATTCCGCGCAATACCGTCTTTCTTGTTTTCTGAAACACACCCACTCCTTAGTCAGTTAACCTGTTTGAAAGGTTACCGTATTAAAAAAATCGTCCAAATCTTAGCTGTTTTATTTATCAAAGAAGACATTATCGTTTCATTTTTGAAAAACTGAGAGGAAGACACCACGTTTTTTTCACGATCAGGTTAATTCGCCGCCTGACAGCTTCATCATAAACAAGGTGTTATCCTCTTTTTGAATGATTTCCTGCCCCTGGAATCGTCTCAGGTCACCAAATATATCATTCTGATAATGCAGGTCAGCGAAAGTCGCCTCCCGGGGGCCGCGTATAGGGTAGCGCTCGTCTGACAAACTGCGGTTTTTTCTGGCAACATACTTAAGATGGCGGGCGGTTCTTTCATCCAGCTGTTCATTGACAACGCCGCCCTGAAACTGCATGCACCATACGGGTGTTTTATTTTTGGTAATAATTATCTGACCATAAACATTCCGTCCTTCGGTAAAATAATTTCTGTACGAGTAACTCTTACTATGATACTCAATAAGCTGCATATCATGATAAGCACTGTCTTTAATGATAAGTTTCTCCGGATAGCTGAACAGAAAACGGTTTGCCTCTATTAAAAATCTTTTCATTTAATCCTCCCTATCTTTAAATGAATGGTGCTGCAATGAAATACCTCGAAGGCAGATGTTCCCCATCTCGCTCTGACCGTGAAGATTCGCTGTGAGTAAAGGATAATATTAATTTGTCGTGGTTAGTTTGGCATCCCTTTACGGGTTTTTTCCTGTCATGAATTCAAACCAAACGATCGTTCATCTTATGGGATTCATGAGGTTTATTTTTATGATTTACCCTGGTTTTTGGTGATATCTCTCTAATTATTTGCGTTAATTTCGCCTTTTCTGTTGGGTAGATTCGTTAAAGTTTTTACTTTTTTTTCAATGCAAGATGTAACATCTTCCTGATTGCTATCAATTTCATTTAAGGTGAGGGATTAATCGGGGGGTAAACCACCGCGCTGACTGTCAGCGCGATGACGTTCGGTCCATACCCTGATGCCGTATTGAATTAAAGAGTGATGAGTATATTCGTGCTGATTTTGACGTTATGCCCAATTAACATAATGTTGTTGATGAATGATTAAGGTTTTTACCCGGGAAGTTAAACATTACCTATAATAAGTAAAAATAAAGTCCATACAGTCAAAAAATGGCGGTCACGGGATAAGAGGGTGCTGATAATATCAGCGTTCTCATCAAGCTAAAGGAAGGACTCTTTATGACCCCGTATGAAGAAAAACTATTATCAGATGAAGCGAAATATTGCTCACATGGTGATACGGTTCATTATGTCAGTACGCCAAAAATATTTGATCACTGCAAGGGGAGCTACCTCTTTGATGCGGAAGGAACGCCATATCTCGATCTTCAGATGTGGTATTCCGCAGTGAATTTTGGTTATGCCAACCCCCGGCTGGACAGTGTCCTCAAACGACAGATTGACGTGCTGCCTCAGATTGCCAGCCAGTACCTGCACCCGACTAAGATCGAACTGAGTAAAGTCATCGCGCAGGATATGGAGCGTAAGTTTGGCCTCCCCGGACGCGTTCACTATAACGTGGGAGGGTCACAATCCATTGATGACTCGCTGAAACTGGTGCGTAATTACTGCAACGGTAAAAGCCGGATGTTTGCCTTTGAGGGGGGGTATCATGGGCGCAGCCTGGGGGCGTCATCCATCACCTCCAGCTATCGCTACCGGCGTCGTTTTGGCCACTTTGGCGAGCGTGCCCAGTTTATTCCTTTCCCCTATCCCTTCCGGCGGCAGAAAGGGATGACGGCAGAAGAGTATGCTGAAAAGCTCATCGCCGATTTTGCGCGCCTGTTTGAAAACGAATATCACGGCGTATGGGATCCTAAAGCCAGCCAGTCTGAGTTTTCCGCTTTTTATATCGAGCCGGTGCAGGGAACCGGTGGTTATGTGATCCCGCCGCGTAATTACTATAAAGGGCTTAAAAAAGTGCTCGACGAGCATGGGATCCTGCTGGTGGTCGATGAAATCCAGATGGGTTTTTACCGTACCGGAAAACTGTGGTCAGTTGAGCATTTTGGTATTACGCCTGATGTCCTGGTGTTCGGGAAGGCGTTAACCAACGGCCTGAACCCGCTTGCCGGTATCTGGGCGCGTGAGGAGATGATTAATCCCGTGACCTTCCCGGTCGGATCAACCCACTCTACGTTTGCTTCTAATCCTCTTGGAACCGCAGTAGGACTGGAAGTGATGCACATGCTGGCGGAGAAAGACTACGAGAAACAGGTGATGGAAAGCGGAGCCTGCTTCCTTGACGGTCTGAAGTCATTACAGCTGCGCCACCCTGAAATCGGTGATGTCGACGGGTTGGGTCTGGCCCTTCGCGCTGAGCTCTGTACAGCAGATGGGTTTACCCCCAATAAGGCGCTGCTGGATAAAATGGTGGATATCGGACTGTCAGGTACGCTGGAATATCAGGGGCAGAAAACAGGCCTGGTACTGGACGTAGGGGGGTACTATAAGAATGTCATCACCTTTGCTCCCTCACTGGAGATCAGCCGTGCTGAAATCTATCAGGCGATTGAACTGCTGGATCAATTGCTGACGCGTGCTAAAAAAGAGCAGTAAAACGCCCGCTATCTGCGCCCCGTTTCTACGGGGCGCATTGTCTGTATGCTTCGCAGTAAAAACCCCTCAACATCAGTGGCCAACACGCCGTGACCGGACATCAGCATCTTTCGCCAGACACAGGATACCCAGCAGGATCAGTACGGCGCCGAGGGCTTTTGTCAGTGTGAGGTGATCGTTAAACAGCCAGATTGATATCAGCGTCACGGAGACAATATCAAGATGTGATGCGGCAAACGCAGGGCCGACAGGGGCCTGTCTGAGCAGCGTCATCCAGGTATAAAAAGCGCCCGCGTAGCCTGCAAAGGCAATATAGATCCAGACATGCGTAAAGAGGCGGTAGAGCCATGCTGCATCCAGCGTCAGGGGAGAGGCGGAGATGGCCGTGTATTTAAAACTCACCTGTGCCAGCGTATCAAACACCATCAGCACGAAAAATCCCAGCAGGTAAAAGCGTTTCATCATCCTGTTCCCACGGCCAGTACGCCCAGCGCAATCAGTAGCATGCCGATTAAGCGCCACGGGCTTAAGCGCTCCTTAAACCACACTCTGCCTGCTACCATAATCACCACCACATTGATGGCCCCGAGCATGACACCAACAGACAGCGGTACCAGCGTTAAAAAAGCCAGCCAGAAGATAAACTGCAGCGCATAACAGCCTGCGCCCAGCCAGATCCAGCCACGGCCGATCATATGGCGCCAGAAGGCGAGGCCACTATAGCGTGCACTGTCATGCGTGGCGGCTTTAAAGAAGAGCTGGCCGCAGGTATCGACCAGCACGCTCAACAGCCATAACAGCAGCATGAGTTGGCTCATATCACGCCGGGGTGCTGACGGTTGTCGGTAAAGGTAAGGGGGCAGACCTTCTGATGTTCTGCGTTCCGTTCTGCCGCTTTATAAAACCCAGTGTGCGGGTGATCAGTTCTGCGCGATCGTTATCGATAGTGATCATATGGTAGCTGTTTCTTAACAACGCCAGTTCCACCTCGCCACTGACACTATCGCGGATCAGCAACGCATTACGGCGGTGAGCAATATCGTCATTTTCAGCGTGCAGTACGAGGCAGGGAGCCACAACACGCGGAAGCGCCCGGCGTACGTTACGCGACAGCGCCATCATTTCAGTCAGTGAAGGCCATGGATTTCCCGGTAGCCCGGCGACCGCGCTATCGCCTTCCTGCATACTTTTGGCGATGCGGCGACGCAGCGTTTCATTACAGACCCCGTAAGGCTCTTTCTCATTGAACATGCGGTGCCGGCCCAGATGGAGTAGCCCGGCGAGCGGCAGCAGGCAGGGCGCAATCCATCGTAAAACAGGGGGGATGCTCCAGCCGTCATAGCGGAACGTTGCACTGTAGACCAGCACGCCGTTTACCGGAAAATCGGAGGCATATTTTAGCGCCAGTAAAGCCCCCATCGACAGTCCCCCCACGATCAGGCAATCCACCTGTTGTCGCAGTCGCTTAGCGGCGTCAATGACGCTCTGATACCAGTCCTGCCAGCAGGTGGAGATAAGATCATCTGCGCTGCCACAGTGGCCCGCCAGCTGTACGGCACAAACCGTGTGGCCCGCCTGATTCAGTTCACGCGCGATACCGCGCATTTCATTGGGTGTGCCGGTCAGTCCGTGGATCAGCAGCACGCCGATCCTGCTGGTACCGTGCAGTACAAAGCCATGTTGTTCAGTCATGCGTTCTCCACGGCATCAGCGGGTTAAAGGCACGGTATCCGCCTGGGCTGGCAGAATCATTAAGCCAGCGTGACAACGCCGGAACCGCATCACTGAAATCGTGAAACGGGGTACAGGCAATCCCCTGGCGGCGGCACTCATCAATTAATTCTCCTTTCGCCAGCACATGGTCAACCTGCCCGGCAACGCAAAAATCAGAGCGCCCGTCACCTACCATGAGTACCCGGCCCTTAACCGTTTTAGCCACGGCGCACTTGCACACTCCGCTGGCACGTTGGCAGTCAGGGGCGGCCACGGGAAGGCGAAGTCGCCAGCGGCGCTCGCTCTGCTGTTCCAGGTGGTTAGCGATCACCCTCAAATGGCCCAGCTCGTGACGGTTGAGAATATGCTGAATAGCGTAATCCAGCCCGTCGCTCACGATAGTCAGGGGAATCGCACGGCGCCGGGCTAAGGCGACAAAATGTTTAAAGGCCGGGTCGATGCGGATACTGCTCAGGCAGCTATCCAGCTCTTCACGCGTCATATCCAGCAGCGCAATCTGTCCTGACATACATTCAGCAGAGCCGGTTTCCCCAGCCTGCCACTGCTGTTCCAGCGTTTCCCAGCCAGGCAGCGCAAAGCGTTCCAGCAGGATGTCCGTAATATCTTCAGGGCTAACCGTTCCGTCGAAATCACATAAAATGGTCCAGGGAAGGGCACCATTATCTTCGTGAGAAAGCCTGGTTGTCATACTTACACCTATTTATCAGTACAGGATCGTAGAGAGACGTTTTCATCGTAATGAAAACTCCCTGCATATTAATCGGCGGGTGATAAATAAAGAGTCAACAATAGAAACCCACAGTGTTTATTTCATGCCAGCCCGTAAGTCTGGTGGATAAATGGCATTTTTTTACCGGGTAATGTTTTTATTAGGGTTTTTTCAAGGCGTTGGCATTTATTGTTAAGAACAATGTGTTGAGATTAATTAAATGCCATGAGGAGGTAGAAAAGAGGAGTGATTCTTTCTTTAAGAAAGACAGGGGCGGCCAGTCTGTTATTACGGGGTGGCTTTTAAATCTCGTGCCTACCCCGATTACCCGACATCTGTCAGAGTTGTGTCACCGAAACAGATACATTCCGGCCCAGTAAATAGAGTGCCTGCTCTAATACCTCGATCTTTGAGGCATTCTCCACATCCAATAGTCTGTCTATCTGCGGCCCCTTCATGCTGAGTTTCCGTGCAAGGTCAGCTTTGCGGGTGTTGGTCTGGATCATGGCCTGATGTAATGCTGCTTTCAGGCAGGTCAGAACGGGAAGATGAACGATAAATTCTCCCGCCTGGGCGACAGAAGGGACGGGGATGGGCTGATGGGCATCGATGCAGTCGCCAATGGCTGCCGTTAATGCCTCACTGGCTTCAAGCTCAATATCTTCCTCCGTAAAAGTTATTGCGCCTGGGGTGTTGAAGTCACGAAAGCTGATCTCATATGCATCGCTTTCTTCGTCATAGGAAAATGATGCCGGATAATTGAACATAGCATGCCTGTTGGTGGGTGTCTGAAAGGGGGTTAACCCAGCGTGAGCGTCGGGAGTGAGGCTCCTGAGGCCCAGGCAAATAAGTCGAACGTTTAAAACAATATACCTTGCTTTCCTCCTGTACGTGACTATTCTCATTCATATTAAAAATCAGAGCCTAAACTGTGCCATCCCGTTCAAAAGATTGATGGCTTTTCGTCATGATCGTTATGATGACTCTTGATTTTAACCTCACACAGTTACCAGCACCCTCAGACGGAACCGCGTACATGCTATTCACCCTCGTTTACCGTAGCCACGTTGCAGACAGTTTTCCCCATAACGATATAGAACGCATGGTTGAAAAGGCCAATCGTGTTAACCAGTCACTGGATATCACCGGGATGTTACTGTTCAACGGCACTCATTTTTTCCAGCTACTTGAGGGACCAGAGCAGGCGGTTATCGCTTTGTTCGACGGCATCTGCTCAGACAAACGGCATCACAACGTGGTCGAGCTTATGCGGGACTATGCCCCCTCAAGGCGTTTTGGCAATACCGGCATGGAGCTGTTCGATTTACGGAAACACTTTCGTGGGGATGTGCTTCAGGCGGTACTTGAACGTGGCACCTCACTTCACCAGCTTAATTATCACGACCGTGCCTTACATTTTTTGCGGACGTTCGTCTGTTCACACGAAAGGGAAAACTACTTTGAGCTGCCGCCGGAAGGGTCATGGAAGTTTGTCAGAGAAGGGGGAGCCGTCATGCTGCCTGATGAGGCTGACGAAGACCGGACATTCGCCTTTCAGCCGGTCACCGATCCTCTCTCGCAGCGGGTCACCGATGTGGAAGCCCTGCTACGTACACCCGATGGTCATGGCGCGGAACACTTTTTTGCAGGCATGACGGCAGAGGCGATGTGCCAGGCGGATCTCGCCTCGAAGGAGACGGCATTTCGTCTGGCAAAATCACTTGTCCTGGAGAGTCAAAGCCTGTGCGTGAACGTCTCCTCACTGGCCCTGGTAACCCAGGCGGGCGCCGCAGATTTCTTACTCAGCGCGGCGAAACGGCACGGGCTGATACCGGAACAGATCGTTGTGGGGATCACGGAGAATGAAGTCGTCACGGATACCGCTGCGCTGTCCGTCGCGATCAGGGCGCTTCGCTCGGCCGGGATGCGCCTGGCCATCAATGATTTCGGGTCTGGTGCGGGCGGGCTGCAAATGCTGGCACGCCTGCAGCCTGAGAGAATAAAAATCGACGCTGAACTGGTGCGTAACGTTCACGCCAGTGGGCCGAAACAGGCGATTATTCAGGGCCTGCTGCGTAGCTGCCAGGCGCTGGAGATCGCGGTGACCGCCGCAGGCGTGGAGAAACCCGAAGAATGGATGTGGCTGGAAGCGGCTGGCGTCAGTAGTTTTCAGGGCGACCTCTTTGCGCCGCCCGTACTAAAGGGGCTGATGCCGGTCGCATGGCCTGAGTCCGTTTAAACAGGCCGGCGGCGGACTGTATTTTTCTGTGCACCGCCGCTCTTGCTTTAAGGCGGCGGGGGCAGGTCGCTCATCCGCCGTCCCGTATCCCCCCTGTGTGACTAAAATC
The DNA here is from genome assembly GCF_001571305.1 of Erwinia persicina NBRC 102418. Taxonomy (GTDB): domain Bacteria; phylum Pseudomonadota; class Gammaproteobacteria; order Enterobacterales; family Enterobacteriaceae; genus Erwinia; species Erwinia persicina. The sequence continues at coordinate 235,880 of NZ_BCTN01000003.1, read as the reverse complement.
TGCCGGCGTCATCCCCATTCTGTGGCGAAACATGGCAATAAACGCAGAGGGGTCGTGGTAATCCAGCTGTGCGGAGACGTACTTTACACTTCGCCCCTCCTGCAGCAGACGGAGCGCCATGATAATTTTCTTTCGGCTTTTCCACTCGTTGAATGAAATACCCGTTGCCTGAGTGAAACGTCGTGAGAGTGCCCGTTCGCTCAGGCTCAGCCGTTGTGACCACTGTTTCAGAGAGCAGAGCGTACCCTCATCCTGGGTCATTTCGGCAGTCATCAGCGTGACCAGCGGATCGTCTCCCGATCCCATGGGCAGATAGCAGGTGAACTCATCGCATAATGCCAGCTGCTCAATAAAGACCTTCACCAGCGAGCGATCCTGTCTGCTGACCGGATGGCCGATCTCCCGCAGAGAAAAATCGTGAATCACCGCACTGGCAATCAGATTCAGTTTAAGTGCGGTCGCTCTTTCAGGTAATGACAAACATAAAGGCGGCGCAATATTCACGATAATATAATGTATATCTGTTTTTGCGACGGAGGCATGTTCAGTATTGGGTGGCAGCCATAAGGCATATTCCGCTGTGGATAAATAAATCAGTGAAGACGCGCGGATCTCGGCCACACCTTTAATGGCATACATCACCTTTCCCCAGGGAAGACACTTTTCAGGAAATACCGTTCCTGCAGGCCAGAACTTGCGGCGAAACCAGATTGTTTTCGGTGGCATCCCGGAAAAAAATGACTCCGTACCCATCCTGAACCTCGGCAGTGATGAAATGACATGGCCGCTAATCATAACAGGCAGTCCTGTTTGCGGCATTTATCTAAATATGCCCGGCGTTATGCTGTACAGGTGAGTTTTATTTATCCGCGAGGAGAAACCTGTGTCTGGAAAAATGATTGACCTGTCTGTACCCCTGATGAGTGGAATTCATTCAGACCCGCCGATGTTCCTGCCGGAAATTGACTATGTGGATCATAAAGCCGGTGCGGTGCAGCTGGCTGCCTCGTTTACGGGTGTGCAGCCCGGCGACCTGCCGCAGCACGAGGGGTGGGCGGTTGAGTTTGTGCGCATGAGCACGCACGCGGGCACGCATATGGATGCCCCTTACCATTATCATTCGCATATGGAGGATGGCACGGCGTCTAAAACTATTGATGAGATCCCGCTGGAGTGGTGCATTGGCCCGGGTGTGAAGCTCGATTTTCGTCATTTTCCAGACGGTTATGTAGTCACTGCCCAGGATATCAGGGCGGAACTGAACCGCATCGGACACGTCCTGGCCGCCGGGGATATCGTGCTGGTGAACACCGCTGCAGGAGGGCGCTATGGCCAGCCTGATTTCCTGTCGTCAGGCTGCGGGATGGGAAGGGAAGCGACACTGTTTCTGACCGGGTGCGGGGTTCACGTGGTGGGCACGGACGCATGGAGCTGGGATGCGCCTTTCTGCCATACGGCGGAAACCGTTCGCCAGACGCGGGATGTTTCTCTGATCTGGGAAGGGCATTTTGCGGGCAGCGTCCGGCCTTACTGTCAGATTGAAAAACTGGCTAACCTCGTTCGGCTGCCTGCGCGTGGTTTCACCGTCATCAGTTTACCGGTCAAGGTGTATAAAGCGTCCGCAGGCTGGACGCGTACCATCGCTATTATCTAATTCCAGGGAGAAAATGATGTCACGTATTATCTTATCCAGCGTTGATCGTTTAACCGCTGCTGAGCGGGAACAGTACACCCGCTTTCCGGCCAATCTGACGCTGGGGTTATTAAGAACCACCTCCTCTGTCGGAGGATATCTCTCCCTCGGCGCGTCTTTTCCTGCCGGGAAACTGGAGGACAAAGATCGCGAGATGGTGATTATGCGCGTCGGCGCGCTGAGCCATAGCCCCTACGAGCGTATGCAGCACTATCCGCTAGCATTAAAAGCGGGCTGGAGTGAGGAAGAGATTCACAATATTGAACGCGGGGTGGTGAACGGCCACAGAAACAGTGCCATTCTCAGTTTTGTCGAGGAGTGTGTTAACCAGGTCAAAGTGTCCGCCAGCACGTTCCGTCACGTGGCGGAATTCTATGACGACACGCAGCTCGCTGAACTGACGCTGCTGATTGGACATTATATGATGACGGCACGATTCCTTGAGACGCTGGAGATTGATCCGGACGAGAAGGCCACCCCCTGGGATGGTCTGTCCGTATAGGCCGTCACGGCAAGCGCGGCCCGTGGGACGCGCTTGCCGGCCACGCCTGCTCTCTGTCAGGCGGCTTTACTGCTGCGTCGAATCAAGACAAGTGCATCAGTCAGCCGCGCTTTATCAGCATCGGTCAGGTGCGGGGCATGCAGTAACGTGGCAATTTCGGCCCGATCTTCACCGCTAAATCCCCCGGCCAGCAGACGCTGCGCGATCGCCTCCAGTATGCGTTTATCCTGAACGGAGATCGACGTTCTGACCTCCTCCAGGCTTCGGGACGGGGTGGCAGAGCCCGGCTGAGATAACCAGTCTGCGAAATAACGATACTGAATGGCTTTGGCGACATCCATTTGCGCCTGAATAAAAGGCATCACCGAGGCCGGATCCAGTTGGGCCTCCTCCGCCTGTTTTTGAGCAAGCGACAGAACCTTTTCTTCCCTGACCCGGTCTTCAACGGGCAGGTGGTGGGTGGCTTTGTAGCTCGCCACCTCTTTCATATCCAGCATGCGCTGATTCATCGCCGCCGTCAGCGAAGACATGGCACTGGCGGTTGAGGAGGCGGCGAATACAGAGCCAGCCATCATTAACGATGTGATTAACAGAAGGATATAGGGCATAGATGTCTCTTTATCGGTGACGAATTCAGAGCGTTCAGCTTACACGATGAATAGTACCGGTTGGTGACAGTTTCATTGCCGGTTGTCCTGGTTATCATCAGAATTGACTGAAAGTTAACCGGATTGCATCGCTTTTATAAGAAAGCCCCGGCGCCAGGCGCTGTTTCCTTGATCCCTGGCAGGGAGGTCACCGCCACTGCTTCCATTACCCAGACGTTGTCAACGATGCACATCCGCTACCCGCGAGAAGGGGACATCCAACCCGAGTGAGGGCTGATTTTGAATGACCAAAACAAGCGCTCTTATTCAGTACTAAAAAGATGATAATGTTTCATAAAATATCTCATGCCGCGCAGGAAAGGTGTTGAAATGAAGGGATCGTGTTTGTGTGGAACAGTGGAATTTGAACTCACTCAAAAACCTGTAATGTTTTATCGTTGTCATTGCTCGCTATGCAGAAAGCAGAGTGGGGTAGGTTACAATCTCGCCACACTCGTTAAAGACAGTGAGTTTCGCTGGATTAAAGGAGAAAACTGTATCGCTTCATGGTCTAAGCCAACAGGCTACCGTACAGACTTTTGCAATGTATGCGGCTCAACGGTGCCTAATACTCTGCGAGACGTACCTTATGTCTGGATCCCTGTTGGTTTAATTGACGAACGTCTTGAAATGGAATGTGCAGGAGACTTCTGCACTGATGATGCAAGGCCCTGGGATGAAACCCGCTCACACCGTGTCCACGCTGGACCTGTTGCGTCGCTGGCATCCCTTTTAACGTGCCTGAAACTCACTGCCTAAACGTCCGCTTTTTGCATACGGCGGTGTTTTGAGAGCGACTTCCCACTGTGGCCGGGAGCGGGCTGGGATTACCAAAAGAGCATCACTATAAATGCCCGGAAATATTCGATGATCAGCAAATTTTTCAATGATAAAGGGCTCTTAATGGACAGGATTGATGAATTAAAGGCGAAATATCCCGGCGCGAATAGCTGGCAAATGGGTGACAGCCCTGAACTGGCTGATGAACTCGCCACCCTTATTATAAAAGGGATTAAAACGGCCTCATGTGGATCTTTTGCCTCTTATCAGCAGGAAGAACCTGCCCCGAAAATGGGGAGTTATAACATTATCCTGAATGGTCAGGATGTACCGGTATGCGTTATCCGATTGGTTTCGATGCGACTGGTGCGTTTTTGTGATGTTACCGAGGCGTTTGCCCGAAAAGAGGGCGAGGGCGATTTAAGCCTCGAACACTGGCGGAAAGAGCATCAGCGATTTTTTACCCGGGAAGGTTATTTTGCTGATGATATGGAGCTGATCACAGAAGAATTTGAGGTGGTTGAGGTTCTGTGAACCTGACCCACTTAAAAAACAGGTGTCCCGCCATTGTCTCTGAGGTGAGAATGCCCCCTTTGCTCTGGTGCAGGCCCGACGACACACTTTTTGGAAGCCATTATGGATAAGAAAGCCAGGAACATTCTCTTCAAAACGTATTGGGGCAGCAGCGGCTGGCTCTCTGAATATAAGACCGATCCCGAAGACTTTGTGTATGCCAGGGCCCGGGGCGTGATGTTCGATCCGGTCAACGTGACCCACGACGACTGTCTGCAGACAATCCTGGCCATAGCGAAACGGATGCCGCCCATCAAAGCGTCGCACGCCTTTCTGTCCAGCCTGTCCACAAAAAGACTCGACTGGCGGTCAGGTGTCGCCTCATACCATCTCGCCCGTCAAATGAGCCCACATCAATACACGCCGGTGGTCAGCGGGCAAAGTTTTAGCCCGGACGGTGCCATATGCAACACGAGCCATACCTGCTCCGTGTGCCGGGATGTCGTCCCCGGGCTGACGATGGGTGCTGAACGGTATACGAATGAGGACCTCAACATCCTCAATTTCGAACGACTGAAGTGGGGCGGTGTCCGTCACGGCCAACTGATCTATACGTGGTTTGATCTGCACGCACTGGACGGTGCTGACATTCCCGACCCAACGGATGAGGACATCGTGATCCTTGAGCGCATCCTCTCGACGATCGCATCAAGCCAGCCGGGCGATCATGCCGGTACGCTCGAAAAGCGACTGGCGGCCGCCGTTAAATCGTCAAAGAACGAGCGACGTACCATCATTAATATCCTGGGCAGTCTGGACGTGCTCAGGCCTGCATCATTCGACCGCCCGGTTCACGGCAAGAGCGACTGGTCAGCGGCGGCCGCTGCATGGCGTGGGGAAGATCGCTATGACAGGGACGCTGTTCGCCTTCACTTTGGCGACTGGTTGCGTTGCTGATTCAGGCTCTGCCGCGTTAACGGAGTCAGGCGTTGACGGGCAGATTGAGTGGAAAAGGGCCTGAGTTCATTCGGCTTTAATGGCGTTTACGCCAGTGCTGGCAGTGGAATACATGAGCATCCTTAGACATGTCATCACCTCGCTCAGTTAATCGTTTAATGGATAACATTTTGTCCAGTTGTAGTTGACCCTTGCTAAGGTCAATTCCCCGGCAACATCGCCAAAATTAATAGCCTGACGTTCAATAAAAAAGTGACGTACCGTTGCGGGTAAATAAGCAGCACCGTAACGTAGAAGAGTGCTGTGCCAGAAGGGGGCCGGTAATGGGCTGCCGGTATGACGCATCAGCACCTCATTTTTCCACTGAGAATCCAGAATCCTTTCGCAGAATGACTGGCGCATGGTTGTGGCAGGATGCTCTGGAATGCCCGCAAGCAACAACTGCCTGGGTAACGCAACTAGTCGGAGATCCCTGATAACAATTTTTTTCGCATGAAATCCAGTCCAGATATTTGTTAATTGATCCACCTTCGCGGGCAATCGCTCGTTAACGTTATACAGCGGCAGCGTCAGGGGTAAGAAGGTGAAATGGAAACCGTGTGTTGGCAGAATATCGGCAAGCGGATCCTCCTTTGTTAGTCGTTTCAATTCATCCATAAGACCTGAGACAGACAAGGACAAAGGCGGCCGTATGCCTGCTGCAAGGGCCAGTTTTACCGGATCGTAGTCGTTTTCTTCTCTGATTTCTCCGATCCCGGCATTTTTCGTCCACGTTGCGATGGTGTTCTCGTTTGCAGAACGATACATGTCTTGCAGACGTATTAATGTCATGACAAACCTCTACTTATTTCTCCTCCGCCATGGCAGGAGCTGACCTTATTACGTATTTCCCCGATTCAGGCCAGCAGCCACGGCCAGAAGTAACGCGGCCGCCGCCAGCCCACAGGCCAGCCAGAGTGTATCTGTCAGGGCCAACCTATCGACGATCAGCCCCCCGATCCAGGCTCCCAGCGCAATTCCGGCATTGAATACCCCGACATACAGCGCAGCGGCAATCTCCACGGCGCGGGGGGCGGCTTTCATCATCCAGGTCATCAGTCCGACCGAAAGCCCACCGTAAGCCAGCCCCCAGAAGATGACCACACCACTTCCTCCCGTGACCGATTGCCCGGCGGTAATGAACAGTAACGGCGTTAACACCAGCCCAGCCGCCATCACGATCAGGGTGAATATTGTATAGCGTGCTGCGGTGATACCCGCCAGAAAGTTACCTGCAACGCCAGCGATACCGTAGGCGAACAGGATGACACCTATCCCCTGCGTATCAAATTCTGACACTGAGATCAGGAGCGGGCGCACAAAGGTAAAGGCGACGAAATGGCTTGTTACGAGTAGTAAGGTCAGGAACACGCCCGCTTGTATTTTGCGGTTGCCAAGCAGAGCAATGAACTGGCTAAGGTTAGCCGAACCCGTAACGGGCAATGACGGAATCACCGCAAGGTGGAGTGCCAGCACCAGTGCGCTGAAAAGGGTCATGATGCCGAATGCCCAGCGCCAGCCCATAACATCGCCAATAAACGCCCCCAGGGGGACGCCCAATACCGATGCAGCAGCAACACCACCGAAGATGATGGCGGTTGCCAGGCCAATAGCCTTCTCCGGAACCAGACGCGAAGCAAGCCCCCCCGCGATGGCCCATATCCCACCCATGCAGAAGCCGAGCAGGATGCGGGCGGCGAGCATCACCATCAGATTAGGCGCCAGCGCGGAGGCAAGGTTTGCCACAACCAGCAACGCCAGCAGGCCACACAGTATCCACCGGCGATCTGTTCCACCCGATGCAATGACGACGAATGGCGCAAATAAAGCGGCCAGCAAGGCGGGCAGGGAGATCATCAGACCTGCGCTTCCTGTGGTCATGTTGAGCGTACCGGCGATGGCGGTCAGCAAACCCACCGGGAGCATTTCTGTTGTCACCACAGAGAACGTCGCCAGACCAACGGCGATAACCGCTGTCCAGGGGTTGCGAACGCATTGCATGGCAGAACATGTATTCATCATTCAGATCCTAAAAAGCGCACGCAATCAGGCGCGATAATCCTGTTTGTGCAGGGTTAAATAGCTTAAAAAGGCCATAAGCAGCACCACGGTGCCGGCACCTAAGGCGACGCAGAACCCCGCCCGGGCTCCCCCGCTGTCGACAACCTGACCGGCGAGGGCCGCGCCCAGCGCAACGCCTACATTCAGCCCGGCCAGCAGCCAGGTCATGCCCTCTGTGAGCTGGCTTTCAGCAACCTGGCGTTCAATAAGTGACATGGCCACGATCATGGTCGGGGCGAAAAAGAGGCCTGCCACCAGCACGGCTGCCGTCAGCGCAGTAAGATGGGTGACCAGTATCAGTGGGACCGTGGTCGTGGCCGTTGCCAGCCCGCCCAGCCACAACAGCCGGTGGAGTGGAGTTTTCAGTTTGAGCGAGCCATAGATCAATCCGGATAAACACGAACCCACGGCATAGGCGGATAACACCAGGCTGGCCGCAGCCGGGTGCCCCCGTTCAACAGCCCAGGCGACACTCACGATATCCACCGTGCCGACAATGACGCCCATCGCCACCATCAGCAGCGCCAGCCGCCGTACGCTGGTCATCCTGATGACCGAACCCGGGGCCATTTTGCCGCAGGAGACGGTCATTACCGGGGGTTCCGTTCCGCGCTGTAGCACCAGGGCAAACACCCCTGAAAACAGCAAAAGTGCGGCGAGCAGCAGACCCGACTGGGGAAACAGCGTGAGGGAAAGGCCAATCGAGAGGGGCGGGCCAACAATAAACGTCAGTTCATCCAGCACCGTTTCAAGCGAATAGGCTGTCTGCAAACGCGGCTGGCCCCGGTATAGCAGCGTCCAGCGTGCCCGTACCATGGCCGACATACTGGGCATAAACCCCGCCAGTAATGCGCCGGTAAACGGGACCCAGCTGGCAGCACGCCACCAGGAACAGGCGATAAGGATGACAAAACCAGCAACACTGATCGCCGTAGCTGCAGGCAAAACGCGGTGCTGCCCATAACGATCCACATAGCGGGAAATCTGCGGTGAAAGCAGGGCGTAGGTCAGAACAAAGGTGGCGGCCAGGGCTCCCGCCAGCGCATAGCCTCCGTACTGTTGCGAAAACAGAGTAATAATTCCGATGCCTGTCATCGGCAGCGGGATGCGTGCGAGCAGACCCGCCATAGCAAAATGTGCCGCGCCAGGCGCAGTAAAAAGGTCTCGATACAGATTAGCCATCATCATCTCCGGTAGCATTTGCTTGCCACAACGCGGTGACAAAGCGACAATACATACAACGCGTATGAATCCAATCGTATATTCATACGGAGTGTTTGTAAATAATCATTCATGTCGTATGTAAGGAGCAAAGTATGGTTCGCCGGACCCGCGCTGAAATGGAAGAGACAAGAGCCACATTGTTAGCCACTGCCCGTAAGGTTTTTCGTGAATATGGCTACGCTGATACTTCAATGGATGACCTGACGGCGCAGGCCGGGCTGACCCGTGGTGCGCTTTATCATCATTTTGGTGACAAAAAAGGCTTACTGGCGGCCGTTGTGGAACAGATCGATGACGAGATGGACCAACGCCTGCAGGCGATTTCCAGTGCTGCAGACGATCCGTGGGAGGGGTTTTGCAGCCGCTGCCGGGCTTACCTCGAGATGGCGCTGGAGCCTGAATTTCAGCGTATTGTGCTGCGTGATGCCAAAGCGGTGCTGGGGGGGGCTTCCCCTGAATCACAGCGTCATTGCCTGGCGTCCATGCGGGGCCTGATTCACGATCTGGTTCAGCAAGGTGTGGTGGAAGATGTCGACCCAGAGGGATTGGCCTCTCTGATTTACGGGAGTCTGGCAGAAGCGGCATTCTGGATTGCTGACGGTGATGAGAGCAATACGAAGCTGACACAGAGCATTACCGCGCTGAACCTGCTACTTCGCGGATTGCGACGGACTGGCTGACAATCAGGCTGACATGCGCGGGGAGGGGGGCCGCGACTGGTGACAAGCGATCATCAAGGCGTGTTGACCCGCGTTGATCGCAGAGTGGACGTTAAATTTCCTGGGGCTCTTTAGACGATGAGTCTGTTCCAGACTATTTTCCACTCTGTCCCAGTCACTGAATAACTGTTCCATAATCATTAAATATTTTCATCAACAGCACCCTGGGTATTCCCTTTGCGGAAATTCTGAAAGTCGTGCTCAGGCGCGAGGCAATAATAGCGGAAGTAAGTTTGTTACCGTCATAGGCAATGGTCATCTGCTTTCCGATGTTCTGCCGGGTCATGGTCGATAATTTCTTCCCACATTCATCGGTGAATCGCATGATGATATTCTCATTGTCCACTTCATCTGCCTCAACATATTCAATGGACTCTACACATCCAGAGTCGAAGGACGTCTTTTCCCCTGAGATCGAAAAATCAAAATCGCCTTTTGCTGCAACCGATGTCAATGGAATGAGTGCTACGATTAACAACGCCCCAGCTTTGATATGCATCATCATCCCCTTGTTTTTGATATAATTCTTAATCAACCCTAATAAAAGGAAGCCAATCGGCTTCTCATAAATTAGCATATCGCAATTTCAGCAACATCAGTTCCTGGCACACAGCAGGTATACACCTGCGGGATGTCCGCTTAGCGCGAAGAGCGGACATCAGGCTGGCACAAAAACTATTAGTCTTTGCCTCGCTAATCACGTTGATTCAGCTACACGCCTCTCAGTGTTGCTGATTCCCTCTTATTGAGCAGGCATAAGCATCACTAAGGAATCGTGTTCAACTGGAAGGTAAATGACTGATGATAAATTCAGGTTCATAAAAAACAGGAAAATTAACTGATCTTGCAATAAAACAGACTTTATGAATTTCATGGTGAATAGCCGTTGCAGCATCGAGATTTATACCGGCCTGAACCGTAATTTTTGGCCTGAGTATGGCTGAAATAAAGCGACCTGCCCCCCCTTTTAAAACCTCACCTGTGGCTACCGGTGAGTCTTCATAATCCAGCACAGTGATGCCAGCATCTGAGGCGAGATGCAGATACCACAGCATATGACAGGCAGAAAGAGAGGATATCAGGAGATCTTCAGGGTTCATTTTACCAGGGTCGCCGCCCAGCAGTGGGTCATTTGAGCAATGAATGGTTTCCTTTCCGGTTATGGCGATATCCCATGTCCGTGCATATGACTTATAGCCCGATGTGCCCGTGCCCAAATTCCCTGTCCACGAGATATGTGACGTATAAACATGTTCCATTAATTTGCCGAACCTCTCTAAATGATGAAGCTATACATTCAAAATCGCGAAGCATCGGCCACTTTTCTTGATTCGTAATGAACGATACGGGCATCTGCCTACAAGGTTGTCATAAAAGCTGAGTTTATGGAATAATGGTATACCATTTATTTTATAAAAAGTAGACTCAATGAGCATAGTTTCTCTATCAACCGCTGACATGCTTGCCCAGGAGCTTAGACGTTTAATTAACAACGGTTCATTGCAGGATGGAGATCGGCTGGTTGAAAGGGACCTTGCCAGCCGGTTTTCTGTCAGCCGTATTCCGTTGAGGGAGGCTATACAGCAGCTTCAGCGGGAAGGTTTAGTTGAGGTTTACAGAAACCGTGGAGCGGTAGTAAAAACACTTTCTGTCACCGATGTGGATGAAATTTACCAGCTCCGGGCTTTGATGGAAGGTGAGGCTATTTTTCAAAGTATGCAGTACATCGACTCTGAAACGATTAAACGAGCAGAGCTTGTCCATAAATTTCTGGGGAGTACATCGGACCCCGTACAGCAAGGTTTATATAATCGGGAGTTTCATGAATTACTGTACCGAAAGTGTAAAAATCAGCGTCTGCTGAAGATGATAAATGAGTTACAACAACAAATTGAAAGATATGAGGTTTTTCAACTTCGTTTAGTGTCGGATACCCTTAAATTTCAGGTAGAACATGAGCGTATTTTAAGCGCCTGTCAGCAGAACGACCCAGCCGGTGCGCGCGAATATACCGTCAAACACATTCTTTCAGCAGGGCTGACTCTGCAATCTTATATTCCTTGCCGTGAAATACCTGCGACATACTGATGCTAAATTAGCGTAATTTTACCGCTGTAACGTCCGCTTCTGGCACGAAGCAGACTGGCAAGCAGGGCGATGTCCACTGTGTGCCAACAGCGGATATTGTTCTCTTGCAACATTATGCGTTAATCACTGGGGATCAGGTCGTTCTTTAGTAGACCGATACGTTTTCTGAATGCCAGTTAAACGCAAACGTTGTGACTGGTAAGAGAGTTACTGACATAGCGGTGAATCACCAATGCTGGCGGGTCATTCGCAGGAGGAACATTTACTGTTCCAAACCAGACAGGATTAGCCGGGCAGACGGAGCCACAAATGTAGGCAGGTATGCCCGCAAACTTACCAGCTATTGGTCTGTGGACATGGCCTGTAGAAATGGCGAGTAATCTGCCCGGGGCGCATCTAATCAAATCTTCCATCTCAGGTAGACCTCTGCACATCGTTTCATCTAGCGTTGGTATGCCAGATGCAAACACGTGATGGTGCAGAAACAGCAATGACGGAGGGCTGTCTGCGTCGCTAAGTTGATTATCCAACCATTCCAGATGGTCAGCCACACTGCCGTAATCCTTATAATCAATCGTCGAATCCAGACCAATCAGGCGAATGCCTCCAGTGTCATGGACAAAGTGCAGAGCCTCTCCTTGGGCATCGTGCGCCCATCTATTCTCACCCCAAACAGAACGCATCATACTGCGGTCGTCAGAGTTACCTGCCAGGATCAACGAAGGATAATTTTGCTGATTCAGGCGGTCGGCTATCTGTTTATAACCTTCCTGCCAATGCCCATCCGTAATATCACCAGTAAGTATCAGTACATCCGGTTTCAGATGCGTAAGCCAATTTAGTACCTGGTCAAACCGAAACAGATGATCATTTTCGGGTGAGGCGTGAATGTCTGAAATCTGCGCTATCAGCATAAAGACCTCATACGATTACTGTGTGGGGAACAAGGCCGTGATTCATGGCCATGAACCCGGTTTCCAATTTCATGTTTTTCACCACTATGACAACAGTGGAAAGACTAATGAGGATCAGTAATTCAAAAGTTACGGTGAATCAGATTGGCTGAAAAGGCGGTCGGGAATTCACAATGAATCGCTAAGTTCAATTCCGACTGTTCAGAGCCAATGTTAGCAGGGATGCGTAAGGTCCGCTCCTCGCTCAAAGCTGCCTGTCAAAGTGGTCAAGCTCTACTACAGCTCAGAGGTACAAAAAACCACCTTAACGTACAATAATTTCCGATCTCCCAACTGACCCCTTTTTTGCTTATGAATGTTCCTAACAACATTTTCCCACCCAGAAACATCAGATAGCTCGCTCCAATGTATTTAATCTCGGTGAACATAACAACGGTCTGATCCAGACCGTAATCTCCACTCAGTTATCATGCCTTGTTGTGTGGTGATCCTCTGAATTGCCCCTTGTTAAAAATGACTTCAGGCTTTCACTACTGTTTATAAAGCCAGTGAAAATTGTGTAAGTGAGCTTATCACCCATTTTTACGAGGATGCTTTTATGAGTGACAGTGAAGGAACCATAAACGTGAGTGCTCCCGGAGGGGGCAATTATGGCCCGCCTGTCGGTGGCAATGGAAACAACGGTGGTCAGAATGGCAGTGGCGGGAATGCTTTATCCTCTGACGTGAAAACCCTCAGCGTGTTCGGGATGCCGGCCATCGCTGTACCCGTTAATGGCGTATGGGGATCACGCTGTTTGATACGGCAGCCATCGCCGGTGAAATCACCGCTGCAATAGCAGCTCGGGATAAGGCCCTGGCCGTTGCTCCCCTGTAGGCCTGAAGTAAACCAGGCAGGCGAGCAGCCCCTGAATATGGCTAAAGGGGCATTCAGGGGCCAGATGATGTCAGAGCAGGGTAAAGTATCTGACTGCGCCGTAAGCTCGACGTAGCCGCTTACAGCCTGATATATATTGCTTTCTCGTCCCTTCCTTATTCCTAATAGCGATGGTTCGCTACTATCGCTAAAGCAGATTCAACACTTCCCCCCAGGATATTGCTGACAATAACAGGAAACCGCTTTTCCAACGCTGATCAAGCATTTCGCTCAGCTTTTACGACACAGAGTATGCTCTGCCCGGCATTATCAATCCGGAGCCTTCCATGAAGAAAGCATTTCAAGTGCGCTTTCGTAGTTACCTGTCGCTTCAGCAGTGCGTAAATATTTGGCATTTTCAACGATAATTTCATGAGGCGTGGGATCGGCATACAAGAGACCTAGCGCTTCATCAAGGAATTCATCCAGGGGCATGGCATGTTCGTCATTTTCCTGTCCGAACAATGTAGTGCGTACCCCCGGAGGAGCCAACTCAATAACGCGTACGGGAGTGTCGCTAAGTTGTACCCGCAAGCCCGCCGTGAACGCATGTACGGCAGACTTTGTGGCACTATAGGTCATGGCTATCGGAAACGGAACAAACGCAAGAGAAGAGCTGACATTAATGATGAAGCTGTCGTTATTTTTAACCAGTTGGGGTAAGAACGCATATGTCATACGGATGGTGCCCAACAGGTTAATATCAACGGTCTGCTGTGCAATATCCACTGAGTCCGGATCCAGTACATTTTCGCTCAACATGATGCCTGCGTTATTGATGACAACGTTCAGTTCAGGGTAACGCTCTGCTGCAATTTTGCTTGCCCGGATAATGGATTCGGCGTCAGCAACATCGAGTTTGATTGCTTCCATACCCGAATAGTCGGCTGTCATTTTATCAAGTAATGCCTTACGGCGACCTGCCACAATGACTTTATTGCCAGCTTCATGGAAACGCACCGCGAGGCCCAGCCCAATACCCGATGTGGCACCCGTGATGAGAATCGTATTACCTGAAGTTTTCATGTGTTTCTCCGAGTAGATAAAAAGAGTAGAATAATAAACGGACAACTGTCCGATTCAGAAAAATTACCGGACAACTGTCCGTATAGCAAGGTTTTAATCATCCGAATGGGGGGAGTTGTGGCACCTAAAGAAAAAATGGAGCGTCCGGCACGCGCTGATGCACAGCAGAATCGCGAACGTATTCTGACTGTTGCGCTCCAGGAACTGACTGTTTCAGCTGACGTCCCGCTATCGACGATCGCGAAAAGGGCTGGCGTCGGACAGGCAACGTTTTATCGACACTTCCCGTCAAGGGAGGTACTGGTGATGGAGGTTTACCGCTATGAAATGCTGCAGGTCACTCAGTATGCAGAGTTTTTGCTCAAAACGCGTACGCCCGAGCAGGCATTGCGTGAATGGATAATCCGTCTTGCTGAGTATGCTATGACCAAAGCCGGCCTGGCTGATGCTATTCGGGGGGTATCGCTAGCTGTTGGCGGGAACTGTTCGGGGAATACGGGTTATGCTCCAGTGATTAATGCTGCACAGACGCTGCTTGATGCAAATAAGAAAGCGGGAACCACCCACGCAGGCGTAACCACGGACGATTTTTTCCTGGCAATTGCCGGGGTATGGCAGCTTGATTTTAATGACGACTGGCGGCCCCGGCTTACCTGGCTCATAAACATTGTTATGGCGGGGCTGCGCGCCGGTGCGCCACAACGTACCGTATGAACAGGCATCGCATCTGCGTTGTCAGGTTTTAATGCCTTTGAAGGTAACAGCAATGATGTGCCTGATGAAACAGAACAGTAAGTCCTGCTCACGACAATATAAACCAGACGACTTCTTTTTTTGCTGTCGCAATACATATCTTCCTGAAGAAACAGTAAGGATACATACAGTTAGTGAGTTTTAAAAAAACTGGCTACACGATTGAAAGCTTTCTTAGGAGCCCAGGGGGGCAGTTGTGTTGAACGAGGATCGCTATCCGGGAAAGTTTTTACAAGAGAGTAACTTACCATATCAAGGTCTTTATCTCCTTCACCGAGACGATATGCTGGGAAAGAAAAGATAAAGATAAAAACGGCCTCTACTCCGGCATTATACAAAAGGCTATTAACAATAAATGAATCCTTTCCGTGGTTCATCCAGCGCACACAGTCCCGCACGGGGCGTCTACAGCGTCCATTTTAATCCGTATCTTGTCCCTTACTTTGTCGGCATGCAGAACCGCTTTACCCAGTTCCGCCTGGGCGAAACCAGGGAGATCACCAGTCTGACCCTGATCCAACATCCTGCTCCATTCAGAAACAGAATCCCGGCATGATAAATACTCCCCTGAACGGAGGAGGTGCCGGTGAAAAAGTCACGATTCACCGAAGAACAGATTGTTTTTGCCCTGAAACAGGCTGCCCACTTGTATTCGTTGCCGCCCCGGGCTTTTCATTCAACTTAACGGGTGTACTCCAATGAGCCAGCTTTACAACTACAAAAATCCGCCTGCAAGTGCTGAAGACATCGCTATGGCTATGCAGAAGTGCGATATAAAACCGGACGCATGGATAATCCGATTCTGGGCGCAGTGCGACGGCGCGATGATCGAAGACCTTGTGATTATTCATTCCACGGACTCCATCGTTGAACGCCAACAGGCCTACGATATATCGGCGTCGTTTCCTGATCACCTGCTGATTGGTGACGACTCTGGCGGTCGCTTAGTATTAATGGAGCGTACGGCAGAGCCTCGATTTTACCTACAGGACTCGGGAAATCCTTTCATTGACGATGCAAAGGTTTTTTCATCCCTTGATGCATTGATCAAAGCAGTTGTTGAAGAGGACTGAGCATAACCACATGGTAGCGGGTGGCCTCCGGATCTTACAGAAAACGGATCTGTGGGCTTAACGGATGAGAGCGTGAGGAGGATTTGGCAGAGCAGGACGAATAACCCCCTGCTGTCGCTTCCGGAGCGCCGGTGACGGGCTTATAACCTGCATACAGCTGCCCCCCGTCCTGCCGGAATGTCCGCTTAGAGCGAAGAGCGGACATTATGTCTTAGAGAAGGTTTGATAAAATGGCGTTCGATCCGAACAGTTATCATTATCCGGCGATGAGCAATGAATCAAAGGCCGAATATAGCCTCAATTTCTATCGAGAGGTCAGGTGAAAAGAGGCGGCTGACTTCTACAAGCGAGCTGGCGGGCAGGTGATCACCGTAATTTCGGTACAGCACGTTGCGTAGCCCGTCTATCTCCTCAAAAGAGGTGATGAATATAGTCACTTTGATTAGTGCTGAAAAATCTGTCTCTTCTGCGCTGGCAATTTCCCTGATTTGGCTGAATATTTCCTCAGCCTGCTCAACAATACCTTCATGCTGTGCCGCTGTGCCAAACGCGGTCAGGCCGGAAATATAGAGCGTGTTGCCATGCTTTACTGAATGGACGTACGGCGCTTTTACTTCACCTAACGCACTGTAATTTTTTCTTACCAGATGACTCATGCCGATGGCCTTTTTGAAAAGGAACAGGCCACAACCATACCATTCTACTGTGAATGCTCAATCCTGATTAGCATAGTGTAAAGTATGTCATGTCCGCTTCTGGCGCAGGGCTGCTGTTACAGCCCAAAAAATCGTAGACTGCAATGCCCGGATAACGGACTGTGCTCTCTGGTTTCTTATGGCCCAACAGAAGCTGGAGCAGCCGGTGATGCTTGGTTTTCTTGTAAAGCAGGTGAGGTTTTGTTCTTCTTATGGAAGGTGTGCTGCACAGCGAATCTTCGGGGCCAGGCTTTGCTGCCCATCCATGAAAAATGCGATTGTATTGTCGGGTTAGCGATGTTGGCAAGATGTGCAGTGATGATATGAAGCCTCTTTATTCTTATTTTTTAAAATCAATCAGTTACTTTTGGCAGGCGACGGAGTTTTTCAAAGGCGGTCTGATCAAATGAACAGGTTGAAATGGGGGTTTATGGTCTGGCTGCTTGCTCGCGTACAAGCATGCGTACCTGCTTACCACGATAGTTAACATGATTTTGAAACTGGAAACCAAAGCGTTCAGCTAAATAATTTGAACGTTTGTTTTCTTCATCAATAATACAGCACACCGGAGAGGAGAATGTCCTGTCGGCCCATAGTAAAACTGCGGCCAGTGCTTCAGACGCATAACCGTTGCCACGAACTTCTGGAATCAACGTCCATCCAGCTTCAGGGTATTGCAACTCAGGCGTGATATCACGATGCGCATCCTGAAATCCAAACGCACCAGCATAACGGCCTGTCGTTTTTTCAAACACTGCCCAGTAGCCATACCCTAACGCCTGCCAGTGCCCGATATAACGTAATAAGCGGGTCCAGACCATTTCTGCCGTTGGATTTTCTCCGCCATTAATCTTCGCCATTTCAGGCGTCGCCCAGCATTCTCTGAGTGCCGGAAAATCATCAAGTGTAAATTGCTTTAAAATCAGGCGTTCTGTTTCAAGTTGAGGTGCTTGCTGTGTCATCATTATTTCTCCTTATCTTAGCGCCAGAGTTTGGCTAATATTGACCACCTTGCACAGCTCTTTTTCCAAAAATGCATATAACGGGAGCAACGTCCGCTTCTGACACCTGGCGGAGTGGGACAAGCCGTCTGCTGTGAGCGAGAAGCGGATGTTTAGCTTGCAGCAAGAAGGTGGCAACTTAGTCTTATTTCTTGAGCTTATGCCCATCCCTTGTTTTGCAGAACCACCCTGTATCTGTCGGAATCAACAAATGTCCTTCCGTTCACATCCCAGTATGGGTTAAATGACTTTGCCATTCTGAAACCGGCATTTTTCACTCTTTCGCAAGCATGTATCCATTCATCTTTATCCGGGTAATAAAGAACGAGTAAATCCTCCTCAGTATGCAAAGGGTGAACGGAATGGTGATGGCAAAAAGTGAATTCTATATGCCAGTCTAAATCTTCCCGCCCTAACATAACGCCATTGAAACCGTGATGATCGTTGAATTCAGCAATTTTGTGCAAACCCAGCCCCTGACTGTACATAAGAAAAGATCTCTCAAGATTAGTGACGGGTCTGGCAATACGCATATGAGTAAACATGTGGGGATCCTTGCGAAAAGACTGCATAAACGTTGGAGTCCGGCTTGAGTTTACACGCTATCATGTTTTTAATTTTCCCCTGAGAGCTCACGCTATAACACGCCTTGTTAACGTCCGCTTTCGGCACCAGGCAGACAGACTAACGGGACAAGCCGTCTGCTGTGAGCGAAAAGCAGGCTCATTAGCGTCGTCGCGAACAGCTTCTGCAAGCGACGACTCACTTCACCGCGACATGAGGCATGGGCGAAAAATAACGACAACGCGTAACGACATTAGACTGTCAGCCCGTAGTTTTCAGCCTTACGGCTGCGCTGTTTACGGCGGCCATATCCTTATACCCTGTATGCCCGGAGGTTTTCGGCGGCATAACTTACTCACGTTGACCTCATAGCATGTCGCAGCTGCCAACTAAATCTTCTTTTCCACCAACGGCTTTACCAAAATGTCCATGAATCAACTTGATTGCGCTGGTCGATCAATAATACTGTATATAAACACAGTAAATAATGAGAAGACAGTCATGATGTTTTTTAAGCCTGCCGATATTCACGCGATTGTCGCGTTACCCCTGTTTATTGAGCGCGTGCCGTGCGGATTTCCGTCTCCGGCCCAGGATTATGTTGAGCAGCGTCTGGATCTGAACCATCTGCTTATTGCTCACCCAAGTTCAACCTATTTTATCCGGGTCAGCGGGGACTCAATGATTGGCGCGGGGATAAACGATGGCGATATGCTGGTCGTTGACAGCGCACTGAATGCCGTGCATGGAGACATCATTGTCGCTGCCTTATCGGGCGAGTTCACCGTCAAGCAGCTGATCACCACACCCTCTCTTTCCCTCAGGCCGATGAACCCGGCGTATTCCGTTATTCCCATTGCTGACCCCGATCAGTTTGAGATCTTTGGCGTGGTGAAGCACGTCATTAAGACGATACACCGCTAATGTTTGCCCTGGTGGATGTCAATTCGTTCTACGCCAGCTGCGAAACCGTATTCCGGCCCGATCTGCGTGGCAAAGCGGTAGTTGTACTGAGTAATAACGACGGCTGTATTATTGCGCGCAGTGCCGAAGTCAAAAAGTTAAACATCCCGATGGGCGCTCCCTATTTCAAGCTTAAAGACCAGATAAAACAGCATAATATCCACGTCTTCAGCTCTAACTATGCGCTGTATGCCGACATGAGCCACCGGGTGATGACTACCCTTGAGCAGATGGCTCCCGCTATCGAAATTTACTCCATCGATGAGGCCTTTATGGATCTGACGGGCGTCCGCCAGTGCCGGATCCTTGACGAGTTCGGCCGGGAAATCCGGGAGCGGGTGAAGCGGGATACGCATCTGACGGTGGGGGTGGGCATTGCGCCTACCAAGACCTTAGCCAAACTGGCCAACCACGCAGCCAAAAAATGGACGAAGACCGGCGGGGTGCTGGATCTGTCGGATGTTGAGCGCCAGCGGAAGCTGATGGGGTTAGTCGCGGTCGAAGATGTGTGGGGCGTGGGGCGGCGCATCAGTAAGAGGCTAAATGCGATGGGCATCATCACGGCGAAAGATTTGTCGGAGCAAAGTACCAGCACCATTCGCAAACATTTCAATGTGGTACTGGAGCGAACCGTGCGTGAACTGCGCGGTGAGCCGTGCCTGACGCTGGAGGATCTGGCGCCCGCCAGGCAGCAAATCATGTGTTCACGATCGTTTGGCTCACGCATCACGGAATACGACGAGATGCGGCAGGCCGTGTGCGCCTATGCCGAACGCGCGGCCGCAAAGCTGCGGGAAGATGGCCAGTACTGTCGGTTTATCAGCGTTTTTCTGCGTACCAGCCCCCATGCGGAAGGCGAAGTGTTCTATGGTAATCAGGCCTCTGGCACGCTGCTGACGCCCTCGAACGACACGCGGGATATCCTTCGCGTGGCAACGGAGGCACTCGACCGGATTTGGGTTGAGGGGCATCGTTATATGAAAGCCGGGGTGATGCTGGGGGACTTTTTCTCGCAGGGCGTGGCGCAGATGAACCTGTTTGACGCCTCCCCGTCGCCCCTCAACAGCGAAGTGCTGATGGGGGTCATTGACAGACTGAATCAGTCAG
Organism: Erwinia persicina NBRC 102418; assembly: GCF_001571305.1. GTDB lineage: Bacteria > Pseudomonadota > Gammaproteobacteria > Enterobacterales > Enterobacteriaceae > Erwinia > Erwinia persicina. The sequence continues at coordinate 215,646 of NZ_BCTN01000003.1, read as the reverse complement.
GAAAAGGCAAAGTGTGGTTTGCCGGACAGGGCATTGAAAAAGCCTGGGCGATGAAGCGGGAGATGCTATCGCCCGCTTATACGACCCGCTACGCCGATCTGCCGGTGGCGAAATGAGCGCCCTTATCTGGCGTTAATCAGCGATTTTGATCACGATTTTACCGAATGCGCCGCGCGACAGATGTTCAAATGCTTCAATCGCCTCGCTGAAGGGGTACACCTTTTCAATCACCGGCACGATATTGTGCTGGTTCAGGAACGGATTCATGCGGTCAAATGCGGCGCGCGGCGCCACGGCAATGCCCCGCAGGGTGGTCTGACGGAAAATCACTGACATCAGATCCAGCTCTGCGGTCTGGCCCGTCAGGAAACCCACCTGGGCCACCGTGCCGGCCACTTTTGTTGCCTGAACGGACTGGTTGATCCCGTTACCGCCAGCCACTTCAACCGTGATGTCAGCCCCTTTACCGCCGGTCAGTTCAAGGACTTTCTTTTCCCAGTCGGGATGGGTTTTATAGTTGATGCCTTCATCAGCGCCCAGCGCTTTAATGCGGGCAAGATTTTCATCGTTGCTGGAGGTGGCGATCACCCGTGCGCCGTAAGCATGGGCGATTTGCGCGGCAAACACCGATACGCCGCCCGTCCCCTGGACCAGCACGGTCTGACCCGGCTGCAGATTTCCCACCTCCATCAGCGAATACCAGGCGGTCAGTGCGGCGATCGGCAGCGTTGAGGCTTCCTCATCCGTCATATTCTCCGGGGCCTGTACCGCGCTGTCTTCATGAATAATCATGTATTCAGCGAGGCCGCCGGGCAGCGGCATTCCTGTACACCAGTCGGGCTCATCCGCGGCGGGTTCGCCGTCAAGCCAGCGTGAGTAGAGATGGGAATTCACGCGATCGCCGATGCCGATGCGGGTAACACCTTCTCCGGTTGACACGACCGTACCGGCGGCGTCAGAGACGGGAATGAGGGAGGCGGGGACCCGGTGAGGCTCGTAGAATCCCTCCACAATGGCTTTATCACGAAAATTCAGTGACACTGCACCTACCTTCACCAGCAGTTCACCCGGACCCGGCGTCGGAACAGGAACGTCTTCCAGCTTGAGGTGGTTAAGGCCAAAATCTTTCAGTAACCATGCTTTCATCGTTGTGCTTCCTCTTAATCATCGGTGTCGGGAGGGGGCTGAAACATTCAGCCCCGGTCAGACTCCTGAGCCACCCATTGCCGGTCAGGATAGTCACGGCAGGGGGCGGGAAAAAGAGGCGCCCGGATACTTCAGTGTTACTGTTAGTGAAACAATGCTCACCAGCGGGGCACGCGATCCCGGGTATAATGTGTGAAAGGCGTCGCGCGATGTCGGTTCATCAGGAAGGTGAAGAGGTATGATGCATCCCACTATGCTTGATTCAATGAAGGTGTTTGTTCAGGTCGTCGAATTGCGCAGCTTTACCAAAGCTGCGGATGCACTGCAACTTCACCGCCCTGCGGTCACCCGGGCGATCCAGCAGATTGAGGCGGATCTGGGCGTTAAGCTGCTGCACCGCACCACGCGCAGCCTGAGCCTGACGGCAGAGGGGGAGGCGTTTTATCAGCGGGCCAGGCTGCTGCTGCTTGAGGTCAGCGATCTCATGGCGTCATTTTCCCCCACGCAGCCGCCCCGGGGACGTTTACGTATCGACGCGCCGCTTGCCCTGACGCATGGCATTCTGGTGCCTGCGCTGGCTGATTTTCAGAGCCTTTACCCTGATATAGAGATGGTGCTGACCGCCTCTGACCGCAAGGCCGATCTGGTCGCTGAGGGGATTGACTGCGCAATCCGCCTCGGCGAACTGGATGATTCCAGCTTTATCTCCCGGCGGTTAGGCCGTGTGCGGATGGCCACCTGCGCCGCGCCCTCGTATCTGGAAAAATACGGTACGCCGCTGACGCCAGACGACCTGATACACCACAAGGCGGTTAACTTTTTCAGCGAACACAGTCGTGAAGTGATGGCGTGGAATTTTGTCGTCGACGGCGAGACGGTGGCGCGACGTCCTGGCAGCAGTATGCTGGTCAACAATTCAGACGTCCTGCTTTCCTGTGGTCTGGCGGGGTTAGGAATGCTTCATGCGCTACGCACCGCTCTGGAACCGTCTATCGCTACCGGCCGGTTGCAAGAGGTGCTGACGCCATACGCCACCGTGACGAAACCGGTGTCCATTTTATACCCGGACAGGCGCTACCTTTCGCCTAAGGTCAGGGTCTTTATCGACTGGTTTTCCGCGCTATTTGCCAGCCAGCAGGGCGTCTGATTTCCACCGGCCGGCGCTACCGTCAGGGCAGAGGGATACGGGCGTCCCGTTGATGCCATCGCGCCAGCACAATGCCAGGCAAACAAAGGCTGATAATCACCAGAAAAGCCACCAGTGGCCCCCCCATCAGCAACAGAGCAAAGAGTAATGCGGCGTTCATACTGTTCCTTAACGATCCGTTAATAGCACCGGGTTTATGCTGTTCCAGTGCCAGCAATGTTGTTTTGATCGCGATCACAACTTGTGATGCTGTTTTTGTGGCCCGGCTCACGCGTACGCAAAACCTGAGTTAACTTGATAAAACAGCGTTACTGGCATATCGGCGGTAATCGTTTTTCAGCCCGGCTTTGGCCGGGTTTTTTTTATCCCTGAATCGGTAAGAGGGTGCAGCAAAGGGGGCTATATGGTAGCAACATTCACAGCAGTGAGTCTGGGAGCCGCGGTGACCTCGGGATCCAGTCTGGTCGGGTTTATCGGTACAACCGATTACGGTGTCATGTTCGGCGCGTTTGCGGGTGCGGTGTTTTATGTGGCGACGGCGGCGGATATCCAGGTTATTCGTCGCGCTGCATACTTTTTGGTGTCGTGGATCGTGGGTATCTATGGGGCAGGTCTGGTGGGAGCGAAGCTGGCACAGCTCCTGGGTTACAGCGATAAGCCACTGGATGGTCTGGGGGCGGTGCTGCTGTCAGCCCTGGCGATAAAAACGCTGACATTTTTCAGCCAGCAGGATCCGGCAAGCTGGCTTGCACGCTGGAAAGGAGGGCATCATGGTAACAAGTGATCCTATGGTCATCATTAATGTGGTGGTGTGTTCGGCCATTGTGCTGCGGCTGATGTTTTTCTATAAGGCAGGAGCCAGGCATCAGCGCTGGGCGTCGTGGCTGGCTTACCTGATTATTCTGGCGTATGCCTCTGTACCGTTCCGCTTTTTGTTTGACGTTTATGCCCATACGCACTGGGCTGCGGTGACGATTAACATGATATTTTGTGCCGCTGTCTGGCGGGCAAAAGGCAATGTCGCCCAGGTTTTCGAGGTGCTGCGTCCACGGCGCTGAAAGGAAAGGGGGAAAGAACAGCGTCTTCGCGTGCAGACAGATAAACCCGCCGCAGAGCGGGTCATTACCGCACCAGTAGAACCATAAAAAGCAGGGGCATTCCGGACGCGCAGGCGGTTTTCTGGAAATAACTGGATGTATTTTATACTGCCCGTCTTCTGTAATGGCCTGATCTTACGCTTTTTTTATAATTAACTTATTGAAAGACAACATGATAATAATTTAAATCCTGAGGTGGGGTTGTGATGACGTCATCAGGCTACGTAAAATAGATCCAAAAGTTAAATCAGGAGAAGATCGTGTCTGAGTCTGTATCTGGCGAACACCCATTTGAACGGCTTGAAGAAGCCAAAAATATTGCCCTGGGCTGGCGTATTGTGGGGCAGATGCCACCACAAACCCTTGAAGAAGCCATTCAGATGCTGCATGACAGTTCGGCGTTTGCCGCAAAAGTCCACGATCTGCTGACTGAAGAGCTGGCAGCGAACGCCCGCCGTTAAAGTCTGCTGACCTGACTGACTTACCGCTGCGCGGCTTCCCGTTGATAACGGTAGCGTGACCACTCCTCCCAGCAGTGTTCCGGGTCGGTATCACTAAAATTTTGTGAGCGATCGAGCGCGCTGGCAATCGTATCGGGAATGGTTACACAGACAACAGAATCGCGCAGCGTTTCCACCTCTTCTCGTGTCAGTCTCGTCCCTTTCTGCCGCTCAGCATCACTGAGTAATCCCATAAGTGAAGGTATATAGATAGTGGCCATAGTTGTCCCGATGATTACCTTATTATTGTGCTGGTTAATTTTTCGGCAGCTGACGGGGAAACTTTAGGCGCAGAGGCAAGGTAGAGTCGTGGCTGACAACAGGAAAGGCGATTTCAGACAAAAAAAAGCCCGCTAAGAGCTTGAGTGCGGGCCAACACCAGGGAAATTGATGAGTTAAAGGATAGGATGATTTCCAGCGAATGCCAGTAAACCATCCTCATCATCCTGCCCTTTCATCAATTTTTTTGACCCATCCAGCGATATTTGCATCAGAATTCTTCGGATACCATCCACTGATCGGCTTCATCAAACATCTCTTCGATGATGCGCAACAGCGTGGACTTATCACTCTTACTGGCGTCACTCTTCACACCATTAGCCTGCATGGGTTTCACTTTGACCACGGCGTCAGGAAACACTTTCTGTACGCGTTTTTCCAGTTCATTAAGGATAAGCTGCTCGGCATTGGCCAGACCGGCTACATTGCGCTTGTCATAAATCAGTTCAACAAACATTTTTTCTCCTTGTGCATTTTTGCTGGATAAAAATACAGGTATCTCAGGCCAGGTACAACATTATTTCTTATCTGAGGTCAATAAAGGCAGCAAACAGCCTGACGGGACGGGGAACGGGCTGAAAAGAGGGTTCTTTTGGTTTTCTGGCGGGGCTAAAATAACGGCTTCAGTACCGGAAGCATTGACGCAAAGGAAACCAGCAATGACACAAAATATTTATGATAACCCGGATTTTTTCGCCGGTTATGCCACGCTGAATCGCTCAACACTGGGCCTGGAAGGCGCCCCGGAGTGGCCTGCGGTACAGGCGATCCTGCCCCCGTTAAAACAGCGTCAGGTGGTCGACCTGGGCTGTGGTTATGGCTGGTTTAGCCGCTATGCCTGTCAGCAGGGGGCCGACGCCGTACTGGCAATCGATGTGTCGGAAAAAATGCTGGCGAAAGCGGTCTCGCTGGGGGATAACCCGGCGATTGACTGGCGGCGTGCGGATCTGGAAACATTAACCCTGCCCCCGCAGCGCTACGATCTGGCATGGAGTGCCCTGGCGCTGCATTACGTGGAAGCGCTGCCGGCGCTGTTGCAGACGGTATTTGCCTCCCTGAAACCCGGCGGGCAGTTCATTTTCACCGCCGAACATCCGATCTACACGGCTCCCCGTAACCCGGGCTGGCTGAGTAGCGGAGAACAGCAGAAATGCTGGCCGCTCAGTGACTATCAGCGCGAAGGGCAGCGGGTGACTAACTGGTTTGCCGACGGGGTTATCAAGCAGCACCGCACACTGGGAAGCTGGATCAATCACCTTGTTGCCGCCGGGTTTACCATTGATTCGCTCAACGAGTGGGGCCCCACGCCGCAGCAGATCGCGCAGCAACCTGCGCTGGCAGAAGAACAGGAGCGGCCAATGCTGTTTATTATGGCGGTCACCCGGCCCAAAGCCTGATCAGTGGATGCTGGTATGCTGCGCGGAATGGCGCAGATCCAGCACGTTATTCTCTGCCTCATCCAGCAGTGCCAGCCACTGGCGCACATCCACCTCCTGCCACGCCTGGTGGCCGAGAGTGGTTCCCATCAGTATCACATCCGGGCGTAACGCCCGATAAAATTCCAGTGTCTGCCGCAGGTCGTTTTCATTACTCTCCTCCACCAGCACCGTCACCCAGCGCCCCCGGTGTAAAGTGACAGTGTCACCGACAAACAGGTAGGTCTTGCCATAGGGTGACGCATAAAGATAGCTGGTGCTGCCGGGGGTGTGCCCGGGAGTGGGAACCACATGAAAACTGCCGCAGTGAACCTCAGCCGTATGAAAGGTGGCATCGGCTTCGGCGAAGTGGCTGACCTGGCCTAACGCCCGTGCATGGCAGTACAGCGCTGAATTAAACCGCTGTTGTAATGTTCGCGTGGCAGGGCAGGCCTCATGACAGTGGGTCAGATAATGACGGATGAGGCCGCCGCGATCGGCAATCGCCTGCTGGTCTTCCGCGCTGCTCACCCGCGAAATCAGTAAATTCCCGCGTAAATGCTGCAATAAAAAACCGTGCATAACCTGGACCGGTTCATCCTCACTGGCGGGAAACTCGGGGGTGGATACCCAGAGATCTTCATACAACTGTTTCATTATTATTGTGCTCCCCACGATCAGCGCAGCACGGGATGTCCTGATAGTTGAAGCGAGGCCGCGGTATCCTCCACCGTCAACAGGCCTGGGGAGCCCAGGGGCAGAGTGACGGTATCGGCACTGTGGCCAAACTTCAGACCAGTGACCACTGGCAGGCCGGTCAGATCGCGTATCAGGTTCCAGACGCTGTTGAAATCGTAGCCGTTGTCGTAATCCGTCGAAGTGGTTCCGCTAAAACTGCCGGTAACAATGGCACTCTGGCGGGAGAGAATGCCGCATTGATGCAGTTGCAGCAGCATACGTTCAATGCGAAAAGGGTGCTCATTAACATCCTCGATCACCAGAATCCCCCCCTGAATATCAGGCATCCAGGGGGTGCCAATCAGCGAGGCAATCATCGCCAGGTTACCGCCCCAGACGGTGCCAGCGACCTGAACCTGTTGTGATACTGTCGTCCAGTTTACCGTTAATTGTGGCGAAGTGAGCGCCCGCCAGAAGTGGTCGACGGTAAAATCAGACAAAACCTCAGAGCCGAAATTGCCCGCCAGCATCGGTGCACTGAAACTGGGTAGCCCGTTTTGTGCCAGCAGTGCCAGCTGAATCGCGGTGAAATCGCTGTGACCGCAGAGGGCGAGGGGCGCGTCCAGCAGGCGCTCATGAAGGGCCGAATAATTGATAAACGGCAGCAAGCGCGTGGCACCATAGCCGCCGCGCACGGCCAGAACAATGTCGGGTAAGACGTCAAGCGTTGCTAATCCGTTGATATCGGCCAGACGCTGACGATCGCTGCCAGCGAAACGCTGTTCACGACGGGCAATAATGCCGCTGTTATTCACTCGATGGCCATCCGCTTCCAGCCGGGCGACGCCGCGCGCCGCTGCAGCAGGATTGTGGCAGTAGCCAGAAGGGGCAACCAGATGAATAGTACGTGGAATTGTTGACATAACGCTCACTTTGATGATTTTTTATGCGTGCGCAGTGAATTAATGGTAATTCAGTGCGGTCGAATAACGTCGATGATGACGAATTGCTGCCGTGAAGTCATCCGTAGGCCGCACAATTTAAGAGTGACGGCAATTTCCTGAAAGTGGCAATTCCGTATGATAGTCATGAAGCTAAGGCTCAGAGGATAATATAAGCGTGAGAAAAAGCGTGAAAACAGCGGCGATCATCGCAGCATTATTGCTGGCAGGCTGTGCCAGTGAACCCCACAGAAACATTGTCCGGCAGACCGACACCCCCTTAACACAGGCTCCGCCTTCACAGGTGGCCAGTGCCTGGTCCATGATGACCGAGCAGGCGGCACAGCGGAATGGCGTCGATCAAAAACTGGTTGAAGCGATCATTGCCGTGGAATCGGGCGGCAATCCAACGGTTGTCAGCAGGTCGAATGCCGTTGGATTGATGCAGATAAAGGCTTCAACGGCCGGTCGTGAGGTGTATCGTTCTCAGGGCCTGCGCGGGCAGCCGACGAAATCAGAGCTGCGCGATCCAGTGAAGAATATCGACATTGGCACCGCGTATCTGCGCATTCTGCAGGAGCAGCAGCTGGCGGGTATACGGGACCCGAAAACCCTGCGCTATGCCACCATCGTCTCCTATGCCAACGGGGCCGGGGCGTTACTCCGCACGTTCTCCCGCGATCGCGATCGGGCGATTGCGATGATTAATGCGATGACTCCGGAAGCGTTTTATCAGCATGTGCAGAATAAACATCCGGCGGCTCAGGCGCCGCGCTACCTGTGGAAAGTGACTACCGCTTACCGCACCATCTGATATTTACTGGAAACGGTTGGCTTTATCGCGCGCCAGCCGTTCCAGCGAAAAGATCACCTGCTGTAACGCCCGCTCCTGTGCTGCATTCAGCGACAGGAAGCGAAAGCTCAGACGGGGGGTGACAATCGTTTCACTTTTACTGCCCACCACGCTGCGTTTACCGATGGTGATCAGCTGCGCATCCACTTCAAAACGGCCATAGTCCCCCATCTCAACGCGCAGTTTTTTGATGCTGTCACCGGTTTTCAGTGTCTCCGGCAGCGCGCTGTCCGAAAGGACGCCCACGCCGCCCAGAGATACGTCCTGCAGGCGCAGCCGGCCTTCACCGGAGCCGTCAGGCCAGGGAATATGGCAGTAAAACACCGGATTGAGCGGGGCGTTTACGCGAAAGAATTCGCGGCGCTGGATCATCCAGAGCAGTTCCGGCAGGTCGGCAGAAAAAGCCGGCAGCCCGTCATGCTCAACCGTCCCCAGCCTGTGCAGCGCAAATTCGACCTTGGCACCCCGGGTTTCAGCCGTGATGTGCAGGTTATCAGCCTCTCTGGCCAGCTGATTGTCATAGTCATTGCTGCCGAAATCGAGCACCATGCTTTCTTTGTCGGCATACAGCAGTCGCGTGATAAACTGGCCACGCGCGTGGGACACCATCACCGGCGTCTGGTTTTCCAGAAGATCCCGCAGGACGGCCAGTACGGCCAGCGGCCCACGTTTCAGATACTGCTCTTTGTCGTCCTCTTTCACATCCAGCTCCAGTCGAATACCACATCATGCGCGTTAGCGGCCCTGTAACGGTTATCGGCACCGGTATCGCGCCCTTTACAATTATCTTACGAAAGTTGTTAAGAAAGTTTAGATTTAAATCACAGACTTAGAAACCTCGCCTATACTTAGTGCGTTTTATTAGGTGAAGCGTTAAATCAGAAGATATTAAGGAGTCAGAAATGGGTATTCTTTCATGGATCATCTTTGGTCTTATCGCCGGTATTATCGCCAAGTGGATCATGCCGGGTAAAGATGGCGGCGGCTTCATTATCACCGTCGTGCTTGGGGTGGTGGGTGCCGTTGTCGGTGGCTGGATTAGCACCTTGTTCGGCTTCGGCAGGGTAGACGGGTTTAACTTCGGCAGCTTCGTTGTCGCGGTGGTCGGTGCCATTGTGGTGCTGTGGATCTACCGTAAAGTGCGGAGCTAAAGCCGCCTGTTTAAAAAGGGAGGCTGCGGCCTCCCTTTTTTGTTGCGTATAACCGGTGTTATTTCGCCGGTCTGGCGGCGCTGATATCGCCGACGTTATTACAGGTCGTGTCCTTCGGACAGTAGAGATCCATCAGTTTCAGTGTGACGCCGTTGGTCCAGCCAAAGCCATCCTGCAGCGGATATTCACCGCCGCCACCGCCGCCCAATCCTTTCCCTTCGACCACATATTTCTCCACCAGCTTATGCTCTTTATCATAGGTGGCCTGCACGTTTTGCAGGAAGCGCATGCCAATCTCTTTTGCCAGATCCTGTTTGCCGTAGTGGTTCAGCCCTTCGACAGCGGCCCACTGCAGGGGAGCCCAGCCGTTAGGTGCATCCCACTGCTGTCCGTTGTTCACCGTGGTCGTCACCAGTCCTCCTTCCTTCAGCAGCTGTGCCTTCACTGCCGTAGCGGTGCGGTTGGCATGATCGTCAGTGGCTGCCTGGAGATAGAGCGGGAACAGCGCAGCGGCCGTCAGCTGCGGACGGACCTGGGCTTTCTGCCAGTCATAGTCGGCGTACCAGCCCTGTTTTTCATCCCACAGATAGCGGTTAATCGCCTCCTGACGCTGCTCGGCGCGCCCGGTCAGCCGTTTGCTGGCGTCCTCATTTTTCGCCACCTGATAAGCGTGAGCCAGAGTTTTTTCCAGATGGAACATCAGGGCATTGAGGTCAACCGGTACGATGCGCGTGGTGTGAATCGTGGCCAGATCGCCCGGCTTGTCGAACCAGCGCGAGCTGAAATCCCAGCCCGAGGCGGCCCCGGAACGCAGGTCACGGTACAGCCCGGCTTTGTCGCGATCCGGCGCTTTCCCCGCGGTAGCGATATCATCCATATAAGATTCGGTACGCGGTACGTCGCGCGCATCCCAGTAGCGGTTGAGCAGGGTGCCATCCTTCAGCTTAACAATCCGCTTACTGGCTGAACCGGGAGCTAACGACGGACTGTCTGCATCGGCCATCCAGTAGTTGTACTCTTTCTCCAACTGAGGCAGATACTTGCTGTAAACGGCTTCGCCGTCGTGCTTCGCCAGCAGATCGACCATCATACTGAAGAACGGCGGCTGAGAACGGCTGAGGTAATAGCTACGGTTGCCGTTAGGGATATGGCCGTATTTATCCAGCTCCGAGGCGAAGTTGTCGACCATATCCTGCACGCGATCCCAGTGCCCGCTCTCCGCCAGCCCCAGCATGGTGAAATAACTGTCCCAGTAATAGACTTCGCGGAAGCGGCCGCCCGGCACCACATAGGGTTTTGGCAGCGGCAGCAGCGAGTCCCACTGATTCGCCTGGCTGGCCGACCGTGTCAGCACCGGCCACAGGCCGTTAATGTGTGCCCGCAGGCTCTGCCCGGACGGAGGAACATATTTTTCGCCAGCCGCGGGCAGGGTGAAGTTGGTTTCAACAAAGCGCTTCAGATTGAAGTTGCGCTGCTGTTTCTGCATCTGCCAGTCGCTGAGAATAGCGGTTGGATCCTGCTTAGGCACGGCGTCGGCAAACGTTTTCTGGTCGGGATACAACTTCGCTGCCTGTACCGCGTGGAACAACGGCCCCAGGCGCACATCAGGCGGCTGGGGATTGCTACTCAGCATCCGCTGGCTCTCTTCTGCCTGCAGCGAGAAACTGGCCGCCAGCGCTGCAGTCAGTAATAAGGGCGTAAACAGGCGGGTGTTCCATTGACGTTGTTCGACTCTTCTCATTGGCCATTCTCCATGTCCAGACCGTGCTTGATCTGTAAGTAGTTGAGCAGATTAAAACTTTAGTCGATTTTGACGAAATGATCAGGAAGCGGAGGGATAAAATGTGAGTCAGGTAAGGATTTTAGCGCGATGGAGGGTTCTGGTAACAGGGATCCGGGGAAGCGACGGGGGCGGCATGCGCCCCCGTTGAGTGACCTTACAGGTTAACGCAGAGATCTTCTGGCAGACCGAGCATCAGGTTCAGGTTCTGTACCGCCGCGCCGGACGCACCTTTACCCAGATTATCCAGCCTGGCGACCAGAATACTCTGACACTGCTGCGCATGGCTGAAGACGAACAGTTCCATATTATTGGTATTGTTCAGCGCTTCCGGCAGCAGATACGGCGATGTCTCCTCATCCAGGTGATTCAGCGCGTGCACCTGAATAAATGGCTGACCGGCATAGAAGCTGGCCAGCGCCTGCTGGAAAGCCGCGCCGTCGCTGTTATTCACCGGGATAAAGACCAGCATCCCCTGGGCATAATCACCCACCGCTGGCTGGAAGATAGGTCTGCTGGTCAGCCCTCCCCAGGCCTGAATCTCTTTCAGGTGTTTATGATCAAACCCCAGACCGTAGGCGGCGAAGCCGGTACCAGTCTGCTGGTATTTTTCGATCATCGCTTTACCGCCGCCGCTGTAGCCGGACACGGCATTGATCGCCAGCGGCTGATCGGCCTTAAGCAGACCGCACTGCGTGAGCGGGGCCAGCAGGGCAATGGCCCCGGTAGCATAGCAACCCGGATTGGAAACATGGCTGGCCGCACGGATTTTTTCACGCTGGCCGGCAGCCAGTTCCGGCAGGCCATAAACCCAGCCTGCGTCAACGCGGTGGGCGGAGCTGGCATCCAGTACGCGCGCACCTACAGCATCGGCCAGCGCGACAGCGTCACGCGCAGCCGCATCGGGCAGGCAAAGAATACTGACATCAGCCTGTTTCATCAGCGCCTGACGGGCGCCAGCCTCTTTGCGCTGCGCCTCATCAATGTGCAGCATTTCAATCCGGGGATGACGGGCTAACCGCTGCTGGATCTGCAAGCCGGTGGTGCCCGCCTGACCGTCGATAAACACGCGATATTTCTGACTCATTACAGCCCTTTGCCTTGAATAAGTGAAAAAACAGTAGTATCAGAGTATGCGGGAAGGAGGCCGTGAGAACAATAAAAAATGACTGATTATCTGATTAATTTGCATAAAAAGTCATTTGTCGGAATTGAGTAAAAAGATCACGCTGCCGCGATACCACGGCGAGGCCAGCAGGCGCTGCTCATCCTGCTGATTCCATTGGCCGTGCTGTACCAGTCCCAGGCGAAAGGGGATGCGCAGGCCATCCAGCGCCGGAAGATAGTCCGCATAACGGCTGACCGTCTGACGTCCCTGATAGCTCTGGATCACCAGCTCATCCACCGGCAGTGCATTCAGCGTGGCGACGTTGCCGGTTTTTGCCCAGTCGAGCAGCCCGGTCACCCCCAGAGAGAACTCTGGCGGCAGGACTTTTCTCAGCCGCTGCAGAAACAGGCTGTACTGATCCAGACGGTGGGTGGCTGCATCAAAGTCAATCTGCACCCCGGCCACGTGATTACCGGCCTGCTGCCAGCGCCGCGCCAGCTGAACCGTGCGCTCCAGCATGGCGTCCGGCACCGCCAGCGTTTCCATACGCACGGTGATCCATATCTGTGGAAAGGTTAAACGGCTGACCGGCAGACCCATACGGATAAACACTGCCTGACCCTGCCGGGAGATCACCTCGCCCTGATGCAGATAGACAGTGCGCGCAGTGCGCAGCTCAGGGCCCGGCCGGACGCCGGACCACAGCCAGAATGCCTGAGCGTCGCTGACGATAACCTGCTGCGTGGCCCTGACCGGCAGAGCGGACAGCAGTGCCAGCGCCAGGCTTACCAGTAATACTTGAGCTTTGTGGCCCACGTGCTTCCCGGATACTGTTTTTTCAGCTGCGTAAACCAGCGCTGACGCTGGGACTTATCGACTTCTGCACCGCCGCAGTCGCTGTAGCCCGACGGGGCGTAGCACATCACGGCGCGGTACAGCGCGTAGCTTTTATCTTCCGGCTCCGCTTTGCTGTTGCCAATCACCTGCTGGTAGTAGTGCTGACGGTCCGGTCGTCCGGGCCGTTTGCCTTCCGTCACCGTCGTATCCAGCGTGCCGTTACCGCCGCTGTCGGCCGCGAGACTGACCGCAACACCGGTGGTACGGAAGAACTCGCTCAGACAGTTCAGCGCATGGCTGTTGTCACGCTGACTGGCCAACTGAGTAACGACCGTCTGCAGCGACGGGCAGGCATAGCCTTTTTCAGTCTTTTCCCCGCTCCAGTCGAAGGCGCTGAGCTGCACATCGTCAAAGGCTGCGGTCACCAACGGCGTGGTGATATGCCCGGCCAGCGTCCGGTCCTGCAGCCAGTCGTTGTAGCGCGCTTCGGTAAGATCCCGCACCAGCAGGGTGTGCAGGGCGATGGTGCGTTCTTCATCATTGGGCCCCGTGCTGGCCTGCTGACGCAGCAGAGCGGGGGTAGCCCGGGTCTTCAGCACCAGCGAACGGTAACGCAGGTTTGTTACCTGACTGTCCGCGGCGAAGATTTTTGCTGTTTCATCGCCAGAAACCAGCGCGGCGGCCAGCCGTGCCTGCAGAAACTGCTGCTGTTCTGCATCCTGACTCAGGGTTAACAGATGTGACCAGTGGTCACGGGCAGCCGGCCACTGCTGGCGGGCCATCAGTGCATCGCCGTACAGGACCTGTTCGCTGAATGTCAGGATATCGTGCGCGGGCAGGGTGTCTGCCGGTTTAATTGCGGCGATCACGGCCGGGTAGTCGCCCTGACGGAATGCCTGCATCCGGGTCAGATAGTGCCACAGCGGCAGCCGGCCGGCCTGGTCGAAAATCGGCTTAATGCTCTCAAGATAAGCCGCGTCGACGCAGGGCTGGCGTGACGGGCAGTCTTGACTGCGCATCAGACGCAGCGTCTGAGTAAAGGTCAGCAGCGGAGCGCCGGTGGCGCTGGTGAATATCGCATCACCGCTTTGATCTTTGCTTTGCAGCTTCAGATCGTTTTCGGCGATCAGCGCGATAACGTCATCCGTGCGGGTGGCCTGCGTCAGGGAGTGCTCATATTGTTTTGCCAGCGAGTCCCAGTCTTCCAGATACCAGTTAATACGGCGCATCATCCCCTCTGCCGAGGCCACATACTGGCCTTTTGGCCAGGCTGTCAGATAGGCACGGGCCGCAGTCATCGCAGTGGCTGCGACCTGTTTGTCGATTTTTTTAACGTCGAACTCGCCATATTCACCGTTGGCGTTCTGACTACTCTGATTCAACGCCGTGCGCATCAGCATATAGCTGGCCGTTTCCGCAACCCAGGGCTGTGTGGATTTTTCCAGTGAGGTGAATGCCTGTCCGGCGGCCGGATAGTCACCCTGATAGAAGAAGCTGGCGGCCAGCAGGTAGTCGCGGAAGGCCTGAGCCGCAGAACCTTCAGGACCGGGCAGCGCTGCTGTCTGCTGGCGGTATTCGGCACTGTCGGACAGTGACATGCGGGCAGTGGCCAGCGCCTTACGCTGTTCTGCGTCCAGCGTGGTATCGGCCAGCAGCGCAGCGAAAAACTGGGAAACGGTGCTCAGCGTGTAAGAGACAAAACGATTTTCCTCTTCGCCTGGCGCCATCGGCGTGACCTTAAGAATGTTGTCGTTAAGACCCAGCGCGGCAATCTGCGTTAGCAGCGTCGCAGAGAGGGGATTGTCCATGACCGCCGGACTGGTGGGGGCAGTCGTCGCCTCGTCATGGTAGCCAAAATAGAACGAACGGCTACGCGTCATGTCCTGTGGCACCGGCTGTGCCAGCAGAGAGGGCGGCATCTTTTCACTCACCAGGCGCAACAGATTGTCACGGGTGTCATTGGTCACGTCCAGCACCGGCGGGCTGACGATAAAACAGTCGCTGCTGCCCCACTGGCAGCTCTGAATATCCGAAGACGCGAACGCCTGAGCGCTGACGGTCAGTGACGCCAGGACGGTGAGGGCAATCCTTGATTTACGCATAATCCTTTCCGGTAGGTAATGGAGCGTTGATGAGCCCGCGAATAGTAAGCCGAAAGCAGATCACGCTTCAATGGCTTTGCCGTCGTTAATCGTCTGCTGCAGGATGACGCGACAGGCGTTATCCCGCTATGATGCCGGTAAAATTAAAGAGTTCAGGGGAACAGGCATGACGGTATGGCAGTGTTACCTGCGCGGCTGGAAAGGGTATGTCAACTTTCAGGGGCGGGCGGGCAGAAAGGAATTCTGGGTATTTCTTGGCATTAATATCCTGGTGTCGCTGCTACTGGGCGTGCTGGTGATGTCTCTGCTGGCGCTGGCCGGTTCGCGTGCCGCGATGTTTTATGGCTCAATGGCGCAGTCGCTGTTCTCCCTGCTGTTTCTGCTGCCGTTTATCGCCGTCGGTATTCGCCGCATGCACGATATCAACCGGTCGGGCTGGTGGTTCGGTGCCATCTTCATTACCTCCGGCCTGTTTAAGCTGCTGACGGCGATCCTGCGCGGTTTCGCCACGCCGGAAACCTTTATCTACGGACAGATGGTGCTGTCGGTGCTGCTCGGCTGGGTGCCGCTGGTGATCATGATTGTTCTCTGCTGCAAAAAAAGCGTCGTGCCGGAACCTGCTCAGGCCTGAGCCGCTGACCTGCCCGACGGTGTACTGACGCCAGCGGGCAGGCTTCTGTTGGTGGTTACACTTCGCGAAGCTTAAAGACCCGCACCATCTCCAGCAGCTGTTCTGCCTGCCGCTGCATGGCCTGAGCCGCTGCTGCCGACGCCTGAGACAGCGTGGCGTTCTGCTGGGTGGCAGCATCCATCTGCACCACCGCGACATTCACCTGGTCAATCCCGCTGCTCTGCTCGCCGCTGGCCATCGAGATGGTTTCCACCAGCTGGCTGACGCGCTGCACGCTGCTGACGATCTCTTCCATGGCGCTGCCTGCTACCTTCACCAGCGAATTTCCCGCATTGATGCGCGTCACAGAGCGATCGATCAGCGTGCCGATCTCTTTTGCCGCCGTGGCAGAACGGTGTGCCAGCGCCCGGACTTCGGCCGCCACCACAGCAAAACCCCGTCCCTCGCTGCCGGCGCGTGCAGCTTCGACCGCCGCGTTGAGCGCCAGGATATTGGTCTGGAAGGCGATGCTGTCGATGACCCCGATAATATTGCTGATTTCGGTAGAGAACTGGTGGATCTCACTCATGGTCTGAACCACCTGTTCAACCACTTCACCGCCCTGGCTGGCGACGGCGCAGGCTTCAATGGAGATATCGCTGGCGATGCGCGAATTTTCTGCGTTATTTTTTACCACCGAAGTCAGTTCTTCCATCGAGGCTGCTGTCTGCACAATCGCGCTGGCCTGGGCTTCATTGCGGGTGGACAGCTCGCGGCTGCCGGTGGCGATCTCAGCGGAGGCCGAGGCAATGGTCTCCGTTCCGGCACGAACGCCGGAGACAATGCGCGTCAGATTGCCGTTCATGTCGTGCAGGGCATGCATCAGCCCGGCCGTTTCATCACGACCGCTGACTACAATAGTCGTCTGCAAATCGCCGGATGCCACGGCGCGGGCGACAGAAACCGCCTGAGCCAGCGGGCGGGTAATACTGCGGATCAACCACCAGGTGATCAGCGTCCCGGCCAGCAGCGTCAGGCCCATTGCCAGCAGCAGCATCAGGCGGGTTTGCTGGTACTGGTGCAGGTTGCGCGCTTCACTCTGCTGACGCAGCAGCATTGCCTGCTTCAGCGTGGTGCTGACCACTTCATCAATCATCCGGGTGGGTTCACGATCGATGCCCGTCACCAGACGGTCGACACGGTGGGCGCTGCCGCTGTCCCGCAGGTCATACTGCTGCAGAGCGGAAAGATAGTGCGCTTCCAGTGCGGCATGCAGTGTCCGTGTTTTCAGCACCTCCGCATTACTCAGGCCGATTTGTGGCAGCATGCTGCTCAGTTGAGTGAGCAGGCGCTGGGTGTTCTGACTGCGGGCGATAAAGGCCGTGCGATACTGATCGAATTTTTCCTGACCCTGAGTGCCACGCAGCAGGGTATTTTTCCACTCCTGAACCTGGATTTTAAACTGTACCTGCGCGTTGCGTGCGGTATCGATACTCTCTGCGATGGTCGCTTCCGTGGCCAAAATATGTTGATTCTGTCTCAGTCCATCAGCGTTGATCATCAGACCACGCAGGCCGGTAAACAGGGTGGCCAGCAGTAAGATAGCCGCCAGCAGGCTCAGTCGCTGTCCGATGGAGAGGTGATTCAGTTTCATAGCGTCAGGATTTCCCGGTTAAAAAAATCAATAAGGTCACATACGCCAGTGGTATCGACCCAATCGGCAGTGACTTTAATCGGCAGGAAAGGGGAAAACGAAGAGAGTAGCGACTAACAGGTTGATCTGTAAAAGGAAGGGGGGTTTATGACGTTTTCGTGACAATGGCATCCCCTCCGCAGCGGGAGGGGAATACCGGGTTACGCGATTATTTTACGCACTTATCGCATTGGTTTTGCTGGATCTGCTGGAAGAAGTCGTTGCCTTTATCATCGACCAGAATAAAGGCCGGGAAGTTCTCCACTTCGATCTTCCAGATGGCTTCCATCCCCAGTTCAGGGTACTCAATGCACTCCAGACTCTTGATGCTCTGCTGCGCCAGCACGGCAGCCGGGCCGCCAATGCTGCCGAGGTAGAAACCGCCGTGCTTGTGGCAGGCATCTGTAACCTGCTGGCTGCGGTTGCCTTTTGCCAGCATGATCATGCTGCCGCCGTTGGCCTGCAACTGGTCAACGTAAGAGTCCATACGTCCGGCGGTTGTCGGGCCGAGAGAGCCGGACGCATACCCTTCAGGCGTTTTGGCCGGGCCGGCGTAGTAGACCGGGTGATCCTTGATGTACTGCGGCAGGCCGTCACCGCTGTCAATGCGCTCTTTCAGTTTGGCATGGGCAATATCGCGGCCAACGATAATGGTGCCACTCAGCGACAGGCGGGTCGACACCGGGTATGCCGACAGTTGGGCAAGGATTGCCTTCATGGGACGATTCAGGTCAACCTGCACCACATCGCCTTCACCCTGCTGGCGCAGTTCAACCGGAATGTACTGGCCCGGATTCTCTTCCAGTTTCTCAATCCAGATCCCGTCGCGGTTGATCTTCGCTTTGATATTACGGTCAGCGGAGCAGGAGACGGCCATCGCCAGCGGACAGGATGCGCCGTGACGCGGCAGGCGGATCACGCGGATATCATGGGCAAAGTATTTGCCGCCGAACTGCGCTCCGAGGCCCAGCTGCTGTGCAGCCAGCAGCAGTTCCTGTTCCAGCTGAACGTCGCGGAACGCCTGACCGTGTTCATTACCCTCGGTCGGCAGCTCGTCATAATAGTGCGTGGAGGCCAGCTTGACGGTTTTCAGCGTGCTGTCAGCCGAGGTGCCGCCGATGACAAAGGCAATATGGTACGGTGGACAGGCGGCCGTGCCGAGGCTGCGCATTTTTTCAGTCAGGTAATCTTTCAGTTTACCCGGGGTGAGCAGCGCTTTGGTTTCCTGATACAGGTAAGTTTTGTTGGCTGAACCGCCGCCTTTTGCCATGCACAGGAATTTATACTCATCGCCGTCAACGCTGTAGAGGTCGATCTGCGCGGGCAGGTTGGTGCCGGTATTGACCTCTTTGTACATATCCAGCGGGGCATTTTGCGAATAGCGCAGGTTATCTTCTGTATAGGTGTTGTACACGCCCTGGGCCAGGGCGGCTTCATCGCCGCCGCCGGTCCAGACACGCTGGCCTTTTTTACCCATGATTATCGCGGTGCCGGTGTCCTGGCAGGTCGGCAGAATGCCTTTGGCGGCGATTTCAGAGTTCCTCAGGAACTGCAGGGCGACATACTTATCATTTTCACTGGCCTCGGGATCGGCAAGGATCGCTGCCACCTGACGCTGGTGGGCAGGGCGCAGCATAAATGAGGCGTCATGGAAGGCCTGCTGTGCCAGCAGCGTCAGCGCCTGTGGCTCGACCTTGAGGATTTCCTGTCCTTCGAATTCGGTCACGGAAACGTGGTCGCGGGTCAGCAGGTAGTATTCGGTATCCTCTTTGGCAAGAGGGAACGGGGTCTGATAATGGAAAGGTTTTTTCGACATTGTGCTCTCACTTAATGATGTGCTGCCATCCTTCTCTGACGCGGAGGCCCGGCAACATTAATGGCGATATCTGTTTTATTTTTTTGTCCTGCCGGCCCGGGCTCGGATCGGCAGGTCAGGAATGGTATAACATTGTTGCAACATCTGCATGCCTGAGTGCGAAATTAACCGTTAAGTCCGCATCAGAACATCATCACCATCCACGGATAGCCAATCAGCATCAGTGCGCAGAGGAAGATAGCACCGAAGATGGTGCCCAGACGCCAGTAGTCTTTGGTGGGCAGGTAGCCGCTACCGTAGTAAATCGGGCTTGGGCCGGTACCGTAAGGGGTGATAATGCCCATCACACCCAGTGAGGTACACATCATCAGGCAGAATACCGGCATATTAATGCCCGGAATTGATGCCGCGATGGTCAGCATGGCCGGCAGTAGCGCGGTGGTATGTGCTGTGGTACTGGCGAACAGGTAGTGCAGCAGGAAGAAGGCAATCATCAGCACGACGGCTGAAACCTGTGGATCATAGCCCTGCAGCAGCATTCCCCCTTCTTTACCCAGCCAGGCAATAAAGCCGACGCGAGCCAGGCCGTCTGCCAGCGCTACCAGAGTGGCAAACCAGGCAAAGGTGTTCCAGGCCGGTTTGTTGCTGGTAATGTCGTTCCAGTTGAGGACGCCGGTCCACAGCATCAGCACCACCACCAGCAGGGCAGCCATGGCCGGTTCAATCCATGCGGTAGCGAAGATCCACATCAGCAGGGCCGAGACCACGAACACCAGCAGCAGGATTTCATTACGGGACAGCTTACCCAGTTTTTCCAGTTCACTGATGGCCCAGCGCGGCACTTCATCGTTGAATTTCACTTCCGGTGGATAGAGCCAGTAGGCCAGCAGCGGCATGGTCAGCAGCAATATCAGACCCAGCGGCAGGAAGGCGAGGAACCACATACCCCAGGAGATATCGAAGCCCACAACGCTTTTCACCAGAGCCAGGGCCAGCAGGTTTGGGGCCAGCGCGGAAAGGAACATGGAGCTGGTGATACAGGCTGCGGTGATGGCCACCCACATCAGGTAAGAACCAATCTTACGGGCACTGGGGTCATTAGGTTTTGAACCGTACAGCGGCGGCAGGTTGGCAATAATCGGGTAGATAGTGCCTCCGCTGCGCGCGGTATTGGACGGAGTGAAAGGGGCCAGCAGCAGGTCCGCGAAGGTAATAGCGTAACCCAGGGTCAGGCTGCGGCGACCCAGGTATTTCACCAGAATCAGCGCCAGACGACGGCCAAACTGCGTTTTGTCGTAGCCCGCAGCGAACATAAAGGCCCCGAAGATCAGCCAGACGGTAGAGTTACCAAACCCGCTCACCGCCCATTTAAAGGCCTGAGCTGCCGTTTTGAATTTCGGATCGGCCAGTTCAGCCGGGCTGAACAGCAGCCACTGACTGAACAGCGCGATCACCACCACGCCGGTGAGGCCGATAACTGCCCCCGGCAGTGGTTCAAAGATCAAACCGACAATGACCCCAACGAAGATGGCGAAGAAGTGCCACGCGTGAGGTTCCAGGCCTTGCGGAACTGGCACCAGCAGCAGCAGTACCGCCACCAGAACCGGCAGGAACAACATAAGCAGGCGTTTTTTTTGCGCCGCGGGGGCAGGAGGGGCCTTTGCGGGTTCACTTACTATCGATGTCTGTTTCATAGTTTTTGTCTGCAAGTTAATAAGAATGCGTTAAGTATCCCGGTGCGTTATAGCGGTTTTTTTTTACTTTCTTTTCTGTTTATTGCGCTTTTTTACCGTGATACCTGAATCTTTTTTCGCCTGTCCCTGCCAGGGGACGTCATTATTTATCGGCTTGATATAAATATAATGCGACTTCCTTAAATATAGACTTTGATCTAGATCAAGAAAAATTAAAGGACCCTTTTATTTTTAACAAATGCGTTTGAATTAGTATAAGCGAAGTTCACTTTAACCGCTCATTATGCCTGATAAGGGCATTTTTATTTCCAGTAAAAGAGGTGTTTTGACTTGCAAGTGACTGAATTTAATGTTTTTTATTTTATTGTAAACCATAAGTTGATTTTTTGTTCTTGTTAGTTAACAATTAATGAAAGTATTTATATCATTTTAAGGTAATAAAAAGCAATTGTTTATTCAAAAGTTAAATAATTAAAGTTATCGCTTATATAGCTAAAGAAATTGCTATATTAACGCCATGACATCGGACCATTCATATAAATAATAAATAGCTGTCCGCAACAGAATTCAGAACTTTTAATTTGGAGTCCACCTTATGAATACGTTAACCCCTATTCTCAATCCGCTGACTTTGCCTAACGGCGCAGTGTTGAAAAACCGTCTGCTGATGGCACCGATGACCACCTGTACCGGTTTTTATGATGGTACCGTCACCAGTGAACTGGTTGAATATTACCGCGATCGTGCGGGCAGCATTGGTACGGTGATCGTTGAGTGCTGCTTCATCGATCCGAAAGGCCCGGCCTTCCCCGGAGCTATCGCTATCGACAGCGATAACAAAATCCCGGGTCTCGCCAAAATTGCTCACGCTATCAAGACCGAAGGCTCTAAGGCCATCCTGCAAATCTACCACGGTGGCCGTATGGTCGAGCCGGAACTGATTGGGGGGCGCACCCCGGTCGCACCGAGTGCCATTGCCGCTCCGCGAGAAGGGGCGACCACGCCACAGGCGCTGACAGCCGAAGAAGTGGAAGTGATGATCACCAAGTTTGGTGACGCCGTAAACCGGGCGATTAAAGCCGGTTTTGATGGCGTGGAGATCCACGGCGCTAACACCTATCTGATCCAGCAGTTCTACTCTCCGAACTCTAACCAGCGCGACGATAAATGGGGCGGCAGCCGCGATAATCGTGCCCGCTTCCCGCTGGAAGTGCTGGAGATCACCCATAAGATGGTGGAACGTTTCGCCGATTCGTCCTTTATCATCGGCTACCGCTTCTCCCCGGAAGAGATTGAAGTCCCGGGCATCCGCTTTGACGATACGCTGTACCTGCTGGAAAAACTGGCCGCACGCGGACTGGATTACGTTCACTTCTCGGTGGGGCAGCTGCTGCGTTCCTCCATTGTCGATCGTGAAGATCCGACCCCGCTGATCACCAAATACCTCGCCGCGCGTTCAGCAACCCTGGCCAGAGTGCCGGTGATTGGCGTGGGTGGGGTGGTGAATAAAGCCGATGCCGAGATGGCGCTGGAGTCCGGTTATGATCTGGTGGCGATCGGTAAAGCCTGTATCGCCTACCCGGACTGGGCAGACCGCATCATTAAAAACGATCATCTGGAGCTGTTTATCGACAGCACCCAGCGTGAAGCGCTGAATATTCCTGAACCGCTGTGGCGTTTCTCGCTGGTTGACGCCATGATCCGCGATGTCAGCACCAGCGGCCGCAAATATAAAGCAGGTGTGTATCAGGAGAAAGTGGAAGCCGAAGCGCTGAAGCTGAAAATCAACGTCACGCTGGATACCGACCGTATTACCGACATCTCGCTGATCCCTGACGACAGCCTTGACGTTGACTTTACCACCACCTTTGAAAGCCTGCGTACCCGTATGCTGGTGGCCAACAGTCCCCATGTGGACGCGGTAACCGGTGCGACCACCCAGAGTGAGGCGCTGAAAAAAGCCGTTTCCCGTGCGATGACTACCTCCAGCAAGGAGCACGTGATCGAAGAGGGCGGTAATCCGCAGGCTCCGCAGAATTACGATGTGGTTGTGGTCGGCAGCGGCGGTGGCGGTCTGGCCGCGGCGATCGAGGCGAGTGATGCCGGGGCGCATGTGGTGATTATCGAGAAGATGCCGACCATCGGCGGGAACACCATTAAGGCTTCCGTCGGTATGAATGCCGCAGAAACCCGCTTCCAGAAACTGAAAGGCATTGAAGACAGCAAAGAGCTGTTCTATGACGAGACGCTGAAAGGCGGCAAGTTTAAAAACAACCCGGAACTGCTGCGTGAATTCGTTAACCTGGCCCCGGAAGCCATTGAGTGGCTGGCGGGCAACGGTATCGAACTCAACGATATCACCATCACCGGCGGCATGAGCATTGACCGTACGCACCGTCCTGCAGACCGTTCAGCCGTCGGCGGCTTCCTGATCAGCGGACTGGTGAAGAACATTAACCAGCGCAATATTGAAGTGCTGCTGGAAACCTCTGTCGCTGAAATTCTGATGGAGAATGGGGCGGTCAGCGGTGTGAGAGTGGTGGATGAGTATAATGACACCCGTATCCTCAATGCGAAAAGCGTGATCGTCGCCACCGGGGGCTTCAGCGCCAACCGCGAAATGGTGGTGAAATACCGTCCTGAGCTGGACGGCTTTGTGACCACCAACCATAAAGGTGCCACCGGCAGCGGGATTGCCATGCTGCAGAACATCGGCGCGGATACCGTTGATATGGGTGAAATTCAGATCCATCCGACCGTGGAGCAGACCACCTCATACCTGATTTCCGAATCGATTCGCGGCGGCGGTGCCATCCTGGTCAGCCAGGCTGGTCACCGTTTCTACAACGAAATGGAAACCCGCGACAAAGTGTCTGCTGAGATTATTGCCCTGCCAGAGAAGAGCGCCTGGATTATCTTCGACGATCAGGTTCGCAGCAATAACAAAGCGGCCGATGAGTATATCGCCAAAGGCTTCGTGATCAGCGCACCCACACCGCACGAGCTGGCGGTGAAACTGAATATGGATCAGGAAACACTGCAAACCACGCTGGGCCGCTACAACGGCTTTGTGGCGCAGCAGAAGGATGAAGATTTTGGCCGTACCACTGCCCTGCGCCATCCGCTGAATAAAGGACCGTACTACGCCATCCGCATCGCCCCGGGCGTTCACCACACCATGGGCGGCGTGACCATCAACACCGATACATCGGTGCTGGATGCGCAGAAAAAGGTGATCCCCGGGGCCTGGGCGGCAGGGGAAGTGGCCGGCGGTATTCACGGTGCTAACCGCATCGGTGGAAATGCCGTAGCCGATATCATCATCTTCGGTACCCTGGCCGGCCGTAACGCTGCGGCTTACGCCCGGCGCTAACGGTCACGAGGTATGAACGGGCTGACCGGAAAAACGTCAGCCCGGCACAGACCCGGCCAGTCGGCCTCTTCCACCCCGGGCGACCGGTTTTCTTGTCGTCCCGCATTGAGGAACCCCTGCATGACATTGTCCTCAGAAACAGGCGTGTACGCCTATTCCGCCGTCCTGATGGGGTCACCCATCCTGCTCAAACTGTTTGAACACAATGAAGCACTCGCCGGTCGGGTGTTTCGTCTTATTAAGCACCAGGAAAATTTATTGACGGTTAACCGTGCTCAGTCTGAAGTGATGGCGATTAACCATGCGGCAGGGCGGCATCCTGTGGTCGTCAGCCCGCCAGTCTATCAGCTGATCAGGCGGGCCAGTGAGGTCAGCAGGCTGCCTGACAGCAGTTTTAACTTTGCTATCGGTCCGCTGGTCAAACGCTGGAAAATTGGCTTTCAGGGGCATACGGTGCCGCCTGAAAGCGAACTGAAGACGTTACTGGCGCTGACCGACCCGCATCAGGTGGTACTGGATGATGCCGCACACTCAGTTTTTCTGCAGCAGGCCGGTATGGAGATAGATCTGGGGGCAATCGCCAAAGGCTATATTGCAGATGTGGTGCGGGACTATCTGCATCAGCAGCACGTCGATTGTGCCCTGATCAACCTGGGCGGTAACGTCCAGACGCTGGGGCATCCGGGTGCGCAGGGCTGGGGTATTGGTCTGAAAAAGCCGTTTGCTCAACCTGATACTCTGATTGGGGTGATCGACGTCACTCATCAGTCCGTGGTGACCTCCGGTATCTATGAACGTTACTTTGAACACGACGGACGCTGTTACCATCATATCCTTGACCCACGCACGGGGACCCCGCTGGATAACGAACTGCTGAGTGTGACCATCATCTCTGCGGATTCGATTGACGGGGATATCTGGACCACGCTGCTGTATGGCATGGGGGTAGAAAAAAGCCTCAGTGTCCTGCGCGATACGCCCGACATCGAGGCCATTTTTGTCACCCGGGATCATCAGGTGATCTGTTCCTCACAGCGCGCTTACCGCTTCACGCTGTTAGACGATAGCTATTGTCTTACTGACAATACTGCTTAAGCAACGCCGTATGTTCCGGCTGCAGGCGATAGCGATAGACCGGGCGGCCGGTGGCACCGTAGTGAATGCTGGTAAACAGAATATTGCTGTGCGCCAGCCAGATAAGGTATTTACGGCAGGAAACGCGGGAAATATTGACGGCAACGGCCAAATCGTCCGTTGAAAATTCATCATTCGGATGCGCATCGATCCACAGACACAGGGTGCGCAGCGTCTGCGGGGTCAGCCCCTTCGGCAGGCGTTTGGTATCTTCAACGGCCGGAGGATTGCCGTGCAGCAGTTGGTCAACATCCGCCTGCTCGTAGAACGGGTGATTGTCCATCAGGGTCTTTTTCTGTTTCCATCCGGTCAGCGCCTCTTCGAAGCGGGAGAACTGGAAGGGTTTGATCAGATAATCCACCACGCCATAGTGCAGGGACTGTTTGATCGTTGCCGCGTCGGCGGCAGAAGAGATCACGATCACATCGACATGGCGTCCGGACTCGCGAAGTTCCGGCAACAGATCCAGTCCGTTGTCCTGTTGCATATAGACATCCAGCAGAATCAGGTCGATCGGTATTTCACTGTGCAGCACCCACTCTTTTGCCTGTTGCAGGGTTGACGCCACGCCGCAGCAGGTGAACCCCGGCAGTTGAGCGACATAGCAACGGTTCAGTTCTGCGACCATCGCATCATCATCGACGACTAAAACATTGATCATGCGTTTTTATTCTCTCCATCCCAGGGCAGTTGTACAAAAAATTGCGTATAAACGCCAGGCTCGGACTCTACAATAATTTTCCCGCCAAGGCTCTCGGTTTGTTGTTTTACCAGAAACAGCCCGACGCCGCGCTCATCGCCTTTCGAAGAGAAACCCTTCTCAAAAATCGCCTCCAGCTGGTCGGCTGCAATACCGGGACCGTCATCACTGACCTCACAGGCGAGGAAGCCGTTCTGATAGTGCAGTAGCACACTGATTTCGCCTTCAGCGCTGGGCCCGAGAGCATCCAGCGCATTTTCAATCAGATTGCCCAGCACCGTGATAAGCACCGCTACCTGCGTTTCACTGCCACTGTCCGGCAGCATGCAGTCATCGCTGATCAACAGATGATTGCCGGTGTCGGAAGCACGGTTAATCTTGCTTAACAGGAAGCCGGCAATAACCGGTGACTTAATTTTTCCCATCAGCGATCCGATTTCAGTCTGATAATTATTAGCTGTTTTCAGAATATAATCTTCAACTTTTCCGTAACTTTTCATATGCAGCAGGCCAAGGATCACATGCAGTTTGTTCATAAATTCGTGGGAGCGCTCGCGCAGGGCATCGACATAGCTGACCATACCGTCTAGACGCTGCATCAGTTGGCTGACCTCAGTCTTGTCCCTGAACGTGCAGATAGCACCGATAATGACCCCGTTACTGCGAACGGGCATGGTATTACACAGCAGGATGCGGCCTCTCAGGTTAATCTCTTCATCCCGCCTTGGCTGGCCATTGCTCAGGACGTTACGGAGGTTAGCGATCAGCGGACCGGAGGCGGCGACCGTCTCGCCGATGTCACTGTTTACCGCCTGCTGAATCCCTGCGTCACGCAGCAGCTGACGTGCCGCCCGGTTAATCAGCGTAACCTGAGTATGATCGTCCACGGCGATCACCCCCTCTTTCATCGATTGCAACATAGCCTGACGCTGTTCAAACAGGGTGGAAATTTCATAGGGTTCAAGCCCGAAAAGGATGCGCTTGGCAGCGTTAACCAGCAGGAACGTCCCAATCGCGCCCACCAGAATCCCAAACAGCGCAGACCAGAAAATATTCCAGCGGCTCTGGTTAATCTGTTTGGCCACTTCACTTAATGAGATACCGATTGCCACTACGCCGACCTGCCGCTGCTGGCTGTTATATACCGGCGTAAATAACCTTAGCGCTTCGGCCAGTTTGCCGTGATTGACGGCCATATTTTCCTGGCCCCGCAGTGCAGGCTGCAGATCATCCCCGATAAAGTGCTGGTTGATCAGACTGGCATCGGGATGAGAATAACGGATGCCGTTCATATTGGTGATGACCACAAACAGGAGGTCATTGCTTTCCTGCACGGCGCTGGCAATCGGCTGAATAATCCCCTGGGTGGGGGGCTGCTGCAGGGCGCGCTGGATCTCCGGTGAATCGGCCAGCGTGCGCGCCACCGCCAGTGCCTTATCTTTGACGCTTTCCTGGGTGACGTGGCTGATCTGGAAAAAGTAGAACAGATGCACTATCAGTAATACCGTGGCAATCACGGCGCTGACCATCAGGCTGACGGAAGTACTGAGCTTCATCGGGCGCTTACGCACGGGTGGCGTCAGCTGCGGGTCACTCATGGGGGCTCCTGAAACAGAGGAAAGCGGTTTACACTGCCGCTAATATAGCGCGTGAAGCGGTTGAACAGGATGTTTTAGCAGGAAAAAGAGGGCACTTTGTTACGACAAGGCCAGTAACAGCCGGGAGGAGGGAACGCAGTAGAGCCCCCGGAGGGGCTCAGAGGATTAATTTGGCAGCTCACTGAGCTCTTTAACGTCACTTTTGTTAATTTGCTGTTCAGTGCCGTTCGCATCGGTATAGCCAATCATACCCGTTTTCGCGTCTTCTTTCGGTTTGCCATCGCTGATAATGGTTCTGCCATCATTAGTGTGAATAGCATAGCTGCTGCGGGTACAGCCTGAGAGCGCGGTGATGCAGAACAGGGCTGCCAGAGATACGGCCATAATCTTTTTCATAGGGATTCCTTTTTATTAGTTGTCGAGTTCACTCATGTTTTTAATCTGTTCACGATTAATCTGTTGGGTTTTACCCGTGCTGGCATCTTTAAAAGAAACCAGTCCGGTTTCATCATCGACTTGCGGTTTGCCATCAGTAACAATCGTTTTACCATCCGTCGTCTGTATAGACTGATTGGAGGTGCAACCTGCCAGCATCAGCAGTGACAATGCGGCAATAAATGTTGACTTAAACAGGGTGACTTTCATCGGGATTTCCTTATAGATATCTTTACTAAACCTTCACTTCAATTATAGAACAGGTTTTCGTTTTTGCTATTAAACACCAAAAATATGTTTCACAACGCGGAGGATTTACAATTTTTCAACCTGGGTTGTACATGCTGGCAGATTAGTCTTAAAAGTTAGTTTATATCTTGCCTTTTTTTAACTTTTTTATTCTGCTGCTTTGTCACAACGGCAAAGTAAGTCGCTGCTGTACAGTTGATAAGTTTAAATTTGATTTAAATCAATGCGTTGAAAATGACTTTAGTCTCACAATAACAATATTGTAGGGCGGTTTGACACACAGATGTGCATTATTCATGGTGAAATGTTAATATTAAAGTACATACAGCCAGATAAGGGGTGCATGTGCACGATAATAACGAGGAATATCCGAGAGAGATTTATGCGGTTATTGGGCGGGCAGTCTCAGAGCTGATTGCTGCGAGCCAGCCTCTCGACAAGAAGAGCGTTCTCATAATGCTTCAGGCTCACAGCACAAGAACAACTGATGCTGACCTGCAGGGTATTTACAGGAAGGCATTTCGTTATCTGCTGGAAAGCTTTCACTAATTACGTCATCTTCTTCTAACTTTGCTGCCAGTGAAAGCACGTGTCATCTGGCAGACATAAATCACATTTTTTTACTGCCCAGCCAGTTCAATTTCATATTTTGAAATAACGCCGGAAAGTACAGCACACCTGCAGCAAAGTCAGGTGTGCGTCATCATGAAATAAACTATTCCCTTTAAACAAACGGGTTATGCGTCATCGGGGGTCATGCCAACCACCACTTCGAGTACCTGGCGATAAACGTCGAGTTGGATAACGTCCGACGTGGTCTCCAGCTTCTCAATAAGCTTGAGAATAATGGCTTTATTGTTGACATGTCTGCCCCCGGTCGCCAGCTCCTTTATCACAGCACCAAGAACCTGAGCTTCTTGCGAAAACTTCTCACCGCCACCCTGGAAGTAACTCAGGATTTCGGATTCTGATGACATCTGCTGCATGATAATGACCTTGTAAAAAATAGAAAAAATGCTCTGGGCCAGCAAAATATGTTTTCCGCAATGCAGGCAAGGCGGTATACGTTGAGTCTAAAAGTATAACAACTGTTCATCGGCAGTGCCTTCGGGCGGTTTAATCACGTTCTTGAGGTACAGCCAGTGACGCCGATATTGTCAGATAAACGCGATAGCACAACGCCCTGGATTGAGCGTAGTACATCCAGTCAGAACCATCAGTGTTTTTTTGTTCCGTCTGCCGGACCTTCACTGGTAAAAAGATGGGTGACATTATCCCTGTCACGAATTTCCCGGGTATCGCTATGACGCTCGGGCGCCTGGTAATTTCTCACCTCAGCAATTGCCCGTCTGCAGGCGCGCTGTCGGTACAGCTCTTTTTCTGCTGCTGCCATCGACTGTAACTGACGGATCAGGGCTGAACTGCTGATGGCCGCATCGGCTTTCAGCAATACCATAACGGCTTCGCCTAAAATAATATCGGAAAGTAGTTCTTCGTCTTCGTTTCTGTACATACCAACTTCTCTGAATCAGTGATGCGGGCAGAGCTAAATACCCGCAGAAACCTGCATCCTGATGCCATCAAACAGCGAATACTGGAGGCAGGGATGGTCAGATTGTCGGACTGAGTCGTGACGTAATGCGCACTTATAAGTGTTCAATCAGCAAAAATTGCTTTAAAACTCAGTCACTGCGGCCAAAAAGTAAGCCAATCAGTTCTTGATAGTGCCGTTCCTGCTCAGGGCCTGATGCCAGCTCAAGGCGCGTCAGCAGCTTTGAACAGATAGACTTGCGGTTAAGGTTACGGCCTGAACGCAGGATCTCAACCACAATCTGGCCAAGCGTTTCCTGCTGAGAAGGCATCACTGCCTCGCTAAAATAACGGCTGATGTCATTTTCAATCTTCGGGTTGGAACCGTCCTGACGCATAAGAATGTCCCTCAGTCGTAAAGTTCATTAAGTCAAAATTTCCGCACTAAAGTTATACATCTATAAATGATTTGTACAGAAATAGTGAATTCTGATCCCGCGTAGATTTGTGCAAAAAATGCTAAATGTTTAATATCATCGGGTTACGGGATAGGCAGGCAGAGATAATACCTGCCTCCGTGAGGAGTAAAAGGTAAAAAACTCTGAATTTCAGAACGGGTGGGTAGGGCTGCGATGTTTTTTACGAGTCAGGCCGATGTCATGACACCGGCCTGTAGGGCAAAAGCCCGGTTCAGCGTTTCGGTTTATCGGTATCGCTGTAAACGTTCATGGTGATGTCAGACTCTTTGCTGACCGGATCGTTTTGGTGGCCAGGAGAGGCCAGCCAGTGGTTGCCCGCAAGCGGGGTTGTCCGGCCTTTTTTGTATTCCAGCAACCATGTACGTGCTTCGTTGATCCTCAACAGACGATCTTCATCCTCTTCTGCTCGTGCCATACTCTGTAACTGATTAATGAGAGATCCAAGACTGACTTCCTCCCTGCTGAAGATAAGATTCATGGCAGCCTCACCGATTACAACATGCTGTTTATCATCTTCATCAGAAATAGACAAAAATACCTCCAGATAAGTTTTCTCAAGACTCACTTATTTTCGCGTGCCGGGTAATTATAAACCATCTCAACAGATATAGCCGGGTGTCCCTGCAAGTTTCATCATTTTTATTGATAGGTACAAACAATTTAATAATATTAATGTTATTTTAAGTTGTTGATAATAATGTTAAAAAAGGTGTTTTTGGATTGTTGTAAGCAGGGTGCTATTTATTTTTCAGCTTGTAACAAGACAGGGGTATTGTGGATTATTCAGATGTTTCCTGGAATATTTTTCAGGGTTATAACCCACTAAACAAGTCCGTATGAAATTAATAGCAGGCAATTAAATTGAGTAATCTGCATAAAAACTTAGCCCTGATCAGGTTTATGCCGCTTAAAGCCACTCTCACTCTTCTGCATCATAATGAGCTATATCGTTAGCGGGGCCGGGAGAGTTTGCAGCCATAAATCAGCGCTCCAATACAGGCCGCTACTTGTTGCTGTTCCATGGGTGAGCGGGGGCATCGTTTATTGTTTTTCGTCGTGGATCGCCGGATATCCACGCGAGTGCATCAGTACAGTCACGGCCTGCCGGGCCAGGTTAAGCACCTCAGCCAGGGGTTGATTGGCATTAATATCCACCATTTGAGCGCCTTCGAATGTCAGCTGCGGTGTGACGGCAATTTTTCTTGCCAGTGATTCAGGATTATGATCGGGCTTACGGGCACAGGCGACATCAAGGTCAACATTAAGCCTGATGACTAAGTCCGGTTTTTGTTTTGCCATCCAGTGAAAAGCACGCCGCTCCAGATCTGCCAGCCAGCGGACAAAGCGACCTCCCGGCACATGTGCCGGAAATACCGGGCCATCGTAAGTGCCGGGAATTTGTACCTGGGGAAAGCGGTCGGTTAATACGATCAGCCCCCGCTGACGGCAGGCCAGCATATATCTGAAACGCCACAGACGACGGAGGACAAAACACATAATAACCAGGCCGGGTACCGGGCCGGGGAGCTTTTTAGCCGCAATGACTTTATTACGCTTGATGGCATTATCCAGGATATGCCCGAGCAGCGGCAGCTTAATGACCGAACGCTCAACGTTACCTGCCTGCTTTCCCAGATGAACTCTGACGGCCGGACCGTATTTATTAATATAATGAATTAAATGCTCACAGACGGTGGACTTTCCCGAACCATCGCTGCCAATAATCGCGATGAGCGGTGGGGTTTTCGATTGCATACAAAGGCTCTTTTTAAATTCATGGCGCAAAAATACGCTGATCTTATTTTTTCCTCAACGCCAAATTTTTTAAATGCCATGAATTCATAAAAGCGCAATGCCACCGCACTTTACCGCAAATGTCACCCGGGGAAAGTGAATTATCATTCACTTATTCATTTTTTTCTTAATGGTTTTTGTGTGAATCAACAGACCGCATTTCCCCATCATGCCCCTGTAAGAGTTATTGCTATCGCCGGTTGTGATGGTGCAGGGAAATCAACACTGGCCTCCTGTCTGACCCAATATTTTTCTGCCGATGAACCCACAAAATTATTGTATCTTGGGCAGTCGTCAGGCCATATCGCAGAATGGATAACTCACCTTCCACTTATTGGGGCTCCTTTTGGGGGCTATTTAAAATCTAAAGCCCGCCGTATTCATGATAAACCAGCGATCCCCCCCGGTGCGGTGACGGCGTTGGTGATCTATTTACTTTCATGCTGGCGAACCTATAAATTTTGCCGGATGTTACGTATGTGTAAAAAGGGGTATTTACTCTTTACCGACCGTTATCCTCAGACCGAGGTTGCCGGGTTTCGCTTTGACGGTCCGCAGCTGGCGAAAACAGAGGGGGGCAGCTTATGGGTGCGTGCACTGCGAAAGCGGGAGGAAAAAATGTATCAGTGGATGGCCTCTTATCCTCCGGTGCTATTAATCAGGTTGAATATTGATGCAGAGACAGCACACCAACGCAAGCCTGACCATCCACGTAGCGTACTGCGTGAAAAAACGGCGGTCATCCCTCAGCTGACTTTCAATGGAGCGCATATTGTGGATTTAAATGGCTGTGATCCTGCCGATAAGATCTTTCATGCCTCGCGGCAGGCAGTACAAAGCTCCCTTTCGTCCTCATTCCATCGGGTATGTGATGATGATGAATTCTGATGTGAGCGGTGGACGATAACGTGCAGAACGAAAACAGTACCCCTCCAACATATATTGCCGGGCTGGTGGCCGTCGTTGGCTGCGACGGTACCGGAAAATCAACATTAACCGCTGACTTAGCGAAAAGCATGAAAAAGTATTGCAGGACAGAGCGGCGTTATTTAGGGCTCATCTCAGGAGAAGACGGCGACAAAATAAAGCGGCTGCCGTTCATTGGTATCTGGCTTGAGCGGCGTCTGGCGGCGAAGTCTTCCCGGACCCAAAGTATGAGTACGCGCTCGCCTGCGCTGTGGGCCGCCCTGATCATGTACGGTTTTTCGCTGCGCCGCCGGGCAAATTTGCGCAAGGTTAAGCGCCTGGCAAATAGCGGGGTGATGGTTATCAGCGATCGTTACCCACAGGCTGAGATTTCGGGTTTTCATTATGACGGCCCCGGCATTGGTGTCGAGCGGGTAAAGGGCTGGCTGATGACACGGCTGGCGGAACGTGAAAAGCGGTTATATCAGGAAATGGCGTTATATCGTCCTCAGTTAGTTATTCGACTCGATATTGATATTGATACCGCTTTTTCCCGTAAGCCCGACCACGATTATGATGAGCTGCAGGATAAAATTTCTGTCATGGAGCACATTCATTACAATCACGCTTCTGTTCTGGAACTGGACTCACGAAAACCTTATGACGAAATATTAAGAGCTTCGCTGAATGCCGTGTTGGAAATTGCCCATGAGCACCAACATTCATAATGTTTGTTTTTTAGTGCGATTTTATTTTCAGCGTGATCGGCGTGTTTTATTCCCATTCCAATTTTAACGATCATTCTGAAGCGACGATTTATTGATGTTTCAGTTAGTGACATTTAATGGCTACTCTTTTTATTGATGCGTTAAATATCATTCACGGTCTCTCGGGCTTTGTGAATATGGCTGGTTTACTACCATGAAAAACGGGTTTTCGGATGGTGTTTTTCGCACTATTCTGCGCAATACGGCGTATTTAGGATCAGGTAATGTTGCCAGCGCGTTGCTGGGCTTGCTGGCCCTTTCCTGTGCAGGAAAGGGGATGTCACCGGCGATGTTTGGTGTGCTGGTGGTTATTCAGTCCTATGCGAAAACGATAAGCGACGTCATGAAATTTCAGACGTGGCAGTTAGTGGTGCAGTACGGCACGCCCGCTTTAGCGAACAATAACGTGCCGCAGTTTCGCGAGGTAATTTCATTTTCGCTGGGACTGGATATTGCCAGCGGTGCTGCTGCCGTTGTCGGAGGTATGCTGCTGCTTCCCTTCCTCGCACACGCGTTAGGACTGGATGCGCACAGCTTCTGGCTGGCAATCGTTTATTGCACGCTGATCCCTTCCATGGCGGCATCCACGCCCACCGGCATTTTACGGGCGCTCGACCGCTTCGATCTGATTGCGATCCAACAGGCGATCCGGCCCTTTCTGCGGGCAGCAGGCAGCGTGATCTCTTACACAGGGGATTTTGGCTTTGCCGGTTTTATGCTGACCTGGTATGTCTCTGATCTGATGGGGGGGATGCTCTACTGGTGGTTTGCTGCCCGCGAACTGCGTCGCCGGGGCATTCATCGCGCTTTCCGGCCCCGTTTACTGCATGCTGCCCGGAATCTGCACGGGGCTTGGGGATTTGTCTGGGCAACGAATATTGCTCACTCCATCTGGGCGGCGCGAAACTCCGGCAGCACGGTGTTAGTGGGGATTGTGTCAGGGCCTGCCGCGGCAGGACTGTTTAAAATCGCGATGACCTTTTTATCGGCCACCAGCGCGCCAGCAAGTCTGATGGAAAAAAGCTTTTACCCCGAGATTATGCGACTGGACCCACGTACCAAAAGACCCTGGTGGCTGGCGCTGAAATCAGCGTTGTTAGCAGGGGGCGTCGGGCTTGTGGTGGCGCTGGTCGTGTTGATGGTCGGTAAACCCTTAGTCACCCTCGTGTTTGGCCAACAGTATCTTGCAGCCTGTGACTTAATTCAGGTGATGCTCTTTGCCGTTGTCGTGTCGATGATGGGCTTTCCCCAGGAGTCACTCCTGCTGATGGCAGGAAAACAGCGTGCTTTTCTCGTAGCACAGGCGATCTCTTCCGTCGCCAGTATGGTGCTGCTGGTCGGATTATCGCACTTCTTTGGTGTGTACGGGGCCGCATCTGGCTATGCAGGAGGACAGTGCCTGGACGTGCTGTTGTCATTCATTCCTACGCTGCGTGCTTACCGCCATCGCCATTTACTCCATTTTAGCCAGCCCGGAGACGTTCCCCATGACCACCAGACAACTGTGGCGTAAGTATCCTCCTGAGACCGTCGATTTACTGTTTACGGCAGTGGACGAGGACGATTGTGTTGATGACAGTGTCAGCCTGCCACAGGCAATCGATCTCTCCTGTTCCGCAGAGAGCATCCGTGATAATTACGCCCTGTGCCTGCAATACTGGCAGGAAGGTTTTACGCGGGCAGAGCTACTGAGTCTTGTCACCCGCGTCGTGCAGGGGGAAACACTGTCAGAGCAGGAGCGCAGGCAGTACAAATATATTCGCTCCCGTTACAAGCATCTGCGCTTTGCTCAGCGGCTCTATGGTCAGCAACACGTGTGCAGCGCGGGGTTGAGCAAAACCACCGTCTTCCTCGGACGTTTTCAGGATGCGTTCCGTAACGAAAACATAAGCCATGTTACTTTTTATGGGCGGATACTGAGCGTCTGTCTGAGCACGCCGGTCTGGCGGTGGGTGGATCACGCGCTGCGTCATTTTCCCCTGACCGGTGAAAGTGACTTTATCGCCTGTTGCCAACAGGAGATGCGAAAGTTACAGGCATTCATCGCAAAGCCAAGGCTGACAGGACGGGAGTTTCACGCCGTGCGAAAAATAGTCAGTCAGCAGGTGTCCTATTATGACACCCGGCGTGCCCTTGACCCTGATGATCTGGCGGCCCGGCAGATCTCGCGATACTTAGCCGCGATAAACGGTTTAATGGGTGATCGACACGATGAAATGGTGTCCGGTAACCTGGCGGGACAGCGTGATTATAACGCTCCCGAGCCCCTGGATGCGGGTATCCGCCAGCGGCTGGAACACTTTATTGAACGCTATCCGCTTGGTGCCGGTCAGTAATATCCGTCAGAAAGGAAGCACGATGAGGTTATGCAGATTTCTGCCCATTCTGGGTCTGTTACTGCCGGTACTGGCCGCCGCGCACAGCTTCGCTATCGGACACCGTGTCCCCGCCGTTCTCATTGCAGATAAAGGGGAGCTGCGACTGGAACATGGACAGATCCGCTATGTGCCCTGGAAGAGTGCAGATCTGGCGGGCAAAATTCGCGTGGTGCAGTACATTGCCGGACGCACGTCGGCAAAAAATAAAAACGCACTGCTGATCCAGGCCATTAAGGGCGCCATGTTTCCGGCCGACCGCTTCCAGCCGACGACCATTGTTAATACGGATGATGTTATCCCCGGTTCCGGCTTTTTTGTGCGCAGAAAGATAGAGAAGAATAAACGACGTTATCCCTGGGCACAGTTCATTATCGACAGCGATGGCCTCGCCCGGCGCGCGTGGCAGGTGCAACCGCAGAGTTCAACCATCCTGGTGCTGGATGCGCAGGGACGTATACAGTGGGTGAAGGATGGTGCCCTGACACAGGATGAGGTCACCCGGGTGATTGAGCAGGTGCATCATTTGCTCGATCAGCAGCAATAATGACAAAAGGCGTGCGGTTTATGTTGCTGATTGAACGCTACATTCTGATGCAAACTCACCGGTTAGTGGCGACTCTGCTGGGCTTTCTTATTTTTATTTTTGCCAGCTATTCAGCCCAGCGCTATCTGACCGATGCGGCCAACGGTACATTAGCCCTGACGGTTGTGTTCGACATTGTCTTCTACAAAGTGGTGATCGCACTTGAAATGCTGCTGCCTGTCGGACTGTATGTCGCGGTCGGTGTTACGCTGGGTCAGCTTTACAGCGATGCAGAAATCACTGCGATGTTTGCCTCCGGTGTCAGCCCGCTGCGGCTGTATAAGGCGGCGATGCTGCTTGCCGTGCCGCTGGGTCTGATGGTGATGTTGCTGTCGATGTACGCCAGGCCCTGGGCCTACGGGCAGATTTATCAGCTTGAACAGCAGTCGCAGTCCGAACTGGATACGCAACGGCTGGTGGCCAGACGGTTTAATGTGAATGACAGTGGCAGAATGGTGCTGGCGGCACGCATTGATCCCATCACCCATATCCTGTCCGATGTCCTTATTTACACCTCATCCGGGATGAAAAGCAGCGTATACCGCGCCAGGACGGTCAGCGTCACCGATCCTTCACCCGCCAGTCCCTCGGTTCTGCTGCAGTCCGGCACCTCATACACTCTCGATCATCAGGGTAGCGAGGACAGCGAAACGATATATCGTCACCTTAATCTGCAGCTGGCGCCGATGCCCCAGAGTAACAATACCCGGCGTAAGTCGGCCTCTCTTACCGCGCTCGCCGGCTCGCAGGACCCCGCAGATCAGGCTGAGCGCCAGTGGCGGCAGAGCCGGGGAGTCAGCGCCGTGCTGATGGCGTTGTTAGCGGTGTCGCTGAGTCGCATCAAACCCCGGCAGGGGCGCTTTACCACGTTATTACCGTTGACCGCGGTGTTTACCGCGATCTTTTACGGAGGAAATCTCTCCCGCACCCTGGTAGCCAATGGCGCGTTACCGCTGATTCCTGGCGTGTGGTGTGTGCCTTTGGTGATGCTGGCAGGTGTCGTACTTCTTATCGCCCGCGATCTGGCGCTGCTGCCGGCACGCTTCCGATGAACATATTCAGCCGCTATATCGTCCGCAACGTGTTTATCGGCTTTGCCGCCGCGGCAGGACTCCTGATCCCGCTGTTTACCACGTTTAACCTGATCAATGAGCTTGATGACGTCAGCCCCGGCGGTTATCGCTGGACACAGGCCGTGGCGGTGGTTCTGATGACATTACCCCGTAGTCTGGTCGACCTCGGGCCTTTTATCGCGCTCCTCGGCGGCATCGTCGGGTTGGGGCAGTTGTCGAAAAGCCTGGAGTTAACCGCCATGCGAACGGCAGGTTTTTCTGTCCTGCGTATTGCCATGGCTATCGTGGCCGCCGGGGTGATGTTAACACTCGCTTCTGGTGTGCTCGATGAGTGGGTGGCCTCACCGTTACAGCAGCGAGCGATGACGCTGAAAAGCGCCGCTGCGGCGCTGGATGATGACGGTGAGGGCGTCAATAATGCCCTGTGGGCCAGAGATAAAAATGAATTTGCCACGGTCAGAAGGCTGGACAAGCACCATCAACCCGTGGGGGTGGAAATTTTCTACTACCGGCCTGATTTGACGCTGGCGGCCTATATCTATGCGGAGAAGGCCACTGTGCTGGGCAACGGCATGTGGATGCTGCACGGCGTGAATCAAAAGCAGTGGCTGAACCAGAAAGAGACGGTCACGGTGCGGGCAACCCTGCCGTGGCGATCCCTGTTCACCCGCATCAGCCTGAAAGAGCTGACCCTGCCAGCGGCCAGCTTCTCGATCGGACAGCTTCGCCGCTATATTCATTACCTGCATGATACTAACCAGCCCGGCACGGAATTTCAGATCGCGCTGTGGCAGAAGCTGGGACGGTCAGTGTTAACGCTGGCGATGATTTTACTGGCGATCCCGTTTACGTTCAGCATTCCCCGTTCGCCGGGCATGGGCAGCCGTCTGGCCACCGGCGTAATTGTGGGGCTGGTGACCTATATCAGCGATCAGATCATCGTTAACCTCGGGCTATTGCTTTCCCTCAATGTGGTGCTCACCACCCTGGGTCCGCCCGTGCTGTTGCTGTTGCTGGCGGTGGCACTGGTGTACCGGTTTGACCGGCAGCACTGAGACACGGAGAGCAGGAGGGCGCAAGCGGCTCAGCGGTAAAGCGGAGAGCCGCCGCGCAGAGTCTGCGGATTGTTCAGCGTTTCAGATCGGCGAAGGCCTGAATAATTTTGTCGATTTGCGCTTCGCTGTGGGCGGCATTGATGCTGCAGCGCAGCAGCGTCATCTCTGCCGGTGCGGCGGGCGGCAGAACCAGGTTGACATAAACGTCGCGTTCGATCAGCGCGCGCCACAGGCGCAGGCCTTCCTCTTTCGAGCTGATAATGACCGGTACCACCGGGCTGATATGTGCCCCCAGCGCGTAACCCAGGCGTTCCAGCCCGTTGTAAAGACGGCGGGCATTATTCCACAGGGTTTCCCGCAGCTCAGGATGATGCGCAATGGTGTTTAACGACGAACGCACTGAGGCGATAACCGAGGGCGAGGATGAGGCGGTAAAGATATAAGGGCGGCTGCTGTAGCGCAGAACGTCCATCGCCTCTGCACCGACGGCAAACCCGCCGACTGACGCCAGGCTTTTGCTGAAGGTGCCGGTGATAATATCCACCTCCTGCTCAACGCCCAGAGCTTCAGCCAGCCCGCGGCCAGTGGCACCCAGCACGCCGAACGAGTGAGCTTCATCCACCACAAGATAACCACCCAGACGGCGTTTGATGTCAACGATCTCTGCCAGGGGCGCCACGTCTCCCAGCATGCTGTAAATGCCCTCAACGATAATGATCGCCTCGCGCGCACGCTCACCCAGGCGCACCATGCGGCGCTCCAGGTCGCGGGCATCGTTGTGGCGAAAGCGGATGATCGTTGCCCCTCCGAGCGCACAGGCATCATAGAGGCTGGCATGGCTGTCGGCATCCAGTAACACCACGGCGTCATGTCCGGCCAGGGTGCTGATGATGCCCAGGTTAGCGGTATAGCCCGTTGGAAAAACGATGGCGGTGGGGCGATCAAAAAAGGCGGCAATCTCGCGCTCCAGTGCCAGATGCGAATGATAGCTGCCGTTTGCCATACGTGAGCCGGTGGTCCCCGTCCCCTGGGCCGCCAGCGCGGCCTGGCCTTGTGCAATGGCTTGCGGATTAAATGTCAGGCCAAGATAGTTATTGGTTCCGGCCAGCACCACCCGGTTATTCCCGATGCGGCCTTCGGTTGCCGAGTAAACTTCATCAATGCAAGTGCCAAACGGGTTAAGGCCACTGGACTGGAACTGTTCCCGGTGATGATTAAGACGGGCAAAGCGATCATAAAGGCCCATAGGTTTTCTCCAGGAAGGGGAGTAACGCATCCCGCAGCTGTACCGGAGTCCTGACATCCAGCAATATATTGATAGGGATAGGGATATCAAACCTGTCCTCTAACATCATCAGCAGATCCATTACCCTGATCGATTCCAGACCCAGCTCGTCAACAAGATCGCTGTCTGGTTCTATGTCAACGTCACTGGCCACCATGCCGCGTAAACATGCCAGGATATAGTCCATTACCGCGTTTTGATTCAGCATAAAATCCTCAACTTCCCTTTATTCACAGTATCAAAAGAGTCCTGCACGCAGAGCGTGCTCCAGCGTCACCGTGGGTAACCAACCGGTATATTCAGATAAACGCAAATTGTTTGCAGACCAGTCCTGGTGGGTCAGCTCATGGACTTTGCTGCGGGTCAGCATCGGTGCTTTGCCGGTTAAACAACTGGCCAGCGTGCTGAGATCGGCCATCACCTTCAGCAGCGGCAGAGGGATGCCGATCCGTCGCACGGAACCCTGACGCACCTTTGCGCCGGTTGCCTGTAACGATGACCAGCTGTAGCCTCCCTCAACGCCATCGCAGAGTTCACAAGGGCCCTCTGGAGGTCGGGGGGCCGTCAACCACTGACTCACGGCGTTTGCCAGATCGCTGACATGAAGAAAGGAAAGCCGCGCATCCGCAGGCCCGGTTTGCGGGAGCAGCCCGCGCAGCAGCCAGCGAAAAACCGGTTTCAGCTCTTTATCTCCCGGTCCGTACACCGCCGTTGGGCGAAATATACCCAGGGCAATCCCGGTTGCCATGCGGGTTAAGCGCTGCTCGGCGACATATTTTGAATGGGCATACCAGGAGAGGTGAGGGTGGCGCGCTGCCAGAGACGACATCAGCAAAAAACGCTGACATGAATCGCTCGCTTTCGCCGCCTGCATCAGTCGCTGGCTGCCGCAGGCATTGGTTTGCATAAAGGCGTCCTCCCGGCGTCCGCGCACGTTCCCGGCACAGTGCACCACAAAGTCAGCACCGCGCACTAACTCATTCAGAGCCCAGCTCTGCTCCAGCGTGCCAGTAATCCATGTCAGATTATCCATGGGGCGTTGAGGGCGGCGGGTCAGTGCCCTGACAGTCAATCCCCGCGCCAGCAGGTTGTCGGCAATATGTCTGCCGATAAAGCCTGTTGCTCCGGTTAACGCCACCGTAGAGGTCATGGCGTCTGGCCTGCCAGCTCTGCCCGTGGGCTGACGGAAGCCCCCAGCGCCCTGAGGTAACGTTTTCTGGCTTCGGCACGGGCAGGTTTCCCTGAGGAGGTGCGCGGAAGACTGTGCGGCGGCAGAAGTTCAATCTCGACGGCGACGCCGAATTCGCTTTGAATGTGGGCGGTGAGCGCGTGAACGATCTGTTCCCGGCGCGCTTCGGAACTGAACCTGCACTGGATTTGTAAGATAATGCGTGCCCCTTCTTCCCGATCCTGCGGGGTGACAAAGGCTATCGCATCGCCGGAATGAATCTCCGGCTCCTGTTCGGCGACATATTCAATATCCTGGGGCCAGATATTGCGACCGCGAATGATGATCAGGTCTTTCTTGCGGCCCGTGACAAAGAGGTTGCCCTGCAGCAGATAGCCTAAATCACCGGTATCCATCCAGCCTGTCTCCTGTATTCGTTGCTGTGAGGCGGCATCCTGGAAGTAGCCACTCATTAAACTGGGGCCGGAGATACAGATATGGCCGACTTCACGCTCAGGCAGGGCCTGACCCGCTTCATCACGAATTTCGATACGGTGGCCCGGAAGCGCACTGCCGCAGTTAACAAAGGTCGACACTGCCCGGGTTTTTTCGCCTGGCGCGACGGCCCTGCTCTGATATTCCAGAATACCCCGGTCGACTTCATCCACTTGTGTCCCGCCATCGGCCGGAGAAAAACTGACCGCCAGCGTGGTTTCCGCCAGCCCGTAACAGGGCATAAACGCGCGACGGTCGAAGTTCACTTTACTGAAATGTTGCGCAAACTGGTCGAGCAGCAGTGCAGGAATGGGTTCGGCCCCGACGCCCGCCACACGCCAGCTGGAGAGATCAATACTGGCCAGCTCCTTGTCGCTACTCCGCCGTAAACACAGGTCGTAACCAAAAGGCGGCGCGACAGATACGCTACAGCGGTTTTTACCGATCAGCTTCAGCCACTGCATGGGCCGCATGGCAAAATCCTGCGTACGCAGATAATCAACGGAAAGCTGGGTGGCGACCGGGGTCAGCACAAAGCCCACCAGTCCCATATCGTGATAGAACGGCAGCCACGAAACGCAGCGGTCACCCGCGCGTAATTTGATGCCGTCATGACTGATGACCCGCAGATTCGCCATCACTGCCCGGTGGGT
This sequence comes from Erwinia persicina NBRC 102418, assembly GCF_001571305.1. Classification (GTDB taxonomy): domain Bacteria; phylum Pseudomonadota; class Gammaproteobacteria; order Enterobacterales; family Enterobacteriaceae; genus Erwinia; species Erwinia persicina. The sequence goes on along the minus strand of NZ_BCTN01000003.1, from coordinate 173,144 downwards.
AATGATCACGCCACGCGGAAAGCGCGTGCTGCCAGAGGTATATTGCAGATAGGCAATATCCTCCGGTGAAGGGGGCGGCAGCGCGATATCCCTGTCCGGCAGGGCTGCGAGGTCACCATTGCTGAGGGTATGGATACCGGGGGTATCCGCACTGGCAGAACGGATCAGCGGCAGCCACTCCTCACTGCTGATAATCGCGACGGGCTGGCAGTTTTTGAGTAAGCCCTGAAGCTTGGTAATGTAAGAGTCACGCTGGCCCATCCCCATCGGGATAGCCAGCGGCACTGCCACTAAGCCCGCATACTGACAGGCAAAGAAGGCTTCGACGAAACCCGCGCTGGTTTCGGCCATCAGCGCGACGCGATCGCCTTTTTTCAGGCCCAGCGACAGCAGACGCCGTGCATCAGTGATAGCTCGCTGCCTGAGCCGCCGATATTCCAGCACATCTGCCAGCTGATTACGCCTGTCGTAAAAATTCATCCCGGTACTTCCCCCGGCGGCGTAGTCTAACGCCTCGACCAGAGTGGAAAAGTCAGCATGGCGCATGGGAAGAGAATGGATTGAACTTGTTTCCGATATATACGATAAAGCCATAGATTAAAAACCGCCAAAAAGTACAGATAGCTACGGGGAATAGAGGTCTTTGTAAAAAAATCGCAATAATGTGTCTAAAGTGACTTTAGATTAAAATATGTATTCAATTGTAATTTTAATAGTTAACCTCCCGCAGGCCTCGCGCGAGTTTTACACGGATACCTATATCCGCAGGTGCGCAACCGCATACCGATGTGTGGGGGAGAGGCCCATTGATATAATAATATCTCGATTGGCCGGATAATCCCTGTACATGAAAGTCTTCCCGGTTAATATTGTGGGATTATTATGACGCTTAGTTTTTTAAATGTGTATGGTTAGTTTTATAGGTGTGTCGTTAAACGCATTTAGTGGTAAAAATAGCCATGTCAATTCGGATAATTTCTGTAACATATTGAATGTCGTATAAGGCATGGCCAGGTAATGACACTGTCTTAAATAATGATGCATTATTTGCGAGATATTCACGCTATTGTTCCGGGTAGCGCTAAAAGCGCTTAAGCTGAAAGTGAAAAATAACCGAGTAGGAAAGGGTTCTGTTTTTATCCATTATCTATTTCCTCATTTATAGATTTGTCGGGGTAATACGGCAATAAACGGGTTAATCTGTAGCATTAGCCCGTTTATTGTATTTTTTCGTGAATAAACAGTTTTAAGGTTGTTATGATTTCCATTGAAAAAGTTGATTCAAGACAGCAGCTTAAGGACTTTATTTTTTTTACATCCACCCTTTATGCTGATGACGCTCACTGGATTGATCCCTTATACATGGAGCGCGCAGAACATCTGTCTGATAAAAATCCGGCAAAGGAACATATTGAATGGCAGGCCTGGATCGCGAGATCCGGAGAGAAAGTCGTTGGGCGAATTACGGCACAAATTGATACATTACATCGTGAAATATATGGTGAGGATACCGGCCACTTTGGCATGATTGAGGCCATTAACGATCCGGCGGTGTTCAGCTTGTTATTCCGCACGGCAGAAGAGTGGTTAAAAGCGAAAGGCGCGACCCATATAAGCGGCCCTTTCAGCCTGAATATCAATCAGGAAAGTGGTCTGCTGATTGACGGTTTTGAAACGCCGCCGTCAGCGATGATGCCTCACGGTAAACCCTATTATGCTGCCGCGTTAGAACAACAGGGGTATACAAAAGGTACCGACCTGCTGGCTTACTGGATGCGCCGCACCGACCTGCATTTTTCCCCTTCATTGCGCCGACTGATGGATAAAATGCGACAGAAAGTCACTGTTCGTCGCCTTAATCGCAAGCAGTTCAGCGAGGAAATGCAGATTATGCGACAGATTTTCAATTCCGGCTGGCAAAATAACTGGGGCTTTGTACCTTTCACCGAACGGGAGTTTGCCGTCATGGGCGACCAGCTTAAATTCCTGGTCCCTGACGATATGATTTATATTGCTGAAGTGAATGGCAATCCCTGCGCCTTTATCGTCGGCTTACCCAATATTAATGAAGCTATCACCGGTTTAAAAGGGCGCATGCTGCCCTTTGGCTGGGCAAAACTATTGTGGCGGCTGAAGGTCAGTGGCGTGCGCACGGCCCGGGTACCGCTGATGGGGGTGCGGCAGGAATATCAGTTCAGCCGCAGTGGGCCCGTCATGGCGCTGTTGCTCATTGAGGCGCTGCGCGACCCTTTTGCCCGGCGTAACATTGATGCGCTGGAGATGTCGTGGATTTTAGAGGCGAACAGCGGAATGCGTACGATGCTGGAGCGTATTGGTGCGGTGGCTTATAAGCGTTACCGGGTGTATGAAAAGCGACTTTAACGGCATCGCGTGCTGTATGCGCCAGTAGCGGCACAGGCTCATTCACTGCGTGACTGCCGGGCGTCTACAAGGCTGCCGTCAGGGCATGGCTGCAAAGCCACAGCACGCCTTAACGTGCTGAGTCCGAAGGATAAGGTATCTTTGTTATCTGCAGCGGTTCGCGTATCGGCCAACAGGATCAGCTGCGGCGTTGAGCGTTCCACTCATCACGGGTGATTTCCCACAGCTCAGAGGTCATTCGTCCGCAGACATACTCCTTTTCTTCCGTCCTGACGAGTCGCATACCGCTGCCGACAGAAATATGCCGGGAACGATGGTTTTCGGCGGCTTTTGGTGCCCGCAATAGCGGCCTGTTCAGAGTATTGAACCAGTAATCTGTTACCTTAATACTGGCTTCGCGCATTAATCCCTGACCCTGCCATTCCGGCACCAGCCAGAAACCCCGGTTATTATCTTTCTCGTCATCCAGGCAGATAAGCCCTATCAGCTTATCGGGATCACTGCTGCACCGTATCGTCCAGACCCAGGCCTCCCCTTTGGCCATCGCCGGGAGCGCGACATGACTGACGTAGTGCTCGGCCCCCTTCTCAGGATAGGGCCAGGGAACCGAGGCCACCAGATAACGCACAATCTCCCAGCGCGGAAAGATCGTCTGAATCTGAAAGGCATCTTCAGCGACTAGCGGTTTTAATAGCAGGCGCTCAGTTCTTAGCACGGGCACAGACATGTCTTTATCTCCTTTTCACACGGCAGCATTAAAGCCGGCTCAGGCGCACCGCCCCGGCTGGCTTCAGCCAGCGTGGTATCGCGACGTGCATCCCGCCAGCCCGGCGTACTCCGGTAAAGGTGCGTTATTTTTTAAACAGCGTCAATCAACCCGGATTCTGCCGGCGTTAAGTTCAGCCATGCGGGGTGATTGGGCATCCGCAGTGGCAGGGACGCAACAAAGCAGGCTGCTCTGCTGCCGCTGTCCCCTCTGGCTGAACTGGCGCAGTCAGAAATTTTCCCCCCGGGAGGGGCAGTGGTGAAGCTTTTTGTGAAAATAGAGTGTGTTCAATTTAATTTTGTTCAACCCTTATGTTGTGCGCTGTTCCTGCCGATACAGGTTCACTACGTTAAATGTCCAGGGATAATTGATGAAAATTGCAACGCGACTGACCGCAGGCTTTAGCCTGATTATTTTTCTTTTTATTATTTGCACGGGTATCGCCATTAAAGCGCTCTGGCATGCCCGTGATGGCATGAATGATACCGTTGACGTGAAGATGAAGCGTTTCGCGCTGGTGCTGGATATGCGGGGGAGTGCGCGTGATATGGCGATTGCCGTACGCAACCTGGCTCTGATAACGAACCCGGAGCAGATGCAGCCGGAGTGGCAGCGCCTGGTTAAACAGCGTGAAGCTTATATCCAGAAACGTGAAGCACTGGAAAAAAGTATGTCTGTCAATGTCTCTGCCCGCGGGAAGGTGGCGCTGGGACGGACTTTATCTGCAGAATCCGCGGCACTGTCTACCCTGATGACGGCAGGAAAACTGGGGCTGGAAAACCATAAGAACGAAGCCACAACCTATTTGCTGATCACCGCCCGTCCCGCTCAGAAAGAACTGCTCGAAGCGCTGAACGAACTGACCGATGTTCAAATGCAGTTGAGCCGCGATACGGTGGCTGAAAACAGCGCCCGTTCTTCACGTACGGCCTCTCTTCTGATGGCGATTACTGCATTGTCCGTCCTGCTGGCGGCGGCGACCTGTTTTCTGACGGTTCGCATACTGATGCGCCAGTTGGGCGGTGAACCTGCTCAGGCACAGGCGCTGGCTGCCGCTATCGCCGGCGGCGATCTCACTTACCCGGTCACATTGCGTCGGCACGATAAGGGCAGCCTGCTGGCATCGCTGGCCACCATGCAGGCCAGCCTGCGAAGTCTGGTCTCTGACATCAGGGATTCATCGGTCTCTGTTGCCCTGGCGGCAGACGAAATATCGCAGGGTAATACCGAGCTGTCCTCGCGAACTGAGCAGCAGGCTGCGGCTCTGCAGGAAACGGCCGCCAGCATTGAACAGCTTACCGCGACGGTGAAAAGTAACGCGGCGGGTGCGCAGCAGACGGCGGATACGGCCCGGACAACGGCGACGCTGGCCCGCAACGGGGAGCAAGACGTACAGCGCATGTCGCTGACAATGAATGAAATATCCCTCAGTGCGACTAAGGTTCGCGACATCACTGGCGTTATTGAGAGCATTGCCTTCCAGACCAATATTCTGGCGCTGAACGCGGCCGTTGAGGCCGCCCGCGCGGGGGAAGAGGGTCGGGGATTTGCCGTCGTCGCCGGTGAGGTAAGAACGCTGGCGCAACGCAGCGCTAACGCGGCGCGTGACATTAAGGCCCTGATTGAACAGGCGGTAAACCAGGTAGAAAACGGCGTGACAGTGGCCACCGGCACTGGAGAAAGTATTCTGAAAATAGTGGGTATGGTGAGCGAACTGGCCGACGCAATGGACAACATTTCACTCTCTTCAGGTGAGCAGATGCAGGGGATTTCGCAGGTCAGCGTTGCGGTGAGCCAAATGGATGGCGTTACACAGAGCAACGCGGCCCTGGTGGAGGAATCATCGACCGCATCGCAGTCCCTCTCTGCACAGGCACATGCGCTGCGCGGCATGGTGGAAACCTTTCGCGTATGAGGTCCTCAGCGATTCTGGCCTCTTCATCGTCAGGAGACCTTCTCTCACGTATCTGTGCGCTCAGGGTTGACGTGAATTTTCTGATGAAGCAGCTCAGTGAAGGGGAGTACCTGAGTCTCGACACCTTTGCAAACAACTGGGTGCATCTGATGCGCCTGTACGCCAGTATCCAGCGTCACATGAATGACGCTCAACTAATGGACATTCTGGTACGCACCGATTTGTTGCTGGCGGCAGACCTGATGGCAGTGGGGCGTATCATTGAGGTCATGAACAACTTCCTGCGCTGTGCGGCAAAGCAGGGCAAATAACGTATTACGGCGGGCGTCATATTACCCCCGCTTTCGCCCTTCTTATCTGCACTTATCTGTCAGAAAACAGGGACGTGTTCTGATGAATAAAATTGACATCATATAAACTTGGTTCAATACTGCGCTCGCTTCTATCCGGGCGAGGAGAACGACTTTCGCCATCATGTCTTTTCGGACAGGGGCCGGTTAACATGGCGTCTCATTCGGGTGTCAGCCGGTCACTTTCTTCAGCAGAAAGACTCTCCGCTCGCTATCAGATTCGGATCCTCAATGCATAACGATGTGAACAATGACACAGATGAAACGGGCGGGTCTCCTCCTGGCACCGATGCGCCTGCGACAGTCGATCAGTTTCTCTGCTTTGCGCTGTATTCTGCCTCACTGGCGATGACCAAACTCTATCAGTCACGATTGAAGCCCCTCGGGCTGACGTACCCGCAATACCTGGTTTTACTGGCACTCTGGCAAACAGACAATGTCACGGTTTCAGACATTGGCGCTCGCGTCTGTCTGGATTCCGGTACGCTCAGTCAGTTGCTGAAGCGACTTGAAGCCTCGGGTTTGATCGCCAGGAAACGTGACCTGGGCGGCGATGAGCGCCGGGTACTTATTTCGCTAACGGAGCAGGGACACCAGCTCAGGGTGAAAGCGGCTGGCGTGCCGGCAGATATGGTCTCGGTGATGGATACGCCGTATGAAGAATTGTCTGACCTGACTGCGCGGATTACCGCGCTGCGGCAGAAACTGACCCAGGCTCTGGAATGATCATCTCCCGCTTTTCGGACATCCTGCCCGTTGCGAGCCGATACCGTGGCTGACGCTTGCGGTTACAAACGGCGTGCAGATTGCGCGGTGACAACGGCGGCCACCGTGCCGGTTCAGGCGTGAGAACGGTTCGTTCCCCTGTCTGAGTTCAGTTAAAAATGCCAGTGATTCATGACGTCCATGACAGACTGTCACCCATCAGCCCCGGTCAGGGTCGCCCGGACGTGAGGGAGGCTCTGTGGATAATTTTGCTGAATAAACTCAATCATCTTTTCCCGCACATGACAGCGTAAATCCCAGGCTGTGGGGGAGTTCTGTGCCGTCATCAGTAATCTGATCGTCATGGTTTTATCCGTGGTATCAGTGACCTGGAGCACCTGAGTCTGTTGATCCCAGAGTTTTGTCTCACTGAGTACTTTTTCGAAATGCTTACGCAGGGGATCCAGTGGCATGGAATAATCCAGGTAAAGAAAAACAGAACCTAATATTTGTGCGTTATTACGTGTCCAGTTCTGGAAAGCATTTTCTGTAAAGTAGGTAATGGGCAGAACCAGCCGGCGCAGATCCCAGATACGCACCACCACGTACGTCAGGTTAATCTCTTCAATCCAGCCCCATTCATTTTCAACCACTACCGCATCATCAATTTTTATTGGTTGCGTAAAGGCGATCTGAATGCCGGCAAACAGATTAACCAGCGACTTCTGCAGGGCAAAACCAATGATAATCCCGGCCACCCCTGCACCCGCCAGAATGGTGGTGCCGAATTTTCGCACGCCGGGGATACTGAGCAGAACCAGCGAAAGGCAGAACAGGACGAGCAGTACGATCGCAACCTTTTTGACATACATGATCTGCGTTCGGATTTTACGCGCACGAAGGTTATTCGAAAGATTAATATCGTAGCGTATAAAAAGCATATCCTGCGCCACATTAGTCAGCCGAATTAAAACAGAGCAGAACGATAAGATAATAAATATATTGACCACGGTGGTGATCAGCGAGAGGGCTTCAGGGTGAATATTAAGGTAATTAACGCCCACACTGATCATCAGTAAGGGGATAAAAAGAAACATCGATCCACGAAGATGCTTTTCAAGTGATTTGAACAGCTTCCGGTCACGACTCTGCCAGTAGCGGATGAACCTGAGAAGTATAAATCGCGCCAGGAAACCCAGTGCAAATGAAAGTGTGACGAGCAATACCGCAGGCACCCATGACGGCGCACCAGAGAACTCACCGAATAGCATTAGCATTCTTTTTCCTTGTCTTCAGCCAACAACCCTGGAGTTGTCAGAACAGTAAAAAAATCAGGAGCCGCTGTCCTCTCACTGAGCAGCGGATCAAAGGGTTAACGTACATGAGTTTATGAAATAATGAGCGGTCTGACAGAATTAACACCAAAAAACCGGTAAAAAATCGACTTTGATGAAGATGTTAATACCAAATCGAAGGGTACTGTACGGTATCGCCTGTTTGTCACACGCCTGTCAGGCTGACCGTATCGGCTTTTATCACGGAATTTACCCGCCAGGGCGAGGCCCCAAGCCCTGGTTCTTTCTGGCACCGGGTCTGAAAGCCTGTTTTTTACCGGTATAAGCGATAAAAAACGCGACAGCCATTAAGACCAGGATTGCCCAGGGAAAGGATACTGCACCAGCATTATTGAGAAGCAGCCCGCCGGCAACGCCACCGCTGGCGATAGCCAGATTCCACGCGGTGGTCACCATCGCCTGAACGACATCAACATTATGGTGTGCCGCATCGGCTGCCGCCGTCTGCATCTGCGTGGAGGCGCCACCAAATGACCAGCCCCAAACGATGACGGCCAGCAATACCACGATCGGCTCCCGCATGCCCGCTGCCAGCATCAGAGAAACCATAGCCAGCGCCGCAAGGCTGAACAGAACGAGAGGGCGCAGGTGGCGATCAACCCGCGTTCCGGTCATCCAGATGCCAACAAGGGCAGCAAGCCCAAAGACCAGCAGGATGAGGCCAACGTGTGCGGTCAGGCCCGACAGTGCCAGGAACGGGCCGATAAACGTATAAAGAATATTGTGTGCCGTCATCCAGAGAAAGATCACCGCCAGAACCTGACGGACACCCGGTAACAGAAAGACCTGCCACACGGGCAGGCGGCGCTCAGCCGGCTCTGCAGGCAGGTCAGGCACCGCAACCAGCGTCCAGATAAACAAAATAACCGCCAGTCCGGCCATGAGCCCAAACGGGACTCTCCATCCCATCATGCCGCCCAGCCATGCCCCGGCCGGGGTTCCCAGCGACAGGGCAACCGGTATGCCAACCATAGCAATGGCCAGCGCACGACCCTGCAAATCAGCAGGCACAAGGCGGCGCGCATAACCTGCCAGGATCCCCCATGCCAGTCCGGCAGCCACGCCCGACATAAACCGGGCCATCAGTGTCAGCCAGTAGCTGGCTGACACGGTGGTGATGGTATTAAAAATCAGGAAGATCCCGACGGCCAGTAACAACACTTTCTTACGCCGCCATCCACGGGTAAGCACCGTCAGGGGGATCGCCGCAAGCAGTGAACCCAGGGCATAAATACTCACCAGCTGGCCCGCCATTACCTGGGAAACACCAAGTCCCTCGCCGATTTCCGGAAGTAGCCCCGCCGGAAGGGTTTCGGTCAGGATGGCAATAAAGCCTGTCATGGCAAACGCCAGCAGGGGAGCCAGAGGCAGCTGCCGTGGTGCTGTGTCTGGAGATGATTTTGTTTCAGCGTACACGTTGAGTCCTTCTTGGGATGACTAAAAATAGCGGAAACAGTCCATACAGGGTGTTTCTGCTATTACATATATACCGATTGGTATTTATGTGTAACGCTATAGGTCAGTGTGCAGGTTGTCAAGGATATCTGTATCGATTAGTATTTATGTGACACTGGCAAAATCAGGAAGCGATATGGCACAGATGGGACGTCCGCGTACCTTCGACCGGGACGAGGCAATTCGTCAGGCGATGTACCTTTTCTGGCAGCACGGCTTCGAGTCCACCTCGCTTGCCCTGCTGAAGGCGAACCTCGGCAACGGCATCACCGCACCCAGCTTTTATGCGGCGTTTGGCTCTAAAGAAGCGTTGTTTGAAGAGGTGATTGAATGCTATATGTCGACCTATGGTCAGGTTAACGACTGCCTGTGGGACGACAGGCTTGGCCCGCGCGAGGCCGTGGAACGGGCGCTGCGTTGTTCAGCAAAAATGCAGACAGAACCGGGGCATCCCAGCGGCTGTCTTATCGCCTTATCCGTTAACACCTGTTCGCCGGGGCACGAGCATATCCGCCAGCTTCTGGCAGGACGACGCGCACGCACAAGGGAGGGGTTTCTGCGCTGTGTGAGGCGAGCAAAAGAGGCGGGTGAACTGGCTGCGGACACCAATGCAAGCGCACTGGCCGCCTGTCTGCACAGTTTTGAAACCGGACTCTCCACAGAAGCACGCGACGGGACACCGGGTGAAGAGCTTGATGCTGCGGTATCATCCGCCATGAAAGCCTGGGATGCCCATGCTCTGCGCACGGTGGATTAACACAACATAACGTCATCACTGACCCGTGTTGGCACAGGGCTGCGGAAGCAGCCCTGATCCCTGGACGGCAATCGGTTCAGAAAATGCCCCGCATCACCGGCTTTAATACCCAGATAACGAACGGTGCTTTCCAGCGTCGTCTCTCTTCCCGTTCAAAAGGAAGAAAAACGTAACCAGTTGCTAACCAGAGCCGGCCATCGGTTTTTTTTTGCTACTTTTAATTTACAAATTCAACATCAGAAGAAGGCGTATTCAGGCCCAGGCTTCACTTTTGACATTGTTTTTCTCAGGTCACCACACCCGCAGGCGCGGTAGCGCCGTTGATTTCCTTTATGTGAGCCCGGAGTCGTCATGAGCAAAAAAACACACCGTACCGTGCCAGGCGTCCATCCCTATGATGGCCCCGCAGGCGGCTGGGGCGCCCTGAAAGCGACGGCCATTGCCGTAAAAAATCAGATGGATACCCTGAAAGCGCCGCCCACGCTGATGCGCACCAATCAGCCTGATGGTTTTGACTGCCCCGGCTGCGCCTGGCCAGATAAGGATCATCAATCCACCTTCCAGTTCTGTGAAAATGGCGCTAAAGCTGTGACGTGGGAAGCCACGACTAAACGCGTTACGCCGGCGTTTTTTGCTGAAAATACCGTGACATCGCTGCTGGCACGAACAGACTTTGAGCTGGAAGGGTACGGCAGATTGACCACGCCGATGCGCTATAACCGCGACGCCGATACCTTTAACGCGCTCAGCTGGGATGACGCCTTCACGATTATTGCTGAAAAACTGGCGGCGCTGCAGCCGGACGAGGTGGAGTTTTACACCTCCGGACGGGCGTCAAACGAGGCGGCTTATCTGTTTCAGCTGTTTGCCCGCGAGTACGGCACCAACAATTTCCCGGATTGCTCAAACATGTGCCATGAAGCCACCAGCGTCGGCCTGCCTCAGTCGATTGGTATCGGCAAGGGCACGGTTTCCCTGGATGACTTCGACAGCGCAGAGCTGATCCTCTCCTTTGGACACAATCCGGGGACCAATCATCCACGCATGATGGGGACGCTGCACGAGCTGGCGCGCCGTGGCGTCCCCATCATCGTCTTCAACCCGATGCGTGAACGCGCACTGGAGCGCTTTGCCGATCCGCAAAATGTCATGGAGATGGCTACCAACAGCTCAACCGATATTGCCTCCACGTACTATCTGGTTCGCGCCGGTGGTGACTCGGCCGCGCTGAAGGGCATCGCCAAAGCCGTGCTGGCGATTGAGGACGCGACCGGCGCGGCGCTGGATCACGCCTTTATCCGCGAGCATACCGACGGTTTTGCGCAGTTTGCGGCTGACATCGAGGCCACGTCCTGGGCTTCGGTGGAGCTTGAGTCGGGCCTGACGCAGGCGGAACTCAGTCAGGTGGCCCAGGCTTACGTGAAGTCGAATGCCACCATCCTGACCTACGGAATGGGCATCACTCAGCATAACCGTGGCACCGACAACGTGCGTCTGCTGGTTAATCTGCTGCTGTTACGCGGCAACATGGGCAAGCCCGGCGCCGGGGTCTGTCCGCTGCGCGGTCACTCCAACGTGCAGGGTAACCGCACGGTGGGGATCACGGAGAAGCCCTCTGCTGATTTTCTCAGTAAGCTTGAGAAGGTGTTCGGATTTACTCCCCCGTCGCACCACGGTCACGATGCGGTGCAGGCAATGAAGGCCATCGTGGATCGGCGGTCTAAAGCGCTGATTTGCCTCGGCGGCAATTTTGCCGTGGCGCTGCCCGATTCCGGGGTGAGCTTCCCGGCGATGCGGGAGCTTGAACTCAGCGTGCACATCGGCACCAAGCTGAACCGCACGCACCTTCTGACCGGGAAAGAAACGTTGCTGCTGCCTTGCCTCGGGCGCACCGAACTTGATGAGCAGGACGGCACCCGCCAGTCCGTCACCGTGGAAGACTCCATGTCTATGGTGCATGCGTCTTCTGGCAAGCTGAAGCCAGCGTCGCCGCTGCTGCGATCGGAACCGGCCATTGTCGCCGGAATGGCCAAAGCGGCGCTGCCGGGCACGAAAGTGGCATGGGATGCGCTGATTGCCGATTACAGTCTTATCCGCGATCTGATTGAAAAAACCATTCCCGGCTTTGAGGATTACAACGCGCGTATACGGGAACCCGGCGGCTTCCAGATGCCGCTGCCGCCCCGGGATCGCATCTGGCCGACCCCGAGCGGTAAAGCGATATTTTCGGTTTATCAGGGGACGCATGAAGACCTGTCTGTGCCGGGTGACAACGTGCTGCGTCTCATCACGCTGCGCAGCCACGACCAGTACAATACGACCATCTATGCCCTTGACGATCGCTATCGCGGGGTGTTTGGCCGTCGTGATGTGCTGTTTATGTGCGACGATGATCTTGACCGCCTGGGGCTTGAACACGGCGATGTGGTGGACCTGGCGTCAGCAGTGAAGGGCTACAGTATGCGTCTGGAAGGCATGACGGTGATCCGCTATGCCATCGCCAGAGGATCGATCGGGGCCTACTATCCTGAAGCGAACGTGCTAATCCCTCTTGATTACATCGACAGGGAAAGCGGTACGCCGTCTTATAAATCGGCTCCGGTACGCATCACGCTGCGGTCACGAGAAATCGCCACCCCATTGCCTCCCGCGTCTGCCTGAACCGATCCTGACGCGGGCAGGGGGCCTCTTCATGCCGCGTAAGCGGCATTAACGCTTCTGCGGGGGTTCAATACCTAAAAGCGCAAAATCAAAAGCTTTGTTTTTAATGATTTTCTTATTGGTTCTCAACTTCTCTTTTATACCATCATGATATAAGCACGGGTTGCTGGTGAGAGCACAGTGAATAAATGCAGCCGGATAGGAGTAGTCTCTCGGGGAATACAGCACGTCCTCAATCGTTCGTTCTGAAGGCATGATGCAGCCGACAACGACAGGGATATAGTACTCCTCAAGGACGCGCCGGATGTGCTCAGACACCTCACTGGCTTGCTCAGGGCGGGGCACCGCGATCGCCCCGTAAATATCGGGACTGAACTTTTTATCCTGCCGTCCTGAAGTGGTAAAAGAAAAGCAGGCATCACTGCCCAGGTTACTTTTATAAGGCATTTCTATTTTGGACAGGCTGTCAAACAGCGGGCCACCAAAGACATGCCCGAGCAGGACAAAGGCGTGCGCCTTGACCAGATACTGCAAAGACAGCTCCGCCACCAGCTTTTTTTCATAGCGAAATTTCAGGCCCCGCTTAACGGCGGTGACGGCCAGTGCGTGACGCCCGATATGTTTGAGCTCGTTTTGCAGCTCCTCTTCAAAATAAATCCGATGTTCCCTTCTCATGGCTTACCCTTGTATCAAACCTGTACCTGCACCGTTTAACCCAGCGCTGCTGCAACCGAATCGTGCATGACAACCTGGCCGATTTCAATAAGCCTTACCGGAACCTGTATGGGTGCCATCCCCGGCGCCGTTAAAGGTCAACGGTTGCTCAGACAGGGGGATCACCTGCGGTGAAACCGACCCCGGTCCGGCAGGTTGCCAGGCTGAAGAGAGGCCCGCCGGCCCGTCTCAGGCCCCGTCGAATAACGCGCAGGCTTTATCCTGAAGCGCAATGCCGATAGCCTCATATCGCTCAAGCTCATCCTGATCATAAAAGGTATCGGCAACACTGAATCCCACATAGACATCGACAAAGGCCAGTGCCAGCTTTTTCGGGATCGTATCCTGTCCTCGGTAATGACCAGTCAGCACATCGATAGCCAAAAACAGCTCGCTGACTTCCGCCGCGGACACGCCTTTTCTGCTGCGAATTTTTAGCGGGATGGTGTTTTCTCCAGGCAGCCGTGCACAGACTACGTCAACCGCGTGCTCTGCATCCATAATCCCCTCCCTGAAACCGTTAATCTTACTTCATCTCATGGTGCATCATGCGATGATTTCTCGCCCGCTCCGCTTTTCAAAGTTTAAGGCACCGCGACATCTGCAGGGGCCGCTCATGATCCTTCGCAGCCTGAAGCGGGCAGTGACAGCATGAGCGAAAAACTGAGCTGCCTGTGTAGTGTTGACAACAATGCAGCGCAGTCAGGCTGGATATTAAAGCAGATTCAGTGCTGGTGTTGTTAATTGTAGATTGTTCGATCTACAATTGATTTTCACCACAGGAGAATCTGATGAAAACACCGGTTGGCAGACCCAGGGAATTTGATCCTGAAGACTTTCTCAATACTGCGCTGGAATGCTTCTGGCTGAAAGGATATCGGGGGACGTCAATGTCCGATCTTATGAACGCATCGGGCCTGGCCAGTGCCAGCATTTATAAACTCTATCCGGATAAACGCGCTATCTATCTTGCCGCATTGCAGCACTATATGGATGAGGGTGCCTCCAGAGGCGTGACGCGTGATGCTCATTTATCACCCGAGGCTGCACTGCGTGAAATGCTTGGGTTTGTGGCTCTGTTATCTTCTGCTCCGGATGGAGAGAAGGGCTGTTTTACCATCGCCGCAGCCAGTGAACTTTTACCGGGTGATGAAGAGATCAGATACAAGGTTTCCTGTAAATTTAACAGCATAATTAATCAGTTAGAAAAAATACTCAGCAAAGGTCAGACACAGAAAATCTTTCGTCAGGACGAAAATGCCAGAGTCATGGCAATGAGCATTTTTATGATGCTGGAAGGGATGCGTGTATACGGAAAAATTCAGCCTGATATTAACGACCTCAGAAGGTGTAACGAGTTTATTGTCAGATCAGTGCTTTCGAACGCCTCTGTTAATGACACGGATCTTTCGATTAAGGCATCAACATGATTGAAGTGGGCACAATTGTCCGGCGGCGAAAAAGAAGAAAAACCATGGTTGTGCTCGAAAGTGAGGGCGACCTGGCCTTGTGCGGGTGGGTCGATAAAGGCCGGTTTTTCAAAAGACGCTTTCCGACCTCTGAGTTAACGATATGCATGCCTTATTCAAACTTCTGGCCCCTGACCTGAAGGCGTCGTGATGATATCCGACGCGGGATGATACTGACTGCTGTCCCTCTTACAACGCTATCCACCCGGTCATCTCATAAGTAATGATTCTGCCTGCAACCAGCGTTCAAAATCATGCAGGGCCGATTCATTGATCCCCGTTTCAACCGTCTTTACCAGACAAAATCGCTTGCTCAGATGTTCTGATGGCGGCCAGGGCGCAACGAGGGTCCCGCGCTTCAGCTCCTGTTCAACGTATATGCGAGGAACCATCGCCACCCCCTGTCCCGCTAAGGCGGCAGCGATAGCCATGTCATGCAGATCATACCGGACACCCTGCGCCGGATTATCAATAGCAATGCCGCTTTGCCCGGCATAACGGGGCCACGCTTCCGGATTCTGCCGCCGGTGAATGCGGGGCAGTGCATTTAACTGACTGAAAATATTGCTGTCTGTTAACAGCTCGGGGCGGCACACCGGCACCAGTTTTTCTTCAAACAGAACGTGCATGCGCATGCCTGCCCAGGCGGGATGCTCAAAATGTATCGCTGCGTCAAAGCCACTCCCGGTGAGAATGAAGGGATCGGTTCTTGCCGCGATATTCAGCATGATGTCCGGGTATAACGCGTGAAAGCCAGTGAGGCGGGGGATAAGCCAGCGGCTGCAAAACGTCGGCAGAACGGCAATTTCCAGCATTCTGCTGCCTTCGGGCATTCCCATTACGTACTGGGTATCCCGTTCGAGTCGTTCAAGGATCTGCCGCACGTGATGGGCATAGCGAGCCCCCACGGGATTCAGCTTTACCCGGGCGCCCGTCCGGTCAAACAGCCTGCAACCGAGCAGAGACTCCAGGCGGGCAATCTGTCGGCTGATGGCACCTTCCGTCAGGGATAACTCTTCTGCGGCGCGGGCAAAATGACCGTGCCTGGCTGCGGCCTCAAAGGCTTTCAGTGACGCTGTGCTGGGGATTTTACTGCGCATAGATAAATGCCCTGTTAATCGGCGTGACGAGCCGTCAGTGACATAATGTCACTATTTATTGAAATAATATCGATTTATCACCGTAAGCAGCGTCTGTAGGGTGAGTAAAAGTCACTAAGCATCATTATCCCGAGGTCACTATGAGCATTCCGTGTTTACCCACCCGCCAGATTGGGGATTTTTTGGTGTCAGCCCTGAGCGATGGCACCATGTCAGCCAGCCTGGACTTACTGTCAGGCATTGAGACAGCAGAAGCGGCGGCGATTCAGGACAATGCGCAGATCGCTGAACCCGGCAATATCCATATCAACGGGTATCTTATTCAGGGCAGGGGGCGCACCATTCTGGTCGATGCGGGTGCAGGAGGCCTCAATAACATCGGCGGGCAGCTTAGAGAGAGTCTGGCTGCTGCGGCCATCAGCCCGGATGATGTGGATACCGTATTACTGACGCATGCTCATCCTGACCATATTGGTGGCCTGTTGGATGCTGAAGGTCAGCCGGTATTTCAGCAGGCAGACCTTTATCTTCATCCTCTTGAGGCGGCATACTGGCAGGATGATGAACAACGAAAAAGGGCGAATGAGCGCGGACAGCGCAATTTTACTCTCGTCCGCCGGACAGTAGACGCGTATGCCCGTAAGCTGCAACTGACTGGCAAAGGCGAGGTGACTGAGGGCATTCTCCCGGTATGGTTGCCGGGTCATACGCCCGGGCATACGGGATTTCGCATCGATTCAAAGGGTAAATGCCTGTTGATCTGGGGTGATATTGTCCATTATCCCCATATTCAGACAGCCCGTCCTGAGGTTTCAATTGTCTTTGACTGTGACCCCGTTCAGGCCAGAGAAACGCGGGAAAAAATCCTGGCACAAGCGGTAAGAGAAAATCTCCTCATCGCAGGAATGCACTTAGGTCGTTCGGGATTTGCCCGGGTGCGTCAGGCGGGTGAGGGGTACCGCATTGTCTGGTCGGAAAAGGAATAAGGATCCGCGTCTGACACTGGCAAGGGGAGAGAGGAGTCGCCGGGGCCATAACCCGTCATTCGCTGCGGCTGTGCGACATAAAATGAAAAACCCACGCCGTGGCGTGGGTTTGATTGTCGCAGTCTGCCTTGAAGAGGGGGTTTTCTCGCCCCATCAGTCAGAAGAACGGGTCAGACGTTAAACAGGAAGTTCATCACGTCGCCATCTTTGACCACGTAGTCTTTCCCTTCTGAACGCATTTTACCGGCCTCTTTCGCACCCTGTTCACCCTTGTAGGTGATGAAGTCATCAAAGGCGATGGTCTGAGCACGGATAAAGCCTTTTTCGAAGTCGGTGTGGATTTTACCGGCGGCCTGCGGGGCGGTAGCGCCGACCGGGATCGTCCATGCACGGACTTCTTTCACGCCTGCGGTGAAGTAAGTCTGCAGGTTCAGCAGGGCGTAACCGGCGCGGATCACGCGGTTCAGACCCGGCTCTTCAATGCCCAGTTCCGCCATAAACTCTTCGCGGTCGCCATCTTCCAGCTCGGCAATATCAGACTCCACCGCTGCGCAGACCGGCACCACCACTGAGCCCTCTTTCTCGGCAATCGCACGCACGATGTCCAGGTACGGGTTATTTTCAAAACCGTCCTCGTTCACGTTAGCGATATACATGGTAGGTTTCAGGGTCAGGAAGCTCAGGTAGCGGATGGCGGCTTTATCATCATCGCTCAGATCCAGCGCACGCAGCATCCCGGCTTTTTCCAGGTGCGGCAGACACTTCTCCAGGGCAACCTGTTCCGCTTTCGCATCTTTGTCGCCGCCTTTGGCTTTCTTCTGCACGCGCTGCAGGGCACGTTCACAGGTGTCCAGGTCAGACAGCGCCAGTTCGGTATTGATGGTGTCAATATCATCAGCCGGGTCGACTTTATTATTCACATGGATAATATTATCGTTCTCGAAGCAGCGCACCACGTGGCCAATGGCTTCGGTTTCACGGATGTTGGTCAGGAACTGGTTACCCAGGCCTTCGCCTTTAGACGCGCCTTTCACCAGGCCGGCGATATCGACGAATTCCATGGTGGTGGGCAGAATGCGCTGCGGTTTGACAATCTCCGCCAGCTGATCGAGACGGGAGTCAGGCATGGGCACCACGCCAGTATTTGGCTCAATGGTACAGAACGGGAAGTTAGCTGCTTCGATGCCCGCTTTGGTTAACGCATTGAACAGGGTGGATTTCCCGACGTTTGGCAGGCCCACAATACCGCATTTGAATCCCATGTTTGAATCACCTTAATTTCTTGATAATCAACGCACTATTACGTGCCCTGATAGTGTCACAGACGGTTGTCTAAAAAGTTTCCGCGCATTATACACGTAATTTTAGCCTGGCGGCGGTTGATTTCCGGAAGGGGGGTGAAGTTATTCCTTGAGATCGTGCTCACATTTTCCCATACTGACGTGTCTTTACAGAAACCGGAGAACCCTGCAGATGCATCGCTTCCTGCTTACGCCACCTTAAGTCCTTCCCTCCAGCGCAACGCCTGTTGCCGCCACTCGTCACTCTGACGAGCCAGCTGTGCCCGTACTCTGTGGCGCAGAAAGTCGATCACATGAAAAAATTATGGAATGACCATGTTTAACCTGAGCAACTTCAGGGCGAGTCACGTTAAAAATGACGTGCTGGCCGGTGCCGTGGTGTCTGTCGCGCTGATCCCGGAAGCGACCGCCTTCTCTCTGCTGGCCGGGCTGTCGCCGACCATCGGTTTACATACCGCCTTTATCCTCGGGCTGGTGACGGCCTTCTTCGGCGGTAAACCCGGCATGATTTCCGGGGCGGCCGGGTCGATCATCGTGGTGCTGATCAGTCTGATAACCCAGCATGGCTATGAGTACGTGCTGCTGGCGACCATTCTTGCCGGACTGATCCAGCTGTCCATCGGCGTACTGCGCCTCGGTAAGTTTATCCGTCTGGTGCCACAACCGGCGATCTACGGTTTTGTTAACGGCCTGGCGATAGTCATCATGCTGGCGCAGTTCCCGATGATTAAGGGGCAGGGGCCGGTAATGTATGCGCTGGTGGCTCTGGCGATGCTGATAGTCTGGTGGTTCCCTAAGCTGACAAAAGCCATTCCGGGGTCGCTGGCCGCGTTAATTGCCGTCAGTGCGCTGGCAATTGGCCTGGGGCTGGACACCAAGCGCGTGGGTGACCTGGCCGATATCGCCGGGACGCTGCCGCAGTTCCACCTGCCCACGGCCCCCCTGACGTGGGAAACCCTGAAGATTGTGCTGCCTTACGCGGTGGTGATCGCGCTGGTGGGGCTGATTGAATCGCTGCTGACCCTCGCGGTACTCGATGAAATGGGCAGTAAAAAAGGCTCAGGAAACCAGGAGTGTGTGGCGCAGGGTATCGGCAACACGATTTGCGGATTCTTCGGCAGCTTTGCAGGGTGTGCGATGATCGGTCAGTCCATTATCAATTTCACCTCGGGAGGACGCGGGCGTATCTCTAATCTGGTCGGCGCGCTGCTGCTGATCCTGTTTGTGATCAGCCTGTCGGACTACATCGCACTGCTGCCGGTGGCTGCGCTGGCCGGGATCATGTTTGTGGTGTGCATTAATACCTTTGAGTGGAGCTCCCTGCGCCGCCTGAAGCGTATGCCAAAAGCCGATGCGGTGATCATGGTGGCGGTGACGCTGGTGACCATCTTTACCGATCTGGCGATGGCGGTGATCTGCGGGGTGATTATCTCGGCGCTGGTGTTCGCATGGCAACATGCCCGCATTACCATTCTGGCGCAGTCAGAGCAGGAAGGGCAGAAGACTTATCAGCTGGAAGGGCCGCTGTTCTTTGGTTCCACCGCCAGTTTCCAGGAACTGTTCCACCCGGAGCTGGACCCGGATAGCGTGGTGATTGATTTTGCCCGCACCCGGGTGATGGATTCCAGCGGCGTCGAAGCCATCGATAAGCTGACGTTGCGCTATCTCGAAGCGGGTAAAACCCTGCGTCTGCGCCACCTGAGTGAAGATTGTATCAGCCTGTTACAGCAGGCCGGACCGTTCTGCAGCCACGAACTTGACGACCCTGATTATAAAGTTGCCAGCAACGATGCCTGAACCATAAAGCAACGGCCGGGCCTGCCGATAACATAAAAATCGTCGTTTTACGACGGCGAAGGCAGAGTTAACTTCTATAGTTTATCTGTACGGCGATTTTATTCACTGGCAGGATGCCCGTTAACTGGCCCGGCAGCATGAAAAACGATTTCCTTTGTATTCCAGTCCATACGCTCAGTGGCGAGCTAATCGCCATTGACCTTAGCTATCGGCCCCAGCCGGGTGCCCATAGCGGGCCACCGGTAACGTCACTGACTCCCCAGGATCGGCTGCTGAATCAGCTGCTGATCGTCGAAGAGCAGGGTGATTATTTTCGCCAGCAGGGTCTGATGTGCAGTGTCGCCATTGATTTTCAGCTGGCGCGCGCGGTATCAGAGTCATCGTTTATTCAGCAGATCCTCAGCCAGCTTCCTTTTGTGCGGCTGAAGTTGTCGGAAGACTTTCCTAATCTGCACGATGGAATGAATAATCCTTTGCTGCGTACCCTGATTGAACAGTTAAATATTTTGTGGCTGGACGATCTGGGGGCGGGGGATGCGAATCTGAACGCGCTGCAGTCCAATATGTTCGAAGCCGTGAAGCTCGATCGCCAGTTCTATCTGGAAAACGTCAATAAGCCGTTCTTCACCGTGCTGATCAATCATATCCGGGAATACACTAACCGGGTCATTGTCGGTGGCGTTGCGGGGGACAGTCAGCTGGCGTTGCTGCGTAAAAGCAAAGTCTGGGGAGTTGAGGGCTATTTCAGCCCCTCACTGACGCTGGCGGGTCTGGAACACCAGGACCACCGCCGCTGTGAAAACCGCTAACCGCGGGCAGAGCCCGCAGCGACAACAGGCCTGGCCGGATACCGTCAGACCGCTTTAAAACTGTGCAGGCGGTTCATCGCCTTCAGGCGATCTTCTTTCAGCCACACTTCGGTACAGCGTGCCGCTTCGTCAATCGCGTTATCAATCAGCGTCTGTTCTGCTGCCTGGGGTTTCCCCAGCACAAAACCCACCACTTTATTTCGGTCGCCAGGATGGCCAATGCCAATGCGCAGGCGATGGAAATCCAGGCTGTTACCCAGCTTACTGATAATATCTTTTAGCCCGTTATGGCCGCCATGCCCGCCGCCCTGCTTGAATTTTGCCACGCCAGGGTTAAGGTCCAGTTCGTCATGAGCCACGAGGATCTCCTCGGGCGCAATGCGATAAAAGGTCGCCATCGCCGCCACGGCTTTACCGCTCAGGTTCATAAAGGTGGTCGGTACCAGAAGGCGCACATCCTCACCGCCAATGTTTAAGCGTGCGGTATAGCCGTAAAATTTGCTCTCTTCTTTTAATGACTGATGATGACGTTCAGCCAGCAGGTCAACATACCAGGCACCGGCGTTATGGCGTGTAGCGGCGTATTCAGCGCCGGGGTTGGCAAGGCCAACGATCAGTTTGATGCTGCTCACGAGTGGGTTTCCTGAAGCGTGCGGGGTGAAAACGGCTAGTTTACTGAAGCGGCAGCGATAACTCAAAGATCTGCCACCGTTGTGATGAAAATCACAATAATACAGCCACGTGATAATACGTTTTGTATATAAAAACAGCCGGTTAGACGTAAAGTTTTGTCAAAGTTTTAGCTATAAATGTGATCATCCACTCATCAGAGATACTGAAGATTGCCTAGACTATCTGCATCTGGCAACGGAGTTGCCTTTCAATACTGACTGGAGGTGCGCAATGAAACGTAAACATTCACACATGATGGGTAATGCCCTGATGGTATTAGGTCTGGTGGTGATGATAGGTGGAGTAGGCTACTCGGTACTGAATCAGATGCCACAGCTCAACTTGCCGCAGTTTATGGTCCATGGTGCCATCTTTAGCATCTTTATTGGCGCGCTGCTGTGGCTGGTCGGGGCCAGAATCAGCGGCCGGGAAAAAATTGCCGATCGTTATTACTGGGTGCGTCACTGCGGAGACAAGCGTTGTCGTCAGGGTTCCGGTCATCAGCCTCATCGCTGATATTTCCTGTGCCTGACGCCGGCAAACCGGGGTCAGGCCTGCCTTCCTGTCCCACCCGTGCCCGCTTTTCCAGCCCGGAAAATGCGTTGTCAAAGATCTTAACCTGATTTCTTCCTGCCGCCTTCGCCTGATACAACGCTTCATCGGCTGCGGCCATCAGATGCTCAATATCGTCACACCCGGGTTCACAGCCCGCGATCCCAATGCTGACGCTGTAACTGACGTTCTCCGGGCAGGAATGCTCGACCCCCTGTCGGATACGCTCCGCCACCTGCAGGCTCTCTTCCTCAGAACACATCACGACGGCGGCAAACTCTTCACCGCCAAGGCGGGCAAAATAACTGCCCGGCGGCAGCTGTCCGGCCACCTGACGGCAGAAGTCCTTCAGTACCCGATCGCCCTGTGAATGGCCGAACCGGTCATTGATGGTTTTAAAATGGTCAAGGTCAAACAGCATCACCGACAACAGCTGCTGGCTGCAGTGCCAGCTGCCAGCCAGTTGACTGGTTTTTTCGAACAGGGCCCGCCGGTTCCATACCCCGGTCAGCGGATCAAGCAGTGAGGCCTGGCGATAGATAATCTGCGTGCGCTCATTGACCATCGCCATCATCGTAAAGCTCAGTCCAATGACCACCAGGATGGACTCCAGAATCACATAAACCGAAAAGGTTGAGCCCCCAATCGCGCCGTGCAGTGGATTGGGGATGCCGCCGTCGAGCAGCCCCCGCGTCACGTTAAAGCTCAGGTGGATAGCCAGCAGCAGTTGTGCGGGCCACCAGGTTACCGGCAGCAGCAGGCGCGCACGCTGCAGCTCATAAATCATCGCAGAGGTGAATAGTATGCACAGCAGGGAGCTCAGCAGAATGCGTGACGACAGGGAATAATAGAAGCCGGGCAGCAGGCACAGCCCGGCCCATGTCGCCAGGCTCAGGATCCACAACCAGCTGAAGCGGGCTCCCCGCAGCGCCCGGAATGCATTCAGCTGGAGTCCATACGCGCAAAGGATCAGCAGATTTCCCACCACAATGGGGAGAAACATCATGCCGGAGCTGCGCAGGCTGCTCAGAGCGACCGCCACAATACTCAACAGCAGTGAGAAACAATTAAACCCCAGAACCCGGTTGTACTGTGCGCCACGCCAGGCAAACACCATGATAATACTGAGGAAAGCCAGTACATAGAGTTCGCAAATAAACAGCGTATAAACATCAAGACGCATTTTAGGATTATTCCTGGGTGAGCAATGACAGCAAAATATCACTAATAAATACTCACCAACAGGGGGGGCTGAAGCGTTCCAGTAAAAAATCAATCATTTCCGGAAAATGCCTGGCGGGCAGGTAACAGGCAGCGCCAGATAGCGACAGTGCATATCAGGGTGAGGGCCATCAGCATCCACAGCAACTGCTGAAAAGCCTGCTCGGCCAGCGGCAGCAGGGGCGCGCTGGTAAGATGGTAACTGGCCAGCAGGCGAACATTGTCCGGCGATCCGCCGCTGGCAGCCAACTGATGCAGGAGCAACTGACTGAAGAGCATACTGACGCTGGCCAGCGCCACCCCTTCACCTGCCACGCGTACCGTACTGAAAATGCCGGTTGCCATCCCGGCGCGCTCTGGCGGGACCACGCTGACCGAAAGGTTATCCATAAGTCCCCAGGGCAAACCGCTGCCGATGCCGGTCATCAGCATGGCCAGTAGCGTCAGCAGCAACGAACTTTGCGGGGTGACCAGAGAAAGCAGGCCAATGCCCGCAGCGGCCAGTACCAGCCCCGCACAGCAGAGAGTACGGGGCGAAACCCGCCGGGACAGCGTGACGGCAAGGGACGGCATGACCAGCATCGGCAGGGAGAGAGGCAGCATCAGCAGGCCTGTTGTCAGGGCGTCAAATCCGTAATATCCCATAAAGCGCAGCGGCAGCAGCACCAGCAGGACAACAAAACAGTAGCAGGTGGCTACCGGCAGCAGCTGAACCCCGACAAAGCGTCCGTAGCGAAACAGCGTGAGGTCGAGCATCGGCCTGGCGCTGCGCCGTTCAAAATGAATAAACAGCAGGCCTGCCGCCAGGGAAGCGAGCAATAAACCGGGTGCCAGATAATCGCTACTGCCATCAGCCAGCTGAAGCATTCCCCACGTGAACAGCGTCAGCATGGCGCTGAAGGTGACGATACCGGGCCAGTCAAGCGCGTGCGCATGAGGATTCCGTGACTCAGGCAGGGCACGTATGCCAGTGACAAGGGCCAGCACGCCAAACAGCGCGCAGCAGAGAAAGACGCTGCGCCAGCCTGCCAGTGCCATCAGCCCACCGGCAATCACCGGCCCGGCCGCCAGACCGATGCCGAAGCTGGTGCCCAGCAGGCTGAAGGCCCGCGCCCTTTCACTCCCGTCAAACGCACTGGCCAGCGCCGCGCCACCCCCGGCCAGTGCCGCGGCGGCGGCGGCCCCCTGCAGCGCTCTCACCCCATCCAGCCAGACAACGGAGGGCACCCAGCCTGTGATTAGCGACAGCAGCGTAAATAAGCTGACTCCGCTGATAAACAGGCGCTTACGGCCGTAGCGATCGGCCAGGGTTCCTGCCGCCATCAGCAGGCTGCCGAAACTGAGCAGAAAGGCATTGGTGATCCAACTGAGAACCAGAGGCGATGCCCCCGGCTGCAGGGCGATGGCCGGCGTGGCAATGACGCCGGCGGAAAAGCTCAGGGGCAGCATCATCGCGGCGCTGCATACGGCCAGCAGACTCAGGCGGCCACGTGGTGACGACAGTGTCAGGATACTCATCGGTCATACTCCGCTTTATTCAGACAGAGAAGCAGGATAGATTGGCGTTATCCGTCGATAAACAGGCCAGATGGCCACAGATAAAGGACAAAAAGTATCGAATGAGTAGCGTGGAGAGTCTGAGCGGTCTTAATGCGTTTGTGAAAGCCGCGCAGCTGGGCAGTTTTGTGGCGGCTGCTGAACGGCTCGGCGTGTCGGCGTCGGCAATTGGTAAGAGTATCGCCCGACTGGAGGGCAGTCTCGGCGTCAGCCTGTTTAATCGCAGCACGCGCAGTCTGAGCCTGACCGAGGAAGGGCAGATGTTCTATGAGCGCAGCCAGCGCATCGTCGCGGAACTGGAGGAAGCGGAACAGGAGCTGTCGACGTTGATGGCCGTACCCCGTGGCCGCCTGCGTCTGAGTTTCCCGGCGATTGGTTATCACCTGTTGCTGCCTCTTTTGCCCGGTTTTACCCGGCAGTATCCCGAAATTGTACTGGATCTCGATTTTAACGACCGTCTGGTCGATGTGATCGGAGAGGGCTACGACGCGGTGCTGCGCAGCGGGGACTTTGCTGATTCCCGGCTAAAGGCACGCAGGATGGGCGGCTTTCGTTTTCGTGTCGTCGGGTCTGACCGCTATTTCCGTGATTATGGCATCCCGCGTGTTCCCGCCGACCTCGCACAACACACCTGTCTGCTTTATCGTTTTGCCGGCAATGGTCAGATCCAGCCGTGGCAGTTTGACGGGGGGGAAGGGCATGTGCAAACGCCCGTCGGACCGCTGGTTTTCAATAACCTGGAAGCGCAAATTTCTGCTGCCCGTCGCGGTCTGGGGCTGATTTATGTGCCGGACTTTGCCGTGGCGGACGCGCTGCGATGCGGTGAATTGTGCAGCGTGCTGGAGGATCACATTGGTGCGGGCGGGCAGTTTTCGCTGCTGTGGCCAGGAAACCGGCACCTGTTACCTAAGCTGCGGGTACTGATTGATTACCTGGCAGAGCATATCGCTTTAAGCAAATAAAAAAAGGGGACAGGTGTGACCTGTCCCTTTTTAGGCGGGTTGACCTTACGTGCCGACCGAAACTAAAGGTCAACCCGCCAGGTCAGGCCGGGATTAGTGCTCAAACATCGCAGAAATCGATTCTTCGTTGCTGATACGACGGATCGCTTCAGCCAGCATGCCTGACAGGGTCAGGGTACGCACGTTTGGCAGGGCTTTAATCTCTTCCGGCAGCGGGATGGTATCGCAGACCACGACTTCATCAATCACCGAGTTGCGCAGGTTTTCAACCGCGTTGCCCGAGAAGATAGGGTGAGTCGCATAGGCAAATACGCGTTTCGCACCGCGCTCTTTCAGCGCTTCCGCTGCTTTGCACAGGGTACCACCGGTATCAATCATATCGTCTACCAGCACACAGTCACGGCCAGCAACATCACCGATGATATGCATCACCTGAGATACGTTGGCACGCGGACGGCGCTTATCGATAATCGCCATATCGGTGTCGTTCAGTAGTTTAGCGATAGCACGTGCACGTACCACGCCGCCGATGTCCGGGGAAACCACGATCGGGTTCACCAGGCCAATCTGCAGCATATCTTCGAGCAGGATCGGGCTACCAAATACGTTATCAACCGGGACGTCAAAGAAGCCCTGAATCTGTTCCGCGTGAAGATCCACAGTCAGAACACGGTCAACACCCACGCTGGAAAGGAAGTCAGCAACGACCTTAGCCGTAATGGGGACACGCGCAGAGCGCACGCGGCGGTCCTGACGTGCATAGCCAAAGTAAGGGATAACGGCAGTAATACGACCCGCAGAGGCACGGCGCAGGGCGTCAACCATCACAACCAGTTCCATCAGGTTGTCATTGGTGGGGGCACAGGTGGACTGGATGATGAAAATATCACCACCGCGTACATTTTCGTTAATTTGTACGCTCACTTCACCATCGCTGAAACGACCGACGGCGGCGTCGCCCAGGCTGGTGTAAAGGCGGTTGGCAATACGTTGTGCTAGTTCGGGGGTGGCGTTACCAGCAAAAAGCTTCATATCAGGCACGAGAGGAACCTCAGGCTTTGCGTCCAGAGAATGAAATATCGTTAGCGGCACTGGGCGGAATACCGCTTACGGTTTCATACGGGTGTGTGTCATATAGAGCAGCTGTGCAGCGTCCGGAACAGGAGTGACGCTGTCACATCAGCTCAATTGCCCTGTAAGTCTGCGGTGCAGCGGCGAGATATTAACACCTCGCGCAACAAACCCCTGCAGATTTTTCGGGGCCAGCTCAAGCACCTGGCGTGCGGCATACTCGGTGTCGAATTCAGCAAACACGCAAGCACCCGTTCCAGTCAGGCGCGACGGCGCGTATTCTAGCAGCCAGGAAACAAGCTGTTCAACCTCGCGAAAACGATTTCTTACTACTGCTTCACAATCATTGCGGAAATTGGTGGTTAATAACGCGCTGATTTCGCGTTTCGGCGTATTTCTGGTCAGGTCAGGATCGTTAAACACCAGCGGGGTTGCCACGCTGACCCCGGGGTGCATCACCAGATACCACTTTTCCGCCGGGGAAACGGGTGTGAGCTGTTCGCCAACGCCTTCCGCAAAAGCCGAGAACCCCCGCACAAAAACCGGGACGTCTGCGCCCAACTGCAGTCCCCATTCCGCCAGCTGTTGAAAACTGAAGCCGGTGTTCCAGACATGGTTGAGCGCCACCAGTACCGTCGCTGCATTGGAGGAACCGCCCCCCAGACCACCGCCCATGGGTAAACGTTTCTCCACCCCCAGCGTGGCCCCTGCTGTTGCCGGAAGCACACCCTGTGCCCTGGCCTGATCGCGCAGCAGCTCTGCCGCCCGGACAATCAGGTTCTGTGCATCGGGCACGCCGTTAACCGGGGTCAGCAGTTGCAGTTCGCCACTATTGTTGGCTTCAATCGTCAGCGTATCGCCGTAGTCGAGAAACTGAAACAGGGTCTGAAGGTCATGATAGCCGTCGGGACGACGGCCGGTGATATAGAGAAAAAGATTCAGCTTTGCCGGGGCAGGCCAGGTTGTGATCATTTTACGGTCCAGCTGTCCATCTTCAGTTTGATACGCTGATCGCCTTCACGCAGTTCAAGATTTGACGGCAGCGGCGGGGTTTGCTGACGGTCATAGCCCTGATAGGTGACTTTCCACTGTTTCCCGTCCTGGCTGTAGTTCACTTCACGCAGACGATACTGGTCGTCGAGGGTGAAATCCTTCGCATCGCCAGGCAGGCCGAGGATCCACTGACGCAGGTTATCCAGCGGAATGCTCATGCCGGTGAGCTGAGAGATCATCTTCGCAGCATCATTGCTGACGTAGCGTTTGCCTTTGTTGTCGACAATCTGTGCCACCTGGCCCTGCTGATCCAGCTGCAGTTCGGTACTGCCCAGCGGATTGGTCAGCAGCAGGCGGTAACGATCGGGGGCGGTCTGCTGCCAGTTAAAGCGGGCGTAAACTTTCTGCCGGTCAGAGAGGTAGGCAAAGGCCCCGCGCGTCTGATACTGGGTGATTTTTTCCACGGCCCGCTGATGTTCACGCCACTGGGGTGACGCAGGGCTCTGCCCGGGTTTCTGTGCGGAATCCGGTGTAACACAGCCGGCCAGCACCACGGCAGCCAGGGGAAGAAGCCGCAGCAAGCGGCGATTCGGCATTAACAACATCAGGGTCAGCTCCTCAGACTCGGTTCGGCATAGATGCCGTCATCAACCGACCACGCTAACCAGCTAAAACGGCGGCGTCAATGTGCAAATTGTCTCATTTGATCGACAAGAGGTATATCTTGTTACAGGGATAGGCCAACCATGGCTTTTATTGATCCCGCGCATCTTGTAGAATGCGCCTCACAAAACCCTATCAACTGTGGGATAACCCCAACCTGGTACCATGACGTTACTGGCTCTCGGCATCAATCATAAAACGGCACCTGTGGCGCTGCGTGAACGTGTAACGTTCTCGCCGGACACGCTGGAACAGGCGCTGAACAGCCTGCTGGCGCAGCCGCTGGTACAGGGCGGCGTTGTGCTGTCTACCTGTAACCGAACCGAGCTGTATCTGAGCGTCGAGCAGCAGGAAAACCTGCAAGAGCAACTGGTCACCTGGCTGTGTGATTACCATAAGTTGAGTGTTGATGAAGTGCGTAAAAGCCTTTACTGGCACCATGATAACGATGCGGTCAGCCATCTGATGCGTGTCGCCAGCGGGCTGGACTCGCTGGTACTGGGTGAACCACAAATTCTCGGTCAGGTGAAAAAAGCCTTTGCTGATTCCCAGCGCGGCCACTCGCTGTCCAGTGAGCTGGAGCGGATGTTCCAGAAATCCTTCTCCGTTGCTAAACGCGTGCGTACCGAAACTGAAATCGGTGCCAGCGCCGTGTCGGTGGCGTTTGCCGCCTGTACGCTGGCGCGGCAGATTTTTGAATCTCTCTCGACCGTGAGCGTACTGCTGGTAGGGGCCGGTGAAACGATCGAACTGGCCGCCCGACATCTTCATCAGCATAAAGTGAAGAAGCTGATGATTGCCAACCGAACTCGCGAACGCGCACAGGTGCTGGCCGATGAAGTGGGCGCAGAGGTGATCAGCCTGCCGGACATTGACTCCCGCCTGGCTGAAGCCGACATTATTATCAGTTCTACCGCCAGTCCGCTGCCGATTATTGGTAAAGGAATGGTCGAGCGGGCGCTAAAACAGCGCCGTAACCAGCCCATGCTGCTGGTCGATATTGCCGTCCCGCGAGATGTAGAGCCGGAAGTGGGCAAACTGCCCAACGCCTACCTTTACAGCGTGGATGACCTGCAGGCGATTATTGAAAGCAACATGGCGCAGCGTCAGGCTGCCGCGGTGCAGGCTGAAACCATCGTGGTGCAGGAAAGCAGCGAATTTATGTCCTGGCTGCGGGCGCAGAGCGCCGTTGAAACCATCCGCGATTACCGCTCACAGGCGGAGCAGGTTCGGGCTGAACTGGAAGCGCGGGCCATTGCTGCCCTCCAGCAGGGCGGCAATGCCGAAGACGTGCTGCGTGACCTGGCCCACAAACTGACTAACCGTCTGATCCACGCCCCAACCAAATCTCTTCAGCAGGCCGCCCGTGATGGTGATGGCGAACGTCTGCAAATTTTACGCGACAGCCTCGGGCTGGAATAGCGTTTCAAGCCTCTTTTTTACAAGGTAAAATAACACGAATGAAGCCTTCTATTGTTGCCAAACTGGAAGCCTTGCAGGAGCGCCACGAAGAAGTGGAGGCCATGCTGGGTGATGCCGGCGTGATTGCCGATCAGGATCGTTTTCGTGCGCTCTCCCGTGAATATGCCCAGCTAACCGACGTCAGTCAGTGTTTCCGTCAGTGGCAGCAAACCCAGGAAGATATCGAGACCGCTGAAATGATGCTCGATGACCTGGAAATGCGCGAGATGGCTCAGGAAGAGCTGAAAGAAGCACGTACGGCCAGCGAAGCGCTTGAGCAACAGTTACAGGTGCTGTTACTGCCAAAAGACCCGGATGATGAGCGTAACTGCTATCTTGAAATTCGCGCCGGAACCGGCGGTGACGAAGCGGCCATCTTTGCCGGCGATCTGTTCCGCATGTACAGCCGTTATGCGGAATCGCGCCGCTGGCGGGTGGAAGTGATGAGCGCCAACGAAGGTGAACACGGCGGCTATAAAGAAGTGATTGCCAAAGTGATCGGTGAGGGCGCTTACGGCCGGTTGAAGTTTGAATCCGGCGGTCACCGCGTGCAGCGCGTACCGGAAACGGAGTCCCAGGGACGTATTCACACGTCAGCCTGTACCGTCGCCGTTCTGCCGGAAGTTCCGGAAGCCGAACTGCCGGAAATTAACCCCTCCGATCTGAAAATTGATACGTTCCGTTCATCCGGCGCCGGTGGCCAGCACGTTAACACCACCGACTCTGCCATTCGTATTACCCACCTGCCGACCGGCATTGTGGTGGAGTGCCAGGACGAACGTTCCCAGCATAAAAACAAAGCGAAGGCGCTTGGCGTGCTCGGATCGCGTATTCGTGCCGCAGAGATGGCGCGCCGCCAGGAACAGGAGTCGTCAACGCGCCGTAACCTGCTGGGCAGCGGCGATCGTTCAGACCGTAACCGCACCTATAACTTCCCCCAGGGGCGTGTGACCGATCACCGTATCAACCTGACCATTTATCGTCTCGACGAGGCAATGGAAGGTAAACTGGATGCGCTGATTGAGCCGATCGTGCAGGAATATCAGGCCGATCAGCTGGCTGCCCTTGCCGGGAACGACTAGTGCAGATCCGCGCCTGGCGGCGCCAGGCCATCGCTCAGCTGCCTGACAGCGACAGCCCAAAGCGGGATGCGGAGATCCTGCTGGAAAAAGTGACCGGTAAATCCCGCGCCTGGTTAATCGCGTTTGACGATGAGGTGCTGACAGCAGCGCAGCTGGCGCAGCTGGATGCGCTGCTTGCCCGCCGCGCCGTGGGTGAGCCGGTAGCGTACCTGACCGGAGAGCGTGAGTTCTGGTCACTGTCACTGACGGTGTCTCCCGATACCCTGATCCCACGCCCGGACAGCGAAGTGTTGGTAGAACAGGCCCTGGCGCGGCTGCCCGCCGGAGGTTGTCAGGTACTCGATTTGGGTACCGGTACGGGGGCGATTGCGCTGGCGCTGGCCAGCGAACGTCGCGACTGTCAGATCACCGGCGTGGATCGCATTCCGGCGGCTGTGGCGCTGGCACAGCATAATGCCCGCAAACTGGCGCTGCCCAACGCCCTTTTCCTGCAAAGTGACTGGTTTTCTGCGCTGTCCGGGCAGCAGTTCGCCGTGATTGTCAGTAATCCCCCTTACATTGATGCCGCCGATGGCCATCTGTCGCAGGGTGACGTGCGTTTTGAACCCGCCAGCGCGCTGGTGGCTGACGATCAGGGGCTGGCCGATATTAAAATAATTGCCGCACAGGCGGGCCAGTACCTGTTTCAGAATGGCTGGCTGCTGCTGGAGCACGGCTGGCAGCAGGGGGAGCAAGTGCGAAACATTTTGCGTGACAACCACTTCCATACGGTGGAAACCTGTCAGGATTATGGCGGTAATGACCGTGTGACATTCGGACAACATCAAGGTAAATAAGGAAATTTATGGCTGGCTGGTATCTTCCGCTCAAGCAGTTTCATCTGTTCACCGTTGCGATCACACTGCTGATGTTTGTGCTGCGCTTTTACTGGCTTCAGACACATTCTGCGCTGCTGCAGCGCCGCTGGGTGCGGATTGTTCCCCACCTGAATGATACGCTGTTGCTGCTGTCAGGCGCGCTGCTGGTGGCAATCACCCATTTTTATCCCTTTACCCCACAAGGTAACTGGCTGACTGAGAAGCTGTTTGGCGTTATTATCTATATCGTGCTGGGTTTTATTGCTTTAGGGCGTCGCCCACGCGCGCAAAAAGTGCGCTGGATAGCCTTCATTGTGGCTTTAGTCGCCATTGTGGCCATCGTGTATCTCGCCACAACTAAAATGCCATTGCTGGGGTTTGTATGACGTCTGTCGCTGATTTTGATTTTACCGCAGCGCCGCTGAGTGAGGCGGTGATTACCGCATCGCTGGCTATTCGCAGCGATTTCCCGGCTGAAGATGTCAGAAAGCAGTTATCGGCGCTGGTGACCGAAGCTCGAGCGGAAATCCCGTCCGAGCTTGCTGCAGATTTACAGGTTGAACAACTGATTGAACTGTTCTGGGGCCGCTGGGGTTTTGGCGGTGCCAGTGGCGTCTATCGCCTCTCTGATACGCTGTGGCTGGATAACGTATTGAGGAGCCGTCAGGGAACGGCTGTCTCGCTGGGGGTGATTTTCCTGCATATCGCCGATAAGCTGGATTTACCGCTGTTCCCGGTGATCTTCCCCACTCAGTTGATTCTGCGTGCTGAATGGGTCGATGAAGATATGTGGTTAATTAAC
Source organism: Erwinia persicina NBRC 102418 (assembly GCF_001571305.1). Taxonomy (GTDB): domain Bacteria; phylum Pseudomonadota; class Gammaproteobacteria; order Enterobacterales; family Enterobacteriaceae; genus Erwinia; species Erwinia persicina. Next base: position 140,729 of record NZ_BCTN01000003.1, on the reverse strand, counting down.
CCTTTCGATGGTGAAACCCTGGATGAACACACGCTGGAAGTGTGGCTGAAGGGCAACATCGGGCCGGTTGCAGAGCTCTATGATGACGATCTGCAGGAGGCCGAACCGCTAATGGTCTTGCGTAAGATGCTGGATACGCTGAAGTCTGCCCTGATGGATGAGAAACAGATGGAGATGGCGCTGCACGTCAGCCAGGTGTTGGTGCAGATGGATCCGGAAGACCCGTATGAAATTCGCGATCGGGGGCTGATTTTTGCCCAGCTGGAGTGTGAGCACGTGGCCCTCAACGATTTGACCTACTTCGTTGAGCAGTGCCCGGAAGATCCGATCAGTGAAATGATCAAAGTGCAGATTCACTCAATAGAACAGAAACAGATTACCCTTCACTAACTGAAGTGAACTCTATAAAGGCGAAGATATGAAACAAAAAGTGGTTAGCATTGGTGATATCAAGGTCGCAAACGATCTGCCGTTCGTCCTGTTTGGTGGCATGAACGTGCTGGAATCTCGCGATCTGGCTATGCGTATCTGCGAACACTACGTCACTGTTACCCAGAAACTGGGTATTCCTTACGTGTTCAAAGCCTCGTTTGATAAAGCCAACCGCTCCTCTATTCATTCATACCGTGGCCCGGGCCTGGAAGAGGGCATGAAGATCTTCCAGGAGATTAAGCAGGCATTCGGTGTGAAAATCATCACTGACGTGCATGAAGCCAGTCAGGCGCAGGCGGTAGCTGACGTAGTGGATGTAATCCAGCTTCCGGCTTTCCTTGCCCGTCAGACCGACCTGGTAGAAGCAATGGCGAAAACCGGCGCGGTGATTAACGTCAAAAAACCGCAGTTCGTCAGCCCGGGTCAGATGGGCAATATCGTGGATAAGTTCGCAGAAGGCGGGAATGATAAAGTCATCCTCTGCGATCGTGGCGCTAACTTCGGTTACGACAATCTGGTGGTTGACATGCTGGGTTTCAACGTCATGAAGCAGGTCTCTAACGGCAGCCCGGTGATCTTCGATGTGACGCATGCTCTGCAGTGCCGTGATCCGATGGGGGCCGCTTCCAGTGGCCGCCGTGCGCAGGTCTCCGAGCTGGCGCGTGCCGGTATGGCTGTCGGGATTGCCGGTCTGTTTATTGAAGCTCACCCGGACCCGGCCAATGCAAAATGCGACGGTCCTTCTGCGCTGCCGCTGGACAAACTGGAACCGTTCCTGGTACAGATGAAAGCCATTGATGACCTGGTTAAAAGTTTTGCTGAACTGGATACCAGCAACTAACTTTGCCTTATCCCCAGGCGGGCCCGTCAACGGACCCGCCTTTTTTCTGCCCCCACCCCGCCTGAATCCACCGCTTTTTTTGACCTACAATGGAAAGGTAATCTAAGGAGTTTCTATGAAAAAAATCATCTTACTACTCGCCGGCGCCCTGGCACTGAACGGATGCAGCAACGCTCAGACGACCGCTGATGCGCCGGACGCCGCCCGGTTAGCTAACCGCCTGTTTACGCTGAGTGCCGTAGATGGGAAGGCCGTCACCCCACATCAGGGAATGAAGCCGGGGATAGGTTTTGCTGAGGATTTGAAGGTGAGTGGCGTGATGTGTAATCGCTTCTTCGGGCAGGGTAAGCTGGAGCAGGGGCGTCTGAGCGTACCGCAACTGGCCTCGACGCGTATGATGTGTAGCGATCCGCAGCTTAACCAGTGGGAGCAGACGTTATCCACGGTGCTGACCCGGGGTGCGGAGGTCAGGCTGAGCGGAATGACGCTGACGCTGTCGGGTAGCGGGCATACGCTGGAATATCAGGCCCAGTAATCAGAATGTGTTAACGGGGGCGGGCCGGTCTGACGACCGGCCCGCCCCTTTCTTATGCCACGAAGACTTACAGCATGATGGTCATCAGGTAGGCAATAAACAGCGCCAGGTGCGCCGCACCGTTCAGTACATTAGTACGTCCTGTGGAGAACGAAATCTGACACAGCAGCAGCGCGGCAATCATCACCACCATCTGCGGCGGCTCAAGACCAAAGATCAGCTGCTGCCCGGTCAGGGTGGCGATCAGCGTCACGGCGGGCACCGTCAGTGAGATGGTGGCCAGTACGGAACCGAAGAACAGGTTCATCGCACGCTGCACCTGGTTAGCCAGAACCGCCTTAATCGCGCCCAGCCCTTCAGGGGAGAGGATCAGTAATGCCACCAGGAAGCCGGTAAACTGCTCCGGGGCTTTCAGTTCGGTCAGCAGCGACTCCAGCGTATTGGCGTTCATCTTGGTGACCGCAATCACCGCAATCAGATGAACCAGCAGCCAGACGGTGTGCCAGGTACTGGAGTGGGCCGACGGTTTGCCGTGGTGCGGGTCGTCCCCTTCGTCCTCATGCTCATAGACAAACAGGCTCTGGTGCGTTTTGGTCTGGATCAGCAGGAAAACCCAGTACATCGCAGCGGAAATCCCGGAGACCAGCAGCGCCTGCATGACCGTAAAGTTACCGCCGGGCAGCGCGTTCGGGAACACCAGGACGATAATCCCGAGTGGGAAAATAGCGATAAGGTACTGTTTAACCCCGGCCAGGTTCACATACTGTGTGGCAAACTTTCGCCCGCCGAGCAGCAATGCTGCGCCCACCAGTCCGCAGGTCACAATCATAATGATCGAATAAAGCGTATCGCGCATCAGCGCCGGGGCAGCGTCACCGGTGGCCATCAGGGCGGAAATCAGACTGACTTCAAGGATTACAACGGAAAGACTGAGGATCAGGGAGCCGTAGGGTTCGCCCAGGCGGTGTGCCAGTACGTCAGCGTGGCGGACGACGCTGAAGGCGCTGCTGAGGATCGCAACGAGGGCAATCAGGTTAATGACGACGACCAGGGAGAAGGTAGCGGTGTTACCCCAGAACCATAATATGATTAATGCAGCGACAGGTAAGATGAGGGAATACTCGGTGTGGCGGGTTTTACTGCTCTCTTGCGCACTCATAGGCAAACGCTCCTTATCTTGTATCCTGTGGACCCGGAAATAGCAGATTCTGCCACGGGTCTGTTAAACATAGTCTGACAATATGAAAGACAAGTGGCGAAAGTATAACCTTTTTTTCGCCAAAATTGAAGAAATTTACGTCCTTTTACGGTTTGACTTAGAAAAGTGCCTATGCTCGCTATTTATTCCTCTTTAGTTCCTATCGTAATGAAAATCATCCGACTTTATTAGAATAAAAAAATTAAAGTAAGCAGGAAGGTACGCTAACTCAATGTGATAAAGGCTGAAATAAGGCTTTATAGCATCAGAATGCTATATTTCGGTGTAAAGTCCGCCCTTGAAAAAAAGGGCAGTTGTACCAGGCTTAAATCAGACACTGAGAGGAGAGAAACCATGCCTTATAACAATCGCAGCGCCTTACCCGACAGCGTCCGACATGTGCTGCCCGCCCATGCCCAGGACATCTATCTGGAAGCGTTTAACAGCGCCTGGGATCAGTATAAAGAGAGCGAGGATCGACGCGGTGATGATTCACGAGAAGAGGTGGCGCACAAGGTCGCCTGGGCGGCGGTAAAACACCAGTATCAGAAGGGGGATGACGATAAGTGGCATAAAAAGTGAGGGCGCCGTCTGCTGCGGTGTGCGCCCGCTGGCCGGAAGTCAGACGGCTGAAACAGCTCGCCGCCATTTCAGGCGGGCTGGCAACCAGCGCTGTGTCACTTCTGGCGTCTGTTCATCAATCAGCTGCGTGACCATTTCAAAGCAGTTCCAGGCCAGCATCCGCTCATCCTGAGCCACGGTATCAATGCGCACCGACAGAGCGTCATACAGATAGTGGTCATCAAAGCTGCTCAGATGCATCGGTGTGTTCAGCAGGTCATGCTGACTGAGGTAGCGCAGCACGCCCTCCTGCAGGCCGCAGGCGGCGCAGAACAGCGCCTGTGGCACGCGGCCCAGCCGCGCATACAGTTCCGCGAACATCTCATAGCCTGAGCTGGCGTGGTAATGGCCGTGCATGATCCACTCCGGCTTCACTGCTACGCCGGCACGCTCCAGCCCCAGGCGAAAGCCTGCCAGACGGTCGCGGGTGGGGGAGATGCGCGGTTGCCCGCCAAAGAAGTAGATCTCTTCATAGCCCAGGCGCGCTACCCCCTCCATCAGGGTGGCGGTAGGCCCGGTGGCATCGGTGATCACCAGCGGCAGACTGGACTCGCCCAGATGGCGGTCAAACAGCACCACCGGCAGTTGCTGGTTAATTTTCTGATACTCGGTATCGTTCAACTGGCTGGAGGCTACGATCAGGCCATCGACCTGTCGCTGGATCAGATTGTTGACCGCCAGGGTTTCCTGACTGGCATTTTCCGCCGTGCAGGCGATTAACAGCTGCAGGCCGGCATCCCGGCAAAGCATCTCCAGCTCGTGCGAAAAACGGGCAAAGCCCTGGTTGGTCATTTCAGGCACCACCAGCCCGAGGGTATGGCTGCGGGCGGAGTTGAGGGCGCGCGCGTGAATACTCGGCTGATAGTGCTGCTGACGGGCAATTTCCAGCACGCGCTCGCGGGTGGCTTCAGCCACGCGCAGCTCTTTCCCACGGCCATTGAGCACCAGACTGGCCGTGGATTTTGAGACGCCCGCCAGCCGGGCAATATCATTAATGGTGATGCGTTTGTTTTTAGTCACAGTGGCTTAGGTGTGATGGTACATGAGCCTATTCTATCATGCATTGTCGCAAGCTCCAGTGACGCAGCGCGATCTGCCCCGTACCGTCGAAGCGCAGCTGCGGCTGTGGGGAGGGGAAATAGCGCGACGACATCACGGCCTCACCCTCGTTGACAAAGATTTCCACGCTCGAGCGATCGCACAGGATACGCAAAGTCTGTACCTCTCCCCGCCAGTAACGCTCTTCCGGTTTTCCACTGCGTAAATTGTGACGTTGTAACGTTAACCCTTGTGCGTTAACGCTGAGATGCAGGGCGCCGGCAAAATCCGCCTGGCACGTACCGCTGATCGTTATTTCTATCTCGGCACTGTCAATGTCCAGTGGTGGCAGCGTTGCCGCCCGCCCCGTCAGGCTCCTTTCACGCGACCGCAACTGCTGCAGTTCGCGGGCGGGGTGCTGAAACACCCGATCGCCGCGCAGTGTCAGTTCACGCGGGCAGGTCATGGTATGCATCCAGCCGCTGTCGCGGGTCGGCTGGAAGAACTCATCCCCGTCGGGGATCCCCATCCAGCCGATCATCAGACGGCGACCATCGGCACTGAGGCAGGTCTGCGGTGCGTAGAATTCGAAGCCGTGGTCGAGCTCGTGAAACTCGCCGTGCTGAAACTGCGCGCTGTCGTAGTCAAAACGTCCGCAAAAATAGCCGCTCTGGAAAGTATTACGCCAGCGCCAGGTTTCTGCAGGCAGGCCCTGCGGGCACACCACCAGCACGGCGGTGCCGTCGAGTTCAAACAGGTCCGGGCACTCCCACATATAGCCGAAATCATCCAGCCCGTTAAGCCGGCTGCCGGCGATTTCACCCAGCGACGTCCACTGGTGCAGGTCGGGGGAGCGGAACAGCAGCACTTTCCCTTCAGACTGCTGATTCTGCGCGCCCAGCACCATGTACCACTGGCCTTCGTGCTGCCACACTTTCGGGTCGCGTACGTGGCCGGTGTATCCCTCCGGCAGTGCCAGTACCGGCCCGTGTTTTTGAAACTCGCCGTGCTCATCACGGGTGGCCAGACACTGCCAGGCGGTGCGGCTGCCGTCGGCAAACTTAACGTTACCGGTGTAAAGCAGCGTCAGTACACCCGCGTTATCCACCGCACTGCCGGAATAACAGCCGTGACTCTCCCACGGTTCAGACGGGACCAGCGCGACCGGCTCGTGTCGCCAGTTCACCAAATCCTCTGAGCTCCACTGGCCCCAGAACTTGGCTCCGTGCGCGCAGGCCATCGGGTTCCACTGGTAGCAAAGCACGTAGCGGCCATCGAAGTGAATAAAGCCGTTCGGATCGTTCATCAGCCCGACCGGTGGGGCCAGGTGCCATGCCGGGCGGTGGCGATCCGCCGCAGCACGCTGCTGGCCGGAGAGTACCGACCGCAGCGCCTGTTTTAACAGGTGGGCTTCACTCATGCTTTCACCTCAAATTTGATTTTCAGCAGCAGCGACAGCACGAATGCCGTACCAAAGGCGATCACCATGCCGATCAGATAGTTGAGCATGGAGCTGGCCTGCACAATAGCCATCCCCGGCAGGGCAGTCAGACCAACGGCAGTCATATTGACGTGCATTGTCACTACCCAGGCCCCGCCCAGCGCACCACCGACCAGTCCGGCAATGAAAGGTTTTATGTAGCGCAGGTTAACGCCGAAAATGGCCGCTTCGGTAATACCGAGCATGGCAGAAAACGCCGAGGGCAGCACGATGCTGCGCACCTTGATGTCCCGGGTTTTAAACCACACCGCCAGACATGCACCCCCCTGGGCCACATTGGCCATTGACCAGATTGGCAGCAGGAAGTTAACGCCAATTGACGGATTGCCCAGCAGCCCGGCCTCAATAGCATGGAAGCTGTGGTGGATCCCGGTGATCACAATCACCGAGTACAGCCCGCCGAACAGCAGCCCGGCCAGCCAGCCAGCATGGGCGATCAGCGTGCTGAGAACCAGTGAGATGCCGTCACCCAGCATCCGTCCCGCCGGGCCGATGATCAGCAGGGCGATAAAGCCGGAGATAATTACCGTCAGGAACGGCGTAAGAATGATATCCAGCGCATCGGGTATCACGCGGCGCAGTCGTTTCTCACAGTGGCTCATAAACCAGACGGCCAGCAGCACCGGGAAAACCGTTCCCTGATAGCCAATCATCGCAATTTCCAGACCAAAGAAGTTCATGGTATGGAAACCGCTGGCGACGCCCCACGCGTTGGTCAGCGCGGGGTGGGTCAGTATGCCGCCCAGGGTCGCCCCAAGATAAGGGTTACCACCGAATTCACGTGCGGCGGTAAAGCCAATCAGGATCGGCAGAATGATAAACGCCGCCGAGCTGCACATATCCAGCATGATAAACAGGGCGCTACTGGCGTCGACCCAGCCGTAAGTTTTCACCATGCCCAGCAGGCCCATCAGCAGGCCTGAAGCGACAATGGCCGGGATAATCGGCACGAAGATATTCGACAGCACGCGCGCTATGCGTTGAAACGGATTCAGCTTTTGCGCGGCAATATCGGCGGCTTCACTCTTGCTGGACTCGTTAATGCCCGCTTCTTTCACGAATGCCGCATGGACTTTATTCACGATGCCACTGCCGAAAATGATCTGCATCTGTCCGGCATTGCGGAAGCAGCCTTTCACCCCTTCCAGTGCTTCAATGGCCTCTTTCTGTACGAGTTCATCATCGACCATCACCAGACGCAGGCGCGTAGCGCAGTGCGCGGCGCTGGCGATATTTTCCCTTCCACCCAGTAAGGGCAGAAGTTCCCGGGCTGTTTTTTCAAAATTCATCATGTCACCTTTTCATTATTGTGATGAAGCCGTCAGAACCAGGTTTCCATCTGGACACCAAAGTTCCATTCGCCACCAGCGCTGAAGCCGCTGCTGCCGAAAGAGTCGTCGCTGGCGTAGCGATCAAGTGAGCTGTCCCAGTCCATCCAGCTGGCAAAAACGCGTATCTCCGGGCGGGTAAAGAAGTCGCCAATGTCGGCCACTTTGAAGGTCGGAGCGACGGTCAGTTTCCAGAAACTGCCGGACACGGCCTGACGATCTTTGTACCCCTGCGGATCGAGATCCATATACTGATAGCTGCCTTCGTACGCGAGGGCGAAGTTCTGATTAATCTCCTGGATCAGCCGCGCGTTAACGGTGGCCCAGCGATAGTGATCGCCAGCGGCGTAACGGTCGCTGCTGGTCTGGGCCAGCACGGCCGGGGCAAAACTCCATGTCTTATTCAGCGGCGTCACGCCGTAGCTGGCCAGACGCCAGGTTTCCGCCTGCTGCGTCAGATTGCCGTCAGAACCCACGCCTTTGACTTCGGCACCCAGTCCGCGACCGTACAGCAGGGCGGTTTTCGCCGTGCCTTCGCGCAGGCCCCAGAAACTGTCGTTATGCAGGGCCAGCATGGCATGAACGCCCGTATCGCCCGCATTATCATTCTCACGGCTGGGGTTCAGGCGCTCGTCGTTATCTTTTGCGCGCAGGCCGCTGACCATCAGCTGGAACGGACCGGCAAAGTTATTGCTGGTGACAATGTAGTTCTGAATGGTGTTATCAATCGCCTCAATATCACCAAAATTACGGCCATACAGCGAGAAGTTGCTCTTCAGACCGTCGGTCAACTGCACGTCATAGATGCCGCCGCCGGTCCCGGCGAGGAACACTACGTCGGAATCCAGCCAGTGGATGTCGAAGTTATCGCGGTCAAAGCGCTTACCGGCCCACAGGGTGCTGTTATCAAACGCACCGGTGAACGTCGGCAAATTGCCCAGCTCGACAAACGCCTGACGGATGTTCAGCTCTGAGGTGCTGCCGGTCCAGTCGTTATAGTCACGCTGTCCGTCGGCCAGCATCGCCTTGAAGCGCGTGGTTGCGCCGTTAGCCAGCTGCTGCTTGTGCTCAAAGTTCAGCTCAACATAGGTGTTGTTTTCATTACCAAGACGACCCACGGCTCCGCCGGTTTCACCGGCGGGCGTCATGAAGGGGCCACTTTGCGTACCGGCGGCCGAGTCATTCATGATCAGGCCGGAGCGCGCATAACCGTGAAACTCAAAGCCATCTGCGATCCTGCTGGTGGCCACCGGCGCGGCGGCGGGTGGCGCCACGCTGGCGGTCGCGGCGACGGGGGCCGTTACCTGCTGCGCTTGTTGCTGCTGAGAGCGGGCCTCCAGCCTGACAATTTTCTTTTCTGCCGCCTCGGCACGGTTTTCGGCCGTGGCCGCACGATCTTCGGCTTTTTGCAGTCGCTGTTCCATCGCCATCAGTCGCTCTTCCAGGCTGGTGAGCGTGGGGGCGGCGAAACTGACCGCCGGGGTGGCTAAGGCGAGGCTGATGGCGACAGCCAGTCTACGAGGTGTGATCATTTGCACGGTTCCCAGTGTGATTGTTTTGTTTTTGCTAAACCGGTTCGATGCAGAGAGTAAGCTAACAGGAATGTCCTGTTCAATCAGATTTGCTAACCCGGTTTAGGAAGTGTGACCGGGTTGGCAATTTGTGCGGGGCAGGGATCAGAATCGGGCGAGGTCGGCGGCGTGTGGCAGGGCCGTCATGGCGCCTTTAGCGGTGGTCGCGGCCGCACCGCTGCGCTGCGCCTGTTGGATGGCCTGCTCAAGGCGGACGGGGGCCAGCGCATCGGCTTCAGTGGCCAGTGCTGCCAGCAGCCCGGCAACAAATGCATCACCCGCTCCCGTGGTGTCGACCACCTCCACCGACGGGGCGGGGAAGTGCTGTACCGTTCCGTTCTGCCACAGGCTGACGCCCTCGCTGCCACAGGTCACCAGCAGCAGGGAGGGCTGATACGCGGCGGTAAATTCCGCGATGCCGTCGGTGAGACTGGCATGGCCGGTCAGCGTGGCGAGTTCATCCTCTGACAGTTTGATAATGTCTGCCAGCGCAAAGGCGCCGGCCAGCACGGTGTCCATCTCTGCCGGGTCCGCCCACAGATCCTCACGCAGGTTAGGGTCGAAGCTGACCCAGCCTCCTGCCGCTTTAATCGCCCGCATCGCCTGCATGGCCGCACGGCGGGAGGGGTCAGCACTCAGGGCAATGGAGCACAGGTGCAGGCCTTCACCGGCACGAAACGCCGGCAGGCGGTCAGCGGTGAGAAACAGGTCAGCAGAGGGACGCACCATAAAGGTAAACTGGCGTTCGCCCTGTGCATCCAGGCTGACCAGCACGGTTGATGTACGATGGCCCGGCGCGCGATACATCTGCTCAATATCAACATTCTCATCGCGTAGCGTCTGCTGCAGGAAGCGTCCAAACGGGTCGTCGCCGACACAGCCGATAAAACCACTGTTTCCCCCCAGGCGGGCAATACCCACTGCGACGTTGGCCGGGGCGCCACCGGGGCACTTCAGCAGGTGAGTTTCACCTTCAGGCAGCAGGTCTACCACTGCGTCGCCCAGTACCCAGATTTTATTGCTCATCATCATTATCCTTAAGTGATTATCTGCCGAAAAGCTAAACTGGTTTAGCAAAAAAATCAAAGTTCTTTTTATCACTTTGTGGTGGAAGGGCGGTGCAGGGGGTAAAGATTTCGCGCCGGCTGCCGACAAACTTAAGTGAAACTTTTTTTCTTTTGTGATCGCCTTCAAACTTGATTGCGCACGCGGAAATGCATAAGGTCATTCATCGCACTCATTTTTTTGCGAAAATCAGACCGTTGAGGGACGCAGTCAGAACAGCGTGGATGTTAAGCAGTGGTGTGGAGGTGGCAATGTTAACACGAGATTTTTTATTAAAGGCGGACTGCAAAACGGCCTTTGGTGATATTGAAGAAACGCTGTTGTGGACCTGCGAGCAGCGTGCCGCCTCGCTGGCGGCGGCCCTGGCCTGTCGTCCGGATAACAGCCCGGTATGGATTTTTGGCTATGGGTCACTGATGTGGAACCCGGTTTTTGAAGCGGATGAAGTCGCCGCCGGAACGCTGAAAGGCTGGCACCGCGCTTTCTGCCTGCGCCTGACAGCCGGCCGCGGCACGGCCAGCCAGCCCGGGCGTATGCTGGCGCTGAAAGAGGGGGGGCAGACCACCGGACTGGCCTTCTGCCTGCCTGAAGCCAGGCTGCATGAAGAGCTTGAGCTGCTGTGGAAACGGGAAATGATTACCGGTTGCTATCTGCCGACCTGGTGTGATCTGGCGCTGGATGACGGTCGTACGGTGACGGCGCTGGTGTTTGTCATGGATCCTCGCCACGCGCTGTACGAGCCAGATTCCTGCCCGAAAACCATTGCCCCACTGATTGCCCAGGCTAAAGGGCCGCTGGGCACCAATGCGCAGTATCTTTTTTCACTGGAAACGGAACTGAAACAGCGCGGGATGTATGACGACTGTCTGACCGATCTGGTACAACGGGTGCGTGAGCTGCAGGAATATCATAACGGACTGGTGGGATAGGCGTCCGTCCGGGGTGATCGCTCAACCGCCCCCCGGACAGAAACAGAAACTCAGCGTCCCGGATTAATCAGCCAGGTTCCTGGCCGATCGATCTTCAACTGCTGGCTGCGAACGCCGCTGGCGTTTTGCACTTCCAGTTGATAGTCCCCTGCCGCCAGATTAAGCGAAGCATAACCGCTAGTATTCGGTTTCACTTCCACCACGCTGCCATTCAGTAATAACACGTCGTCGCTGCTTAACTTCAGATACACGGTGGCCATCGCTGGCGCACTGGCAGGAGGCACCGCCGGGGAAGGGGTTGCGGTGCTGTTGCTGGCCGCTGCAGAGTGCTCCGGAACCGCGCTGTCCTCATGGTTAAGCCCCCAGACCAGTGCCACGACAGCGGCGACGGCCAGGCCGCTCAGTAACAGCAGCGGTCGCGACAGACGCTTTGCCACGCGCGGTGCCATTACCGGCTCGGCAGCGCCCGCGGCCGGATTAACGGCCAGCACCACGGGTTCAGGGTCGGGAAGGGCGGGCTGTTCCTCCTGTGCAACGTCCAGGGAGGCGACCAGCTCCTCTATCTCACTGACCGGCAGGTCAATCAGGGCTGCCAGCTCATCCACGGATTGTGGTCGCTGCCGGGGATCCATTTCCAGAGCCCGGTCTATCGCGTGCAATAACGGCAATGAATACCCTTCGGGGCGCAGGGTACTCAGGGGCTGATAGCGATCTTCAATGCAGCGTACCACGCTGACCGGCGGGGGATTACCGGTGATCAGCGTATGCAGTACCGCGCCCAGCGCGTAAATGTCGGTCCAGGGGCCCTGATCGCTGTCGCCCTCTTCACTGTACTGCTCAATGGGCGCATAGCCGGGCTTGAGCATGATCTCCATTTCATCGGAAAGGTTTCCGATTTCTTTGCGTGCTGAGCCAAAGTCGAGCAGCACGGGTAACTGGTTATCCTGGATCTGAATATTATCGAGTGAAATATCACGGTGCAGATACCCGGCGCGGTGAATGGTATTGATAGCACCAAACAACGGCGGCAAAAGCTGCCGTATCCATGCTTCGTTAATACTCTCCGGGCTGGTCTGCTGCCACGCTTTCAGCGTCATCCCGCTGTAGAATAGCGTGCCCATGTAGGCGGTTCCGTTCTCTTCCCAGAAGCGCAGAACGTGCAGCAGACCCGGGTGATTAAAGCGGGCGAGAAGACGCGCTTCCTGGATAAAACTGTTCAGACCGGCATTAAACAGGCGCTGATAGCGCTCGCCGCGCAGGCTGATGGCCAGATCCTCGTTGCGGCTGGCCAGCGAGACCGGCAGATACTCTTTAATCGCAATCGTGCGTTCAAGCAGATGATCCCAGGCACGGTAGACTATGCCAAATCCGCCCCCCCCAATCACTTCTTTGATTTCAAACTCGTTAAACCGGTAGCCAGTGGGAAGTGCGTTAGGTACATTTTTTTGTTGGTCATTAGCCGACATAGTGAAACTCTCATGGCGCCCTGTTGAGCGGGATATTAGTTAACGGTACGCCAGGCGCCAATCGCCGGGTCGGCCAGATCGGCGTGCAGGTCATCCACCAGCAGCACATTCACTTTCACACCTGCATCAATGCTATCTGACCAGGTTTTCCGCACAGCATCGACTTCCGTTTTCAACGCGGCGCCCTCGCGGGCCTGAGTTTTACTCATTTTTACCAGCAACGTGCCGTCAAACGACCAGACGTGCAGGCTATTGTTAAAGGGCAATACCAGCCAGCTGTCAGGGGCATCATCTCTTGCGAGCACCATACGCTGGTTGTTAACCGATACGACATCCAGAGACGCCCCGGTCGGGTGCAGATGGGCCAGCGGATAACCCTGATAAAAGTTTACTGCCAGCGATTCGCTCTTGTCGCCATGGGCCATGGTCAGTGTACTCTGACCATCGAGCCAGCCCTCCGTTGAGCAGTTCATGTTCTTATCATCCGGGATAAAGAGTGATTTACCCTTATCATCCCACCAGGTTCGAAAATGGCAGCCGCCTGGCAGATCAAAATGCTGGAGAGGTTCGGCATTCGCTGGCTGCGACAAATCGAGCGGCGAGGCGTTGCTGGCCGTTGCAGTCGCGGTGGCATCTGCCGTCACAATAGGACGCCAGCTCTGCTCCTTTGCTGCTGTTCCCGTGGCCAGTACCGCGCCCCGGGCGTTAGTCATCTGCCACGGCAGCTCCAGCAGTTTGCCGCACTGATTTTGCAGCAAATTGCCCACGCGCGGTAAGAAAGGGGTCAGAACATCTGACTCGGTACTTTTACCGGAGACAATACGCAGGTTCAACGTCTCCTGACACCAGGCAGCGGGCGCATTGCTGGAAACATTATCGATAAACACTTCCAGTTCAAGACTGGGGGAATAAACGACCCGGTAGTCCGCCGCCTGGGTCGTGGTAGCGAACAACAGAGTCAACGTAGCTGGCAACCAAAATTTCATAACATTCCTTGGTGTTAATCGCGTGGCGGAAGAAAGCGAGCAGAGTCCGCCATGGAGAAGAGTAGCGTGGTCTCCTGGGGTGAACCGACCCATACCGCCACGGCGCTCAGATTATCTGTTTTTACGCCGCGGTCGATGGCTTTTTGCATCAGCGCCAGCCACTCTTCCGGACAACTGACCATCCGGAGTGCCTGTTCCATCTCGACGGGGGTGAGATGACTCCAGAAACCATCGGTACAAATCAGGAAGGCATCACCATCCTGGAGCGTCACGACCTCACTGAAACCGTGCGGATGCGCCACATCAGCACCCAGGGCATTATAGAGTAAGCTGCTGTTAATGCCTGTGTTTTCATATCCCGCATCCTGTAACTGCTGCACCAGACTGTGGTCGCGGGTGACGCTATGTACAACGCCCCGCCGGAAAAGATATACCCGGCTGTCACCGGCGTGAGCCCACCAGGCATGCAGGTTATCCCGATCGATAAAGAGTGCCGCAAGCGTGGTACTCATCTGCCGAAAATTCGGATTATTCCTCTGCGCGCTGAGAATGGCCTGCTCGGTATTTTCAATCAGTACCGCCGTGCGGTCGGGCTGAAGAGGGGCATCGACGTCAAGCTGGGCCAGCAGGGTATCACGGGCAATTGTGGCCGCCATTTCACCGCCCGATGAGCCGGCGACACCGTCACAGACCATAAAGCAGGCGGCGTGCTGCCCCAGCAGGGCCCCGATGGTGTCCTGATTACTCTCACGGGCACCTTTCTGACTGGTGGTGGAATACGTAATATTCATAAGTCTTCCGGGCGGGTCTGTGAATCTTTATATTGATTCACTTCGATGTCATAGGCGTGCAGGAAGGCTTCGCCAAACAGAGTATGGAAATCATCCTCTATTTCACCCGACGTGCTCTGATAGTGACGCATAAAATAGTCCCAGAGTGCAGCTTTTTTGCAACGGGGTAACGCCATTCGCGGTAGTACGCCGTCGCGGCGGGCATGTTCTTCCAGACGCTGCGGGTTAAAGGATTGCAGCATGGCGGCAATAATCGCGCGGATACCGGCAATCATCCCTAACTGATGGGCCTGCAGGTCAACCAGGGCATCGCGCACCGCCTGCTCTGGCGGCATAAAACCTGGCATCTGGCTCTGGTAAATCTGCATCAGCACCGTTTTACCTGAGGGAAGAATTTTGAACGGATTGTTGGCCTCATTCAGGATCATCGTCATTTCCGCTTTCACTCCCCGTTTCAGGATCGAACGCGATGAAAGCAGCGCAACAGTACCCTGTGAAAACAGACTGAGCATACGCCCGGTAATACGCATCTGATCTTCTGTCAGCGGCGTTTTATCCAGCGTGGTGTCCAGCCCCATGCCTTCCAGCAGTGCGGCCATCAAACGCTGCTCACGATTACCCCCCTCCGGGGCGTCATGGTCGGTGGAGGACGTATCGTTGCTTATCGGGTCAATTCCCAGACGGGCTACGGTCTGACGTGCCGTCCGCATATCGGCTGCCCCGGTGTCAGGGCTTTCTGTCGGGAGCGGAGCAGGCTCGTCCGCGGGACTCTGCATCTGCAGGGGATCGTCGCTGTAGGCCCCCTCGTCACCAAATAATGACAGCGGGTCAACCTGTTCCTGTGTCGCCATGCTGACTTGCTGCGGATCGCTGACGTCAATCTGATAAGGGCCGATAGCCAGTGTGTCACCGTGTTCCAGGGTGACCTGACTGCCGCGCATCAGTTCATTGCCGTTGTGGATCACCGCAATGACGCTACCCTGGTTGGTCAGGCGACAGTCGCCGTTAGCCGCCACATGTACCAGCGCCTGCAGGCGCGAGATCGCCCGCTCAGGATCCGGCAGCACCAGGTCGTTATCAACGCTGCGGCCAATCGTGCCGCCCGGTGGTACAAAATCGCAGGCGACGATCGGAATGTCGTCCTGGTTCTGTAAAATGGTCAATCGCATGCGTTTTTCCTGCAATAAAGCCGATGGCCAAAACACGCTATTCAAACATCGGAGGATAGAGTCCGTGACGGCCCGGCTTTAACCCGGCCGCCGGATGAAATAATTGCGAAAAGAGCTGTGCGGTCAGATTCCCGCTATGTTTGTGGCTGGTCAGGGGATACCCGTCACTCTGATTGGTCCACCAGTAACTGATGTACTGCAGTGGATCAAAATGGAGCGCCACTTCCCGCCATGCCAGCGTACAGGGCAGGTCCTGATAGCCAATCACATCCATAATATCGGAGCGCCCGGTATCCGGTAACGACAGGGGCGACATGCCGCGCAGCGCCTGCTCAAGCCAGTCTACAGAGTGTAACTGCTGAACGGACTGATTAAGCGTGGCACCCAACTCCTGAAACCACTCCCCGGAGATGGCCAGTTGGGCGGGATGCCAGGCACTCACCGGAACACTTTGCACCGCCAGCAGGGGCCATGCCCGTCCCACTCTGTCGCGCGACGGCATCAGGCAACCGATCTGTACCCGCTGAACCCCCAGGGTGGCGGGCAGGGCGAAGTTCCACACCGGTGCCCGGCTGAACGGGTCTGTCGTCCCATCATGATGATGGTGCCAGTGAGCCAGGCCAAGCTGAAACCAGTTCGACCAGCTGTCAATCAGCCCTTCCGGCATACGGCGATGCAAAAAGTCACCCGCCGTGGGCAGTTTGCCATACCATCCCAGGTCATTTCTCGCTGCCATAGTGATGACCCTATCAGTGAACGGGGTTGAGGCGACCCGCATCAAAAGTGTGCATTTCGGCAGAGGCTGTCGCAGTGGCCTGACGCCCGGAATTGTCCAGATTGAGCGCTAATGTTTTCACCATCAGCGCATTATCGCGCACGTAGGGAGAACTCAGAATCTGACGGTCCAGCAGTTGGCTTAAGTGCCAGTCGAGCTGTTGTAGCTCACGCGTTGTCACGCTGGCTGGCAGCTTGCGCTGCAGGTTCTGCATCACCCAACCCCGCAGAAACTCACCATCGTAGCTGCGCGGCTGATACAGCATCTGATAGGCGCGCAGGGCATTACGACTAAATTCAGCATCTTTCCCATCGTCATTACGGAGTGTGTAGGTGATGATTTGAGCGACCCTGGGCAGAAGCAATGATTTCAGCGCCCCCTGATACAGCCCCCACGTCGCATCACTAATCTGATCGCCACGGTAAAGCCCACCCCGCAGAGTCAGCGGTGGCGACGCCAGCGAAAAATGGCGACTTTGCGGCAAGGCGACCAGGGTATTTAAGAAGGGTAGCAGATCCAGGATATCACCGTGGTTATCCCGGGTGAGTTGTTTTGCCTGCTGTGTCACCGCGGGCAGGCGCGCGGCCACTTCCTGCAGGTAATCCTGATTTTTCATATAGCTGGTCAACCAGAGCGCCGACGTTCCCAGCAGGGCGACGGCGAGTGCCACATAGCCTGTCCTGTGTAGCAGGCGGTTACGATCTTCCCAGCGACGATCGCTGCCTGCCAGCCGGCTCTCTTTAAACACCACACCGCAGAGCAGGCCATGAATAAAGAAGCTTTGTCCTTTATTCGCCGGGATGGGGGCACTACGGTTCACGGTATCCCAGCTGGCAATAGACTGCCCTTGTGGCTGGGGTAGCTGCAGTTTACGCGACAGTTCGCCCATCACCCGGTCAAACGGCAGGCCTTCCTGAGTGCCGCTGGTAAAGAACAGACCCCGGGCGGCCCAGGGGGTTTCGCTGTGTTCCGGTGAAAAAACAATATCAAGGTATTCGGCCAGCAGAGGACGCAACGCGCTAAATTCCTGCGGAAACTGGAAACATTCTGCGCGCAAAGTCAGATCGCTTTCCTGCGCCATCTTGTCGCTGAGACCGGCCATCAGTCGGGAAGAGAGCTGCTTAAAGCGTTGTTCAAACTGCGTGTTCAGGCGTCGATCGTTTTGACGTCCTGGTTCCCACGGGAAGGTGAACCCACATATGTCTTCTCGCTGCTGTTTATCGAGCCGGGCGAAATAGGACATAAATCCCTTCAGCAGGTCGGTTTTAGTCACCATGATATACACGGGGAAGGCGATACCGGTCTGTTGATGAAGTTCAGCCATGCGCTGACGCAGTGCGCTGGCCTGCGCATGACGCACTTCGGCGGAGTCACTCAACAGGTCGGCGACGCTGATGGTCATGATCACACCATTAATCGGCTGGCGTGGGCGATAACGTTTCAACAGGGTAATAAAGGTCTGCCATTCACTGGCATCGCGTGCGCGCTGACTCTCCTGCAGAGTGTAGCGCCCTGCCGTATCCAGCAGCACGGCCTGGTCGGTAAACCACCAGTCGCAGTGACGGGTACCGCCAATGCCGCGAAGGGCGCTTTTACCGAGTGTATCGCTGAGCGGAAATTCCAGACCGGAGTTGACCAGCGCCGTCGTTTTTCCTGCGCCGGGCGCGCCGACAATCAGATACCAGGGTAACTGATAGAGATATTGTGCGCTGAAGCGTCGCAGCCAGCCTTTACGCCTGCCGAATTGCGTTTTCTTTAACAGCATGGCCGCTTCACTGAAGCGGTTATCCAGCATTTCACCCGTCGCCTGAAGCTCCGCATGATCGATGTTGCTGATTTGCAGGCGCGTCAGCAGCTTGCTATTAAACCAGGCGCGGTAAAGCTGAGGGATAAGCTGAAAAAGTATCCATAAAAAGTAGGTCAGGCCGATTAACAACTGACGGTTCAGCGGGCTGTCCAGCCCCTGCAGTGGGGTCAGTGAGAGCAGGGGGCCGACCATCCAGATGAGCGCAGAGAGCGCGGTGACGCCAATAAGTCCCCAGAGCAAGCGGCTGGAGAGCAGTGAAAAGAAGGTCTTTAGCATCATTTTTTCCCCGTAGAGTGGCTGTCGTCTGACTCAGGAGCAGCGAACAGGGTGATTTCAACACGGCGGTTCTGCGCACGATTCTCTGTGCTGTCGTTCGGTAACAGCGCGCCGCTGTCGCCCCGTCCCTGAGCGTGAACGCTGATCCCCGGCTGGGACATCATCTCAGCCATCATGGTGCTGATGGCACGCGCCTGGGCGGCAGAGTATTCATAATTTGACGGGAAGCGACGTGAGAGCACCCGCTGATCATCGGTGAAAACGCTCACCAGAATGGTGCCTTTAGCCGACTCCATGGCCGTGGCTACGCGGGCTATCAGCGCGCGCCCCTTCTGGGAGAGTCCGGTTGTGGCAGGTTCAAACAGCCGGTCAGCGGACAAAATCACTTTACTGCCGTTATTACTGTCCGCGACGTCGAGTTTGCGCTCAATAATCAGGTCGCTCAGGCGCTGACGTAAGTCCAGCAGAGCCTGTGGGGCGGTCGCGCGTTGTCCGGTCACCACTTTTGGCAATGGGGTTTGCCAGATTTGCCGCAGCAGAGGTTCAGCGGCATTGCCTAACCGCCAGTTGAGCGTGGAAAAAAAGACACAGCCGATGAGGGTGGCGAGGGAAAAACAGACCCAAAGAGGAACCGGCGGGCGCCACAGCGTACTTTGCCCGGCGGCAATGGACGTTTGTGGTAACGGTTGTACTTCTTCGACACGCACATCCCGAATCAGCTGGGCCAGACGGGTGCGAACGGCATCACGCTGCAGGCGACCATTATCCATACTGCGGTAACGACCTTCATAGCCCAGCAGTAAACAAAAATGGATCACTTCCAGCAGCCAGAGATGCTGGGCAGGATTCTGTGAAATGCGTGACAGCAGCTGGAAGACTTTTTCGCCGCCCCAGCTTTCATTGTGAAAGGTTACCAGCAGGCCATTGGCAGACCAGACGCCACGGCTGCCCCACGGCGTTTGCGCAGCGGCTTCATCCAGTACGGCGCACAGGCAGTAGCGGGCACCAATAATCATTTCAAAGGGCATCCCCGCCTGTTTACACCGTGCCTCAAACTGTCGCATTTCATCGATCAGCTGATGGCGTAAACCGGCCGGGTCGTCATGGGTAGCCGCCAGGCGGATCTGTACAATCGCATTAAGCAACGGCGAGGCAGCGACCAGCAAGGCATTGTCTTGGTTGACCGGAGTGGCGGGGTCAACAGGGAATTCCGACGTCATGAGGATGTGTTATTCTCGGCTGTATGCCAGGAGGCAAATAGGAAACTTTACCAGACGCAGAAGAAACGCGTTGGCTGCCATCCCTGGCAGCACAGTGCCTTAATAAGCGCGTTACTCCAGAATCCAGGTCGCCGTATTATTGTTGCGGCAGGCTTTACTCTTGCCGCCAACATCGACGCATACTTTTTTGCTGTTTTTACGCGGCCGTGGACGATCGCTGCGCACTGTGGCGTCGTACAGCTCACTTTTCACACCGGCTTTCAGCGGTACGTAACCAATCAGCTGCTGCTGATCGACGTCAGCAATGGCAAACCAGCGGTTCTCCACTTCACCCAGTACCAGAAAAGGTTTGCCGTTTTCCAGATAGCGCACCACTTTGCCGCCATAGTCCGGGCTGGTCATGACGGAGGCACTGTAGAGCGCGCGATAGTTCTCATTCACAGGCGTGAAGGACGTAGGCGCTTTCACCGCATGTCGATGTGTTAGCGTCGCGCCATCGACGACACTGGTTATGACCGTATCATCATTGACCGGAGGAGGGGGCGTTTTGCACCCTGATAACGTGAGCGCGGCCAGCAGGGTAAACGCGATGCTAATTTTCACTTTAGTCCTCGTGAATATCATCAAATAATCGGGTTCTTTTCAGATGCGACAGGGCGACTCTGAGCGACTCCAGGAACGCGTGATTAAACGCGGTGTGGCCTGTACGTTCCGGGAGGAAAATTCACAGGTTTACATAAAGATAATTCTTACGTCAGTTTACCTGACGCTTTTGGGAATGGAAACCATTGCGGACGCCGGATGAACATGTTAATGCGGTCGGCGGGCGTGACAGAGTTTGCCTGAAAGGTGACAAAACGGCAATTTGATTAGTATCAATAATCAGTATTCCGTCCTGCGCTATGCTGTCCGCCTGAAAACCACGCGATGCCTGACATTAACATACGCGAACGCAGCAGCATGACTGATTGATTGCAGCCGGTTAATGACCTCCGTCGGCGCGCCCTTTTTCAGGGAAGTGCCAGGCGGTATCCATGCGGTGCGCGACGAGAGGGGGAGTGTCAGGTCGATGAAAAAAAAGCAGGGTATGAACGATGAGCGGGGGTGATCCTTCTCCGCTGGCGTACCTGCTGGCTTCGCGTCAGCGGGAAATCGCCAGCCTGCGCTCCCTTTTACAGAAGGGCCGACTGACCACAGAGGTCAGTCAGCTGATCCATGAAATCCAGCGGGAGCGTGGGGCCAGTAATCTGTGGCTCTGCACGACAGGGCAGATGTTCGGTGACGAACTGTCACAGTGCAGTCGTCGTGTCAGACACAGCCAGAGCGAGGTCATTGCCCGGTTGCCTGCGTTGCCAGAGGACGACAGCGACGGGCTGGTCTCCAGCCGCTTGTACAGCCGGATTGCTACAGCGCTACAGGCGCTGGGTGAACGGGACGTTCTGCGCGAGCAGGTACAGCAGCGTACCCTCTCCCATGATGCGGCGATGGCGCAGTTTAACCATATTATTCGCCAGCTCCTGAACCTGATATTTGAGATGGTAGATACGGCCTCTGACCCCGGTGTTTCCCGCGCGCTGATTGCTATGTTCAGCTTTATGCAGGGTAAAGAACTGGCCGGTCAGGAGCGCGCCATGGGGGCGGCGGGGTTTGCCTCAGGAAGACTGACGATGGCGCTGAGCCAGCAGATTGTGGCGTTGATAGATGCCCAGGAACGCTGTTTTAGCCATTTTGTCGGTTTTGCTGACGATGACAGTCTGCAACGCTGGCAGCAGGTGGCGCAGGAAGAGAGCGATATCGAGCGACTGAGGCGTATTGCCTGTACCACGTTATGTCAGGATGAGCCGGATGCAGCAATGGCGCTGCGCTGGCATCAGTGCCTGACACGGCGAATTGACGGTATGAAAACTGTCGAGGACAGGCTGGCGCGTGCCGTGATGCAGCGCTGCCGGCAGAGTATTGCACATGCCGAGGCGCAGGGTCAGAGCCTGACAGACGACCTGCTCCAGCAGCAGATGCAAAACCGGGCAAATGAGCCGGCGTGGAGCGTCTTTATCGCTGCGGAGGAGTGGCAGAAAACGTCCCCGGCAGAGCCGCTGGAGGCCGATGCTCTCACCCCACGGCTGGGACGGTCGCTGCTGGCGATGATCCAGCAGCAGTCAAAACGGCTACAGGATCAGGATGACGAGCTGGCTGCTTTGCGCGCCAGCATTGAAGATCGTAAGCAGATCGATCGCGCTAAGGTACTGCTGATGCACCATCACGGCTACGGTGAAGAACAGGCCTGGCAGGCATTACGTAAAATGGCGATGAACCAGAACAAGCGCATGGTGGAAATTGCCAGCGCGCTGATGGCGGTGGCTTCTGCGTTTGAACCTGCGAAAAAGTAGTCGCCTGCGCAAAGTTAACACAACATAAAACGGAGCGGTTTCGCCAATGGCGGTGAAACCCCTCTTCGGATAACGGCGTCCAGCTCCCTGCATCAGGCAGGGGGGTGGGCGCTTTTTTTTTGGGTTTTTCAGAGAGTGACAATGATGAGCAATTCACAAAGCAGAGTACCCGCCCCGGGCAACGCGTCTGAAGCCGCCGGCAAACCCACGCTGGTGGTCATCGGGCATGGCATGGTCGGCCAGCACTTTCTGGAGCAGATGGTCAGCCTGGCGCTTCATCAGCAGTATCAGATTGTCGTGTACGGCGAGGAGCGCTATGTCGCCTATGATCGCGTCCACCTGTCGGAATACTTTGCCGGTAAGGGGCACGCCGAACTGTCGCTGGTGCCACCGGGATTCATGGAACAGAACGGCATACAACTGCGCACCGGGCGTCAGATCGTCGCTATCGACCGCCAGCAACAGCAGGTGCGCGAAGCCGACGGGCGCGTGCAAAATTATGATCGGCTGGTGCTGGCGACCGGTTCCAGCCCGTTTGTGCCCCCAATCCCCGGCAGTGAGCACGCGTCCTGCTTTGTCTATCGCACACTGGACGATCTGGATTCCCTCGCAGCCAGGGCAGCCACAGCAAAACGCGGCGTGGTGATCGGCGGCGGATTACTGGGTCTGGAAGCGGCCAATGCGCTGAAGACGCTGGGGCTGGAGACATCAGTCGTGGAATTGTCTCCACGGCTGATGGCGGTACAGCTTGATGAGGGCGGGGCTGCGATGCTGCGCCGTAAAATCGAGGCGCTCGGGGTTAAGGTACTGACCGGCAAGGCCAGTCAGGGCATTGACGTGCAGAAAGACGGCACGCTGCGGCTCAATTTTGCCGATGGCAGCGAACTGGAAACCGACCTTGTGCTGTTTTCGGCGGGGATCCGCCCGCGCGATCACCTGGCAGCCTCAGCCGGGCTGACCCTCGGGCGGCGCGGGGGCGTGGTCATTGATGACTGCTGCCAGACTTCCGATCCCGCCGTCAGCGCCATCGGTGAGTGTGCCGTCTGGCAGGGCAATCTCTATGGTCTGGTCGCCCCCGGCTACCAGATGGCACGCGTGCTGGCCGCGACCCTGGCCGGGGAAGCGGGCGCCTTTAGCGGTGCAGATATGAGTACCAAACTCAAACTGCTGGGGGTGGAAGTGGCTTCAATGGGGGATGCCCACGGCACCACCCCGGGCAGCCAGAGCTATTACTGGACCAATGAACCCCATGAAATTTATAAAAAGATTGTGGTGTCCGCCGATGGTAAAACGCTGCTCGGTGGCGTGCTGGTCGGAGACAGTAGCGAATACAGCCTTCTGCTGCAGATGATGCTCAACGGCATGGCCCTGCCGGATGCACCGGAAACCCTGATCCTGCCGCAGAGCGCCGGAGCACCATCGAAAGCGCTGGGCGTGGCGGCACTGCCGGACAGTGCTCAGGTTTGTTCCTGTCATAACGTGACCAAAGGAGACATCTGCGCCGCAGTCAGAGCCGGGTGCAGTGATATGGCCTCGCTGAAGGCCAGCACCAAAGCCGCCACCGGCTGCGGAGGATGCGCCGCGCTGGTTAAACAGGTGATGGAGTATCAACTGGCCGATCTGGGCGTGGAGGTGAAGAAAGATATCTGCGAGCACTTCCCGTGGTCACGGCAGGAGCTTTATTCGCTGATCCGCGTCGGCAACATCAAAAGCTTCGAACAGCTGCTGGCTAAACACGGGCGCGGCTGCGGCTGTGAGATCTGTAAGCCGCTGGTGGGGTCGATGCTGGCCTCCTGCTGGAACGAGTATCTGCTGACGCCAGCTCTGCTACCGCTTCAGGACACCAATGACCGCTATTTTGCCAATATCCAGAAGGATGGTACTTACTCGGTCGTGCCCAGGATGCCAGCCGGTGAGGTCAGCGCCGAAGGGCTGATTGCTATGGGTGAGATAGCCCGTGAATATGGCCTTTACTGCAAAGTCACCGGCGGGCAGCGTATCGATCTGTTTGGTGCCCAGCTGGAGCAACTGCCCGAAATCTGGCAGAAGCTGCTGGCCGCCGGGTTTGAGACCGGCCACGCCTATGGCAAATCGCTGCGCACCGTGAAGTCCTGCGTGGGCTCCACCTGGTGCCGCTACGGCGTACAGGATTCTACGGGCTTTGCCGCCCGGCTGGAGAACCGTTACAAGGGCCTGCGCTCACCGCACAAAATCAAAATGGCGGTGTCCGGCTGTACGCGGGAGTGCTCCGAAGCCCAGAGTAAAGACATCGGGGTGATCGCCACCGACAAAGGCTGGAACCTTTACGTCTGTGGCAACGGGGGAATGAAACCGCGTCATGCCGATCTGTTTGCCAGCGATCTGGATGATGAAACCCTGCTGCGTTACGTCGACCGCCTGCTGATGTTTTACATCCGTACCGCTGACCGCCTGCAGCGCACCAGCGTATGGATGGATAACCTCGAAGGGGGCCTGACCTATCTGCGTCAGGTGGTGATTGATGACGTCCTCGGCGTGGCCGCCGAGCTGGAAGCGGATATGCAGCGCGTGGTCGACAGCTACCAGTGTGAATGGCAGACCACGCTGGCCAGCCCCGATCGCGTGGCGCTGTTCCGTCGTTCGGTCAACGAGGTGCAACCCACCTCGCTGTGGAATGCTGTATGCCAGATCGAGGACATTCCACCGCAGGCAGGTATAGGTGCCCGGCTGGGCTCACAGCCGATTGCATTGTTCCGCCTGGACGATAAGGTTTACGCGCTGGACGATCTGGAGCCGGGAACCGGGGCCAACGTGCTGTCGCGCGGTCTGCTCGGGGACAGCGGCGGTGATGCGCTGGTGATCTCGCCGTTGTACAAACAGCGTTTCCGCCTGCGGGACGGGCAGAGCCTGGATAATCCGGCCCTCTCACAGCGCTGCTGGCCGGTGAAAGTAGAGCAGGGACAGGTATGGGTCGCCAGCACGCCAATGGTGCAGGCCGGAAAAACGATCACCGCTTGAGGGTAACCGATGACTGCGAAAATTCCTTCTCTTGATAAACTGCTGGCCGGGAATATGGTTCCCGGCCAGCAGGGGGCCGTATGGCTGGTAGGAGCCGGCCCGGGTGCCGTTGATCTGCTGACGGTTCGCGCGTTGCGTCTGATTGAACAGGCGGAAGTAGTTGTCTATGACCGGCTGGTCAGCCCGGAGATCCTTGCGCTGATCCCGCCTGGTGCACTGAGCATCGACGTCGGAAAAACGCCGGGCTTCCACGGGATGAAACAGTCGCAGATTAACCAGCTGCTGGAAGATCTGGCCCGCGCCGGGCGGCAGGTTGTCCGGCTGAAAGGGGGGGATCCCTTTATCTTCGGCCGGGGCGGTGAGGAGATGGTGTGGCTGCAAAAAGCCGGAGTTACCTGCCATATTGTGCCCGGTATTACTGCTGCCACCGGCTGTGCTGCCGCCAGCGGCATCCCGCTGACTCACCGTGACCTGGCCCAGTCTGTGCGCTTTATTACCGGTCACGGGCGTGACGGGAAACCGCGACTTGACTGGGAAAGCCTGCGCGACGCACGTCAGACGCTGGTGTTTTATATGGGGCTGACCTGGTGTGAAGCCTTAAGCGGACAGCTGATCCTGTCCGGGCGTGATGCCGCTACCCCGGTGGCGATCGTCGAGCGGGGAACAAGGACAGACCAGCGCACCCTGATCACCCGTCTTGACCGGCTGGCGCAGGCCGTGGCCTTGCACCAGCCGCAGTCACCCAGTCTGTTAATTGTGGGCGAAGTAGTGAGCCTGTATCGCCCCGACGCCGTTCAGGTCGCCACCAGTACGGTGATCCCCAGCGCTTCAAAGGCCGAGATCGACGCCTGACTGATGCCGCTGTCGGTGATCAGATAGTGGATTTTGCTCCAGTCACACGGCAGCGCAAACATCGAGACTTTGTCGATTTTGCTGGAATCGGCCACCACATAAACCGTGCTGGCTGAATGGATCATCGCACTTTTCACTTTGATATCGGTTTCGCTGGGAAAACTGAGGCCCAGACGGGGGGAGATACAGGCCGTCGCCAGAAACAGCTTTTCTGCCAGCACGTTTTCAAAAAAGCTGGCGGCTTTTTCACCCGAAGTGGACAGGGTCGGAAACTTAAAGGTACCGCCGGTGAGCAGAATATTGATCCCCGGCTCCCCGCCCAGCTTCAGGGCGATATTCACCGCATTTGTGACCACCGACAGCCGCCGGATATGTGCCATATGATTGGCGATAGCGGTGGTGGTGGTGCCGGAATCGAAAATCACCGTATCGCCGTTTTCAATATGTCGGGCTGCCAGCCGGCCAATGGCATCTTTCGCCTCCATATGGGTCTGCCGTTCCAGCAGCAGCGCGCCGGTATTTTGCTTGCCGGTCATCAGCGTGGCGCCGCCGTGATAGCGCTGCACATGCCCCTCTTTCTGTAATATCCGCAGGTCGGTGCGCAGCGTCGCCTCCGTCAGGCCGAACGTCTCTTTCAGCCTTTTCACCGTGACGGTGCCATCCTCACGGATCATTTCCAGGATTTTTTCCCGCCGTTGCTGCATATCAGCCAGCTGTTCATTTTTGTTTTTCACGTCAGTCACTCCCTTTACCTGAAAGCGGGTCGCAGGGCCGCCAGCCGGGCTGCTGCGCTAAATAGTAACCCCCGACCGGAGCAATTGCGAGGATAGCGAAGGGGACTTTTCATTTTCGAATGAAAGTCAAAAATGGTCATTTTGTTGATTTAACTGGCTTTTAACGTTAAGAAACTGGATTGAATTGTCATCTTTAATGCTTAATTTATTGATTATTATGATGTTGTGTTATTTTTGTGCTTTTGTTTGAAATATGATCAACCCCACAATATGATAACAAACGATAGCTTATATTTTTATTCGAAAACTAAATTGCCGCAGCAGACTGTCATATCAGCACGCTATCCCGCCCGCGGCGTCACAGATGAAGAGGTAATGATGGATTTTCAGGCAATCAAACAGACGGCGCGCCAGGCCCGGCGCTACGTACTGCAAATGAATCATCGGGCAGGCAAAGGGCACACCGGTGCCGACCTCTCAGAGGTGGATATCATCTGCACCCTGTTTATGGCGGTGATGGATCGCAGCCGTCCGCGTCCGGATCAGGATCGTTTCATCCTGTCAAAAGGCCACGGCGCTGGCGGACTTTACTGCAGCGCGGCGGCGATGGGGCTGATAGACCCGGCGATCCTTGACCAGTTTATGGGCGACGATACGCTGCTGGCGGGGCATCCCATCCACCAGAAGCTGCCTGAGCTGGTGGAAATTAACTCCGGAGGATTAGGCCACGGCCTGTCGATCGGTGTCGGCCTGGCGCTGGGGAACAAACTTTCTGGTCGTGCTGATCGCAGGGCCTTTGTCCTGCTGGGCGACGGCGAACTGGCGGAGGGGTCGAACTGGGAAGCCGCCATGTCGGCCAGTAAGTTCAGGCTGGAAAATCTGGTCGCCATTGTCGATCGCAACCGCCTGCAACTGGCCGGTAAAACAGAGGACATTATGCCGCTGGAGCCACTGGCCGATAAATGGCTGGCCTTTGGTTTTGAAGTGCTCGAATGCAACGGCCACGATCCCGAAGCGATAGCCGCCGCCGTGAACCAGCCGGGCATCGGTAAACCGCGCGTTATTTTAGCCAATACCGAAAAAGGGCACGGTATCTCCTTTATGGCCAACGTCCCGGCCTGGCATCACGCCGTACCTGACGATGAACAGCTGGCCCTTGGGCTGGCCGAGCTGGAGGATTAAACATGCAAGACTTACGCGACGCCGTGATTGCCACGCTGGTGCAAGCCCAGACCGGGGGGGCCGACCTCAGTGTAATGGTGGCTGATTCCACCTCTACGTCAAAAATTGCCCCGTTCGAGAAAGCCTTTCCTGATCGGGTGATCAACGTCGGCATTGCCGAACAGAATATGGTAGGAATGGCGGCGGGTATGGCACTGAGCGGCCGCACCGTCTTTACCGCTAACGCGGCCCCGTTCCTGTTTGCCCGATCAAACGAGCAGCTGAAAAATGACGTCTGCTACTCCGAAACCAACGTCAAAATGCTCGGCCTGAATGCCGGTTTTGCTTACGGCCCACTGGGGGCAACCCACCACTGTACTAATGATATCGCCATCGCCCGCTCGATGGGCAATCTGCAGATTTTCGCGCCAGCGGATGCAATCCAGGCCAGCGCCATCGCCCGCCACGCCATCAGCCATCAGGGGCCGGTCTATATCCGCATGGACAGCGACAAAGTGCCGCTGCTGCACGACGCGGACTATCAGTTTGTTCCCGGAAAACCGGAAGTGTTGCAGCAGGGAACCGACACCGTGGTGTTCTGCCTGGGCACGCTGGCTCATGAAGCGCTGGCAGCGAAGGACGACAGCATCACTATCGTCTCGCTGCCTTCCCTGTGGCCGCTGGACGAAGCGGCCGTCGTGGCCCTGATCGCCGCCCACCGTCAGGTCATCACCATGGAGGAGCATGTCCTGAGTGGTGGACTGAGCAGCATTATCGGCGAGCTGCTGCTTCAGCACAGCCTGCGCCAGCGCTTTGTTCCGCTGGGTATTCCCCCTTATGAATTTACCCACAGCAGCAGCCGTGCCGCCCTGCGTCGCCAGTTTCGCATCGATGCCGACGGTCTGCGAGCTACGTTAGAAAACCTGGTTGCCGCGTAAGGAGAGTGTGAAAAATGAGTCACGAATATGACGTCAACCTGCGCTACGGCGTAGACATTAACGGCGATTTGAGCGGTAAGGTCGCCGTTGTGACCGGTGGGCTCGGTGGGATCGCCATGGCCAGCAACCAGATGCTGTTGGAAAAAGGGGCGAAGCTGGCGCTGCTGTACCCGGCATTTGAACAGAGCAAAGTGGCAGAGGTAGCCGGGCAATTTGCCGCCGATCGCGTGCAGTTTGTCCAGTGTGATGTGACCGACCCGGACGCTGTCGAGCAGGCAATTGCACAGGTTGAAGCACACTACGGACAGATCGACATTCTGGTGAACTGCGCGGGCTACGTGATGTTACAGCCGGTGCTGGAAACTGACTTTAGCGAATGGCAGAAGCAGGTCGCTGTCAATCTGACCGGGCCGTTCCTCTGTTCGCAGGCGGTGGCAAAACGTATGGTGAAAGCAGGTAAAGGCGGAAAGATCATCAATATCGCCTCGCAGGCGGCCTCTATTGCCATTGATAACCATGTGGCTTACACCTCGGCCAAAGCGGGACTGCTGGGCATGACCAAAGTGATGGCGAAAGAGTTTGCGCCGCACAAAATCAATGTAAACACCCTGTCGCCGACCGTGGTGCTGACACCGATGGGCGAGAAAGCCTGGCGTGGTGAAAAAGGGGAGGCGATGAAGCAGCTGATCCCGATGGGACGCTTTGCCTACACGGACGAAATTGCCGCCGCCGTGCTGTTTTTTGCCGGCAACGGCAGCGACATGATCACCGGAGCCGATCTGATGATCGATGGTGGTTTCACTATTTGGTAAGACTTCAGACCGGCTTCGCCCAGACCAGAGACGCTGAGAATCAAACGCTGTACCTACACATAACAACATAACAAATTGCGAGAACATCAATATGAAAATGCGTTTAACGCTGTTAGCCGTTGCGACCGCCTGTACCTTCTCCCACGCCGCGTTTGCGGCAGAGAAAGGCACCATTATGATCCTGGTGAACTCCCTGGATAACCCGTATTACGCCTCTGAAGCGAAAGGCGCTAATGTGAAGGCTCAGGCGCTGGGCTATAAAACCACCGTCCTGTCCCACGGTGAAGATGTGAAGAAGCAAAGCGAACTGATAGATGCCGCCATCGGCAAAAAGGTGCAGGGCATTATCCTCGATAACGCCGACTCTACCGCCAGCGTCGCCGCCATTAAAAAAGCCAAAGACGCGGGTATTCCGGTGGTACTGATTAACCGTGAAATACCGGTGGATGACGTCGCCCTGGAGCAGATCACCCATAACAACTTCCAGGCAGGTTCCGATGTCGCCAACGTCTTCGTCGAAAAGATGGGCGAGAAAGGAAGCTATGCCGAACTGACCTGTAATCTCGCCGACAATAACTGCGTCACCCGCTCTAAATCCTTCCACCAGGTGCTGGATCAGTACCCGGAAATGAAAAGCATCGCCCGACAGGATGCCAAAGGCACCCTGATCGATGGTAAGCGCATCATGGACAGCATTCTGCAGGCACACCCGGATGTCAAAGGCGTGATCTGTGGTAACGGGCCGGTCGCGCTGGGAGCGATCGCCGCGCTGAAGGCTGCCGGACGTGACGACGTGATCGTGGTTGGCATTGACGGCAGTAATGACGAACGCGATGCGGTCAAAGCCGGGACGCTGAAAGCCACCGTGATGTTACAGGCGCAGGCCATCGCCGCCCAGGGCGTGACGGATATCGACAACTTCCTGCAGAAAGGTATCAAGCCAGAAAAACAGCGCGTTATGTTCCGCGGCATCCTGATCAACCAGGGCAACGCAGACAAAGTGCAGGACTTTAATTTCAAATCCTGAGTTAACGTTTTTACATAATGTTGCTGCGCCCCTGCGGGGGCGCAAAGGAGAGAATTATGTCCAGGCGAGTCTGGCTGACCATGGCCACTTTAGCCCTCGGAGGCTGCCGCATTGTGTCGCAGCAGGAGCTGGCCGATTTAAAAAATCCGCCCAACCCGGCGATGGCAAACGTCACCGCTACCTGGCAGCAAAAGATTGTGCCGCAGATAGTGAGCACGGCAAAACCCCTGGGCGAGATGATGGCATCGCTGGCGGCGGCAAAAGATTTTGACGCCGCCTGCAAGGCTTCGGGATATCGCAGTCAGGATGAAAACCCGTGCGTGTTCAGTGTGAAAATTCAGGGGGCGGTGACAGCGGTGAATACCACCTCACGCAGCGGGAAAATGACGGTGAAAGACGTCAGCGGCCAGGAGGTGGTGGTGCAGATTGGCCCGATTATTCGCGGCACCGCGCTACGGGATGCCTATCAGGGCGCGAGCTATCAGGATTTCAACGATCAGGTGCTGTTTGGCGACTACGGGCGCGCCATCAATAACCTGGCCTCGGCTGAGGTGCAAAAGTTGCAGCCGAAAGTGGGCGATAACGTCGAGGTTGACGGCGTCTTCAGCAGTTGGGATGTGCCGCAAACGCCGCCGGATGTTACGCCGGCCCACGTGGTACGCAAATAGAGGGGGCATGATGGCTGAGTATCAAATCGACCCACTGCCGCAACGTCAACAGCAGTCAGAGGTGGTGATTGAAGCGCGCAATGTCTCACGTATCTATCCCGGGGTCACAGCGCTCGACCAGGTGAACTATCGCGTCTATCGCAACAAGGTCAACGTGCTGATCGGGGAGAACGGGGCCGGTAAATCGACCATGATGAAAATGCTGGCCGGGGTGGAAGTGCCGTCTTCCGGGCAGATTTTCCTTGAGGGGGAAGCCGTCTCGCTGCACTCCACACAGCAGGCAGAAAAGCACGGCATCAGCATCATTTTTCAGGAACTGAACCTGTTCCCGAATATGAACGTGATGGACAACATTTTTATCGGTAATGAGTTTTTCCAGCGCGGCCGGATTAATGAGAAATATCAGTACCAGCTGGCGAAAGCCCTGCTGGAACGGCTGGAGCTGGATGTCGATCCTTACGCGCCGCTCGGGGAACTGGGCATTGGCCACCAGCAGCTGGTGGAAATTGCGCGTGCGCTGTCAAAAGACACCCGGGTACTGATTATGGACGAACCGACCTCGGCACTCAGTCAGTCCGAGGTCAAAGTGCTGTTCAACGTGATTGCCGCGCTAAAACGGCGCGGCGTCACCATCATTTACATTTCGCACCGTCTGGAAGAACTGATGGAAATTGGCGACCACATCACCATTTTCCGCGACGGGAAGTTTATCAGTGAGCGTGAGGTGCGTGACGCCAGTGTGCCGTGGATCATCGCCCAGATGGTTGGCGACAAGAAAAAACAGTTTGACTATGCCCCGGCCCGCCAGGGGGACGTCGTGCTGGAGGTCAGCGGGCTGACGGCGCTGCGTCAGGATGGCGGCTACAAGCTGAATGACGTCGGCTTCAGCCTGCGTAAAGGCGAAGTGGTCGGCATCTATGGCCTGCTGGGTGCCGGGCGCACCGAGCTGTTCAAAGCCCTGATCGGCCTGATGGGCTGCGAGCACGGCACGGTTTCGCTGAACGGCGAATGCCTCGATAAACGGGATTTCCAGTACCGGCTGAAAAAAGGCATTGCCCTCGTACCGGAAGATCGTAAAGGCGAGGGGATGATTGGCATGATGTCGGTGAAAACCAATATGACATTAAGCGATCTCAGCCTGCGTGGATTCCGCCGGGCGCTGGGCCTGCTGCGCCCGCAGAAAGAGACGGAAAAGGTGAACGAGATGGTGCAGCGTCTGGCGATCAAAGTCAGCGATACCGACCTGCCGATCACCTCTCTGAGCGGCGGTAATCAGCAAAAAGTGGTGCTGGGTAAGGCGCTGATGACCGGGCCGGAAGTGGTACTGCTGGATGAACCGACGCGCGGTATTGATGTGGGGGCAAAAACCGACGTGTATCAGCTGATCGGCAAAATGGCCCAGGAAGGACTGGCCGTGATGTTTTCATCGTCAGAACTGGATGAGGTGATGGCCCTGGCCGACCGCATTCTGGTGATGGCCGACGGGCGTATCACTGCCGATCTCCTGCGCGCCGATGTCACGCGCGAAACGTTAATCACTGCGTCAACACCGCATGAATAAGCGGGCCTGAGGAAGACAAAATGAATCAAAAATATCTGCTCTATATGTACCTGCTGAAGGCCAGAACCTTTATCGCGCTGCTGATTGTGGTAGGCTTTTTCAGCGTAATGGTGCCGAACTTTCTCACCCTGTCGAACCTGCTGATTATGACCCAGCACGTGGCGATCACCGGCCTGCTGGCGATTGGGATGACGCTGGTGATCCTCACCGGTGGCATTGATCTGTCAGTGGGGGCGGTTGCGGGGATCTGCGGTATGGTCGCGGGAGCGCTGCTGACCAGCGGCGTACCGATCTGGGGCGGGCAGGTGCTGTTCCTCAACGTGCCGGAAGTGATCCTCGCGGTGGCGGTATTTGGCATCCTGCTCGGCTTCATCAACGGCATGGTGATCACCCGTCTGGGCGTCGCACCGTTCATTTGTACCCTCGGCATGATGTATATCGCCCGCGGTGCCGCGCTGCTGTTTAACGACGGCAGCACCTACGCCAACCTGGTCGGCGTGCCTCAGTTGGGCAACACCGGATTTTCCCTGCTTGGCTCCGGCAGCTTCCTGGGGATCTATTTCCCGATCTGGCTGATGGTGGGCTTCCTGCTGACGGGACTGTATATCACCCGTAAAACGCCCCTGGGCCGCTATATCTATGCGGCGGGGGGAAATGAGTCTGCCGCCCGCCTGGCCGGGGTGCCGATTATTAAAGTAAAAGTCTTTGTTTACGCCTTCTCAGGACTCTGTGCCGCCCTGGTCGGGCTGGTTGTGGCGTCCCAGCTGCAAACCGCACATCCGATGACCGGCAATATGTTTGAGATGGACGCCATCGGTGCCACGGTACTCGGCGGCACCGCGCTGGCGGGTGGCCGTGGCCGCGTTTCCGGCTCGATAATCGGTGCTTTTGTCATCGTCTTCCTGGCTGATGGCATGGTGATGATGGGCGTCAGCGACTTCTGGCAGATGGTGATTAAGGGCCTGGTGATCGTCACCGCCGTGGTCATCGACCAGTTCCAGCAAAAGCTGCAAAGCAAAGTGGTGCTGATGCGTCGCCATGAAAAAAAGCAGGCGGCCGCGCCGCTCTCTGAGGTCAGCCATGGCTAGAGATCTGATTGTTGCCCTGGATGAAGGCACCAGCAATGTCAAAGCGGTGGCGCTGGATGCACGCGGTCAGCTGGTGGCGAAAGCCTCACGGCCGCTGACCGTGGCCACGCCGCAGCCAGGCTGGGTCGAACAGGATGGGCTGACTCTGTTAAATGCATCAATGACGGTACTGCGGGAGGTGCTGAACACGGTGGGTGAACACCGCGTGGCGGCGCTGGCGATCAGCAATCAGCGTGAGACGGCCATCGGCTGGGAACGCCAGAGCGGGCGTCCTGCAGGCCCGGCGCTCACCTGGCAATGCTCCCGCTCGGGGGCCTTCTGCGAGCAGCTCAAGCGCGACCATCAGGAGACCCTTATCCGTTCCGTCACCGGGCTGCCGGTGGCACCGCTGTTCTCTGCCTCGAAAATGCGCTGGCTGCTGGATAACACCCCGGATGGCCACCAGCGGGCAGCGAGCGGTGAACTCTGCCTGGGGACGATTGACGCATGGCTGCTGTGGAACCTTACCGGCGGCCAGCAGTTCCGCTGCGATACCTCCAATGCCGCACGCACCCAGCTCCTGAACCTGCGAAGCGGTGACTGGGATGCGTCGATGCTGGCCCTGTTTGGCATTCCGCGTGCGGCCCTGCCTGAGATTTGCCCCTCCGGCAGCCTGTTTGGGGTTACCCGCGGTCTGGCGGGGATCGCGGATGGCCTGCCGGTGATGGCGATGGTGGGTGATTCCCACGCCGCGCTTTACGGCCATGGGCTGGGGGCACCGGGGGGGGTTAAAGCCACCTACGGAACGGGCTCGTCGGTGATGGCCCCGCTGGATACACCCGACACCAGCATCACTTCGCTGGCAACCACGGTGGCCTGGCACGACGGTGAGCGGCTGGTTTACGGTCTGGAAGGCAATATTCCCCATACCGGGGATGGCGTAGCGTGGATGGCGCAGGCCACCGGTCTGACGGACGGGAAGGGGCAGGTTCTCAGCCGGGCGCTGCACGAGCTGCCCGCCAGCATTGACTCGACTTTGGGGGTCTATTTTGTCCCTGCGCTGACCGGCACCGGTGCCCCCTGGTGGGACGACCAGGCGCGCGGTGTGATCTGTGGTCTGAGCCGTGGGGTGACGCCCGCGCACCTGATCCGCGCCGCGCTGGAGGCGATCGCCTACCAGATTGCCGACGTGATTGAGGCCATGCGCCAGCATCCGGGCTTCCGTCTGGAAACGCTGATGGTGGACGGTGGCCCGACGCAAAACCCCTGGCTGATGCAGTTCCAGGCAGACCTGCTGGGCTGCCCGGTGGCACGCAGCAGCACCCCGGAGCTGTCGGCAATAGGGGCCGGGCTGCTGGCCCGTCGCACCCTGGGTCAGTTGAACGATCGGCAGTTACTGGCGCTGATGCCCGAGCACGATCTGTGGCAGCCAGATCCGCAGCGGCATGAGGCCTGTCATCAGAGCTGGCAGGGCTGGCAGGAGGCGGTACAACGCACTCTCTGGCAGCCTGCCACCCCCATTCAATCTTAAGGAGCAGCAGATGAATCGTGATTTTAGTGGTAAGACCGTGGTGATTACAGGTGCCTGTCGCGGTATCGGTGCCGGTATTGCCGAACGTTTTGCCCGCGACGGCGCGAACCTGGTGATGGTGTCGAATGACGAACGTGTACTGGCCACCGCAGACCGGATAAAGGCAACGTGGGGCAGTGAGGTCCTTGCCTTACAGGTTGATGTCACCGATGAAGCTCAGGTACAGGCGATGTACCGTGAGGCGGCGGCGCGTTTTGGTCGTATCGATGTTTCGATCCAGAACGCCGGGGTGATCACCATTGATACCTTCGACAAAATGCCGAAGGCCGACTTTGATAAAATCCTGGCGGTGAACACCACCGGCGTCTGGCTGTGCTGTCGTGAAGCGGCAAAATACATGGTAAAGCAGCAGTCCGGGAGCCTGATCAACACATCGTCGGGGCAGGGCAGGCAGGGGTTTATCTATACCCCGCATTATGCCGCCAGCAAGATGGGGGTGATCGGCATTACCCAGAGCCTGTCGCAGGAGCTGGCCCCCTGGAATATTACCGTTAACGCTTTCTGTCCCGGGATTATCGACAGCGAAATGTGGGACTACAACGACCGCGTGTGGGGAGAGATCCTCAGCACCGGGGCAAAAAAATACGGTAAAGGGGAGCTGATGGCCGAGTGGGTGCAGGGGATCCCGCTTAAACGGGCCGGACTGCCGGAGGATGTCGCCGGGCTGGTGGCGTTCCTCGCCTCCGACGATGCCCGCTATATTACCGGACAGACGATCAATGTGGACGGCGGATTGATTATGTCCTGATGCGGTTCACGGTGCCTTTCGTGCCCCAGCCATTTTGCCCGGCTGAAAAGTCTTTATACTCGCTCCAGTTATGGATTTTTCGGTGAAAGGTTCTTTTCATCCGCATAACGCAGGCTGACATTTACCGGCGGGATCATCTGGACGATCCCGGTCAACTGACGGGCAAAATAATGAAATATTTCGTGCTAATTATCTGGATCTTAACCGTATTGTATGTGCATCTGAGAGGGAGAGTTCGCTACGGATTCTGGCGACAGCTGGCCGACCATTCGTCCTTTGTCGCTCCTCTCAACGTTTTTATGTATCTCTTTTCCCGCATTCCCACCACGCCTTTTCTTCCTCCGACGCAGTTCCCCGAGCTGAAGACGCTACGAGAACACTGGCTGACTATTCGCGATGAGGGGCAGGCGCTGCTGGCGCTGCAGCAGATCAAAGCGTCAGATCGCTGTAACGACGCAGGTTTTAACTCTTTCTTCAAAACCGGCTGGACGCGCTTTTATCTGAAATGGTACGACGAGGCGCACCCTTCAGCGGCCACACTTTGTCCCCACACTACCGCCTTGCTGCGTGGCCTTCCCTCGGTCAAAGCCGCCATGTTCGCCTTGCTGCCGGACGGCAGTCGCCTGCCGCGCCATCGCGATCCCTATGCCGGGTCGCTGCGTTACCACCTGGGGCTGATCACGCCCAATGATGACCGCTGTTTTATTGAGGTCGATGGTGTGCGCTACAGCTGGCGCGACGGCGAGGAGGTGATTTTTGATGAAACTTATATCCACTATGCTGAAAATACCAGCGGGCAGCCCCGCCTGATCCTGTTTTGTGATATTGAGCGGCCCATGCTCGGGCGATGGGCACAGGCAGTGAATCACTGGTTTGGCCGACATCTGGTTGGGGCCGCTGCGGCACCGAACGGCGACAGTGACCGGGTCGGCAGCATCAACCGGGTATTCAGATACCTCTATGCAGTGCGTAAGGTGGGCAAACGCCTGAAGGCGTGGAACAAGCCGATCTATTACGCGATCAAATGGCTGCTGTTTGGCGGTATCGCGGTGGCCATCTGGCGGTCACTGTAAAAGTGCCGCGTCGGCTGCGCTGAGGCAGGTGGCCGGCCTGTCGCCTCCGTGGCTTTTTCTGTGCTAAGGTTAGCGGTATGATTTTGTGAAGCAACTCACACTTACACAGATAAAAAAATTGCTTTTGAGGTTATGAACAGATTCAGCCACTGGTTTTCTCCTTCGTCATCCCTGCTGGTTTCTCTGGCCCTCTGTGGCCTGCCGCTGGCCCCTGCGCTGGCCTTAGATGAGGCAACGCGCGTCCCGGATACGCCGTTTGACGATCCCGCCCGTTTCCGTCAGATGCAGCAGCAACTGCCGGGAATGGGGATCACCGATACCGACAGCGGGCTGGCGGCTAAAATCGCCCAGGCAGCGAAAAGCATCGGTGAAGCGAGTATGAACAACGACAGCGATAAATCGCTGCGTCAGGAGGCCGGCCAGTGGGCGTTTAATCAGTTTCGTGATGCGGCCACCCAGCGTGCTGCCAGCGAGGGGGAGCAGTTGCTCTCCCCCTATGGCCGTGCCAGCGTGTCGCTGGCGGTGGATGACGAAGGCAGTTTCAATGGCACCTCAGCCCAGCTTTTTACGCCATGGCAGGATAACTATCAGTATCTGACCTTCAGCCAGCTCGGCGTCCAGCAGACCGACTACGGCACGGTGGGCAATGCCGGCGTGGGGCAGCGCTGGATCGCCGGGAGCTGGCGGGTCGGCTACAACGCGTTTGTCGATGATCTGTTCGAATCTCATCAGCAGCGTGGCTCACTGGGCGCGGAAGCCTGGGGGGAATACCTGCGGTTTTCGGCCAATTACTACCATCCCCTGACCGGCTGGCAAAATCGCAACAGTACCTCACAGATGCGCATGGCGCGGGGGTATGACATCACCACCCAGGGGTATTTACCGTTTTACCGCCAGCTGGGGGTCAGCCTGAGCTATGAACAGTACCTGGGCAATCGGGTCGATCTGTT
Source organism: Erwinia persicina NBRC 102418 (assembly GCF_001571305.1). Classification (GTDB taxonomy): domain Bacteria; phylum Pseudomonadota; class Gammaproteobacteria; order Enterobacterales; family Enterobacteriaceae; genus Erwinia; species Erwinia persicina. The sequence continues at coordinate 102,614 of NZ_BCTN01000003.1, read as the reverse complement.
TAACAGCGGCAACGCCATGTCAAATCCCACCGCCGTGTCGCTGGGAGTCAATTATACGCCTGTCCCCCTGTTCACCCTGTCGGCCAGCCATAAAGAGGGGGATAGCGGTGAGTCGCAGGATCAGTTTGCCTTAAAAATGAATTACCGCATCGGCGTCTCCCTCAGGCAGCAGCTTTCGGCCAGCAATGTCGCGGCAGCGAAGTCCCTCAGCGGCAGCCGTTATGATGAAGTCAATCGTAATAACTCCCCGGTGATGGAGTTCCGCCAGCGGAAAACGCTGTCAGTGTTCCTCGCCACCCCGCCGTGGCAGGTACAGCCGGGTGAAACCCTGGCGCTGAAGCTACAGGTGCGCAACAGCAACCCGATCAGGGCGGTCAGCTGGCAGGGCGATACCCAGGCCCTGAGCCTGACGCCGCCGGCCGAGAATGCCAGCGTTAAGGGCTGGAGCATTATTATTCCGGCCTGGGACAGCAGTGAAGGGGCCAGCAATGAGTATCATCTGTCGGTGACGCTGGAGGACAGCCGGCAGCAGCGGGTAACGTCAAACTGGATCACCCTGAAGCTGGCCCCGCCGGTCACGCTACAGCCCGCTGACGACGGGAGTTTCGACCTGATGGCACCCTGAATTCAGCGGATTGTGCTGACCGCCGATCGGGCGGGTTTTGTCAATATGCCGCCCTGAAATAAAGGTGATCAAAGTCACAAAATACCGCTTCTCAGGCACGGGGATTTTCTGCACAATCGGCGGAAAATCCCACTCAACTGCACATCATGATTATCCGCCCTGAGAGTCACTGGTTTATCCGCCTGTTCGCCTGGCACGGTTCGGTATTGCCGGGCATCTGGTTCCGTCTGTCGCTGAATTTACTGATGTCCCTGATCGCCATTTTTTGTCTCGACTGGTACGAAACGCTGGGCATTAAGCTGACGCTGGCGCCGTTCAGCCTGCTGGGGGTCTCCATCGCGGTGTTCCTCGGGTTCCGTAACAGCGTCTGCTTCGGTCGTTTTATCGAAGCCCGTATGTTCTGGGGTAACCTGCTTATCGCCTGCCGCACGCTACAGCGCCTTGCGCTGGCCATTTCTCCCGCCGATGCGCCGCGCGTCACCTCCCTGCTGCTGGCCTTTTCCTACAGTCTGAAACACCAGCTGCGCCACAGCGACGCGCGCGAAGATCTCCGCCGCTATCTGGGGGAGGAGGCGGATGAGGTGCTGAAACGGCGTTCGCCGACTAACTTTATTGAGCTGCAGCTCTCCCAGTGGCTGGCCGATCAGCGCCGTCGCGGGAATCTTTCCGATATCCTGTATATGCACATGGACAGCAATATCAATCAGCTCTCCCAGGTGCTGGGCGGGTGTGAAAGGCTGGCCAGCATGCCGGTGCCGTTCGCTTACGGGCTGCTGTTACACAGAACCGTCTATCTGTTCTGTACGCTGCTGCCTTTTGCCCTGGTCCCGGATCTGCATTATATGACGCCGCTGGTTTCGGTGTTTATCGCCTATACCTTCCTGTCGCTGGATACGCTGGCAGAGGAGCTGGAAATGCCGTTCGGCCTGGCCACAAACCACCTGCCGCTGGATGCCATGTGTACCAATATTGAGATCAACCTGCGTGAAATGAATCTGGACGAGGATCTGCCGGACACCCCACGCCCGGACAGTCGTTACCGGCTGACCTGACGCACGGGCGATTGCCCGGTTATCTGCCCCCACTCACGCCTTCCTCATTACCGCCACTGGCACGGTTCGGGTGCACCACCCTGGTGCGCCTGACCTTTTTCAGGGCGTTAACTGCCTCTTTTTAAAACCAAATTCCGGCTTCGATCACACATTCGATATTTTATTTTGCCACTGCATAATTCTGCTTTTTATTCTGCTGTAAAGCCCCGTTGTTCAGATTGTTATTCACTTTCTATGCATTAACGATGAATAGCAGTCGGGCGTAACTCATTGATATACGGTATCTGACCCGGGTTTATGCATTTTTTTCTCTGGCTGGCACGCGGCGTGCAATCTACAGTAGAGCTGCAATGAATCATTTCATTAACATTAATTAAACTTTTAATTCACCCTGCCTGCGCAGGGGAATGTGAATAACGAGGCCGCCATGCAACCGTCAGTTACCCGTGAAAATTTTGATCAATGGATTGTTCCCACCTATGCCCCGGCCAGCTTTGTGCCGGTGAAGGCAGAGGGTTCGACACTGTGGGATCAGGAAGGGAAGTCGTACATCGACTTTGCCGGGGGTATTGCGGTCAATGCGCTCGGGCACGCGCATCCCGAGCTGCAACGCGCCTTACAGCAGCAGGCTGCTCTGCTGTGGCACACCGGCAATGGCTATACCAATGAACCGATCCTGCGCCTGGCGAAACAGCTGGTCGATGCCACCTTTGCTGACCGGGCATTTTTCTGTAACTCCGGGGCAGAAGCCAACGAAGCCGCGCTGAAACTGGCGCGTAAAGTGGCGATGGATAACGAGCAACCGCAGAAAAACGGTATTGTGGCGTTCAAAAATGCCTTTCACGGTCGCACGCTGTTCACCGTTTCTGCCGGGGGGCAGCCGGCATATTCGAAAGATTTTGCCCCCTTACCGCAGGGTATTCAGCATGCGGTCTATAACGATCTGGCCTCAGCGGCTGCGCTGATTAACGACCAGACCTGTGCGGTGATTGTCGAACCTATTCAGGGGGAAGGCGGTGTGGTGCCGGCGGAACCTGGCTTTCTGCGCGGCCTGCGCGAGCTGTGTGACAGTCACGGTGCACTGCTGATCTTTGACGAAGTGCAGAGCGGCGTCGGCCGCACCGGTTCGCTTTACGCGTATATGCACTACGGTGTGACGCCGGACGTGCTGACCACAGCGAAAGCGCTGGGCGGCGGCTTCCCGATCGGGGCGATGCTGACCACCGAAACCCTGGCCGCCCATCTGAATGTGGGCAGCCACGGCACCACCTACGGCGGCAACCCGCTGGCCGGTGCGGTCGGCGGTAAAGTGATGGAGTTAATTAACCGACCGGAGGTGCTGGCCGGGGTCGCTGAACGCCATCAGTGGTTTGTTGACGGTCTGACGGCGATCAACCAGCGTCTGCAGCTGTTCAGCGAAATTCGTGGTCTGGGCCTGCTGATCGGCTGCGTGCTGAATCAGGATTACCAGGGTAAAGCCAAACTGATCAACCAGGCCGCCGCCGCTGAGGGCCTGATGGTGCTGATCGCCGGGGCCAGTGTCGTGCGCTTCGCGCCTTCCCTGATTATCACCCGCCAGGAAGTGGAAGAGGGGCTGGCACGCTTCGAACGCGCCTGCCGCGCCGTCACTGAAGGAGCCCGCGTATGATGTACATTCGTCCCGTTGAACGAGACGATCTCGCGCAGTTACTGCACCTCGCCGGGAAAACCGGCGGGGGCCTGACCTCGCTGCCTGCCGACAGCGACACGCTGTCAGCACGTATCGATCGTTCGCTGTTAACCTGGCAGGGCAAACTGCCGGATGCGGAACAGGGATACGTTTTTGTGCTGGCAGACAGTGAAAGCAAAAAAGCGGTGGGCATTTGTGCCATTGAAGTGGCCGTGGGTCTGCAGGACCCGTGGTACAACTTTCGCGTAGGCACCCAGGTTCATGCCTCCAAAGAGCTGAACGTCTACAACATGCTGCCCACGCTGTCGCTCAGTAATGACCATACCGGCAGCAGTGAGCTCTGTACGCTGTTCCTCGATCCCGACTACCGCAACGGTAAAAACGGCTATCTGCTGTCAAAGTCGCGCTTTCTGTTTATGGCCGGTTTTCGCCAGCACTTTATGCAGAAAGTGGTCGCTGAAATGCGCGGTGTGATTGATGAGCAGGGGAGCTCACCCTTCTGGGACAGCGTCGGAAGTCGTTTTTTCTCTATGTCATTTTCCGATGCCGATTATCTGTGTGGCACCGGGCAAAAGGCGTTTATCGCTGAGCTGATGCCAAAGCATCCGCTGTATATCGATTATCTGTCGGAAGAGGCGAAGGCGGTCATAGGTCAGGTGCATCCGCATACCGCCCCGGCGCGTGCCGTGCTGGAAGCAGAAGGGTTTCACTTCCAGAATTATGTCGATATTTTTGACGGTGGCCCGACGCTCGAGTGTGATATTGACCGGGTTCGCGCTATCCGTAAAAGCCGCCTGATGGGCGTCTCTCTGAGTGAGCATCAGGATGATGCGCTGCCGCTGTGCCTGGTTTCCAATGAAAACTATCATCACTTCCGGGTGATGCTGCTGCCTGCCGATCCGCAGCGCGACACCGTCGCGGTTACGGCGGCGCAGGCCGAAATTTTAGGCTGCCAGCCGGGGGACAACCTGCGGGTAGTGACACTTTGTCGCGAGGAGAAAAAAGCATGACGCACTGTATTAATGGTCAGTGGCTGACCGGTGGCGGTGAGATCCTGAGTAAAACCAGCCCGCTGGACGGGGAGCCGTTATGGCAGGGTAACACCGCCACTGCCGCGCAGGTGACTGCCGCCTGCGAAGCGGCGCGTGCAGCGTTCCCCGCCTGGGCCCGCCGTCCGTTCGCTGAACGCCAGGCCATCGCAGAAGCGTTTGCCGCGCTGCTGGAAAAAAATAAAGTGGAACTGAGCGAAACTATCGCGCGCGAAACGGGAAAACCCCGCTGGGAAACCCAGACTGAAGTGCAGGCAATGATTAATAAGGTCGGGATTTCCGTGCGCGCATGGCATGCCCGTACCGGGGAGCAGAGTACAGGTGACAGCTCTCTGCGCCACCGTCCGCACGGGGTGATGGCCGTGTTTGGGCCCTACAATTTCCCGGGACATCTGCCGAACGGCCATATTGTTCCGGCGCTGCTGGCCGGTAACGGCGTGGTGTTTAAACCCAGTGAACTGACGCCGATGACTGCCGAACTGACCGTGCGGCTGTGGCAGCGTGCCGGACTGCCGGATGGCGTGCTCAACCTGGTGCAGGGCGGACGGGACACCGGTCAGGCGCTGGCGCAGGCGTCCCAGGTCGATGGCGTACTGTTTACCGGCAGTGCCGCCACCGGCTATCAGTTGCACCGTCAGCTTGCCGGGCAGCCGGAAAAAATGCTGGCGCTGGAAATGGGGGGAAATAACCCGCTGATTGTGGAAGATCCCGATGATATCGAAGGGGCCGTCCATATTGCCATCCAGTCTGCCTTTATCAGCGCCGGACAGCGCTGCACCTGTGCCCGGCGCATGCTGGTCAGGCGCGGTGCCGCGGGGGATGCCTTTCTGAGGCGGCTGGTAGAGGTGGCCGCCCGCATTCGTACCGGCCGCTGGGATGCTGAACCGCAGCCTTTTATGGGCAGCGTGATTTCCGTGCAGGCGGCTGAAAAAATCTTCAGTGAATGGCAGGCGCGCGTGGATGCCGGCGGCCAGGTGCTGCTGGCCATGCAATGGCCGCAGCGCAGCAGCGCGATCCTGACGCCAGGCATCATTGATGTGACCGGTCTGCAGACGCTCCCGGATGAAGAAGTCTTTGGCCCGCTGCTGTCGGTGATCCGTTATGACGATTTTGACAGTGCGATCCGCATCGCCAACGACACCCGCTACGGCCTGGCCTGCGGACTGATTTCACCGCAGCGGGAGAAGTTTGAGCGCCTGCTGATTGAGGCGCGTGCTGGTATCGTCAACTGGAATAAACCGCTGACCGGGGCGGCCAGTACCGCACCGTTTGGCGGCGTGGGCGCGTCAGGCAACCACCGCGCCAGCGCCTGGTATGCCGCCGATTATTGCGCCTGGCCGATGGCGTCGCTGGAGTCGGCTGACCTGTCGCTGCCCGCCACGCTCTCCCCGGGTCTGGATTTTAGCGCGCAGGGAGAGACGCCATGAAAGCCCTTGAAGTGAATTTCGACGGACTGCCCGGCCTGACTCACCATTATGCGGGCCTCTCCTTTGGTAATGAGGCTTCAACACGCTATCAGCACCAGGTGTCTAATCCTAAGCTGGCGGCGCTTCAGGGACTGATGAAAATGAAAGCCCTGGCGGACAGGGGGTTTCTGCAGGGAGTGATCCCACCACACGAGCGCCCTAACATTGATGCGCTGCGGCAAATCGGCTTCAGCGGTAGCGACGAGCAGGTGCTGGCACAGGCAGCGAAACAGAATCCGGCACTGCTCTCTGCCGTGAGTTCCGCCTCGGCTATGTGGGTGGCCAATGCCGCGACCGTGTCGCCCTCTGCTGACAGTGCCGATGGCCGGGTGCACCTGACCGTCGCCAACCTGAATAATAAATTCCACCGCGCGATGGAGGCGCCGACCACCGGGGCACTGCTGCGGGCGATATTCCGCGATCCTCAGCACTTCAGCGTGCATGATGCACTGCCGCAGGTGGCCATGTTTGGTGATGAAGGGGCGGCTAACCATAACCGTTTCGGCCAGCACTACGGGGAGGCGGGGATACAGCTGTTTGTTTATGGTCGCAGCGAACTGGACGGCAGCGTGGCACCGTCTCGCTACCCGGCACGGCAGACCCGCGAAGCCAGCGAAGCCGTCAGCCGCCTGCATCAGCTTGATGCCGCGCGGACCGTTTTTGCCCAGCAAAATCCTGCGGTGATTGACCAGGGGGTTTTCCATAATGATGTGATTGCAGTCAGCAATCAGCAGGTGCTGTTCTGTCATCAGCAGGCCTTTTTAAACCAGCCGGCGCTGCTGGCCGGACTGGCGGAGAAGGTTCCTGGCTTTACGCCCATCGTGGTGCCTGACGATCGCGTCAGCGTCGCCGATGCGGTGGCGACCTATCTGTTTAACAGCCAGCTGTTAAGCAAGCCCGACGGGAAAATGCTGCTGGTTCTGCCCGATGAGGCGCGCCGTCACCCGGGCGTCTGGTCTTATCTGAGCGAGCTGGCGGCCAGCGGCGGCCCCATCGATGAACTGAAGGTCTTCGACCTGCGTGAAAGTATGTGTAACGGCGGCGGCCCGGCCTGTCTGCGCCTGCGCGTGGTGCTGAACGCCGCACAGCAGGCGGCCGTTAATCCGGCCGTGATGATGAATGATACGCTGTTTGCCACCCTTAACGGCTGGGTGGAGCGGCACTACCGCGATCGCCTGTCGCAGGCCGACCTCGCTGACCCTCATTTGCTGCGGGAAGGACGTGAAGCTCTCGATGAGCTCACTAAGCTGCTAAACTTAGGCAATGTTTACCGTTTTCAGCAGTAACGCGATGATCGCAGGGCCGGAGACGTTCTCCGGCCTGTCAGGGCTGAACGGCGATTGATGTAAGGAGTAGCAATGCAGGATTTCCTCACCTTAACCCTCAACGGGCAGATCCCTGCGCAGCCAGAAGGACGCAATGAGCATCTGAGCTGGCGCTGGATTGACGTGGGCATTCTTGAAATTACCCCACCAGAGACCGTTTCTATGGCGCTGGTGGTTTCGGCGGGCGTACACGGCAATGAGACGGCACCGGTCGAGATCCTCGAGCAGATGGTGGACTCGCTGCTGCGCGGCGAGCGACCGCTGTTAACCCGCCTGCTGGTGATCTACGGCAACCCGGCTGCGCTGCGGCAGAACAAACGTTATCTGCATGGTGATATGAACCGGATGTTTGGCGGCCGCTGGCAGCAGTATGAAGACTGCCCGGAAGCCCGCCGCGCCTGGCGCCTTGAGCAGGCAATGGAAAACTTCTGGCAGGCCGGAGAGTATGAAGAGGTGCGCTGGCATATCGATATGCACACCGCCATTCGCGGCTCGTACCATACCCGCTTTGGCGTTATGCCGCAGCGCGATACGCCGTGGCCGGAAACATTTATGGACTGGCTGGCCGCTGCCGGGCTGGAAGCGCTGGTGTTTCACCGCTCACCGGGTGGCACCTTTACCCATTACAGCAGCCAGCATTTTCAGGCGGCCAGCTGCACGCTGGAGCTGGGCAAGGCGCTGCCGTTTGGGGATAACGACCTGAGCCAGTTCAGTGCGGCAGTGCGGGCGCTGGACGCACTGATCAGCGGGGGGACGCTGCCTGAAGTGGCCGAAGCGCCCCGGCGGTATCGGGTATCACAGCAGATCACCCGGCATACCGATCGGTTTGTGCTGCACATGAGCGATGACACGCTGAACTTTACCGTCTTCCCGCAGGGCGCTCTGCTCGCTGAAGATGGCGACAAACGCTACTATGTGCAGCAGGCACACGAGTTCGTGCTGTTCCCGAATCCGCACGTAGCCAGCGGCCTGCGTGCCGGTCTGATGCTGGTGGAAGATACTGCGCATAACGAAGCGCTGGGGTCGACGCTGTAACACGAATCCCTGAATTTACGCTGTGGCCGGTGGACGGCCGCATTTTCCTTTTTCCCCGATCGAAACCTTCACTTTTCTCTTTCGCTCTCCTTGCGCGCGTATTACACTCCTCCACAGTTTCTGCACAAACCTCTGTAAATTCATATTTTTTTTCAATTCCTCACACAATCCTTCGCATTCTCTCCATGATTGGCGTCAAATTGTCTTTTATGCTTTCAGGGCTTTACCCAGGCTCTGGGTACTTGACATTCAGCGTCGTAGACTTGATTTCGACATCACGACAACTGAATTGCAACAGACTGAACCACAAGGACAATATTATGCGTAAATTAACCTCTTTTGTTGTTGCCGCTACACTGGCGCTTGGCACTGCGGGTATTGTTCATGCCGCAGCGGACACTTTAACACCGCCGCCAGCGGGCGCTGACAAACCTATGATGCACAAGCCGCCGCGTCACGGTGGGATGCACGAAATGTTCAAAGGGCTGAATCTGACCGATGCGCAGAAAGAGCAGATGCGCACCATCATGAAGGCATCACACAAAGAGATGAAGCGTCCTTCTCTGGAAGAGCGCCGGGCCGTACACAGCATTATTGCGGCGGACACCTTTGACCGCAGTAAGGCAGAGGCTCAGGCGACTGAAATGTCGGCCAACGGCAAAGCCCGCGCGCTGTCGATGCTGGAAACGCAGAACAAGCTGTACAACGTCCTGACGCCTGAGCAGAAAAAACAGTTTAATCAGAACTTTGAGAAACGTCTGACAGAAAAACCGCAGCATGAAGGTAAAATGCCTCCTGCAGAAGACTAAAAGTCGCTGATTAACCAGAGACCGCCGACGTTGCCCACCTTGCCAGAATGGCGGTGGTCAGCGTCGGCGGTTTTTTTATGCTGCAGGAACGGGCAGGGGGATCACCGGCAGTTTCCCTGACAGCAGGGGGCGGCAGAGTATTTTATAACCGTCACTGTCGAAGCCTGGCGGAGTGCTACACAGCGCGGCCGCATCAGCGAGTTCGCTGACGGATCCCAGATAGAGCCAGTTATTGATCACGTGGATCTGCTTCTGCATCACGCCTTCTTCCACCACCGCGATGGCTCCCGGCCACGGCCAGCACTGAAGCCGAACGGCCTCCAGCGCGGCCAGCAGACGCTGATAATGTGCCTCCGTCGGTTCTTTCCCGCAGCAGGCACCGGCGCAGCGGCGCAGGCTGAAGCGGAAGCACGGCCGCCCCTTGCTTAACGGCTCCAGCCCCAGCAGGCCGAAGCAGAGCTGCTGCTCATCGGCAATTTTCTGCAGGGTGGCCAGCGCCGCCCGACGGTGAGCGTAGAGGCCAAAGAGGTTCGGCGTATGGGAAAAGTCGACCTCTTTGGCGTACACCACCTCCGGACGGTCGTGCCGGAGCAGCAGAGAACAAAGCTGACGGTTTTTACGCAGGCGCTTATTGAACAGCGGCTGCTGCAACTTGATCATCTGTGCTTCCAGCAGCAGGGCACCCATTTCTCCGGCGGTGGGAATAAAGCTGATACGGCGGGCCTGATACAGCATCCGCGCCTCTGCCGGGGTGCGCAGATGCGACATGACACGGGTGCGAATATTGACGCTTTTGCCAATATACAGTGGCAGGCTTTCGCTCTCACCGTGAAAGATGTACACACCGGGCAGGTTGGGCAGGTCAGCGATCCACGGACGTAGCTGTTCGGGATACTGATAGATGGCTTCAGCCTCGAATTCGAGGCGATGGCTGGCTGCTTTTCTTGTCACTCACAACTCCGCTAACTGGTCAGATATACAGTATAGCAGAGGAATTTTGCGGGGCGAACCGGGAATTCAGTTCGCCCCGGCAGGTTATTTTTTCCAGAAATCGTCAAAAACAGTGATCGGGGGACGACGCTTATGCTCGGTTTTCAGGTACCAGTTCTCGATGGTGGCGGCCGCTGCAGGATCGATAGTTTCCCCCTGCAGATAGCGGTCAATCATCTCATAGGTCACCCCCAGAGCCACTTCGTCCTGCAGGCCGGGACGATCGTCTTCCAGATCGGCCGTGGGGTGCTTGAGATACAGATGCTCCGGACAGCCCAACGCCTTCAGCAACTGCTTGCCCTGGCCTTTATTGAGGCGGAAAAGGGGATTGATGTCCGTGCCGCCGTCGCCATACTTGGTGAAGAACCCGGTCACTGCTTCGGCCGCATGATCGGTGCCGACCACCACGCCTGAGGTCATACCGGCAATACTGTACTGGACTTTCATGCGCTCACGCGCTTTTTCATTGCCGCGAATAAAATCAGAAAGGGCGATCCCGGCGTCACGCAGCGCCTGCTCGCTGGCCTGCACGGCCGCTTTGATATTCACCGTCAAGACGCGATCCGGCTGAATAAACGCAATCGCATCCTGGCAATCCTGTTCATCCGCCTGCACACCGTGCGGCAGACGTACGGCAATAAACTGATAGCCCCGATCGCCCGTTTCCTCACGCAGTTCATTGATGGCGGTTTGGCACAGTTTGCCGGCCAGAGTGGAGTCCTGACCGCCGCTGATCCCCAGCACCAGTGATTTCAGAAACGGATAGGTTTTCAGATACGACTTCAGAAACTCGACGCTGGTGCGAACTTCTTCACGGGCATCAATTGTGGGTTTGACGCCCAGCGCCGCGATAATTTCCTGTTGCAAAGCCATTGACCTCTCCTCAGATTCAGCGCCGGCAAACGGCGACACGCGATGTATATCTCTTAAAGCTAACGCGCCTGGCGCGAAACAACAACATTCAATCCGTTATTCTCCGCGCCACGCGTTAAAGGCTCACTCTTTTTTGGGTTTTTGCGCCAGCACGGTAAACATCAGAATGGCCAGCATATAGCAGCCGAAAATGGTGGCGGTCATGGTCAGCACCGAGGTGCCACCGATGCCGGTCACCGGCACGCTGATACCGCCCAGCGTAAACATGGTGACGCCAATCACGGCTGACGCGCTGCCCGCGCGATGGCCCTGGCTCTGCATCGCCAGTGAGGAGGCGGTCACCGAAATAACGCCGTTGCTGGCGACGGTGAAAAACAGGGCAACCAGCACCAGCGGCAGCGGCGCGGCGGTTAATCCGGCCAGCAGCAGGCTCGACGATGAAATCAACGCCAGCGTCAGACCGCCTTTCAGTACGCGATACTCGCCCCATAGCGGGCAGAGACGCGCACTGACCTGCGAAGCAATAATCAGACCCACGCCGTTGGCGGCAAAGCAGAAGCTGAACGCCTGCGGGGAGAGCTGATAAATTTGCTGGAGTACAAAGGGGGACGCGCCAATGTAGGCAAACATCCCTGACATCATAAACCCCTGCGTCAGGCAGAAGCCCATAAACGGACGGTGCATAATGACCTGGCCCAGCGCGGCCCAGGCGGAAAAAATACTGCCCTGACTCCGTCGCGCTACCGGCAAGGTTTCGTGCAGTTTGACGCGGGCCAGAATAAACAGCATCAGGGCGATCAGGGCGATGACCATAAACAGGCCGCGCCAGTCAAGGAACGCCATCAGTGCGCCCCCCATCACCGGGGCCGCAATCGGTGCCAGCCCGTTCACCAGCATTAAGAGAGCGAAGAAGCGGGTCAGTTCATGGCCGCTGTACATATCACGGGCAATAGCGCGTGACAGCACGGCGCCCCCCGCGCCGGACAGCCCTTCAAACAGGCGGGCCAGCAGCAGTTGGTGAATATCCTGGGCCAGCGCGCAGCCGACAGAGGCAATCAATAGCAACACCAGTGACAGGAGCAGCGGGCGGATACGCCCATACTTATCGCTTAACGGGCCAAAAAACAGCTGACCCAGTCCCAGTCCCAGCAGCCCGGCGGTCAGACTGAGCTGTGCGGTGGCGGTGGGCGTGTTCAGGTCGCGGGCCAGCTCCGGCAGGGCGGGCAGATACAGATCGATGCACAGCGGCCCGAGGGCCGCCAGCAGGCCGAGCGTGATGGCATAGCCAAGACGGCGGGAGTGAACAGGTGTCATGATTCCTCTGATTTAAATAGAAGGTCGCTAATGTGTTGATACAGGATATGCAGACGTTCTGGCGAGGCTTTCTGAGGCGTAATGCGCCGGCAGGCAGTACCTTCAACCATCACGGCGAGGATCTCGACACTGGCACGGATACGCTCCTCGCTGAAACCGGGGTACATACGGGCGACTTTCTGGCAGGCGTGGCTGAACATACGTTCATCCGCTTCAACCATCATTTTTGCCACACGGGGGCTGCGGGTGGCTTCTGCCGCCACCTCCATCATCAGCGCCTCGTCTTCTTCATTATTCACCTCGCGCCAGGCCAGCAGCTCGGGCAGGTGGACATTACTGCTGGTACTGAGCATCTCCTGCAGGCGGGAATCAATAATCCGCCTGACGATTTCCTGAATAATCGCGTCTTTACTGCTGAAATAGCGATAAATCTGGCCGACACTCAGGTGTGCTTCGCTGGCAAGTTGCGCCATGCTGGCCGCGTGGAAGCCGTGCTGACGAAAACAGCGACGGGCGGCAGTAATAATTTCATCCTGACGCAGGCGATGGCGGGCATCGCGGGCTTCTGTCTGTTGGCTCATTGTCGCTCCGCTATTCGCTGTCGTGACGCGTTCGCAGCTTCATCCTGATGCGGCCTGCAATGCGAATGTTCATTCTCAGTCCCGAATTATAGGCATCACGGTGATAAACTGATAATAATTTGACGGCATAAAGTTGAAAAATCTGCATTTCTATTCCAGGCTTATGCTTTGACGGAAATGACACGAGGAAGAATAAATGCGTAAATTAACGGGATTAATGGGTGCTGCAGTGGCACTGGCTGTGTTATCAGGATGTACGGCATACGATCGCGCTGAAAGTTATGCGACTAAGCCCGTGGTACAGGATGTGAAAAAAGGAATGACCCGCCAGCAGGTTCGTGACATCGCCGGGCCACCGTCAACAGAAATTACCATGGTTCATGCTCGTGGTACCTGCCAGACTTATGTCATTGGTGAGCGTGACGGTAAGCAGCAGACCTACTTTGTCAGCTACTCTGATACCGGTCGCGTGATGAACTACGGCTTCCAGAGCTGTAAAGATTACGACACCGACCCGCAGGTTAATCAGTAACTGATACCTGTTTCGAAATTAAAACGGCCACGTCAGTGGCCGTTTTTTTTGCATGCTTTTCCTGCCGCGCTGAAGACCCACCGGCGCTGACCGGTGGGTGTCTGTGCTGTCGGGTGAATTATGCCGGAACGCTTAGCGCTTTCTGACTGCGTGACCAGATGCGGTGAGCGGTCATGGCGGCCAGGAACTCGCTCATCAGCACGCCTTCCGCCTTACTGTCGATAATCACGCCTTCCTCCTGCTCGTCATCCGCCAGACCAAACTGCGCGGCAAAACGGCGTGCGCCACCGCTCAGACCAATGACCTTCAGATGCTTGTAGGCTTCCAGCAGGAAGTAACAGGCGTCACCGCGTAACAGCAGGGCATCAATATTCCCCTCCGGTACAATGACGGCGTCAAAGGCAAGAGAGGGCAGCGCGGTAAAGGTGGCATCAACCGTCAGCTGTGAGCCGTCACTGGCTCGCACCTGGCCCATGTGGGGGGCGAGCAGCTTCGCATGGACGCCCTGGGTTTTCAGCGCCTGTAAGATGGCCAGCGTATCAGCAGCATCAACGCCGTCGCTGATCAGCAACGCGACCTGCCGCCCTTTAATGTTACCGCTGGGGACCGCATACAGGCTGAGGCTGGCATCCTTCTTCAGTCCGTTGACATCCTTCGGCGGTGCCGTCTGCATCTGCGCTTCCGTCAGCGTAATACCCAGGTTTTCTGCCACGCTGTGCGCGAGGGAAATATCGATATGCGTCAGCTGATCGACCACCCGGTCACGGATATAGCTGCGACCCACCTTGCTCAGTTCAAAGGAGAAAGCATCAATAATATGCTGCTGCTCCACCTGGGTCTGGCTCAGCCAGAAGAGGCGCGGCTGCGAGTAATGTTCGTCAAACGAGGGGCTGCGCTCACGGACTTTATGCCCCTCAATCCGCTCCTGATAGCTCTCAAACCCGCCGTGGCGGGCGGCAGGAGGCGTTTCTCTCGGCCAGTTATCATTGATCGAGTTTGGCTCGTAGTTCGCCGGGTTGGTATCGATATCCATACGATGCATCCCCTGGCGCTGGAAATTGTGGTACGGGCACACGGGACGGTTAATCGGGATCTCATGGAAGTTAGGCCCGCCAAGCCGGCTGATCTGGGTATCGGTATAGGAGAACAGTCGCCCCTGCAGCAGGGGATCGTTGGTAAAGTCCAGCCCCGGTACGATATGACCCGGATGGAAGGCGACCTGTTCTGTTTCCGCGAAGAAATTATCCGGGTTACGGTTGAGCACCATTTTGCCAATCAGCTCCACCGGCACCAGTTCTTCAGGGATCAGTTTGGTCGCGTCCAGCAGATCAAAGTCGAAGGCAAATTCGTCGCTTTCCTCAATGAGCTGTACACCGAGCTCGTATTCAGGGAAGTCACCGGCCTCGATTGATTCCCACAGGTCGCGACGGTGGAAATCCGCATCGCGCCCGCTCAGCTTCTGTGCTTCGTCCCAGAGCAGTGAGGCTTTACCCGCCACGGGCTTCCAGTGAAAACGGACAAAGGTGGCACGGCCTTCGGCATTGATAAAGCGGAAGGTATGGATGCCAAAGCCTTCCATGGTGCGATAGCTCCGGGGGATACCGCGATCGGACATAGCCCAGATGACGTTATGCAATGTTTCCGGCTGCAGGGAAACGTAATCCCAGAAGGTGTCATGGGCGCTCCCGCCCTGAGGCATTTCGTTGTGGGGCTCAGGTTTAACCGCATGGACGAAATCCGGAAATTTATGGGCATCCTGAATAAAGAACACCGGCGTGTTGTTCCCGACTAAATCGAACACGCCTTCCTCAGTATAAAATTTTGTGGCAAAACCGCGGATATCGCGCACGGTATCTGCCGATCCGGCTCCGCCCTGCACCGTAGAAAAGCGCACAAAAACCGGGGTGATGGTGTCAGGTGAGGCCAGAAAACCCGCTTTGGTGACCTGGCTCATATCACGATAGGGCTGGAAGTAACCGTGTGCCGCCGAACCCCGCGCATGTACGATGCGCTCCGGGATGCGCTCATGGTCAAAGTGCGTGATTTTTTCACGCATGATGAAGTCTTCCAGCAGCGTCGGACCCCGGGTGCCTGCGCGCAGCGAGTTCTGATCGTCTGCAATTCGCGTTCCCTGATTGGTGGTCAGCGGCTGGTTTTTACCGCCTTTACGGAAGGGTTCGAGGGCCTCTACTTTGCTATTCACAGGGCAGGAAGGCTGTGGCTGATCGGGGTGTTGCGTATTTTTTGACATGCTGATTGCTCCGGTGACCGCATTAAGACACCAGTAACTATAGAACAGTGAGCAGTATACGCCTGAGAAATGAAGGGATATGGGCGAATCAGGGAGAGAAAAAGAAACGGGCCGTCAGGATGACGGCCCGTCAGCAACGGATTAACGGTGGGCCAGTTCGGCTTCGTTATCCGCATCGGTGTTCATGATCTGGCGGTCGGTTTGCTTCAGCCACTGGCTGGTGAGCGTACCGGCCGTCATCGAACCGTTAACGTTGAGCGCGGTACGGCCCATATCAATCAGCGGTTCGATGGAGATCAGCAGCGCGACCAGCGTGACCGGCAGGCCCATCGCCGGCAGCACAATCAGCGCAGCGAAGGTGGCACCGCCGCCGACGCCGGCCACACCGGCAGAGCTGAGGGTGACAATACCGATCAGCGTCGCAATCCACATAGGATCGAACGGGTTGATGCCCACGGTGGGGGCGACCATCACCGCCAGCATCGTCGGGTACAGGCCGGCACAGCCATTCTGACCGATAGTGGCTCCAAAGGAGGCGGCGAAGCTGGCAATCGACTCAGGGATGCCCAGACGACGGGTCTGTGCTTCCACGCTCAGCGGGATGGTGGCAGCGCTGGAACGGCTGGTAAAGGCAAAGGTAATCACCGGCCACACTTTGCGGAAGAAGCGCAGCGGGTTCACGCCGTTGACCGACAGCAGCAGAGCGTGGACGGCAAACATGATGGCCAGACCGAGGTAGGAGGCCAGCACAAAGCTCCCCAGCTTAATAATGTCACTGAGGTTGGAGGTGGCAACGACTTTGGTCATCAGTGCCAGCACGCCGTAAGGGGTCAGTTTCATAATCAGACGAACCAGCTTCATCACCCAGGCCTGCAGGGTATCGATGGCTTTCAGCACGCGCTGACCTTTCTCAACATCATCCTTCAGCAGCTGCAGGGCGGCGACACCGAGGAACGCGGCAAAGATCACCACGCTGATGATTGACGTCGGACTGGCTCCGGTCAGATCGGCAAACGGATTTTTTGGCACAAACGACAGCAGCAGCTGCGGCGCACTAAGGTCGGCCACTTTGCCGACATAATTGCTCTGAATGGCAGCCAGACGCGCGGTTTCCTGCGCACCCTGCACCAGGCCGCTGGCATTGAGACCGAACAGCCAGGTGACGAACACCCCGACCGCCGCCGCAATGGCCGTGGTGAACAGCAGTACGCCAATGGTGAGCAGGCTGATTTTGCCCAGCGATGAGGCATTGTGCAGGCGGGCAACGGCGCTGAGAATCGAGGCAAAGACCAGCGGCATCACAATCATCTGCAACAGCTGAACATAACCATTACCCACGAGGTTAAACCAGCTTACCGACTCTTTAATCACCGGGCTGTTTTCACCATAGATGATATGCAGCGCCAGACCGAAAAGGACCCCGACCACCAGGCCAACAAGCACCTTTTTCGACAGACTCCAGCCCGTACGGCTGGCTTTGGCCACCAGCAGCAGCAGTGCAACAAACACCACCAGGTTAATAATCAGTGGAAAATTCATTCCCAATATCTCCAAAAAAATACGGACTACGTCGTAGTCATGCCTGCGGCAGTTAATTTCTGTTGCGCAGTAAGTAAACCAGTGACGGAATGGTATCAGTTACTGTTGGTGCGACCTTATATCCAAACGGAATTATTTATAATTTTTTGCTCATATTTGTTTAATAATTCACCCTATTGTTTGTTAATAAACCGTTCGATGTGATGTTGCGCTGAGTTAACCACCTGACTGGTCCAGTCTGATGCACCAAAAGGCAGCGCGCCGGGGGGGAACCAGATGGCATAACCGACCAGCGCCAGGCACAGGGTGCGTTCCAGCTGATTTCCTTTCTGGCTTCTGAGCAGGGGCAGGCGAAAGCGCCAGCGGCAGGGCCAGAGCAGTGGCACCCCGGCAGGTGTGAGCATATCGGCAACAATGTGGCTGAGATAACCCAGCACCATTCCCTGGAAGGCATCGGCCGGGATCAGCCAACTGGCAGGAAGTTTTAACTGCAGCAGGGCAACGCCACCGACAACGGCCAGCAAACTATGCGTAAAGCCCCGGTGACCAAATGCCCGCGCAATCGGGTGCGACAGCCATTTAAGCCGCTGCCCGAGAAAGGATTTGGGGTGGTCGATATCCGGTAGCAGGCAGGTGAGCAGCGTGGCCGGAATAATATGCCACCAGTCGGCGCTGGCCAGCACCGGCGTCAGTTCAGCACGCTTGGCGAAAATAGCGCTGGCAATGGCAAAAATAAGATGGCCTTCGGCCGTCATGGGGATACCTGGCTACATAACTGTCAATGCATCCAGTATAGGGAATATATACAGTAGAATAAATATGTGACGCTGTAACGAAAGATAAATAAAGTGTTATTGATCGTAAGCGGTACGGAGAGGGGCTTTTTCCCTCCCGTACAGACAGAGCGCTCAACGCGCCAGCCAGCCGCCATCTACTGCCAGAGTGAAGCCATTGACGTAGTCCGAGGCGGAAGAGGCGAGAAACACCACAGGCCCCATCATATCACTGCCCTGGCCCCAGCGCCCGGCAGGTATGCGCGCCAGGATCTGCTGGTTGCGTTCTTCATCATCGCGCAGCTGTTCAGTGTTATTGGTGGCCATATAGCCAGGAGCAATGGCGTTAACGTTAATCCCGTGCGCTGCCCATTCATTGGCCATCAGGCGCGTCAGCCCGAGTACGGCGGTTTTCGATGCAGTATAGGAAGGGACGCGAATACCGCCCTGATATGACAGCATGGAGGCGATATTGATGATTTTACCGCCATGTCCCTGCTGGATAAAACGACGGGCGACCCGCTGCGACAGAAAAAACAGTGTCTTACTGTTAAGATTCATCACCTCATCCCAGTCAGTCTCACTGAAGTCGATCGCGTCTGCCCGGCGAATGATCCCGGCATTGTTGACCAGAATATCCAGCCTGGGGAAAGCGGCCAGCGCCTGCGCCATCACCCCGTCAATACAGCGGCTGTCGGACAGATCGGCCGTAATACTGACGAAACGTCGTCCGGTCGCGGCGACTTTCTCTGCCGTTTCGCTGGCAGTGGAGCGATTGACGCCAATAATATCGCACCCTGCCTGGGCCAGACCCAGCGCCATTCCCTGGCCGAGACCGGTATTGCAGCCGGTGATCATGGCCACTTTGCCTTCAAGATTAAATGCGTTGAGGATCATCCTGGCTTCCTTATAGGTAAGTGGGCGCGCGCAGTGAAAACAGCAGAACGTGATCGCGCGGGCCGGTTCAGGAAGCATAAGCAGATGGAGAAAGGATTACAACAAAAATGAAACGATGTTTTATTATTTTTAACATGGCCCGTCGAAAATCGTCAGAAGGCGAGGGCAGCACTTCGCCTTCGCGCTCAGACGGCGTCCCTGTTCTTTTGTGCTGCCAGGGCGAAGCCGGCTGATGCAAGCAGTAAACCTGCGCCCAGCACGACAGGGCTCCACCAGCCTGAGGCATCAAACAGGATGCCGCCCAGTCCGGCGCCGGCGGTAATGGCCAACTGGATGGTGGCCACCATCAGCCCACCGCCGGTTTCGGCATTCTCTGCCAGCGCTTTGCTGAGCCAGACACCCCAGACGATTGGGGCCGGTGTGGCGATCAGGCCCCAGAGGGCGAGAAGCACACTGACGGGAACCATCGCGTCAGCCAGCACAATCAGCAACAGGGCGATCAGGGCCATGGCAAGCGGAATGCCCGCCAGCCAGGCGTAGAGCCCGTGCTTAAGCAAGGGGCCCATCAGCCACGTACCGACGAGACCGAATCCCCCCAGGGCGAACAGCATCAGCGAAAGCTGCGTGACCGATACCCGCGTGACCTCCTCCAGCAGCGGGCGCAGGTAGGTGAAAAGGGCAAACTGCCCCATAAACAGAAACAGTATCCCCGCCATGCCCAGCGCCACCTGAGGGTGACGCAGCAGGGAAAAAGGATTGGTGACAGGTTTGCGCGGACGATCCGCTGGCATCAGCGGAAGGCTGCGCCACTGCCAGACAAACGCCAGCACCGCCAGCGGTACCACGATAACGAAGGCGCCACGCCAGCCCGTATACTGCCCGAGAAAACTGCCCAGCGGCGCGGCGACCGTCGCTGCCAGCGCATTGCCGCCGTTGATTAACGCCAGGCCTTTTGCCAGCGAATGGGCGGGAAGCAGGCGCATCACCGTGGCGGTCGACATTGACCAGAAGCCGCCGATAGCCATCCCCAGCAGCGCGCGGCCCACCATAAAGGTGATACCGTCGGCTGCCAGCGTAACGATCACACCGGAGGCAATCAGCAGGAAGGTGAAGCTCATCAGCACTTTTTTCCGGTCCCAGTGGCCGGTGAGGGGGGTATTGAGCAGGCTGGTCACCACGGCAAACATACCGGATACCGAGATGGCCTGTCCTGCACTGCCCTGGCTGATGCCGAGATCCTGCGCAATCGGCGTCAGCAGGCTGACGGGCATAAATTCTGAGGCGATCAGCACAACGACGCCAAGGGCCATCGAAAATACGGCCCCCCATGCTGACGGGGCATGCTGATAAGCGCGGTTCGTGGATTTATTCATAATGGTATTCATGATGCTGTTCCCTTTCATATCAGTGAAAGAGAATAAAACGCTTTGAGTACGCTGATAAGGTGGGGTAATTTTGATGTACTTTTGAATAAAATTCATCAATCAGACGAGCGCCGTATGAATGATATCCTGGCTTTTCTGGCCGTCGCCCGCGAGCAAAGCTTCACTAAAGCCTCACTCACGCTGGGCGTCAGCCCTTCTGCACTCAGCCATACCGTGAAAAAACTGGAAGAGAGACTGGGGGTCAGGCTGCTTGCGCGGACAACGCGCCACGTTGCCCCCACCGATGCCGGAGAGCGACTGATGCAGTCTGTCGGCCCGCTGTTCGAGCAGATCAATGCTGAAATTGAACGCATGGGGGAGCTGCGGGAAAAACCGGCGGGAAGCCTCCGGCTGACCTGCTCTGATGACGCTGCTGAACAGCTACTGCGCCCGGTATTGCCGGCTTTTTTCCGCCAGTATCCTGACGTGAATGTCGAAATCTGTATTGATTACGGCTTCACCAATATTGTCAGTGAACGCTTTGATGCCGGGATACGCCTCGGGGAGTCGATCAGTCAGGATATGATCGCCGTCCGCCTGGGGCCCGACTGGCGACTGTCGGTCGTCGGGTCACCCGGCTATTTTAAACAGCACCCGATCCCGACGCATCCCAGGGATCTGACCGATCATCGCTGCATTAACCTCCGCCATAGCGTGGGGGGCAGCATCTACGCGTGGGAATTTGAGAAAGCGGGGCAGAAGATGAATGTCAGGGTAGAAGGGCAACTGATGTCCAACAGCACTCTTCCTGTCCTGAACGCGGCACTGGATGGGGTCGGGCTGGCGTACGTGCCTGATTTTATGGCCAGGCCTCATATTGAGGACGGGCGCCTGACCGAGGTACTGGCTGACTGGAGCCCCTATTTTCAGGGTTTTCACCTCTACTACCCCAACAGAAGAAACATCTCTCCGGCCTTTGCCGCCTTTGTGGCTGCGGTAAAATATCGCGGACAGGTGACGCCGGGGTAAAGCGCCGGGCGGCTTTCTGCAGCGCCCGGCATTCACTCAGCGCCCGTGCAGGTGCTGTGCGGTCAGTTCCTCAAGGCTGCTGAGTTTGACATCTGCCAGTGACCAGCGCAGATCGGCGGCATGGCTGGCATCGGGAACCACAATGGATCGCATCCGTCCTGCTTTCGTCGCGATCATGCCGTTAAAGGAGTCTTCCAGCGTGACACAGTTCAGCGGATCCACGCCCAGGCGGGCAGCGGCATCCAGATAAACCTGCGGGTGCGGCTTGCTGTAAGGCAGGGATTCCGCTGAGGCCAGTACCTCAAAGTAGTCGCGCAGGCTGAACATCTCCAGCACGCTTTCCAGCATAAACAGCGGAGAGGCGGAGGCGAGGCCAATTTTCAGCCCTTCTGACCGGCAGAGTTCAAGCGCCTGCTTAACGCCGGGCAGCAGCGGTCGGTTCTCATCTACCAGGCTTAACGCCCGGTTGATGATCTGCTGGGTGACTTCCGCCTGGGAAGGCCCTTTCCACGGCAGGGTTTCATACCACATGCGCACCACCTGGTCGATGCGCAGTCCCAGCGTATCTGGCATTTCACCGCGGCGGCTCAGGTCAACGTCAAGAGAAGTAAAAATATCCAGCTCGGCTTGTTGCCATAACGGCTCTGAATCGATCAGCAGGCCGTCCATATCAAAAATGGCGGCAAGTACGGGGCGGTGATAAGACATGCTACGGCTCCTTTTGACAGTTTGTGGCAGTTTACCACGAAGCGGTGAGGGAAAAGGTATCATCCGACGGGCCGCTTTGTGCAAAGCGGTGATTAAGTCTGTATTTTACAGGCGCTTTTGTATCACTGCAGGTAAACTGACTGGCAGACATCGGAAGGACAGGAGAACGCATGACGTATCAACAGGCTGGCAGGGTTGCGATTATTAAACGCATTCTGGGCTGGGTTATATTTATTCCCGCGTTGTTATCAACGCTTATCTCACTGCTTGGTTTTCTCGAAAAGAGCCGTGAGCAACGTGACGGTATCAATGCGGTGATGCAGGATTTCGCCCATGTCATGATTGATATGGTGCGCTTTAACACCGGTTTTCTCTCCGGTTTCTGGACGCATTCGCCCGTTCCGGACTTTAATCACGGCACGAATATTCTTTTCTGGGTGATCTATGCGCTGATTTTCATCGGGCTTGCTCTTCAGGCTTCCGGTGCAAGGATGTGGCGGCAGACGCGCTTTCTGCGTGAGAGCATTGAAGATCAGATGATCCTTGAGCGTGCGCGCGGAACAGAAGGACACAGCCGGGAACAGCTGGAAGCGAAGATAGTGGTGCCGCGCCACACCATTTTTCTGCAAATCTTCCCGCTGTATATCCTGCCGGTTATCATCATTGTCGCGGGCTATTTTGTCCTGAAACTGGCCGGGTTTATCTATTAAACTCGCGTCAGGTCGCGTGCGCATGGCGTCAGGCCGGGCGCGCGTGACGTTTTCCCAGTTCATCGCCATCCAGTAATGTTCCCACTGCCCGCTGCGCTTCTGCCAGCCAGTGCCCGCCGAAGACATTTGCCCGGTTCAGCAGATAATAAAGCTGATAGATCGGTTGCCGCTGCAGGAAATCACCGGGGAGTGGCCACACTGACTGGTAGCCATCATACACCTGTGCCGGAATGTCCGGATGCCAGGAGAGCATCGCCAGATCGCATTCACGATCGCCCCAGTAACAGGCAGGATCAAAAATCCAGGGCCCGCTGTCGCTGCCTGCGCAATTGGCTGGCCAGAGATCGCCATGCAGTAAGGAGGGCTCGGGATGATGTGACTCCAGCATCTTCTGAGCGCAGCGCACAATCAGATCGATATCACCGTACAGAATCCCTTTTTCTGAGGCAAGCTGGAGCTGCCAGCCGATACGCTGCTCTGAGAAGAAGACCGACCAGCGCTTGAGCCAGCTGTTTGGCTGCAGGGAGGTGGTAATATTGTTATCGAAGTCCAGCCCGAACTGTGGCTGCTCACTCCACTGATGCAGGCGTGCCAGCTGTTGTCCAAGCTGAAAAGCGCCGTGCGCATCCAGCGGCCTGACCGGGATATACTCCAGCAGCAGAAAGCTGGTTTCCCGGTCGCTGCCCACGCCGTAGACAGCTGGCACGCGTACCGTCTGGCTGCGTGCCAGGAGCTGCAACTGGTCAGCCTCCCACGTAAACAGATCCAGCATGTCACGCTGATTGCATTTGACGAAGACGTCGTGCTCTCCGTAGCGCAGATGCCAGGCAGGGTGGACATCCCCACCGGGCAATTCGGTACGCCCGGTTATCTCTGCGGGTCCCCACTGTTCACTCAACAGACGACTGATGGCTGACCACATAGGACACTCCTCTTTTCGCTGTGATTTCACTATGGTAACGCTTAAAGAATAACCAATATTTGCGTTTGCGCACGTTAAGGCTTTGTCTTTACAAAATCTGGTCGCTTTTTTTCCGGTATGTGTCCCAGGGCTGAACATCAATGTCCGGCGCTACACCCAGGATCAGTTCGCCAATTCCCACCGCCTGCTGGCGGATCTCCTCTTCCGATAGTGTGGTAATGATGCCGAAGCTGTTCGTCCCTAACTCATGGGGCTGACCTTCTTCATCTTTGAGCGTGGTAGAAAATCCGCCGCTGACCAGTGCACTACTCAACTCCAGCAGGTCAGATAATCCCTTCTCGTTATAATGAAACGTCACCACATACTGACCGATCCCGTGATTACTCATTCTTCACCTCGTGGTTAGAAAAACAGCGTTAATAAACATTTCTTTAGCGTAGCCCATCCCGGTCTGGGGATCAGCGAAATCAGAATATCGGAGAGCGGAAGATATGATTAACGCAATTGTGCGCGCTGGCTCTTCAGACCCTGAAAGAGCAGAGAGGAAGGCAGGGGAGCGATCGGTTGTCATTTACATTCGGTCACATTGCTGACATTTTTCAGCCACAATACCGCTGTGGTTAACGATAATTGTTATTTTCATCCAGGTGTTTTCTGACTCAATACCCTCTATAATGCGCCGCGTTAATGGGAAATTTCTCATTCACGGTCTCTTTTTGTCATGATGCTTTGGAAAAAGAGCGAATTAACAAATTGTTACGATTATAAGCGTAAAATGCGTTGATCGTCCTTCAAAACGCTTCAGACTCACTCTTTTAAAAACTGTCGTACGGGTCACATTTAAATGAAAGCGCTTAATAAGCTGTCTGTAGTTCTGTTGCTCTCCGGGGGAGCATTCTGTCATCAAGCCCTGGCGGATAATAACGTCTTCACGGTTATGGATGATCCTTCTACGGCGAAAAAAGATTTTGAAGGTAATGCCGCCGCCGGTTATCTGGCGCAGTCTGGCAACACCACCAGTTCTTCAGCGACCGCAAATACCAACCTGACCTGGTATACGCCCAGCTTCGCCTACAGCCTGTGGGGCAACGCCAGCAATACATCTTCCAATGATGAGCGCTCATCAGAGACCTATCAGGTCGGTGGCCGTACGCGTTACAACATGAACACTGCTGATTATCTGTTTGGTCAGGCAAGCTGGTTGAGTGACCGCTTCAACGGTTATGACGGCCGTTCTATTCTCGCTGCCGGTTATGGTCGCCAGCTGTTGAATGGCCCGGTGCACTCGCTGCGTATTGAAGCCGGTCCCGGTGTGCGTTATGACGACTACCACGAAGGCGGTCATGAAACGCAGGCGCTGGCCTACGGTGCCCTGAGCTATCAGTGGCAGTTGACCGACACCACCAAATTCGTTCAGGGCGTTTCCGTACTGGGTAGCGACGATACCACCGTCAACTCCGAAACGGGCCTGCAGGTGGCTATCAACGATCACTTCGCGCTGAAAATGGCTTATAACGTCACGTGGAACCAGAATCCACCGGAATCGGCGCCGGATCATACCGATACCAAAACGACGATTACGCTTTCCTACGCGATGTAATCTTTTGCACGAGCCGCACCCTGCGGCTCGTTTTCCCTTGCCAGACAGCCCATTCCCTCTCAACGGCTCAGATGCACCGATCGCCTCATTAGTGGATCGACCCCAGGATAAGAGTCCGCAGTCGAACCACACAGGCTCCGTTAGGCTTAAGGCAACAGCGGTGACTACACTCTGTAATGAATGTCATTCATACAGGAGGAGTTATGTCAGACCGTCCCGTGGAGGGTGATCATC
The DNA here is from genome assembly GCF_001571305.1 of Erwinia persicina NBRC 102418. GTDB lineage: Bacteria > Pseudomonadota > Gammaproteobacteria > Enterobacterales > Enterobacteriaceae > Erwinia > Erwinia persicina. The sequence goes on along the minus strand of NZ_BCTN01000003.1, from coordinate 77,267 downwards.
CCGACTATGAACCCCATCATGGCAATGGAAAGCCTGAACAAAAACCCCAGAAAAAAGGGAAGGACGATCCCACTTCTGCCCCCGAGTCCGGCGATAAACCTGACTCACATTAACCGCCTTCGGGCGGTTTTTTTCTGCCGTAGGGCCGATTTTCTTCACGCCGGGCTGGAGGAGGGAAGCTGACCCCGCGAGCATCGCGGCTCACGCCGTTTAACCCGGCTATCCGTGCAATTTCGACTGATGGCGTGTAAGATGACTCTCCTTCGTAAGTGACTGGTAAAACAAACACTTTCGATAATGTGTACCAGGCAGTGTACCAAACCGGCAAATGTGAGTCGGTTTCAAGTGCAAAGTGCTTGTTGTATAAAGAAAAATTTAAATTTGCATGTAATCTTACGTGTGGGTTACCACTGCAATTAAGGACGTTTCATGCCTGTTATTACTCTTCCTGATGGAAGTCAGCGTTCGTTCGACCACGCCGTTAGCGTGATGGATATTGCTCTGGACATCGGTCCTGGCCTGGCGAAAGCCTGTATTGCCGGCCGTGTGAACGGCGAACTGGTGGATGCGGTTGATCCGATCACCGAAGACGCCAGCGTAGCAATCATCACCGCCAAAGACGAAGCGGGTCTGGAAATTATTCGTCACTCCTGCGCCCACCTGTTAGGGCACGCGATCAAACAACTGTGGCCAGATACCAAAATGGCTATCGGTCCTGTTATCGACAACGGTTTTTACTACGACGTCGATCTTGACCGCACGCTGACCCAGGAAGATATTGAGCTGCTGGAAAAGCGTATGCACCAGTTAGCTGAGACGAATTACGACGTTATCAAGAAGAAAGTCAGCTGGCAGGAAGCGCGTGACGCCTTTGCTGAACGGGGTGAGACCTACAAAACCACCATCCTTGATGAAAATATCAGTCATGATGACCGTCCTGGCCTGTACCATCATGAAGAATACGTGGATATGTGCCGTGGCCCTCACGTGCCTAACATGCGCTTTTGCCACCACTTCAAGCTGCAGAAAATTTCTGGCGCTTACTGGCGTGGCGACAGCAACAATAAAATGTTGCAGCGTATCTACGGTACGGCCTGGGGCGATAAAAAACAGCTCGCTGCCTATCTGCAGCGTCTGGAAGAGGCGGCGAAGCGAGACCACCGTAAAATCGGTAAGCAGCTTGACCTCTATCACATGCAGGAAGAAGCGCCTGGCATGGTGTTCTGGCATAACGATGGCTGGACGATTTTCCGCGAGCTGGAAGTGTTTGTCCGCACCAAACTGAAAGAGTATGAGTACCAGGAAGTGAAAGGTCCGTTTATGATGGACCGCGTGCTGTGGGAAAAAACCGGGCACTGGGAAAACTACAAAGAGGCGATGTTTACCACCTCTTCAGAAAACCGTGAGTACTGCATTAAGCCAATGAATTGCCCTGGCCACGTGCAAATTTTCAATCAGGGGCTAAAATCATACCGCGACCTGCCGTTACGTATGGCAGAGTTTGGCAGCTGCCATCGCAACGAGCCGTCAGGTGCCTTGCATGGCCTGATGCGCGTGCGCGGTTTTACCCAGGATGATGCCCATATCTTCTGTACTGAAGATCAGGTCCGTGATGAGGTCAATGGCTGTATTAAGATGGTGTACGATATGTACAGCACTTTTGGCTTTGAAAAAATCGTGGTGAAACTCTCTACCCGTCCTGAAAAACGTATCGGTAGTGATGACCTGTGGGACCGTTCAGAGGCTGATCTGGCCGCTGCACTGAAAGAGAACAATATCCCGTTTGATTATCAGCCGGGTGAGGGTGCCTTCTACGGCCCTAAAATTGAATTTACGCTACATGACTGTCTCGACCGTGCATGGCAGTGTGGCACCGTTCAGCTCGACTTCTCACTGCCGAGCCGCCTGAGTGCTTCTTATATCGGCGAAAGTAATGAACGTCAGGTGCCAGTGATGATTCACCGGGCAATCCTGGGGTCCATGGAGCGCTTTATCGGGATTTTAACCGAAGAATATGCCGGTTTCTTCCCAACATGGTTAGCTCCAGTACAAGTTGTGGTGATGAATATCACCGATGGTCAGTCCGAATATGTTGCAGAATTGACCCGAAAACTGCAAAATGCGGGCATTCGTGCAAAAGCGGACTTGAGAAACGAGAAGATTGGCTTTAAAATCCGTGAACATACTTTACGTCGTGTCCCGTATATGTTGGTCTGTGGTGATAAAGAGGTGGAAGCTGGCAAAGTGGCCGTTCGCACCCGCCGCGGTAAAGACCTGGGAAGCATGGATGTAAACGAAGTGATCGCGAAACTGCAGGGTGAAATCCGCAGTCGCAATCTTCATCAATTGGAGGAATAAAGTATTAAAGGCGGAAAACGAGTTCAACCGGCGCGTCCTAATCGCATAAATAGAGAAATTCGCGCTACTGAGGTTCGTCTGACTGGCGTCGATGGCGAACAGATTGGTATTGTCAGTCTGAATGAAGCTTTGGAAAAAGCTGAAGAAGCGGGCGTGGATCTGGTAGAGATCAGCCCCAACGCCGAGCCGCCCGTTTGTCGTATAATGGATTACGGCAAGTTCCTTTACGAAAAAAGCAAATCTTCTAAAGAACAGAAGAAGAAGCAAAAGATCATCCAGGTTAAGGAAATTAAGTTCCGTCCTGGTACCGATGATGGCGACTATCAGGTAAAACTACGCAACCTGATTCGCTTTCTGGAAGATGGCGATAAAGCCAAGATCACGCTGCGTTTTCGCGGTCGTGAAATGGCGCACCAGCAGATCGGTATGGAAGTGCTTAACCGCGTCCGTAAAGATCTGTGTGAAGATATTGATCTGGCAGTGGTCGAATCATTCCCTACAAGGATTGAAGGTCGTCAGATGATTATGGTGCTCGCACCCAAGAAGAAACAGTAGGCCCTAAAGTAATTCTGCCGCGTACTTCGGTGCGCGGCGAAATTCGCCTGTCTGGTTCATTTTATTAACAATGCGAAGTGGATGTTTTTAAATGCCAAAGATTAAAACTGTACGTGGCGCGGCCAAGCGCTTCAAGAAGACCGCCGGTGGCGGCTTCAAGCGTAAACACGCTAACCTGCGTCATATTCTGACTAAAAAATCTACTAAGCGTAAACGCCACCTGCGTCCTAAAGGTATGGTGTCTAAAGGCGATCTGGGTCTGGTTATTGCCTGCCTGCCGTACGCATAAGTAATTTTTTAATTCATTCAGAATATACATAGGAGAGCTAAATGGCTCGTGTAAAACGTGGTGTAGTTGCTCGCGCACGTCACAAGAAAATCTTAAAACAAGCTAAAGGCTACTACGGTGCACGTTCACGTGTATACCGTGTTGCTTTCCAGGCTGTTATCAAAGCTGGTCAGTATGCTTACCGTGACCGTCGTCAGCGGAAGCGCCAGTTCCGTCAGCTGTGGATTGCGCGTATCAACGCTGCAGCCCGCACTAACGGCATGTCTTACAGCCGTTTCATCAATGGTCTGAAAAAGGCTTCGATTGAAATCGACCGTAAGATTCTGGCTGACATCGCAGTATTCGACAAAGCAGTATTTGCTGCTCTGGTAGAAAAAGCGAAATCAGCTCTGGCGTAAGCCAGATTGAAGAGGGAGCTGGTCTCCCTCTTTTTTATTGCCTGAAAAGATTGACAATTTTTTCCTCCGGCCTTTCAATAGAGCGGTCAGAAACTGCATCAAGGTCAGCTAATCATGAATACTGCTATTTTTCGTTTCTTTTTTTACTTTAGCGCCTGATCATCGGGGGCTTTAGCGCAAAGAAAAGAAACGAAAAATCGCGCTGAAAGCCTCCCTCGTGGAGGCTTTTTTCGTTTCAGTACCTTAAAAATAACGACCGGGCGGCCATTCGTCCTGAAAAAACAGACCAGCCTGCGTGGCTGGAAGAAGAGGAAAGCATGTCACATCTCGCAGACCTGGTGGCGAGCGCGAAAGCCGCCATCAATGATGCTCAGGATGTCGCCGCGTTAGATAACGTTCGCGTCGAATACCTGGGTAAAAAAGGGCATCTTACGCTCCAGATGACCTCCTTGCGTGAACTGCCTGCGGAAGAGCGCCCGGCAGCCGGTGCGGTGATCAATGAAGCCAAACAGCAGGTACAGGAAGCGCTGAACGCGCAGAAGCATGCGCTGGAGTCTGCGGTTATGAACGCACGCCTTGCACAGGAAACCATTGATGTTTCCCTGCCGGGGCGTCGCATCGAAAACGGCGGTTTGCACCCGGTGACCCGCACTATCGATCGTATCGAAACCTTCTTCGGTGAGCTCGGCTTCTCTGTAGAGACCGGCCCGGAAATCGAAGATGATTATCATAACTTTGATGCCCTGAATATTCCCGGCCATCACCCGGCCCGTGCCGATCACGACACCTTCTGGTTTGATGCGACCCGTCTGTTACGTACACAGACTTCTGGCGTTCAGATCCGCACAATGAAAGAACAGCAGCCGCCAATCCGCATTATTGCCCCGGGGCGGGTGTATCGTAATGACTACGATCAGACTCACACCCCCATGTTCCACCAGATGGAAGGGCTGATCGTCGATAAAAACATCAGTTTTACCAATCTGAAGGGCACACTGCACGACTTCCTCAACAACTTTTTTGAGGCAGATTTGCAGGTGCGTTTCCGTCCGTCTTACTTCCCGTTCACCGAGCCTTCTGCAGAAGTGGATGTGATGGGTAAAAACGGTAAATGGCTGGAAGTGCTCGGCTGCGGCATGGTTCACCCGAACGTACTGCGTAACGTCGGCATCGACCCGGAAGTTTACTCGGGCTTCGCCTTTGGTATGGGAATGGAACGCCTGACCATGCTGCGTTACGGCGTGACCGACCTGCGTGCCTTCTTCGAAAATGATTTACGTTTCCTCAAACAGTTTAAATAAGGGCGGGTAAAACCAATGAAATTCAGTGAACTCTGGTTACGTGAATGGGTCAACCCGGCCATTGACAGTGCAGCCCTGTCCGATCAAATCACCATGGCCGGTCTGGAAGTAGACGGTGTGGAAGCGGTAGCCGGTGCTTTTCATGGCGTCGTCGTCGGTGAAGTGGTTGAGTGCGGCCAGCACCCGAACGCCGATAAACTGCGCGTGACGAAAATCAACGTCGGTGGCGACCGTCTGCTGGATATCGTCTGTGGCGCACCGAATTGCCGTCAGGGGCTGAAAGTGGCTGTCGCGACTGTGGGTGCGGTACTGCCGGGTGATTTTAAAATCAAAGCGGCTAAACTGCGTGGCGAGCCGTCGGAAGGGATGCTGTGCTCCTTTTCTGAACTGGGTATTTCCGACGACCACAACGGTATTATTGAACTGCCGCTGGATGCCACCATCGGGGCAGATATCCGTGATTATCTGAAGCTGGATGACAGCACCATTGAGATTAGTGTCACGCCAAACCGTGCCGACTGTCTGGGTATTATCGGTGTGGCACGTGATGTTGCCGTACTGAACAAGCTGCCGCTGACCGCGCCTGAGATCGCACCGGTTATCGCAACCGTGCAGGACAGCTTCCCGATTCGCGTCGAGGCCACCGCGGCCTGCCCACGTTATCTTGGACGTGTTGTTAAAGGCATCAATGTCAAAGCCGCTACGCCGCTGTGGATGAAAGAAAAACTGCGTCGCTGCGGGATCCGCTCAATTGATCCGGTTGTTGATGTCACCAACTATGTTCTACTGGAGCTGGGCCAGCCGATGCACGCCTTTGACCTCGATCGCCTCGACGGGGGAATTGTGGTGCGTATGGCGGAAGAGGGCGAAACCCTGACGCTGCTGGATGGCAACGAAGCCAGGCTGAACAGTGATACGCTGGTGATCGCGGACCAGAAAAAAGCGCTGGCCATGGGCGGGATCTTCGGTGGTGAGCACTCTGGTGTAAACGAAGAAACCCAAAACGTGTTGTTCGAATGCGCTTTCTTCAGCCCGCTATCCATTACCGGCCGTGCACGCCGTCATGGCCTGCATACCGATGCTTCACACCGTTACGAGCGTGGTGTTGACCCGGCATTGCAGCATAAGGCAATGGAGCGTGCGACACGTCTGCTGCTGGATATCTGTGGCGGCGAAGCCGGGCCGGTTATTGATGTCACTGATGAAGCCATGCTGCCTGTCCGTGCCACTATCACCCTGCGCCGTGAAAAGCTGGACCGTCTGATCGGCCACGTGATTGCGGATGCTGAGGTGAGCGACATTCTGCGCCGTCTGGGCTGTGACGTGACGGAAGGTCAGGGCGAATGGCAGGCGGTCGCACCGTCGTGGCGTTTTGACATCGCGATTGAAGAAGATCTGGTGGAAGAAGTGGCTCGCGTCTACGGCTACGACAACATTCCAAATGTGCCGGTACAGGCCGGTCTGGTGATGACGAAGCACCGGGAAGCCACTCTGTCGCTGAAGCGCGTGAAAGCGCTACTGGTCGACAAAGGATACCAGGAAGCCATCACCTACAGCTTCGTTGACCCGAAAATTCAGGCCCTGCTCCATCCGGGTGAAGAAAATCTGGTCTTACCCAGCCCGATCTCCGTTGAAATGTCCGCGATGCGTCTGTCGCTGTGGAGTGGCCTGCTGGGCGCGGTAGTGTACAACCAGAATCGTCAGCAGTCTCGCGTGCGCCTGTTCGAAAGCGGTCTGCGCTTTGTGCCTGATACACAGGCAAACCTGGGGATCCGTCAGGACGTTATGCTGGCTGGTGTGATCAGTGGCCATCGTCATGAAGAGCACTGGGATCTGGCGCGCAGTCCGGTAGACTTCTATGATTTAAAAGGTGATTTAGAGTCCCTGCTGGAGTTAACCGGCAAACTCGATGACATTCAGTTTGTGGCAGAGTCCCATCCTGCACTCCATCCGGGCCAGAGCGCGGCGATTTATTTACGCGGTGAACCTATCGGATTTATGGGTGTGGTCCATCCGGAACTTGAACGTAAACTGGATCTTAACGGCCGCACCGTGGTGTTTGAACTGCTGTGGGACAAGGTTGCAGACCGCGTCCTGCCTGATGCCAGCGGCATTTCACGCTTCCCGGCAAACCGTCGTGATATCGCTGTTGTGGTTGCTGAAAACGTGCCAGCAGCAGATGTTATCACTGAGTGTAAGAAAGTTGGCGTAAATCAGGTAGTTGGCGTAAACTTGTTTGACGTGTACCGTGGTAAGGGCGTAAATGATGGTTTTAAGAGCCTCGCTATCAGCCTGATTTTGCAAGATACCAGCCGGACACTCGAAGAAGAGGAGATTGCCGCTACCGTTGCGAAATGCGTAGAGGCACTGAAAGAGCGATTCCAAGCATCCTTGAGGGATTGAACCTATGGCGCTTACAAAAGCTGAAATGTCTGAATACCTGTTTGAGAAGCTTGGTCTTAGCAAACGGGATGCCAAAGAGCTGGTTGAACTGTTTTTTGAAGAAGTGCGTCGTGCTTTGGAAAATGGTGAGCAGGTTAAACTGTCAGGATTTGGCAACTTCGACCTTCGCGACAAGAATCAACGTCCGGGACGTAACCCTAAAACGGGTGAAGACATTCCCATCACGGCTCGCCGGGTTGTGACGTTTCGACCGGGCCAGAAACTGAAAAGCCGGGTTGAGAACGCTTCACCAAAAGAAGACTGATTTCAGCCAATCAAAAAGGCCGCGCAAGCGGCCTTTTTCATGTCCATCGTCAATGTCTCTGTTTAAAAAAAACCTTATCTCTGCAGTGTTTAATGACCCGAGCGTATTCAAATATCGTGGCAGCGAGCGGGCAATATCACGATTGCTTACAGCAGCGGTGTGGCTGGCACTTTCTTTTTGCTAATTTCCCTCTACAATTAACCCTCTGTTTTCTCTGAAAAACACTTGTGATGACTGTGCTCTCCCAACAGATTTCTTCTGTTCAACGGCGATCGGGCTTCTGGCTTTGTGGGCTGTTGATCTTTTGCCTGTCACTGTTGCTGGTGAGTCTTTGCGCGGGCGATCGTTGGCTATCTCCGACCGAGTGGTTCACTCCCGATGCTCAACTCTTTGTCTGGCAGCTGCGTCTGCCCCGTAGCCTGGCCGTCATGTTGGTGGGCGCGTCACTGGCGGTTGCAGGAGCAGCTATGCAGGCATTGTTCAGCAATCCCCTGGCTGAACCCGGGCTCCTGGGTGTATCTGGAGGCGCGGGCGTAGGGCTGGTGCTGTGTATTTTCGCGGGTACCAGTAATCCCTGGCTGATGAGCCTGAGTGCTATTCTCGGGGCGCTACTGGTGACGCTGATCCTACTGCGCTTTGCGCGCCAGCATCTGTCCAGCAGCCGCTTGCTGCTGGCGGGTGTGGCGCTGGGCATTATTTGTAGTGCCGGGATGACGTGGGCTGTCTACTTCAGCAGCAGTATGGACTTGCGTCAGCTCATGTACTGGATGATGGGGGGGTTTAGTGGACTCGACTGGCGCTATAGCTGGCTGATGCTGGCGTTGATCCCGGTTCTGCTCTGGTTGAGTTGCCAGTCCAGGGTGCTTAATCTGCTGGCGTTGGGGGAGATCTCCGCGCAACAGCTGGGCCTGCCACTGGTACTGTGGCGTAATCTTCTGGTGATCGCTATCGGCTGGCTGGTGGGTGTCAGTGTTGCGCTGGCGGGCGCAATAGGATTTGTGGGGCTGGTCGTGCCGCATCTTCTGCGTCTGAAGGGGCTGAGCGACCATCGTATCCTGCTTCCCGGTTGTGCGCTGGCGGGAGCCGGTGTACTGCTGGCCGCTGACATTATAGCCCGTGTCACATTAACTTCTGCAGAACTGCCTGTCGGGGTGGTCACGGCAACGCTGGGCGCGCCGGTCTTTATCTGGTTATTATTGAGCAACCGCTGACAGCCTTGAGGCTGTTTATATCCCTACGTTAAAACAGGAAAAAACGATGAGTATTTTCGATACAGAACTGGTGACGCTGGATGGTGAAAAAACAACCCTTGCTCAGTGGCAGGGCGATGTGTTGCTGGTCGTCAATGTGGCTTCAAAGTGTGGACTGACACCCCAGTATGAAGAACTGGAAAAATTGCAAAAAGAGTTGCATGGACAGGGGCTGACGGTGCTGGGGTTCCCATGTAATGCGTTTCTGGAACAAGAGCCCGGCAGTGAGGCTGAAATTAAAACTTTCTGCAGCACTACTTATGGTGTCACTTTCCCCATGTTCAGCAAGACAGAAGTTAACGGCCCGCAGCGTCATCCGCTTTATGAAAAGCTGGTGGCGGCACAGCCTCAGGCGACAGCGCCCGAGGGGAGTGGCTTCCTGGCGCGTATGAGCAGTAAAGGACGTGCGCCGAAGCAGCCAGGAGATATCCTGTGGAATTTTGAAAAGTTTATTATTGGGCGTGATGGTACGGTGCTGCAGCGTTTCTCGCCAGATACCGCACCCAACGACCCGCAACTGGTCGCGCTTATCCACAAGGCGCTGGCATAACGTATGCTGCTGGAATTAACAGGCGTTGCGCTGGAAGGGCGCTTGTTTCCTTTCAGCGCTCGCGTCGGAGCCGGGCAGGTTATTCATCTGGTGGGGCCTAATGGCGCGGGCAAAAGCTCACTCCTGACCGCTATAGCCGGACTGCTCCCCTGTGAGGGGAACGTGACGTTGGCGGGGCTCCCGGTGGGGGCATGGCCTGGACGGCATCTGGCTCGCCAGCGCGCTTATCTGCCACAACAGCAGCAGCCTCCGGGGCAGATGCCGGTCTGGCATTACCTTATGATGCATGTGCAGCAACAGGGTATTGAATCGCAACAGATGCTGCAGTCACTGGCTAAGGCGTTACTGCTGGACGATAAACTTGCCCGGCCACTCACTCAACTCTCCGGGGGTGAATGGCAGCGCGTACGGCTGGCCGCTGTCTTTTTACAGATTAGCCAACCGGAAGGTAAACTGTTGCTGCTCGATGAGCCGTTAACCGGGCTGGATATAGCCCAGCAGGTGGCCTTCGACACTCTTCTTCCGGCGATAACGGCAAAAGGTGTGAGTGTCATTATGAGCAGTCACGATATCAATCACTCCCTGCGCTATGCCGACAGCATCTGGCTGATGCGGCCTGGGCAGAGTGCATTACAGGGGCATCCGGGCCAGGTACTGACGCCTGAACATCTCAGCGCGCTGTATGGCGTGTCGTTTCGTTTGCTGAAGAGTGAAGGCCAGTCGTTGTTGACCACGCTGTGCTGAACAGCCTTATCTGAAGACTGCCGTCAGGTTACTGATGTTGCTACTGAGGGATGTGTTATGCGTTACTGGTTTCTGCTGTTAGTGATCATGCTGGCAGGTTGTAGTAGCCGTGCTCCGGCGCCGGATGGCCGGCTTTCTGATTCAATCACCGTTATAGCGCAGCTTAACGATCAGCTGGGGCAGTGGCGCGGTGCCCCGTATCGTTATGGCGGCATGAGTCGCGGTGGTGTTGACTGCTCAGGTTTTGTTTATCTGACCTTTCGCGATCGTTTTAATATGCAGCTACCCCGCACCACTTCTGCGCAGACCGATATCGGGACCCGCATCGACAAATCACAGTTATTACCTGGCGATCTGGTTTTCTTCAAAACGGGCAGTGGAGAAAATGGTCTGCACGTGGGAATTTACGACACAGACAATCAGTTTATCCATGCTTCCACCAGTCAGGGCGTGACGCGTTCGTCACTGGATAATGTTTACTGGCGAAAAGTATTCTGGCAGGCAAGGCGTATTTAATCAGCCCCGGAGACAACGTTTTTTTGCCTGTAAATAGTGGAAGGAAGCTTTAAAATCATGAAATGGATTTAAAATACATCTTTACTGATAATTGTCCTTAAGTCGCTTTTCAGGTGACATCTGACCACTTTTTAGTAAAAAAGAGCTAAAAAGAAACCACAGAATTTATTTCTCCTGCCAGATGAGTGATAGCGAAAAGCAACGTTTATGTCAGTTTTGTGTTAGCTTAACGTTCTGGATTAGAAGCAAAAGCACACTGCAATTGAATTTCCGCAAAGTGACGGTCTCTTTACACTGTTGCTTGTCCTATTTTGTTGATATAGGATGCGGTGAGTGCCGCTTAATAATGGCGAAATAAGATGAACATCTTTCTGGAAGCAGATTGTCAAACTTACACAGCATTCTGCCCGGTATACACTCCTGGCGGGCGATTATCGTCTGTTGAAATGTTAACTCACTTTACCCATGCAAGCGCTAATGTTGCCATGCCACAGGAGATCCTGACGGTATTATTAAATGACCGGCAGCGTGTCCTGTTGTTGCAGCAACAAATTAATGTGCTGGAAAAACATTACGAATTTTTCAGTAACCATGGCATTAAAGTGGCTATTAATATTGATATGCCACTTGCCGAGACTATCCTCGGCAGTGAGTTTCTTCTGAAAAGGATGTGCCAGATTGATTGCATTGAGCTGGAAATCAGCGAAAGCTTTCCTGGTTTAAATGCAGGCAGAGATAATAATACTCTGCAGGCACTGAGTGAGAAATTTAGCTTAAGTCTGAGTAATTATGGTGCGGGAAAGTCGACGTCAAAGGCGGTTTTTGACGATCTCTTTTATCGTATTAAACTGGATAGGGTCTTTATCCAGCATAATATTAAACGGTTATCTTTCCATCCCTTTATCAGCGCTATCCTCGATCATATCAAACCCCACTGCCAGGAAGTTGTGGTGCAGGGGGTGGATGACTTAAACGGACTGCAAACGATCCGTGACTATGCTTTTGATGGTATTCAAAGTGCACTCTTCCCCTCCGTCTGTGAAGACGAGTTGATTCTCCTGACGGCCCCTCCCGAGCCACTTTGGGAACGCGTGTTGCAATAACCCTGAAAAATCTCTGTGTTTGCCAGCCTCGCCGCGCACTACACTGTATGCGTCAGCGGGGATGTTCCCAATGGCACTGATGGAGGCGCCATGCAATTCAATAACACCTGGTATCAGGAGCTGAGTGGTTTTTACACCGCTGTAGAGCCAACGCCGTTAAAAAATCCCCGACTGCTGTATCACAGTGCGCCGCTGGCGCAGGAGCTGGGCCTTGATGACAGCCTGTTCAGCGCGGAGCATGTCGGCCTGTGGAGCGGTGAGACGCGTCTGGCGGGTATGCAACCGCTGGCCCAGGTTTACAGTGGGCATCAGTTTGGCGTTTGGGCGGGGCAGCTGGGTGACGGTCGTGGCCTGTTACTGGGGGAGCAACAGCTCTCTGATGGCCGTAAAGTTGACTGGCACCTGAAAGGAGCCGGACTGACCCCCTATTCGCGAATGGGGGATGGTCGGGCTGTACTGCGCTCCACGCTGCGTGAGTTCCTCGCCTCTGAAGCGATGCATGCGCTGGGCATTGCCACTTCGCGTGCGCTAACGGTGGTCACCAGCGATGAGCCGGTTTACCGCGAAACGGCCGAACCTGGTGCCATGCTGCTGCGCGTGGCAGAGAGCCACGTGCGTTTCGGCCACTTTGAACACTTCTATTATCTCGGCCAGCAGGACAATGTTACCCGACTGGCCGACTACGTTATCCGTCACCACTGGCCGCAGTGGCAGCAGGAACCGGATAAGTATCTGCTGTGGTTTAGCGACGTGGTGAAACGCACCGCCCGTTTGATTGCGGGCTGGCAGAGCGTGGGATTTGCGCACGGCGTCATGAACACTGACAACATGTCGATTCTGGGTCTGACCCTGGACTATGGTCCTTATGGCTTCCTGGATGACTATCAGCCGGGCTTTATCTGTAACCACTCCGATCACCAGGGGCGTTACAGCTTTGAAAATCAGCCGATGATCGGTCTGTGGAACCTTAATCGTCTGGCACACGCGCTGTCGGGCCTGATGAGCACCGAACAGTTAAAACAGGCGCTTTCAGGATACGAAACAGAGCTGATGCGCTGCTGGGGTGAAAAAATGCGCGCGAAGCTGGGCCTGCTGACGGCCGGTAAAGACGATAATCATATTCTGACAGGCCTGTTGTCGCTGATGACGAAAGAGGGCAGTGACTATACCCGCACGTTCCGGCAGTTGAGCCAGACGGAACAGCAGGCGTCCCGCTCGCCGCTGCGCGATGAGTTTATCGATCGGGAGGCGTTTGACGACTGGTACAATGTCTACCGTCAGCGCCTGTTACAGGAGGAGCGCAGCGACGATGAACGGCAGCAGGCGATGAGGCTGGCCAATCCGGCGCTGGTTCTGCGCAATTACCTGGCGCAGCAGGCGATAGAACAGGCAGAACAGGAGGATATCAGCGCACTGACCCGACTGCATCAGGCGCTGTTGCGTCCGTTTGATGACCTGCCAGAGTTTGCTGATCTGACGCGTCGCCCGCCGGAATGGGGTAAAAAGCTGGAAGTGAGCTGCTCCAGCTAGCGACGCAGCGCGATTTGGGGTACCCCCTCGGTCAGATGGGGGTGCACCAGCACATCAGCGTGATACCAGCGCTTCAGTGTGGCTTCATTCAGCACCTCCTCTGGCCGGCCCTGCGCCACCAGCCGGCTCTCAGCCAGCAGCATCACCCGGTCGGACCATAGCGAAGCGAGGTTCAGATCGTGCAGAACACAGCAGACGTTGAGTGCATATCGCTGCGTCAGCTGCGACAGCAAACGCAACAGGTGCTGCTGATGATAAAGATCCAGTGCTGATGTCGGTTCATCCAGGAACAGCCAGCCATAAGGCCCATCCTGCCGCCATAGCTGGGCCAGCGCCCTGGCAAGCTGCACCCGCTGCTGTTCTCCGCCGGAAAGTTGCAGATAGTCGCGTCGGGCCAGCCCGTCGCAGCCGGTTAATGCCATCACCGCTTCCACGACCGGCTGCACCGGGCCATGCCAGGGCGCGCGGCCCATTGCCACCACATCAAACACACTGAGTGGAAAAGCCATGCTGCTTTGCTGGCGCATAACCGCGCGCTGCCGTGAAAGTCGTGCTGCCGACCACTGCGCCAGCGGCTCGCCGTTTAACAGACACTGACCCCGGTGAGGGGGGATAAACCCGGTCAGCAGGCGTAACAGCGTTGACTTCCCCGCACCGTTTGGGCCAATCAGTGAAACCAGCTCACCGGGTTTAAGGGTGAGGGATACATCGTCAATCAGCCAGCGCTGGTCCCGCTGGTAACTCAGCCCGCTGGCACGCAGTTCATCAGCCATTAAGACCTCCACGGCGGCGCAGGATTAGCCACAGGAACCAGGGGCCGCCGATCAGGCTGGTCAGCAGACCCACCGGCATTTCCGCCGGGGCGACGAGGGTACGCGCCAGAGTATCGGCCAGAAGCAGCAGGATCGCACCGCTCATCAGTGATGAAGGCAGCAGCCAGCGGTGATCGCCGCCCAGCCAGAAACGCATCAGATGCGGCACGACCAGGCCAATAAAACCGATCACGCCGCTGACGGCAACGGCAGAGGCCACCAGAAAGGCGCTCAATACCAGCAAATAGCGCTGGGTGCGCGCCACGTCCACCCCCAGATAGTGCGCCTCTTCTTCGCCCAGCTGGAGCAGATTGAGACGGATTGCCAGGCGCTGAACCAGCACCATGCAGGGCACGACGACCGAGGCGCACACCAGAACGGTAGGCCACTGCGCCTGACCCAGGCTGCCCATCCCCCACAGTGACAACTGTCGCAGCTGCTGGTCGGTACTCAGCCAGGAAAGTACCCCCACCGCCGCGCCGCAAAGCGCGTTAATGGCAATGCCCACCAGCAGCAGACGGCTCAGACCGGTCAGACCCTGTCGACTCAGCAGAAAGATCACCAGCGTAACGGCCAGACTGCCGAGAAAGGCCGCCAGTAAGGGCAGGTAAAGCATCAGCACGCCGGGTAATGACAGCGAAAGGACGATAGAAATCGCGACGGCCAGTGCTGCGCCGCTGCTGATGCCGAGCAGACCGGGATCGGCCAGGGGGTTGCGAAACAGCCCCTGCATGACACATCCGGACAGGGCCAGCGCGCCGCCTACAATCACCGCCAGCAAAACCCGGGGCAGACGGATGGTAAACCAGATTTGCCAGAGACTGCCATCAAACCCGGACCGCCATAGTGCGGGGAGGGTCAGCGACATCGCCCCGGTGTTAGCCGCACTGAAGGCCAGGACAACTAACAGCATAAAGAGGACGCCCAGCCAGCGCAGCGTTCTTACCGGCATCACGGCAGGGCTTCCGCCGCCTGACGCAGTTTCAGGATCGCGCCCGGGGTATCGATACCGAAGCCGAGCAGCGCCATATCATCCACCACCAGCAACTGCTGATGCTGGCCTGCCGGCGTCAGTGCGATACCCGGCAGTTTCCAGAGATTCGCTTCACCGCCCAATGTTTTAATACCGTCGCGCGTTGCCACAATTAACTGCGGGGCGCTGGCGATCACGCCCTCCTGCGACAGCGGCTGATAGCGACGGATACTGGCCATCGCATTCTGCAAACCGGCAGCCTTGATCGCCGCATCGGCGGAGGTCTCGCTGCCGGCTGCCATGGTGCCCATTCCCTGGTGAGCGAGGATAAACAGCACCTTGACCGGCAGCGGTTTAGCCGGGATGCTGGCCAGCTGTTTTTTTACCCGGGCCTGTAAAGCGCTTCCGGCCTCTTCACGATGCAGGGTGGCGGCAACTGTCGCAATCTTTTCACTGATGGCGGCGATATCGGCTCTTCCCGTGACATCCACCACTTTCACACCATTTTGCGCGACCTGCTGCAGGGCCAGTGTCGGTTTGGCCAGTTCGCTGGCGATCACCAGCGTGGGTTTCAGCGCCAGAATACCTTCAGCATTTAACTGGCGCATATAGCCGACGTCAGGCAGTTTTTTGACCACGGCCGGATGCAGACTGGTACTGTCGCGTGCGACCAGTGCCTGCTGGGCATCAAGGGCATAGATGATTTGAGTGACATCGCCACCGATACTGACAATGCGCTCTGTCGCGGCGGCGGTGAACGCCAGCGGCAGGGCGAACAGGGCGAACAGGGCGGCTTTCACAGATTATCTCCTTTCACGCTGAGAGCCGCCAGCTGCTCACGCCAGCGCGGTTGTTCCGGCTGGCCTTCGCTGCGCTGACCGTAGATCTGGGCAATCTGTGTCCCGTCGGCGGCAAACAGCTCCAGGCTGGTGACCATCCCATCGGCAGTCGGCTTGCGGGTGATCCAGCTTTCAGCAATCTGCTCCTCCTGAAGATGCAGGGTGAAGGCCGGATTAAAGATGTTCAGCCAGTTACGCATCGGCATGACTTTTTCAATCGTACCGGTAAAGATCTGTACGCAGGCACGGTTTCCGACAAATATCATGATCTCATTGCCATCCTGACAGACCTGGTCCAGTAACCTGGCCAGCGACGGATTGCTGACCTGCCAGGCCAGATCGTCGCTGACGGCACGGAAGGCCTGCTGCCGTGAGACATCATGCTTTTTCAGCAGGCGGAAAAACTGGTGCACATCCGTCATCGCCCGCCATTCAGACTCAATTCGTGCCGCGTCAATCTCACCGGCAAAGGTGGGGGGGATGGCGGTGGTCACGCTGAAAGACGCTGGCGATTCTGACCGGTAGCCGGCAATCAGCTGCTGCCAGGCATCCATGTGGGTATTTTCGGTGGTATACACTTTCAGCACTGCATCACCGTGCAGGTCAAAAAACTGAATACTCTGACGTTCGCCGTGGCCGGTCATCTCCTGCAGATGGAAAACGCTGGCCCACTGATTAACAAATACCCGCAGATCCAGCGCACGCGGATTCAGCACGATACCTGCGTGGTCGTTAAGATGAATATTGCTGAATACGCCGAGGTGCTCGTGCACAGCATAGTCGTTGCGGGTGATGCATTTGGTTTCTCCCACCGCTTCCAGCGCATGCAGCAACTCACGCATAGCAGGGCGCAGCATCCGGGCCTGATGTCCGATACGGGCGAATGTCAGTTCCGCCTCACTGATCCCCATCATTGCGGCCAGGTCGCGGGCGTATTTTTCCGGGTGCTGTTGTTTTAATTCGCAGTAGTGCGGGTAGTGTGCCGTCAATGCTGTGTCCTCAAGGAAGTTGCTAAAAGGAAAAGGGATTCATTATCATAATGATAATCATTATCAATGAAAGGCGGCGGTGTGCAAGCAAAAATTAACGTTGAGGAAACAGTTTGCGCAAAAGGGGGGATGAAGCGGAAAAAGCCGACCCGCAAGGGGCCGGCTCAGGCAATCAGAAGCGGCTGTCGACAGCGTCTGCCAACTGCTGCAGGACACTGGCCGTGTCGTCCCAGCCCAGACAGGGGTCGGTAATCGACTGGCCATAGACCAGCGGAGTGTCGCGGATCACTTTCTGCGTCCCTTCCTGCAGAAAACTTTCGATCATCACACCGGCAATGGCCGTCGATCCGCTGCGGATCTGCTGTGCGATGCTGTCGGATACTGCTTTTTGCAGGCGGTGCTGTTTAAGACAGTTGCCGTGGCTGAAATCGACCACCAGTTGCTCAGGCAGGTGAAATTCACGCAGATGGGCGACGGCATCCGCAATATCCTGCGCATGGTAATTGGGGGTTTTACCACCACGCATGATGATATGCCCGGACGGATTCCCGCTGGTCTGATAAATGGTCATCTGACCGTGCTTATCCGGCGACAGAAACATATGGCTGACGCGCGCTGCCCGGATAGCATCGACGGCAATGCGTGTATTGCCATCGGTACCGTTTTTAAAACCGACCGGACAGGAGAGGGCGGAGGCCATTTCGCGATGGATCTGGCTTTCCGTGGTGCGGGCACCAATGGCTCCCCAGCTAATCAGATCGGCAATAAACTGCCCGATCACCATATCCAGAAACTCGGTGGCAGTGGGCATGCCCAGCGCATTAATATCCAGCAGTAGCTTTCTCGCCACTGCCAGCCCGTGATTGAGCCTGAAGCTGCCGTCCAGGTCAGGGTCGGAAATCAATCCCTTCCAGCCCACCACCGTGCGCGGTTTTTCGAAATAGGCACGCATAACGATTTCCAGACGGGAATGATACTTATCCCGCAGGGCATTAAGACGCTCTGCATACTCCAGTGCGGCGGCAGGATCGTGAAGCGAGCAGGGGCCAACCACCACCAGCAGGCGCTTATCTTCACCGTTCAGGATGCGGGAGATCTTTTGACGTGATGTGGTGACGTTCTCGACGATGGCTGGCGTGATCGGCAGGCGATCCTGCAGTTCAGCAGGCGTCACCAGGCTGTCGATGCGCGCGGTCCGCAGTTCATCTGTTTTGTTCATGGCGGTCTCTAAAATTTGTCTTCGCAACGGCAGGAATACCGGGAAGTAATGGCGTTCACCTTAAACCAAACCGCGATGATTTCAACCGCAAAACAGCAGGGTTATCGCATTTCCGGCGCCAGTGAGCCGCGCCGGAGGTGGGAAAATCAGTACATACGTCTTGTAAGACCCATGATATCGAGGATTTTAGTGGCGATCTCCTCAACCGAATAATTGGTACTGTTAAGGTAACGGATCTGATGGGTGCGGAACAGGGCTTCCACTTCCCCCACCTCAAGCCGGCACTGGCGCATTGATGCATACCGGGTGTTTTCTGCCCTTTCCTGGCGAATAGCCGCAAGGCGTTCCGGATCAATGGTCAGTCCGAACAGTTTATTCTGGAAGGGCTTAAGCGCCGGGGGAAGCTTCAGGTTATCCATATCGTCAGCGATAAAGGGATAATTCGCCGCGCGGATGCCGAACTGCATTGCCAGGTAGAGGCTGGTCGGAGTTTTGCCACAGCGCGATACGCCTAACAGGATCACCTGAGCCGCTTCCAGCCCGCGTAACGAGATCCCGTCGTCGTGCGCCAGGGTATAGTCAATGGCGGCAATACGGGCATCGTACTTGCCGAGATTTCCGGCCGTCAGTCCGTGCGTACGGTTAGCGATAGGATCCGGTTCAACCCCGAGTTCCTGCTGGAGTGGGGCCACCAGAGACTGAACAATATCCTGGCAGAAGCCATCGCTCTCTAAGATGATGTCGCGGATTTCTGGCGTGACAATCGAAATAAATACCAGTGGCCGCACGCCACTCTGCTGATACAGCGCATTGATTTGTGCTTTCACGGCCTGAGCACGCTGCACATTTTCGACAAAAGGCAGGGTGACGCTCTGGGTAGCAACAGGAAACTGAGACAGTACGGCATGGCCCAGCACCTCGGCCGTAATCGCCGTGCCGTCGGAAATATAAAAAACACTGCGTTCAGCGTTCACGTCCATTTTCTCTCCGCTTACGAGGGGGCATAGCAGACTAAATTAATCTGCATCAATAAAGCAAATCGTGATTTCGCCTGCAAAATAAAACAAAAAAACCATTAACTAATGATATGAACTTTTTATTTTTATAAAATAAGACGAATCGCAGATTGTGACTTAAAATGAAATCACGTTTCTGTTTACTATTCATCTTTACCGCCCTTTCATTTTAAAACATTCGCGCAGGGAATCCTTTTTTGTTGCGCAAGTTATATTAACCCGACGATAATGATTTTATCGTATCTACTTGAAAATTAAGGGTGGTTAATCATCTTCTATGTTGCGCAACGCGGTTTTTAAGGCGGAGTATTCTTAAAAAATAAATTTAGCCGTTGCTTGAACGATTCAACACTTTATCAATCCTGCCTATATGTGCGAGTCTCAGAAAGCAATGCTGTGTCCCTAATATTCTTAATTAAATCTTACAAGGATTGCTTCAATGTCCAATAAAGGCGAATTGCCGCTTGTGCTCTGGTATAACCAGCTTGGCATGAACGATGTAGATCGGGTGGGGGGGAAAAATGCCTCTCTGGGTGAAATGATTACTAACTTGTCGTCACTGGGCGTTTCCGTGCCTAACGGCTTTGCGACAACCTCAGAAGCGTTCAACCTGTTTCTCGATCAAAGCGGCGTCAACCAGCGTATCTATGCGCTGCTGGATAAGACCAATATTGATGATGTTGATGAACTGGCAAAAGCGGGTAAACAGATCCGTCAGTGGATAGTCGAAACGCCATTCACGCCTGAGCTGGAAAAAGCGATTCACGAAGCCTATAACCAGCTCTCTGCTGATGATGCCGAGGCGTCGTTCGCGGTTCGCTCTTCTGCCACGGCCGAAGATATGCCCGATGCTTCCTTCGCCGGACAGCAGGAGACCTTCCTGAATGTTCAGGGGTATGATGCAGTGCTGGTGGCGGTGAAGCATGTCTATGCCTCGTTATTTAACGATCGTGCCATCTCTTATCGCGTCCATCAGGGCTATGACCATCGCGGCGTAGCGCTCTCCGCCGGGGTTCAGCGGATGGTGCGTTCTGACCTCGCCTCCTCTGGCGTGATGTTCACCATTGATACCGAGTCAGGGTTCGACCAGGTGGTCTTTATCACCTCTGCGCTGGGGTTAGGAGAAATGGTGGTGCAGGGGGCTGTAAACCCGGATGAATTTTATGTGCATAAGCCGACTCTGGCCGCAGGCCGTCCGGCGATCGTGCGTCGTAACATGGGATCGAAAAAAATCCGCATGGTTTACGCCGATTCCAGGGAACATGGTGAGCAGGTCAGAATTGAAGATGTGCCTGAAGCCGATCGTGACAGATTCTCCCTGACTGACAGCGAAGTAGAAGCGCTGGCGGCACAGGCGGTGCAGATTGAAAAACACTATCAGCGGCCGATGGATATTGAGTGGGCTAAAGACGGGCATACCGGAAAACTGTTTATCGTGCAGGCGCGCCCGGAGACGGTCCGTTCTAACGGGTCGGTGATGGAGCGTTACACGCTGCAGGGTAAAGGCAGTGTAGTGGTCGAAGGACGCGCTATTGGCCATCGTATCGGTGCCGGTGAGGTGAAAGTTATTCACGATATCAGCGAAATGAACCGCATTGAAAAAGGGGATGTGCTGGTCACCGACATGACCGATCCGGACTGGGAACCGATCATGAAAAAGGCTTCTGCCATTGTCACCAATCGTGGGGGACGTACCTGCCATGCTGCCATTATCGCGCGCGAGCTGGGTATTCCGGCGGTGGTAGGCTGTGGGAATGCTACCGATATCCTGAAAGACGGGCATCAGGTGACGGTTTCCTGTGCCGAAGGGGACACCGGTTACGTTTACAATGAAATGCTCGACTTTGAGGTCAAAAGTTCGCAGGTAGACGAAATGCCGTCGTTGCCGCTGAAGATCATGATGAACGTCGGCAACCCTGACCGTGCTTTTGACTTTGCCTGTTTGCCCAATGAGGGCGTGGGGCTGGCGCGTCTGGAGTTCATCATTAACCGTATGATCGGGGTGCATCCGAAAGCACTACTGGAGTTCGATAAGCAGACCCCGGAACTGCAGCAGCAGATCCGTTCGTTGATGAAAGGTTTTGATGACCCTGTGGAATTTTACGTGGGCCGACTGACGGAAGGGATCGCCACTCTGGGTGCGGCTTTTGCCCCTAAGCGTGTGATTGTGCGTCTGTCTGATTTCAAAACTAACGAATATGCTAACCTGGTGGGCGGCGAGCACTACGAGCCTGAAGAGGAGAACCCGATGCTGGGCTTCCGCGGGGCCGGGCGCTATGTGGCCGACAGCTTCCGCGACTGTTTCGCGCTGGAGTGTGCAGCGGTGAAGCGGGTACGTAATGAGATGGGGCTGACCAACGTTGAGATCATGGTGCCGTTTGTCCGCACCGTGGCTCAGGCGAAGGCAGTCGTTGAAGAGCTGGAACGTCAGGGGCTCAAGCGCGGTGAAAACGGGCTGAAAATCATCATGATGTGCGAAATCCCGTCAAACGCTCTGCTGGCGGAAGCGTTCCTGCACTATTTTGATGGTTTCTCCATCGGCTCAAATGATATGACTCAGCTGACGCTGGGCCTTGACCGCGACTCCGGCGTGGTTTCAGAACTGTTCGACGAGCGTAATGATGCGGTGAAAGCACTGCTGTCGATGGCGATCCGCGCCGCGAAGAAGCAGGGCAAGTACGTAGGTATTTGCGGGCAGGGCCCATCCGATCACGAGGATTTTGCCGCATGGCTGATGGAGGAGGGGATTGACAGTCTGTCCCTGAACCCGGATACCGTCGTGCAAACCTGGTTGAGTCTGGCAGAACTGAAAAAGTAAGCTGCAACGCTGTCAGAAAACGCGATCTTCTCTTACAGACGTCCTCTCAGGGGGCGTCTTTTTTTTGACAAATTTCAGGCAAAAAAAAGCCCATCACAGGGGATGGGCAAAGACTACACACAGCAATTCTTTACTCAGGGGAATACTTTGTTCAGAAACCGTTGGTCTGGTTTCAAACTTGATAGCCATACTATGCAACCGCGTTCCTGACGTCTTTAAGAATCATCTCATTAGTTTAAAACTCATAATACTTTTTCACGCAGAAGGGGATTTTTAACGACGGAAGGCGAACAAAACATCAGCAATGAAGCGAAGTGTAGCCTTGAAAGGCTAAAAACAGCGGTTTAGTGATAAATTCTACTAATAGGAATCCGATGTTCAGAAAAAGAAATATTCCAGATATTAATGTTTGCAGCCGGAAAACCGGCTGCAAACGACAGGAAACTATGGCTTAGAATGGTACGATTCGGCTTCAATTTCCGCCAGTTCTTCCACGACTGCCAGGGGATCCTCATCGGGGGCGGGCGCTTCATGCACCCAGACGGAAACCAGACGGTAAGACACAGCCAGTACCACCGGCCCGATAAACAATCCAATCATGCCAAAAGCGATTAAACCCCCGATGACACCAGAGAGGATCAGGATCAGCGGCAGGTCTGCCCCCATACGGATCAGCATCGGCCGCAACACGTTGTCTAGCGTGCCAACGACGCAGCTCCAGACCAGCAGTACGGTGCCCCAGGTGGTGTCGCCACTCCAGTACAACCAGATAATGGCCGGAACCAGGACAATCAAGGGGCCTAACTGAACCAGGCAGGAAAGAATCATCAGTACCGTCAGGATGGCGGCATAAGGAATACCGGAGATGGCGAGACCAATCCCCCCCAGGACACCCTGAACCAACGCCGTGACCACCACTCCGAGAGCGACAGCACGAATCGCCTGTCCCGCCAGTAACACGGCAGCGTCACCCCGACGTGACGCCAGACGAAAAGCGAAGTGGCGGATGCCGTGACCGACCTGTTCACCGCGCCAGTACAGCAGCACACTGAACAGCAACATCAGGCCGATATGCATCATAAAACGGCCAAAATGACCGGCCTGGGCGAAGAAGAATCCGGTTGTGCGGCCTATATAAGGCTGTATCTGTGCAATCAGCGCCGAGCCCCCTCCCGCCACCAGGTTGTGGTAAGCCGAATAGAGTTTTCTGCCTACCAGCGGGGTGCTTCTCAGCCAGTGTAACTCCGGCATCTGTACGTGACCGGAACTGAGCCAGGCAAAAAGCGGAGCACTGTTCTCTATCAGGCTGTTGACCAGCAGGGCGACAGGGATAATAAACACCAGAATCAGCAGCAGGGTCATCACCAGTACCGCCAGTCCGCGGCGGCCCCAGAGCCAGCCCTGAATTTTAATCATCAGGGGCCAGGTGGCGATCACCACCATGCTGGCCCAGGCAAATCCCAGAATAAAGGGTTGTACAACCCAGAAACACGCCACGATCGTCAGGCTGATAAACAGCAGTAAAAACACGATTTGCGGTAGATCCCAACCAGTTTGCGGGTTCTTCATCGACTAATAATGACCTCAGGTAAAATACGATTTCACGCTTAAAAGCAGCGCAGACGCTTTGATTCGGCTGACCCTGACGTTTTCATCATGACGCATGAAACGCTTTGGTGACAGAGACAACAGGTTATTCTTTTGCTTCGTTTTTTGAAATAACGGCAGGTCATAAAAAAATGTGATAAAACGGATAACTGCGCAGTATAAGCAACGCAAACGATTCACCTAACATTTTGGTCACCCGATAATGATCCCACAGATTTCCCAGGCGCCGGGTCTCGTTCCGCTGGTGCTGAGTTTTTTGGATGCCTTAAAACAGGATGGTTTTACTGGCGATACGGCGACAAGCTATGCTGACCGTCTGATCATGTCCACCGACAACAGCATCTATCAGCTGCTGCCGGACGCGGTCATTTTTCCCCGCTCCACTGCTGACGTGGCGCTGATTGCGCGCCTGGCCGCGGAGACCCGCTTCGCCTCGCTGGTTTTCGCACCGCGCGGCGGCGGCACCGGCACCAATGGCCAGTCTCTGAACCAGGGCATTGTGGTGGATATGTCACGCCATATGAAGCGGATTCTGGAGATTAATGTTGAAGAGGGCTGGGTGAGGGTTGAAGCTGGCGTGATCAAAGATCAGCTCAATGCTTACCTCAAGCCTTTCGGCTATTTTTTCTCGCCCGAACTGTCTACCAGTAACCGTGCCACCCTGGGGGGGATGATCAACACCGATGCATCCGGTCAGGGGTCGCTGGTCTATGGTAAGACCTCTGATCATGTGCTGGGGCTGAAAGCGGTCCTGCTGGGTGGGGAGGTGCTGGATACCTGCGCGATACCGGTCAGTGAAGCAGAAAAACGGGCAGAGCAGCCGGGTAAAGAGGGTCAGATTTATCGCGTCGTGCTGGACCGTTGCCGTCTGCAGCGCGACCTGATTATCGAAAAATTTCCCAAACTTAACCGTTTCCTCACCGGCTACGATCTGCGCCATGTCCTGAGCGATGATCTGCAGCAGGTCGATCTGACGCGCATTTTGTGCGGTGCCGAAGGGACGCTGGCGTTTATCGCTGAAGCCACGCTGGATATCACCCCGATACCGAAAGTACGGCGGCTGGTGAATATCAAATATGACTCCTTTGATTCAGCGCTGCGCAATGCCCCCTTCATGGTGGCAGCCAATGCCCTGTCGGTCGAAACTGTGGACTCAAAGGTGTTGAACCTGGCGCGGGAAGATATCGTCTGGCATTCCGTCAGCGAGCTGATCACAGATATCCCTGATAAAGAGATGCTCGGCCTGAATATGGTTGAGTTTGCTGGGAACGATAAAACGCTGATCGACAGTCAGGTGGATGCGCTGTGCCAGCGTCTGGACGCCCTGATGGTGCAGCAGGAGGGTGGGGTCATCGGTTACCAGCTTTGTAACGATGTCGCCGGAATTGAACGTATCTATGGCATGCGTAAAAAAGCGGTGGGCCTGCTGGGTAACGCCAAAGGGCGTGCCAAGCCGATTCCCTTTGTTGAAGACACCTGTGTACCGCCGCAGAACCTCGCTGACTATATTGTGGAATTCCGCGCACTACTCGACGGACATAACCTGAGCTACGGCATGTTCGGCCACGTCGACGCCGGCGTGCTGCACGTGCGTCCGGCGCTGGACATGTGTGACCCGCAGCAGGAGAGGCTGATGAAGCAGATCTCCGATGAGGTGGTGGCACTGACGGCACGCTACGGTGGCCTGCTGTGGGGGGAGCATGGTAAAGGTTTCCGTGCTGAATACAGCCCGTCGTTCTTCGGCGATGCGCTTTACGGCGAACTTCGCCGTATTAAGGCTGCTTTCGACCCGGCTAACCGGCTTAATCCTGGCAAAATCTGTGCGCCCCTTGGGGTTGAAGACCCGATGCTGAAAGTCGATGCAGACAAACGCGGAACCTGGGATCGCCAGATCCCGGTTAACGTTCGCACCGACTGGCGGGGGGCGATGGAGTGTAACGGCAATGGTTTGTGCTTTAACTTTGACGTGAAAAGCCCCATGTGTCCGTCGATGAAAATCACCAGTAACCGGATGCACTCGCCAAAAGGACGTGCCACGCTCACGCGTGAATGGTTGCGCCTGCTGGCAGAGCAGGGCGTCGATCCGCAGGTGCTGGAGCAGCAACTGCCGTCGAAAGGGATCAGCCTGCGTGGGATGATCCAGCGAACCCGCAACAGCTGGCAGGCAAAACGCGGCCAGTATGATTTTTCACATGAGGTCAAAGAGGCGATGTCGGGCTGTCTGGCGTGTAAAGCCTGTTCGACACAGTGCCCGATTAAAATTGATGTTCCGGGCTTCCGCTCACGCTTCCTGCAGTTGTACCACACCCGTTATTTGCGACCCGCCAGCGATTACCTTGTCGCAACAGTAGAAAGTTATGCACCGCTGATGGCGAAGGCGCCGAAAACCTTTAACTTCTTCCTGCGTCAGCCGTGGGTGAAATCGCTCAGTCAGCGGCATATCGGTATGGTTGACCTGCCGCTGCTATCGTCTCCGACGCTGAAGCAGCAGCTGGCGGGGCACCGTGCGCTGGGCACCACGCTGGACGATCTGGAACTGATGAGTGCGGAACAGCGCGCGCAGTGCGTGCTGGTGGTGCAGGATCCCTTTACCAGTTACTACGAAGCCCAGCTGATTGCAGACTTTGTCCGGCTGATTGAAAAGCTGGGCTATACGGCGGTGGTACTGCCGTTCTCACCCAACGGAAAAGCACAGCATATTAAGGGCTTCCTGCAGCAGTTTGCCCGCACGGCGCGGAAGACCTCAGAATTCCTCAACCGCGTGGCCAGACTGGGTATTCCGCTGGTGGGCGTCGATCCGGCGCTGGTGTTGTGCTATCGCGATGAATACCAGCAGGTGCTGGGCGAAAAACGTGGTGATTTCCATGTTCAGCTGGTTCATGAGTGGTTGCAGACGGTTGTGTCCGTCCGAACGCCGTCGCCGGCAGAAGGGGAGGCCTGGTATCTGTTTGGTCACTGTACGGAAGTGACCGCACTGCCCGGGTCGGTCAAACAGTGGGAAACTATCTTTGCCCGCTTCGGTGCAACACTTGAAAACATCAGCGTGGGGTGCTGCGGCATGGCCGGAACCTACGGGCACGAAGCCAAAAATCTTGATAATTCGCTGGGAATTTATGCTCTGTCCTGGCAGCAGGCATTACAAAAACTGCCCCGTCAGCGCTGTCTGTCGACAGGCTATTCCTGCCGAAGTCAGGTGAAGCGTGTTGAAGGGAGCGGGATACGCCATCCTCTGCAGGCACTACTGGAGATCATCTGATGTCTATCTGGCAACGTCAGGCAACGCTTGAACAGCTTAATCAGGGCAGTAAAGAAACCCTGGTTGAGCATATCGGCATATGTTTTACCGTACTGGCGGAAGACAGGATTGAGGCGGTGATGCCGGTTGACCGGCGCACGAAGCAGCCGTTTGGCCTGCTGCACGGCGGCGCCTCGGTGGTACTGGCAGAAACTCTGGGCTCGATGGCAGGCTACCTCTGTACCGCAGGCGAACAGCAGGTGGTCGGGCTGGAAATTAATGCTAATCATCTGCGTGCCGCCCGGGAAGGAGAAGTGCGTGGGGTCTGTCGGGCGGTGCACATTGGCCGGCGGCATCAGGTGTGGCAAATAGAAATTTTCGATGATCAGAACCGCCTGTGCTGTACGTCCCGTCTCACTACTGCGGTAATCTGAGCGATAACCCTGTTTTTTACGGGGTTTTTCGTATCCGTAGCACGCGGTATAATCCCCTCAGGATCACATAATCCACGACGCGTGCTTAACGAATTCGCTTTGCAACACGGTGGCTTTATCCCATTCGCCGTTCATTGCCAGTTGATGACATAAGCGACTGAGGGAATGGCGCGCCAGTTGCCAGGCCTGCATCCGGTACAGCCGTTCGCGGGAGGTGTTGCTCAACTCAACAATCAGACGTTGATGAAGTTTACCCAGAGCGTGCAGATAACTCTGATCGTCGCCGTTTAACTGGCAGAGCTCGGCCATATCCAGGCAGGTGTCATTGAACTTACGCAGTTGTTCAATAGAACATTCAGGCCGGTTTAATTTGGCCTGAGCCATATAGAAATCGACGGTGATATCACGGACGGAAAACTTATATTCATCAATTTTATGTTGCAGCCATGCACTCATCGACAGATTCATGACGGGTTCCACTCGCGCTAATGATAATCATTATCATATTATAACTGCGTTAATATTCAATCACTGAGAGGGAATTTTTATCGATACATGCCACCTCTCAGAAAAATTGGTGATACCGATAAATGCGGCATGAGAAAAAGCTAAAATTACAGAACGTATGATTTAGTTGCAGATAACAAAATATAAACATTTTGTTTTCAACCGTTTATCTTTTCATGTCGGGCTGCTTTTCGCCAACGCGCAATCTGTTTTACAGGGTCTAAACTTAGAAAAGCGTCTCTAAAATGGACCTGAAGCCTTTATCCCTGCAAAACAAGAGGTTGAAGTGGTTCAGGTTATCACTAACATAGGGACACTAGCCCGAAGGGCTATCGTATCGTGAGGTAAATTATGCAATCAGCAAATCCTGCCACTTTTTCTCCAGAGGACTTTATCTGGAAAGGGCTGACGCTCACTGACAGCGCAGCAAAACAAATCATCAGCCTGGCTGCAGGTGACCCGGAGATTAAGGGCCTGAAGCTGGGAGTGAAGACTTCCGGCTGTGCCGGCTTTGGTTACACCATGGATATGGCGAAAGAATCAGCGGCGGATGATTTGGTGTTCAGCCATAACGGCGCGGTATTAATCGTGCCCCTCCAGGCGATGCCCTACATCGACGGCACGGAAGTTGATTTCGTGCGCGAAGGCCTGAATCAGATTTTCAAATTTAATAACCCTAAAGCTCAACACGCCTGCGGCTGTGGTGAGAGCTTTGGCGTTGAGTGAACTTTATGCCTAGTAATACTGACACATCTGATGATGTACAGGTTTGGGAAGGCAGCCCTCAGAACTATAAAGAGGGCTTCTTTACCCAACTGCAAACCGAAGAATTTGAGCACGGCATCAACGAAGATGTGGTGCGCGCCATTTCGGCCAAACGTAACGAACCTCAGTGGATGCTCGACTTCCGCCTGAAGGCATTTGCCGCGTGGCTTGAAATGGAAGAACCACACTGGCTGAAGGCGAACTACAAAAAGCTCGATTATCAGGATTACAGCTACTATTCCGCCCCATCCTGCGGTAACTGTGATGACAGTTGCGCTTCTGAGCCGGGTGCCACGCAGGCTTCTGGCACCGACGCGCCGAACTATCTGACCCAGGAAGTGGAAGACGCCTTCAAACAGCTGGGTGTACCGGTACGCGAAGGGCAGGAAGTGGCTGTTGATGCCATTTTTGACTCGGTGTCAGTGTCCACCACTTACCGCGATAAGCTGGCGAAAGAGGGCATTATCTTCTGCTCCTTCGGCGAGGCTATTCACGAACATCCGGAGCTGGTGCAACAGTATCTGGGCACGGTTGTGCCGGCAAACGACAACTTCTTTGCGGCGCTGAACTCTGCCGTCGCATCGGACGGCACCTTCGTTTATATCCCAAAAGGCGTGCGCTGCCCGATGGAGCTGTCGACCTACTTCCGCATCAATGCGGCGAAGACCGGCCAGTTCGAGCGTACCATCCTGATCGCCGATGAAGGAAGCTACGTCAGCTACATCGAAGGCTGTTCCGCACCCGTGCGTGACACCTACCAGCTTCATGCGGCGGTAGTGGAAGTGATCATCCACAAAGATGCTGAAGTGAAATACTCTACGGTGCAGAACTGGTTCTCAGGCGGTGATTCAGAAGGCGGTATTCTCAACTTCGTGACGAAACGCGCGCTGTGCGAAGGCGAGAACAGCAAGATGTCATGGACCCAGTCTGAAACCGGTTCAGCGATTACCTGGAAATACCCCAGCGTCATCCTGCGCGGTGATAACTCCATTGGTGAGTTCTTCTCCGTGGCGCTGACCAGCGGCCGTCAGCAGGCAGATACCGGCACCAAGATGATCCACATTGGTAAAAACACCAAGTCGACCATTATCTCGAAAGGGATCTCTGCCGGCACCAGCCAGAACACCTATCGTGGTCTGGTCAAAATCATGCCAACTGCCACCAACGCCCGTAACTTTACCCAGTGTGATTCCATGCTGATTGGCGCTGAATGTGGGGCACATACTTTCCCGTATGTGGAAGTGCGCAACAACACTGCGCAGCTGGAGCATGAAGCGACGACATCGCGTATTGGTGAAGATCAGCTGTTCTACTGCCTGCAGCGCGGGATCAGTGAAGACGATGCCATTTCCATGATCGTTAATGGTTTCTGCAAGGATGTCTTCTCAGAGCTGCCGCTGGAATTCGCCGTGGAAGCGCAGAAACTGCTGGCCATCAGCCTTGAACATAGCGTGGGTTAACCCACGCAAAGAATTGACATGGTGCCGGAATGCACTGCGAAGGAAACATTATGTTAAGCATCAAAGATTTACAGGTAAGCGTTGAAGACAAAGCTATCCTGCGTGGATTGAATCTGGAGATCAAGCCCGGAGAAGTGCATGCCATCATGGGGCCAAACGGTTCAGGGAAAAGTACCCTTTCTGCCACACTGGCAGGGCGTGAAGATTATGAAGTGACCGGCGGTAGCGTTGAGTTCAAAGGCAAAGACCTGCTGGAACTGTCCCCGGAAGATCGTGCCGGTGAAGGCATCTTTATGGCTTTCCAGTATCCGGTTGAGATCCCAGGGGTCAGCAACCAGTTTTTCCTGCAAACGTCGGTGAATGCGGTGCGTAAATACCGTGAGCAGGAAGCGCTGGACCGCTTTGATTTCCAGGACTTTATCGAAGATAAAATCCAGATGCTGAAAATGCCTGAAGATCTGCTGACCCGCTCCGTCAACGTCGGTTTCTCCGGCGGTGAGAAAAAGCGTAATGATATTCTGCAGATGGCCGCCCTGGAGCCGGATCTGTGTATCCTCGATGAGACGGATTCGGGTCTGGATATTGATGCCCTGAAAATTGTGGCCAACGGCGTGAATAATCTGCGCGATGGCAAACGTTCATTCATCATCGTCACGCACTACCAGCGTATTCTTGACTACATCAAGCCGGACTTTGTCCACGTGCTGTATCAGGGCAAAATTGTGAAATCAGGTGATTTCTCACTGGTTAAACAGTTAGAGGAGCAAGGCTATGGCTGGCTTACCGACCAAGAGTGATAATGCACTGCAGCAGTGGCATCACCTGTTTGAAACACGGGGTGACAGCCGTTCGCTGCAGGCCCAACAGCACTGGCAGCAGCTGCTGCGCTTAGGTCTGCCGACGCGCAAGCAGGAAAACTGGAAGTACACGCCGCTGGATACCCTGTTGGGTCAGCAGTTTGTCCTGCCGCAGCCTGCGGTTCTTGACCGTGCCGCGATCGACAATCTTGCACTGGCCATTGATGCCGTACGTCTGGTGTTCGTCGATGGCCGCTTTGTGTCTTCACTGAGCGACACCGATCACGATCTGTTCAGTATTCAGGTCACGCAGGCTGCAGAACGTCGCGAACTGAGTGCCCCTATTCAGCCCGAGGTTTTCCTGCACCTGACGGAAAGTCTGGCGGAAGAAGTGACGACCATCCAGCTGCCGCGTGGCAAAGCCGCCGCGCGCCCACTGTACCTGCTGCATATCAGCAGTGGCAGTGCGACCGGCGAGATGAATACCTCTCACTATCGTCATCATCTGCAACTGGATGAAGCGGCGGAAGCCACGGTGATTGAGCATTACCTCACCCTGAATGGCGCCACGCACTTTACCGGGGCACGCTTCACGGCGGACGTCGGGAATAACGCCGCGCTGACCCATTACAATCTCTGTTTTGAAGATCAGAGCAGCTACCACTTTTCACACAATGACCTGACGCTGGGTCGGGATGTGCGTGTTCAGAGCCACAGCTTCCTGCTGGGTGCGGGTCTGACCCGCCACAATACCAGCAGCGTGCTGGAAGGCGAGGGCAGCGATCTGGTGATTAACAGCCTGATGCTTCCGCTGGATAAAGAAGTCTGCGACAGCCGCACTTATCTTGAGCACAACAAAGGTTACTGTCAGAGTCGTCAGCGGCATAAAACCATTGTCCGCGATCGCGCCCGTGCGGTGTTTAACGGTCATATCAAAGTCGCGAAATATGCCCTGAAGACCGATGGTCAGATGAGCAATAACAACCTGTTGCTGGGACGTCTGGCGGAAGTGGATACGAAGCCACAGCTGGAAATCTACGCAGATGACGTGAAGTGCGGTCACGGTGCAACCATCGGTCGTATCGATGAAGAGCAGATGTTCTATCTGCGCTCACGCGGTATTGACGAAGCGGCCGCGCAGCGAATGATTATTTATGCGTTTGCAGCAGAGTTAACCGAAGCTATTACCGATGAAACGCTGAAAGAAGCCGTAATGCAGCGTATTGCACAGCGTTTCCCAGGAGGCCTGCAATGACATTTGACCTGGCCCGCGTTCGGGCGGAGTTCCCGCTGCTGGCGCGTGAGGTCAACGGGCAACCGCTGGCCTACCTCGACAGTGCGGCCAGCGCGCAAAAGCCACAGGCGGTCATTGACGCAGAAAGTCGTTTCTATGAGCACGGTTATGCGGCCGTACACCGTGGGATCCATACGCTGAGTGCGGAAGCCACCACAGAAATGGAAAATGTGCGCATTCAGGCTGCCCATTTCATCAATGCCGCCTCCGCTGAAGAGATTGTTTTCGTCAAAGGCACCACTGAGGCGATAAACCTGGTCGCCAACAGCTGGGGCGGCAGTCAGCTGCAGCCGGGCGATAACATCATCATCACGGAGATGGAGCATCATGCCAATATCGTACCGTGGCAGATGGTGGCGCAGCGTACCGGGGCAGAGGTGCGTTTTATTCCGCTGACCGACGACGGTGAGCTGGATCTCGCTCAGTTGCCAGCGCTGATCGACAGCCGGACCCGTCTGCTGGCCGTCACCCACGTTTCCAACGTGCTGGGGACGGAAAATCCGGTTAAGGCGCTGGTGGCACAGGCGAAAGCTGCGGGCGTCATCACCTTGATCGACGGTGCTCAGGCTGTCATGCATCACACCGTTGATGTGCAGGACCTGGACTGTGATTTCTATGTCTTCTCCGGGCACAAGCTTTACGGGCCCACCGGTATCGGCATCCTTTACGGCCGCAAGGCGTTACTGGATAACATGCCACCCTGGGAAGGCGGCGGCGCGATGATCTCCACCGTCAGCCTTACAGAAGGTACTACCTATGCTGCGGCACCGTGGCGCTTTGAGGCTGGCTCACCCAATACCGGTGCCATTGTCGGGCTGGGCGCAGCTATCCAATGGATCAGCGAGCTTGGTCTGGATGTGATTGCAGAGCGTGAGCAGCAGCTGATGCGCTATGCGCTGGACAAGCTGGCAGCCGTACCGGATATGGTGATTTACGGGCCGCAGCAGCGCGCAGGGGTTATTGCGTTCAATCTGGGTAAGCACCATGCGTTTGATGTGGGCAGCTTCCTTGACCAATATGGCATCGCCATTCGTACCGGTCACCACTGCGCAATGCCGCTGATGCATCGATATCAGGTGCCGGCCATGTGTCGGGCCTCGTTTGTTCTGTATAATAGTGAAGAAGAGGTTGATCGCCTGGCGGCTGGCCTCACCCGTATTCACCGTTTGCTGGGCTGACGCTGACCGCGTTTTAAGCAATACAGCCCTGAGGGCGAGGCTTGCCTCGCCCTTGTCACATTTCAGGCAATGTCGTCTCAGAAACAGATTCATAGTGAGGAAGCAATGGCAACTCTGCCAGACAAAGACAAACTGGTACGTAACTTTAATCGTTGCGCTAATCAGGAAGAGAAGTATCTGTACATTATTGAGCTTGGCGCACGCCTGGACGATGCCGGTGGCGCGTTACAGCAGCCGGAAAACATCATTCCAGGCTGTCAGAGCCAGGTATGGATTGTCGTCGGCACTGATGATGAGAACCGGATCACCCTGCAGGGCGACAGCGATGCCGCGCTGGTGAAAGGGCTGATTGCCATCGTCTTTGCGCTTTACCAAAATATGACGCCGCAGGAGATTGTTGATTTCGACGTGCGTCCCTGGTTTGCCGATCTCTCTCTGACGCAACAGCTGACCCCCTCGCGTTCGCAGGGTCTGGAAGCGATGATACGTGCTATACGTAAGAAAGCGCTGATTCTCATCCAGGCGTGAGTTGCTACACTTCCCGGTAAGTACCCCGCTGCGCTAAGGTGGGGTGTTATTCACTCAAACCGAGAAATGTGCATGAAACTTTTTTACCGCATAGCCGGGATTTCTGTTCTTACTTTTCTTGCCGGAATGCAGGCTGCCAGTGCAACCGAGTATCCCCTTCCCCCCGATAACAGCCGCCTGATTGGCGAAAATACCACCTGGGTTGTCCCTAATGATGGCAACCCGCTGGAGGCTGTGGCGGTAAAGTATCAGGTGGGCCTGTTGGGACTACTTGAAGCCAACCCTGGCACGGATCCCTGGCTACCGAAGGCAGGCACGCAACTGACCATCCCAACCCAGATGCTGCTGCCTGATACTAAGCGCGAAGGGATTGTGGTCAACGTGGCCGAGTTGCGGCTCTATTACTATCCGAAAGGCGAGAACAAGGTGATTGTCTATCCTATCGGTATTGGTCAGCTTGGTGCCAACACCCCGGCGATGGTCACCAGCATCAGCCAGAAAATCCCGAATCCCACCTGGACGCCCACACCCAATATTCGCAAGCGCTATGCCGCAGAGGGGAAAACCCTGCCGGGAACGGTGCCTGCCGGGCCGGATAACCCAATGGGACTGTATGCGCTGCGCCTGGCCTACGGTCAGCAGCATTATCTGATCCACGGTACTAACGCTGATTTCGGTATCGGCATGCGCGTCAGCTCGGGCTGCATACGCCTGCGGCCGGATGATATTGAGGCGCTGTTCAACAGCGTGCCCAAAGGCACCCGCGTACAAATCATCAATCAGCCGATCAAGTATGCGGTCGAACCGGACGGCAAGCGCTATCTGGAAGTTCATCAGCCCTTATCCCACAGTGAAAAGGATGACCCACAAACCCTGCCGATTGCGCTGACTGCTGCTGCGAAGAAGTTTATCCGCAGTGATAAGAGTGACCATGCGGTGATTAAAGCGGCGATTGAACGGCGCTCGGGAATGCCGGTGCTGGTTAACGAAGGGGAAAAGGTGGTGCAGGATGGGGCAGTGCCCGCCAGCGTGCTTCAGCAGTCCGCAGAGGCGGTGGAGAATAAACCTGCCTCCTAGCCTGTTTCAGGGTTCGGCGTCGCTGGAAGAGGGTTCTGGCGCGTTCAGGAAGGGGGTTAGCCCCTGAGTGGATTAAAGGCAAAAAAAATGGCGCACAATGTGCGCCATTTTTAAAACCAGAACTCTTACTTACGGTAAGAGTGAGCCTGGTTGTCCAGACGCTGGTTAGCGCGTGCTGCGTCATCTTTAGCAGCCTGAACGTCAGAACGGATTGCGTTCACGTCGTTGCTCAGCTGGTCAACTTTAGCGTTCAGAGTCTGCACGTCGGTAGACAGCTGATCGATTTTAGCGTTGCTTGAGCAGCCAGCCAGCATAGTTGAAGCCAGGATTACCGCGCCCAGTACCAGTTTAGTACGATTCATTATTAATACCCTCTAGATTAAGTTAATCTCCATGTAGCGTTACAAGTATTACACAAAGTATTTTCTAATGAGAATAATTTTTTGATGAGAACGTGCTTAAATTTGATCGTTCGCTCAAAGAAGCATCTTATTTCCGCTATTTTACAAAAAACGAAGCGAAAACAGGCGATTTTAATCAGCAGGTCAGTCACTTTTAGGGTGATTAAATCGTTAATTTCGATTGGACGCGATGTGATGAGGCGTGAAGCAAGTTGTAAAAAAAGCGCCACTCAGGGCGCTTTTTGACTACAAGGCGTAATCTTTAATTACAGAACATGCACTGAAGCGGTATTGGTGGTTCCACTTGGTACCAGCGCACCAGAAACCATGACCACCACATCGCCTTTCAGCGCGTAGCCGCTTGCTTCAGCCGCTTCTTTACCCAGACGGTAGAAATCGTCAGTGGAAGCAATCTCACTTACTACAGTGGTGATGATACCTTTGCTGAGCAGTAACTGACGTGCCGTCTGTTCGTTGGTCGTCAGCGCCAGAATGGTTGCGTTAGGGAAGTATTTGCGAATGGACTTCGCCGATTTGCCCCCTTCAGTCGCGACCACAATCAGTGGAGACTCCAGTTTTTCGGCCGTTTCTACCGCACCACGGCAGACTGCTTCGGTGATGCGCATTTTACGGTTGTCATGCTGGGAGTCGATACGGCTTTTCATCACACGGTCAGTACGCTCGCAGATGGTCGCCATGATGGTGACGGACTCCAGCGGGTATTTCCCTTTAGCGCTTTCACCCGAGAGCATCACCGCATCGGTTCCGTCCAGGATGGCGTTAGCAACGTCACCGGCTTCCGCACGGGTAGGGCGCGGGTTTTTGATCATGGAGTCAAGCATCTGGGTGGCGGTGATCACCACTTTGCGTGCACGGTTGCATTTCTTGATCATCATCTTCTGCGCGAAGATCACTTCTTCAACCGGGATCTCAACGCCGAGGTCACCACGAGCGACCATGATACCGTCTGAGGCATCAAGGATTTCGTCGAAGTTGTTCAGGCCTTCCTGGTTTTCGATTTTAGAGATGATCTGGATATGCTCACCGCCATGCGCTTTCAGGTGTTCACGGATTTCCAGCACGTCTGAACGCTTACGGATGAACGAGGCAGCGACAAAATCGACACCCTGCTCACAACCAAAGATCAGATCCAGTTTGTCTTTCTCAGCCAGCGCAGGCAGTTGGATTGACACCCCCGGCAGGTTAACGCCTTTATTCTCACCCAGGTCACCGTTATTCAGCACCTTACATACCACGGTGCTTTCAGTCACGTTGATCACTTCCATGCCGATGAGACCATCGTCAACCAGTACGGTATTACCGATTTTAAGGTCAGCAGCAAAGCCCGGGTAGGTTACCGCCACCGTATCGGCATTACCGATGATGGTCTGGTCGGTGGTGAAGGTAAAGGTCTGGCCCGCTTTCAGGGAGGCATCGTTACCGCCTTCCAGTTTCATGGTGCGGATCTCAGGGCCCTTAGTATCGAGCAGGATTGCCGCCTGATGGCCGCTTTTGCTCATCACTGAGCGCAGATTGGTAATGCGCTGGCCGTGTTCTTCATAATTCCCGTGGGAGAAGTTCAGACGCATCACATTCATGCCGGCATCAAGCAGGTTGGTCAGCATCTCTTCAGATTCGGTTTTTGGACCGATAGTACAAACGATTTTAGTCTTTTTCATGACGATTTATCTATTAAGTTGTGATGGATGATTAAAGATGTATCCCGGCGGTGGATCCACCGGAGGAGAAAATTGGTGTGTTGAGAATGGTGATACAGAGTAAGGATAGGTGACAGAATTAAAGCGTGCAGGGTAAGTGAAGACGCGGTTTCGGCGCAGGCGCAATAAAGTGTTGCGCAACAGGTACTCGTTTTAAAATGAGGGGCAACCATACGCTGAAACCATTCAAGTGAAACAACGTCCCGTATTATAGTCGCTAAGTGTTCGAAAACCAATTAAAAAGCGCGAAATAGCACGCAGGAATGATACGCATCAAGTTCGTTGCGCAAACTGCCGGGGGGGTAAGGTTAATCTTAAAGCCGGGGGGGAAGTCGCTGCCAGGGAGAGTGGTGCGTTCTAGAGGACTCGAACCTCCGACCCCCACCATGTCAAGGTGGTGCTCTAACCAACTGAGCTAAGAACGCGTTTCTTGATCTTTTACGCTGCCAGCCTGTTGGCTGCTTCAGCAACGTATTGGTGCGTCTGAATGGACTCGAACCATCGACCCCCACCATGTCAAGGTGGTGCTCTAACCAACTGAGCTACAGACGCACTGTGCTGTCTGGGTGACAGCGGGGACGAATATTAACGACACCGTGCGCGGCTGGCAAGGAGAAAAAATGATTTTTCCCTCTGATTGCTGCGCATCTGTGCGAAGCGCAGCAATTTTAATCAGCTTAGCGATAAAAACACCAAAAATTAACGTGCTGCGCGGGCCATAATAACGTCTGCGGACTGGCGTTGCAGGCGGCGCATACGCCATATCATCATGATGGCGGAAGAGGTCAGACCGATAATAAAGCCTGTCCAGAATCCGGCGGGCCCCATAGCCGGTACCACCCAGTCCGTCATTGCCAGCACATAGCCACTGGGTAAGCCAAGCACCCAGTAGGCAACAAAGGTGATGAAGAAGATCGACCGCGTGTCTTTATAGCCACGCAAGATACCGCTGCCAATCACCTGAATCGAGTCCGAGAACTGATAAATCGCCGCCAGGAACATCAGTTGCGCGGCCAGCGTGATCACCTCCGGGTTATCCGTATACAGCAGGGCGATCTCCTTGCGGAAGGTGACGGTGAACAGAGCGGTTAGGCAGGCCATGCCAATACCCACCGCCTGAGCGGTCCATGCCGCTACCCGGGCACCCTCAACCGACCCCTGACCCAGACGGAAACCGACGCGGATGGTCGTGGCCACGCCGAGAGACAGCGGCAGAACAAACATCAGGGAGCTGAAGTTCAGGGCGATCTGATGCCCGGCCACTTTCACAATCCCCATCGGGGACACCAGCAGAGCCACCACAGCAAACAGGGTCACTTCAAAGAACAGCGCCAGGGCAACTGGCAGACCCAGTCCGGCCAGGCGGCGCAGCGCTTTCCAGTCCGGCGGGCTGTAACGCACCGGCAGGTGAATATCGCGCATGGATTTGGCGCGATTAACCCAAGCCTTCATGGCAATAAACATCACCCAGTAAACTGATGCCGTTGCCACGCCGCAGCCAACCCCACCCAGAGCAGGCATGCCGAAATGACCATAAATAAAGATATAGTTGACCGGAATGTTGACCAGCAGACCAAGGAACCCCATGACCATCCCGGGCTTGGTTTTGGACAAACCTTCACACTGGTTACGTGCTACCTGGAAGAACAGATAGCCCGGCGCGCCCCACAGCAGAGCGTGAAGATAGCCAATAGCCTTCGCCGACAGCGCCGGGTCAACATTATGCATGGCGCCAATCAGGTATCCTGCGTTATACAGCACCACCATAATCAGTACGGACACCATACCCGCCAGCCAGTAAGCCTGACGGACCTGGTGGGCAATCCGTTCACGACGGCCAGAGCCGTTAAGCTGGGCGACGACCGGCGTCAGGGCAAGGATCAAACCGTGCCCAAAAAGAATGGAGGGTAACCAGATAGAGGTTCCCACTGCAACAGCGGCCATATCCGTGGCGCTAACGGCACCGGCCATTACTGTATCGACAAAACCCATGGACGTTTGCGCAACCTGCGCAAGGATGACCGGAATAGCCAGGGCTAATAACTGACGCGCCTCTGAGAGGTACTTCTGCACACATACACCTTTTTAATTTTTTCCGTCCCTGTTCACGCAGGCGAGTGACGGCGTAACGTCAGGACGGTAATGGTTTTATTCATGACTCTGCTTAAGAAAAATGGCTTTTAGCGATGATATCAGCAGGGCAGGCGCCCCAGTTTAGTGATAGCAGAGTAAATAGCCAATGTTCTGACAAAAGAATAGCTCTTTGTATCACGCAATTATGCGGTGCTTTATTTGGCTTTGCTACGATGCCAGGGCAAACTAAGGGCAGAAAAATACATTGATTGAGGCAACAGCTATGTTTACCGGTATTGTGCAGGGCACCGCAGAGGTGCTGGCAATTGACGAGAAACCTAATTTTCGTACCCATGTGATTAAAATGCCGGAAGCGTTATTGCCCGGGCTGGAACTGGGCGCGTCTGTTTCACATAACGGCTGCTGTCTGACCGTGACAGAAGTGGAGGGCGATCGCGTCAGTTTTGACCTGGTAAAAGAAACGCTGCGTATTACCAATCTGGGCGATCTTCAGGTGGGGGATACGGTGAATGTCGAGCGTGCAGCGAAATTCAGCGATGAGATCGGTGGGCACCTGATGTCAGGTCATATCATGACGACCGCCGAAATCAGTAAAATACTGACGTCTGAAAACAACCGTGAGATCTGGTTTAAGCCGCTGGATGCCAGCCAGATGAAATACATTCTGCATAAAGGGTTTATCGGCATTGATGGCATCAGCCTGACGGTCGGAGAAGTGACGCGGACAAAATTCTGTGTGCACCTGATCCCTGAAACACTGATGCGTACCACCCTGGGTAGCAAGCGACTGGGACATCGTGTCAATATTGAAATCGATCCCCACACCCAGGCGATTGTGGAAACCGTTGAGCGGGTGCTGGCACAGCGTGAGGCTTCATTACTGGCGGCCGCCGCCAGCGAGCTGCGGGATGAGAATCAACAGGATTAGCAAAGTAACAGGGCGACAAACGTCGCCCTGTCTTCACAGGCCGGTTTAACGAGCTACCCGTAATCCGCCCTGTTTACCGTGGGTAAAGACCACCTGCCAGAGCTGAATATCACGGGCGCGAAACGCACCGGCACAGGCATTCAGATAGTAAGTAAACATACGTTTAAAACGTTCGCCATATTTATCTGACAGTTCTGGCCACGCATCCAGAAAACGCTGATACCACTGCATCAGCGTCAGATCATAATCAGCGCCAATATTGTGCCAGTCTTCCATCACAAAAAACGGTTCACTTGCATCCGCAATATGGCGAACCGAAGGCAGACAACCGTTAGGGAAAATATATTTATCAATCCACGGGTCAACATTATTGTCCGTTTTATTCGCCCCGATGGTATGCAGCAGGAAAATACCGTCAGGTTTAAGATTGCGGTTGACGACATCAAAATAGGTGGCGTAATTCTTTGGACCGACGTGCTCAAACATGCCGACCGAGACAATACGATCAAACTGCTGGTTGAGATCGCGATAATCCTGCAGTTGAATCGTCACATCCAGACCTTCGCAGCGCGCCTGAGCCAGTTTTTGCTGTTCGGCTGAAATGGTCACCCCGACCACGCTGACGTTAAAGTGACGGGCAGCATACTCCGCCAGCCCGCCCCAGCCGCAGCCGATATCCAGCAGCAACATACCCGGTTCAAGTTGAAGCTTTTCGCAAATCATCTGCAGCTTCGCCTGCTGGGCTTCTTCCAGCGTGCTGGCCTGCTTCCAGTAGCCGCAGGAGTACTGCATATAGGGGTCGAGCATGCGGGTAAACAGATCGTTACCCAAATCGTAATGCTCTTTACCGACAATCCACGCGCGTTTGCGTGATTGCAGATTCGTCAGGCGGGCAGCCGCGACGCGAAGGGTGTCGCGAAAATGGTGGGGGAGTTGTTGATCGAGTTTTGCGGACAAAACGCGCTGGAAGAAAATATCCAGCCGGTCACATTCCCACCAGCCGTCCATGTAGCTCTCACCTAACCCCAGCGAACCTTCCTGCAAGACACGTTTAAAAAAGTCGGGGGTAGCGATACGGATATCCCATGAGCGGGTTCCGTTAATTTCGATATCTGCCTTACTCAACATTTCCTGGACGATGCGATACCACTGATTATCTTCCAGGTTCACTTCTTCTATGCACGATGAACTCATAGCTTCCCCATCACCCTGTGTGATTGAAACCTGAAAAAAAGAATCCTCTTTCCTGCAGGTTTGTGAGAGCACGTGTGGCTAATGCCACAGTCTGATATCCGACGTTAAAAGAGGCTTGATTTGAAATTAGCAGAGGTCGTAAAAATGTCACGCGGAAGAACACGTTGACGACCCTGTCAGTATCCAACAGCAGGCGATGACCAGAGGTCATCGCCTGCTTCGAAAATGTTGTGTATTTGTTGTTTTATAATGCGCCGTAAATTATAGGCGCAGGCCGGGGAATATTCAACGCATTATTGTTAGGGTGCTAACTAAATGTTATCTGAGGTTTAGTGGGGTTCTTCCGCCGTCTGCCAGGCCTGTTTTTGCTCTGCGCTTCGCTGGACAAGATAACCTGCGATGGCCAGGAAAATCGTGCCTGCCATGACCAGCGTGGTGGTATACAGAGCGGACCCAATCCACGTCGATACAATCAGGCTGGCCAGGAAGCAGAGACCCAACTGGAGCATGTTTTGCAGTGCTGCCGCTTTACCTGTTGCATGAGGGAAAGGCAGCAGGGCACTGGACACCACAATAGGATAGATAGCGCCATTCGCCATTGCCATTCCGCAGAAGGGCAGCAGCAGGGCAAACAGCGAAGGCTCAGGCTGTAACGCCACCAGATAAATAGCCGCAATGCTCAGGCTGTAAAACGCCAGCAGCCAGGGCAGTAACTGACGTCCGG
Source organism: Erwinia persicina NBRC 102418 (assembly GCF_001571305.1). Classification (GTDB taxonomy): domain Bacteria; phylum Pseudomonadota; class Gammaproteobacteria; order Enterobacterales; family Enterobacteriaceae; genus Erwinia; species Erwinia persicina. The sequence continues at coordinate 35,358 of NZ_BCTN01000003.1, read as the reverse complement.
CAAAGCGATTAAGCAGAGCGCGGCAGCTGAAACCTCCAATCAAAAACGCCACCGTTTGAGGCACGTAGCTCAGACCGATATCACCGGGGGAGAGGCCTAATTTACCCAGAATAAAGGGCGACCCGGTGAGCCAGGCAAAGAAGCTGGCGGAGCAGGCGGCATAAATCGCCACATTCCCACTGTAGAGGGGGGATTTCAGCAGGGTTAAAAAACCCGGAGCGGGCGTTTTCACCGTCTCTTTTTCAACGCGTGAAGGGGATGGCAGGCGGAGCGTCGGGATCAGCAGCATAACGCTTATCACCAGCAGCGCGACGAAAATAGCGCGCCAGGAAAAGTGCTGTAACAGCCAGGCGCCCAGCAAAGGGGCCAGCGCCGGAGACAGTGCCACCAGCGGCATAATGGTGGCAAAAACGCGATTGGCCTGCGCACCGCTGTAGCGGTCCACGACCAGCGCCTGCCAGCTGACGGCCGCCGCACACACGCCGACAGCCTGCACAAAACGCATAGCCAGCAGCCAGGGCGCTGATTCCACCCAGAGCATGGCGGCGCAACCAACGGCAAACAGGCTGAGCCCCATGACCAGCACGGGCTTACGACCGATGCGGTCAGAGAGCGGCCCCCAGACCAGCTGCGCACAGGCAAAACCGGCAAGGAAGATACTCAGGCTGGCGCTGATGGCGCCCGCTTCAGTGCCCAGATCCTGTTGCATCACGCCAAAAGCGGGGAGGTACATATCCGTGGCAAGAAAACCCAACATACTCAGTATGGCCAGATAAAACATAAATCCTTTGGAACGCATGATTTTTTAACTCTTATTAGACAATTTTTTTACGTGCGCAGTGTAATCCCGTGCCTGATGAGCTGTGAAACGCTATTATTCGTCTCTTGCAGTGAAATAATTTGAAGGCAACTTATGTGGTCTGAATATTCTCTTGAAGTGGTTGACGCCGTCGCCAGAACGGGCAGCTTTACCGCCGCTGCAGCAGAGCTTCATCGCGTGCCATCTGCGGTCAGTTATACCGTTCGACAACTCGAAGAGTGGCTGGCCGTCAGTCTGTTCGAACGCCGGCATCGCGATGTGGTATTGACCGAAGCGGGTCGCGTATTCAGTGAAGAGGGGCGGGCTGTTATCAAAAAAATGCTTGCCACTCGCACCCGCTGTCAGCAGGTGGCAAACGGCTGGCGCGGGCAGATTAACATTGCGGTGGACCGCATTGTACGCCCGGCGCGCACGCGGCAGCTGGTGGTGGATTTCTACCGCCATTTTCCGGACATGGAGTTGCATATCATGCCGGAGGTGTTTAACGGCGTCTGGGATGCGCTGGCTGACGGTCGCGTGGACGTGGCAATAGGCGCAACTCAGGCCATTCCCGTTCGGGGGCGTTTTGCCTTTCGCGATATGGGCAGTCTGAACTGGCGCTGCGTAGTACAGTCCCGGCATCCGCTGCATCGTTACGAGGGCGCGCTGAGTGAAGCCCTGATCCGCGAGTGGCCCTCGCTGGTGCTGGAGGATACCTCGCGGGCACTACCGAAGCGGACAACCTGGACGCTGGACAATCAGCGGCGGCTGGTGGTGCCGGACTGGGAAAGTGCGTTCGACTGCCTGCGTGCCGGACTGTGCGTCGGGATGGTGCCGGGGCACTTCGCCCAGCCCTGGCTGCAACAGCAGGTGCTGGGTGAGCTGACGCTGGCCTCGCCGTTTCCCGACAGTCCCTGCTACCTCAGCTGGTCTGAACACAGCGCCTCACCGGCGCTGAACTGGCTGCTTGCCTATCTTGGCAATACCGAAACGCTGAATGCAGAATGGCTGAGTGAGCAGCCCGGGAGCTGATGCGCGGACATTAACGGCGATAGTCCCGGAAGGGGCCGTCGGCAACGGAGCGGCGTTCGATCAGTGAAGGATGCACTTCAATGGTCTGCTGCTCTTCACGTTTGCTGGTGATGCGGTCAAGCAGCATATCAAAGGCTGTTTCCCCCAGACGCTCTTTTGGCTGGTGTACGGTCGTCAGCGCCGGGGTGAAGTAACGGGCGTTGCGCACATTGTCATAACCGATCACCGAAATATCCTGCGGGACGCGCAAACCCATCTCATCTGCTGCGCAAATCGCCCCCATCGCCATAATATCCCCACCACAGAAAATCGCTGTTGGACGCTGTTTCTGTGACAGGATCTGCTGCATGGCGCGATAGCCTGATTCCGGTTCAAAGTCCCCCTGCACCAGCCATTCATCCCGCAGGGTAATCCCGGCTTCAGCCAGCGCTTTCAGGAAGCCCGCATGGCGGCCGCCACCGGTATTGCGTTCCAGCTGTCCCGGGATTGCGCCGATATCACGATGGCCGCGTTCGATGAGGTAACGCCCCGCCAGATAGCCGCCTTCAAAGGCGTTATCAAGCACGGTATCGGTAAAGTCTCCGCGCGACTCGCCCCAGTCCATGACCACCATGGGAATGTTACGGTTGTCTTCCAGCATAGCAATCAGGGTGTCAGGATATTCTGAGCACATGACCAGCAGGCCGTCGACACGCTTCTGTGCCATCATCGACAGATAGGCCTGTTGCTTTTGCAGATCGTTGTGCGCGTTGCCCAGGATCAGCGTATAGCCTTTGGCAAAGCAGCGATTTTCAATCGCTTCAATGATTTCGGCAAAATAGGGGGCCTCACTGGACGTGGCCAGAAGCCCAATGGTTTTGGTGTGGTTTACCTTAAGACTGCGGGCAACGGCACTGGGCGAGTAATGTAATTCTTTAATTGCCGCCCATACCGCTTCGCGCGTCTCTTCGGCTACAAAGCGCGTTTTGTTGATGACATGGGACACTGTGGTGGTGGAAACACCGGCGCGCTTTGCCACATCCTTAATTGTTGCCATTAAAATCGTACTCCTGGGGCTATCACTAACGTACTGATAACAAATGGGTTAAACGTTTGCCTGCGCGCCGCCATTCCTGCCGACGAGAATGAACTGGGGTGCCGTCTCAAAAGGGGTAGGAAGGGGTAAAATCATCCGTAGAGTGACATGCAGCGCTGACTTGAAACGTTTCCGGGCGTGTTGCGCAACGGAAAGAAATAATTCTAACAAGGCTGCGCGCAGAAAACGAGATTTTTACGGGCAAGTATGGGAAAATCTGTTGGCTTACTAATAGCAGGGTTATTAAGGAGAACAAATGAACACTGATATGAAGATGACGGCTCTGGCGGTTGTTGGGTCACTGCTGATGATTATTGCGTTTAGCTTTACTGCTGTCATGCACTGAGTTTATCGGGAGGAGGCGTCTCCTCCCATACCGTCCGGCTAGCGAATGGTTTTAGGCGTCATCACGCGGCGTGCACCAATATAATGCTCCTGCCAGTAATCTTCACTTAATGCGCTCACCTGGATATCTTTACCGGTACGTGGCGACTGAATAAATTTGCCTCCACCCAGATAGACCCCGACATGGTCAGCCGTACCGCGTCCATTGATGCGGAAGAAGACCAGATCGCCTTTTTCCAGCTCGTCACGCTTAATGGAGGCCGCATCACGCAGGTGGTACATTTCATTTGCTGTCCGGGGGATCTTAAACTTCACCAGATCTTTATAGGCGTACCAGACCAGCCCGCTACAGTCGAATCCGGTTTTCGGTGAGGTTCCCCCCCACTGATAAGGTTTACCCAGTTGGCCCATCAATTTTGTCATCGCCGTCTCGCGCGCTTTTTGATAGCGGGCGCGGTGGGCTTTACTCAGTTTGAGTGGGGCAGAAAGCTGCGCTTCGTTGCGTTTCGCCACTTTGCGCCCGGCGCGATCGCGACCATAATGCTTTTTATCGGCTTTTTTACTGGCAGCGATTTTTCGGCTTAAAGGTTTTTTCGTCACGTTAGCCGTGCGCAACGGTTTTGCCGCCACCTTGCTCTTTGCTTTTTCTTTGATTTTTTTTGCCGGAGCCAGACGAGCTGTTTTAGCGGAGGTTTTCTTAGCGGTTTCTTTTGTTTTTTTACTGACCGGTTCTTTTACTTTTTTCGTGGAGGCGGACTTGACCGGGCGGCGCTTACGGCGGTCGTCTTCACGCGCGGTGGTGCGATCGGCTTTTTGCTGATTCGCATTTATAGGGGCATGTGGCGATGCGTGCGCCATATTGAAAAATAACTGGGTGAAAGCCAGTATGAAGAGCGTGATGAGTAAACGCATCGTTCCCATTAACAGTTTGTGCGCTGCAAAAGGTCGCAACGGAGTCAGAAAAGGCATTTCTGCGGTCAGGCAGAAGGTTAGGGCAATTCTAATCTAACTTCTTAACAAAGGGTAAGGTCTTTTTTGTTTCAATAATACAGATCAAGTAAATGGCGATAAATTAAACGGTATCAGTTGCTTATCGCAGCAATGAAAACAAATCAGGCCATAACACGTACAGCAACGATGATAAGAAAATGTTATTTTGTATCCCTGTTTTGTTCTCAGGTCACATTTTTACCCTTTCGCCCTGTAAAAATGTCGTTTTCACTACCCGAACAGAATCGCTACAATAAGCAGGCTGCGCCTAGCCTACACATGAAGTATCGTATTGAGGAAGACATTTATGAGTACTGTTGAAAAAATTCAACGCCAGATCGCTGAAAACCCTATTCTGTTGTACATGAAAGGTTCTCCGAAACTGCCAAGCTGCGGTTTTTCTGCTCAGGCCGTTCAGGCACTGTCTGCCTGCGGTGAGCGCTTCGCGTTCGTTGATATTCTGCAGAACCCTGACATCCGCGCAGAGATGCCAAAATATGCTAACTGGCCAACCTTCCCACAGCTGTGGGTCGATGGTGAGCTGGTCGGTGGCTGCGATATCATCATTGAAATGTATCAGCGCGGCGAACTGCAGCAGCTCATCAAAGAGACGGCGCAGAAATATCCGTCCGATGCCGCTGAGTAAGTCAGACAGCATGACAGCATAAAAAAACCGGGCCCTGAAAGGGCCCGGTTTTTTTTATCGCTAAGGGGGGTTACCCCGCGCTGTCGTCGCCTGCCGGCTCGACGGGCAGCGGCCAGCCGCCAAGCCGTTTCCAGCGGTTCACCAGCTCACAGAACAGATCAGCGGTCTGCAGGGTGTCGTACAGAGCAGAGTGTGCCTGAGCATTATCAAACGGCATTCCCGCTGCGGTGCAGGCTTTCGCCAGAACCGTTTGCCCCAGCACCAGCCCGCTCAGGGCCGCCGTGTCAAAAGTCACGAAGGGATGGAAGGGGTTACGTTTCAGGCTGGCGCGTTCGGCAGCAGCATTGACGAAGTTCAGGTCGAATGTAGCGTTGTGTGCCACCATAATGGCCCGGCTACAACCGCTCTCTTTGATGCCTTTACGCACCAGTTTGAAAATAGCGTGCAGCGCTTCATATTCACTGACCGCCCCGCGAAGCGGGTTGTCAGGGTCGATACCGTTAAATGCCAGCGCCTCAGGTTGCAGAACTGAACCGACAAAAGGCTCGACGTGAAAATGGAGTGTCTCATCCTTTTCCAGCCAGCCGTTGTCATCCATCTTTAGCGTCACCGCTGCGATTTCCAGTAACGCGTTAGTGTTGGCATCGAAACCGGCAGTTTCAACATCAATAACGACTGGATAAAAACCGCGAAAACGGCTGCTAAGGGTATTCAGGTCATTCGATTCAGACATCAGCTTCTCACTGGGGAAAAAAGGCAGCGCGCATTATGGCAAATTTTGTCGGGGGATGCAGCAGGGAGGGAAGTCGGGTGCGCAAAAGGCACCCGAAATAATTACTGGCCGATACCGTTACCGGCGTGTTTGTTTTCGATAAGCTCAATTTTGTAGCCATCGGGATCTTCAACAAACGCAATGACCGTGGTGCCGCCTTTAACCGGGCCGGCTTCACGCGTGACGTTACCGCCGTCGTTACGGATACGATCGCAGGTCGCGGCGACATCATCGACACCCAGTGCAATATGTCCGTAAGCGTCACCCAGGTCGTAGCTATCCACGCCCCAGTTGTAGGTCAGTTCAATCACTGCTCCTTCACTCTCTTCGGTATAGCCGACAAAGGCGAGGGTGTATTTATATTCAGTGTTTTCACTGGTGCGAAGCAGGCGCATGCCCAGCACTTTGGTATAAAAATCAACGGAGCGTTGCAGATCGCCAACGCGCAGCATGGTGTGAAGTAAACGCATAACATCCTCTTTTACCGGCGTCATCAGACGATGACGGAAAAATGCAGTATAGCGGCAATGCCTGCCGCTGCGTACCTTTGGGGCAATTAACCGAGGAAAGGATAGTCAGTGTAACCTTCCGCCCCACCGCCGTAGAAGCTTTCTGGCTTCGGTTCGTTCAGCGGCGCGTCTGTTTTCAGGCGGGCGACTAAATCCGGGTTAGCAATATAGCTCCGGCCAAACGCTACCGCATCAATCAGACCCTGCTCAATCAGGTCTTCCGCTTTTTCAGCCGTGTAGCCGCCGGCACCGACAATCACGCCCGGATACACAGCGCGGATCGCCTGACGGAATTCGTGAGTATAAGGTTTACCGCCTGCCCAGTCTGGCTCAGAAATATGCAGATAAGCCAGCTGACGTTTTGCCAGTTCAGCAATAAAGTACAGTGCCGCTTCTTCCTGATCTTCACCATTATCCAGACCGTTGAACGGCCCCAGCGGAGAGATGCGAATGCCAATACGATCCGCGCTCCAGCCATCAATGGCGGCATCAACCACTTCCAGCGCAAAGCGGGTGCGATTTTCGATGCTGCCGCCATACTGGTCATCACGCTGATTGGATGCCGGGGAAAGGAACTGATGGATCAGGTAGCCGTGAGCCGAATGAAGCTCCGCCAGATCGAAATCGGCTTCGCGGGCATTGATGACGGCCTGACGGAAGTCATTAACGATACCTGCCACTTCTTCTGTGGTCAGCGCACGCGGTGTTGATGTGGCTTCACGAATGGCCTTGCCCTCTGCATCTCGCAGAGAAGTGCGGGTTTCCGCGTTGATTGCCGAAGCGGAAACCGGGGCTTTGCCGTCAGGCTGTACGCTGTTGTGAGAAATACGGCCGGTGTGCCACAGCTGGACAGCACTGTGTCCGCCTTCCTGATGAATCCCCTCGTTGATGGCTTTCCAGGCGCCGATTTGTTCAGCAGAATGAAGACCGGGTGCTCCGGCATACCCTTTTGCCTGGAAGCTGATCTGGGTGGCTTCAGTAATGATCAGCCCGGCGGTCGCGCGCTGACGATAATATTCACCCATCAGCGGGGTGGGGATATCGCCGGGTTCAATGCTACGCAAACGCGTCAGTGGTGCCATAAAGATGCGGTTAGGCACGGTAATGGCACCGGTTTTCAGCGGGGTAAACAGCGTGTTCAGTTTCATAACTTACTCCTGGTAGACCGGTCGACTAGTTAAGGTGTTTTTTTTAATCTTCACGAAGAATTCGTGTCATTTCCTGCCATGCATTCTGCAGCGGCGCATTGTCACGGCAGATTTTACTTTGCAGACTGGCTCCCAGCCACAGCATATACAGTATCTGTGCACAGGCAGCACAATCGATCTTGCGTGACAGGGTTCCCTGCAGTTGGGCCTTATCCAGAGCATTTTTCAGTGTGGCAATCAGCGGCGCAGAACCGGCATGAAGTGCACTCCGCATCGCTTCAGACAGATCGCAGACTTCAGCAGATAACTTGACCGACAGACAGCCGGCAAACTGACTCTCCTGGCAGTGAGAAAGCGACTGGGAATAATAGTCCAGCACGCGCTGACGGGAGTTACCCTGATGGTCGTCAAGATACGCCTGCAGGCGCAGGTGATAGCGCGCAAAGTAGCGTTCCAGCATTGCCACGCCAAACACTTCTTTTGACGGAAAGTAATGGTAGAACGACCCTTTTGGCACCTCTGCTTCTTTCAGCAGAGCGATGAGCCCCATGCCGTTAAAACCGGACCGAAGGCAGAGCCGTTCACCGGTATCAAGCAGATGTTCACGTGTGTCAAAGCGGGTCGTTTTATTCATCGCAGCAGAGTACTAGACCGAACGGTCGGTTTCAACCCTTAATGGTTTTGACGACACGATCGGATCATATCCAGCCCCGGTTGATATTCCCGGGTTTGCACATTCATCATGCCCAGCAGGGTATGAAAAATATTGTCCTGAGACACCTCATCCCCCTGCGCCTGCTTCTGCAGGCACTGTTGATCAATGCCAAACGCAGTCGCGTAATCCGCTGACATCCAGAGCAGAAAGGGAATATGAGTCTGCTGACTCGGGGCGAAGAGATAAGGCGTACCATGTAGATACATACCGTGCTCACCCAGTGACTCACCGTGGTCGGACAGATAAATCAGCGCCACGTTGTACTTATCACCCCAGGATTTCAGCAGACTGATGGTGCTGTCCAGCATCGAATCCGTATAGAGAATGGAGTTGTCGTAAGTGTTAACCAGTGCCTGAGGGTCGCAGTCCTGAATCTGATTACTGTCACAGGTTGGCGTAAACTGTCGCATTTCCGCAGGATAACGCAGGTAATAAGCCGGGCCATGACTGCCCATCTGATGCAGAACAATGACCGTGTCATCTTTCACGCTGCCAATATAATTGTTCAGGCGGTGCAGCAAAACGTCATCAAGACAATAATCCGTTTTACATAATTCGCTCACCCGCCATTGGGTCATATCCGTATGAGGTACGCGGTCGCAGGCCCCTTTACAGCCCCCGTCATTTTCTCGCCACAGCACATTGACGCCAGCGTGGGCCATCACATCCAGCAACCCTTCCTGATGGTGCGCCAGGTTGGCGTTATATTGCTGACGCGTCATATTGGAAAACATGCAGGGAACGGAGATCGCTGTTTCGGTGCCGCAGGAGGTAGCGTTGCGGTAATAGATGACATTGTCACGCTTCAGCTTCGGATTAGTCTCGCGGGCATAGCCTCCCAGGGAGAAGTTTTCTGCCCGTGCCGTCTCACCCAGGACAAAAATCACCAGCGTTTTCTTTTTCTCGCCGGCTAACACCGGACCTTTGCGTGCATCCAGACCAATTCTGACTAACGCCTGGCTGCCGGCAAACCAGCGGTTGTCCGCGTAGTGCCCGATGCTGCTGACCACGTTAGGCGGGGTTATCATCTTCACCAGGCCCTTATTATTGCGGATCATTGAGGCATAGTCTTTATAGAACAGCGCCGCGATCAGCAGCACCAGGAGAATGGCAGCCAGAGACGTCACCAGTCGCCAGGTGATCGACATCCACCAGGGACGGTTATTTTCAATCCGCGTCAGTACCATAAGCGCAGCCGGCAGTAAGCCCAGCAACAGCATCCACAGCATGTACTTTATGCTGAACAGGGCGGTGGCTTCCTGCAGGTCGGTTTCGAACACGTTCTGGATCATATTGGTATCAATCACCGTGCCGAAGCTGTACATAAAGTAATTAGCGGCGGCGCTGGCGATGATCAGGATCAGCAACAGAGGTTTACGTATCCAGGGAAGTGCAACAACATTGAAAATCAGTAGAAAGGCGCAGAACAGGACGACGGGAAGGGTGGCCGCATACAGGTAATCGTGCAGACCCTGATAAGGAATAAGTTTCCACGCCCGTGCGATAAAAAGACCATTAAGGATCAGGGTAAAAAACAGAGCAGCATAAATATTGAAGATAATTTCGTTACAACGTAACTTTTTCAGGGCTTTCATGGTTGTCCGGCATCAGAATAATCTTATTCAATAGTAGCCTTGAAACATTAAATAAACCTTAACTTAGTTTAACGAAATGACGGCCCGTCAGGGACGGGCCACGCAACTTAATAGGCAACGGTAAACTGCTGACGAATATGCTGAGGCTGCTCGATTTCATCCATAATGGCTACGGCAAGATCAGCGACGCTGATGGAGCCTGGTTTATCACCTTCCATCAGCAGCGACGTGGTGCCCAGACGGAACTGTGCGGTGCGTGGGCCTGGCTGCAGCAGGGCAGCAGGAGAAAGGTAAGTCCAGTCCAGCGCCTGTTCTTCAGCCTGGAGCTGGTTACGCAGCGCCCGTGCGCCCAGCGCACCCGGTTTGATATTGGCAGGGAAGGCTTCGGTATCAACCAGTTCCACGCCGGGTGCCACTTCCAGACTGCCCGCGCCGCCCACCACTAACAGGCGCTTCACGCCGCTGTTTTTAACCGCCTCAAGGATTTTCTGACTGCCACGGGTGAATTTTTCGAACAGATCGCGCTCTTCCCAGCCCGGATTATAGGCGCTGATCACTGCATCCTGACCTTTGAGCACCCCTGCCAGCCAGACACTGTCATGTATGTCGCCTTTTGCCACGCTCAGACGGGCGTCGGCAGGCAGTGTTTTACCTGAGCGGGAAACAGCCGTCACTTCGTGGCCCCGCGCCAGTGCTTCTTTTACCACGTCAGGACCCACAAAACCGGTTGCACCAATGATGGTGATTTTCATGCGTTCATTCCTCTGTAAAGTGTGGATTAAACTTTACTGCTTAACAGTTGCGCTGATAAGTGGCATATTTTCGCTTTCATAATGAAGTAAGGCTTACGAACGATGGAAAAACTCAATCGCATGGCCGTGTTCGCCACGGTCGTCAGCGAAGGCTCGCTGGCAGCAGCTGCCCGACGGCTGGGGATGTCACCGTCGGCGGTCAGTCAGCATCTGCGCGCCCTTGAACAGGCGGTGGGTGTCCCGTTACTCCACCGTTCCACTCGTAAGCTGACACTGTCCGAAGCCGGGGCCGCCTTTTATCCGGGGTGTGAAGCGATGCTCACCCATGCGCTGGAGGCGGAAAGGCGTCTGGCTGAAATGCGCGATACCCTCAGCGGTGAACTGCGTATCAGTGCGACCGTGGGCATCGGAGGGCAGCCTTTGTGCAGTGCATTGTCGCCGCTGTTACAGCAGCACCCGGGGCTGAAACTGCGGATCATCGCCACCGATAATGTCCTTGATATGATTGAACACCGTATTGATATCGCGCTGCGCTTCAGCCGCCAGCTAAGCGACACGGCAATGATCGCGCATCCGCTGGCGGAGTGGCCGATGGTGATCTGTGCGGCGCCTGCTTATCTGAGCCGTTACGGCGTACCGGAAACGCCGCAGGCGCTCTCTGGCCACCGCTGGATACATGGGCACAGTACCCACAGGCATATTGATTTTCATCATCCGCAAGACGGTGCGCTGACCCTGCGTCTGGCAGAAGGACAGGTCGTCAGCGACAGCATGAACGTGATGCGCGCCTTCACCATCGCCGGCATGGGGCTCTCTCTGCAACCCTTGCAGGAGATTCAGGAAGAGCTGCGTAGCGGGCAGTTGATGGTCTTACTGCCCGAATGGCGCGCCAGTCCGCTCAAACTGACGGCGCTTACTCTTGAACGCGTCCTGCCAGAGAAAAGTCAGCAGGCATTGCGTGCTTTACGTGACTATTTTAGTAAAAATCACCGGGTCAGGCTTGCAGACATGGGGGGAGGCGTCTTCAATGAAGAAAGGGCGAATTAACCTGGAGTCGTAGTGGCGGAACAATTAGAGTTTTTCCCGGTACCCAGCCCCTGTCGGGGGATCTGTCAGGTCAACGAGCGCGGCTATTGCCGTGGCTGTTTGCGTAGCCGTGAGGAACGTTTCAACTGGATGAGCTACAGCGATGCACAGAAGCGTGAGGTGTTGCGTTTGTGCCGACAGCGTATTCAGCGTCAGCAGCGGGGCAACCCTTCAGATGCGCCGGATGATCCCGAGCAGCCCACGCTGTTTTAAACGGGAATTTGACCCTGTCCTGTTATTGCGCTGGGCTGATGGCGTATTATGCGGTCAGTGATTACGCCAACGGGAGTTATACGATGCTACAACGTGCACAGATTGCGCCTCAGGGACCCTTATTCTCTCCTCTGGTGATGGGATACTGGCGGCTCATGGAGTGGGGAATGACCCCGCAGCAGCTGGTTGAATTTATTGAGCAGCACCTCGAGTGCGGTATCAGCACGGTGGATCATGCGGATATCTATGGTAGCTATCAGTGTGAAGCGGCTTTTGGTCAGGCGTTGCGTCTGCAACCTTCTCTGCGTCAGCGCCTTGAGCTGGTGACAAAATGCGGTATTGCGACAACGGCCGATCCCCGCCACGTGCTGGGGCATTACAACACGGATGCGGCGCACATTATCCACAGCGCTGAAAATTCGCTGCGCTATTTCCACACCGACTATCTTGACCTGCTCCTGATCCACCGCCCCGATCCCTTAATGGATGCCGATGAAGTTGCCAGCGCTTTTCTGCAGCTTCATCAGAGTGGGAAAGTGAGGCATTTTGGCGTGTCTAACTTCACACCCTCACAGTTTTCGCTACTGCAGTCGCGTTTACCTTTCACGCTGTCCACCAATCAGGTGGAGATTTCGCCTGTACATCAGCCGTTGCTACTGGACGGTACCCTGGATCAGTGCCAGCAGATGCGCATCAGACCGATGGCATGGTCTTGTCTGGCGGGCGGGGTAATGATGACCGCCCCGGAATATCAGCCTTTGCGTGATGAACTGCTGTTGATCCAACAGGAGACCTGCGCTGAAAGTATTGAACAGCTGATCTATGCCTGGATAATGCAGCTGCCCTCAAAGCCGCTGCCCATTATCGGTAGCGGTAAAATCGGACGGGTCAGGGCGGCAGCAAAGGCCGTCAATATGACGCTTACGCGTCAGCAGTGGTTCCGTATTCGCAAGGCCGCACTGGGTTTTGATGTGCCTTAAGCGCGTGAAATTGCCTGAAATACCTTCGCCAGCAGGGCTGAAATGCCCGTGGCGAAGGTCATGGCTGAGTTAAGTCGATGCCACTTTTAATTGCGACAAAGAGCAGAACAGCCGCCAGATAATGCCCGCCAGTTCGATTTCCTGATCCTTTTTCGCTTCACTGAGTAAGTCAATTCGTTGTTGCAGCGTTTTCAGCGTATCGTTCAGAGAAACATGATGAATGCCGCGATCGCTGATAATGCTCTGCAAATCACGTAAGACTGCATCGCGCATCGCGGCCAGAGCGGCCGAGTGGGTTTTCCAGTCGCGCAATGTCCAGGCAATGTGTGAACAGTTGAGCAATACCACTCCCCAGCGCATTAACCACAGCTGGGCCTGTTCGTCACGGCTGTTTTTAAGCTGGTTGATACGATGATAGACCATCGACTCAAAGACATTCTTACTGTGGCGGGGATGTCTTCCTAACTGATCGATAAACTCGCGGCGCAAAGCGATAATATGCCGTCGGCTGCGACGCTTATCCGAGCTGGGACGCAAAATCATAAATGCCAGCCAGACAAACATCACCCCGCACACCTTGGCGAGATTATCATTGATAAATCCCTGATAGTCGTAGGTAGGGGGATTGGTGACAGACAAAAATGAACCCATAAAAACAATCAATTGCCCCCACAATGCAGCGCGTTTCTTTTGTTGTAACTTAAAGAGCTGCATAGTGATGAGAAGAGGGAAAAGCACAATAAGAAACTGCCACAGCACGGTGACCTGCACCATCAAAGCAAATTTCATCACAAAGCTGAAAAGAGAAAGCAGCCCCAGAGTTTTCAGCAGCAATGAGACACTGCTAACCGGAGAGGGGGCGGATGAATACAGCACGCAGCTGATCGCCGCCAGCGTCAGCGCCGAGTCTCCGGAATCCCACTGGGTGGAGACCCAGAAGGCTGACCCGATAAAGATCACGCTAAACGTTCGCAGCGCATTCCAGCCTGATTCAGCACCGTCTGACTGGCGTGCCAGCGCCGGGACCGTGGGGGGCACGAGAAAGGTCTGGCTGTCTGCACGCTCAAATTGCCGTATCCAGCGGGCAATATTCAGATAGAGCCAGCAAAAATAGCGTAGCCGTTCCCAGAAGGCGCGGTGCCGGTAATCGGCCCGATCGTCAGGCACCGCCCGGTAAAGGATGCGCGCCAGATAATACTTGTCCGTCTCGCCGCGTTCGATGGCCGTGAGCAGATCCTGCATCACACTGAACAGATGATCGGGCGGATTCTCCCAGTTGAGCAACATACGCCGCAGGCTGGAGATAACACTGGTCAGGCGTAGTTGCTGATGCAGAATGTAGTTCAGCACGTTGTTCTGACGGCGGAACCGGTAGTGACTCCAGAAGGCCTGTATACGCAGCAGGTTCATGGTGAGGATCTCACCAATCACATTTTCATGTGCGTGGCGAATGGTCGTGGTGTCTTCACGGTTGACCAGCAACATGGCATGGTGCAGGAGTTTGGTGTGCATCTCTTTCAGTGAATGAATTAATGCATCGCCATCGGAAGTACTGGGCAGGATCATCATCATCAGGGCACCGCACAGGATACCGGATATCACCTCACAGACGCGCGCCTGCGCAATGGTCCAGATACTGTCAATTTCCACCTGGTTTACGCTGGTAAAGGCAATAATCGCGGCGGTGTAACCGGCCAGCGAGAAGGCATACGCAACGTTGTTCTGATAGTGGTTTGACACCCATGTACACATTGCCAGCCAGGCCGCGATTGACACGACAAACAGCCAGGGTTCGTCCAGCGTATGGCCGGCGATAATTAAGGCGGCGGTGGCCCCGAGCATACTGCCGACAATGCGTCCCAGACTTTTACTGATCACCCCCCCAACCGTGGGGAAACTGACCACTGCGGCAGAGGTCATTGCCCAGTAGGGTTCATCCAGTTGCAGGCCATAAGCAATGCTAAGCGCAAGGCACATGGCAATGGTATTACGCAGGGCATAGCGCCACTGTGCACCGGTTGCTTTCACCCACGGCAGATGCTGCCATTCCAGCCAGCTCAGATTCATTGATTCCTCACTGGCGGACAGAAATTGTGCAGGTTGTTCCGGCGACCAGGGTCATATTTCCCGGAATGGGATCCAGACGAATGCGTACCGGCACACGCTGTGCCAGCCGGACCCAGGGGACGTTGGGTTTGATATCCGGCACCAGACCGCTGTCGGATTCCACGCTTTGATCATAAATGGCGCGGCCAATGCTTTGCACTGTGCCAGTCAACTGTTCATCCGTACTGTAAAGCTTAATGTCTGCGCGGGCGCCTGCCTGGATGTGGCGCAGCTTTGTCTCTTCAAAATAGCCCATGATGTAAAAGGAGTGGCTGTCCACCAGTGCAAAGAGGGGCGCGCCGGTGCTGGCGTAGTTGCCGACACGAGTTTCAAGATTGTTTATCCAGCCGTCCGTAGGCGCAAAGACTTCTGTCTGAGAAAGGTTCCAGCGCGCGCGATCCAGCTCTGCTTTTGCTGCCTTCTCTGTGGCTTCCATCGTCCTGACCGTTAGCACGGCAACATCCAGATCCTCGGCTGAAATCACATTGCGAGGCAGATTCTGACGTCGTTGCGCCTCATGCTGCGCTTTGATTAAGTCTGAATGTGCCTTTGCCAGCTGGGCTTCTGCATTCAGTATGGCGATACGATAGGGCTCATCGTCCAGGGTAAAAAGGCGCGTTCCTTTCGTGACAAACTGGTTATCCTCCACCAGCAGTTGGGTGATACGCCCCGAAACCTGAGGGGTGATATTCACCAGTTCGGCGCGGACCTTCCCGTCACGCGTCCACGGAGATTGCATGTAGAAATTCCACAGCCACCAGCCTGCCAGGAGGGCTGCCGTGAAGAAAATCAGCGTAGAAAAATATTTTAATGAGCTAAGTTTCATGTAGTTACCCGATGATGAGCAGCCCAAGCGAGGCGGCGATGCAAAGAATGAACACGGAGAGGTCTAATAAAGTGGGATGCCAAATCTCACCTGAATACATCCAGTCGCGCAGCAGCGGGTGAATCAACAGCCAGAAGAAAAAACCAAGGAGAACGGATTTGAACAGCGGTGGAAAAAAAAGAGAATCCCCGAAAACCAGTTCGGTAATGGGGCTGGTAGCAGGCAATATCGACGTTATTACACACTCAATCCTTATGGTCAGCGCTTCGCAAGCGAGGGCAAACGGAATACGTCCATCACAGATGATGAATTTGTATTTTGTCCTGTAAACTCGCAGAATAGTCTAAAATCATGCTTGATAGCTAGCAAGCTAATTATAAGGAGTGGAAATTGGATACGCCTTTGGGAACGGACCTGGCAAGGCTTGTGCGGATCTGGCGCGCATTAATTGATCAGAGATTAAAACCGCTGGAACTGACGCAGACCCACTGGGTGACGCTGCATAACATCCACCAGTTACCTCCCGAGCAGTCACAGATCCAGTTGGCGAAGGCGATTGGGATTGAACAACCGTCACTGGTGCGTACCCTCGATCAGTTGGAAGAGAAAGGGCTGATTACGCGCAGCACCTGTGCTAACGATCGCCGAGCCAAGCGTATTGGCCTCACTGCACAGGCGGAACCTATTATCAATCAGGTCGAGCACGTGATTGATGCCACGCGTGACGATATTCTGGCCGGTATTTCCCAGCCCGAAATCGACAAAATGGTCACGCTTATCGCCAGGCTGGAAAAAAATATTCTGGAGCTTCAGGGAAGAGATGAATAAAAAAACCGGCATCAGAAGCCGGTTTTTTACAGGTAGTTTTGCTTTTTAACGCGGTGAAACGGTGATCTGACTGCCGTTTGACGCCATAGCGACGCGCTGGCCAACGGCGTAACGGCTTGAGGCCTGTTTCTGTACCACCATGATGGTGTTGCCATCATCTTTACGGATTTCCAGCTCTACGCCCTGGCTTTTATTCAGCGAGCCCTGAACACCCTGGCCTGCCACGCCACCGGCTACAGCACCTGCCGCCGTGGCCAGGCTGCGCCCGGCGCCACCGCCGACGGTATTACCGAGGAAGCCACCCAGTACGGCACCGCCAATCGCACCAATGACATTACTGTCATCACCGCCCTGAATCTGCACCGGACGAACAGACACCAGCGTACCGTAAGTCACGGTCTGAATTTGCTTGGCTTCAGAGGCGCTATAAACATCACCTGACAGTGTATTGTCATTCACACAACCAGCCAGCGTTATCCCGGCAAGCGCCACGACTAATAAACGCATCATCATTATTAAAACTCCTATGTGTAGCAGGTGCTGCTGCGCATCGGGCAGCGGTCGATAACGCTATTATAAGGTACAAGACCTGCGTTTCTCACTATTAGTTTGAAAAACCACCGCAGAAAGATAGTCCATGCCACTTAAACATCGATTCAATCACAAACAAAAAGTGCCGGATCGTTATTCGGATGAATAAAAGATCACTAAATCATAGAATTGCCGGGGTAATTTTGCCAGGCTGGCAAAATGACATTGACGCCCCGCAGCGGGGATAAGGCACAGGCATGAAATCAGGGCGTTTTATTGGCGTAATGTCCGGCACCAGCCTCGATGGCATTGACGTGGTGCTGGCAGTGATTGATAAACAGATTGTGGCGCAGCAGGCCAGTTACAGTCATCCGATCCCACCGGGATTACGTCAGCAGATTCTGGCCATCTGTCAGGGACAGTCACTAACGCTGTCAGAGCTGGGGCAACTGGACACCCGTCTCGGACGGCTGTTTGCTGAAGCGGTGCAGGGGCTGCTGAAAAAGCAGGGGTTAACCGGTGAAGACATCACCGCGATAGGTTGTCACGGTCAGACTGTCTGGCACGAACCGCAGGGAGAGGCGCCGAATACGCTGCAAATTGGGGATAACAACCAGATTGCGGCGGCTACCGGTATCACCGTCGTGGGTGACTTTCGCCGTCGCGATATGGCGCTGGGTGGCCAGGGTGCCCCACTGGTACCTGCTTTTCATCACGCGGTGCTGATGCATCCAACAGAACGGCGCATGGTGTTAAATATCGGTGGCATTGCTAACCTGTCCCTGCTGTTACCCGGACAGAGCCTGCGCGGTTTTGACACCGGGCCCGGCAATATGCTGCTGGATGCGTGGGTCTGGCGTCAGCAGGGCAAACCCTATGATAAAGACGGCGCATGGGGTGCCGGGGGGCGAGTCATCCTGCCACTGCTCCAGCAAATGTTGAGCGATCCCTACTTTGCACTGAGTGCACCAAAAAGCACCGGACGGGAATATTTCAATCTGAGCTGGCTGGAACAACAGCTGTCAGCCTGGCCTGGCCTGCCTGCGCAGGATGTTCAGGCTACGCTGGTCGAGCTGACGGCCACTACCATTGCACAACAGGTACAACTCAGTGGCGGCTGCGATCGGCTCATGGTGTGTGGCGGAGGGGCTCACCATCCTCAGCTGATGGCGCGTCTGGCCGCGTTGCTGGCAGGAACAGAAGTGATGAGCACCGACAAAGCGGGTATCAGCGGAGACGATATGGAAGCGCTGGCTTTTGCCTGGCTCGCCTGGTGCACACTGTGCGGTCTGCCGGGCAATCTCCCGTCGGTGACAGGCGCGCGTGAAGCCAGTGTCATCGGGGCAATATTCCCGGCAAATCGTCCCCTGCGCTGATTGCATCCCCTGAAGTGACGTTTTAACCTTGGCAGACCGACGTAACTTACAAGGAATGAACAATGAAAAAGTGGTATATCGCAGGAGTGATGGTGGCATTGTCAGGGTGCAGCCATTTTCAAACAGGGTCAGAGGAGCAGGTCAGCACGCTGCACTATACCTGTGGCACGCTGCCATTAACGGTTCAGTTGGATAACAGCAAAAGTGAAGTGAAACTGATCCTCGATGGGCAGCCGCTGGTGCTGAAGCAATTGCCAGCGGCGTCCGGCGCGCGTTATGGGGATGGTCATTACGTGTTCTGGTCGAAAGGTGACAGCGCCTTTATTGAACGCAATGACAAGGTCATTATCAACGACTGCCAGCTCCAGCAGCCAGCGAGTTAACCCATTGAACAATTGTGGGGTACGGCGCACAATGCCTTATCCCCACCCATCAGAAGCCAGAGCGATGACAGACAGCGACCATCTGCAACAAATTGCCCACCTGCGGCGTGAATATACCCGGGGCGGCCTGCGCCGTAAGGATCTTCCCGCTGACCCGCTGACACTATTTGAACACTGGCTCAACCAGGCGGTTGAAGCACAGTTACCTGACCCGACGGCCATGAGCGTGGCAACGGTGGATGAGCAGGGGCAACCGTATCAGCGTATTGTGCTGTTGAAACACTTCGACTCCCAGGGCCTGGTGTTTTACACCAATCTCGGCAGCCGTAAGGCACAGCAGCTGGAAAAAAATCCCCGAATCAGCCTGTTGTTCCCGTGGCATATGCTGGAGCGCCAGGTCATGGTGCTGGGCAGTGTTGAGCGTCTCTCTACGCTGGAGGTACTGAAATACTTCCACAGCCGCCCACGTGACAGTCAACTGGGTGCCTGGGTGTCAAAACAGTCCAGCCGCATCTCTGCACGCGGTATTCTTGAAGGCAAATTCCTCGAGCTTAAGCAGAAGTTCCAGCAGGGTGAAATCCCACTGCCGAGTTTCTGGGGCGGCTTCCGGATAAAAGTGGACTCCATGGAGTTCTGGCAGGGTGGGGCGCACCGCCTGCACGATCGTTTTTTCTACCAGCGCGAAGGTGACGCGTGGAAAATTGATCGTCTGGCACCCTGATAAAGGAAATAATGCCCTGAATGGCTGGATCGGAGCCGTCCGGCCCTTTATTCTATACCCCTTATTTTTTCTCCGCGTTTCAGCGGAAAGCTGTGTACCAGCATAGGTGCAGACTTTTCACATGGAGTCTTAGATGGCCAGCAGTAACCTGATCAAACAATTGCAAGAGCGGGGCCTTGTCGCCCAGGTAACGGATGAAGAGGCGTTAGCAGAACGGCTGGCACAGGGCCCAATCGCTCTCTATTGTGGCTTCGATCCGACTGCCGACAGCTTGCACTTGGGGCATCTGGTGCCGTTACTCTGCCTGAAACGTTTTCAGGATGCCGGACACAAGCCAGTGGCTTTGGTGGGTGGCGCGACCGGACTCATTGGTGACCCGAGCTTTAAAGCGGCCGAACGTAAGCTGAATACCAGCGACACCGTGAATGAATGGGTGGAAAAAATTCGCCATCAGGTGGCTCCCTTCCTCGATTTTGACTGTGGCAGCAACAGTGCCATTGCCGCCAATAACTACGACTGGTTTGGCAGCATGAACGTGCTCACCTTCCTGCGTGATATTGGTAAGCACTTCTCGGTCAACCAGATGATCAATAAAGAAGCGGTGAAGCAGCGTCTGAATCGTGACGATCAGGGGATCTCCTTCACTGAGTTTTCTTATAATCTGCTGCAGGGTTATGATTTCGCCTGCCTGAATGAGCGTCATGACGTCGTTCTGCAGATTGGCGGTTCTGACCAGTGGGGTAACATTACCTCCGGTATTGACCTGACGCGCCGTATGCATCAGAACCAGGTATTTGGCCTGACAGTGCCGCTGATCACCAAGTCTGACGGCACCAAGTTTGGTAAAACCGAAGGCGGCGCCGTCTGGCTGGACGCGAAAAAAACCAGTCCTTACAAGTTCTACCAGTTCTGGATCAATACCGCCGATGCGGATGTTTACCGCTTCCTGAAGTTTTTCACCTTCCTGAGCCTGGACGAGATCAATGCGCTGGAAGAGGAAGACAAAAACAGTGGCAAAGCCCCACGCGCACAGTATGTACTGGCCGAAATGGTCACGCGACTGGTCCACGGCGATGACGGTCTGGTGGCGGCACAGCGCATCACCCAGAGCCTGTTCTCGGGGGCTCTGAGTGACCTGACTGAACAGGACCTGGCACAACTGGCGCAGGACGGTATGCCAGGCGTTGAGCTGGAAAGCGGTCAGGATCTTCAGCAGGCGCTGGTAGACTCTGAACTTGCACCCTCCCGCGGCCAGGCACGTAAGTTGATCGACGCCAAATCGGTCAGCATTAACGGTAGTCTGCAAACCAATGCAGAATATGCGTTCAGTGACGGCGATCGCCTCTACGGCAAATACACATTGCTGCGCCGTGGTAAAAAGAACTACAGCTTAATCAGCTGGAAATAAAAATGAGTGGGCGAGGTTAAGCCCCGTCCCGGAGCCGGTTAACGCCGGCTTTTTTAATGGCAAGGAAGGTCGGTTAGCACGATGAAAAACATTCTCTCCATCCAGTCGCATACGGTATTTGGCCATGCCGGAAACAGCGCGGCAGAATTTCCGATGCGTCGGCTGGGCGCAAACGTCTGGCCGCTGAACACTGTACAGTTCTCCAACCATACGCAGTACGGCCAGTGGGCAGGTGCGGTGATGCCGGCCAGCCATCTCACAGAGATTGCGCGAGGCATTGGTGATATTGACCGCCTGAAGACCTGTGATGCGGTATTAAGTGGTTATCTGGGGTCGGCCGAACAGGGAGAGGCGATCCTTGAGATCGTGCGTATGGTTAAAGCCGCTAACCCGGATGCCTGGTACTTCTGCGACCCGGTAATGGGTCACCCTGAAAAGGGCTGTATCGTGGCGCCCGGCGTGGCAGAGTTTCATGCCCACGCTTCCTTACCGGCCAGTGACATTATTGCGCCAAATCTGCTGGAGCTGGAAATGCTCAGTGGTCGCCAGGTGGGCGACGTGGCGCAGGCGGTAGCCGCCGCGCGTGAGCTGATTGCCAGAGGGCCGAAAGTGGTGCTGGTGAAACATCTGGCACGTGCGGGCTATCGCAGCGACCGCTTTGAGATGCTGCTGGTGACGGCGGATGAGGCCTGGCATATTGCCCGTCCGCTGATTGACTTTGGCGTGCGTCAACCGGTGGGCGTGGGTGACCTGACCAGCGGCCTGCTGCTGGTGGATCTGTTGCACGGGCTGTCTCTGCAGCAGGCACTGGAGCACGTGACCGCCGCCGTGTATGAAGTGATGTTGAAGACTCACCAGATGGGCGAATACGAACTGCAGCTGGTGGCGGCACAGCAGGCCATTGCCGAACCGCAACAGTTTTTTGCCGCAGAAAAACTGTAAATCAGCCGCTCTGACCACGGGCAGGTGTGTTTCAGGCCTGCCCGTTACCCCTCAGTTCAGCCCTTCGGCACTCAGTGCAGCCGCAACGGCGGGACGCGCGGCAACCCGCTCAAACCATGCGTTTAATGCCTCCAGTTCACTCAGGTTCAGCCTGAGCGTGTGTGCCCAGCGCGTAACGGTAAAGAGATAGGCATCCGCCACCGTAAATCGCAACCCCATCAGCCACTGCTTCTCTTTTAATTCGGTATTCACGTAGTGGAATTTCTGCTCGAGTTGCTCCCGGGCTATAGCCTTATATTCCTCCGGCGTCGTGGGGCGAAACAGCGGGCTGAACCCTTTGTGCAGTTCCGTGGCAATAAAGTTCAGCCACTCCAGAGTATGGTAACGTGTCAGGCTACCGGAAGGGGCCAGCAGCTGGCGATCGGGTTTCAGATCGGCAAGGTACTGAACAATCGCCACCCCTTCGGTCAGCACTGAGCCATCATCCAACTGCAGTGCAGGCACCTGTCCTTTGGGGTTAATCAGCAGGTAGTCTTCATCCTGTTCTGTTTTCTTCGATTGGGTATCAACCGTCACCAGGGTGAAATCAAAACCGGATTCGCGCAGGACAATATGGGGTGACAGTGAACAGGCACCCGGTTTACAGAACAGCTTCATGGCTTGCTCCTTACATGGACTGACAGTGTCTTTAGCTTACTGCCCCGGGCGCGAAAAGTCAGCGCAACTGCGCCATCCGGAACAGGTTTTTTGCTGATTATTTAACCGGGCGCAAAGTCTGTTCCCGCAGGCTTTCCAGCTCAGGTAGGGTGGCACGGGCGAGATCCCAGAACGCCCGCACTTTTGCCGGCATATACTTCACATTCTGCGCCACCAGCTGTACCGGTACCGGAGGAGGGCGATAATCCGTCAGCACTTCGCACAGCGTTCCACGCCGCAGGTCTTCATAGACCTGGTACGAGAGCAGTCGCGCAATGCCCTGACCCGCACGGGCGGTCATCAACTGTGTTTCCACTTCATTCACGCTCAGTCTTGGTGTAATGCGTACCCTTTCCTGTTGTGAATCAGAACCGAAGCGCCACTCTCTCTGCACAGAGGGGGTGTTTCCGGCAATAAGGTGATGCTGAGTCAGCATGGCGGGGCGCTGCGGGTGGCCGTGCCGCATCAGGTAGGCCGGGCTGGCGACCAGCATGCGGTAAACCTGTCCCACCTCGGTGGCGACAAGCGATGAATCACGCAGTTGCCCGATACGTACCGCCATATCCAGCCCCTGTTCAATCAGATCCTGGTAGCTGTCGCTGAGTAGCAGCTCAATCTCAATATCCGGGTACCGCTCGAGAAACGTCATGACCAGCGGGGCGATATGCTGGCGGCCAAACTGTACCGGCGCGGTCAGGCACACTTTACCACTGAGCGTATTGCGCGTGGTGGTCAGCATGACCTGCTGATAATCCTCCAGCAGGCTCTTTGCGCTCTCAAAGAGTGCCAGCCCGGCGGCGGTCGGCGAAAGCCGGCGGGTCGTTCGTTCGACCAGCATAACGCCGAGGCGGTGTTCCAGCGCGGTCAGCGCGCGAGTGATGGCGGGGGGAGAGCGCCGCAGCACTCGCGCGGCGGCGGCCAGGCTCCCCTGTTGCACAATCGCCACAAAAACCGCCATCTCATCCAGCCTGTCCATGATTCTTCCAGGAATTGAAATTATGAATTGCTATTTTTGCCTGTTTACCTCGTTTTCAGCAAGAGTATGCTGACTAAAAACAGGAGGTAATAATGCATTCATTAACATTGTATGGCACCGGACTGTCCGGGCACGTCCACCGGGTGCGGCTGTTGCTCAGTCTGCTGGGGCTGAAAGCCGACTGGGTTGAGGCCGATGCCAGGGTGAGAAAAAGCCCGGATTTTCTGGCGCTGAATCCGCTCGGACAGGTGCCGGTGCTGGTGGATAACGGTACGGTCATTAGCGACAGCAACGCGATTCTGCTCTGGCTGGTGAAACGCTATGCGCCGGACAGCGGCTGGCTGCCGCAGGATCTGGCAGAAGAGGTTCAGGTTCATCAGTGGCTGGCTAAAGCGGCGGGAGAAATCCGCTATGGCGTGGCGTCTGCGCGCCTGATCAGGCAGTTCAGCACAGCGGAAAACTATGCCAGCGCCCACGATGTGGCAATGAAGTTTTTGCCCCAGCTGGCGTCGCACCTCAGCGATCGTCAGTGGCTGGTGGGGCAGCGGGCAACGCTTGCCGACGTAGCCTGCTATGCCTACGTTGCCTGTGCGCCGGAGGGGGGGATAAGCCTGCAGAACTGGCCGGCGATCCGGGCCTGGCTGCGGCAGGTTGAGGCTCTGCCGGGGTTTGTTGGCTTACCGCCGCTGCCACTGCCTGCGGAGGGATAATATGTTTCATCCGGGGGAAAGGCTGGCGCAGCAGCAGGCTGGCTACGCGGGAGTCAGCGCCGCGGTATACCCGCAGATGCCGGCACAGCACCGCCTGTTTTTTCAGGGACTGGAGACCTTTTATCTTAGCGTGCTGGATGACAGCGGCTACCCGGTTGCCGGCGTGATCCACGGCGGGCCGGGGCTGTTAACCACCCCGAATGCACATGACCTCTGCCTGCAACGTGAGGCTGTCGGGGCGCTGCCCTGGCTACCTGTACTCCGGCCGGGCATGGCCGTAGGGGGGTTGGGAATCGACCTGGCCAGCCGCCGCCGTAACCGGGTCAACGGGGTGGTGGACACCCTCAGTGACGACCGGGTGGTGCTGCGCGTGCAGGAGAGTTTTGGCAACTGCCCACAGTATATTCAGCGGCGCTTACTGCCGTCAGAGTCATGCCGCCGGGAGGTACTGGTGGAGCCGTTGGCGGTGCTGGATGCAGATGCCCGCTATCTGATCGCCGCAGCCGATACCTTCTTTGTAGCCAGCTATGCGCCCCGCCAGCAGGAGACGGGTGGGGCAGACATCTCACACCGGGGAGGTATGCCGGGGTCTATTGCGCTCCGGGAGGGAACACTGTTCATCCCGGATTTTGCAGGAAATCGCTACATGAATACCCTGGGGAACCTGCTGCTGGAGCCCCGCTGTGCACTGCTGATTATGGACTTTCATCAGGGGGCAGCACTGCATATCCAGGGACAGGCCGAAATCGTCTGGCAGCCGGCCGGCCAAGGGCGGACTGAGCGTTACTGGACGGTGACACCGCAGCGTATCCTGCGACTGCGGCAGTTGCTTCCTGCCGCCGGGACCGCCGTAGAATACGCCGATAACGCGCGTTCTGTTTCCTCATGATAAAAAAAGGGCGACATCACTGTCGCCCTTTTTTCATTCTGCCCGCAGTGGTCAGACGCTGGCTTTCTCTGGCGCAGCGGCTTCGCCCTGCGTCATCCGGTTCAGCATCGGTGCGGTCAGCATCATCAGCACGGCGATCACGCCGGTGACAATACCAATTTTCAGGAAGACGTCACCATAAACGTGCAGGGACTGCAGCGGATCGGTAATGTTTTCCGGAACGGCCATCAGGTTCGCCACCTTACCGGCCACCATCGCAGCACCTGCAGTGGTGAGGAACCATGAGCCCATAATAAAGCCCATCAGACGCTGAGGAACCAGCTGGGCCACCATGGCCAGGCCAAGCCCGGAAATCATCAGCTCTCCCACGCTCTGCAGCGCGTAGCTGAGGATCAGCCAGCTGACCGACACGATACCCATCTGATTAGCCAGTGACGCCCCCAACGGCAACACGAGGAAGGCACCAGAGCACAGCAGCATGCCCAGCGCAAATTTATGTGGCATTGGCATGCGGTCACCCATTTTGTTATACAGCGCCGCCAGCAGCGGGCTGAAAATCATAATCCAGAATGGGTTAAGGGCCTGGAACTGCTCGGGCTGGAAGGTAATACCCAGAATAGTGTGCTCAACGTTACGGATGGCGAAGAAGTTCAGCGACGTAGGCATTTGCATATACAGCACGAAGAATACAATCGCCTGCACCATCAGCACAAAGGCCACAATCATCTTACGGCGTGCGTGGCCGTGCAGGGCAAACGTTTCTTTGGCAAACACCAGCACGATACCGATAGCGATCACCGCCAGCACCAGACGGGCAATGTCCTGATTGTGCAGCAGCCAGGTCGCCAGGGTAATCATCACCACAATCCCGGCCAGCGTTGCCAGCAGCTTGCCAATATTCAGCGGGGCAAAGTCCGCTTTAGAACCGTGATTTTTAACCCATTTGCGGAAGAACATAAAGTTCACCAGGGTGATCAGCATCCCGACGAACGACAGCGCAAAAGCGGTGCTCCAGCCAAACTCTGCCGCCAGCCATGGCGTGGCCAGCATCGAGAAGAAGGAACCGATATTGATCGCCATATAGTACATGGTAAATGCACCATCAAGGCGAGGGTCATCTTTATCGTAACAGGTCGACAGCAGAGAAGACGGGTTCGCCTTGAACAGGCCGTTACCGACCGCAATCGTGGCCATACCGATGTAGACCAGACTGACATCATGACCCGACCAGGCCACCAGGGCATAACCCAGCGCCAGCACCAGGGTACCCAGTACGATAACGCGCTTCGTGCCCAGCACCTTATCACCCAGCCAGCCCCCGACGGCCACCAGACCATAGACCAGTGCGCTGAACGAGGCGAACAGGGTGATCGACTGCGCTTCGGACATCCCCAGCATTTTCACCAGGTAGACGGCCATAATTCCCTGCAGACCGTAGTAACCGAAACGCTCCCATAACTCAATGGAGAAGATCAGATAAAACGACCGCGGTTGCTTAAACGCGTTGAGGCTTGCAGCCTCAGGTTTTTTGTTTGCAGTTGACACTAGTACCTCTGAATTCAGGACCTGTTTCGAGACAGGAAATAAGTCGGTGTAACGCGGGACGTGCGCTCACCTTATAGTTATAAGAAAGGGAAAAACGCCGAATAATTTAGCTGATTGTTGGCGCTGAGGCAAGCATTTTTTCAATATCGCTGTCGGTGAAAATAACAGCCTTAATAGCAGGGTTTTGCTAAACTTATAGTGATAGATGCTATTTTTTGCTTTTTTAGCAGATGAATATATTTAACATTGTGGTGAATTTGCACGGAATGAGGAGGATCGTCCTGACTCATTGCGGTGCGATTATAAATTCTGCTTTTTGGTGAATTGTTAGTTGCATGGGCTGCTTTTATAAAAAAATAGAGTGATTTATCAGGTTATTACCCGGGCGCAGACGCAGTGAATGCAGATAAAAGCGCTTTATGTGATTAAAATCACATAAAGAATGATAATTCTCGTTGTAAATGAACCATTTTAGCGTCTTATTTTTTTTATTGATTGAACGTTCAATATAAAAACACTACACTAGGTCTCATTCAATAGTTAAAACCAATGAAGCGATGCCAAAAATAGGAATGAAGGCAATTCGTCAGGCGCAGCTGATTAACGCAACGCTGACCGTGATTGACCGGGTTGGGCTGGCAGAGGCCAGTCTGGCCGTGATAGCGAAAGAGGCCGGCGTCTCCACCGGGATCGTCAGTCACTATTTTGGTGATAAACACGGTCTGCTTGATGCCTGTATGCGCCAGATTATGTCCGATCTCTATGTAGCATTAGAGCATCACCGGCATAAAGCGACGCCTGATCCGGCTGCACAAATCCGGGCTATCATCGATGCGAATTTTGATGTCACGCAGATAGCCGCACCGGTGTTGAAAACCTGGCTGGTATTCTGGGCTAACAGCCTGCATCAGCCTAATCTGCACCGCCTGCAGCGGATGAATGACCGCCGCCTTTATTCCAATCTGACGGTGCATTTCCGTCGTGTTCTGCCTGAGCATCAGGCCCGTGCCGCCGGCGCAAGCCTTGCGGCAGTGATCGATGGCGTGTGGCTGCGTATGACGCTGGCCCCGCAGCCGATGGAACAGGGCCTGGAGCAGGCCCGCACGCTTTGTTATCAAAATCTTGCGCTGTGGCTGAACAGCGCACCCACCCCCTGAAAGGAGGAGACATGGCCGATATGAAACGCCACGGTTTATACATCAACGGACGCGAAGTGCCGGGTAATGGCGAACTGTTCACCACCGTCAATCCTGCCAACGGCGACGTGCTGGCTGAAATCACCGCTGCCAGCCCACAGGATATTGATGACGCCGTCGCCTCTGCCCAGGCCGGCCAGCGCATCTGGCGCAGCTATACGCCGGTAGAGCGCAGCCGCGTATTACTGAAAGCGGTTGCCCTGCTGCGTGAGCGCAACCAGGCGCTGGCAGAGCTGGAAACGGCGGACACGGGTAAACCCATCAGTGAAACCTCTGTGGTCGATATCGTCACCGGGGCCGACGTGCTGGAGTATTACGCCGGTCTGGCCGTCGCCGTTGAAGGGGAGTCAATTCCACTGCGTGATACCGCGCTGGTTTACACCCGTCGCGAACCGCTGGGCGTCTGCGCGGGCATCGGCGCCTGGAACTATCCGATCCAGATTGCGATGTGGAAAAGTGCTCCGGCGCTGGCGACAGGTAACGCGATGATCTTTAAGCCGAGTGAAGTGACGCCGTTGAGCGTGCTGGAACTGGCTAAAATCTTTACTGAGGCAGGCCTGCCGGATGGCGTATTTAACGTGGTGCAGGGCGCAGGGGCCGTCGGTCAGGGCCTGAGCCAGCACAGCGGCATTGCTAAAGTCTCCTTCACCGGGGAAGTGAACACCGGTAAGCGCGTGATGGCCGATGCGGCCCTGGCGAACCTGAAGTCTGTGACCATGGAACTGGGGGGTAAGTCCCCGCTGGTGGTGTTTGACGATGCCGAGCTGGAACGCGCGGTCGATGGTGCGATGATGGCGAACTTCTACAGCAGCGGCCAGGTGTGTACCAACGGTACGCGCGTTTTTGTGCAGCGTTCGCTACTGCCGGCCTTTGAACAGCGCCTGCAGGAAAAAATGGCGGGCATTCACTGTGGCGATCCGACTGACCCGGCGGTGAACTTTGGCCCGCTGGTCAGTGAAGAGCATTGCCAGAAAGTCGTCTCTTACCTGGAAGTGGGTAAGCAGGAAGGCGCGCGCCTGCTGGCTGGCGGTTCACGCATCACCGAAGGCCCACTGGCGAAAGGTTGCTACGTTGAGCCAACGGTGTTCACCGACTGCACCGACGACATGCGTATCGTGCGGGAAGAGATTTTTGGTCCGGTGATGAGTATCCTGGCATTCGACGATGAAGAGGAAGTGATCCGTCGCGCCAATGATACCGAGTATGGCCTGGCTGCCGGCGTATTCACGACCTCACTGAACCGCGCACATCGGGTGATCCATCAACTCGAAGCCGGGATCTGCTGGGTCAACAGCTGGGGTGAATCACCGGCACCGATGCCGGTTGGTGGCTATAAGCAGTCCGGTGTCGGTCGGGAAAATGGCCTGGAAACACTGCATCACTATACCCGAACAAAATCTGTTCTGATTGAGATGGGCGACTATCCATCCGCATTCTGATTTTTCGCCGCGGCGTTTGCGTCGCGGCCGTTTTCCGGAGGTTTAATGCAGAAATTTGACTATATCATTATTGGGGCGGGTTCCGCAGGCAACGTGCTGGCAACCCGACTGACTGAGGATGCTGACGTATCGGTACTGTTACTGGAAGCAGGCGGTAAAGATCACCGCTGGGACTTCCGTACCCAAATGCCAGCCGCTTTGGCTTATCCACTCCAGGGTAAACGCTATAACTGGGCATTTGAAACCGATCCTGAACCGCACATGGACAACCGCCGCATGGAGTGTGGTCGCGGTAAAGGGCTGGGCGGTTCTTCGCTGATCAACGGCATGTGCTACATTCGCGGTAATGCGATGGACTACGATAACTGGGCCAGTAAGCCGGGTCTGGAAAACTGGTCCTATCTGAACTGCCTGCCGTATTTCCGTCGTGCGGAAAAACGGGACATTGGCGAAAACGACTGGCACGGGGGAGAAGGCTATCTCAGCGTGACCACCCCGAAAGCGGGAAATAATCCGCTGTATCGGGCGTTCATTGATGCGGCGAAGCAGGCCGGACACCATGAAACCGACGACCTGAACGGCTACCGCCAGGACGGTTTTGGCCCGATGGATCGGACGGTGACGGCGAAAGGCCGCCGTTCCAGCACCGCACGCGGCTATCTGGATGTGGCGAAGCAGCGTCAGAACCTGACTATCGTCACCCACGCACAGACCGACCGCATCCTGTTTGAGGGTAAAACCGCCACCGGGGTCACCTGGCTGCGCAACGGCCGGCAGGAAGAGGCTCAGGCGCGCCGGGAAGTGCTGCTGTGCGCCGGTGCCATCAACTCTCCGCAGATCCTGCAACGCTCCGGCGTGGGCCCGGAAGAGTGGCTGCGCGAGCTGGATATTGATGTCGTTCACGCGCTGCCGGGCGTCGGCCGTAACCTGCAGGATCATCTG
Organism: Erwinia persicina NBRC 102418; assembly: GCF_001571305.1. Lineage (GTDB taxonomy): Bacteria > Pseudomonadota > Gammaproteobacteria > Enterobacterales > Enterobacteriaceae > Erwinia > Erwinia persicina. Next base: position 5,187 of record NZ_BCTN01000003.1, on the reverse strand, counting down.
GAAGTGTATATGCAGTACGGTTGTAAGAAGCCGGTCAGTCTGTATCCGGCCCTGCAGTGGTGGAACCAGCCGGCGATCGGTGCCGAGTGGCTGTTTAACGGAACCGGCGTGGGTGCCAGCAATCAGTTTGAAGCGGGCGGATTTATCCGTAGCGATGACCAGCCCGACTGGCCGGATTTGCAATATCACTTCCTGCCTGTAGCAATCAACTACAACGGCAGCAGCCCGGTGAAACAGCACGGTTTCCAGGCACACGTGGGGCCCATGCGCTCGATGAGCCGGGGCCGCATCAAGCTGACCTCTAAACACCCGTACGCGGCGCCGTCAATCTTCTTCAACTATATGTCTGAAGAGCGCGACTGGGTAGAGTTCCGTAATGCGGTGCGTCTGACACGTGAAATTATGCGTCAGCCTGCGCTGGCAGAATACTGCGGTGAGGAGCTACAGCCGGGTATTAACGTGCAGAGCGATGAAGAGATTGATGCGTTTATCCGTGAACATGCGGAAACTGCCTATCACCCGTGCGGCAGCTGTGCCATGGGGACGGATGAGATGGCCGTTGTTGATGCAGAAGGGCGTGTCCATGGGATGCACCATCTTCGCGTGGTGGATGCGTCCATTATGCCGCAGATCACCACCGGTAACCTGAATGCTCCGACGGTGATGATTGCCGAGAAAATTTCTGACGCGATCCGTGGCAAAGCCCCGCTGCCACTGTCAGAAGCAGCGTATTATCAGTTACCTCGTTAATGACAGGCGGGCTGACCGGAACGTCAGGTCAGCCCGTGCCATTTCCTGTTACGTCGGGGCGACCGGTTTTTTTGGTCGCCCCGTAATGGCAGAATTATTCGAAGCAGACGTTTGGATTTTCTGACAACAGCACAAACTCTTTACTGTCTTTATCCAGCGCCCGGATAGCCCCGCTTTCAATGTCGTACACCCAGCCATGAAGCCGCAGCGCATTGTTACGCAGGCCCACGGCGACGGAAGGGTGGGTCTTGATGTTGTTCAACTGCGCAATGACATTCTCCTGCACCATCGCATTCACTTTTTCCTCTTCGCTGCTGTAGGTCTTTTTATCGACCACGGCTTTTGCGGCATCGGCATAGTGCAGCCAGTGAGCCACGGCAGGCATGGGATCGAGGCACTGGCAGGTGGCAATCGCCTTCATCGCGCCACAGTTAGAGTGGCCGCAAATCACAATATCCGTCACACCCAGTGCTACCACGGCGTATTCGATGGTGGCGGAAACGCCGCCAGGCTCAGGGCCAAAGGAAGGAACGATGTTACCGGCATTACGGATCACGAAGAGCTGTCCCGGATCCTGCTGGGTCACCAGTTCTGGCACCAGACGGCTGTCGGAGCAGGAGATGAACAACGCTTTAGGATTCTGACTTGACGCAAGGCTGCGGAATAACTCTTTCTGGTGTGGGAAAATGTCTTTCTGGAAGTTAAGAAAACCTTCAATAATATGTTGCATAGCAAACTCTCTATTCTGAATAATGACCGCGACGTGCCGTCATAAAGAGGATAAAAGTATTTTTTTAAGGGCTTGTGCAGGTATGTCTTAGCGCCTACTCCTCTACTTTAGCATCATATTCGCATAAATCTTCAATCAGGCAGGAGCCACAGCGCGGTTTACGTGCAATACAGGTGTAGCGCCCGTGCAGGATAAACCAGTGGTGACAGTCAACTTTGAACTCTTTTGGCACCACTTTAAGCAGTTTTTCCTCCACCTGCTCCACGTTCTTACCCGGGGCAAAACGGGTACGGTTGCAGACGCGAAAAATATGCGTGTCAACGGCGATAGTCGGCCAGCCAAAGGCGGTATTCAGCACCACGTTAGCGGTTTTCCGCCCCACGCCGGGCAGGGCTTCCAGCGCCTCACGGTTTTCCGGCACTTCGCCGCCGTGCTGCTCCAGCAGAATCCGGCAGGTCTTAATCACGTTCTCCGCCTTGCTGTTAAACAGGCCGATGGTCTTGATATAGGTTTTCAGCCCATCCACACCCAGCGCAAGAAGGGCCGCAGGGGTATTGGCCACGGGATAAAGCTTTGCCGTGGCCTTATTGACGCTGACGTCTGTGGCCTGTGCGGAGAGCAGAACAGAAATTAACAGCTCGAACGGCGAGGTGAACATCAGCTCTGTCGTGGGATGCGGGTTATTGTCCCGCAACCGGGTTAAAATCTCCTGACGCTTATCCTTATTCACAGTACACCTGTTTTCCCATCCGGTAGCGCCTGCGCCTCTCTTTCGGCTTTCAGGGCGGCACGTTGTTTCATTTTATTATCAATCAGATATTTGGCCGCCAGCAGCATCCCCAGCCCGATAAAGGCCCCGGGCGGCAGCATGGCCAGCAGCATCGGCGAGTCAAAGTGAACCACTTCAATACGCATGGCTTTCGCCCAGGGGCCAAGCAGCAGATCGGCGCCGTTAAATATCGTGCCGTTGCCAATAATTTCGCGAATCGACCCCAGCACCACCATCACGCTGGTGGCACCCAGACCGATGGCCATGCCGTCCAGCGCCGAAAGCGGTACGCTGCTTTTCGATGCCACCGCCTCTGCGCGGCCCACCACGATACAGTTGGTCACAATCAGTGGAATAAAGATGCCGAGTGACTGATACAGGCCGTAGGCATAGGCATTGATCAGCATCTGCACACAGCTCACCACCGCGGCAATAATCATCACATAAATAGGAATGCGGATTTCAGACGGTACCCAGCGGCGCGACAGAGAGATGGCGCTGTTAGTACAGGTCAGCACCAGCGTGGTCGCCAGACCCAGACCCAGGGCATTGGTGGCGGTAGACGTCACCGCCAGCAGCGGGCAGAGCCCCAGCAGTTGCACCAGCGCAGAGTTATTCTTCCACAGCCCGCCGACCAGCAGGGTTTTTGCTTCACTCATTGTCATCTCCACAGGTTGGCAGCGAGGACAGCTGCCCCGGTAAGGTTTCAATATACAGCGTTGTGCGCTTTACCGCATTCACCACCGCTCGCGGAGTAATGGTGGCCCCGGTAAACTGATCAAACTCGCCGCCGTCTTTCTTCACGGCAAACTGACTGTCGTCAGGGCCTTTGACCCGTTTGCCGTTGAAGCTGTTGATCCAGTCAGAAACACGCAGATCAATTTTATCGCCCAGGCCGGGTGTCTCGTGGTGTTCCACCACCCGGGTGCCGTATACCGTACCGGTAAAACTGGCGCCCACGATCATCTGGATATTTCCCGAATAGCCGTCAGGGGCCGTCGTTTCCATCGCCACAGCCACCGGCTTATCCCCTTTACGTGCCAGGTAGAGGCGGTGAGGACTGCCGTTACCCAGCGCGGGGTTGCTGACCAGGTAGCACTCCTGCTGAATGGCGTTATCGTACAGCTCCGGCGGCACCACCTGGTCCAGCAGGACTTTTTGCTGAAGCGCGGTCTGATGAGCAATCGTCGGTTTGGTGACGGTATTCACTACGGCCGTCAGGCCGGTAGTGATGGCGGCGAAAACGGCCAGCGTGACACCGTTTTTACGAATGGCATCCAGCATTATTTATCCTTCCGGTGGCCGTAGACGCGCGGCTGCGTGTAGTAGTCAATCAACGGCACGCAGATGTTAGCCAGCAGCACGGCAAACGCCACGCCATCCGGGTAGCCGCCAAAGCTGCGGATCAGCCAGACCAGCAGGCCAATCAGTGCACCGTAGAGCAGGCGACCTTTATTAGTGGTGGATGCGGTCACCGGATCGGTGGCAATAAAGAATGCGCCCAGCATCGTTGCCCCGGAAAGCAGGTGGATCACCGGCGATACTAAACTCTGGGGCGAAATCAGCCAGCCCAGCGTGGCGCAGAATGCCAGGGAAACAAGCATGCTGACCGGAATATGCCAGCGGATACTGCGCGTCATTAGCAGGAAGGCCCCGCCCAGCAGAAAACCCACGTTGACCCACTGCCAGCCGAGCCCGGCCAGCACGCCGCTGTAAATAGGCTGGGCCAGCAGTTGCTCTGCGCTGTGTCCGGCACGCAGGCCGGTTTTGAAGGTATCCAGCGGCGTCGCCTGGCTGATGCCGTCAATGCCTACCTGCAGCTGCTGCATGGTGTGACCGTCCAGCGTATGGAAATGGAAGATCATGCTCAGAGTGTCGCCGAAGCCGGGCGTGATGCCCTGCAAGCTGTCTGGCGGCAGCCAGCTGGTCATCTGCACCGGGAAGGAGATCAGCAGGACCACATACCCGACCATCGCCGGGTTAAACGGATTCTGCCCCAGGCCGCCGTAAAGGTGTTTTGAAATAATCACCGCAAACAGCGTGCCGATCACCACCAACCACCACGGGGCCAGGGAGGGAATGCTGATGCCCAGCAGCAGGGCGGTCAGCAACGCCGAGTTGTCCTTCAGTGTTTCAGCCAGCGGTAGCTTACGCAGCCGCAGGATAGCGGCCTCCGCACCCACGGCGGCCACGGCGGCAATCAGCACCTGAATCAGGTTGCCCCAGCCGAAATAGTACCACTGAGCAGCCATGCCGGGCACGGCAGCGAGGAGTACCAGCAGCATAATGGTGCCGGTACTGCGGCGGTTGTGCGTGTAGGGTGAACTTGCAATACGAAAAGCCATTTAATCCTCTTGAGCTGAAGGCTGCTGCGATTGACGCGCTTTTACGCGCGCAATGGCCGCGGCCACCGCTGCTTTACGTGCATCGTCTGAAGCGGCGGGCGCTTCGTCATTATCATCGTCGGTTTCCCGGCGCTGCGCGGCTTTCTTCGCTTTGGCGCGGGCGATGGCGGCTTCGACTGCGGCCTTGCGGGCGTCGACCGGCGGTTCGGCAGGCGACGTATCGGATTCGTCGGGTGCACTGCCGCTGGCCTGCGCCGCTTTCTTCGCTTTAGCGCGGGCGATGGCAGCTTCCACTGCGGCCTTGCGGGCGTCGACCGGCGGTTCGGCAGGCGATGTATCGGATTCGGCTGGTGCACTGGCGCTGGCCTGCGCCGCTTTCTTCGCTTTGGCGCGGGCGATGGCAGCTTCCACTGCGGCTTTGCGCGCGTCGACCGGCGGTTCGGCAGGCGACGCGTTGATTTCGTCCGGTGCGCTGGCGCTGGTCTGCGCCGCTTTCTTCGCTTTAGCGCGGGCGATGGCGGCTTCTACCGCGGCCTTGCGGGCGTCGACCGGCGGTTCGGCAGGCGACGCGTTGATTTCGTCCGGTGCACTGG
>NZ_BCTN01000002.1 GCF_001571305.1 Erwinia persicina NBRC 102418 | reverse complement strand
GGCACGGGCGATGGCGGCTTCTACCGCGGCCTTGCGGACGTCGACCGGCGGTTCAGCAGGCGACGCGTTGGTTTCGTCCGGTGCACTGGCGCTGGCCTGTGCGGCTTTCTTCACTTTGGCACGGGCGATAGCGGCTTCAACCGCCGCCTGACGCGGGTCGGTGGCCTGTCGGGTCACCGGTTCATTCACCGCCTGCTGCTCGGCCTGATGCACGCGCGCTTCCGCCCGACGGGCTTCACGCTCCGCCTGTCTGACAGCGCGATCGGCGGTTTCTGCGGCGGACGGATCCGCCTGCTTCGCTTTTACCCTTTCACGTGCAGCGGCAATCGCATCAGCATCGCTGGCAGCAACGCTGCGTTTAGCCTGCTGATGTCTGGCATCGCGCGCCGCTTTTTCGCGCTCAAGGCGCAGCTGGCGCGCTTCAAAACGCGCTTTAGCCAGTGCGGTGCGTTCCGCCTCCAGATCGATGGCCTGAATCTCTGCTTTCTCCTGGCGGTAGTACTGCACCAGCGGGATATTACTCGGACAGACATAGGCACAGGCACCGCACTCAATGCAGTCGGCAATATTATGTTCACGCGCTTTCTCGTGATCGCCTCCGCGACTGTACCAGTAAAGCTGCTGAGGAAGCAGGGCGGCCGGACAGGCATCCGCGCAGGCACTGCAGCGAATGCAGTTCTGTTCAGGTTCGTCCTGGCCCATTTCACTGGCGGCGGGGGCCAGAATACAGTTGGTGATTTTCACTACCGGCACATCCAGCGTCGGCAGAGTAAAGCCCATGAGTGGCCCGCCCATCACCACCATCTGTTCAGCGCCGGGGCTGAACTCTGCCTGCTGCAGCAGATGGCTGATCGGCGTACCCAGGCGTGCCCAGACGTTTCCGGGGCGCGCCACGGCACCGCCGGTCAGCGTGACCACGCGTTCGGTCAGCGCTTCGCCGTCAATCACCGCACGCTTAACGGCAAATGCCGTGCCGACGTTCTGCATCAGCACGCCGATATCGGTTGAGCGACCGCCGTGTGGCACTTCCTTACCGGTGAGAATTTTGGTCAGCTGTTTGGCCCCGCCCGACGGGTATTTGGTCGGGATGACGCGGATCTGCAGGTCAGTATCGCTGCCCAGCGCCTGTTTCAGCGCGGCAATCGCCTGAGGTTTGTTGTCTTCGATACCAATGAGCACCTGCTCTGCCTGCAGAATAAATGCCAGAATGCGGCTGCCTTCCAGCACTTCCCGGGCGCAGTCCTGCATCAGTCGGTCATCGGCCGTGATGTAGGGTTCACACTCAGCTGCATTGATAATCAGTGTATTCACGCCGCGCAGGCCGCCCTTCAGCTTGGTGGCGGTCGGGAAACCGGCCCCGCCCAGGCCCGCGACGCCGGCCTGATGAACCTTCTCCACCAGCTCGCTGCGCTCAACGCTGCGATAATCACTGAGTGGACGCTTCTCAACCCAGCGATCCTCTCCGTCCGGCGTCATAAACAGGCACATCTCGGCCAGTGCCGACGGGTGAGCCGTCATATGTGGTGCGATTTTCGTTACCGTACCGGAGGTGGGCGCGTGGATCGGCAGCATCCTGCCGCTGCCAAAGGTCAGCGCCTGACCACGCAGAACGCGATCTCCCGGGCGCACGGCCAGTTCGCCTTCCGGGCCGATATGCTGCTTCAGGGGCAGAATAAACTGTGCCGGCAGCGGCAGTTCGCGCAGCGGCGTACCGTTTGACTGGGTTTTCATTTCCGGCGGGTGGATCCCCCCTTTAAAATCCCAGAGGCGGTCTTTTTTTAAGAAATTAAGCAGGTTAAACATGGCTATCTACAGGAATGACCCGCACCGGAATGGTGTTCAGGTCCCATTTCCAGTTGGCAGTTGTGGGAGCAACCGGACGCATCTCAATGCAGTCGGTCGGGCAGGGGGCAACGCACAGATCGCAGCCGGTGCAGACATCGCTTAATACCGTATGCATCGCGCGCGTGGCCCCGACGATAGCATCGACCGGGCAGGCCTGAATGCATTTGGTGCAGCCAATACAGTTGGCTTCATCAATCCAGGCCACCTTACGCTCGGGTTCGCCCGGCATTTCGTCGCCCAGCGGCTGGGGATCGACGTTGAGCAATGCCGCCAGTTTGAGCATGGTCTGCTCTCCGCCGGGGGCGCATTTATTGATCATCTCGCCATTGTTACCCACGGCATCTGCATAGGGGCGGCAGCCGGGATAGCCGCACTGGCCGCACTGGCTCTGCGGCAGTATGGCGTCAATCTGCTCAACAATCGGATCTTCTTCCACCTTGAAACGGCGGGAGGCATAGCCCAGCAGGCCACCAAAAATCAGGCTGAGCGCGCTTAATACGGCAACGGCAATCCAGATCGCACTCATCAGAACTTGACCAGTCCGGTAAAGCCCATAAAGGCCAGTGCCATCAGACCTGCAGTCACCAGGGCAATCGACGACCCTTTAAACGGCGCGGGAACATCGGCCAGCACCAGACGTTCGCGAATACCGGCAAACAGCACCATCACCAGCGAAAAACCGAGTGACGCACTGAAACCGTAAAGGGCGGCCTGCAGGAACGTATGGTTAAGATTGACACTTAACAGCGGCACGCCGAGCACCGCACAGTTGGTGGTGATCAGCGGCAGGAAGATGCCCAGCAGGCGATAGAGGTCGGGGCTGGTTTTTCGCACGACCATCTCGGTGAACTGCACGACGACGGCGATCACCAGGATATAGGCCATGGTGCGCAGGTAAACCAGATCCAGCGGCAGCAGGATCAGATGGTTAACCAGCCACGCACAGATAGAGGCGAGCGTAATGACAAACGTCGTGGCGAGTCCCATGCCAATTGCCGTTTCCAGTTTTTTGGAAACGCCCATAAAGGGACACAGGCCGAGAAACTTCACTAATACGAAGTTATTCACCAGCACGGTGCCAATAAAAAGAAGCAGGTATTCGGTCATTGATACGCCTGAAAAATAGTGAAAGCGGTCTATTATCCGGCATTGCAGCCCTGACCACAACCGCCCAGTCTTAGCGGTTTTTTAATAGCGCACTCACGATTAAATTTTTGACGCTTTTTTCAACATCAGGGCGCGACAAAGGTGTTTTTAACCCGCTGAGAACGCTTGAAATAGGGCACCAGAACGCTGGCGGCCAGCAGCGCGAACAGCAAATTGCGCATCGCCAGCTGATCGGCCACCGGAGAGAAGACAAAGGCCTTCAGCGCCAGGACGACATTCAGCAACAGCCAGATGAGATAATGCCGCGGCAGACGCCTTGAGCGCTGGCAGAAAAGCCAGGTTATCCACGCCGTATAGACCAGCATGATCGCGGACGTGAGCAAAGACGCCCCCCACTGCAGCAGCGCAGGCTCCGGGGAGTGCCAGGATATATTTCGGATGGCCGGTCCGGCCAGTGCGCCGATATACATCGTCATGACCAGTGCCGACGCCAGTAAGGCAATAATCAGCCAGGCCAGCGGGACCAGCAGCCAGCCGGCGATACGTGGTTTAGAATCAACAGGCACGAAGTGTCCTTTTTCAACCGAAAGGGCAAGGCGCATCGCACGGGGCCACACGCATGAGGGAGAGGAGTATACGGATTATCACACTGCAGGTCATCAGGGCGATGACGCTTAAGATCAGACCACGAAGTGCCAGACGGTTTTGGGCACGCAACCCAGATCGAACAGGCGGCCGCCAGAGGCAAGTTCAGCACGACGATGATCGGCTGCCCGGTACATCAGGATAATGTCAGCATCACTGGTGAGAGAATAATTCAAATGGTCAAAAAGTTTTTCCAGACTTTCCAGCGAATTAACTTTACGAAATTTTAACAAATAGTCTTGAACGGTCATTGCAGCCATCCAGTTAGAAATAAAGAGCAGGCAGTATATGATGCAGGGTAAAAGATGCCACTTTGTTTTCATCCCGTCCTGTAAAAATAAGAAAATTCAGCATGAGTTAGCGGCAGAGATAAACACTGATTGCTGCCGGCAACCCGACGCAGAATGCGCACTCGCTTTGCCCGCTTTCTATTCTGCAGGGTTCAGATGATTCTAAAAGGTATTACTCCCTTAAGCTTAAGGGAGCGCGACAGGTCGCGACATTTTAGAATGTGCGATAGATCACATATTCGTAGTTTTCCCTGGCCGGTTACCTATCCAGTCCCGACGACAGAACTTCACGCAGTGCTGTAATCGCTTCCAAATGGTTCTGCCGCAAACGCTTATGTTTATTACACTTATTTAACCTGGTTTTTACTGTAAATACGCGTTTTTTCCATATCACCAATTGTGCTCACAGCCTGTGAGGGTAGCGTAACCTCTTTGAATTATTGAATTTTGTGAGCATTGTCGTAAATGTTTTCCTGCGAATAGGCCAGGCTTATGTGGCTCTTAACCCTATACGATAAAATCCCATCAGAGGAAAAATGATCATGTGGAAGCGTTTACTCTTATCCACCCTTATCGGAGCCAGCCTGTCTGCACCTGCGCTGGCCGAATCAATGACCGTCGGATTCTCACAGGTTGGCTCGGAATCAGGCTGGCGCGCAGCAGAAACCAGCGTGGCAAAAAGTGAAGCTCAGAAACGGGGTATTACGCTGAAAATCGCGGACGGCCAGCAAAAACAAGAGAACCAAATCAAAGCAGTGCGCTCGTTTATCGCGCAAGGGGTCGATGCGATATTCATCGCACCTGTCGTTCAGACAGGGTGGGAACCGGTGCTCTCTGAAGCTAAAGACGCCAAAATTCCGGTCTTCCTGCTGGATCGCGCCATCGTGGTCAAAGACAAATCCCTCTACCAGGCCGTGGTGACAGCGGATAACGTCTATGAAGGCAAGCTTATTGGCGACTGGCTGGTGAAACATCAGGCCGGCAAACCCTGTAACGTGGTGGAACTGCAGGGAACCGTCGGGGCCAGTGTGGCTATCGATCGTAAAAAAGGGTTTGCGGAAGCCATTGCCAATACACCCAATATTAAAGTCATTCGCTCACAGTCCGGTGACTTTACCCGCAGCAAGGGTAAAGAAGTGATGGAAAGTTTTATTAAGGCGGAAAACAACGGCAAGAATATTTGTATGGTTTACGCACATAACGATGATATGGCGATCGGGGCTATTCAGGCGATAAAAGAGGCCGGACTTAAACCGGGTAAAGATATTTTAACCGGATCCATTGATGGCGTGCCGGATATCTATAAAGCAATGCTGGCCGGAGAAGCTAACGCCAACGTGGAACTGACGCCAAATATGGCTGGCCCGGCGTTTGATGCACTGGAAAAACTGAAAAAAGACGGCACCATGCCGCCAAAAATTATCAAAACGGAAACCCGACTGTTCCTGCCAGCCGATGCGCAGGCGCAGCTAGATACCAAAAAAGGAATGGGTTACTGATCCCCGCGCCGCCCCGCCCGGGGCGGTTACCTATTTGTCTGAGGCACGCGTATGACCATCGAAACCTCTACGCCTGCGTTGCTGACCATCAGCAACGTCAGCAAATCCTTTCCCGGCGTCCGGGCGCTGGACAATGTCTCGTTTGACCTGCGCGCTGGCGAAATAATGGCATTACTTGGGGAGAACGGGGCGGGGAAATCCACGCTGATCAAGGTGCTGACCGGCGTTTATCAGCGTGATGGCGGTACCCTGATGCTCGGCGGACAGAATATTCATCCGCGCAATACGGCCGAGGCGCAGCAGCTGGGCATTGGCACGGTGTATCAGGAAGTGAATCTGCTGCCGAATATGTCTGTTGCTGACAATCTGTTTATTGGCCGTGAGCCTAAGCGTTTTGGCCTGATTGATCGTAAGACTCTGAATAAGCGGGCGGTAAAACTGCTGGCAGATTACGGTTTTGAAATGGATGTCACCCGACCACTGGGACAGTACTCGGTGGCCATGCAGCAAATCATTGCTATCTGCCGGGCGGTCGATCTGTCGGCAAAAGTACTGATCCTTGACGAACCGACCGCCAGTCTCGATGCCAGCGAAGTCACCATGCTGTTCACGCTGATGGAACAGCTGAAGGCCAAAGGCATGGGGCTGATTTTTGTCACTCACTTCCTCGACCAGGTTTACCGCGTGACGGACCGCATTACCGTGCTGCGCAACGGGCAGTTTATCGCCACGCGCGACACGCAAACCCTGCCACAGATCGAACTGATTAAACTGATGCTGGGACGTGAACTGCTGGAAACCGCACTGCAACGCGCGGGCAGCACGTTGAAAAGCCATCAGCCGGTGGTGGAATTTAAAGACTATGGCAAGAAAGGGACGATTGAACCCTTCAGCCTCAGTGTGCGCCCCGGTGAGGCCGTCGGACTGGCGGGCCTGCTGGGTTCCGGGCGTACGGAGACCGCAGAACTGCTGTTTGGCATTAAACGGGCCGACAGCGGCCGTGCCTTCATCAAGGGAAAGCCTCAGACCATTCGCTCACCTGCCCAGGCCTCGCGGCTGGGGATGGGCTTCTGTCCGGAAGATCGTAAAACGGACGGTATTATCGGTGCCGCTTCCGTGCGGGAAAATATCATTCTGGCGTTGCAGGCCCAGCGCGGCTGGCTGCGTCCGATCCCGAAGCGAGAACAGCAGCAGGTGGCAGATCGCTTTATCAAAAGCCTCGGCATCCGTACCCCGGATGCAGAACAGCCGGTGGAACTCCTTTCCGGCGGCAATCAGCAAAAAGTCCTGCTGTCGCGCTGGCTGGTGACAAAGCCCCAGTTCCTGATCCTGGATGAGCCGACACGCGGTATCGACGTCGGGGCCCACGCCGAGATCATCCGCCTGATTGAAACCCTGTGCGCCGACGGTCTGGCACTGCTGGTGATCTCCTCAGAGCTGGAGGAACTGGTCGGCTATGCAGATCGCGTGGTGATCCTGCGCGATCGGCAGCAGGTGGCTGAAATACCACTGGAACAGCTCTCCGTCGCGGCGATCGTGAATGCGATAGCCGCAGGGGGAGAACAACATGCCTGAATCGCATCTGATGGCGGGGAAATCACCGATGTTAAAACGAAAACTACCGCCCGGTTTACCGCAGATTGGCGCACTGCTGCTGGTGCTGCTGATTGACAGCCTGGTGGCGAATAACTTCTTTGCCATCCACTTGCAGGATGGACGTCTGTTCGGTAGCCCGATTGATATTCTGAACCGCGCGGCCCCGGTGGCGATTCTGGCGATTGGTATGACGCTGGTGATTGCCACCGGGGGGATTGACCTGTCGGTAGGGGCGGTGATGGCCATTGCCGGGGCGACTGCCGCCACCCTGACCGTTGCCGGGCACAGCCTGCCGGTGATCATCCTGGTGACGCTCGGTAGCGGCATCCTCTGCGGGCTGTGGAACGGCGTGCTGGTGGCACTGCTGAAAATCCAGCCCTTTGTGGCCACGCTGATCCTGATGGTGGCGGGGCGCGGTATTGCGCAGCTGATTACTCAGGGGCAGATTGTCACCTTCGACAGCGATGCCCTGGCACGTCTGGGCAGCGGGACGCTCCTGCTGTTGCCAGTACCGGTATGGATCACCCTCGCGCTGGCACTGCTGGTGTGGCTGCTGACGCGTAAAACCGCGCTGGGCATGTTTATCGAGGCGGTCGGCATCAACCTGCGCGCAGCACGCAATGCGGGCGTCAATGGCTGGCTGGTGGTGATGAGCACGTACGTATTAAGCGGACTGTGCGCGGCAGTGGCCGGGCTGATCGTCGCTGCAGATATTCGCGGTGCTGACGCCAACAATGCCGGGCTGTGGCTGGAGCTGGATGCCATCCTTGCCGTGGTTATCGGCGGGGCGTCGCTGATGGGGGGGCGTTTTAACCTGATGCTGTCGTTGATCGGCGCGCTGATTATCCAGGCTATGAACACCGGGATTTTACTCTCCGGTTTCCCCCCCGAACTGAATCAGGTGGTGAAGGCGGTGGTCGTGATGCTGGTTCTGTTGCTGCAGTCTCCACGCTTTATTCAACTGTTCAAACGAGGGCATCGCCGTGATTAAACGCCATCTGCCGTTAATGATCACCCTGCTGGTGTTTGTCGCAGGTTATCTGTTCTGCCTCAGCCAGTATCCTGGCTTTGCATCCACGCGGGTGATTGCCAATATTCTGACGGATAATGCCTTTCTGGGCATTATCGCCGTCGGGATGACCTTTGTGATCCTCTCCGGCGGCATCGATCTGTCGGTGGGCGCGGTCATTGCCTTTACCGGGGTGTTTCTGGCGCGTCTGATTGGCGACTTCCACGTTGACCCCTGGCTGGCATTTGCCCTGGTGATGACCCTGGGCACGGCGTTCGGGGCCTTTATGGGCTGGCTGATCGATGCGCTGAAGATCCCGGCATTTATTATTACCCTGGCCGGTATGTTCTTCCTGCGCGGCTGCAGTTATCTGGTAGCGGAAAGCTCCTTACCTATCGACCACCCGCTGTATGCCACGCTGTCATCGATGGCGTGGAAAATTCCCGGCGGCGGGCGGCTGAGTCTGCTGGCGGTGATTATGCTGGCGGTCGTGGCACTGGGCATTTTACTGGCGCACCGCAGCCGTTTTGGTAATCAGGTGTATGCCATCGGTGGGAATGCGACCTCTGCCCGCCTGATGGGCATCTCCACCCGCAGTACCACGGTGCGTATCTATATGCTCTCTTCAGGGCTGGCGACGCTGGCCGGTATTGTGTTCTCCATCTACACCTCTGCAGGCTATGCGCTGGCAGGAATGGGCGTGGAGCTGGATGCCATCGCCTCGGTGGTGATCGGCGGTACGCTGTTGTCTGGCGGGGTCGGCACCGTACTGGGTACGCTGTTCGGTGTGCTGATTCAGGGGCTGATCCAGACGTGGATTAACTTTGACGGCACCCTGAGTTCCTGGTGGACCAAAATTGCCATTGGCGTGCTGCTGTTTGCGTTTATTGCGCTGCAGCGCCTGCTGACGGTGATGTGGGATCGCCAGCAAAATGCGCCGGTCAAGCGGCTGGTCTGATGTCAGACGGAGCGAGCCGGCCTTGGGGCCGGCTCGCTCCGTTCCCCCGGCGGCGGCGCAACCGTTGCCCGGAGCGGACGGCCAGCAAAAGCGGTTTATCTCTTCTATCCTTACTCTTTTAGGTAAGGAGCCATTATGAAAATCATTCTGCTTTTATCCACACTGATGATAGCGGGCACAGCCATCGCGGCTGAGACAGGCACCCCCTCTGAGGAGGCCCGCTATGTCAGCCTGCTGTGTACCACCGCGTCTGCCCAGCCGGACGCTTCCCGTGACGCCTACCTGCAACAGCTCAACGATATGCACATGCGCAGTCACTCTTCTTCCTCGCTGAATAAAACCGATTTTGACAGCGAGGTGGCCGGGAAGGTCGTTGACGGCTGGCTGGCGCTCTCGCCGGAACAGCGTCGCCAGGCTAACACGCCGGCGGGCTGCGAAAAAGCCTTAGGTGAGCAGTTGAAAACGGCGGACTAATCACCCTGGCGAACCCGCCCCCATGACAGACAACGCAGGAATAACAACACAGGAATCAGCGAATCAAGAGGAGAATATCGCGTGGCAGACTCTCTCACTGACAGCGAATGCATATTAATCGATCGCTACTGGCGGGCAGCCAATTACCTTTCTGTAGGCCAGATTTATTTAATGGATAACCCGCTTCTGCGCGAACCGCTGAAGCCGGAGCACATCAAGCCAAGACTGCTGGGCCACTGGGGGACGACACCCGGTCTGAATTTTATCTATGTCCATCTCAACCGCATCATTCGCCAGCGCAAGCTGAACTTACTCTATGTCTGCGGGCCGGGACACGGAGGGCCTGGGATGGTGGCTAACACCTGGCTGGAAGGCAGCTACAGCGAAATTTATCCTGACGTGAGCCAGGACATCGCCGGCATGAAACGGCTGTTCAAGCAGTTTTCCTTTCCGGGAGGGATACCCAGCCATGCGGCGGCAGAAACCCCGGGTTCGATTAACGAAGGCGGAGAGCTGGGCTACTCGCTGGCGCACGCCTTCGGTGCCGCATTCGACCATCCCGAGCTGATTGTTCCGTGCATTATTGGCGATGGGGAGGCGGAAACCGGGCCGCTCTCTGCCAGCTGGCAAAGCCTGAAATTCCTTAATCCACAGCGTGACGGGGCGGTACTGCCGATACTGCACGTGAACGGCTATAAGATTGCCAATCCTACCCTGTCCGGACGCACCAGCGATGAAGAACTGGTCCACCTCTACCGGGCCATGGGCTATGCACCGCGCGTGGTGACAGGCAGTGATCCGGCATTGATGCACACGCAGATGGCGATGGTGCTGGATCAGGTCTTCGACGAGATTGCGGCGATCCAGCGGCAGTACCGTCAGGAAAAACCGCCGGCCGGAGTGCCACGCTGGCCGATGATTCTGTTACGTAGCCCGAAGGGATGGACCGGGCCCAAAAGTGTCGACGGTAAGAAAGTGGAAGATTTCTGGCGGGCTCACCAGGTACCGGTCTCAGGCTGTCGTGAAAACGATGAACATCGAAGCATCCTTGAACAGTGGCTGAAAAGTTATCAGCCGGAAAAGCTGTTTGATGCCAGCGGACGTTTACGCCCTGAACTGCAGGCCCTTGCCCCGCAGGGCGACTGGCGCATGGGAGCCAGTCCCTGGGCGAACGGCGGCAGGTTGAGGCAGCCCTTAAACACGCCTGATATTCGCGCGTTCTCGCTGGACGTGTCCACCCCCGGCGCGATACAGGGGCAGGCGACGGAGCAGCTGGGTCATTATCTGCGCGAGATTGTGCAGAAAAATCCCAATAATTTCCTGATTTTTGGGCCGGATGAAACCGCCTCTAACCGGCTGAGTCCGGTGTTTGAGGTGACCGCACGCCGCTGGATGGGGGAACGCGAACCCTATGACGAGCAGCTGGCCCCGGATGGCCGGGTACTGGAAGTCCTCAGTGAGCATCTTTGCCAGGGGTGGCTGGAAGGGTATCTGCTGAGCGGCCGGCACGGGCTGTTCAACTGTTACGAAGCCTTTATTCACATTATCGATTCAATGTTTAACCAGCATGCAAAATGGCTGAAGGTGTCACGCAAGCTTCCCTGGCGGGCACCGATCGCCTCGCTGAATTATCTGCTCTCATCACACGTGTGGCGTCAGGATCATAATGGCTACAGTCACCAGGATCCGGGCTTTATCGATCACGTGGCGAATAAGAAAGCCGACATCGTCCGGGTCTATTTACCGCCGGATGCCAATACCCTGCTGTGGGTGGGCGATCACTGTCTGAAAACCTGGGATCGCATCAACGTCATTGTCGCAGGTAAGCAGCCCTCGCCGCAGTGGCTGGATCGCGACAGCGCGGCAAAACATTGCGAAGCCGGAATGGGGATATGGTCCTGGGCGGGCAATACGGATGACGATACCAGCCCTGACGTGGTGATGGCCTGCGCCGGGGATGTTCCCACCATTGAAACGCTGGCGGCCGTGCAACTGTTACGCGATCTGGTTCCTGAGCTGAACGTCCGCGTGGTGAACGTGGTAGATCTGATGGCACTGCAGACCCAGGAGCAGCACCCGCACGGTAAACCGGAACCGGCGTTTGAAGCGCTGTTCACGGCGGATAAACCAATCATCTTTGCTTTTCACGGATATCCCAGCCTGATCCACCGGCTGACGTATCAGCGGCGAAATCATCAGAATTTTCACGTACAGGGATTCAGCGAGGAGGGCACCACCACCACACCGTTTGATATGACCGTGCTTAATAAACTGGATCGCTATCATCTGGCGCTGGCGGCCATCACACATGTTCCCCATCTGGCCGCCACTCAGGGTCACGTTATCGACACCTTGCAGGCCCGTCTGGCGTATCACCATGATTATGTGCGGGAACACGGTGAAGACATGCCGGAAGTCAGCCAGTGGCGTTGGGGGCAGGGTAACCCAGAGTAAGAGGAGAAAACGCCCCCGTCAGGGGGCGTTAGCGGTTAGCGTTGATTCAGACGGTAGTAAGCTTCATTCCAGCGCAGCGCATCACGGAAACCGTGCAGCGTGGTTTCTTCATCGATTACCAGCGCCTCTATCCCGGTGAGCTCGGCGTACAGCCGCATATCGTCGACGGTCAGTGCCTGGCTGAAGACGGTATGATGCGCACCACCGCCCAGAATCCACGCTTCAGATGCTGTCGCCAGCGACGGCTGTGCCCGCCACAGGGCGCGGGCCACCGGCAGTTTCGGCAGCGCCTGCGGCTGTTCGATAGCGTCCACCACGTTAACCAGCAGGCGGAAACGGTCACCCATATCAATCACGCTGGCGTTAACTGCACGTCCGGCCGGGGCGGAGAAGATCAGACGAGCCGGATCGGCCTTGCCGCCGATGCCCAGCGCCTGCACGTCGAGCAGCGGTTTGGCTTCACGGGCGATGGTCGGGCAGACCTCCAGCATATGTGAACCCAGCACCAGGTCATTGCCCGGCGCGAAGTGGTAGGTGTAATCCTCCATAAACGAGGTACCCCCCGGGAGATCCCCCGCCATCTGTTTGAAGATGTGCAGCAGTGCCGCGGTTTTCCAGTCTCCCTCACCAGCAAAGCCGTATCCCTGCTGCATCAGGCGCTGTACCGCCAGCCCCGGCAACTGTGTCATACCGTGCAGCGTCTGGAAATTGGTGGTGAATGCCCGGCAGCCTTCGCTTTCCAGGAAACGCTTGATCCCCAGTTCAATCCGGGCGGCGTCCAGCACGTTCTGCCGTTTGTCACCGTTCACGGCCGCCGCTGCGCTAAATTCATAGCTGCTTTCGTATTCATCAATCAGTGCACTGACATCGCCGTCGCTGACCTGGTTGATCACCTCCACCAAATCGCCTACACCCCAGCCATTCACCGCGTAGCCAAACTGGATCTGTGCCGCGACTTTATCGCCTTCTGTCACTGCCACTTCGCGCATGTTGTCACCGAAACGGGCCACTTTCAGCTGCTGGCTGGCCTGCAGGGCGGCGGCACCGCGCATCCACTGTCCGATGCGCTGCTGTGAGCGTTCATCCTGCCAGTGGCCGGTCACCACCTGATGCGGCAGACGCATACGCGCGCCAATAAAGCCAAACTCACGGCCGCCGTGTGCAGTCTGGTTCAGGTTCATAAAGTCCATATCCATGCTGTCCCATGGGATCTCCGCATTGAACTGAGTATGGAACTGCAGCAGTGGCTTATTCAGAATCGACAGGCCGCCAATCCACATTTTTGCCGGGGAGAAGGTGTGCAGCCAGGTGATAATGCCCAGGCAGCTCTGATCGTGATTCGCCTCGCGGCACAGCGACAGTGCCTCATCCGGTGTTTTAACCAGCGGTTTAAGCTGTAAAGAGAAGGGCAGTTTACCCGCCCGGTTCAGGCCTTCCACCACCTGCTGTCCATGCTGTTCGACCTGGCGCAGCGTCTCCGCACCGTACAGATGCTGGGTACCAATCACAAACCATACGCTGCGGGCGTTTAACTGTGTCATAAAGCGATTCCTTAACTGACTGATGAAGGTTGTGGGGCAAACTGCGGTTCCGCCAGCTCACACCATTGAAGATAACGCTGATAAAGCTGCTGGAAGCGGGCGACGCGAACCGGATCCGGCTGCAGCGTCTGATCCAGCGGGCTGGCCATCTGCGCCTGTGCCGACGGGATATCGGCATAGACACCAGCGGCCACGGCGGCAAAGATGGCGGCCCCCAACGCACAACATTCGTCGGAGGCAACAATGTCCAGCGGACGGTTCATCACGTCACAGCACACCTGCATAATGGTCGGTGACTTGCGGGCAATTCCGCCCAGAGCGAGGATCTGCTGTACCGGGATATCCTGCTGTTCAAAGCACTCCATAATGGCGCGGGCACCAAACGCCGTGGCCGCAATAAAGCCCCCAAACAGCGTCGGGGCATCGGTGCCAAGGTTAAGATCGGTGATCACCCCTTTCAGGCGCTGGTTGGCAAAAGGCGTGCGGCGGCCGTTAAACCAGTCGAGGACCACCGGCAGATGATCGAGCTGCGGATCGGCGGCCCAGGCGGCGGTTAACTGTTCCAGCATGCCGTGCTGTATGGCCTCAAGTTCGGCTTTCAGCGCTGGCTGCTGCTGTGCCGCCTGCACCAGCGGCCAGCTCAACAGACGGCCAAACCAGGCATACATATCGCCAAATGCCGACTGTCCGGCCTCCAGGCCAATCATTCCGGGTACGACGCTGCCATCCACCTGACCACAGATCCCTTTAATCGCACGATCGGCTACGCGATCGGCATCAGCAATCAGAATGTCGCAGGTCGACGTCCCGATCACTTTCACCAGCGTATAGGGCTGGGCTCCGGCACCGACGGCCCCCATATGGCAGTCAAATGCCCCGCCGGATAGGGTCACGCTGCCGGGCAGACCGAGACGCGCCGCCCACTCGGCACTGAGCTGCCCGACCGGAATATCGGCGGTCCAGGTATCGGTAAACATCGGGTAGTCGAGATCGGTGGTCAGCAGCGGGTCGAGAGCATTAAGGAACCGGGCTTCAGGTAACCCCTGCCAGACCGGATGCCAGAGTGACTTATGGCCAGCTGCACAGCGGCCGCGTTTCATGTCCGCAGGGGCGGTGGTACCGCTTAACAGCGCCGGCACCCAGTCACACAACTCCACCCACGAGACCGCTGCCTCGCGTACCGCCGCATCCTGGCGACTGATATGCAGAATTTTGGCCCAGAACCATTCTGAGGAATAAATGCCGCCGATAAAGCGTGAGTAGTCCTGATAGTCACCGCTGTGACACAGGCGGGTAATAGCTTCAGCCTCCTCAATGGCGGTGTGATCTTTCCACAGCACGAACATCGCGTTGGGGTTTTCGGCAAATTCCGGGCGCAGGGCAAGTACCCGTCCTTCACGGTCTACAGGGGCAGGGGTGGATCCTGTCGAATCCACGCCGATGCCCACCACATTTAACCGCTGTTCAGGGGTAAGTTGAGTGACAATGTCACGTATCGCCTGCTCCAGCGCGTCAATATAGTCCTGAGGATGATGGCGAAACAGGTTATGTGCCGCATCGCAGAAGCGTCCGGCTTTCCAGCGCGGATAGGCCACCACCTGCTTATACAGTTCGCGGCCGCTGGCGCACTCCACGGCCAGCGCACGCACCGAATCGCTGCCGAAATCCAGACCGAGGGTAATCGCACCCTTGTGCATAGTTGCTCTCCGTTATGTTCAGAACAGGCTTAAGTAATGTTCCTCTATCCTGGAAACATGGCGGCAGAGTGGTTAGGTGCGGCTGGCTGCATATATGCACTTTTCTGTCATCAGGGGTGGGAGTGTGATGGGGTTCAAATGTTGCGTATCGGTTAAATTGGCTGAAAAGATGGACAAAACAACTGTAATTTCAGCGTGTGATAGCGCTCTACAAATTTTCACGCACTTGCAGGTAAAACTAGCGGACTACCGCCACTGTTAAGACGTCAGTGCTCAGGTAAGGTCTTGTTTAAATGCTTTTAATTTTTTCAACAACCGATTGTTACCGTTTACACAATCCCGCCCCAGGCGGGCACTGAGCCGGAGAGCCTCATGCACAAATTCACTAAAGCGCTGGCCGCGATTGGCCTTGCTGCCGTTATGTCACAATCCGCTATGGCGGAAACCATGAAACTCGGTTTCCTCGTGAAACAGCCGGAAGAACCCTGGTTCCAGACGGAATGGAAGTTTGCCGACAAGGCCGGTAAAGATCTTGGCTTTGAAGTGATCAAAATCGCGGTGCCGGACGGTGAAAAAACCCTGAATGCCATCGACAGTCTGGCCGCCAGCGGGGCGAAAGGGTTTGTTATCTGTACGCCGGATCCCAAACTCGGTTCGGCGATTGTAGCCAAAGCCCGCAGCTATGGCCTGAAAGTGATCGCGGTCGATGACCAGTTCGTCACTGCGAAAGGCAAACCGATGGACACCGTGCCGCTGGTGATGATGGCGGCGACCAAAATCGGCGAGCGTCAGGGCCAGGAGCTGTACAAAGAGATGCAGAAACGCGGCTGGGATGTGAAAACCACCGCCGTGATGGCGATCACCGCCAATGAGCTGGACACCGCCCGCCGTCGTACCGGGGGGTCAATTGACGCACTGAAAGCGGCCGGATTCCCGGAAAAACAGATCTATCAGGTTCCTACCAAATCAAACGATATCCCCGGTGCCTTCGATGCCGGTAACTCACTGTTAGTGCAGCATCCGGAAGTCAAAAACTGGCTGATTGTGGGCATGAACGATAACACCGTGCTGGGCGGCGTGCGGGCCACCGAAGGACAGGGCTTTAAAGCGCCGAACGTGATCGGCATCGGTATCAACGGCGTGGATGCGGTCAGCGAACTGTCGAAGGGCCAGGCAACCGGCTTCTACGGCTCTCTGCTGCCCAGCCCGGATGTCCACGGCTACCGCAGCATTCAGATGCTGCATGACTGGGTAACGAAAGATGTTGAGCCAGCCAAATTCACCGAAGTGACCGACGTGGTGCTGATTACCCGCGATAACTTCAAAGCTGAACTGGCGAAAAAAGGCCTGATGTAAGGCACTGGCGCAGGGGCGGGCCTTTTTTCCGGTCCGCCCGAAAGGCGATGCCAGCCTATTTATCGGGGCGGCCCTTTTTTCCGGTCCGCCCGCAGTGATGGCCTATGTCGCAGGAGACACCATGACTTCACAAACGCCGTATCTGAGCTTTCACGGCATCAGCAAAACCTTTCCTGGCGTGAAGGCACTTCAGGACATCAGCTTCGACTGTTATGCCGGCCAGGTCCATGCCCTGATGGGGGAAAATGGCGCGGGTAAATCGACACTGTTGAAAATTCTCAGCGGAAGCTATCAGGCCAGCGGCGGCGAAATTCGCCTGCAGGGGCAGCCGGTAAACTTCCAGCACACCACTGATGCGCTCAACGCCGGGGTGGCGATTATTTATCAGGAACTGCATCTGGTGCCGGAAATGTCGGTGGCAGAAAATATCTTTTTAGGTCAGTTGCCGCAGCGCGCGGGACTGGTCAATCGTTCCCGCCTGCGTGCGGAGGCCAGCCGCCAGCTGAAAGCGCTGGGGATGGATATTGACCCGGACATGCCTCTGAAATACCTCTCTCTGGGCCAGTGGCAGATGGTGGAGATCGCCAAGGCGCTGACCCGTAATGCTCAGGTGATCGCCTTTGATGAACCGACCAGTTCACTGTCAGCACGTGAGATTGACCAGCTGTTCCGCGTTATCCGCCAGCTGCGCGCTGAGGGGCGCGTGGTGCTGTATGTCTCCCACCGCATGGAGGAGATCTTTGCCCTCAGTGATGCGATCACGGTGTTTAAAGATGGCCGCTATGTGCGCACCTTCACCGATATGGCGACCACCGGCAACGACGAGCTGGTTCAGGCCATGGTCGGCCGTGAAATCGGTGATATCTACGGTTACCGCCCCCGCGAACAGGGCGAGATCCGACTGCAGCTCAACAACGTGCACGCCAAAGGCGTACGCAGCCCGGTGTCCTTCAGCGTGCGTGCCGGAGAAATCGTCGGGCTGTTTGGCCTGGTCGGTGCCGGACGCAGTGAGCTGATGAAAGGGCTGTTTGGTGCCACGCGCCTGATCGGCGGCGAGCTGTGGCTGGACGGGAAAAAAATCAGCATCAAAGAGCCGATAGAAGCCATTCGCGCTGGCATCATGCTCTGCCCTGAAGATCGTAAGGCAGACGGCATCATCCCGGTACACTCCGTGCGTGACAACATCAATATCAGCGCCAGGCGGAATAATCTGAAGGCGGGGTGCCTGATTAACAACGGCTGGGAAGCCAGCAACGCTGGCGTGCATATCCGTTCCCTGAATATCAAAACCCCCTCCGCGGACCAGCTGATCATGAACCTTTCCGGTGGCAACCAGCAGAAAGCGATCCTTGGCCGCTGGCTGTCAGAAGAGATGAAGGTGATCCTGCTGGACGAACCGACGCGCGGCATTGATGTCGGGGCGAAAAACGAAATTTATCAGCTGATTTATGCCCTGGCAGAGCAGGGGATTGCAGTGCTGTTTGCCTCCAGCGACCTGCCCGAAGTCATGGGGCTGGCCGACCGCATTCTGGTGATGCGCGAGGGTGAAATAGCCGGAGAGCTGGATCACAACGACGCCACGGAAGCCCTGACGCTGAGTCTGGCGATGCCGAAAACCGCCAAACCCGCCACACACGTGGCCTGAATATGCAGGAGAAACCTATGTCAACGACCTCATCCGTTACACCCGCTGCGCCGTCCCGCTTCAGCCTGGGCCGAATCTGGGACAACTTTGGCATGCTGGTGGTGTTTGCCGCCCTGTTTATCGCCTGTACGGTATTCGTACCGAACTTCGGTTCACTGATCAATATGAAAGGTCTGGGGCTGGCGATGTCAATGTCTGGCATGGTCGCCTGCGGCATGTTGTTCTGCCTGGCCTCGGGAGATTTTGACCTGTCGGTGGCCTCGGTCATTGCCTGCGCCGGCGTGGTGTGTGCCGTGGTGATCAATATGACGGAGAGCCTGTGGATCGGCATTGCTGCCGGTCTGGTGCTGGGGGTTGCCTGCGGCTTCGTCAATGGCTTTGTCATCGCTAAACTGAAGATCAATGCGCTGATCACCACGCTGGCGACCATGCAGATCGTCCGCGGGCTGGCCTATATATTCTCAGACGGTAAAGCGGTAGGGATCGAAGATGAGCGCTTCTTTGCGCTCGGCTATGCCAGCTGGCTGGGCGTGCCGGCTCCCGTGTGGCTGACCATTATCACCCTGGCGCTGTTCGCCTTCCTGCTGAATAAAACCACCTTTGGCCGTAACACGCTGGCGATAGGTGGCAATGAAGAAGCAGCACGTCTGGCCGGGGTGCCGGTGGTGCGCACGCGGATTATTATCTTTATTCTCTCCGGGCTGGTTTCCGCTGCGGCCGGGATTATTCTGGCTTCAAGAATGACCAGCGGCCAGCCGATGACCTCCCTGGGCTACGAGCTGATCGTGATCTCAGCCTGTGTGCTGGGAGGCGTTTCCCTGAAGGGCGGGATCGGTAAAATTTCGTATGTTATCGCCGGGGTACTGATCCTTGGCACCGTGGAAAATGCGATGAATTTATTGAATATATCGCCTTTCTCACAGTACGTTGTCCGCGGTCTGATATTGTTAGCAGCGGTTATTTTTGACCGGTACAAACAAAAAGCGAAAGCGGTCTGACAGGAGGCGTTATGTATCATCGTCTGGCGCCGGTGGCGCAGTCCAACCCGTTACTTCCCGGGTATCCCTTCAGCGCCTGGCTGGTGGCCGGGCTGACGCCGATTAATGCGGCAGGGCCGCTCGATTTCTTTATCGATCGCCCGCACGGCATGAAAGGCTACATCCTTAACCTGACCATCAAAGGCCGCGGGCGGGTGTTTGACGGTGAGGCGGCGTTCGACTGTGAGCCTGGCGATCTGCTGCTGTTTCAGCCGAAAACGCCGCATTACTACGGCCGTTTGCCGGACAGTGACTGCTGGTATCACCGCTGGGTCTATTTCCGTCCCCGCGCCTACTGGAGCGACTGGCTGGAGTGGCAGGATGAAGCGCAGGGCGTGGGGCGCCTGCGCCTGCCGGAGTCGCTGCGCGGGGAGTTTGACCGCCTGTTTGCCAATATTGAACACACGCATAACTCCGGCCGTCCGTTTGCTGAAGAACTGGCGATGAATCTGCTGGAACGTTTGCTGCTGCGGGCGGTGCAGGAAGATCCGCGCAGCCAGCAGCAGGTCCGCGACGCCCGCGTGGTGGAGGCCTGCCAGTACGTCACCAACAATCTGGCTGCGGAGGTGAAAATTGAAGAGGTCGCCAGGCACGTCTGCCTGTCACCATCGCGGCTGGCGCATCTCTTTCGCGAGCAGATGGGCGTCAACCTGCTGCGCTGGCGGGAAGATCAGCGCGTGATCCGCGCCAAGCTGCTGCTGCAGACCACTCAGGAGCCGATTGCCAGTATCGGCCGCGAAGTGGGCTATGACGATCAGCTTTACTTCTCCCGTGTGTTTCGCAAGCGTGCCGGAGTCAGCCCCAGCGACTTCCGCCGCCGCAGCCTTGATGCGCACGATGCGCTGGTGGCGCAGGAGACGTGGCATTTGCCTCGCCGTGCCAACGAATAGCTTTTCGGGCAAATCCTCCTTGTGGTTGCCCCGT
The DNA here is from genome assembly GCF_001571305.1 of Erwinia persicina NBRC 102418. GTDB lineage: Bacteria > Pseudomonadota > Gammaproteobacteria > Enterobacterales > Enterobacteriaceae > Erwinia > Erwinia persicina. Next base: position 360,524 of record NZ_BCTN01000002.1, on the reverse strand, counting down.
TGATCGTCTTAAATCAACGGGTAACCACGAGAGGGATTAAAATGAGTGATAAAATTCGTGTCGGGCTGGTCGGCTACGGCTTTGCCAGCAAAACCTTCCATGCGCCATTAATTGCCGGGACATCTGAAATGGTGCTGTCGGCCATTTCCAGCAGCGATGCGGGCAAGGTTCATGCGGACTGGCCGTCGGTACAGGTCGTGTCCGATCCCCAGGCGCTGTTTGACGATCCCACGCTGCAACTGATTGTTATCCCTACCCCAAATGATACCCATTTCCCATTAGCCCGGGCTGCCCTGATGGCCGGTAAGCATGTGGTGGTGGATAAACCGTTTACCGTGACACTGTCACAGGCACGCGAACTGGATGCGCTGGCGAAAGCCAAAGGTCTGCTGCTGTCGGTGTTTCACAACCGCCGCTGGGACAGCGACTTCCTCACGGTCAAATCACTGCTGGCGGAAGGGACGCTGGGTGAGGTGCGCTATTTTGAATCGCACTTCGACCGTTTCCGTCCACAGGTACAGCAGCGCTGGCGCGAGCAGCAGGGGCCGGGCAGCGGCATCTGGTACGATCTGGGGCCGCACGTCATTGACCAGGCTTTGCAGCTGTTTGGCTCTCCGGTGGCGATCAACCTGGATACGGCCGATTTGCGTCCCGGAGCCGTGACCACCGACTATTTCCACGCCACCCTGATCTATCCGCAGCGGCGCGTGGTGCTGCACGGCAGTATGCTGGTGGCCGCGGAGTCGGCGCGCTATCAGATACACGGCACGCGCGGCAGCTTCGTGAAATACGGTCTGGATCCGCAGGAAGACCGCCTGAAGTCCGGGGCGCGGCCGCCGCAGGAAGACTGGGGCTATGATATGCGCGACGGCGTCCTGACGCTGGCCGAGGGGGACGGTATGGTGGAGAAGACGCTGCTGACCATTCCTGGCAACTATCCGGCTTACTACGCGGCGATCCGCGATGCGGTGAACGGCGTCGGGGAAAACCCGGTGAAAGCAGAAGAGGCGATTCAGGTGATGGAGTTGATCGAGTTGGGTCTGCAGTCGGCTGAAAAACGCCAGACGATGTCGCTGAAATAAGCCGTTAACGGGCTGACCACACATCAAGGTCAGCCCCTGCGACATCCGTGGGCTCCTGTCAAAAGGGGCAACGCTTTAGCTCGCCCGGGTTTGACCGATGTCCATACCGCCTGGGGCGGGATATCACCCGCCCGGGTGGATATCAGGCTGCGACGCGTGCCCGAACGGCGGCGCGCTCAGCATCACTGAGGAAGGCAATCTTCAGGCCGTTTTCCTGCGCCACCCGCATCTGCGCCAGGCTCAGCCCGGCAGCGGGGGCGGCAACAGCATATTCATGACCAATCTCAATCCCCTGAACCGCCGGATCGTCCGTGTTAATGGTGGCAAGAATACCGTGATCCAGGAAGGTTTTCAGCGGGTGACGCGCCAGTGAGGCCACGGTGCTGGTCTGAATGTTCGAGGTCAGGCAGGATTCAACGCCAATGCCGTGCTTCGCCATAAAGTCCATCAGCGCCGGATCTTCCACCGCTTTCACCCCGTGACCGATACGCTCCGCACCCAGTTCACGAATGGCCTGCCAGATACTCTCAGCACCGGCGGCCTCTCCGGCGTGAACCGTAATGCGCAGTCCGGCATCGCGGGCGCGGGTGAAGTGGCTGAGGAACTGGCTGCCGGGGAAGCCCAGCTCATCGCCTGCCAGGTCCAGGGCAGTGATGCTGTCGCGGTGCGCCAGCAGGCCGTTCAGCTCATCCAGGCAGGCCTCTTCGCCGAAGGTGCGGCTCATGATACCGATCAGACGCACGTCAATATTGTGATTGCTGCAGCCGGCTTTAATGCCGTCAATCACCGCTTCCACCAAGCCGGCAATCGGCAGGTTGTGGGTCATGGCCATATAGCCCGGCGAAAAGCGCAGCTCGGTATAGTGAATACCGGCGCGGGCGGCGTCTTCAACGTTTTCCTGCGCAACGCGGCGGCAGGCATCAAGGGAACCCAACACTTTGACCCCCCAGTCCAGCTTATTGAGGAAGCTGACCAGGTCCGGCTCGGCGTCAATCACCTGCACGTGCGGGCGCAGCGTATCCAGCGTGGTGGCGGGCAGCGCGAGGTTAAACTCACGGCCTAAATCAAGAATGGTCTGTGCGCGGATATTGCCGTCAAGATGGCGATGAATGTCGGTGAGGGGAAGCTGGGAATCGATCATGTCGGCACTCTCTGTTTTTTTAATAAAGTGCGGAGCATTATAAAAACTTATTGCGCAATAATGCCACTAAATTGCGCAACAAGCGGGGTTTGCCGATGTTAACTGCTGCTTAATCGCACGCTGAACAGCACTGCAGTGCCGCAATCAGCCGGTTGAGGCCCTCATCGACCTTACTGCGGGGACAGCCGACGTTAAAGCGCAGCCAGCCCCTGCACTGCGGCCCATAGGTCGATCCGGGCATAATGGCAACTTTGTACTGCTCCGTCAGTACCTGCTGCAGCCGCTGTTCATCAATATGCAGCGGGTTCAGATCGATCCAGGCCAGGTAAGTGGCCTGCGGCGGCTGCCAGTTCAGCGCGGGGAAGGCCGCATTCAGACGGCGGGCTACATGGTGCAGATTATCCCGCAGATAGATGCGCAGCGCGTCCAGCCATTCTGCGCCGTGCCGGTAAGCGGCAATATGCGCCGCAACGGCCAGCAGCGCCGGGGAGGAGAGACCATCGGCGTTTTTCAGTGCCTGAAACCACGCGTCCCGATCCACCTCATCGCTAATAAGGCCATAGGCCCCGGTCAGGCCCGGAACGTTGAAACTTTTTGATGCCGAGGTAAACAGCGCCCAGCGTCCCTGACCCACGCGGCTCCAGGGTACGTGTTGCGCATCGCCCATCACCATATCCATGTGGATCTCATCGCTGATCACCCGCACCTGGTAGCGTGCACAAAGCTGCGCCATCTGTTCCAGCTCGCGGTGATGCCAGACTTTGCCGGTTGGATTGTGCGGGCTGCACAACAACAGAATTTTGCACTGCGGATCGGCGAGTAACGCGTCCAGTGCGGCCATATCACACTGCCACAGGCCCTGTGAGCGGTTGAGCGGCAGCGCCATTACCCGACGCTGATTGCCCTCAATCACCTTATAAAAGGCATCATAGGCCGGGGTATGGATCAGCACCCCGTCACCGGGCTGCGACCAGTGGCGGATCATCTGTGCCACCATATAAATCACCGACGGGCCGTAAACGATCTGCCGGGGATCGACCTTTTCTGCAAAACGCTGCTGGTACCAGCCGCTAATAGCCTCGAGAAAATCACTATGCTGCCAGCGGCTGTAGCCGAAAATACCGTGCGCCACACGCTGCTGCAGCGCCGCTATCACCGCCGGGGCGGTGGGAATATCCATATCGGAAATGGTGAAGGGCAGCAGATCGTCATGACCAAAGCGGTCAGCAACGAAATCCCACTGGGTGGACCAGCTGCCATGGCGATCGATCACCCGGTCAAAATCAAACATTGTGTCATCCTCAGTCTGTGCCGCAGCACGGTTCCCGGTTTATGCGGAAGCGGCCGGCATCAGCGTGGCAATTTCATCTTTTACCGACTGAACCTGCGGGCCAATCACTACCTGCAGATTGTGCTGGCTGAGGTGGATGACACCGATTACCCGATGGGCCTTCAGCGCGGCATCGTCAACCAGGCTCATATCCTTCACTGATAACCGCAGGCGCGTCAGGCAGTTATCCAGTGACGTAATGTTGTCGATCCCGCCGAGTGCCGCCAGAATGGCAGGGGTGTTATACCCCGACTTACCGCTGACCTCACGTGCCGGGCTGCTGACGTTAACGGTGTCAATTTCACGTCCTGGCGTTTTGATATTGAAGCGGGTAATGGCCAGGCGGAAGATCAGGTAATAGCCGGCAAACCAGACAGCCGCGACCACGGGAACCCAGTACCATTTGGTTTGCAGCCCGTGCAGAACACCAAACACCACGAAGTCGATAATATTGCCGTCAGTATTGCCTATCGTGACCCCTAATACCGCCATCAGGGTAAAGCCCAGACCGGTTAACAGGGCGTGGATCAGATAGAGAACCGGTGCCACAAACAGGAACAGAAATTCAATCGGTTCGGTGGTTCCGCCGACCACGCAGGCGACCACGCCGGAAATCAGCAGCCCCTTAATTTTATGGCGATTTTCCGGGCGGGCACAGTGATATATGGCCAGCGCGGCACCGGGTAACCCTCCGAGAAAGGCCGGCATTTTCCCCTGGGACAGGAAGCGCGTGGCGCTCTCAGCGAAGCCGCCCGGGGTTGGACAGGAAAGCTGTGCCTGGAAGATGGTAAGGGCACCGCTGACGCTGTGACCGCACACGTCCAGCGTGCCGCCCGCATCGGTAAAGCGGATGATCGCCACCAGAATATGCTGTAAGCCAAAGGGCAGCAGCAGGCGTTCGCCGGTGCCGAAGATCATCGGGCCGAAATCCCCCGCACTATTGATCACCCAGCCCAGGCCGGCAATCGCTTTGGCAAACCACGGCCAGATCAGCGGGATCGCCAGTCCGGCGAGGCCCATCACCAGCGTGGTGATAATGGGCACAAATCGCGTGCCGCCAAAGAAGGCGAGGGCATCCGGCAGGCGAATATCGTGGAAGCGTTCGTGCAGGTAAAACACCACGATCCCGGCGATCACCGCGCCGAGAATGCCTGTATCGATGGACTGGATACCAATAATATTCTGAATGTTATTGGCTTTAAGGACAGCCGCATCGGTGGTGGGCAGAATGCCTTTGGCCGTCAGCCAGAAGTTAACCGCCAGGTTCATCACGGCGAAGCCGACAAAGCCGGAGAACGCCGCCACCCCTTTATTATTACGCGCCATCCCCAAAGGAATAGCGACGGCAAACATCACGGGCAGATAGCTAAAGGCAAATGAACCGATTTTGCTCATCCAGGTGAACACCAGCTGCAGTAGCGGTTCGCCGAGGAAGGGGATCAGCGTGATAACATCGTGGCTGCTTAAGGAGCTACCGATACCCAGCATGATGCCGCAAAATGATAACAGGGCAACGGGGAGCATAAAGGTTTTCCCGAGGCTCTGAAAAAATTCCCAAACCGTAATTTTCTGACGTGTGGCGGACATACGCTCTCCTGGCGAATTCATGCTCAGCGGCTGCTGAGGTAAAATAAGATAAAACGTTTTACCTTTTAAAAACGAGTGACAGATCACAGGGTTCTGGCGAGGGAACCTTTTCTCTGCGACAATCGGCCTGTCACGTTTTACCTTTAGCGTTCCTGCTGTTCGCACACGGCTGAACCCATTCCATGAGAAAATGATGTCTCAGAAGAAAATCACCATTCATGATGTAGCCGCCGAAGCCGGCGTGTCGGTGACGACGGTTTCGCTGGCGCTGTCCGGTAAGGGGCGGATCTCTGCCGTTACGACCGAGCGCGTTAACCGCGCGGCTGAAGCGCTGGGGTTTGTGCGTAATCGTTCAGCCAGCATGCTGCGCGGCGGTGGAAGCGGCGTCGTGGGTTTGATCGTGCGCGATATCTGCCACCCGTTTTACGCTGAAATGACCGCCGGGCTGAGTGAGACGCTGGAGCAGCAGGGAAAAGTACTGTTTCTGACGCAAAGTGGTGCGCAGGGCCAGCATCTTGAGCGCTGTTTTGATTCGCTGGTGGAGCAGGGCGTGGAAGGCATTGTTCTGGGCGGCGGCGGCGGCGATACCGGCCCACTGATCCGCAAAGCGCAGGAGAAAAATATCGCCGTTCTCTGTGCATCGCGCGCCAGCAGTCTGGAACAGATTGATTCGGTGCGGCCGGATAATCATGCGGCGGCAAAAATGGCGACGGAGTACCTGATCGCTCGCGGGCACCGCTGCATTGCGCTGCTGGGCGGCTCTGGCGCGTCATTAACCCGTGCAGAACGCATTGGCGGATACTGCGCCACGCTGTTGCAGTTCGGGCTGCCTTTTCGCAGTGAGTGGATTATTGAAGGATGTGCCCATCCGCGTGAGATCCCGGCGCAGGCGGAGCAGTTGCTGCTGCAGTATCCGGGCATTACCGCCATCCTGTGTCATAACGCCGCCGTCACGCTCGGCTGCTATTTAGGCGTGCAGCGCAGCGGGCGCACTATCAGTAAAGACGCGGTGGGAAGCTATTACGACCGGCAGATGGCGCTGGTGGGCTTTAGCGATGTCGCCGATGCCGCGCTGAATGATCCGGCACTGACCTTCGTCAGCAGCACCGCGCGGGATATTGGCCGCAGTGCGGCGGCGCGGCTTTTGCAAAAAATAGCTCATCCCCACGATGCGCCCCAGCACATCATTTTATCGCCACAGTTAATGGCGTAGCGTTTGTCACCTCCGGTTCCTTCCCTGTCTGAAGCATCAATCATTAAAGTTTTCTGATGTTTTACCGAAAATAGTCAAAGAAGTACCTCATCAACTGTGACGCGCTGGCGTAAACAAAGGGATTGTGCACAATGACTGTTATTTCATCGGTTGGAAACTTATCGTTAAACACGTCGTTGCTCAATACGACGACGCTCACCAGAACCGCTTCTGAGGCAGAACCCCCGCAGGCGACGACGCCGCCCTCTTCGACGGCCGTCACGCTGGGGCAGACCACGCCTGCCGCACCGGTCTATTCCCCCGGGCGCCTGTTTGTTGCCCCCGCTACCAGTGAGAGTCAGGGTACCCTGAGTGTCAAAACGGCCAGCGGTGCGCTGGTCGAACTGACGCCCGGTAGCAAGGGATCCGGTATGCAGATCGCCGTGAAAGAGGGAACGCTCACCGAGGCTGAGCGGGCTGCACTGGAAAAACTGTCTGACAGTTTCCAGAAAGCCCTGGATGGCCTGACGGCTCAGCCGCCAAAACTGGATCTCAGTGCGCTGACGAAATTTAACACCTCGGTACTGACATCAGTGGATCTGCATGCGTCCGTCTCGGGCGAGAATAAACTGACGCTGGATTTCCACGCAGACAGCCAGACCCGTTCGGTAAAATCGACCGGCAGCCTGGGCACTGTGGATATCAGCGTGGACATGAGCAAACGTGAGCTTCAAGGCAGCGAGAGCCAGCAACAGCGCGCGCTCAGTCAGTATCTGACGCAGTTTGACCGTGCGCAAAGTCGCGGAGCAGGTAACAGTACGTTGATGACCATGTTCAGGGATGCGTTTACTGCGCTGAATACGCATTACAGCGACAGTGCCTCTCCCTCAAGAAACAGTCAGCAGACCCTCTTTATCTCACTGACGCGTTCAGATAAAACTATGCTGACCGGTCTGGCAGACTTTAAGGCTTCCGTGACGCAAGCGCCGGCCACCCCTAACCCGATGCGGGTGAACGAGGTTAACACGTTCTCTTACAGCGTATCTCAGGCCACGACGATCACGGGCACCAGCGATCAGAATCGTCATTTTACGCAGAAACAACAGTCGCATCTGACGGCCAGCTACCATAAACCGTTAACGGCCGGATCGTCGCTCAATCTGACGACGGACAGAAACTCGCAGAATTACCTCTTTACTCAGATTGATGACAAAGCGGAAAGCACCACTGATGTGCAGTATCGTCAGGGCGCTCTGGTGTCGGCCATGCTGGATCAGTCAGCGACAACCTCAACCCGTGAGCAAAAGTATGTGAAAGGCTGGCTGGCGTCGGATACGACCACGCCGCAACAGACGGCGAAATCAACCGATTTGCTCGGTAAGCTACAGGCAGCATGGGAAAAAGAGAATTCGCGGGTATCCTTTGCGGATTATCTGCGCCAGCATTCGCTGCCAGATTTTGGTACCGAGGTGCTGTTAGAATCTGACCCCCAGGCACTGTAAAAGAAACGGGCCGCAGAAGCGGCCCGTTCATTAACGCGGTTTACTGCGGCATACCTTCCGGTGCAATACCGCCACCCAGCATATAGCGGGAAAGGAACTGTTCCAGCGGCATTTTTTCACCGTTCATGGTGACCTGTCCGGTGCTGTACTGCAGGCCGGTGGTGATGTTGTTATCCTTCTGCGTGGTCAGTTTAAACATCTGTCCCATCGCAGCCAGACCTTTCACCTGCTGATCGGCCAGCTTCGCGGCATCTTCCTGCTTGTAACCTTCTGACATGGCGACGTGAGTCATCATTTCAGTGGCCATCGGCATGGAGATGGTCAGCGTGGTATCCAGCGATTTCAGCACGCTGTCCACCTGCTGACCCAGATTCTGCGCGGGAGCCGTGGTGGCGGCCGGATCTTTGAACTGGGCATTCAGGTTGAAGCTACTTTCACCTTTGTCATTTTTCCAGCTAAACGGCGCGATGCTGACGGAAGGCGACCCCTTCAACAGCAGTGCCACGTTTTGCGTCAGCAGTTCGGAGACGCGCTGCTGATACAACTCTGGGTTCTCCTGCAGCGCCGGGTCGCTGGTCAGTGCCTGCACCTGACGGTTATAGGTTTCAGAGAAGGTTTTCAACGCCTTACCATCAAACCCGTCCAGCTTAATCGCCAGCTTGCCCTGACCAAAGCTCTGGCCCTGCAGCTTAAGTCCGTCAAGGGTGTAGTCAATCAGACCTGAAACGCGGTTGTTAGTGGAATCAAAGTTTGATTTCCCTTTCAGCCCTTCGGCTACCATCGCTTCTTTACCGTCAACCGCCGCAGTCAGCTTTGTCAGATTAATCGTCTGATCGCCAATGCGCACACCTTCCGGGCTGAGGTGGGTGTTGGCATCGACCTTCAGGCCGTTAAGCGTGACCAGAACCGGCATATCCAGCTCATTCCGGGAGGACATCACCAGGCTGTTGATGTCACTGCTGAAGTCGACTTTATTGCCTTCCCCATCCGCGCTGATGTTCAGGGTGCCACCATCGAAGGCAAAACGCTCACCCGCTTCAGGCTTGCTATAGTCTGCAGGCAGCAGGGTGATAGCGGAGTCAGTGCTGCCGCCGTAACCAATGCGGGTTTCAGCCTGAATAATGGATTTCCCTTTGGTAATTTCAAACAGCTTCTTCACCGCCTCGGTGTTTTCAAGCTCCGTGTGAACAGAAGCCATACTCGGGATCAGATTGAATTTTTTCAATTGAGCCAGAGGGAAAGGACCGTGATCGATATTTTCGCTGAAGATAATGCTCTGTCCCGGTTTCAGCAGGGAGTTATCTTCCGTTTGTGAGCTTGACTGCAACACAAAGCGCGCATGGCTGCTAAAGATGCCACGCTGAAAATCCTGATAGCTCAATTTCAGCCGGCTTTCCGGTGCGCTATTCTGAATCTGTGCGTTAGCCTGTTGAACAAAATGATCCATGTTTTTTTCTAACTGCTTGCCGGTAAACCAGGCACCTGCAGTCCAGACTACGCCAAGAGCGATAACCACACCCACAGCAACCTTTGTTTTTTTCATCTGTAATCGCATCCTTTTACTGTTCACAAACACCGCAAACCTGTGCAGGTCCTGCAGGTTACCTTTCGGCGATAAAAAACGCCTGACGGCGTTTTTTTAATAATTCGGGAATAATATTAGCAATTATGGCCAGCGGCGTCAGCCGCAATTCGGCAGTTCGTTAAATACCCGGGCCACGCGACCCTTTCCGCTCAGGGTAAGCGATGGCTCGCGGGCACTGATAAAGGCGGATTCACCCGCTTGTAATAGCAGCGTCTGCCCGCCACAGTTCAGTGTCGCCTGCCCGTCGATACAGAAGATAATCGCGGCGCTCTGCTGGCTGACGGTGAGCGGCTGGCTATCGAGTGTATGAATGGAAAAAGAAAAATCCTCCACCGGGATGGGGAAGTGCTGCGAGGCACCCTCCTGCTGCGGTGTGGTCAGCAGCGTATCGGCGGGGCGGGAGTCGAATCGCAGATTGGCCAGCAGCTCCGGTATATCAATGTATTTCGGTGTCAGCCCGGCCCGCAGCACATTATCCGAGTTAGCCATTACCTCCAGCGCCACGCCGTGCAGGTAAGCGTGCGGTGTTTCAGCGAAAAGAAACATCGCTTCAGCAGGCTGTAGGGTGATGACATTCAGCAGCAGGGGGGCGAACAGACCGCTGTCATCGGGATACACACTGGCGATGTCGGCAATCGTCTGCCAGGGCTCGCCGTGCTGGCTGGCGACGGTGGTCTGCAGGATATCCAGCGCCAGCGATTTCTCTTCTCCCGCCAGCGAGAGCAGGGCAGCAAACAGCGCGGAAAGGGAGGCCGTATCGGGATGATTCAGAAAGTGGGCAATCGCCTGATGCGCCCCGGCTAACGGCTGCAGCAGCGAGACAATTTCTGACAGGGGACGAAAGCCGTTAATGGCTTTAAACGGCGTCAGGGCGTAAACCAGTTCAGGCTTATGATTGGCGTCTTTGTAGTTGCGCGTGGCGGCATCCAGCGGAATGCCGGCGGCATTTTCGCGGGCATAACCGGCTTCAGCAGCGGTTTTACTGGGATGCACCTGAATTGACAGCGGCTGATCGGCGCACAGCACTTTAAATAAAAAGGGCAGCTCACCAAAACGCCGGGCAACGCTTTCACCTAACAGACCCGCTTTGTCAGTATCAATCAGATCGCGCAGTGCGCGCGGCTGGCCCTCCACCATCACCTGAGACGAGCTCTTGGGATGCGCCCCCATCCATAATTCCGCCATCGGTTGCTGTGTCGGATTAGCGATACCGTAAAGCGAAGTCAGCGCCGTTTTACTGCCCCAGGCGTAATGTTGCACCGAATTGATTAACTTTTGCATTCTTTCTCCCTTGCCATTCAGCGGTTACTGGCAGTATTAAAGCAGAAAACTACACTGGAAGGACAATCGGGATGCAATAAACGCGAATGAGTCGCATAATCGTATCCCTCTCTGTGTCAGACTATTGCCGCGCTTCTGACCGCTGTGACGGGCAAGGCGCGCCCCATATTATACGTTGTACTAAAGGAGACAGGAATGGCTGCCAACCGCGTTGAAAAAGATTCAATGGGACCGATTGATGTCCCTGCCGACAAACTCTGGGGAGCGCAAACGCAGCGTTCGCTGGAACACTTCCGAATCTCCACAGAAAAAATGCCGGTTGAGCTGGTGTATGCTCTGGCGCTGACCAAGCGTGCGGCGGCCAAAGTGAATAATGACCTCGGATTGTTACCGGACGATCGCAGCGGGGCCATTATCAAGGCCGCCGATGAAGTGCTGGCCGACAGGCATCAGGGGGAGTTTCCGCTGGCCATCTGGCAGACCGGTTCCGGTACGCAAACCAATATGAATATGAACGAGGTGCTGGCTAACCGTGCCAGCGAGATCCTCGGTGGTGAACGCGGCATGTCGCGCTTGGTGCATCCGAACGATGACGTCAATAAAAGCCAGAGTTCGAATGACGTCTTCCCGACCGCCATGCATGTGGCGGCAGTGGTTGCGGTACAGGAACACCTGATCCCCGAACTGAAAAAACTGCATAAAACGCTGAATGAAAAAGCGGAAGCCTATAAAGACATCGTGAAAATTGGCCGTACCCATCTGCAGGATGCCACACCGCTGACTCTGGGTCAGGAGATCTCCGGCTGGGTGGCCATGCTGAACCACAATCTGAAGCACATTGAGCAGAGCATTCCCCACGTCGCTGAACTGGCGCTGGGCGGCACCGCCGTGGGTACCGGACTGAATACGCACCCGGAATATGCCGTCCGCGTGGCAAAAGAGCTGGCTGAGCTGACAAAACAACCCTTTGTCACCGCGCCGAACAAATTTGAAGCCCTGGCGACCTGCGACGCGCTGGTGCACGCCCACGGTGCGCTGAAAGGCCTGGCAGCCTCGATGATGAAAATCGCCAACGACGTGCGCTGGCTGTCGTCCGGCCCACGCTGCGGCATCGGCGAGATTGCCATTCCGGAAAACGAGCCGGGCAGTTCTATCATGCCGGGTAAAGTCAACCCGACCCAGTGTGAAGCCATGACCATGCTCTGCTGTCAGGTGATGGGTAACGACGTGGCAGTGAATATCGGTGGCGCATCCGGTAACTTCGAGCTGAACGTCTACCGCCCGATGGTGATCCATAACTTCCTGCAGTCGGTGCGTCTGCTGGCTGACGGTATGGACAGCTTTAACCACCATTGCGCTATCGGCATTGAGCCAAATCGTGACCGCATCAGTCAGTTGCTGAATGAGTCACTGATGCTGGTGACGGCGCTGAACACCCATATCGGCTACGATAAAGCGGCAGAAATTGCCAAGAAAGCGCATAAAGAGGGGCTGACGCTGAAAGCATCGGCGCTGAAGCTTGGCTATCTGACGGAAGAGGAGTTTGATGCCTGGGTGCGCCCGGAAGCCATGGTCGGCAGTATGAAGGTGTAACACCGGATACCCACTCTGCGCCGGCGGGACGACAGGCTTATCGGTCGTCCCGCTTTTTTTCATGTTACACCAGCCGATCGGTATACAGATGCAAGCGCGGGATCAGCAAAAATAACGGCTGGGCATCAGGTTTATAGCGATGCGTCACCCTGGCGGCATCATAATTTAACAGTTCCCCCAGCTTCGGTACGCTATTGGCGTCCGGGCACAGCACCAGCAGGGGAGAAGGGCAGGCCAGCTGTGTCTGCTTTCGATCCCGGCTGTTCCACACGCGCGCAATCGGCTGAACCTTCACTGGCCGTTTGATCTTTAGCGCCGCCCCGGCGGGCAGCGATTTCACCGCGTCTATTTCTTCAGCGATGCGTTCTGCCCACTGCTCGCGCGTCCAGGGGGCAACAGCGCGTCCGGCCTTAAGACTTTTTTGCAGCGTTGCCAGCATCTCGTCGCGACTGACATTCTTGATAATATGCTTATTGGCCCAGCCAAAGCGCACGGAGTCCGGTGCATCCAGCAGGGTCAGCGAGCGGTAGGCATTCAGCGTGATCAGCCCGCGCAGATGGCGGTGGACAAACTCAAAACGCTCTTCGGCGGGCAGGCCAGATTCCACGGTGATAATGTGCTCCAGCCGCTGTTTTAGCTGATTGATCGTCGCCACCTGCTGGTGCAGCAGGTCAGCCTGATCGGCATCGGCCTCAAGACAGACGGCACCAGGCAGGCGCACAGCGGCTTTGGTACTCAGTTTCTCCGACTGGTGTTGCATAAAAAGACGGCCGTAATGCGTCAGGGTCCGTTCAAGCGCCTTCGCGCCGGTCAGCTGTGTCACGGCCACCTGGGTCAGCGGATCGTGCTCTTTTCCTTTCTCCACTCCTGGCAGTTCAAACACCCGGGCGGCCAGTAACCGCAGGGCGAGGATCTGCTGCTGCAATACCGCCAACTCCTGTTCCAGCTGACCAACACAGTGATGAAGTTGATCAACGGCATCGTAACGAGTCATGAGACCCCCATTAGTTACAACATACTAATGACTATAGCAGGAGAAACCGGAGATGAACATCAGCAACCGCGTTTTTTGCGTCAGCAGCAAAAGAACCTTCATTACCACCAGGGGAAGCCCGGAGAAGTGAAAAGGGTAGTACTGCCGGCGGGCACTACCCGGTAAAATGATGCGCCTGTCAGACCGTCAGGATAACGCTGCCTGTCGTATGGCCTGCTTCGAGGCTGGCATGGGCCTGTTCCGCCTCCGTCAGGGCGTACTCGGCACCGACAGGATTGACCAGCCCGTTTTGCAGGGCGGTCATCAGATCGTCGGCTCCCTGCCGGTACAGATCCGCATCGTCAGCGTAGGCTATCGAACTGGGGCGCATCAGGGCGATGGATCGGCTGAAACCTAATTCTTCCACCGCTACCGGGGGGATCGGGCCCGCCGGCTGGCCCATACTGGCCACCATACCAAAGGGGCGCACCACGCCGAGCGTTGCGGAAAGCATATTACCGCCGATACCGTCCACGGCAAAATGTACACCGGGCTCCCCGGTGATTTCACGTAGCTGACTGACCCAGTTGGGATCCGTATGCAGCAGCACACTGACCGCCCCGGCGGCCAACACGTGCGCGGCTCTGGCTGGCGAGCTGGTGGTACCGATGACCCGTGCGCCTTTCAGGGTTGCCCAGCGTGTGACCAACTGACCCAGCCCCCCGGCAGCGGCATGAACCAGAAGCCACTCGCCCGGTTGTACGTGCCAGACTTTATGCAGCAGCATATGTGCCGTCAGGCCACGCAACATTGAGCTGCCTGCGGTACGCATATCCACTCCCGCCGGGATCTTAATCAGCCGCCCGGCAGGAATATTTCTGCATTCGCAATATGCGCCCATGGGATTACCGGTATAGGCAACGCGATCGCCGGGAGAAAACCCCTTAACGTTACGCCCGCTGGCAACGACCACGCCAGCGCCCTCAAAACCGGGTATCGCAGGAGAGGACGGCAGGGGATAAAGGCCGGAGCGGTAATAAATATCAACAAAGTTGACGCCAATGACGGCGTGGCGGATCTGCACCTCATCCGGCCCCGGGTCTGCCGGAAACACCTCGATTGGCGTTAATACCCCCGGGCCTCCGGGCTGACTGATACTGATAGCGATGGGCATATTCTCTTCCTCACAATTTGCGAAAGAGCAGTGTAAAACTGTTTATCATGCGAAAATACGCGTATAAAACTTCCATATACGTGAATTTTTGCACCAGGAGTCGGAGATGGACTGGCAGGATCTGGCGTATTTTCTGGCCCTGGTTCGTCATGGATCAATGTCGGCAGCGGCAAAAGTGCTGAACGTTGACCATGCCACGGTGAGCCGCCGTATCGCCTCGCTGGAAAAAGACCTCGGACTGCGGCTGACGGAAAGGCTGCCGCGGCGTACCACCCTGACCGCACACGGTCAGATGATCGCCGCCGTTGCCGGGGACATGAACAGGATGGCCGACCGGGTGAAGCTTCAGGCCCTATCTCTGGCTGCGACGACAAAGACAGTGGTCAGGGTCAGTGCGTCACCCGCCGTCGCCGCCCGGCTGATTGCCCCTGAAATGGCGCGTTTTACGGAGCAGCACCCGGGGATAACATTGTCTCTGTCCGGTGTGTCCCATCATGCACAGCTGGATAAGGGCGAAGCCGACATTGCCGTTCGTCTGACGCGGCCCGAAGATCCTGACCTGCTCATCAGGCGTATTGGCACGATGCGCTTTGGATTGTATGCGGCCCCCGCGTTCAGTGCCATTTCACCGGAGCACTGGACGTTTATCGCCTATGAGGATCGGCTCGACTACGTGACCCAGCAACAATGGCTGAACACCCTGCTGGCAGGCCGCACCGTGGTATTTCGTGCCAGCGATCTGATGGCACAGCAGCAGGCTGCCCGGACGGGCCTGGGGGCCGTGGTGCTGCCCTGTTTCATGGGCGAGGCCGATGCTGCGCTAGTTTCTCTGCCGGTCGTCTCACCCGGCCCCGCCAGGGATATCTGGCTGGCCGCTTACCCGGAAGTCAGGCGTTCAGCGGCGGCGATCAGGGTGATGGACTTTTTGGCGGAGATTGTCGGGAGAGCCTGTCCTCCCGACCCGGTACGGTGAATGGGATCAGAGTTTTTTACTGTGCAGGCGGGTGCCTGCCAGCAGCGCCAGGATCAGCATTATGGAGATAAAAGCGGTAATGCCGTGCCAGCCGAAGTTATGCCAGAACACGCCACCAAGCGTTCCCGCCACGCTGGAACCCAGATAATAGCTAAACAGATAGAGTGAGGACGCCTGGCCTTTGGCCCGGCGCGCCCGAACACCTATCCAGCCGCTGGCGACGGCATGCGCCGCGAAAAAACCGGCGGTAAACAGCATCATGCCCGGCAGGATCAGCCAGAGGCTCGTCGCCAGCGTCACCAGTAATCCGGTCAGCATCAGCGCGGTTGAAAACAGCAGAACCGGTGCGCGGCCATATTTTGCCGTCATCGCCCCCGCCTTCGGTGAGCTCCATGACCCGGTGAGATAAACGACTGACAGCCACCCGACGACTGCCTGGTTTAATGAATAGGGCGGGGAAAGCAGCCGGTAGCCAATATAGTTAAACAGGGTGACAAACGCCCCCATCAGCAGAAAACCTTCGGCAAACAGCAGCGGTAATCCGCTGTCACGCCAGTGCAGGCGAAAGTTGATCAGCAGGCTGCGGGGCCTGAGCGATGCCGCGCGAAAATGGCGGGAGGGCGGCAGAATTTTCCAGAACATCAGCGCGGAGGCCAGCGCGCAGCAGCCGATCGCCATCACCGCAATGCGCCAGCTGGTAAAGTCGGTAATCACCCCGCTGAGTAATCGACCGCTCATGCCGCCAATCGAGTTCCCGCTGATGTACAGGCCCATGGAGAACGCCACCACGCTCGGGTGGATCTCTTCGCTCAGGTAGGTCATGCCCACAGCGGCCACGCCGCTTAAGGAGAGTCCAATCAGCGCACGTATCAGCAGAATGCCGTGCCAGCTGGTCATGGTGGCAGAAAGCAGGGTGAAAATCGCCGCCAGCATCAGTGCGGTGACCATAACCGACTTACGTCCGACCGCATCGGATAACGGGCCGGTGATCAGCAGACCCAGTGCCAGCATTCCCGTTGAAACCGACAGGGAAATGCTGCTGGCTGCCGGTGAGACGCCAAACTCCTGCGACAGCACGGGAAGGATTGGCTGTACGCAGTAGAGCAGGGCGAAGGTCGCCAGACCGGCGGAGAACAGCGCCAGCGTGACGCGCATAAACTGAGGGGTTCCGCGTTTGATCATGAGATTCTTATCGGCGGCTGGCTGGCCGGGGAGGGCGGGAGTGGCCCGGTCAGCGGAAGCGGGCGGTCTGACGGCAGGCAATGAGCGGTTCACAACGGTTCCTTAGCAAGTTCATGGGGGATGACGTTGTAAAGGGTAAGAAACTGAGATTATGATGTCTAATATATTAATAATCTCGAATGATATGTTAAACCTATGAATATAGAGCTGCGCCATCTGCGCTATTTTGTCGCCGTGGCGGAAGAACTGCATTTCGGCCGGGCTGCCCAGCGGCTGAATATTTCTCAGCCCCCACTCAGTCAGCAAATTCAGAATCTGGAAAAGGAAACCGGCGCTCGCCTGCTGGCCCGAACCAACCGCAGCGTGCAACTGACGGCCGCCGGACAGCAGTTTCTGCAGGATGCCCGTCATATCCTGCAGCAGGTCGAACAGGCTGCGGATAAAGCCTCCCGGCTGCATCGCGGAGATGAAGGGGAGCTGCGTATTGGCTTCACCTCCTCGGCCCCGTTTATCACCGTGGTCTCCGATGCGTTATTCACCTTTCGCCAGCGCTTCCCGGCAGTACATATCCAGATGCAGGAGATCAACACCCGCCAGCAACTGGCCCCGCTCAGCGAAGGACGTCTTGACCTGGGCGTCATGCGCAACACGCTGTTGCCGGAAAACCTCGATCATCAGCTGCTGCTGCGCGAGCCGATGTACGCGCTGGTTCATCGCGCCCACCGTCTGGCCGACAGGCCGGGTATCGCACTGAGCGAGCTGGCGCAGGAGCCCTTTGTGTTCTTTGACCCGCAGGTGGGGACGGCGCTGTATGGCGAAATTCTGGCCCTGCTGGGGCGTTACCAGATCCAGCCCGATATCGCTCAGGAAGTGGGCGAAGCGATGACCATTATTGGACTGGTTTCAACCGGACTGGGGGTCTCAATTCTTCCCGCTTCATTTCGCCGCGTGCGCCTGAGTGACGTGGTGTGGATACCGCTGACCGAACAGGATGCGCAATCTGAAGTGTGGCTGGTGTGGTCCCGGCAGCGGGAGATGCCGGCGGTGGTCGCGTCGATGATGAAACTCTTATTGCCGTTCCCACAACAAAAATAGCGGAAAACATGAGCAGCCAGACAGGGTTTATGTGCGGCAAATCACATATCGAATCAAATATTTGACGCCATCTGATAAGTGTTTCACCATGAGCCGGATGCTTTATTTTGAAGCGCGAAAATAAGCGCCGCTCGGGCGGCCCTCATCGTCATCCTCTGACGACTGTCGGCCGGTTGAGAAGAGTGACAAAGGCCTTTTTTGACGGTATTAAGCGGGAGTAGGGTGTGATTGCGGACAGTCAGCCTGGCCATATTGACCAGATTAAACAGACTAATGCCGGAGCGGTGTACAGACTGATTGATCGGTTTGGCCCCATCTCGCGTATTGAGCTGTCAAAAAAAGCGCAGCTGGCCCCGGCCAGTATCACAAAAATCGTGCGTGAGATGCTAGAAGCTCACCTGGTTCAGGAGACGGAGTTCCAGGAGCCAGGAAGCCGTGGACGCCCGGCCGTCGGACTGTTGCTCGACACACAGGCCTGGCATTTTCTCTCCGTACGTATTGGCGCTGGTGACATCACACTCGCCCTGCGTGACCTCAGCAGTAAAATGGTGGTGGAGCAGCAGTTTTCCCTGCCTGCAGAAGATGCCCTTCCGCTGCTGACCCGTATCATCCGGCAGATCGACCAGTTCTTTATCCATCATCAGCATAAACTGGAACGCCTGACTGCGATTGCTATCACGCTGCCTGGCATTATGAACAGCCAGACCGGGATCGTACACCGCATGCCTTATTATGATGTTGACGATATGCCTCTCGGGCCCTCGCTGGCCAGCCATACCGGTCTGCCGGTCTACATACAGCATGATATCTGTGCCTGGACGATGGCCGAATCGCTGTTTGGTGCCTCGCAGGATGCCCGTGATGTTCTCCAGGTGGTGATTGACCATAACGTAGGGGCCGGGGTGATCACCGGTGGACGTCTGTTGCACGGTGGCAGCAGCACGCTGGTGGAGATCGGCCATACCCAGGTCGATCCGTGGGGCAAGCGCTGCTACTGCGGTAATCACGGATGCCTGGAAACGGTAGCCAGCACAGACAGTATGCTGGAACTGGTCACACAGCGGATGCAGGCGTCCATGAGTTCCACGCTGCATAATCAGCCGCTTACCATCGATGCGCTCTGTGATGCCGCGCTGGCAGGGGATCAACTGGCCTGCGATGTCATTTCCGGCGTAGGTAATAGCGTAGGCCGTATTGTGGCGGTGATGGTTAACCTGTTCCATCCGCAAAAAATTCTCATCGGGTCGCCGCTTAACCGCGCGCAAACTATCCTTTATCCGGCCATTGCGACCTGTATTCGCCAACAGTCCTTACCCAGTTACAGCAAACAGGTCAGTGTGGAGCCCACCGCCTTTATTAACCTTGGCACCATGCCGGGGGCGGCACTGGTGAAAGATGCGCTCTATAACGGGTCATTATTAATCAAATTGCTACAAGGCTGATAAATCCACTAAACATTGCGCTAACGCAATCTCCGACCTGCGGCACTCCCCTACAATTTTCGCTCATTTACCGAGTATGAAAATTATCAATGAGGCCAGGCTGTGCCTGTCGGAGTCATACCATGTTGAAACGTTTATTTGTCACTGGAACCGATACTGAAGTAGGAAAAACGGTGGTATCGCGTGCGTTATTACAAAAGCTGGCGACAAACAGTAAACACGCCGTAGGCTACAAGCCGGTCGCGAAAAGCAGCCAGCAAACGGAAGAAGGACCACGAAATAAGGATGCTCTGGTGCTTCAGCGCTCTTCATCAGTACAGTTGCCCTATGAGGCGATTAATCCCATCACGTTGCTCGATGACGAAATCAGTACCAGTATTACCCCGATCAGCCACGCAACAATGAGCCACGGACTGCATGCCCTGAACGATCAGGCTGATTATATTGTGGTGGAGGGCACGGGCGGCTGGCGAAGCCTGATGAACGATTTGCGCCCGCTGTCTGACTGGGCGGTACAGGAACAGCTGCCGGTGGTGCTGGTGGTCGGTATTAAGCTTGGCTGCATCAGCCATGCGCTGCTAACGGCTCAGGCGGTGATCAATGACGGGCTGCCACTTTTAGGCTGGGTGGCTAACCGGATTAACCCCGGCCTGGCGCACTATGCCGAAATTATTGATGTGCTGCGGGATAAAATTCCGGCCCCTTTGCTGGGGGAGTTACCCTATCTGCCCCGGGCGGAAACGCGTGACCTGGCGCACTATCTTGATCTGACCGCGCTGGATTTATAACGGCGGCGGGATCATCCCCTTTTCAAAGGCTGGGGATGATCCCGGGCGAATTACTTCAGTGATTCGCCGTGCGTTTTAATCACGTTCTGATACCAGAAGAAACTCTTCTTACGGCTGCGCGCAAGGGTGCCATTTCCCTGATCATCACGGTCGACATAGATAAAGCCGTATCGCTTGGAGAACTCGGCCTTCGAAGCGCTCACCAAATCAATCGGGCCCCAGCAGGTGTAACCCAGTACTTCAACACCGTCTTCAATCGCTTCACGGACCTGCACCAGATGATCGTTCAGGTAAGCAATGCGGTAATCATCATTGATACTGCCGTCAGCCTCGACGGTATCCCGGGCTCCCAGACCGTTCTCCACAATAAACAGCGGTTTCTGGTAGCGGTCGTACAGCTCGTTCATCAGGAAGCGCAGCCCTTCCGGGTCAATCTGCCAGCCCCACTCAGAACTGGCCAGATGCGGATTCGGCACCATATTCAGAATATTGGCCCGCGCTTTATGATTCTGTTCTTCATTGGTGGTCACACAGCCGGTCATATAGTAGCTGAAGGAGATAAAGTCGATCGGCTCACGCAGGTCCTGTTTGTCCTGCTCCGTTATCTCCAGCTGGATGCCGTTTTCTTTAAAGTAGCGCGTCATATAGGCGGGATAGTAGCCGCGCGTCTGGACATCGCCAAAGAACAGCCAGTCACGGTTCTGCTTTTGCGTCTCCAGCAGGTCAGCCGGAAGTGGACTGAGCGGATAGAGCATGGCCCCCAGCAGCATATTGCCGATTTTGGCATCCGGAATAATCCGGTGGCAGGCCTTCACCGCACGCGCACTGCCCACCAGCTGGTGGTGGATGGCCTGATAGACCGCCTGTTTATCGCTGTCTTCCGGCAGACCCACGCCGGTAAACGGCGCGTGAAGCGACATATTGATCTCATTAAAGGTCAGCCAGTGCTTCACTTTATCTTTATAGCGGGCGAAGACCGTTTCGGCATAGTGTACGAAGCAGTCGATGGTTTTACGATTGCCCCAGCCGCCGTATTTTTTAATCAGTCCATACGGCATTTCGTAATGGGAAAGAGTAACCAGCGGCGCGATATTGTATTTCGCCATCTCGTCAAACAGGCGATCATAAAAGGCCAGTCCGGCCTCGTTCGGCTGCGTTTCATCCCCTTCGGGGAAAATGCGCGTCCAGGCAATGGAGGTCCGCAGTACGGTAAAGCCCATTTCGGCGAATAAGCGGATATCTTCCGGATAGCGGTGATAGAAATCAATGGCCACATCCTTGATACCAAAATCACCCTCCTGACGCGTGACACGCTGACCAAAAATACCCTGAGGCTGTAAATCTGAGGTGGAAACACCCTTGCCATCGGTTTGCCATGCGCCTTCGACCTGGTTTGCGGCAACGGCGCCGCCCCAGAGGAAATGTTGAGGGAAACGTTGTGTCATTGTGCTCTCCTTATAAATGATTATTTAATCAGCGTCAGCAGCGGCTCGCCAGCGGCCACGTCGTGCCGTGAGCTGGCGGGCAGCACATCAATGTAGTCGTCGCTGTTGCTGATCAGTACCGGCGTGGTGAGGTCATAGCCCGCCGCACGGATGGCCGGGATATCGAATTCCAGCAGCAGGTCACCGACGCGAACGCTGTCGCCCTGGCTGACATGAGCCGTAAAATACAGGCCATCGAGTTTGACGGTGTCGATGCCGACATGGATCAGGATTTCAGCACCGTCTTCCGCTTCCAGACCAATGGCGTGGCGGGTGCGGAACAGGGATGCCACGGTACCGTTGACCGGAGAAAGTACACGGCCTTCAGTCGGCTGGATCCCCATGCCTTTTCCCAACAGCCCGCTGGCAAACGTTTCATCCGGCACCTGTTCCAGCGCCACGACAGCACCGCTCATCGGGCTGGACAGCGTCTGCTTATGCAGCAGATCGGGACTGACGGCAGCAGCGGGAAGATCCGGTGTCACTGCCTCCGTCTCTTTCACCACCGACAGCCCAAACAGCGCGGTAGCGAGGGCCGCGAAGATAAAGGCAATCAGCGCGCCGACGATAGCGGCGACAACGCTGGCATCAAAACCGGTTTTCGGCACCACCTGGCTGAAGGTAAACACCGAGGGCAGGCCAAATGAATAGCTGGTGGTGTGGAAGAAGCCGAGCACAGCGGCACCCAGCGCGCCGCCGATGCAGCCAAAGATAAACGGACGACGGTTCGGCAGGGTAACGCCGTACACCGCAGGTTCGGTAATTCCGAACAGGCTGGCGCTAAAGGCGGATGCTGCAATCCCTTTCAGCCTGACATCCCGGGTACGCAACAGCACGCCAAGCGTTGCTCCGGCCTGGCCCAGTACCGCCGGCATCAGCAGCGGGAGCAGGGTATCTGCCCCGTGAACGGCAAGATTGTTGAGCATGATCGGCACCAGACCCCAGTGCAGGCCGAAGATCACACAGACCTGCCAGAAAGCGCCCATAAAGGCCCCGGCGAAGGTCGGGCTGAAGCTGTAGGCATGAAGATAACCCGCCGCCAGCATCTGACTTACCCAGGTCGCGACCGGGCCAATCAGCATAAAGGTGATTGGAACGACGATAGCCAGACAAATCAGCGGCGTGGTGAAGTTTCGCACTGCACCCGGCAGGCGGTTATGCACCACACGCTCGATCAGGCAGGAGAACCAGGCGGCGAAGATAATCGGGATAACGGAAGAGCTGTAGTTAATCAGGATCATCGGGATGCCGAAAAAGTGCAGCGGAGGACTGCCTGCCTGAGAAGCGGTAAACGCCGCCATCATCATCGGGTGAACCAGAGCAGCACCGATAATCATCGTGGTGAATGCGTTACCACCAAATTTCTTCCCGGCGGTGTAGCCGAGCAGAATCGGCAGGAAGTAGAACACCGCGTCTCCGGCCGCCGAGAGGGTAATATAGGTGCCGGTCGTGTCTGTCATCACTTCGCAGGCCAGCGCCAGTGCCAGCAGTCCCTTCAGAATACCGGACGCCGCCATCACACCGACAAACGGGGTGAAAATCCCGGAAACGATGTCAATAAAGCGGGCGAAGAGTGACCCCTTTTCCTCCGTATTGAGGGAGCCTTCGCTCCCCTCGCTCAGGCCGGCAGTGGACATCAGTGCCTGATACACGTCGCTGACATGGTTGCCAATCACCACCTGATATTGACCACCACTTTCCACCACCATAATCACACCCGCATTGGCCTTCAGCGCGGCTGTGTTGGCTTTACGGCTGTCTTTCAGTTTAAAGCGCAGGCGGGTAGCGCAGTGCATGACGGAAGTGACGTTCTCTTTGCCGCCCACTCCCTGCAGGATCTCTTCTGATAAAAGCTGGTACGTCATCGTATGCTCCTGGTTCCGACATCGTTGTCTGTGGCCTGTTAGTGAATTCAGGCCAAAAAAAAACCTAAACCGCTTCAACGTCGCCAGAAAGGCGCATTAAAGCGGTTTAGGTTTTGCCTGAAAATCAGTAGCAATCCTGTTTATGCTGCAGCGATATTTCCCTGTTCTCAGCCAGTTAGCAAGGGGGCAGGAAGGGAATAACTTTTTTTCGTGACGGGGATCGACTTTTTGATGGCACGCCTGATGACTGAGGGCCTGCGGCTTTTGGAGAGGGGACATTTTGCAACTGGCCTCCTTCAGGCTAGACTGTATCGCATTGATTAGGCTAAGGGTGATACAAACGTGGACGTCATTGCGGGTAAATCATTGCAGGTCTCTGATGCGATCATTTCGTGTCAGTTGGATGGGAAGGGCGGGTTAATCCCGATTGACGACAGCGATGTGCTGACCTGTGACAAGCCATGCTGGCTGCACCTGAATTATACCCACCGTGAAAGCGCGGACTGGCTGGCCTCGACCCCACTTCTGCCTGACTCGGTGCGTGACGCGCTGGGCGGAGACAGTATGCGCCCGCGCGTTAACCGCCTGAGCGACGGCACGATGATTACGCTGCGCAGTATTAATCTCAATAGCGAATCGCGGCCGGAGCAGCTGGTGGTGATCCGCGTATTCATCAACGAAAAGCTGATCGTTTCCACCCGGCAGCGCAAGGTGTTTGCCATTGATGAAGTGCTCACCGACCTGAAGAACGGGATTGGCCCGGTGGATGGCGGCAGCTGGCTGGTGGATGTCTGTGATGCGCTGACCGATCACACCAGCGAGTTTATTGAGGAACTGCACGACAAAATTATCGATCTGGAAGATGCGGTCGTGGATCAGCAGGTGCCGCCGCGCGGTGAACTGGCCCTGATCCGTAAACAACTCATTATCATGCGCCGCTATATGGCCCCCCAGCGTGACGTGTTTTCCCGTATTGCCAGCGAGCGCCTGCCGTGGATGAGTGATGACGATCGCCGCCGGATGCAGGATATCGCCGATCGTTTAGGGCGCGGGCTGGACGATCTGGATGCCAGTGTGGCACGCACCGGCGTGCTGGCCGATGAAATTACCACCGTAATGGCCGAGGCCATGAACCGCAGAACCTATACCATGTCCCTGCTGGCGATGGTGTTCCTGCCGACGACCTTTCTTACCGGGCTGTTTGGCGTCAATCTGGGGGGGATTCCAGGCGGTGAATGGCGCTACGGTTTTCCCGCTTTCTGTATGTTACTGATGCTGCTGGTCATCGGCGTTGCCTGGTGGTTACGTAAACGTAAATGGTTGTGATTAATAAGAATGAGTCAGGGAGCGGGGCGCAATAACGCGATGAAAGCTGATCGACGTCAATAAATGCTGGCGTCGATCAGGGCAAACTCTTTCTCGCAGGTGAATGCAACGTCAAGCGATGGGCGTTGCGCTCCATATTGTCTTACTTCCTTTTTTGAATTAATGCATAGCACATTTAATTCGCACGACGCCGGCTATCAGCCGGCTTTTTTTTGCGCGTTTGCCAGCGCCGTCAGATGTCCTACGCTTACTATTCCTACACCGTATGAGGAGGAAGACATGTTAACTGACCTGAAAACGTCGATTCGCCTGTCAGAACCACTAAGCGACCCCGTTCCCGTACCGGGCCCGACGCCGGTACCTCAGCCATTACCCGATCCGCCGCCGCCCGATCCCCATCCAATTATTGATCCGCCACCTTACCAGTAAGCGGTGACCCGGCCCGGTTTGGCTTAAGGCGGGAAGAGAACATCACCCGCCTGCGCCGGACAGCGAGATTTTCCCGCTATTTCTCATGTTTCCCGGGCTGGGAAACTTCCGTATAATGTCCCCCCTTAAACTGTAATCAGAATTACGTCGTTCTAAAGCCATCAGGATCCAGAGAAGTATTTATGAATCAAGTCGATGTACGAAAAGAAACCCTGGAGATGAATAAGCTCCAGAAGCGTCTAAGAAGAAATGTTGGCCTTGCCATCACTGATTACAACATGATTGAAGAGAATGACGTTGTGATGGCCTGCATGAGCGGAGGCAAGGACTCGTTCGCCATGCTGGATATTTTGCTCGCCCTGCAAAAAGTAGCCCCGATCAAATTCGAGGTGATTGCGGTTAATCTGGATCAGAAACAGCCTGGCTTCCCGGAACATATTTTACCCGCCTATCTCGACAGCCTGGATATCCCTTATTACATTGTGGATAAAGATACCTATTCCGTGGTGAAGGAAAAGATACCGGAAGGAAAAACCACCTGTGGTTTATGTTCACGTCTGCGGCGTGGCACGCTGTACTCGTTTGCCGAGAAAATTGGCGCGACCAAAATCGCCCTTGGCCACCATATGGATGACATTGTTGAGACGCTGTTCCTCAATATGTTCCACGGCGCGAAAATGAAAGCGATGCCGCCCAAGCTGCGTTCTGACGATGGACGTAACGTCGTTATTCGTCCGCTGACCTACTGCCGGGAAAAAGATCTGATTGCCTGGGCAGAATATAAAGATTTTCCGATCATTCCCTGCAATTTGTGCGGTTCTCAGGAGAATCTTCAGCGGCAGGCGATCAAAGCTATGCTGACCGAGTGGGATAAAAAAACGCCGGGTCGGGTCGACAGCGTCTTTAAATCGATCCAGAACATCAGCCCAAGCCAGTTAGCCGACAGGGAACTGTTCGATTTCGAGGCCCTGCCGCTGGATCGCAGTGGTGACAGAGCAGAGTATGCCTTTACTGAAGCTACCGTCTCGTCGACCAATATAGATAAATCGCTCTATATAGATGTTGCTAACCTGTAATCGCTGACGCAGGCATTCATAGACCTGCGTTAATTGAAGAGCGGCGCGCTATCAACTACGCTTACTCTATCCAGGCAAGAGGAGGGCGTAATGTCAGAGGATAAATCAAAAACCAAACCGGAAAAAGATCCGCATCCGGCCAGGGATAATCCCAACGAGCACGGTGAAATTCCGCGCACGCGGGATGACAGCGACGACGATAAAAAAGATCCGTTCAACGATCGTTAATCCTGTCAGTCACCCGTCCTGTCACATCTGCTGACAGGACGGGGTTCCGCTGTTGGCACCCTCCCGCTAAATATCACTCCCCGCAACCTTATCCGATGATGAAATTGATTAAATCCCTCAAGTTTCCTGCCCGGATGCCGTTAACACCGTAAGCGTCAGTGCTAATTTTTTCTTCTCAGAGCGCCTGCCCGTCAGGAAAACTCCCTGAGCCTTAACTTACGCCCGGAATACGAATAAACAGGCGACATTCAGGGCCAGGCTTTACTATAATTGCCGCCGAGACTTTCGTCTTATGCCGTGAATATGTCGACATGACGGCTAAGAACGAAAGGAAGGAGAAGGAATACATATGAAATGGAACCGGAGAAATACCTGGATTGCGATGGTGGCAGCCTGTCTGATCTTCTGGCTGTTAATCGCGTTGGTTTTATCTTAGTCGGACTACAAAATACACAGCGCTGCGCGACGTTATCGCCAGCGCTTTTCTCCCCGTCCCCTGCGGTTATCTGCTACAATCAGCGCCAATAATCCTGTCCGTTTTATCAGAGAGTTCTTCCGTGACTGCTTTTTCTACCCTGACCCAACTTCCCGCCAGCCAGATCGAAAATCTTACCGAACTGGGCTACCTCGACATGACGCCTGTTCAGGCTGAATCGCTACCTGCTATTCTTGCGGGGCGGGATGTGCGCGCGCAGGCGAAAACCGGCAGTGGTAAAACCGCCGCCTTTGGTCTGGGTGTCATGCATCGCGTGGATGCCAGCCAGTACGTCACTCAGGCGCTGGTGCTGTGCCCGACCCGCGAACTGGCCGACCAGGTCGCTAAAGAGCTGCGCCGTCTGGCGCGTTTTACCGCCAACATCAAAATCCTCACCCTGTGCGGGGGCCAGCCGGTCGGCGCGCAGCGTGATTCGCTGGTGCATGCCCCACAGATTGTTGTCGGCACGCCCGGGCGTATTCTTGACCATCTTAAGCGTGAAACCCTGAAGCTGGATGGCATCAATATGCTGGTGCTGGATGAAGCCGACCGCATGCTGGAGATGGGCTTCCGCGACGATATCGACAGTATTATTCGCCACTGTCCGCAGGCCCGCCAGACGCTGCTGTTTTCCGCCACCTGGCCGCAGGGTATCGCCCAGATCAGCCAGAGCATTCAGCGCGATCCGCTGACCGTCGAAACCGGCGATGTCTCCGATTTACCGTCTATCGAACAAACCTTCTACGAGGCTGGCCCGCGGGAAAAACTGACTGCGCTGACGGGCCTGCTGAGTGACCGTCAGCCCGCATCCTGCGTGGTGTTCTGTAACACCAAACGGGAATGTGACGATATCGCGTATGCGCTGGAGTCCGGCAATATCAGCGCCCTGGCGCTGCATGGCGACCTTGAACAACGCGACCGCGATCAGGTTCTGATCCGTTTTGCCAACGGCAGCTGCCGCGTACTGGTCGCCACCGATGTGGCCGCCCGCGGGCTGGATATCAAGTCGCTGGCGATGGTGGTCAACTATCAGCTCTCCTTTGACCCGGAGGTGCACGTCCATCGTATTGGACGTACTGCCCGCGCCGGCCAGGAAGGGTGTGCGGTCAGTTTCGTCGCCCAGGATGAGATGGTTCGCGCCCATGCGCTGGAAGACTATCTGCAGCAGAAACTGGTCTGGCGTAACGTTGCTGAACTGAAATCTGTTGCAGCGAAAGCGCTGCCGGCAGAGATGGTGACGGTGAGTCTGGACGGCGGCCGTAAAGCGAAAATCCGACCGGGTGACATTCTCGGTGCCCTGACCGGTGACGGCGGGCTGACCGGCGATCAGGTCGGCAAGATTGATATCGGGCCCACACAGGCATATGTTGCCATCCGTCAGTCACAGGCGCGTCAGGTGATGGGGCAGCTGAAAGATGTGAAGATCAAAGGGAAATCGTGCCGGGCGCGTTTACTGAAATAAACCGCTGAAGGGAAAGAAGGGCGGTAAAGGGTCGATCGTTTGTCACGATCGACCCACATCACCACCGTTTACATTTTGGTGATCACGGGCGGTGCGGCCAGCAGATCTTTTACACCTGCCAGCAGGGCCTGAAAATGAGGCTGCGATTCGTGCAGCTCAATGGCATCAGCGCTTTTCCAGGTTTCGTGAAACAGGAACAGGTCACTGTTTTCCACGCTGCGGTACAAATCATAATGCACGTTGCCTTCCTCAAGACGGCTCGGGGCCACGCAGCGGTTCAGCACGTCATACAGTTCATTGCCTTTACCGGTTGCCGCAGCAAAGGTGGCCACCACCATAATCGATTTATCAGACATTTTTCTCTCCTGTAACAAAGTTAAAAACGGTGCAGATGACGTCGTGTCCATCCGAACCCAAACGTATTGTTCCCAGCCTGGCACGATTCTGCCTGGCTGACATGATCTTTTCAGGCTTCAGTGCATTTCTACTGACTGCACCCCTTTGATTTCCAGCAGCGCATCATAGAGCTCATGGGGTTCGCGTTTGCGTGACAATGTCACATCTACCATCATCTCACACAGCCCACTTTCGGCATCCCGGTTGACCACCGAGACCTGGCCCGTGCGCACCTGCTGATGCTGTAATGCCATCAGCACCAGCGGCACACTCTTTGCCTTCAGGTGAAAAATCAGCGTATGGTGACGGCCAATCAGCCAGTAGCTGATGCGGCGGAACGTTTCCAGCACCAGCAGCGCCAGCAGTGTGCCATAGACGCCGATTTCATACATGCCGCTGCCTATCACCAGGCCAATGGCGGCCGTGACCCACAGCCCGGCGGCGGTGGTCAGGCCTTTCACCACCTGTTTCTGAATAATAATTGTCCCGGCCCCGAGGAACCCCATACCGCTGACGACCTGAGCGGCGATACGACTGGGATCGAGGCCGACGTGATGTTGGGCAAGAATGTCGTCGAAACCATACTTCGAGACGATCATAAACATGGCACTGCCAATACCGACCAGAATATGGGTTCTCAGCCCCGCTTCTTTTGCACGCAGCTGGCGTTCAAGCCCGATCAGGCCGCCCAGTGCCCCCGCCAGGGCGATGCGTAATAACAAATCGATAATCATAAAACGGCCCCTCACCGCGCTTATTCTCTTCACTCAAACAGCTAGTTATAAAATAAGACGGCAGGCTATTGATATTTCGTTGAAGACCATTTTGTAAAAAAGCGTGACAACTATCGACCTGACAGGGAACGTAGCATATGCTGGCTTTCGCATTTCAGCGCCCACTACCCGGAGTTTACCAGATGAAAGCAGCGACATTTCTGCTGGCGGCAGCCGCTTTATTACTCTCAGCCTGTAGCAGTGACAGTGATAATGAACCGCCTCAGCAGGCCACA
Source organism: Erwinia persicina NBRC 102418 (assembly GCF_001571305.1). Classification (GTDB taxonomy): domain Bacteria; phylum Pseudomonadota; class Gammaproteobacteria; order Enterobacterales; family Enterobacteriaceae; genus Erwinia; species Erwinia persicina. The sequence continues at coordinate 330,854 of NZ_BCTN01000002.1, read as the reverse complement.
GCGGCCCATGTGCCGACCCGGGTGGTCATGGCTGACCTGGCAGAGAGCGCCTGTTCAAACGCCGGCGGTACGCTGGCATTATCCCGTCAGTTGGACGGCAGTTCAGTCGGAATGTGCCAGATGGCAAACGGGCGTCGCTGCGGTGAAAGTGCGCTGATGAACGGCAGTTGCGCACGCTGAGTGACGTAACGCAGCTTATCGGTGTCTGAGGCGCCGCTGCCGACCGGATTGACCGGTCGGCATGCGATCCATCGCTGAGTTTGTCGTCGGTATCAGTGCGTGGTTAAAGGATTAACCCGCGTTGACCACGTTATCGCAGACTTCCCCTTTTTCCAGCAGACGCAGGTTTTCCAGGGTCGTCTGCGAAATACTGGTCAGGGCTTCTGCCGTCAGAAAGGCCTGATGCCCGGTAAACAGCACGTTATGGCAGGCGGACAGGCGGCGGAAAATATCATCCTGGATCACATCGTTAGACTTATCCTCAAAGAATAAATCACGTTCATTTTCATAAACGTCCATCCCCAGGGAACCAATCTTCTGTTGCTTCAGCGCGTCTATTGCCGCCTGTGAATCAATCAGGGCACCCCGGCTGGTGTTGATCACCATTACGCCATCTTTCATCTGGGCAAACGCTGCGCTGTTCAGCAGGTGATGATTATCTTCGGTCAGCGGGCAGTGCAGGGTAATGACATCGGACTGGCTGAACAGGGTTTTGATATCCACGTACTCCGCGCCCAGCTCCAGCGCCTGTGGGCTGGGGTAGGGATCGAAGGCCAGCAGTTTCATGCCGAAACCTTTCAGGATGCGCATGGCGGCAATACCAATTTTACCGGTACCAATGACCCCGGCGGTGCGGCCGTGCATATTGAAACCAATCAGACCCTCGAGGGAAAAGTTCGCATCGCGGGTGCGTTGGTAGGCACGGTGAATACGCCGGTTCAGGGTCATCATCATTCCCACTGCATGTTCGGCCACGGCTTCAGGCGAGTAAGCCGGCACCCTGACCACCTGGATGCCCAGCTCGCGCGCAGCATCAAGATCGACATTATTGAAACCGGCACAGCGCAGGGCAATAAACTTAACGCCGAGTTCAGCCAGCTCCTCAAGGACTGCACGGCTGCCGTCATCGTTGACGAAAATACAGACGCCATCGCAGCCTACGGCATTTTTCGCCGTATGATCGCTCAGCAGAAAGTCGAAAAACTCCAGTTCAAAGCCGTAATCTTCATTGACCTGTGTGAGGTATTTCCGGTCATACTGCTTGGTGCTATATACCGCAAGTTTCATCGCCGTTTTCCTTTAGCCGTGCGTAAGTAATACAGCAGTGTAACAACTTATCTCCCCTGCGGGAGGGGCTGAGCGGTTAGCTGATGTAAAAAACAGCGAATCGATTGATTAATGGTGAAAAACTTCACCCTGCTGGCTTTCCGTGCCATCATTCACAGGATAATCACGGAGTGAACAGGATGTGGCAGCCATGAACCGGGGCTGGAAAATTACGCTTGCGGTACTGATCGTCACAGCCCTGCTGCTGATCGGTACTTATCTGACCATCAGCCAGTGGCTTCCCCGTCTGGCGGGCATCTGGCTGCCTGCCAATACCACCATCTCGCTTGATGGTAATCCCCGCTGGCGCAAGGGTGCGCTGCATCTGCCGGGTATCCATTACTACGCCGGCGACTGTGAACTGGCCGATGTGCAGGGTGTGACGCTCGGCTATCGCCAGGGGCGCTGGCAGCTTGCCGTTGATACGGCGACCCTACGCTCGGCCTGTGCCAGCGAGCTGGCAACTGCAGACGACGACAGCGCACCGCGCACGCTGGCGCAGTGGCAGCAGTTGCTACCTGCCGCCCGTGTCACCGTCGGGCAGTTAAGCATTGACCCCTGGCAGACCTGGGCCGGTCAGCTCCAGCTCGAACTGGATCCCCGTCGGCAGCACCTGCGTTATCAGGGTAAAAATCTGTCGCTGGATGCCGAACTTAACGGGCAGCAGCTGGCGCTGAACACGGTTACCCTGCAGGCCCCTGGCGTGCCTGAACCCGTCAGACTGAGCGGTACGCTGACCCTGCCAGCGATCCCCGATACGGTGCCTGAAAACGGGGCGCTGGAGGGCGATCTGGCGCTGACTGCCGTGCCGGACCCATTGCATCTTAAATTAAGCTGGCAGCAGCAGCAGGGATCGTTGGTGGTAACGGCCAGCAGACAGCCTGAGCCGCTGCTGACGTTGCCCTGGCATATTACCCGCGAACGAGTTTCAGTCCGTGAGGGGCGGTGGAACTGGCCATGGGCCGGACAGCCGCTCTCTGGCGGTTTCGCCTTAACGGCCGACGGCTGGACGCAGGGGCTGGCGGCAACGGAAGTGGCGGGCCGCTTCAATATGCTGACTCAGGGTCGCGGGGGCAAAGGCAATGTGGTGCTCTCTCTGGGCCCCGGTCGTCTGGACTGGGTCAACAGCCAGCTGCCGTTTCGTCTGACTGGGGAGAGCAAACTGGACAGACTGCAATTTTTTGCCGGCCTGCCCGGGGAGCTTCAGGGGCCGCTGCTCGACCCGCAGGTGCTGATGCGGCCGGGTGCGTTACTGCGGATGAAAGGGCGACTGCTGTCCACGCTGGAGGTGGATGAGGCTCGCTGGCCGCTGGCGGGCGTTTCGATCTCCTCTGCCGGGATCGAGGGCCGCCTGCAGGCCATTCTCAGCGCTCATGATGCAGAAACGGGACGTTTTCGCCTGCACCTGGACGGACGTGCCAAGGCATTCTGGCCGGATAAAGGCCAGTGGCTGTGGCGTTACTGGGGCGATGGCTATCTGATGCCGCTGGCGGCCAGATGGGATGTCAAAGGTCACGGGCGCTGGCAGGATCGGTTAATTGAACTCTCGTCGTTGTCCACCGGCTTCGATCGGCTGGCCTACGGCAGCGTCACCATGTCTGCTCCGAGGCTGTCGCTGGACACGCCGATCCGCTGGCAGCGAGATCCGGATGCGCCCTCCTTTAACGGACAGCTTAAACTTAAAGCGAAAGACACCCGCTTTGGTGGTGGAGGCTACCTGCCTCCCTCGACACTGAAGCTGGTGGTGAAGGGGCGCGATCCCGCGTGGTTCCTGTTCCGTGGCAGCCTGCAGGCGAAGCGGATAGGCCCGGTGCAGGTGAACGGTCGCTGGGATGGCGACCGCTTGCGCGGCCAGATGTGGTGGCCGGAGCAACCGTTGACGGTATTTCAGCCGCTGATCAGCCCTGACCTCAAGCTGGCCATTCAGGGAGGGACGCTGAAAGCCCAGGTGGCGTTCTCAGCCGCGAGCGATCAGGGGCTGAAAGCGGGTGGGCACTGGCTGGTCAGCAACGGTAGCGCACTGCTGCCGGACAATGAATTTGATGGCGTCGATTTCTCATTGCCTTTCCGCCTTGAAGATCATCGCTGGTATTTTGGGGCCCGTGGCCCGGTATCGCTGCGTATCCGGGAGATTAAAAACCAGTTTGCCATGCAGAATATTGCGGCAGATCTGCAGGGCTGGTATCCCTGGAGCGAGCGTTATCCGCTAACGTTAAGCGACGTCAGCCTGGATCTGTTAGGGGGCACACTCAGTCTTGCCAGCCTGCAGATGCCGCAGACAGAAGTCGCGACCATCAAAGTAACGCACCTCAGCCTGTCGGAGCTGGTCACCGCCATGAAGCTGAAGCAGGTAGCGATGTCCGGTCATATCAACGGTGCGCTGCCGCTGTGGCTGAACAACTCCCGCTGGCTGATTAAAGATGGCTGGGTGGCCAACAACGGGCCGCTGACCGTGCGTATGGATAAAGACATGGCTGATGCCATCAGCAGCAATAATATGGCCGCCGGGTTGGCTATCGACTGGCTGCGCTATATGGAAATTTCCCGCAGTTGGGCCACCCTTGACCTCGATAATCTCGGGGTGATGAATATGGCCGCCAAAGTGGATGGCACCAGCCGTTTCAATCAAAGAAATCAGCGGGTTTCGCTCAATTACACGCAGCAGGAAAATCTGTTCCAGCTCTGGCGGAGCCTGCGCTTTGGCGATAACCTGCAATCGTGGGTGGAACAGAATGCCACCCTGCCGTCGCAAAAGGAAACCAGTGATGAAAGCCCTGACTAACCTGTGGATCGCCAGCGTTGCGATCCTGCTCTGTGGGTGTATCCCCCGCATTGAGTTGGCCGCGCCGAAAGAACCGATCACCATCAATATGAATGTCAAAATTGAACATGAAATTCATATCAAGGTGGATAAAGACGTGGAAGCGTTATTAAAAAACCAGAGCGGGTTGTTCTGAGGAGAGTGCCACCATGAAACGACTTTACTGCGGCATACTGCTGGGTTGTCTGCTGATGTCATCAGCGGCGATGGCGCTGACGCTCGATCAGGCGCGGCAACAGGGGCGGGTAGGGGAAACGCTGAATGGCTATATTGCCGCCGTACAGCAGGATGCGGAAACCCTGACGCTGGTGAAGCAAATTAATGAAGGACGTGAACATCAGTATCAACGACTGGCGCAGCAAAATAACCTCAGCACGCGCGAAGTGGCCGGTATTGCCGGTAAAAAGCTGATAGAGCGGGCGAAAACAGGGGAGTATGTACGGGGAATCAACGGTCAGTGGTTACAGAAGTAGCGGTGGCACCGACACAGTGCCACCACGCAGGTTGAGGAGGGTAAGCTCAACCTGTTCGAACGCTATCAGGCAGTGACAATCTGCGAAATCACTTCTTTTGCATCGCTGGCCGCTTTGGCAGCCACTTCCGGACCGTAGCCAATCCCTTCAGCGAACACGAACTGCACGTCGCTCATCCCCAGGAAGCCCAGGAACAGGGTCAGGTAAGGGGTCAGCAGATCGCTTGGGGTATCTTTGTGGATCCCGCCACGGCTAGACAGAACCACGACTTTTTTCCCTTTGATCAGGCCTTCTGGTCCCTGCTCAGTATAGCGGAACGTTACGCCGGCACGGGCAACCAGGTCAAAGTAGTTCTTCAGCTGCGTCGGGATGTTGAAGTTGTACATCGGGGCGGTGATCACGATGGTATCGTGCGCCTGCAGTTCAGCAATCAGTTCGTTAGACAGATCCAGCGCTTCCTGCTGACGAGGGGTCAGGGCTGCATCGGAAGGACGCAGTGCGCCGACCAGCTCGCCATCCAGCACCGGAATTGGGTTGGCAGCCAGATCGCGTTCGGTGACGTCATCGCCCGGATGAGCGGCTTTCCATTCAGAAACCAGGTGGTCGGCCAGCTGACCAGACTGTGAATAACCGGCAAGAATACTTGATTTCAGTACTAATACTTTGCTCATGGCGTTTTTCCTGTTGTGTCATGCGGATAACGTTCCGCTCAATGGAAGACACTCTACGGATAAATGCCGGACAGTGTAAGTGCGAGTTTTCGATATCAATGTTCGAAAATATTGAATAAGACGCCGGGGGCAGATAAAACGCTAAGTGGTTGTCTGTGCTACACTACGCAAAATTCTGATCCCCTGTTTAATCCATGTTGCCCCTTTTAACGGCGACAAAGCGAGTTTTACTACCATGTCTGACATGCCACATTCTGCCCTGACGCCGCTCTTTACCCGGCTGGATACGCTGATGCTGCGCGACCGCCAGCGTCTGCAGCGCCGCCTGCACGGGGCAAAAAAAATAAAAAACCCCGCGTCCCTCCAGGCACTTATCGAGACGCTGGAAGGGGATATCGCAGCGGCAGAGCAGCGCATCAACGCCCGCCGTGCCGCTACGCCGACTATCCGCTATCCGGAAAATCTGCCTGTCAGCCAGAAGAAGCAGGACATCGCAGAGGCGATACGCGATCACCAGGTGGTGATTGTGGCCGGGGAAACCGGTTCCGGTAAAACCACTCAGCTGCCGAAGATCTGTATGGAGCTGGGGCGGGGTATCCGTGGGCTGATTGGCCATACGCAACCCCGACGCCTGGCGGCGCGAACCGTTGCCGATCGCATTGCGGCCGAACTGGAAACCTCGTTAGGCGGCTGCGTCGGCTATAAGGTGCGCTTTAACGATCAGGTCGGTGAGACCACCCAGGTCAAACTGATGACCGACGGTATCCTGCTGGCGGAGATCCAGCAGGATCGCCTGCTGATGCAGTACGACACCATCATTATCGACGAAGCGCATGAACGCAGCCTGAACATCGATTTCCTGCTGGGGTACCTGCGCGAGTTGCTGCCCCGGCGTCCCGATCTGAAAGTGATTATTACCTCGGCGACGATCGATCCGCAGCGTTTTTCACGCCATTTCCATAATGCGCCCGTAATTGAAGTATCCGGGCGTACCTATCCGGTCGAAGTGCGCTACCGCCCGGTGGTGGAAGATGCTGAAGATACCGACCGCGATCAGCTGCAGGCTATTTTCGATGCGGTGGATGAACTGGGCCAGGAAAGCCGCGGCGATATTCTGATCTTTATGAGCGGCGAGCGGGAAATCCGCGATACGGCAGATGCACTGATGAAGCGCGACCTGCCGCATACGGAAGTGCTGCCGCTCTTTGCCCGCCTGTCCAACGCCGAGCAGAACCGTGTGTTTCAGTCTCACGTCGGGCGGCGCATCGTGCTGGCGACCAACGTGGCAGAAACCTCGCTGACCGTACCAGGCATCAAATATGTAATCGACCCGGGTACGGCGCGTATCAGCCGCTACAGCTTCCGTACGAAGGTGCAGCGGCTGCCGATTGAGCCAATCTCTCAGGCCTCCGCTAACCAGCGTAAAGGACGCTGCGGCCGTGTTTCAGAAGGCATCTGTATTCGCCTGTATGACGAGAATGATTTCCTCAGCCGGCCGGCGTTTACCGACCCGGAAATTTTGCGTACCAACCTGGCATCGGTGATCTTACAGATGACCGCGCTGGGGTTGGGCGACATTGCTGCCTTCCCGTTTGTCGAAGCGCCCGACCCGCGTAATATCCAGGATGGCGTGCGCCTGCTGGAAGAACTGGGGGCCATCACCCTGCGGGAAAACCAGCACTATGAACTGACGCCCTCAGGACGGTCGCTGGCGCAGCTGCCCGTTGACCCCCGCCTGGCGAAAATGGTGCTGGAAGCGCAGAGATATGGCTGTGTGCGTGAGGTGATGATCATCACCGCCGCGCTGTCTATTCAGGATCCGCGCGAACGTCCTGCAGAGAAAAAGCAGGCCTCGGACGAGAAGCATCAGCGCTTTGCCGATAAAGACTCGGACTTTATTGCCTTTGTGAACCTGTGGAATTACGTGCAGGAACAGCAAAAAGCGCTGTCATCCAGCCACTTCCGTCGCTTATGTAAAACGGACTACCTGAACTACCTGCGGGTACGTGAATGGCAGGATATTTACACGCAGCTGCGCCAGGTGGTTCGGGAACTGGGCCTGCCGGTCAACAGTGAACCGGCTGAAATACGGGAGATCCATACGGCGCTGCTCACCGGTTTACTGTCGCATATCGGACAGAAAGATGCCGACAAGCAGGAGTTTACCGGCGCGCGTAACGCCCGCTTTGCCATTTTCCCGGGATCAGGTCTGTTTAAAAAGCCGCCGAAGTGGACGATGGTGGCTGAACTGGTAGAAACCAGCCGCCTCTGGGGGCGCATTGCCGCCCGTATCGAACCGGAATGGATCGAACCGGTCGCACAGCACCTGCTCAAGCGCAGTTACAGTGAGCCTCACTGGGAGAAAGCCCAGGGGGCGGTGATGGCCACTGAAAAAGTGACGCTTTACGGTCTGCCGATCGTGGCGGCACGTAAGGTGAACTATGGCCCGATTGACCCGGTGCTGTCGCGTGAGCTGTTTATTCGCCATGCGCTGGTTGAGGGTGACTGGCAGACGCGTCACGCGTTCTTCAGGGCCAACCTGAAACTGCGTGCAGAGGTTGAGGAGCTGGAACATAAGTCACGCCGGCGCGATATTCTGGTCGATGATGAAACGCTGTTTGAGTTTTACGATCGGCGCATTGGCGCCGAGGTGATCTCCGCCCGGCATTTTGATAACTGGTGGAAAACTGCCAGTCGTGAAGAGCCTGAGCGCCTGAACTTTGCCCGGGAAATGCTGATTAAGCAGGGCGCGGAGAACGTCAGCAAGCTTGATTACCCCAACTTCTGGCATCAGGGCAATCTCAAGCTGCGCCTGAGCTACCAGTTTGAACCGGGGGCTGACGCTGACGGGGTGACGGTATACGTGCCGCTGCCGCTGCTCAACCAGGTCGAGGAAAAAGGTTTTGAATGGCAGATCCCGGGCGTGCGTCGTGAGCTGGTGATTGCCCTGATCAAATCGCTGCCGAAACCGTTACGCCGTAACTTTGTTCCTGCGCCCAATTATGCGGATGCTTTTCTCGGTCGTGTGACGCCGCTGGCGATGTCACTGCTTGACGCCCTGGAGCGTGAATTCCGCCGGATGTCAGGCTTGACGCTGGATCGTGATGCCTGGCAGTGGGAACAGGTGCCCGATCATCTTAAAATGACCTTCCGTATCGTCGATGAAAATAATCGCAGGCTGGCAGAAGGCAAAGACCTTTCGGCGTTAAAACTGCAGCTGAAAGGCAAGGTACAGGAAACGCTGTCCCAGGTGGCAGATGACGGTCTGGAGCAGAGTGGGCTCCATCTCTGGAGCTTTGGCGACCTGCCCGACCACTTTGAGCAGAAGCGTGGCAGTTACAGCGTGAAGGCCTGGCCCGCTCTGGTGGATGAAAAGGACAGCGTGGCTATCCGCCTGTTCGACTCTCAGCATGAACAGCAAAAAGCGATGTGGCGCGGGCAACGACGCCTGTTGCTGCTGAATATTCCCTCGCCGATTAAATACCTGCACGAAAAGTTACCGAATAAAGCCAAGCTGGGACTCTATTTTAACCCCTACGGCAAAGTACTGGATCTGATTGATGACTGTATTGCCTGTGGCGTCGATAAACTGATTGCTGAGGCCGGTGGCCCTACCTGGCAGGAACAGGGCTACACACGGCTGCAGGATAAAGTACGTGCAGAGCTCAATGATACGGTGGTGGAGATCGCCAAAAAGGTCGAGCAGATCCTGACGTCAGTCTTTGCTATCAATAAGCGTCTGAAAGGGCGCGTGGATATGACCATGGCGCTGGCGCTGTCGGATATCAAAGCGCAGATGAGCGGTCTGGTCTATCGCGGCTTTGTCACCGGCAACGGCTGGAAACGGCTGGGTGACACGCTGCGTTACCTGCAGGCGATTGAACGCAGGATGGAAAAGCTGGCAGTCGATCCGCACAGCGACAGGGCGCGGATGCTGAAGGTGGAGTCCGTGCAGCAGGCCTGGACGCAGTGGTTTAACAAGCTGCCGCCAGAGCGTAAGGATGATGAAGAGGTTCAGGACATCCGCTGGATGATTGAAGAGCTGCGTGTCAGCTTCTTCGCTCAGCAACTGGGGACGCCTTATCCCATCTCAGAAAAACGCATCCTGCAGGCGATGGAACAGGTGATACAGTAAATTTTGCCTGCCCGGAGGAACGGGGAGGCAACGTTGACGGATGTCTGTTGCGTCATCATTATCCGGCCCGGTCAGCCGCAGGGGATTGTCCGGGTGCTATTGTGCCACCAGTGCGGCGGCAATCGCCCGCGTCTTTTACTGTGCCAGCGCTTCCAGACTGTCCCGGAACGCGGTCACGGCGATAGCGCGGTTGTCCGCCAGATAGCGGTCTTTGGCTGCCGGGGCCGAACTTTGCACCGCAATCAACTGCCACTCGCCATCCACTTTTAACAGCAGCGGGGAACCACTGTCGCCAGGCAGGGTATCGCACTGATGCGACAGGACGGTTTTTTGTGCCCAGCCGGTGATCAGGCAGTCGCTGTGAGAGTAGAGCGTATCAAGATGATCTTCCGGATAACCCGCTTGTGTCACCCGTCGCTCTGCAATTTTTAACGCGGCAGTGAGATCTTTTCGCGAACCGGAAAACAGCGGTACAGGCGTAATACCCGATGGCGGGTTACGCAGAATGATAAGACCGAAATCGTAGGGGGCAGCAGAAGCGGGGACGATCCAGCCATCACCGTCAGCTTTCAGTTTTTTCCCCAGAGCCGGGTCAACCCGGGCTTCAATGTCATGGATCTCGTAACGCCAACCCGCCTTTTCGCTGGAAATAAAACGCAGCGCCACGGCCTTGTCCAGTTTGCCTGGCGGGGCCAGCAGGCAGTGTCCCGCCGTCAGAGCCAGGTGAGGGGCGATCAGCGTGGCACTGCACAGGTTACCGCTGGCGGTTTCCAGTTGACCAATCGCTTCCCAGGGGGCGGAGGCGGTATCACGGACCGGCAGGCGATCGTCCTGACCGAAGAACAACGTTTTCGTGTCGGCGGCGCTCCGCTCATCATCATCAGCGTGTGTGTAAAACGAAAAAGCCAGGCAACCCATCAATAACACAGCGGTCAGACGCATATTTTTCTCAGGCTGAAAAAGCGTGGATATCAGTATTTATCTTAGAGACGTAACTATAGACGGATAGTGCTGGAAAAGGGAGATTAATATGAAATATCAGCACACTACACGCCACCATTATAAGTAAAAACTGGCGGCAATCAGCCCACAGATAATCATAACAGTCAGAATGATTTCGAATAAATAGCGACGCACCATCATCCGAAACTCCTTAAAGAAACACCCGGTAAGACCGGGTGTTTAAGTTAATTCATGTGCGTGGGGTGGCGGGCACCCCGTCCGTCTGTCTTACGCTTTAGGTGCGGTTTTCTTTACAGCTTTGTGGTGTTTTTTAGCAGCCTGCGCTTTCTGTGCAACAGGTTTTTTAGCGGCTTTGTGGTGCTTTTTAGCGGCCTGAGCTTTCTGTGCAGCTGGTTTGGTGGCCGCTTTGTGATGCTTTTTAGCGGCCTGAGCTTTCTGTGCTACCGGCTTGGTGGCCGCTTTGTGGTGTTTTTTAGCGGCCTGAGCATTCTGTGCGACAGGTTTTTTAGCGGCTTTGTGGTGCTTTTTAGCCGCCTGAGCTTTCTGGTCGGCTGCTTTTTTCGCTTTGTGATGTTTTTTAGCGGCCTGAGCTTTCTGGGCAGCAGCTTTTTTATGCGTTTTCACATGCTTGGTGTGTTTAACAGAGGCTTTCGCTGGAGCTGGAGCCGTTGTCGTGGTAGTAGCAGCAGACGGTGCAGCGGTAGCAGCAGGTGCAGCCGTTGTATCAGCAGCGAAAGCAACAGAAGACAGACCCATTGTAGCAGCGACAACCAGAGCAAATAATTTTTTCATTGCAAAACCCTCAAGGTGTTTAGTTCAGGTGTCAGCCCACTCTGGGGCCGGTGAAAAGACTATAAGGGAATCAGCGAGGGCTTTCCGTGAGTGATTGGTATCGGCGTGTAACCGATTGTACAAGCGAGCAGAGGAGGGTATCTCCCCCTGTACGGGCTGCACAGGGGGTGGGGTAAATTCCCGGTTATTTCAGGTAGCGGCTTTCCAGATGCTGGCGGAAATAGTGCGGATTCAGATCTTCTCCGGTGGCATTTTCCATCAGCTGACGGGTGCTGAAACGGCTGCCATGCTGCCAGATATTTTGCTGTAACCAGTGAAACACCGGCTGCAGATCGCCCTGGCGGATCTGCTCGTCCACCTGAGGAATAGCGCGCTTCAGGGCCTGGAACAGCTGTGCCGCATACATTGCCCCCAGCGTATACGTCGGGAAGTAGCCGAACGCACCATCAGTCCAGTGAATGTCCTGCATACAGCCGTCGCGATAATTACCCCGGGTGTCCAGACCCAGCAACGCCAGCATTTTCTCATCCCACAGCGCCGGAATATCGTCTACCTCTATCTCGCCGGCAATCAGAGCACGTTCAATTTCATAGCGCAGAATGATATGCGCCGGATAACTCACTTCATCCGCATCAACACGGATCAGTCCGGGTTTAACACGCTGATTCAGCGCAATGAAGTTGTCTTCCTTCAGCGCCGGGCTGTCGCCGAGCAACTGCTGTACCTGAGGGCGGATCAGGCTGAGAAATGCCGGACTGCGGCCCAGCTGTTTTTCAAAGAACAGGCTCTGCGACTCATGAATTGCCGTTGAGCGTGCCAGCGATACGGGCTGATCAGCCCACTGCTTCGGCAGATTTTGCTCATAGCGGGCATGACCGGTTTCATGGATCACCCCCATCATGGCGCTGATGAACTCGTCTTCTTTGTAGCGGGTGGTAATACGCACATCCTGCGGCACACCACCGCAGAAGGGATGGGCGCTGATATCCAGACGACCGGCATTAAAGTCAAAGCCCAGCTGCTGCATAATGGCCAGACCGAGCGCCTGCTGCGAGGCCAGCGGGAAGGGGCCGGCCGGGCGGTCAACTTTTTCGCCCGCCTGCTGATCCACGATCTTTTGCAGCAGGTCAGGCAACCACTGCTTAAGGTCGCCAAAGGTTTTATCCAGCTTATCGCTGGTCATACCGGGCTCGAATACGTCCAGCAGGGCATCATAGCGGGAATGGCCGCTGGCCTGAGCGCGGATCTCCGCTTCCTCGCGGCTGAGTTTGACCACCGCTTTCAGATTGGCGGCAAACCCCGTCCAGTCATTTGCCGGACGCTGTGTGCGCCAGGCATGTTCACAGCGCGATCCGGCAATGGATTTGGCTTCAACCAGTGACGCAGGCAGCAGGGAAGCCTGCTGCCAGGCACGTTGCATCTCAAACAGGTTAGCCTGTGCCACATCATCCAGATCTTCCTGCTGTGCCTGTTGCAGCCAGAGACCCACCTCTTTTGCCGTCAGGATCTCATGACGCAGCACGCTCAGTTCGGCCAGGGCTTCCCCGCGTGCCTGACTGCCGCCGGCAGGCATCATGGTCATCATATCCCATCCGGCAATAGCAGAAAGATGGCCAAAGCGGGAGAGGCGCTGGAAGGTACGTGTCAGGTTGGCATAGGCAGAAGACATAGAATTCCTTATTAACGGATTAAGAGTGGAGATCAGGGGTCACCGGCCAGCAGAAACGCACGCTGGCCCCCCCAAGCGGGCTGCTGTCGATGGTGACATAGCCGCCAAAGGCCTGGGCTATCGAGTGGACAATCGCCAGGCCCAGCCCACAGCCGCCCGTGGCACGATCGCGGCTGGGGTCGAGGCGAACAAAAGGCTCAAATACGCGCTGACGTTCATCCAGGGGAATACCCGGGCCGTCATCTTCCACCTGCAGACAGGCCATCTCGCCGTCAAACCACAGGCTGGCCCGCAGCCGCTGACTGGCGTAACGCAGGGCATTATTGACCAGATTATCCAGCACGCGCTCCATCAGGCGGGTGTCGGCCACGCCGATATTTTCGCGTTGCGGCGTTTCCAGGACAATATCAAATTCCGGATGAACGGAGCGGATATCCTCCAGCCGTTCGTCTAACCAGCGGGCGAGATCCAGCGTTTGTAAATTGAGATTAACCTGCGGCCGGTCAAGGCGGGCATAGGTCAGCAGTTCTTCGATCAGCGATTCCAGCTGGCCGATATCCCGGTTCAGCGCGGCAGATTCTGCCACGGTAAGATTATCACTCATCTCCAGGCGATAGCGCAGGCGTACCAGCGGAGTGCGCAGCTCATGGGCTATCCCGTCGATAAGCTGTTTCTTACTGGCGACCAGGGTGTTGATATTATCGGCCATCTGATTAAACGCCACGCCCAGGCGCAGCAGGCTGGAAGCACTGTCAAAATGTATGCGCTCATCCAGATGCCCCTGGCCGAACCGCTGCGCGGCGTTTTCCAGTTTTAGCATGTCCTGCCAGTGCGGACGCATCCAGATAAACACCGGCAGGGCCAGCGAAATGCCGATAAAGGCCAGCAGGGCGATGTCGAGGATGCGCATTTCATGCAGATAAAACAGATAGGGGATGGGCCCCACTGCCAGAACGTAGTGGCTGCGGGGAATATGCTGCAGGAAGGTATATTCATCATCCAGCGCCACGATCTCGCCCGAGCGCAGACGATGCAGCGTTCCGGGATCAAGCTGATATTTACTCATCGGCTCAATGTGCAGCTTAAACGACAGATTGAGGTCGAGATTATCAATGGTTTTATTCCAGTCGCGCGGCGGAATTTCACGCAACTCGCTGCGCATCAGATACAGCGAGCTTTTCATTAAATCGTCCATCGACTGTCTGCCGGCACGTTCGGCGGTGAATTTATAAACCAGTCCGACCAGCATGGCCATCACCAGGAAGCAGACGAACAGCAGAAGGTAAAACTGAATAAACAGTTTTTTCATTGCGCATCCCAGGCGTGTGGCGCGAACAGGTAGCCTTTATTACGGATGGTTTTAATCCGGTAAGGCTCTGTGGCACTGTCGAGCAGCTTTTTACGCAGGCGGGAGATGGCCACGTCGATGCTGCGGTCCATCCCGTCGTAGGTAACGCCGCGCAGGGTTTTCAGCAGCGCGTCGCGGTTGAGAATAGAGCCGGCGTGGGTGGCCAGCTCCCACAGCAGGTCGAAATCCGCCGTTGACAGGGCAACGATCTCCTCTGACAGCATCACCTGACGGTTAATCGGATCGATACTCAGGGTACCGAAGCGCAGGGCTTTCTGCCCGGCAATACCTGGCGCAATCTCTTCATTTTGTCCGCTGACCCCTGCCTGACGCAGATGCAAACGCAGACGCGCCAGCAGTACCGCCGGTGGCGTGGTCTTGAGAATATAGTCGTTTGCGCCCATTTCCAGCGACAGGATATGGTTCATGTCGCTGTCGAGCGAGGTGAGCAGCACAATCGGCCCTGTCCAGCTGTGGCGCGTGCGTAAATCCCGGCACAGCGTCATGCCGTCCTTACCGGGCAGCATGATGTCCAGCATCACCAGATCGGGGTTAGCCGCAGCGATGGTTTCTTCTGCGCGATCGCCACGATTTTCAACAATAACATCAATGTCATGCCGCCCCAGATAGGCAGCAATCAGTTCACCGACATCCTGATCGTCTTCAACAAATACAATTTTGTTCATTGGGCTGATTATCTGGCTAAAGAGAACGACAGCTTATCCTTTCCTGAGCATAACGACCATTAATCCGCGTTAAATAGTAGGGGGAATGTAGTACAATCCTGGCCGGATATGTCATTATATTCCCCGCCTGCGAAGGCGTACCCTTCAACCCGCTGCAAGGGGGGGCTTAAGTCGAATGGATAAGGAGAAGAGAGTGTCAGAAGAGAAGCTGGCTTCAGCACAGTACAGTGATCGCATCTGCCTCAACTACATCGAATTCCTGTCCGCGTCCTGTAAGAAACGCTGGAGCTTCGTCGACGCTATTTATGGGGTGATCCCCTTTTTTGGTATGATTACCCGCAAACCCTCCAGCGAACCCCAGGCGTCTGAAGCCCCGTTAAAAGATCTGGCGCTGCAAATTATTTCGACTCAGGTCAGCGATGAGATAAATATTGCCCGGTTGATTACCCTGGCGCATCAGCAGCAGATTGAAGCGTTTGATATCCAGCTGCCTTATCCCCTGTCAGAAACCCAGCTTATCGCGATCCGTCAGGAGTACGCCCGGCCGGTCGATCTTGAGCAGCGGGACGAACGACTGAGCGTCATGCTCCCGCTGCTGGCACACTGATCCTCAGCGGACCAGTATCCATACGGCGGGAAGCGCGGCCACCCCCAGCATGACCATCATTATTTTTTCCCTTTTCAGCAGGGCCGTTTCGCCGCGCCCTCCGCGCCGGGCAAAGACGAACAGCGCCATACCCGGCGTGTACAGCACCACAGACAGCAGCAGATGCACAGGCCCGGAAGCATACAGCAGCCACAGCCCATAGACGCTGGCCCCCACCGCAATCATCATGGCGCCCGGTTTATGTAAATGGCGCGCCACTTTAAACAGATAGGCCCCCACCAGCAGGTACGGCACGAGGATCATTTCAGAGGCGATCGTCAGCAACGTATTGTAATCAGAACCCGTCAGCCAGATCAGGATCAGACACACCTGCACGCAGCCGTTGGTCAGCCACAGCGAGGCCGCAGGGGCACCGCGTTCATTCTGACGGCTCAGTGCGCGAGGGAATGCCCCATGCAGCGCGGCCACCAGCGGGACTTCTGCCGCCATAATCGTCCAGCTGAGATAGGCGCCGCAGACGGAGAGAATCAGCCCACCGACAATGATCAGATTACCCCAGTGGCCAATCAGCGAGGTCATCAGACCGGCCATCGAGGGGTTACGCATTTCTGCAAGTTCGGCACGCGGGACAATACCGAGTGACAGCAGGGTGACCAGCAGGTAAATCACCAGCGCGGCGCTGACCGCGAGCAGCGTGGCACGGCCAACGTCACGGCGGTTTCTGGCGCGGGAGGAAACCACCACCGCCCCCTCAATCCCGATAAACACCCACAGGGTGATAAGCATGGTGTCTTTCACCTGTTGCCAGACGGGTTTACCCAGCGCCAGACCGGTGAAATCAAAGGAGAAGCGGTCGTAGTGGAAAGCGGCAATGGCCAGCAGGACGAACAACCCCAGCGGCAGCAGTTTACCCAGCGTAGCGACCAGATTAATACTGGCTGCCGTCTGAACGCCGCGCAGCACCAGGCCGTGCACCAGCCACAGCAGCACCGAGGCCGCAAGAATAGCCTGCCAGGTATTGCCGTCACCAAAAATCACGTGACCCGGCGAATCGGTGAAAAAGCTCATGGCCGAAAAGACAATGACCAGGTAGGAGACGTTGGCGATCACCGCGCAAAGCCAGTATCCCCACGCTGAGCAAAAACCAATCAGCTCACCAAACCCCGCCTGAGCATAGGTGAAAATGCCCCCATCCAGTTCGGGCTTTAAGCGACTGAGTAGCAGCATGGCCAGTGCCAGCAGGACAATCCCGACACCGGTGATCGCCCAGCCAGTCAGCAGTGCGGCCGGGCTGGCGACCGCCGCCATATTTTGCGGCAGGCTGAATACCCCCGCACCAAGCATTGAGCTGAGTACCAGCGCCGTCAGCGCGGTGAGACCTAACTTTTTGTCCAAAAAAAACTCCGGTTACAGAATAAAATACCAGTTGTAACGACCATGTTGGATTTAACTCAGGATGTCAGGTCAAAAAAGGCAACGAAACGCCTGAAAGTGGCGGGGGATTTTACGGACAGCGGCGGCAGGATGCAATGACTTACTATGCAAATTCAGACGGGGATTATTCAGAATGACAGGGCAGCAATGCGCTGCCCTGAAAAAAGACTTACTTGAAGAGATCGGCCGACACGGTCAGGTTGCCGCCGTTCTGGCTGGACCACTGACGGGTGACATGATAGTACTTGGCGCCTTTGGCAATCGCACGGCGGCCTACTTCTTCAGAAACCTCCGTCGGCGTGC
This sequence comes from Erwinia persicina NBRC 102418, assembly GCF_001571305.1. Classification (GTDB taxonomy): domain Bacteria; phylum Pseudomonadota; class Gammaproteobacteria; order Enterobacterales; family Enterobacteriaceae; genus Erwinia; species Erwinia persicina. Next base: position 313,626 of record NZ_BCTN01000002.1, on the reverse strand, counting down.
TGAAGTGGCCGGTGAAGGTCACGCTATCATACGGCTGCATCTGCGCGGCCGTAATCGCATTCACTTCCTGCACGCTTTTGCCGTCAGGCGTCGTCACCGTATAACGTTTCCCGGTGGAACTCTGCGTCTCGTAGAAGCGTCCGACATTTTTGCTCGGTGACTCATTGGAGGCGACGCCCGGAATTTCGACGTTCTTCGCCGCCGCACCGCCCGCCGCCAGCGCCGCTTTACCGGCTTCAGAGTCGGCCGGGATCAGGTCAGGAGACTGGACCTGACGTTTAGGCGCATCTGACTTATAGATATAGGCGGTGATCATCTGATTGCCACCGCTGTTCGTGTCAATCTGACGCACGATAAAGAAGGAGGCCGCGCCTTTCTCTTTTGCTGCCCGGGTGATGGCGTCATTCACGTCAGGCTGGCTACGGAAGAAGCCGCTCGCGCTGACGGTATCGTAAGGCTCAAGGGTGAAGGCTTCTGATTTGGTCAGCTCGCGCACGCCGTTGATAATGCGATCTTTGTTTTTTGGCGCAGCAGGGGCATCGGCACGATAGAGGTCAGCGGTCACATTCCAGTTGCCGCCATTGCCGTTAGTATCATTGATACCCTGAATGTAGTAGGAGGCGGCTCCCAGCGCATCAGCACGTTTCGATACGGCGTCACTGGCCTCATACAGGGCATTGAAACGTCCGTTAATGGTGATCCGATCAAACGGTTTCAGCGCAGCGGCTTTCTCCGGCGTCAGTTCCTGTGCTGCATGAGCGGAGAGCGCCGTGAGTGATAACAGGGCTGATGCCAGAATGGTGTTCTTCAGCTTCATAAAAATTAATCCTTCGCCTTACGCAAAAAATGAGTACGAAAACGTGCTGGACTCTTGATGTGTAACAGATTAGCGGATGATTATTACATGTAATAATGTTCGCTGTCTCAGCCATTTTGTGTGGAATGCGCGCCAGCCCCATTCCTGATTTCAGAATAAGTAAGAAATCTGGCTGAATCGTGTCGCTATTCTTTTATTTACCACTTAAGGTGGTAAATGCTAACACTTATAACGTTAACGCTTTGTTAATCAATGTTTTTTACTGTGAAAAATCTTAAATTGTTAAATTTTATCGTAGCACGTTATGCGCTCGAAACCCCTTGATTCAGGCTCAATATATCGCTTGCAGGGGTAAGAACTGAATTTTTATAGGTTAGTCGTCGAACGCCCCCTCTGCGGCTGGATCGAATTACGTATATTCAGTAGGTTATTAGCAGTTTGAAACAGGCTGTGTTTCGGCCATAAAGGCCGGAAACAGGAGAACACACCTTCGTACTCTCTGAAGAAAGGGAAGATTATGCTTATTGGTATCACCAAAGAGCGGTTACCTAACGAAGCCCGTGCGGCTGCCACACCGAAAACGGTAGAGCAGCTCATTGCCCTGGGCTTCAGCGTAGCTGTGGAAAGCGGCGCAGGTAAGCTGGCCAGTTTTGAAGATGCAGCGTTTGAGGCTGCCGGAGCCACCATCACCGACCCGGTGACGGTCTGGCAGTCCGACATTATTCTGAAGGTCAACGCGCCAACCGACGAAGAAATCGCGCTGACACGCGCCGGAAGCACCCTGGTCAGCTTTATCTGGCCGGCACAAAATCCCGAGCTGCTGGCTAAGCTGGCGGCGCGTAACGTCACCGTGATGTCCATGGATGCCGTGCCGCGTATCTCCCGTGCCCAGTCTCTGGATGCGCTGAGTTCCATGGCGAATATCGCCGGTTATCGTGCGATCGTTGAAGCGGCGCATGAGTTTGGCCGTTTCTTCACCGGGCAGATTACCGCCGCCGGTAAAGTGCCGCCGGCGAAAGTCATGGTGATCGGTGCGGGCGTGGCCGGTCTCGCCGCCATTGGTGCCGGACGCAGTCTGGGGGCCATCGTGCGAGCCTTTGATACCCGCCCAGAAGTCAAAGAACAGGTGCAGAGTATGGGTGCCGAATTCCTTGAGCTGGACTTTGAGGAAGAGGCAGGCAGCGGCGACGGTTATGCCAAGGTGATGTCAGAGGCCTTTATTAAGGCTGAGATGGCACTCTTTGCCGCCCAGGCGGAGGAGGTCGATATTATTGTCACCACCGCGCTGATCCCGGGGAAACCTGCGCCGACGCTGATTACGGCCGAGATGGTGGCATCCATGAAACCGGGGAGTGTGATCGTCGATCTGGCGGCACAAAACGGCGGTAACTGTGAGCTGACTGTCGCGGATACCATTACCACCAGCCCCAACGGCGTAAAAATCATTGGTTATACCGATTTGCCAAGCCGTCTGCCAACCCAGTCTTCACAGCTTTATGGCACCAACCTGGTCAACCTGATGAAGCTGCTGTGTAAAGAAAAAAACGGCGAGATCACCATCGACTTTGATGATGTGGTGATTCGTGGCGTGACGGTGATCCGCGATGGCGAAATCACCTGGCCTGCGCCGCCGATTCAGGTGTCTGCTGCGCCAAAGGCGGCCAAAGCGGCTGGGCCGGTGGAAAAACCGGCAGAGAAGCCTGTGTCGCCGCTACGCAAATATGGCCTGATCGTGCTGGCCATTGTGCTGTTTGGCTGGCTGGCTAATGTGGCTCCGCCTGAGTTCCTGTCGCACTTTACCGTGTTTGCGCTCTCCTGCGTCGTCGGTTACTACGTGGTGTGGAATGTCAGCCATGCGCTGCATACGCCGCTGATGTCGGTGACTAATGCTATCTCCGGCATTATCGTCGTCGGCGCAGTGTTGCAGATTGGCCATGGCGGCTGGGTCAGCTTCCTGTCCTTTGTGGCCGTGCTGATTGCCAGCATCAATATCTTCGGCGGCTTCACCGTCACCCAGCGTATGCTGAAAATGTTCCGTAAAAACTGAGAGGTAGTCCATGTCTGGCGGATTAGTGACTGCAGCCTATATCATTGCTGCGATCCTGTTTATTTGCAGCCTTGCCGGGTTGTCTAAGCATGAAACCTCGAAGCAGGGGAATATTTTTGGCATCAGTGGAATGGCGCTGGCGCTGGTCGTCACCATCTTTGGCCCGGAGACCGGCAACGTCGCCTGGATCCTGCTGGCTATGGTGATTGGCGGTGCTATCGGTATTCGTCTGGCGAAAAAAGTAGAAATGACCGAAATGCCCGAGCTGGTCGCGATGCTGCACAGCTTTGTCGGGCTGGCGGCGGTGCTGGTAGGCTTTAACAGCTATCTTGACCACGGCCCGGGACTGCTGCCGGTGATGGAAAATATTCACCTGACTGAAATCTTTATTGGCATCTTTATCGGGGCGGTGACCTTTACCGGTTCTATCGTGGCGTTTGGCAAGCTGTGCGGCAAAATTTCATCAAAACCGCTGGCGCTGCCGCATCGCCACAGGCTGAACCTGCTGGCTCTGGTGGTCTCATTCGCGTTGCTGATCATCTTTGTGCGTACCGACAGCGTGGGGACGCAGACGTTTGCCCTGATCGTGATGACGCTGATCGCGCTGGCCTTTGGCTGGCATCTGGTGGCATCCATAGGCGGTGCGGATATGCCGGTAGTGGTGTCTATGCTGAACTCTTACTCCGGTTGGGCAGCCGCGGCCGCGGGCTTTATGCTCAGCAATGATCTGCTGATTGTCACCGGGGCACTGGTCGGCTCCAGCGGTGCCATTCTCTCCTACATTATGTGTAAGGCGATGAACCGTTCGTTCTTCAGCGTCATTGCCGGAGGTTTTGGCACTGACAGCAGTTCGACCGGTGAAAGCGAGGAGATGGGGGATTATCGTGAAATCGACGCCGCAGGCACCGCAGAACTGCTGAAAAATTCCACCTCGGTGATTATCACGCCGGGCTATGGTATGGCGGTGGCGCAGGCGCAGTATCCGGTGGCTGAAATTACCGCCAGACTGCGTGAGCGCGGCATTAAGGTGCGTTTCGGTATTCACCCGGTGGCCGGGCGTCTGCCTGGCCATATGAACGTGCTGCTGGCGGAAGCCAAAGTACCGTATGACATCGTGCTGGAAATGGATGAGATCAACGACGATTTCAGCGATACCGATACGGTGCTGGTCATCGGCGCGAATGACACCGTCAACCCGGCGGCGCAGGAAGATCCCCGCAGCCCTATCGCCGGTATGCCGGTGCTGGAAGTGTGGAAAGCGCAGAATGTGGTGGTGTTTAAGCGTTCAATGAATACCGGCTATGCTGGCGTACAGAACCCACTGTTCTTTAAAGAGAATACGCAGATGCTGTTCGGTGATGCGAAAGCGACCGTAGAAGCGATTCTGAAGGCGTTATAATTGCGCTGACAGGGTGAAAAAACAGGGCGACCGGAAGAAAAGGTCGCCCATGACAAGGCTGATCGCCGACGGTGATCAGCCTTTCTTGTTTTCAGGCTCCTGCTCGCCGATAAACCAGTACCACAGTGGGATAGAGAGCAGCAGGGTGAAAACGGAACTGTAGATCATGATCATGAAGAACTCAGAGACATACAGTTCAACCGGCCACGTCGAGAAGGGCATGTTGTACTCTTCAATGGCTCCACCAATGATCGCTTTGGTCATCACAATCGCCACGCAGACCCACAGACAGGCCTGGGCGATAAAGAAATTCCGGCGTTTCTTGCCGGGAGGGAATAATGACATGGTGTGTACTCCTGTACGATTTCCTGAAATGTAATCTTCGCTTTTTGCCCATCCCCACCCGCCTGATGGATTAATCCGGGTTTCGGCGGTTTGCAGGTGGGTATTGTAGCGCAGCCCGTGGACTGCCTGACAGAGAGGAAATGATCCCCCTGTGCGCAACCGTAACGGGCACTGCGGATGACGTTCTGCACGCCGTTATCACGACGAACAGCAGCCGGGTGGGGCACGTGGCTGTGACAGGCCGGGGAAAAAAGCGGACGCAAACCAGGAACTGTATCGCGCTGCGGGTGCCGGTGAGGCCAGGCGAAACAGCAGCCAGATTAACGGAATAAACAGGTACAGCAGTAAGGGTAAATGCACCAGTAGCTGGCAGTAGCCGCAGGCGAAATCATCCATCATTCCCCCGCCACCGGGCATTACCAAAGGCACTCCCTGTTCAGCGGAGGACGGGTGAGCGTGCAGGAGGGGCATACCGTCATGGGACAGGGTGCCCATGGGCATATCATGCATGGTCATCAGCGCAGGGTTCACTGAGGCCACCGACGCAGACATCCGCTGATGCTCCAGCGTTTGAGAGATATCCGGAGCAATAAACAGCAACAGGACCGCTAACATAGCGATCAGTGCAGGTATCCGGCGCTGCGACAGGCGATACAATGAGACCAAACAGTCAACCCAGAGCAGAATCAAAAGGTGGCGAGAGTGTAGCGATTTTCCCAAGGAATGTTAACGATCATTATTCGTCACGCCCAGGTCAGCGCTTATTTTCTGCCACGCTTTTCAGCATTGAGTGAAGATTCAAGACAGCAAATATTGCTGCCTCGTAGTACAGGGTTTGTCCCGATCCCGGGACAGGGTTTGGTAGTGTTTTCCCTTTCACCCTCTGGTTAGATAAGACTCCGGCCGGAACCGTGAGTTATTTACTTGTTACCGGAGAATACCCATGAATATTATCGCCATCACCGCCTGTCCTACCGGGGTGGCCCATACTTATCTGGCCGAAAGTAATTTAAAAAAAGCCGCCAGAAAACTGGGTCTGTCCCTGCGAGTTGAAACGCAGGGTGCCATTGAAAGCAAATATATTCTCAGCCCGGATGATATTGCTGCCGCAGATATTGTTCTGATCGCCGCCGATAAAAAAGTGGATATGGCGCGTTTTCAGGATAAAAACATTGTTGAGGTCCCGGTTGCCCGTGCGGCCAGAGACGCCGAAGGCCTGCTGAACGCGATCACCACCGGCGAACTGATTCCACACCGGCAGGCCGCGCCCACACAGGAGGGGGATGTAGTGCCGGTGACCCATGGCACGCGCTGGTACGCCACGTTCTATGTGCATCTGATCACTGGCGTCAATCTGATGATCCCGTTTGTCGTTGCGGGGGGGATCCTGATTGCCCTCAGCTTCTCCTTTGGCATTACCGCTGCCACGCCGGGTGATGCGCATTTCAGCCCCATCGCAAAAATGTTATCTGATATTGGCGGCGGATCGGCCTTTGCGCTGATGCTGCCGATTTTATCCCTGGGGATCAGCCAGTCGATCAGCGGTAAAATGGGCATTGTCTCCGGGGCGGTGGGCGGGATGATGGCCATCCATACCGGTTCGGGCTTTCTCGGTGCGCTTCTGGCCGGATTTATTGCGGGCTATGTGACGCTGCTGATCGTCCGCCATATCCGCCTGCCGCAGGCGGTGGCCGGTCTGAAACCAATTCTGATTGTGCCGCTGCTCAGCGTACTGATCACTGGAGTGTTAATGGTCTGGCTGATCGGAGAGCCGATTAAGCTGCTGCTGGGCTGGCTGACCACTTTCCTCAATGCTCTGGGGCAGACTAACTCCGCTATCCTCGGCCTGCTGTTTGGCATGATGGTCGCCTTTGATATGGGCGGCCCGCTAAATAAAACCGTCTGCATGTTTGCCATCGGCCTGATGTCCAGCGGCATCTATGGCCCGATCGCCGCCTGTATGGCCGCGGGGATGGTGCCCCCGCTGGGAATTGCCCTGGCTACCGTGCTTTTCCGGCATAAATTCAGCCGCAGCGAACGTGAAACCGGAAAGGTGACGTGGATCCTCGGGCTGTCATTTATCACCGAAGGGGCCATTCCCTACGCCGTATCGGATCCGCTGCGGGTGATCCCGGCTATTGTGGCGGGTTCAGGCCTGGCCGGGGCGTTGTCAATGGCAATGGGCTGTGCCTCACGCGCGCCTCACGGCGGGATTTTTGTCATGTTTATTCCTAACGTGATCGCCAACCTGGCGGCCTATCTGCTGGCGATCGCGGCGGGGTCACTGCTGACGGCCGTGATCCTGTGGTTCCTGAAAAAGGATGTGACAGAGGTGACGGCATCATAAGGGGGAGGGAAGGGAGAAAAGGGGCGAACCTGTCTGGCAGGTTTGCCCCATCAGGACGGCAGGTTAATCCTCTTCATCATCGTCAAGCTCAACGGGGGAGACAAACCCGTCAGGCTTAATGGCCAGCAGATCGCAGCGCAGGTGATCGATAACCTGTTCGGCCGTATTACCTAAAAATGCCGCCGACAGGCCAGTACGGCCGATGGTACCCAGCACGACAACGCCGGCGTCAAGATGTGCAGCCAGTTCAGGAATCACCTCTTCAGGCAGCCCTTTTTCAACGTGGGTAAACTTTTCATCGATGGAGAACGACTGACGAAGTGCTTTCATCGCGACCAGATGCTGTCCCCGGATGGCGTCGTTATAGACGCTGGGGTCAAAGTCCGGGAGTTCAATTGCAATATTGATTGGGGTGACAGGATAGGCGCCGACAAGATGGACTTCCGTATGGTTGACCCGCTCGGCCAGCGCCAGGGTCTCTTTCACCAGTTTACTGTTTAACGGATCGTGATGGGGTTCTTCACTGGCCAGGTTAACCGCCACCACGGCTTTGCCTCCCTCTGGCCACACCTGATCCTTAACCATCCAAACGGGGCACGGGCATTTGCGCAGCAGGTGCCAGTCTGTCGGGGTAAACACCACCGACTGCAACCGGTCGTGCTGGTGAGCCATCTTGATAACCAGATCGTGTTTGTTGTTCAGCACTTCCAGGATGATCGCTTCGAAAGGGCGATTGTGCCAGATCACTTTAATATCAATCTGAACACCGGCGGCGAGATAAGCCTGTGCCTGTTCGCGGATCCACTCTGTACGTTGACTGATGACCCCTTTCCGCATGGTCACCCGCTCATCAGGCGATAACAGCGTGGTCATCTCGTAGGAGAAGTCGTAAATGGGGAGGAAACAGGTAATTTTACCGCCAAGACGCTGATTAAGGTAGACAGCGCGGCGAAGAGCGGGCTGGTCGTCCTGTTGCGGATCGATTGCTACCAGAATGTTTTGATACTGAGCCATAACGGTTTCTCCTTACACTGAGCGTGTCAGTTTAAAGATAGCCCAATCGCTCTAAAGGAAGAAAGGAAAAAGTTGTTGCCGGATCAATAAAATAAGAAATATTGATCCGGCAGCCATCAGGCGGCAGTGTGGCTCTGGCCCGCAAGCTCTGAAAGGATTTCATGATTTTCGATGGTGATATATTTGCCTTTTACTGCCAGCATCCCACTTTTCTGGAAGCGGCCCAGCAGGCGACTAATGGTTTCCACCGTTAACCCCAGGTAATTACCGATATCACCACGGGTCATGGTCAGACGAAACTCTCGCTGTGAGAATCCGCGCTGACCAAAGCGACGTGACAGGCCGTAGATAAAGGCGGCCAGACGCTCTTCCGCATTTTTCTTCGACAGCAACAGGATCATTTCCTGGTCGCCTTTAATCTCACCGCTCATCAGACGCATCATCTGCTGACGCAGACTGGGCATTTTGCCTGAGAGATCGTCGAGGGTTTCAAAGGGAATTTCACAGACCATCGCCGTTTCCAGTGCCTGAGCAAAGCTGGGGTGTTGACTGCCGCTGATGGCGTCAAAACCGACCAGGTCGCCCGCCAGATGGAAGCCGGTAATCTGCTCATCACCCTGTTCGGTGATGGTGTAACTTTTTATGGTTCCGGAGCGAATCGCATAAAGGGAACGTAATTCGTCACCGGCTTTAAACAGGGTTTGCCCTTTTTGAATCGGTTTTTTACGCTCAATGATGTTATCGAGCTGGTCCAGCTCGTGCTCGTTAAGCGTGAAGGGGATACAAAGCTGACTGATGCTGCAATCCTGGCAGTGAATGGCGCAGCCACCCGATTGTATGCGTCTTGTGATAATTCGCTTTTCCGGAATCATAGTGTACGCTCGATGATAATTGACTGACATCAATTTAGCACTTTTCACCGGGTCAAGGGAACTCATCTGACTTGTTTTAGGCACAATAAATATGTGGACGTTATTTATTAATTAAACTGTTGTGAAATTTGTGTAAAAAATAACCTCGCGATCGGAAGATTCGTATTTTTCAGGGAAGAATTAAACGTACTCTCACTTTTTTAATCAAATCAATAAAGTGCTCTTACCGATCTGTGCCTGTAGGGGGAGCTGATGATAAAGGCACTTTTTTGCTAAACTCACTCCGGCAACGACACCGTTTCTGCGCCATATACGTGAAGAGAAAGAGGGCGAATGATGACCATCAAACTTGATGAGCAATCACTGTTTCTACAAGCGATGGAGGACGTCAGGCCGCTGAAAGACTGTGACAGCACGCTGTGGCTGAAACCCCCGACGTCGAAAACGGCCGTATCGACGGATATCCAGTGGGATAATCCGCTGACCACTGGCCTGCTGGATATCGTGCCGTTGACGGTGCCGCTGGAATTCAGAGCAGAAGGGATCCAGCAAGGCGTCTTGGACAAACTGTCTCAGGGGAAATATCCGCCGGAGGCGACCCTGAATTTACTCCGCCACTCCGTCGAGCAGTGCCGCCAGTCTCTCTATCTGTTTATACGCCAGACCTCCCATGAGGGACTGAGGAATCTGCTGATCGTTCATGGTAAAGGGCGGGATGACCGCTCACATGCCAATGTGATACGCAGCTATCTGATGCGCTGGCTGCCGCAGTTTGAGGAGGTGCAGGCCTTTTGCTGTGCCGCGCCGCAGGACGGAGGCAGCGGAGCATGTTATGTGGGCCTGCGAAAAAACGATCAGGCCCGGCAGGAAAATCGTGAGCGCCATGCCAAACGTAGCCGCTGAGAGATTATCCGGCGTGTGATTTACGGATGGTCGCCAGCAGGATCTCGGCGCTGAGGGTCAGCTTCTCGCCAGAGCGGGTCATGATCCCGATAGCTTCCCCCGGCCCGTGTGAAGCAACCGGCAGCGCGGCAAGCGAATGGTGCAGTAAGTCCTCTTTGATGGCCCCCGACGGCACGAACCACACATAGTCATAACGCAGTGCCAGTTGACGGGCCAGTGAGGTTGAAGAGGTTTCCACCAGTGTGCCCGGCAGCACGCAGCCCTGCTCTTTCAGCATCGCCTCAGCGAGACGGCGCGGTGCCGTGCCTTCGGGAGAGATCACCACCGGCCAGGAGAGGGCCTTCGACAGCGTGACGTTGTCACTTAAAAGCGGATGATCCGGCCGCACGACCAGGCGCAATGACTCCAGAAACAGCAGTTCATAGGTCAGCCCGGTCATCAGCCCGGGATCGGCCATACGGCCAATACCGACGTCAAATTCCCCCGCTTTGATCGCCGCAATCAGGACATTGTTGTGTAAGGTCGCGACCTGAATAATGGCCTGCGGCTGCTGCTGATGAAAACGATGAAGAATGGAAGGCAACATGCCGAGCGCCACTGTGGTCAGCACCCCGAGGCGCATCACTTCCGGCGATTTTTCCTGCGGCAGCGTAAACGACTGTCCGGCGTGGTTTAACGCATCCAGAATACGCACCGCGTGGGTGAGAAACTGTTCTCCCATGGTGGTCAGCTGCGCGCCCAGACGGCCGCGTTCGAACAGCCGCACGCCAGCCAGCTCTTCCAGCTCGTTCAGGGTTTTCGATAGTGCGGGCTGACTGAGAGACAGGGTTTCAGCGGCACGCCCCAGCGTCCCCTGTTGCGCAACGGCGACGAAGGTATGTAAATGGCGCAGCCGAATACGCTGATTAAACTGATATTTTTTGTCCATACAGCAGAGTAATAACGGCCCGGACAGACTGGCAAGATCTCAGTGATTGTTTTGTTAACCTTATTGCAAAATTTGATTAACATTTAGCGTGTTTTAAGGCGTATCCATTACTTCTGGTAGGAATAACTGATGCGCACCATACGCAGTGATTATTAATCCCCCACCCAAAAGGGGGAAAACTCCCGGAGAAAAGGGGGCTTAGCTGGGGCAGGGTTTTGCGCAAGACAGGCATATTTTCCCAGGAGTATTGCATAACAATCCGTTATGATAACCGACACTTTTTCTACCAACCTTTGCGCTAATCGTTATCCGCCAGGGGTTAATACTGCCTGTTATGGAGCGCGAAGTGGACAGTACCGCAGCCATCGATATCCGTACGTTGATTAATCAGGGCACATTGAGTCGTTATCAGAAACGCATTATCGCCCTGAGTTTTGCCGTTGTTGCCATGGATGGTATGGATATCGCCCTGATGGGCTTTATTGCCCCTGCGCTGAAAAGTGCCTGGGGGGTAAGCAACCATCAGCTTGGCGCAGTGATCAGTGCGGCGCTGATTGGCCTGGCGCTGGGGGCCATGGTGGCCGGCCCCCTGGCCGACCGCTTCGGTCGTCGCGTCATTATTATCAGCAGCGTCTTTTTCTTCGGCTTATGGACGCTGGCCACGGCGTTCTCGCAAAACCTGGATCAGATGATGCTTTTCCGCTTCCTCACCGGGCTGGGGCTGGGGGCGGCGATGCCGAACGTCGGCACGCTGGTGGCGGAATACTCCCCTGAGCGCCGCCGCGCTTTTCTCATCACCGTCGTGTTCTGTGGCTTTACCTTTGGTGCCGCCACCGGGGGCTTCGCGGCCTCATGGCTGATCCCCAACTATGGCTGGCACGCGGTGCTGATCATGGGCGGCGTGCTGCCGTTGATGCTGGTACCGCTGCTGCTGCGTGGTTTACCCGAGTCTGTGCGCTTTATGATTGCCCGCAACCACCCGACAGCCCGGATCCGCCAGATCGTGGAGAAAATGCACCCGGGACACGTGGATGAAAATAGCGTGTTCATCCGCAGTGAGGCCGCGAGCAGTGAAGGGGCCGTCAAGATTGTGGTGTCGCGGCGCTATCTGTTTGGCAGCCTGATGCTGTGGGGCAGCTATTTTATGGGGCTGTTCCTGGTCTACCTGATTGGCTCGTGGCTGCCATCGCTGGTGAAAGACGTGGGCATGACGGTGACACAGGCCGCGCTGGTGACCGCCATGTATCAGGCGGGCGGAACGGTGGGTTCGCTGTTTGCGGGCTGGATGATGGACCGTTTTAATGCCAACCTGGCGCTGGCGGCGATCTATTTCACCGGTGCGATAGCTACCGTCTGTATCGGTTATGCGCCCGCTGAAGTCTGGGTGCTGGGCGGGGTGGCGTTCTGCAGCGGTTTTTGTCTCAACGGAGCCAATACCGGGATGAATGCGCTGTCAGCCAGCTACTATCCGACCCATGCGCGGGCCACCGGATCCAGCTGGATGCATGGCGTGGGGCGCATCGGCGCCATCCTCAGTGCCTTTGCCGGGGCGCAAATGCTGTCGCTTGGCTGGAATATCACCGACGTCTTCTCCTTCCTGGCCATCCCGGCCGTGCTGACTACGCTGATGCTGGTGGCAAAATACCGCTACGGCTACCAGCGGGTAAGCTGAAGAAGCATTTGGGTGCACCGGGCGACCGAATAAAAAGGTCGCCCCCTGCAGCGTCTGTGGCTGGCCTTTTTCCCGGTCAGCCCGTCCTATTGCAAACTACTGTTACTGACCAGCGTAAAGCGGCCTGCGCCAAGAAACATCACCGCCAGCGCGCCAAAGAGGTAAAGTGCTTCTCCTTCCAGCGCCCAGGCTCCGACCCCGGTGCGATCCCACACCGCACCGCTTTTCACCAGCAGCGTCGCCACCACCAGATTTACGGCAATAATAAACGCCGCCGGGCGCGTCATCAGCCCGACAATAATCATCGCCGGTGCCAGTACTTCCCCAATGTAAGCGCCATAGGCAATAAAACCGGGCAAACCCTGTGCATGCAGCAGTCGGGCGATCCAGCCGACCCCGTGCTCAATTTTAAATACACCGTGAAACAGCAGCAGTGCGCCGAGTGACACGCGCAATACCAGCCGGCCCAGGTCCGGATGGTCACAGAGACGGGAAAAACCATTATTTATAGCGGTAAACATAATGTGATCCTTGCAGGTCAGGGCGGAACTCTGCCGCCAGCAGCTGGCGATCATCGCACCCGTTCAAACGGTGCTTGTATCAGCATAATCTGCAAATGACACGGCATGATGGACTTTCTCTCTTAGTCTGCAAATAATTACCGCGGATATCATACGGAAGCCCCCATGAAAAACGAACAGACATTACGGATTATGACGGCAGAAGGCTGCCTGCGCGGGAAGAGGGAGGAGAACGTCTTCGTCTTTAAGGGCATTCCTTACGCCGCGCCCCCCGTGGGTGAACAACGCTGGAAAGCGCCAAAACCAGTCACGCCTTGGGAAGGGGAAAAAGAAGCGACAGCGTGGGGGCCTGCCAGCTGGCAGAGCCTGGAATATTGTCTGGCGGTAGGCGGGGGGGACCCCGGGGGTTTCAGCGAGGATTGCCTGTATCTGAACGTCTGGACGCCGGACGCAGAGCCATCCACACCGCTGCCGGTCATGGTGTGGATCCACGGTGGAGGCTACACCGTGGGATCCGGCGGGTTAACGCCCTATCTGGGGGCACCCCTGGCGGCACGCGGCGCCGTGGTTGTCACACTAAACTACCGTCTGGGGCATCTGGGGTTCTTTGCGCATCCGGCGCTGGACCGCGAGTATGCTGACGGCGAGGTGGTGAATAACTTTGCGCTGCTCGATCAGATCGCTGCCCTGCAGTGGATACAGCGCAACATTCGGGCCTTTGGTGGAAACCCGAAAAACGTCACGCTGATGGGCGAATCCAGCGGTGCCCGCAGCGTACTGTCCCTGTTTGCTTCACCGATGGCAAAAGGACTGTTCCATAAGGGGATTGTACAGAGTGCCTACAGCGTCCCGGACGTCTCCCGGGCAGAAGCCCTGCAAAAAGGCGAAGCGCTGGCCCGTCATTTCGATCTGCAGGATGCCAGCGCGGAGCAACTGCGCGCCCTGCCAGCGGATGCGTTCTGGCCGCTGGCGCGCTCGCTCACCCTGGGGCCGGTGGCGATCCACGGGGACTGCGTTCTGCCGCAGCCGATGCTCAGCGCTTTCGCCTCCGGCCAACAGCAGCGGCTGCCGCTGATGATTGGCAACAACAGTGATGAAGCAAGCGTGCTGGCCTTTTTTGGCGTGGATGCAGCAAAGGTGATCGCGGATATGCGTACGAAGCATCCGCTGGCGCTGCGGCTGATCAAGTTACTGTACCGTGACGTGTGGGATGATGCGGAGCTCGGGCGACAGGTGGCCCGGGATATGACCTTTACCACTCTGGGCTATGTGGCGGCGCTGGCCCAGCACCGCACAGGCACACCAACCTGGCGCTATTACTTTGATTACGTATCAGAGAACGCGCGCGATCTTTACGCGCACGGGACCTGGCACGGCAATGAAATTCCCTATGTCCTGAATACGCTGGCGCAGATGGAACCGACGGAGAGTGCCCGCCCGTTCACCGCGGCAGACCGGGATTTTTCATGGCGTGTCAGTGAATACTGGCTGCGTTTTGCGCGGGATGTGACGGTATTTTCACCCCAGATTAGCGGCGAAACGGACTGGCCTGCCTGGCGCCCCCGGCAGGATATCACCCTGCGTTTCGGTCAGAATGGCCAGGCGGGGATCGCCATTGAAAAACGCTTTATGCGACGCAGAATGCAGGTGTTTCGTCTGCTGATGAAGGCATTTGTCCATCTGCGCCATGAATAGCGCCGCATTACCAGCCTGATACTTAATATATTCTGCTGTATTTAAAATGCCCTAAACTGTAATAAAACCGCATCATAGCAATAAGTTATGATTTACCCTGGGAAAACTAAGGGCAAAAATGCTGCAATATAAGTCGTGTTAATTTTTTGAGTTTCCTCTGCTTCCGTGCCGATAACTAAGGGTGATAGCCCTCAGATAACAACATTTTAATCGGTATCACCAGGTCACGGAGTCACTATGAAATTCTTAAAAAATTATACAATCCGCGCAGTATTATTGTGGATTTTAGGCATTTTCTGCCTGCTCTGGGGCGCTGTAGGCTTGTACAGCGTTTATTCCCTGAACCAGCTGAGCGAGGGCAATGCCGTCGATCGCCATCTGGTCGGTCAGATGAGCACCTTAAGCAAAGGTAACGACCAGTATTTCCGCGTTATCACGCGTTTATCCCGTGCCACAGAATCCAAAAAACCGGAGGACATGGCGTCGGTGCAGAAAGCGCTGGATAACATGACCACGCTGCTGGCCGATTTCAAACAACAGTCACCGGGCCCGCTGGATGCGCAGTATGCCGCCAGTGCGATTGCCAGCTGGCAGAAGCTGCTGGATGAGGGGGTTGCGCCCCAGGTGCGTCTGGCACAGCAGGGATCGCCGGATGACTATCGTCGCCACGCTGCCAGCGTGACGCCAGCCCTCAGCCGCGATTTCGGTGCCAGTGTGGAAAAATTTAATACCGCCGCTGCCGATAAGCTCGATGCCACGCGCATCACGGTCGATCATCTGACCCACACCACCAAAGCGGTACTGGTGATGGCGGTGATTGCCGGACTGCTGATCCTGCTGTTTACCGATCGTTATCTGGTGGTGATGCTGGTGCGTCCGCTGGCCACCATTCGGGAACACTTCCGCGTGATTGCCGATGGTGACCTGACCCAGCCCGTCAATGATTTCGGCCGCAACTGCGTCGGGAAGCTGGTTCCGCTGCTGCGGGCAATGCAGGACAGCCTGCGTGATGCGGTCAGTTCAATCCGCAGCGGGACTGAAAATATCCATCGCGGTGCCGCAGAAATTTCCTCCGGTAATAACGATCTCTCCTCGCGTACGGAAGAGCAGGCCTCGGCCCTGGAGCAGACGGCAGCCAGCATGGAGCAACTGACTGCGACGGTGAAATTCAACGCCGATAACGCCCGCCAGGCCAGTTCGCTGGCAGATAATGCCTCTTTAACCGCCAGTAAGGGCGGCAAACTGGTCAGTGAAGTGGTCAGCACCATGCAGGGCATTGCCGGCAGTTCGAAGAAAATCGCTGAAATTACCACGGTCATTAACAGCATCGCTTTTCAGACCAATATCCTGGCGCTGAATGCGGCGGTGGAAGCGGCCCGTGCGGGAGAGCAGGGGCGTGGTTTTGCCGTGGTTGCCAGTGAAGTCCGTAATCTGGCGCAGCGCAGTGCCGGGGCGGCAAAAGAGATTGAAACGCTGATTGCCGACTCCGTCTCCCGCGTGGATACCGGATCTAAGCTGGTTGGTGAAGCGGGCAGTACCATGGACGATATTTTGCAGTCGGTGGCAGAAGTCACGGAGATCATGAAGCAGATTGCCTCCGCCTCGGAAGAGCAGAGCAAGGGGATTTCTCAGGTCGGAACGGCGATTTCCGAAATGGACAGCGTCACCCAGCAGAACGCCTCGCTGGTTGAGCAGGTTTCGGCGGCAGCCAGTGCGCTGGAACGCCAGACGGAAGAGCTGACGCTGTCGGTGGCCAAATTCCGCCTGACAGCCAGCAGTGCGCCTGCGGGTCATGCGGCTGCCCGGCCAGCGGCGCTGAAAAGTCCGCTGAGAAGCTCGGGTGCGCCGAAGGCTGGCGCCGCTGACGAATGGGTCTCCTTCTAAGACGGTTGACTTAACCATGCCACCAGCTCATCCAGCAGCGGTGGCGACAGAGCAGACGGGCGTCGGATCAGACTGTAGACCGCGCCCGTTTTCACACTGCCCGCAAAGGGTGCCACCAGACGTCGCATCCTCAGATCCTCAGCAATTAACGTCACATCGGCCACCGTCACGCCAAATCCCTGAATGGCCGCGCTGATCGCCAGATCCATCGTGGAAAAATGCTGATTCCGCTTCATCACCAGCGTGCATTGCTGCGCCTGTAACCACAGCTGCCAGTCGCGGCTGTCGGCGGTGGGATGCAGAAATGTCATCCCGGACAGCGTGTCGATCGCCGGCCTGGCAGGCAGCAGCGACAGTGCCATCACCGGCGTCAGCGCCTCTTCGAACAGCAGTACGCTGTTGCGCGGGCTGCTGCCGTAGAGGATCGCCGCATCAAAATGCGCTAACTGACTGTGGTGATCCACGGTGGTGGTCAGCGAAACGTGCAGCTCAGGGCGCGCTTTTTCCAGTGCGACCAGTTTCGGTACCAGCCAGCGCATGGCACAGGTGGGTGCTTTCAGTCGGATGGTGGTGTGCTGCCTGCTGGCTTGCTGTGCGGCATCGTGCATCTGCTGATAACCACTCTGCAACGCGGGCAACAGGCTGGCCCCCTGCGGCGTCAGGTGCAGGCCGCGCGCGTGGCGGTCAAACAGCGGGAACCCCAGCCAGGCCTCCAGCGCGGCGATTTTGCGGCTCACCGCTCCCTGAGTGATGCACAACTCGCCGGCGGCGTGCGTCAGATTAAGGTGACGGGCGGTCACAATAAAAGCATGGATAGCATTTAACGGCAGCGGACGCTGAGACATCGGGTTCTCTGAGCAATGAGAAAAAGTCATAGCTATTATGACAACAATTCGCTTGTCGCCTCAAGTGCCGCCACGTAGAACTGGCATCATCACTCTTTTCCCGACTGGAGTCGCCATGACCCTCACTTCTGCGGTGCAGCAGCGTTCTAAACTCCCGGATGTTGGCACCACGATTTTTTCAGTAATAGGCCAGCTCTCCGCGCTGCATAACGCCATTAACCTCTCACAGGGCGCGCCGAACTTTCCGTGCGATCCGCTGCTGGTAGAGGGGGTAACCCGAGCCATGCAGCAGGGGCATAACCAGTATGCGACCATGACCGGGCTGCCCGCGCTGAGAGAGGTGCTGGCGGCCAAAGTCGGTACGCTCTACGGGCAAAAATATGATGCCGCCAGTGAAGTTCTGATCACCGCCAGTGCCAGTGAAGGGCTTTATTCGGCCATCGCCGGGCTGGTGCATCCGGGGGATGAAGTGATCTTCTTTGAACCGGCGTTCGACAGCTACGCGCCGATCGTGCGCTTGCAGGGCGCAATCCCGGTCGGCCTGAAATTACAGGTGCCGGAATTTGCCATTAACTGGGATGAGGTGGCGGCTGCTATTACGCCGAAGACCCGCATGATCATCATCAATACGCCGCACAACCCCAGCGCCCAGGTACTGGGCGCGGAGGATCTGCACCGTCTGGCGGCGCTGACGCGCCATACCGATATCGTCGTGCTGTCGGATGAGGTGTACGAACATATCCTGTTTGACGGCCGTCAGCATCACGGCATGGCCACCCATCCGGAGCTGGCGCAGCGCAGTGTGATCGTCTCCTCCTTCGGGAAAACCTTTCACGTTACCGGCTGGCGCATCGGTTATCTGCTGGCCCCGGCAGCGCTGATGGAGGAGGTGGTGAAAGTGCATCAGTTTATGATGTTCTCGGCCGATACGCCGATGCAGGTGGCCTTTGCTGAGTATCTTCAGCAACCGGCGCACTACCTGGGGCTGGGCGACTTTTATCAGCGTAAGCGAGATCAGCTGGCCTGCCTGCTGCAGGACTCACCGTTCACGCTGCTGCCATCGGCGGGATCGTTCTTTATGCTGGCCAGCTATGCAGATTTCAGTGACGAGTCTGACAGTGAAATGGTAAAACGGCTGATCGTTGATCACGGCGTGGCGACTATTCCGCTGTCAGCGTTCTATACCGATGGGACAGACAACAAATTGATCCGTCTCTCTTTCGCAAAAGACGAAGCCACCTTGCAGGCAGGCGCACGCGCACTCTGTCAGGTCAAGCCTCGCTAACAGCATCACCTTGAGGGTAAATGAATGAAAAAACTGAATGCGTTGTTTGTGGCAGTCGGGTTGCTGTCGTCGGTGTCAGCGCTGGCGCAGGATACGCTGCGCTACGGTCTGGAGTCACAGTATCCGCCCTTTGAAAGCCGCAACGCCTCAGGCGAGCTGGAAGGCTTTGACATCGAGCTGGGCAAAGCGATTTGCCAGGTGGGCAATTTCAAGTGCAGCTGGGTGGAAAGCAGTTTTGATGCCCTGATCCCGGCACTGGCGGCGAAAAAATTCGACGCCATCAACTCGGCGATGAACATCACTGAAGCCCGCATGAAAAGCATCGGCTTTACTCAGCCGATTTACCGCATCCCCAACATGCTGATTGCCAAAAAAGGGTCGGGGCTGCTGCCTACCGTGGAGAGCCTGAAGGGCAAGAACATCGGTGTCTTGCAGGGTTCCGTGCAGGAAACCTATGCGAAAAAACACTGGGAGCCGCAGGGTGTGACGGTGACACCGTATCAGGATCAGAACCAGGTTTACAACGACATGGTCGCGGGACGCCTGGACGGAACCCTGGTGATGTCGGCTGCCGGTCAGTCTGGCTTCCTGGAAAAACCGCAGGGGAAAGCATTTAGTTTCGCCGGTAAGGCCGTGGAAGATCCGCTGGTACTCGGTGTCGGCATTGGATTTGGTCTGCGTAAAGACGATGCCAAATTGAAAGCAGCGCTGGATGCCGCTATCGTTAAGATACAAAACGATGGTACCGTGACCAAACTGGCCGCGAAGTTCTTCCCGGGTATTGATGTGGCGGTGAAGTAACGTTACGCCACTCCGGCGGCCAGCCCTGCTGGCCGTCCCTGACATCCTCCCCGAACCGCCGATAACCACTATGTCACGTGCTCAACGTCTGCTCGATCTGCTGCAACTTTTGCGTAACCACCGTTTCCCCATTACGGCTGAACAACTTGCCAGTGAATTGCATGTCAGTACGCGAACGCTTTACCGTGATATTGCCACTTTGCAGCAACAAGGGGCGGATATCGTGGGTGAACCCGGATTGGGCTATGTATTAAGACCCGGCTTTACCCTGCCGCCGTTAATGTTTAACGCCGCGGAAATTGCGGCTCTGGTACTCGGTTCCCGTTGGGTTGCGCGCCGGACCGATAACGAACTCGCCGCCGCGGCGCACTCCGCATTAAGCAAGATTGCCGACGTTTTGCCACCCGAACTGCGTTCGCAGTTGGAACTATCCCCGCTGATGGTTGGCCCGGCGAAGGCGGAGTTGGCTATCAGTATCGACGTTGGCGCATTACGTCAGGCTATCAGCCGGCAGAACATCATAGAAATCGACTACCTTGATCTGAAAGACGTTAGCTCCCGGCGCAGAGTCTGGCCCATTGCGATTGGTTTTTTTGACTCTGTTCAGGTGCTCGTAGCCTGGTGCGAAACACGCGATGATTACCGCCATTTTCGCCTTGATCGTTTCACCCACCTGCAGGTCACCGCGCAGCGGTATCCACGTGCTCGCACACAACTGATGAAAGCGTGGCGGGAACGCCATAATATTTCTGCTCAGGGATTTGGCTACTGACAAAGATTGAGCACTATTCCTGTAAACCCTTGCCTGCTTGGGTAATTCACTCCATACCCATTCATCTTTTCTTTTACATCGACGAAGCTTTTTTGAACATGACATGCGTCAGCAACTGCATGTTGTTGGAGCAAGTCGGGTGTGATGTTAGAGCCCGTATTTTACGTGAAACTCATCTCACTGTCGGCATGGGCATTGCTCACACTAAAACGCTTGCGAAGCTGGCCAACTATGCTGCCAAGACTTGGAAGAAAACGGGTGGAATGGTGGACCTTGATCGCCAGCTAAAACGGCTTAGCATGATTAAAGTGGGTGACGTTTAACCTGATAAGTATTGAAAATTGCACTGGACCTTGCGGACAGAGCTTAGCGCGGAGCATACGCAGAAAATTCAATGTTGTTCTGGAGCGAACTTTACTTGAATCACGTATCGAACCCTGTGTTAAGTTTGAAGCGTTTGGCATATTGTCTGTTCTCGTTCTTTCGGTGCACGTATCACTGGTCATGAGGAGAAACGGCTATGTGCGCGGTATATTATGCTATCGAATATTCATTATTTTTTGAAACGCAGTTTCAAAATGTGATTTATACATTAAGGGAATTTATTCTTTAACATTACGTTTAAGTCTATTATACTTATCTTAAGAAAACTATAAACTAGTTAATTTTATGAAATCTTGGACTAAGGTTGCGTTATGACATTTAAAGTTATCGGTAATACAAAGGATCTGAAGAGTGATACTCATGTAATATATTGCCAGGCTTCCCCTGAAAAGTATTTGGACATTGTTGGCGGTGATTTTGGTGAGTTTAGTATTCAGAGGAAAAGAGAAACGCATAAAGCATATAAGCGATTAAAAGAGGATATTGTTGAAGGTGCACTCTTGCCCTCCATTACACTATCAGTAAAGCATCATTTGGTGGAGAATATTATAAATAATTTAAATGATGAAAAGGAAATTGAGAGCTTACTTTCAAGTAATGGCGTGGTTGATATTCTAGATGGTCTTCAAAGAACATATATATTAAATGATCTTAGGGAGAGTGGTGTAGTTTTTAAAGAAAACCAGACTTTGTTGTTAGAATACTGGCTTGAACCTAATCTTAGTAAATTGATTTATAGAATGATAGTTCTCAACTCAGGGCAAAAAGCAATGTCTATGAGACATCAGATCGAATTGTTATTTATGTCCCTGAAAGAAACAATCGCTCCTGAGATACCTTCAATAGAAATTTTTACGGAGAAAGATACAAAACGCAGGACGCAACCCAACAAATACCATCTGAGTAACATTGTTTCATCGTATCATGCATTTATTACATCCTCACATGAGTCAGACAAAGAGAATTTAGTTGCTCAAAAGCTTATAGATGAAGGATCATTTGATTTATCTGAAAGTGAACTTACAGCACAGTTTGAAGAATACATTTCTTATTTAAAAAAATTTGTTGAATTAGATAGAATGTTTTGGGATATTTATTCTAATGTACAACCTCTGGAAGAAGAGCATAATATTAACTTAGGTGATGCGCAAATTTGGTTTGGTTCGGAAAATGTAATGATGTCATTATTTAGTGCGATTCAACAAAGTTTGAAAAATGACAAGAAAAGTCGCGTTGATGAGGCTATAGAATCTCTATTCATAAGAGTACGGAATGGCGATAAAGACCCATTAGGTTTAGTTAATTTCAACAATGTCAAAATAGGGCAGTTTTCTAAAAAAGCAAATATGGGTTTCATAACTAGGAAATTAATTCATACTGGCTTTAAAGAGTTTATAAGAGAGTGTGGTGAAACTCATTTAAGCAACTGTTGGCCATTAGCGGCAGAATGAACATGGAAAACTTAAATCTTACTGTGGAATTAAAAAACAGATACATTGAGTTATATGAAAGTATGCTAAGTGATTTGCAACCAGATGAATTTGCACAGCGAATACAACCTGAGTTTCAGGAAGGAGATATTTCTCTGGTAGGTGAGGTAGCACCTCCTCTCGATCTTGTAATAATTGATAATAAGCATTTGAGTGCTAATGGCAAAGTGGTCATACCTGTTTTTGAAATTGAAAAGTCAATTGATACATCTTTGTCTCAAGATGTTGAGATTCATAATGAAGATAATCAATTAATTGCAACTTTATGCTTAATGGATCTTGATGGTGAAGTAGAATCAATCCATTCACTGTCTGAGAACAGACTTTTCGCATTCTTCTATGATTCAATTTGTACAGGTGTGTATGACACTGAATATAAATTTAGCAAGCATTATGTTGTTGTAGAGTCCGATCAGTACGAGCATTATCTTTCTATAATGAATACATCTGAGTTATGGGGGGGGTATACACACAAAGAAAAGCCAATTGGTAAGGTGAGAGCACCTTGCACTATAAAAATAAAGAATAAATATCAATATCCTTCGATGAATCATGATGAGTCCATGGTTCTGGCTATCTATTCTTTAAGTACATTTGAGCGCTATCTAAAATACTATCATCAACTGGAGTTATTATTTGATGCCGTTAGGGTGTCAAAATTAAAATCAATTAATACTAATGATTTGAAAGGGTATGCGGAAGCATTGAAAATATGTAGCAAGGGTAATGAGGTTTCCCATTTAGAATATATAATAAAAAACTATGTTACTGATTTTTCTGAGATCGTAAATTCTATGGCTTTAGTGTTAAACTACGAGTCTATAGCTAAAGATATGTTTCAGGAGTATAGTAAAGAAGGTAATCCGTTGTCAGATGACTCACGTTGGGCCGTTCATAATAAATTTCTTTCAGAAAGCAATTATACATCATCATCATTATCAACCCAAATAATTCATGGTGGTAATAAAGTTAAATTTATCCCAAAGGATGATGCTGAGTTGTTTAATGGGTTTGTTGTAAAAATTATATCATATTGGATATATCGTATTCGATGTTCAATTGCTCATAACCGAATAAGTGAGTATGTATTTAGCTACTCAGATGAAGGGTTTATATCTGAATTTGGGGAAAGACTACTCTTGTCTGTTATTAGGGCTGTTTTGTCGAATACAGATTTGCACCGAGAAATGAGTATTCTTAACCAAACTTAGGAGGAAAACGGCAACTAGAAATAAGCAAAGTTGCCTAACTTTCTATACAGCATAAGGATTCAAACTGTATCTGCAGAAAGTCGGTATAGAGCATTCAAAAATCATTTCCGGAAACTTGGATTCTTAAGTCCATCGTGAACTTAAAGGGAAAAATCTTCTAAAGAAAGGATATTGGACCTAAAGTTTGGTCTTCCGTAGTCGATATAGTACGAATGTCCATTATGAGATTCCATCATGATAACCACAAGATTGTTTGTCCTGCTCTGTATGATGCCTGTACAGCTATGGGCTGCAAGTAATGAATACCTAATGACAGACATCTGTCGTGCAGCTTTAAACGTCATGCTCCAGCGTGATATCTCTATCATGGTTGCGACAAAGGTCGAAGATGGCTCTGCACGAGTGAAGTACGCGCGACCACAGGATGGTAAGGTTTTCTCGTATCGTTGTCGTTCTACAGATGGCCATACTATTGGAATATTGGATGAAACTCTTGTTGAACCCCGCTGGTATGGTGAGCGGCCGACGGATATCCAGCGAAGCTATACAATTAAGGATGACACTTTATTTATCCGAACGATCTATCACGGTGATCTGGCAGAAGAAATTTTTTTGCACAATCAATTCTGAGTCGTTGCTGGGAGATAAGGTTAACCAGCTAAGCTACATAAATCTGCATGCTAAATGCCCCAACCCCTGAACTACCTCATGCATGAATTAGCATCTACCCATTCAGCCCAACCAGTCTCATAGGGCTATTTGGCTGACGTTAGATAGCCTACTGACAAAAACTGTCAGTCGCATCGCCTAGTCTGTTCCCGTCCAGTCACTAAACGGGAAACCCCAAATGAAAGCACTTGATTTCACCATTCTGTATGTTGCCAGCCCGGCTAACAGCGCGGCCTTTTACCAGCGGATACTGAACGTTGATGCCGTCGAATTATCATCCACTTTTGCCATGTTTATCCTGCCGTCTGGCGGTCGTCTCGGGCTGTGGATCGCCTCCGGGGTGACGCCACCGGTGAGTGCCGGAACCAGCCAGTCGGAGATTGTGTTTACCGCAGAGAGTCGTGACGAAGTGGATAGTCTCTTCAGCCAATGGCAGGCGTGGGGCGTTGAGATCCTCGACCCACCAGCAACGCTGGATTTCGGATATACCTTTACCGCCTGCGACCCGGACGGGCATCGTCTACGTGTGTATGTTTATGAGGAATGAGGCGTACTCGCGGGTGCAGGTCAACGTCAAGGGTGTTTCGCTTTTACCCGAAGTGGGCGGAGCGGTCGAGGGCTTGCGTCAGGCACATCGTACACTCGCAGCGAATCCCTTCGTCAGCTTCGTTCACCGACGCACCGGTTGTTGACGGCACATCGGGTTGCCGGTTTTAAAACCGACAGCGTGCAACCGTGCTGCGGGGATGGGGCCAGTTTGAGGTAAGCCGGACGTCACGCGACAGGACGTCGCGTGCCGAGGCCCGCAGGGATGCGGACTTTGCCGATCCGGCGTGCTCAAACTGGCCTCAGACCTGAAGCCAAACTGTCAGCCACAAAAAAAGGGATCCTTGAGCCCCACGGAAGGCCGTATTTCCCGGTAGGCCCACTAGAAATTACTCCGCTGCCAGCAGGCAGATTTTCTCAGCCAGCTGGTAAGACTTCACAAAGGACGGGATTGGCAGGAACTCAAACTTTGAGTGGAAATTATGCGCGCCAGTAAAGAAGTTCGGCGTTAATAACCCTTTTGCAGACAGCGCTGCACCATCCGTGCCGCCGCGCATCGGGATCACCTTCGGTTCAATTTCCAGTGCCTTCATCGCGGCAAAGATCAGGTCAATCGGGCGCTTGTCGTCGCCGATCGCATTGCTGATGTTGCTGTAGGTATCTGAAATCGACACGGCGACCTTGCCGGTCGGATAGGCCTGGCGAATGATCTCCGCCACCTGATGCATCTGCTGTTTACGCTGCTCAAAGCTGGCCAGATCGAAATCACGAATGGAGGCTTTCAGGTGCGCCTCGCTGGCGTTGGCCTGCATATCATTAAACCAGGTATAGCCTTCGCGTCCGGCGGTATGCTCCGGGGTCTGCTGACGGTCAAAGTGACTGATAAAATCCCAGGCCATCAGCAGCGGATTGACCAGCACCCCCTTGCCCGACATCGGATGCGCCGTCACGCCGGTCAGCGTAATCTCTGCGGCGGCGGCGTTAAAGTTCTCATACACCACTTCCCCCAGTTCGCAGCAGTCGATGGTATAGGCGAAGTCCACGTCAAAGCGGCTTTTCAGATCCAGCGCCTTCGCGCCGCGCAGGCCAATCTCTTCGTCCGGAACAAAAGCCACCACGATATCGCCGTGGGGCTGGGCGTCGGTCAGGTTCTCCATCAGCGTCATCACCACCGTGACGGCGGCTTTGTTATCGGCTCCCAGCACGCTGGTACCATCGCTGAAGATAATATCCTGGCCGTGATAGGCCTCGATTTCCGGGTGTTGCGTCCGGCGCAGCCAGATATCCTGCGCAGCATTCAGGCACAGGTCTTCCCCTTCATAGCGCAGGGTCTGGGGATGGATATGCGGGGAGAGGCCAACATCAACGGTATCAATATGGGTGATAAAACCGATGCGTGGAGCGCCGGGGCGATTGCCGGGCTTCACCGCCGTTACCGTGGCAAACTCATCGATAACCACCTTCTGCAGGCCAAGCTGGCGCAGTTCGTCAGCCAGCAGCCGGGCCATCTCATGCTGTTCCGGGGTGCTGGGCAGGACGGTGGCCGCCGCATCACTCTGGCTGGTAACGGCCAGGTAGCGATAAAAACGTTGAGTAAGCTGGCGTGCCAGTGAATCTGTCATAAGCTTTCCTTATTTGTCTCGGGCAGCATGATTTCGGTAATGTGCGAAATCATGTTATTCATGAATGGGTTATTTACAGGTTTACGCACCACCCCCTGATAATGTCAAATAAAAAGCGAGGATGGAGATGAAGAAAGCGGTATTACGCACGGTACTGGCGGCTCTGGCGCTGACCGTCGCGTCAGCGGTTTCAGCGAAGACGCTGGTGTTCTGCTCTGAGGGATCACCAGAAAACTTTAACCCGCAGCTGTACACCTCCGGCACCAGCGTCGACGCCAGCGCGGTACCCATTTACAACCGCCTGGTCGACTTTACGCCCGGTACCACCACACTGATCCCGTCACTGGCGGAAAGCTGGGAGATCAGCCCCGATGGCACCGTCTACACCTTCCACCTGCGCAAGGGCGTGAAGTTCCACAGTAATAAAAACTACACGCCGACGCGAGACTTTAACGCTGACGATGTGATCTTCTCGTTTATGCGCCAGAAAGATCCGGCCAATCCGTATCACAAGGTCTCGAACGGCAGTTACACCAACTTTGAAAGCCTGGAGTTTGGTACCCTGCTGAAAGGCATCGATAAAATCGACGATCATACCGTGCGCTTTACCCTGGCTCATGCCGAAGCGCCGTTCCTTGCCGACCTGGGCTGGTACTTTGCCTCGATCCTCTCGGCAGAATATGCCGATGCCATGCTGAAAGCCGGCACGCCGGAAAAAGTCGACCGGGAACCGATTGGCACCGGGCCGTTTGAACTGGCCCAGTATCAAAAAGATTCCCGCATTCTGTTCCGCGCCTTCCCGGGATACTGGCAGGGGAAAGCGAAGCTCGACCGTCTGATCTTCACCATCACGCCGGATGCCTCGGTGCGTGCGGCCAAGCTGGAAAAGAACGAATGTCAGGTGATGCCGTTCCCGAATCCCGCCGATCTCAAGCGCCTTGAGGCCAACCCCAACATCACCATGATGCATAAGGCCGGGCTGAATACCGGTTTCCTGGCGTTTAACACCCAGAAAGCACCGCTTAACAACGTCAAAGTACGCCAGGCCCTGAGCATGGCCATTAACAAGCCCGCGATTATTGAAGCGGTCTTCCAGGGCACCGGCACGGCGGCAAAAAACCTGCTGCCCCCGGGCGTGTGGAGCGCGGATCAGGATCTGAAAGACTATGATTACGCGCCTGAACAGGCCAAAGCACTGCTGAAAGAGGCGGGCATCGCCCCGGGTACCACCATCGATCTGTGGGCGATGCCGGTACAGCGTCCCTATAATCCGAACGCACGCCGCATGGCAGAGATGATCCAGGCCGACTGGGCGAAGGTGGGGATTAAAGCCAACATCGTCAGCTTCGAATGGGGCGAATATCTCTCAAGGGTGAAAAACGGCGAGCATCAGGCCGCGCTGATGGGCTGGACCACGGCGACAGGGGACCCGGATAACTTCTTCGGTCCGCTGTTCAGCTGCACCTCTGCTAACGGCGGCTCCAACTCGTCTAAGTGGTGCTATGCGCCGTTTGATAAGCTGATCACCGCCGCCCGCGCCGAGCAGGATCATGACAAGCGCGTCGTGATGTATCGCGAAGCGCAGCAGATCATGCATGACCAGGCCCCGGCGGTGATGATTGCTCACTCGACCATTTTCGAACCGGTGCGTAAAGAGGTAACCGGCTACGAAGTGGATCCGTTTGGCAAACACATCTTCTATCAGGTGGAGATGAAATAAAAAACCGGGTTGCCCCCGTCGGGGGCGACCTTTTTCCCGCCCGCCGCGTGCCCTGTCAAAATGCGAAGATCGCCCTGATGCTGTCATCCTTTTGCTTTAATTCCTGCCGGACAAACTCCAGAAAGAGCGACAGCGCCGGACCCGGCTTACGGCCAATGGCTGTCTGTACCTGTAACGAACGCTGACTGAGCTGGTCGGCGCCAACCGACTTCAGCACCAGCCCATGCTCCACCGCCTGATACATCACCGTAAACTGGCTGCAAATGGTGATCGCCGCCGGGGTCTGCAGCAGGAAGGTATACAGCGTGCTGAAGTTATTGCAGGTCAGCGCCGGTTCAACAAAGGTGCCGCTCATGCGGCAGGAGAGGTCGAACAGCTGGCGTACCGTGGTTCCGGCATCCGGCAGCGCCAGCGGGTAAGCGTTGAGGTCACTCAGCTGCACCTGCTGCTGCGCCAGCGGATGATCCTGCCGCATCACCAGCAGTACCGGTGCGGGCCAGGCGGCGACGACTTCCACTCCGCGCTCCGGGTACAGGCTGAACTGAAAGGCCACGTCGCACTCCCCCCGGCGCATGATCTCTGCCACCTCCAGCGCGCTGCCCACCGTCAGATGAAAGCTGACGCCCGGGTGCAGCAGACGAAACTGTGTGAACAGCACCGGCAACAGGCTGAACGCCATGCCGTCGGTACAGGCGACGCGCAGGGCGGTGCGCCTGATGGCCTTCAGTCCTTTGATCTCCGCAATCGCATGTTCCATATCCATCATGCTTTTACGCACGTGGTTTTCGAAAATCTGCCCGGCATCATTCAGCACCATCCCGCGCGCGTGCCGCTCAAACAGCGGTGCGCCGACCCGCGCTTCCAGCCGCTGGATCTGCCGGCTGATGGCGGAGACTGCCACAAACAGCTGCTGGCTGGCGGCACTGAGCGAGCCGCTGTTGGCGACGGCAAGGAAATAGCGGATCTCACTGCTGTGCATCGGTCTGCCTCCTGGGGGTGCATGTTCACTTATCGTGCAGCGGAGCGTTGCTTTTACGGCAAAGCCAGTTTGATTATTTGATAATTGTGGCAAGGCAGGATTCTAGCTTAAAACGGAGTGGCAAAGACAAAAAACACACATCATAAAAATGGACAGACACAATGACAGGTGAACAGGCGGTAGCGCAGGCCACGGCGTACTTTGACAGTGGCGAATTCAAACGGGTGCTGGCACGCCGGGTGGCGATACGCAGTGAGAGCCAGCGGGAAGATCGTGACGAGGTGATCCAGGCCTACCTGGAGGAGGAGATGGTACCGGCGATGCAGGCGCTGGGGTTTACCACCGAACAGATTGAGAATGTCCAGGCCCCGCGCCGTCCGTTTCTGCTGGCCACCCGCATCGAAGACCCCGTGCTGCCGACGGTGCTGTGTTACGGCCACGGCGACGTGGTGTTTGGCGACGATGAAAACTGGCGCAGCGGTCTGACCCCGTGGGCACTGGTGGAGGAGGGCGACCGCTGGTACGCCCGGGGCAGCGCGGACAACAAAGGCCAGCATTCGGTCAATATCGCTGCGCTGGAGCAGGTGGTGGCCGCACGCGGCGGACGTCTGGGTTTTAACTGCAAATTCCTGTTTGAAATGGGTGAAGAGATCAGCTCGCCCGGCCTGGCGGAACTGTGTCAGCGCCACGGCGAGCGGTTAAAGGCCGATATCTTTATGGCCTCCGACGGTCCCCGCCTCAACGCGGTGCGCCCGACGCTGTTCCTCGGCTCACGCGGGGCGGTCAACTTCCGCCTCAGCATCCACGCCCGCGACCGGGATTATCACTCCGGCAACTGGGGGGGACTGCTGACCAACCCCGGTACTCAGCTGGCGAATGCGCTGGCCTGCCTGGTCAGTCAGCAGGGTCAGCTGCAGGTGGATGCGCTGAAGCCGCCCGTCATCAGTGCGGCAGTGAAATCCATCCTGAGTGATATCGAAGTGGGTGATGAAAATGGCCCGCAGATTGATCCCAACTGGGGTGAAGCAGGGCTGACGCCAACCGAGCGGTTGTACGGCTGGAATACGCTGGAGGTACTCTCTTTCCTGACCGGCAATCCGGCCCGTCCGATGAACGCCATTCCCGGCAGTGCCACGGCGGTATGCCAGCTGCGCTTTGTGGTGGGGACCGACTGGGAAAATATTGCCACGCATCTGCGTGAACACCTCGATGCCCACGGGTTCCCGCAGGTATCCGTTGAGGTGCTGCGCGGCTCACCGGCCACGCGGCTGGACCCGCGCGATCCGCTGGTTGACTGGGCGCTGGCGGTCATCGCCAGTACCAGCGGGAAAAAACCGGCGCTGCTGCCTAACCTTGGCGGCTCGCTGCCGAATGATGTTTTTGCCCACACCCTGGGCCTGCCAACGCTGTGGATCCCGCACTCCTATCCGGCCTGCGGGCAGCACGCGGTTGACGAACATATGCTCAAGTCCATCGCCCGGGAAGGATTACAGATCATGACCCGACTGTTCTGGGATTTAGGCGAACAGGGCACTGCGCTGCTGGCCCGTCATCGTGCGCACCGCGCACAGGGGGAAGGCCAGTGAGCCAGATCGTACAGTCCCCGCAGGCGGTGACCCCAAACCTGTATAAAACCCTGTTTGCCACCTGCATCGGTAACGCGCTGGAGTGGTTTGATATTGCCGTGTACGGCTTTTTTGCCAGCTATATTGCCCATGCGTTTTTCCCGACGCAGGACCCGTCGGTGTCGCTGCTGCTGACCTTCGGCAGTTTTGGTGTCTCCTTCCTGATCCGCCCGCTGGGTGCCGTGGTGCTCGGTGCCTATGCAGACCGGGTGGGGCGCAAAAAAGCGCTGCTGATGTCGATCAGCCTGATGATGCTGGGCGGGCTGATGATTACCGTGATGCCGTCCTATGCCAGCATCGGCCTGCTGGCACCGGTATTAATCCTGCTGGCGCGTCTGATTCAGGGGTTCTCAGCCGGAGGCGAGTTCGGCAGCTCGACGGCCTTCCTGGTGGAACATTTTCCGCAGCGCCGGGCATTTATCGCCAGCTGGCAGTTTGCCACCCAGGGGGCCAGCACGCTGATGGCCTCGGCGTTTGGCCTTGGCCTGACCGCCTGGCTGACGGAAGCGCAGATCCAGGACTGGGGATGGCGCATTCCCTTTGCCTTTGGCCTGCTGATTGGTCCGGTCGGTTTATATATTCGCCGCCACGTCCATGAGCCTGCCAGTTTCGTTGCCCAGCCGAAGTCCCACGCGCCGCTGAAGGATCTGATGGGCCGGCAGAAAACACTGCTGCTGCTGGCGATGGGATTGATGGTGATCTCAACCGGCGTGAACTACATGCTGAACTATGTGCCCACCTATGCGACGAAAACCCTGCATCTCCCGGGTTCAGCCGCCTTTACCGCGACGCTGGTGGCTGGGATCATTTTGACGGTGGTCACGCCGCTGATGGGGCTGTGGGCGGAAAAAGTGGGGCGGGTGCCGCTGATGTGGGGATCGCTGATCCTGCTGGCGCTGACTATCTATCCGGCCTTCAGGATGGTGGCCAATAACACCACGCCGACCACGCTGATCCTGCTGGTCGGCTGGATGGCGCTGTTGAAGTCGGTGTATTTCTCCACCGTGCCGTCGATGATGGCCGATCTGTTCCCGATGAGCACGCGGGCCAGCGGCATGGCAATCAGCTATAACGTTGCGGTGACGATTTTTGGTGGTTTCGCGCCGTTGATCTGCACGCTGCTGATCAGCATGACCGGCTCCAGCCTGGCCCCCAGCTACTATCTGATGCTGCTGGCGGTGTTCAGTGCGGTGGCGTTGTTTAACAGTCAGCGACGGGTAGGGCGATAAGCAAACCCCCGTGGCCGGATAATCCGGCCACGGGGGTTTTCGTACTAGCTGGCCTTAAAGCGCAAGGCCAGGGTGGCGCGTTTTTCAATCAGCCAGTAAATCAGATAGCCGACCACCGCCGACGCTGCCGTTAACACCAGCATCGCCAGATACTGCGTGGCGGTACTGGCCGAAGGCAGCAGGACGTGCAGAACCTTCTCCAGCGCCCCCATAAACAGGCGGTGGCAGAGATAGATGGAATACGACGCCAGGCCAATGCCGGTCATCAGCCGCGTCAGGCTTGTCTGACGTTGTGAGGCAAACTCCAGGCCGGTCAGCATAAAGAAGGAGAGCGTCAGAACCAGCAACTGCAGGAAACCCTGAAGCCACAGCGTGGATACCGTCAGCAGCGCGACAATCAGCGTCAACGACAGAGCGCTGTGAGCATAGCGCTGACGCAGACGTTTTTGCAGCATAAAGCAGGCAATACCGCTGAGGAAGTAGAGCATGATATTGTCAGTGTAAAACTGGAAATAAGGCTGCTGCGAACGACCGGATGCACCCAGCGCTATTAAGACGAAAATAGTGAGGAAAATAAAGGTCATCCCACTGCGGCGGCGGAACATCATGCCAATAGCAAAGATCAGGTAGAACAGCATTTCATAACACAATGTCCAGCCTACGGATAATACCGGGGTCAGCGTACCCAGCTCTTTTATATACACTGACGGTATAAATAACAGCGACAGAATATCATCCAGCGGCGTTAATACCGTTGCCGGGAACCATCCCGGATTGACGACCCAGGCCATAATAGTGGCCAGCGTAAATAAGTAATACATCGGTAATATCCGTACCAGGCGTTTTTTGACAAACAGCCCCATTTTTCCCTGGCCGAAGTCCTCCCAGTGTACGCAGGCCATCAGATAACCGCTAATCATAAAGAACAGGTAGACGCCGAGTTTTCCGATTGCCCCCCCATAGCCAAATAAGCCGGAAAAAAAGCCCGGACTTAATTTTCCTGCAAAACTTTCCGCATGACAGACGACAACCAGCATACAGGCAACCGCCCGCAGATAGGTAATCGACAGGATTGAGTTTTTCACCGCCAACCTCCGTGGATTTTTATGTGTCCAGGAATCAATTAATAGCAAGGATGTAAAATTAAAATAACCAAAATAAAATAAAAGCAAAGAGAGGCCGTTCACAGCCAATTTATAAGTCTGCTATAGGGAAAGATCCCATGGTGTTTTAATGCGCGAACATATCACGGTGCAAGACTGCCCGGGATGTAACGACGAATAAACTTTACTCCAGCGTAAAGGTAATTCCAAATGTAAACATAGGCGCGACGGTTATTTAGGAATTAACCGCTATGTTATGGATAAATGCGTTCTCCTTTAGTCGCTGATTCATCAGTTTATTTGATGTTATGAATATTTCCGCCTTTACGTTATCTTTCTGATTTTTAACAACTCGCTGTGGTCGCTTGCCTCTGTTCCGGTGGGATCATTCACAGAATGGGGCATTTTGTCTCAGAAGATCCGCCCAAAAAGCTCCAGCTCAGGCCGCGTCGGGGTCGTGCCAGACGGCCTCCCGGACGTTAATCGCTTTTGGCAGTAAGCCCAGCGCGAAAAAACGGTCAGCAATGGTCTGCTGGGCGCGGATCACGGTCAGATCCATGCGCCGGGTCTGATGGCTGCGGCGGAGCAGCGCATGAGAGAGCGCCTGCGGCGACAGCCCGAGTTCGGCAGCCAGCAGCGCGGCGGCTTCCGCACGGTTTGCATCAATATAATTTCCGGTATCGGCCAGTGCGGCCAGCAGCGGGTGCAGCAAATCGGATGAGTGGGCGGCAAAGTCGCGGTGCGCCAGATAAAACTGGTGGTTACTCACCCGTCCCCGGCCGTCGGCAATCACCCGTAGCTGGCCATCCTGCTCGGCATCACTGAGCAGTGGATCCCACATCATCCAGGCATCGACCGCATGGTAATCGCTGGGCGTCAGGGGATATTTGGGAGGAGCGTAAACGACGCGCACGTCGTTCAGCGTCATCCCGGCCTCATCCAGCATCTGCACCAGCAGGTAGTGCACGTTTGACCCTTTGTTTACCGCAATACGCTTCCCCCCTAAGTCAGCCAGCGTTCGTACCGGGCTGTCCTGCGCCACCAGCAGGGCCACGCTCTGCGGGGCGGCAGGTTCCCAGGCCACATACCGCAGCGGACTGTTTCCCGCCTGGGCGAACACCGGCGGCACTTCGCCGGTGGTGCCGAAGTCGATCTCGCCATTATCAAGAGCATGGAGCAGCTGTGGCCCGGCCGGGAACTCACTCCACAGCACGCTGACGCCGCGATGGGCGAAGGTCATTTCAAGGGTCTGCCGGGCTTTCAGGACGCCCAGGTTGCCAAACTTCTGATAGCCGATACGCAGTTCACGATCCTGCACGGCATCGCGGGTGGGTTCGCGCCGCCCCGGTGTGGCCAGGCTGCGCCGGGCTTTGATCAGCCCCAGATGGCCAAGATGCGT
Source organism: Erwinia persicina NBRC 102418 (assembly GCF_001571305.1). GTDB lineage: Bacteria > Pseudomonadota > Gammaproteobacteria > Enterobacterales > Enterobacteriaceae > Erwinia > Erwinia persicina. The sequence goes on along the minus strand of NZ_BCTN01000002.1, from coordinate 279,502 downwards.
GCGCAGTGTGTTCCTGCTGATCCCCAGCAGGGCCGCCGTCTGCAGCTGATTCTCACCGCACAGCGCGAAGGCGTTACGCACCAGCGCGTCGACCATCCGCTGATACAACGGCCCGTCGTCGCTCTGCAACTGCTGCAGGATAAACGTATCCAGCGCCCGCTCTCCCGCAGGCTGCCGTTCAGCAATAGCGGGGTTGAGCCTGAGCTGATGCGGCGAGATCAGCGACTCCTTACTCAGCAGAACGGCATTATGCAGCGTGTTTTCCAGCTCGCGGATGTTGCCCGGCCAGGCATATTCCATCAGCGTGGCCAGACTCTCTTCACTGAGCCGCAGCTGCGGCCGGCCCAGACGGCGGGCATAGAGCGTCAGGAAGTGGTCAGCCAGCACGGGAATGTCCTCGCGCCGCTGGCGCAGCGGCGGCAGGGTGACGGCGGCCACGTTAAGGCGGTAGAAGAGATCTTCACGAAAGCGGCGTTCACGGATCGCATGGGCCAGGTCGACGTGCGTGGCGGCAATGACCCGCACATTGACCTTCACCGGGCGGCGGGAGCCCACGCGGGTGACTTCACGTTCCTGTAAAACGCGCAGCAACTTTACCTGTAACGGCAGACTGAGCTCGCCGATCTCATCAAGCAGCAGCGTGCCGCCCTCTGCGGCCTCAAACCAGCCCTGATGGCGGTCAGCCGCGCCGGTAAACGCCCCTTTTTCATGTCCGAACAGTTCCGACTCCGCCAGGCTTTCGGTCAGCGCGCCGCAGTTGACGGCGACGAACGGCTGTCCGCGACGCAGGCTGTGATGATGCAGATAACGGGCGACAACTTCTTTACCCGTGCCGGTTTCACCGACGATCAGCACGGTGGCATCGGTCGGTGCCAGCCGATCCAGTACGCTCTGAAAAGCCAGAGAAGCCGGGTCAATCAGTAACGGGCCGGGATGCGCCATGGTGTCCTTCCTGCACGGAGTATAAGGGACGAAAAGCGTATCCTGGCAACGCACCCGTGGCGAGAGGGCGAACGCTCTGTTTGCTGCAAATGCAACAGTATCCGGTCAGCCCCTGCTGCTTATGCAGCAGCAATGGTCAGCCATAATGAAATTCAATCTATTGATTTATAATGATTTTAAAGAAAATAATGGTTGGCACGCTTCCTGCTAATGTCTTTATAACCAAAGCGAAAGTATCTAACGAATAAATTCAGATATAGTTATATAGGAAGCGGATAATGAGCGAGTCAGCACAGGACAATATCAACGTATTCTGGTTTCTTCCGACCCACGGGGACGGACGCTATCTCGGCACCACTGAAGGCGGTCGCCCGGTCGATCTGCCCTATCTGCAGCAGGTGGCGCTGGCAGCCGACAACCTCGGCTATTACGGGGTGCTGATCCCCACCGGTAAAAGCTGTGAAGATGCCTGGCTGGTCGCCGCCGCGCTGGCGCCGATCACCAAACGCCTGCGCTATCTGGTTGCCGTTCGCCCTGGCCTGCAGCCGCCAAGCCTGGCCGCCCGCATGGCTGCCACCCTCGATCGCCTTTCCGAAGGGCGGCTGCTGATCAACGTGGTGACAGGGGGGGACCCGGTGGAAAATAAAGGGGACGGCATCTTCCTCAGTCATGCCGATCGCTATCAGGTAACGCGTGAGTTTCTTGAGGTCTATACCCGCCTGTTGAAAGGGGAGAAAGTCGACTTCCACGGTGAGCATATTCGCGTCGAGGGGGCCGAGATCCTCTTCCCACCGGTGCAGCCGGACGGGCCGCCGCTCTATTTTGGCGGTTCATCCGATGAGGCCATCGACGTGGCGGCAGATCAGATTGATACCTACCTCACCTGGGGGGAGCCGGTGGCGCAGGTAGCGGAAAAACTGGCGGTGGTGCGCCAGCGCGCCGAACAGCGTGGCCGTCAGCTCAGTTACGGCATCCGGCTGCATGTCATTGTGCGGGAAACTGAAGAGGAGGCGTGGGCGGCTGCCGACCGTCTGATTGCCCACCTTGATGAGGAGACGATTGCGGCGGCACAGACCATTTTTGCCCGTATGGACTCTACCGGGCAGGCGCGAATGAGTGCGCTGCACAGCGGTTCCCGCGACAGTCTGCGTATTGGCCCCAACCTGTGGGCTGGCGTGGGCCTGGTGCGCGGCGGCGCCGGAACGGCGCTGGTGGGCAGCCCGCAACAGGTCGCGGATCGCATCCGTGAATACCAGGCGCTGGGGATTGATAACTTTATTCTGTCGGGTTATCCGCACCTGGAAGAGGCCCACCGCTTTGCCGAGCTGGTGATGCCGCTGCTGCCGCTGGCGTCGAACCGCGATCCGCGCCAGCGTACGATCAATACCGGGCCGTTTGGTGAAACCATCGGTGGCGACCGCCGTCCGGTTAACCCGGCACGTAGCCGCTGAGGAAGAGACGATGAGCCAACAACCGATACAATTTGCCTACTGGGCGCCGAACGTTTCTGGCGGCCTGGTGATCAGCCATATCCCTCAGCGCACCGGCTGGGACTTTGAATACAACCGTAAGCTGGCGCAGATAGCTGAAAAAGCCGGGTTCGACTATGCCCTGACGCAGATCCGCTTTACCGCAGGCTACGGGGCGGATAACCAGCATGAGTCGGTCAGTTTTTCACAGGCGCTGCTGGGGGCAACGGAAAAACTGAAGGTGATTGCGGCGCTGCTGCCGGGGCCGTGGAATCCGACGCTGGCCGCCAAACAGATTGCCACCATCAGCCACCTGTCCGGGGCGCGCATCGCCGTTAATATTGTCAGCGGCTGGTTTCGCGGCGAGTTCAACGCGATTGGCGAGCCGTGGCTGGATCATGACGAGCGCTACCGGCGCTCAGAAGAGTTTATCCGCTGCCTGCGCGGCATCTGGCAGGAGGACGTGTTTAACTTCGCCGGGGATTTCTATCGCTACCGCGACTATTCCCTGAAACCCAAACCGCTGGATCCACAGCCCGAAATCTTCCAGGGCGGCAGCTCCCGTGCGGCGCGGGATATGGCGGCGCGTGTGTCCGACTGGTACTTCACCAACGGCAATACGCCGGAGGGCATTCGCCTGCAGGTGGAAGATATCCGCCAGAAGGCTGCAGAGAACCGGCATCAGGTGAAAGTGGGTGTTAACGGCTTTGTGATTGCCCGTGACAGCGAGCAGGAAGCGCAGCAGGTACTGCAACAGATCCTCGACCAGGCCAACCCGGATGCGGTAAAAGGGTTCCGGGACGAAGTCAAAAATGCCGGCAGTGCCTCGCCGGAAGGGGAAGGTAACTGGGCGAAATCGACGCTGGAGGATCTGGTGCAGTATAACGACGGATTTAAAACCAATCTTATCGGTACGCCGTTACAGATTGCCCGGCGCATTGTCGCACTGAAAGCGTCTGGCGTCAGCCTGATGCTGCTGGGCTTTCTGCATTTTCAGGAAGAGGTTGAATTCTTTGGCCGCGAGGTGATCCCACTGGTGCGCGAGCTGGAGCAGCAACAGCAGCGGGAGCAGCATCATGGCTGAACGTCATATCGTTATCGTCGGCGGCGGCTTTACCGGCACCGCGGTGGCCATCCATCTGGCCAGGCTCGGTCACGCCGGGCTGACGGTGACGGTGATTGAACCGCGTTCTCAGCTGGCGCGCGGCGTGGCTTACGGTACCCGTGACCCGTCGCACCGCATCAACGTGCCCGCCGACCGTATGCAGCTGTCGGCGGCAGAAAAGGGCGATTTTGACCGCTGGTTCCGTGCTTCTCCGGCCTGTCAGTCTGACCCGGAAGCGCGCTGGCAGGATGGCAGCGTCTATCCGCAGCGCGGGCAGTTTGGCGCGTATGTCGCGGAACGCTTTGCCCGTGAGCAGCTGCACTCGCCGGTGCGGCTGCACCATCTCTGCGACCGCGCCGTGGCACTGGAGCACGGGGTGGTGCACACGGCCCTGGGAAAACGACTTCATGCAGACGCGGTAGTGCTGGCGATCAGTCATCCGCCCCCGGCTCTGCCACGGGCAGTGGCCCTGGCGCTGGAAGGCCATGCGGGCCTGGTTGCTGACCCGTGGCGGCAGGATGCTCTTGCCGGGATCGGCCCCGGTGAACGGGTGGCGATCATGGGCAGCGGGCTGAGTATGTCAGACGTGGTGGCAACGTTACACCGTCACGGACACCGGGGGCCGGTGGTGGCGTTCTCCCGCCGTGGTCTGCTGCCACGCCCCAATCTTAGTGGCCCCTTTGACCCCGTGCCGCTGGAATATACTCACAGCGACCCGGTCACTGTGCTGGCGTGGCTGCGCCGCATTCGCCGCGAGGTCGCTGATGCCGCAGGCCAGGGCCTGCCGTGGCAGCTGGTGCTGGATGATATCCGTCTGAACGGTCAGCGCATCTGGCAGTCACTGCCGCTGCAGGAACAGCAGCGCTTTCTGCGCCATCTGCGTCCGTGGTGGGACGTCCATCGTTACCGCATCGCGCCGCAGGTCAGCGCCGTGCTGGCCCAGCAGCAGCAGTGCGGTCAGTTGCGCGTACTGGCCGCACGCCTGACGTCCGTCGCGGCCGCCGGGGACGAAATCGAACTGCACCTGCAGCCGCGCGCGGGGGAGGTACAACGCCTGACGGTTGACCGCCTGATCATCACCACCGGCCCGGCACACGGCGGGCTGCTGCACAGCGATGCGCTGCTGCACCAGCTGGCCTCCGCAGGCGTGGTGCGGGCCGATCCGCTGGGGCTGGGCATTCAGGTCAATGCCCGGTCGCAAACGCTGCGGGCCGATGGCCGGGTCAATCCTCATCTCTATGTCGCCGGCCCTGCCGCCCGTGCTTATTTTGGTGAGCTGATGGGACTGCCGCAGGTGGCCGAGCATGCCGAAAGCGTCGCCCGGCAGCTGCTGGGGTCAGAGGCGGAGCGATGTCCCGCCTGATGCCATAACGCCACGTTAATCCCCTGATAAAACATTTCCTGCAGCGGACGGGCTGGATCCGGCCGTGTAAAATTCGGAGCGTACTATGTCTTCACAACGTGAAATTCGCCTCAATGCTTTTGATATGAACTGCGTCGGCCACCAGTCGCCGGGCCTGTGGGCGCATCCGCGCGATCGCTCCTGGGAGTACAAAGACCTCAGCTACTGGACCGATCTGGCCCGGTTGCTGGAGCGAGGCAGGTTCGACGGCCTGTTTATTGCCGATGTGCTGGGCGTCTATGACGTGCTGAATGGCGATAACGCCGCCGCGATCCGCAATGCCACCCAGGTCCCGGTCAATGATCCCCTGGCGTTGATCACGCCGATGGCGATGGTCACCGAACACCTCGGATTCGGTCTGACCGCCTCACTGTCGTTTGAGCACCCCTATCCCTTTGCCCGCCGGCTGTCGACGCTCGATCACCTCACCCGCGGGCGCATTGGCTGGAATATTGTCACTTCCTATCTGGAGAGCGGCGCACGCAATATCGGCCATCAGTCGCAGACCGATCACGACGCCCGCTACGACTACGCGGACGAATACCTGCAGGTGGTGTACAAACTGCTGGAGGGCAGCTGGGAGGACGGGGCGATCCTGCGCGACCGCGAGCGCCGCATCTTCAGCGACCCGACGAAGATCCACCCGGTGAACCATCAGGGCACGTTTTTCCAGGTGCCGGGCATTCACCTGTGCGAACCCTCGCCGCAGCGCACGCCAGTGCTGTATCAGGCCGGGGCCTCCAGCCGGGGTAAACAGTTTGCCGCCGGACACGCCGAATGTGTATTTGTCGCCGCGCCGTCAAAGGTTCTGCTGAAAAAAACCGTGGCAGATATTCGTCAGCGTGCCGCAGCGGCCGGGCGTGACCCGCGCAGCATCCTGATCTTTAACCTGCAGACGGTGATTGTCGATGAGACGGATAAAGCGGCGCAGGCCAAATGGCAGGAGTACAAACGCTACGTCAGCTATGAGGGGGCGCTGGCGCTGATCTCCGGCTGGACCGGCATTGACTTCGGCCAGTACCAGCCCGATCAGGTTCTGAAGCATCTGCATACCAATGCCATTCAGTCGGCGGTTGAGACCTTCTCTACGGCCGATCCCGACCGCCAGTGGACGGTGCAGGCGCTGGCTGACTGGGTGGGGATCGGTGGGTTTGGTCCGCTGCTGGTGGGCAGCGCGCAGACCGTGGCCGATGAGCTGCAAAGCTGGGTTGACGAGACCGACGTTGACGGTTTTAACCTGGCCTACGCGGTGACGCATGAAACCTTCAGTGACGTGGTGGCACATCTGATCCCCGAGCTGCAAAAGCGCGGCGTCTATAAAAAAGAGTATCAGTCGGGGACCCTGCGCGAAAAGCTGTTCGGCCGTGGCCCGCGGCTGGAAGTACCGCACCCCGGAGCGACTTATCGTCGTACCGAATCACCCACAACCGCTAAAGACGGGGTGACGCCATGATAGAGATTGACGGGCTGCATAAGCACTATCAGGGAGCCGACGGCCGCAGAACGGAGGTGCTGAAGGGGATTTCGCTGACGGTGCCCGCCGCATCCATCACGGCGGTGGTAGGGCCGAGCGGAGCCGGGAAGTCGACGCTGGCCAGATGTATCAGCCTGCTGGAGCGTCCGGACGCCGGCAGCATCCGCGTCAACGGTGAGGATCTGTCGCGCCTGTCCGGTGCTGCACTGCGGCGGGAAAGGCGCGCTATCGGCACGGTATTTCAGTCATCGGCGCTGCTGCAGCGCAAAACGGCCTGGCAGAATGTGGCCCTGCCGCTGGCGTGGCTGGGCGTGGTGCCGGGGCAGATCAAGCGGCATGTTGGTGAGCTGCTGGACAGTGTCGGGCTGTCGGATAAAGCACATCATTATCCGGCACAACTTTCGGGCGGCCAGCGTCAGCGTGTTGGCATTGCGCGCGCCCTGGCGCTGAAGCCCGCCGTGCTGCTGGCCGATGAAGCGACGTCAGGGCTGGATCCTGAGGCAACCGGGGCGATCCTGCAGCTGCTGAAACAGTTACGTCAGCAGTTTGGCCTGGCGATTGTGTTAATCACCCATGAAATGGATGTGGTGCGCAGCACCGCCGATGCGGTGGCGGAAATCCGCGACGGCCGGCTGGTGCAGCACGGGCCGCTGCACCAGTTGCTCAGTACCCCAGACTCTTCGCTTTCCGCCCAGCTGTTTCCACTGCGCCCGCTTCAGGGGCGCGGCGACCTGCTGTTGGGGCTGACCTGCGCGCCACCGCTGGCCACCGACTGGATCAGCCAACTGAGCGTGCACTATGACCTGCAGGTGGATCTGCTGGCGGCACACCTGGAAGAGGTGTCAGGGCAGCTGGCGGGACGGATGCAGATCGCGGTGCGCTTTAACCAGCGCCCGCTGAACCCGCAGGTGCTGATCGACGCGCTGGCCGTCATGGGCATCCGGGCACAGATCATTGCGGAGCGTCCCCGCTTACAGGAGGCCGGATGAAAGCCATTGATGTCACCAGCCAGGACACCCCCTGGAACGAGATCCATCTGCTGATGCTGCCTGCCTACGGCGAAACCTGGCTGATGGTCGGCATCGTGATGCTGTTTGTCATCAGCCTGGGCGGAACGCTGGGCGTGGTGTTGTTCAATACCTCTCGTGGCGGGCTGTTCCCGCAGCCGGGGCTGAACCGCAGCCTGAGCTGGCTGGTGAATATCGGCCGTTCTCTGCCATTCCTGGTACTGATGGCCGCGATCATTCCATTCACCTTCTGGCTGACCGGTACCACTATCGGTATTCCGGCGGCCGTGATCCCGATGATTGTTGCCGGTACGCCCTTCTTTGCCCGGCTGGTGGAAAATGCGCTGCGCGAGCTGCCCGCTGACGTCACGGCGGTCGGGCTGGTTTCCGGCGGCTCACGCTGGCAGGTGATCGCGGGCGCGCAGCTGAGTGAAGCGCTGCCCGCGATTGTTGCCGCCATTACCCTCAACGTGATCTCAATGATCGAATATTCCGCGATTGCCGGCACGATTGGCGCGGGTGGCATCGGCTATCTGGCGGTGGTCTATGGCTACCAGCGTTTCGACAACCACATCATGGTCGCCACCATCCTGGTGCTGATCGGCACGATTCAGCTCATTCAGTTTACTGGCGACCGCGTGGTTGCCGCACTTCAACACGGGCAGGGGAAAGACGCATCATGACGCAGCCGAAATTTGAACTGAAAAAGAAGAAAGCCTGGCGCTGGCCGGCAGGGATACTGGCTATGGTGCTGATCGGCGCGGGCGTCGGGTATTTCACCTTCCAGCAGCGGCACAGCGTGACCTTTGGCACCACGCTAAAAGTTCACTATGAACCGGCGATGGCCGGAGAACAGCGCCTGATCGACTATGTGGGCCAGCATATCGCCCCGGATTATGGCATCAGGCTGGAAGCGGTCGGACTACAGGATCCGGTGCAGGCCGACCGGGCAGTGGCTGAAGGCCAGTACGCCGCCACAGTTTATCAGCATCAGTGGTGGCTGAAGCAGGTGGTGGAGGCCAATAAATTCGCTCTGACCCCAACCCTGCCGCTGTTCCAGTGGGCATTTGGCATTTACTCGGATCGCTACGCATCAGTCGCCGATTTACCCGACGGGGCGGTCATTGTCGTGCCGAACGACGGCGCTAACCAGGCCCAGGCGCTGTGGCTGTTGCAGCGTATCGGACTGATTGGTCTTAATCCGGCGGTCGAGCCGCGAACGGCAAAATTGAAAGATATAAAAGAGAATCCGCATCACTTCACTTTTAAAGAACTCGATCTGTTAACCATGCCGCGCGCCTTAAATTCGGTGGATGCCGCTATTGGTTATGTGGCACAGTTTGATGCCGGGAAAGTTTCCCGCAGTAAAGGCATATTATTCCCGCCGGCGCCGCAGACGTTTGCCTCACAGTTGGTGATTGGTACGCCTTATTTAAATGATGAAAATATTATCAAATTAAAAAAAGCGTTTGCCGACCCACGTGTTCAGCAGTGGTTGAAAGAAACCCGCGATCCGCTAGTTCAGGGGGTGCTGGTTCCCGTATCATTAAAATGACAACACTGTAAATTATTTTAATTCAAGGGGTTATGTTTTCGCGGGTGATACGGGGGTTTTCAGGTTTTATCCGGCTTATTTATTTCAGTGTCGTGCTATTTATATTCCCCCCCTCTGTCAGTGATAGAGGGGGATTTACGTTATTTAATGACAAGTTTGGTTAAATTCAGCGCTAAAGGCTTATGACGTTACTGCACAATGAAATCATTTTTCCTTGTTTGTTATGACTCACCATTCTCTTTATAAACGTTGTGTTTTCTGTCATTAAAATAATAGGAAGCGGGGATAATATGAGTACATTAAATATTGACGATGGCATGACATTACCGCCATCCGATTCAACACCGGTTCGATCCGTCAGTGATGTCGCCAGGTTAATTAATTCCAGCACGCGTAAAAACAGTTATGCGCGCTGGATTGTTTTTCTGGCGCTGGGCGGCGTATTTCTCGACGCCTACGATCTGACCACACTGTCATACGGTATTGACGATGTGGTGAAAGAGTTCGGTCTGACGCCAGTCATTACCGGGCTGGTCACTTCATCGATCATGATCGGCACTATCGCCGGCAACCTGCTGGGCGGCTGGCTGACCGATAAATACGGTCGCTACACGGTGTTTATGGCCGATATGCTGTTCTTCGTGGTCTCTGCTATTGCCGCCGGGCTGGCACCCAACGTCTGGGTGTTGATCGGGGCACGGTTCCTGATGGGGATTGGCGTCGGCATCGATCTGCCGGTCGCCATGGCCTACCTGGCCGAATTCTCAAAATTTAGCGGGAAGGGTAACAAAGCCGCGCGGCTGGCGGCATGGTGTCCGATGTGGTACGCCGCGTCATCCGCCTGCTTCTTCATTATTTTTGCGCTCTACTTTCTGCTGCCTGCAGAACACGCTGACTGGTTGTGGCGCGCCTCGCTGCTGTTTGGCGCGGTTCCTGCGCTACTGATCATTGCGGTACGCAGCAAATTTATGAATGAATCGCCGCTGTGGGCCGCTAATCAGGGAGACCTGAAGGGGGCAGCACGCATTCTGCGCGATGCCTACGGCATTACCGCCCACGCGGCTGAACCGGACGGGCAGGCACCGGTAAAACCCACGCCCCCCAGGGTCAGTTTTCGCGTGCTGTTCCAGAAACCGTACCGCGAACGCACGCTGGTCACTGCCGTAATGAATATCTGTATCTCGTTTGAATACACCGCGATTGCGTTTTTCCTGCCGTCGATCCTCGCCCGGTTTCTTGGTGCGGGTGTATTTGAAACCCTGTCGGCGTCGCTGGGGTTGAATGCGCTGTTTGCCTTTACCGGCGGCCTGCTGGGGATGCGGCTGGCGTGGAAGTATCCGTCGCGTCACGTGGCCATTGCCGGTTTTGGCCTGCAGTTTATTGCCCTGATTTCGCTGGCGCTGGTGGGGCACCCGACGGCCGCCGCCGGCGTGGGGTTTGCCATTCTGATGCTCGGCCTGTGGCTGTTTGCCGAGGGCTTTGGCCCGGGGGCGCAGATGATGATCTATCCGGCACTCTCTTACCCGACCCATATTCGTGCCACCGGCGTCGGCTTTGGCCGCTCACTGTCCGGCGTTGGCAGTGCGCTGGCTTTGTTTATTCTGCCGATTTTACAGGCCGCCTTTGGCACCAATATGTTCTGGATTGTCTCGCTGGCCGCCATTATTCCGATTATTTTCCTGCTGGCGGTCCGCTTCGAGCCGACCCGGCAGGACATCGATGACCCCGCTGAAAATGGAGATGCCCATGTCTGAACTGCCCCCTGATTACCCGACCCTTGCCGCCCGTTTCCGCCCGGTATTTGACCGCATTGCCGCTGGCGCGGTGGCACGTGAAGTGAACCGTACTCTGCCACTGGAGCCTGTCCGCTGGCTGAAGGAAGCCGGGTTTGGCACGCTGCGGATCCCCCAGGCGCAGGGGGGCTTTGGCGCCACGCTACCGCAGCTTTTCCAGCTGCTGACGGAACTGGCCGAAGCCGACTCCAATCTGCCGCAGGCGCTGCGGGCCCATTTCGCCTTTGTCGAAGACCGGCTGAATCAGCCGGACGGCGAAGGGCGGCAACGCTGGTTTCGCCGCTTTGCCGACGGAGAGCTGGTGGGCAGTGGCTGGACGGAGATCGGCAACCTCAGACTGGGAGAGGTGGTGACCCGCGTGTCACCGACGGACAGCGGCTGGCAACTGTCCGGTGAGAAGTTTTACAGCACCGGCACCCTGTATGCGGACTGGATCGACGTTTACGCGCAGCGGGAAGACAATGGCCGTGATGTGATCGCGCTGGTCAGCACCCATCAGCAGGAGGTCGAGCGTGAGGATGACTGGGACGGCTTCGGCCAGCGGCTGACCGGCAGCGGAACAACCCGTTTCCGCCAGGCGCAAGTGGAGCAGGCCCACGTGTATGACTTCAGCGAACGTTTTCGTTATCAGACTGCGTTTTATCAGCATGTTTTACTGGCCACCCTGGCCGGGATTGGCCGGGCGGTGAAGCGTGATGCGGCCGCAGGCGTTGCCAGCCGCAGACGGATCTACAGCCACGGCAATGCCACGCAGGTGAAACACGACGTACAGGTTTTGCAGGTGGTCGGGCAGATCTCCAGCTGGGCGTATGCGGTGGAAGCCAGCGCACAGCAGGCCACTCACGCCCTTCAGTATGCTTACGAGGTGCATGACAGCGCTGATGAGGCGCTAATCCGCCAGGCCAACGTTCGGGCTGAACTGGCGTCAGCGCAGGCGCAGGTGATTGCCAGCGAGCTGATCCCACGGGCGGCCAGTGAGCTGTTTAACGCGCTGGGCGCGTCGGACACCCGCACCAGTAAGGCGCTGGATCGCCACTGGCGTAACGCGCGCACCGTGGCATCCCATAACCCGGTGATTTATAAAATGCGCAACGTCGGAGACTGGGAGGTTAACGGGACAGATCCGACGTTTATCTGGCAGATTGGCAACGGGGAGTAAGGCCCCCGGCAGTGGGCCACCAGGGTTACGCCAGCGGGCCACCCTGGATGGTTTCACTCATCCCGCTCAGGATCCGCTCTCCGGACTCCTGTTTCAGACCGGCATACCACTCGGCGGTCACGGCAGGATCTTTGGCATGGGTGACATCGCAGCGCTTACGCGCTTTCAGCACCAGGTCTTTGACCCGGTCTGCGCGTCTGTGCTGGTAGCGCAGCAGGGCATCCTCTATGCCCAGCGAGTGGCTCTGTAAGGTCATTGCCAGCACCACCGCATCCTCCATGGCCGCACAGCCACCCTGACCGATATCCGGGGTGGTACTGTGGGCCGCATCGCCCAGCAGCGCGATGCGGCCCTTCACCAGCCGGGTAAAGGGTTCGATATCGTGGATCTCCACGCGGTTAGTGGTGTCGGGGTTAAGCCGGGCAATCAGCTGCTGCACCGGCGCGGCCCAGCCGGAAAAGTAGCGGGTCAGGTCGTCACGCAGGGTGCGGCGATCTTCAGCTAACCCTTTCGGCAAAGGTACGTCAAAGAAGAAGTAAAACCGATTCCCGGCAATGGGCATCAGCGACACGCGCTTGCCTTCTCCGACAAAGGTCGTCCACTGATTGCCGGGCGCCAGGGATTCATCAATCTCGACCAGCCCGTTCCAGTTGACGTAACCGGCATAGCGGCGTTCGGCAACGTAGCCCAGAACTGACTGGCGGATCACCGAATGGGTGCCGTCGCAGGCGATCAGTAAATCGCCCTGAGCCTGGGTACCGTCGTCAAAAAAGGCCGTGACACCTTCAGCAGACTGCTCCACGTGACTCACGCGTTTGGCAAACTGCACCTGCTCACGCCCCCAGGTATCCAGCAGCATGCCCTGCAGTTCAGCACGTGCTACCGGGTAGGGGCGCTCACCTGCAGCCTGCACCAGCGGATCCAGACTGAACTGCGTCAGGGTTTCTGCGCTGTAAGCATCCTTATAGGCCATGGTGTGCATTGGCCCGCCAATCGCGCGCAACGCCTCTTTCATCCCCAGGTAATTCAGGCATTTGACACCGTTAGGCCAGATGGAGATCGCTGCACCGACCGGTTTGATCTCTTTAACGGCTTCGTACACTTCGCTGTCGATTCCGCAGCGTTTTAGTGCGATCGCGGTACACATCCCACCGATGCCGGCGCCAATAATGATTGCTTTCATCTGATTCTCCTTCGCCTCTTTCCCGGAAATAAAGCAATTTCCATACCACTCTCTGATGACGGGTATAAGGGCGTTGCAGACCGCGCAGCGGGCAGGGTGAAACGAAGGTTGCAGCAGGATGCAGCGCTGTAATGATGCAGTGCACCGGTTTTGTGCGTAACCGTTGCAACTTTTGTTCAGTTGTTGACGGTTACGCTGGTAATTTCTGTGATTTTTGCCAAAGTAACCTTCTGCCCCCTTCAGAGAGATGGATATGACCATTATTGCCTGCCTGCACGCCGCCCGGAGTAATATTGAGGTCTTCGAACAGGCACTGAACACGCTGGATTACGATGATGTGCAGCTGCTGCACCGCGTTGAGGCCGATCTGTTTGCGCAGACGCAGGATGAGCAGGGCGTCACGCCAGACATTATTGCCGCCACGCGCCGCGCCATTGAAGAGCTGTGTCAGCAGGCCGATGCGGTGATTGTCACCTGTACTACGCTGGGTGTGGCGGTCTGGGAGGCGGCGTTCAGCAAGCCGGTGCTGCGGGTGGATGCGACGCTGGCGAAAGTGGCCTCGCGCTATCACGGTACCATCCTGGTGTTATGTACCGCCCAGTCGACCCTGGCGGCTACCACCGACCTGTTTAGCGCCTTTATACCAGGCGACCGGCTTTATGTTGAGCTGGTTCCCCGCGCCTGGGCCTGGTTTAACGCGGGAGATATTGAGGGGTACCATCAACAGATCGCCGACTATATTCAGCAGCGCCCGGAGTGCGCGCTGGGTTGCATCGTGCTGGCGCAGGCCTCCATGAGCGGCGCGGAGAAACGTGTTAACAGCACGCTGGCGGTACTTACCGTCCCTCAGGTCAGTCTGCAGGCTGCGCTGGAGGCGGTACTGTAAAACGCGCCCCGGCCGGGCGGCAGTATAGGATTGCGACAAAGAGGGAAAAAACAGTAGAGTCGCTACGGAAAATGCTTATGCTGTTAACACAAGATGCTATGTCACTGATATCAGGAAGATGATAATGTTCGATCTGTCCCTCGCCATACTGCTATTCCTCGCCGCTCTGAGCTACTTCAGCCACAATATGACGGTCACTATTGCGCTGCTGGTGCTGGTGGCTATCCGCATGACGCCGCTACAACAGACGTTTCCCTGGATTGAGAAGCAGGGGGTAACCGTCGGCATTATTATCCTGACCATCGGGGTGATGGCTCCCATCGCCAGCGGAACGCTGCCCGCAACCACCCTGATGCACTCTTTCCTGAACTGGAAGTCATTGCTGGCTATTGCCGTCGGTATTTTCGTTTCCTGGGTTGGCGGACGCGGCGTGACACTGATGAGCAGTCAGCCTACGGTCGTGGGTGGCCTGTTGATTGGGACGATCATAGGGGTCTCTTTATTCCGTGGGGTGCCCGTCGGGCCGCTCATTGCTGCAGGCCTGGTGTCGCTGATGATCGGGAAATCCTGACCGGATATGTTATCCTGCCGCCATCATTCTTACAGACAGAGAAACGTGTGAGCACAAAACAGGATAAACGTAACAAACGCGCCAAACTTAAGCAGAAACAGGCGAATAAAACCCGCGCCCACGGCCGCCAGATGGATGCCATCGGCCGTCAGAACTATGAGGCGACGCCGGAGATGGTGGCACTGTTCACGACGCTGCCGGAGCTGGACGAAAGCGGTGATATGCCCTTTGTCGTGCCGGTTTACCACTGGTCGCTGGCGGAATATGGCTTTGATGGCAGCAATGACGAAGGGGATAAACTGCAGGTTGCCGCGCTGTGTGTGATGTACATTCACTGGAAAACCAGCGAGGGTGCCACGACCCTGGTGCAGAATGAGCTGATTGAAGCGGCGCTGCGCCTGGTGGAGGAGAACGAAGCCTTCATACAACGTTACCAGCAGGCTGAAGCCGAAGCGGGCATCACCAAAGCCTGAAAAAAAGGGCAGGCAACATCTGTTGCCTGCCAGTCATCCTGCCAACCCTACTTCAATGTATCCCGCGTGCGTCAAGCCGCCAGCGTATGCTTCAGCGATCCTCCCCGGCCACAACGTTAATTTCCTCCGTTATACCTGAGCGGAATCACGATCTTTCTCAGCAGACTCACTTATTTCTATCAATGATAATGATAGGTTAATATCATTGCTGATTGGTTGTTGCGCACAAAAAGGCGCTTTTAACGCTAACAATGCTGATGACAGTAAGGTAAAGGGAATTTAAATTCCATTTAATATGTGAATGAAACATTAATTCTTTGAAGGGGATCAAAGTTATGAAAGGGTTGCTGGCAGCAGGTGAGGGTTTTGATAGGTTCTATCAGAGGATGAAAGGAAGCAGATAAGTACGGGTAGCGGGGCAGATCGTTCCACCCCGCAGAGGCATCAGCCAGGATAAATACCGCGATCTTTACGCGCCATCAGAATGCGTTCACAGGCCACAATGTAGGCCGCGGTACGCAGACTGCAGGATTTCTCCCGCGATTTTTCCCACACATGTACCATCGCTTCCGTCATGATCTTATCCATGCGTTCGTTGATTTCACCCTCGCTCCAGAAGAAGCTGGCCATATCCTGAACCCACTCAAAGTAACTGACGGTGACGCCGCCGGCGTTACAGACCACGTCCGGCACCACGGTGATGCCGCGTGAGGCCAGCACATCGTCGGCTTCCGGGAAGGTTGGGCCATTCGCCCCTTCCAGCACCAGCCGGCAGTGCAGTTTTTCTGCACGCTGACGGGTGATCTGACCTTCCAGCGCCGCCGGGATCAGAATATCCATCTCCACGTCCCAGAAGGCCTCATCGTCGATCACTTCTGCACCGCTGAAGCCGGCAATCTTTTTGTTGGCCAGTTGCCATTCGCTCAGTGCGACCAGGTCAATACCGGCCGGATTAAACAGGGTGGCCGTATGATCCTGGATCACCACCACGCGCGCGCCCGCATCATTAAACAGGCGGGCGGCTTCACTGCCGACGTTACCAAAGCCCTGAACGGCGACTTTGGCACCTTCAATCTCAATGCCGCTGCGGCGCGCCACTTCACGGCCGGTAATAAACACCCCGCGCCCGGTGGCTTTTTCACGGCCCAGCGATCCGCCCAGGTGAATGGGTTTACCGGTGACCACGCCGGTGATCGTGGTGCCCTGGTTCATGGAATAGGTGTCCATCATCCACGCCATCACTTTAGAATTGGTGCCGACGTCCGGTGCCGGAATATCTTTCTGTGGGCCAATAATCAGGCCAATCTCACTGGTATAACGGCGAGTCAGACGTTCAAGCTCACCTTCTGACAGGCTGAACGGATCGACACGGATGCCGCCTTTCGCTCCACCGTAGGGCAGGTTAACGGCCGCACATTTGATGGTCATCCAGGCAGACAGGGCCATCACTTCGTTAAGATCGACGTTAGGGTGATAACGCACGCCGCCTTTGCCTGGCCCACGCGACAGGTTGTGCTGTACGCGGAAACCTTCAAAGTGGCGGATGCTGCCATCGTCCATCTGCAGGGGGATATCGACAATCAGGGCACGTTTAGGGTGACGCAGGGTATCCACCCAGCGCGACAGATCACCCAGATAGGGTGCGACACGATCGATCTGTTGTAAGTAAGTTGACCAGGCCGTTTTGCTGCCTTCAGAAACGTAAGAGAGCTTTTCCATAACAAACCTTTTTTGTTTAGCGCCTGTCCGTGTGGCGTATGACGTCGCGGGCGGGTGGCGCTTAGTTATAAATACTGTAATACCGTGGATGACTCAGTACATCTCACTAAGTCGCGGATAATTTAACATCAAAAAAAGGTTTCAAAGTTTTTAAAATATTGTGAAATGCTGGTGCGTGGAAGGATTTTGACAGCCTGATTGCATAGTTAGCAGCTGTCCCCGCAGCGACCTGCTATGGTGACAGTTGGCAGGCGGTAATTATGCAGATAAAATGCATATCAGAATTTTTCTTATATTTTTCAAAAATTTGAAAGAGATCAAACTTTGGCTTTTGGCGGGCGTTGAGCGACCCGCAGCCTGCAAACGTACGCTTAGTGAACCATGACAGGAGAAGTCACCATGTTAATGGATGTTGAAAGGCTCAGACGGGATTTTCCACTACTTAATGAGCTTTGCTCATTACAACCGGTTACCTGGTTTAACCCCGGAGCCACATCGCTAAAAGAGGCCTACCCTCATGTAGGCTTGACCCGTGAGGAAGTGGCGGATGCCAGTGCGCGGCTCCTGCGTTTTGCTCCCTGGCTGAAGGAAACCTTTCCGGAAACCCGGCCATGGCAGGGAATAATTGAGTCTGATCTCTGCGCGCTACCCCAGTTGCAACCTGTTCTGGATAAACGTTACGGGCACACCCTGGCGGGCAGGCTGTGGCTGAAGAAAGACAGCCATCTGCCCGTTTCGGGGTCGATTAAAGCCCGCGGGGGGATCTATGAGGTACTGGCCCATGCTGAAAAACTGGCTCTCGATGCCGGGTTGCTGACCACCGCTGGCGATTACCTCCGCCTGTCCGGCCCGGCGTGTCGCCAGCTTTTCAGCCAGCAGCGCATCGCCGTCGGCTCCACCGGTAATCTTGGGCTCTCAATCGGTATCATCAGCGCCAGTCTTGGGTTTGATGTCACGGTACATATGTCTGCCGACGCCAGAGCCTGGAAGAAACAGATGCTGCGTGACCGTGGCGTCAGGGTGGTGGAGTATCAGCAGGATTACGGTGTCGCGGTGGCAGAAGGACGTCGCCAGGCGGCCGCCGACCCACACTGTTTCTTTATTGATGATGAGAATTCGCGCAACCTGTTTCTGGGCTACGCAGTGGCCGGAGAGCGATTGAAACAGCAGTTTGCGGCACGGAAGATTACGGTCGATGCCGATCATCCGCTGTATGTTTATCTCCCCTGCGGGGTGGGCGGTGGCCC
This sequence comes from Erwinia persicina NBRC 102418, assembly GCF_001571305.1. Classification (GTDB taxonomy): domain Bacteria; phylum Pseudomonadota; class Gammaproteobacteria; order Enterobacterales; family Enterobacteriaceae; genus Erwinia; species Erwinia persicina. The sequence goes on along the minus strand of NZ_BCTN01000002.1, from coordinate 261,517 downwards.
TGGCGGGGTCGCGTTCGGCCTCAAGCTGGCCTTTGGTGACCACGTACACTGCATTTTCGCTGAACCGACGCACTCTCCCTGCATGCTGCTGGGGGTCCACACCGGTCTGCATGACGGGATAGCCGTTCAGGATTTGGGTATTGATAACCTGACCGCCGCCGATGGTCTGGCGGTGGGGCGCGCTTCGGGTTTTGTGGGGCGTGCGATGCAGCGATTGATCAGTGCTTTTTATACGGTCAGTGATCAGGAGATGTATGCGCTGCTGGGGCTGATGCAGCAGCATGAATCACTGGCGCTGGAACCCTCTGCACTGGCCGGGATGAGCGGCCCCTGGCGTCTCAGCGCCCATCCACAGCGGCTGGCGGAGCAGGGGATGGGGATGTTGGCCGGGGCAACCCACCTGGTGTGGGCCACGGGCGGCGGCATGGTGCCGGAAAAGGAGAGGGCAGAGTATCTGATGCAGGCTGAAAAGGCGCTTAATCTCTGAGCAAATGCCGGCGATAACGCTAACGCAGTGTGATAAGCGCGTTTCCGGGCTTTGCCTGAACCGAGAGAAACGGTATTCTAGCGCCCTTATTTCATGAAAAATGACGACCCACAGCATGACGGGTCATTAGCGTTTCATATACTGAGGTCAATATGATTATTAAACCACGTATCCGTGGCTTCATCTGTGTTACTGCCCATCCAGAGGGCTGTAAAGCGAACGTAGCAAAACAGATCGAGTACGTCACCGCTCAGGGCGCGATCGCCTCCGGCCCGAAGAAAGTGCTGGTGATTGGTGCCTCTACAGGTTACGGCCTGGCGGCACGCATCTCTGCTGCGTTCGGCTGTGGCGCTGACACGCTGGGCGTGTTCTTTGAGCGCCCGGGTGAAGAAACCAAGCCGGCAACCGCAGGCTGGTACAACTCTGCGGCCTTTGAAGAATTTGCCACAGAAAAAGGCCTGTATGCGAAAAGCATCAACGGTGATGCCTATTCTGACGCCGTGAAGCAGAAAACCATTGAACTGATCAAAGAAGATTTGGGTCAGGTTGACCTGGTCGTCTACAGCCTGGCTGCGCCCCGCCGCATCCATCCAAAAACCGGTGAAATCTTTAACTCCACCCTGAAGCCCATCGGTAAGCCGCTGGTGACCCGCGGTCTGAACACCGATAAAGAAACCCTGACCGACGTTGCGCTTGAGCCTGCCAGCCAGGAAGAGATCGACGGTACGGTGGCGGTGATGGGCGGTGAAGACTGGCAGATGTGGATTGACGCCCTGCTGGAAGCTGGTGTGCTGGCTGACGGTGCTAAAACCACGGCCTTCACCTATCTGGGCGAAAAAATCACCCATGATATCTACTGGAATGGTTCTATCGGTGAAGCCAAGAAGGATCTGGACAAGCGTGTTCTGACGATTCGCGATACCCTGGCTGCTCACGGCAATGGCGACGCACGCGTTTCCGTGCTGAAAGCAGTGGTCACTCAGGCCAGCTCAGCTATCCCTGTCATGCCTTTATACCTGTCACTGCTGTTCAAGGTGATGAAAGAGAAAGGCACCCATGAAGGCTGCATTGAGCAGGTCTACGGCTTGTTTAAAGACAGTCTCTATAACGCTTCGCCGATCCTGGATGACACCGGACGTCTGCGTGCAGATTACAAAGAGCTGCAGCCGGAAGTGCAGGATGAAGTGGCCCGTCTGTGGCAGAGCGTGACCGATGAAACACTGAACGATGTCTCTGATTTTGCCGGTTACAAAGCCGAGTTTATGCATCTGTTCGGCTTCGGCCTGGACGGCGTGGATTATGCCGCGGATGTAAATCCTGATGTGAAAATCAAAAATCTGGTACAGATGTAATTCTGTCACGGAGAATAAAAGGGCAGCCCTGGGCTGCCCTTTTTTATGGCAATTTAGAGAGAATATAATAGACTCAGTATTCACCGTGAGGATGGTTGGCTATTTAAGGCAAATTTTATTATGATCTGGAGTGGCGTCGGTTTTTTTATTGCTGTGTTTATTTCCATTGCCTACGTCATCTGTCAATGGCTGTTTGATGCTTTATGGTCGGTCGGTTATTATTCAGCCCACTCCTGGACGACAGGCGTGACCTTCATTTTGTCTGCGCTACTGTCATCCATTTTTGTGTATCTCCTTAAAAAAGAATCGGTTTTGCTGCTCATCGCCAGGATGACGGACAGTCGTCCGATGTATCAGGCAGAGATAACGCACAAATTCTTTTTTGTTCCTGTACGTTACTGGCCGTTAATTTTATTTTTAATTGGCGCAGGATTATGCCTTCGGGAAATGCTGGGCAAATAGCCTGACTCTTTCGAGAGTAATCTGATGGTTTCACTGTCGGTAATATCAATACAATAAAACTTAATTTGAAGATGGAAGGTCGATTAAATGAAATTTACTAAATCAATGACTCTGGCTGGTTCACTCTGTATGGCTGTTGCTTTAAGCAGTGCTGCAAATATTGCTGTGGCGGCAGAAGCGAAAACGACCACTGCAGATGCGGCCGCATCGCAGAAAGTCTCACTGTTGGGCGACCATCTTGCTTTCAATCTGCAAGGCTATGAAGTACAGCCTGTTCCAGGCGGCGGCCCGGGCAAAATGTACGTCAATAAGGCGCAGAAACGCGTTGTGTTGATCGGTGAAGATGACATTCCGGTGGCCGGTCGCGGCGCAACAGATGCCGATTTCATTAATGGCATGAAATCCATCAAAGACAAGCAGAAGCAGGCTTCGCCAGACTATAAGGTCCTCAGCGAAAAGACAGAAAACGTTAAAGGCCTGGAAGTCTATCATATCGAAGCTACCGATAAGATGGATGGCAATAACGTCCAGCAGGCCACCCTGCTGTCTGCGGCAGATAACAAGTTCACCGTGATTCAGGTGATCTCGAATGCCAAAGACAAAACCGGCCACGCTGCCGCCGTGAACAATATCCTCGCTAAATAAGCCGCGATACTGTCAATAACGGTGACAAGGGGCGGCCCTGACGGGGCCGTCCCTTCTGCTATAATCCCGCCGGGAAATCTGCCGGTAACTCACTGGCTGCACAGTTAATCACCTCCTCGTTATTCTCTCCACAGTCGCGGATCAGCGTTAACGTGGCAAACTCATCAATCACTTCAACCGGCCAGACTGGCCCTGCATCGCGATAGGCCTCCATCTGCGCAATATGATCGTTCTGGAAGCAGACGGTCTGCTGCGGGTTATTCATCACCCAGCGCGGGAAGAAGATAGTGCCATGGAAAATTTTATCGCTCAGATTCACCACCAGACTCACGCTGGTTCCGGTCGGTTCATGCCATGAGATTTTATAAACCCCGGCGGCAATGCGGACGATAAAGGCCTGCTGATCTTTCACCCAGCGATTTCCCACCATGCCGCTGTGAATGCGGTAGTCCACCGTATGGGCATTTTTCACATAAATTTCGTAATCCCAGCCATTGTCATAGGTATAAACCAGATGTTTGCCCACGAACTGACTCAGGTCATGCTGATTAAAACGGGTCATGATGTTTCTCCTTAATATTGTCAGCCCCTACTGTAGCTCTGGATTTTTTCGATTAATAACGGTAATTTTGCGACATATTAATTTAAAAATTCGATGAATGATGTCTATGTTAAGTAAAACCAGCCTTGAACAGTGGCAGCTGTTGCAGGAAGTAATCGCCTGCGGCAGCTTTGCGCGCGCCGCCGAAAGGGTGAATCGGAGCCAGTCGGCGATCAGTTATCAGCTGGGACTGATGCAGGAGCGGCTGGGTATTGCTCTGCTGATGCCGCAGGGGCGTCGGGCCGTCCTCACGCCCGAAGGTCAAATCCTGCTGGCTCAGGCGCGGCCCTTGCTCGACGGTTTTGCTCAGTTGGAGAATCGCGCCGCCTCGCTAAAGGCGGGAAGCCGGGCGCGAATTGACCTTGTGGTTGACAGTATCTTTCCCCGGGGAGTGCTGTTTGGAGTCCTGCGTCAGTTTCAGCAACGCCACCCGGCAACCCAGGTACACCTGACGGAGGTCTTGCGCGGAGAGAGTGCACAGCAGTTGCAGCAGCGGCAGGCGGATATACTGATCCTGACGCGTGAAAGCTGTGGCCAGCGTCCGGCAGAAAACCTGCTGGATATTGACTTTGTTGCTGTTGCCCAGCGCGAGCACCCGCTGCTGGCGCTGGCTGCTCCGCTGGCCCACAGCACGCTTGCCCGTTTTCCGCTGGTAGAAATTCTTGACCGCCACCGGCAGCAGGATGGCCCGCAGGCTGTTGCAGAAAACTGGACGTTTACCAGCATTGAGGCCGCTGTCGAGGCGGTGCTGCATCAGGTCGGGTATGGCTGGCTGCCGGCGTCACAGATCGCGCCGTGGCTCGAAAGCGGTGAGTTGCAGCCACTGCCACTGAGCAGCGGCCAGCGTCGCACCAGCTCACTTTGTCTGCTGGTTGACCCTCGCGTTCAGGCTGAGGAGGGCGAGATTGTTACGCTACTGACCCTGTTCCGCGCCCTGAACGCGGCGCAGAGTGCGGCTGGGGGGCCTGATGGCGGGGATTTCCTCAGCTGAAGTCAACGAGCAGCAGCCCGGAGAGCACGGCGCTGGCCAGTGCACCCGTCAGCAGCGCGTCCATCCCGCCGAAAGAGGTTAACAGGGTGGCCCCGAGCGACGGGCCCAGCGCCATACCGCCGCCAATCACCAGATTGATGTTATTCATCAGCTTTCCATCGTTATCCAGCGCGGCAACGTGTGCCATCGTGAACGGTGCCAGAAAGGTCCAGGTAAACTTAAAGATGATGGCGGCAAGCACGAAGCGGATCGCCATGGGATGCCGGACCAGCAGCATAATCGCCAGCACCAGCAGGACATAGCCGACCCACAACAACGTGCCGGGGCGGAAACGGGCAGCCATCATCGCCGCCCCGACAGCACCAATAATGCCCACCACCGTCGCGACCGCCAGGATGTCCCCGCTCTGCAGCGCTGACAGGCTGGCGCGGACGGCAATCTCGCCGATAAACGTCCACACGGCACTCAGACTGACGTAAAACAGCAGCACGGCGAGGATCGCGCACAGTTTACGCCCCCTTGAGGGTGCCATTTGTGCTGCGGCGCTGACCGGCGGGGGGTGAAACCCGGCGGGCAGATAGCGCAGCAGCGGCAGACTGCACAGCATCAGGAATGCCAGCAGCAGGTAGACCACCGCCAGACCAAAATGGCTAAACAGTGGCGGCAGGGCAAGCAGGCCGACGGTGCCCAGCAGCAACTGGCCCAGCACCCAGTAAGCATAAATCCGACCGGTGTTGGCCGCGGCGGCGGCACAGGTGATGCTCAGGATCATCAGGGTGCCACCGGCCAGAGAGGCAATAAAGCGGCAGATCATCAGCAGGTCGGTGCGGAGGGTCAGCGCCGACAACAGATTACCCAGAATAAACACCACGCCAGCGAGGAGGGCAATTTTCCGCCAGTTGATTCTTCCGCTCCACCACCAGGCAGGGAGCGTGGCCGCACTCATGCCGCCCAGTTCACAGGAAAACAGGTGGCCGATTTGGAGTGTCGAAAGCTGCCACTGACTGTGTAACTGCGTGGCGACCGCAGGCGCCATCATTAATACACCCGGCGAAACGGCGGCCAGTATCACCACCGCTGCAAATAAGCCGGGCGGGAAGGCAACGTCTGGGGCGGGAAGGGGGGCTGACGCCGAATTCGCAGGCATAGTATACTCCTGAAATAGCCGGTTTATTGTTCAATGGCGGAATGAACACCGGATAATAGGGCAATGCCATCAGCGGCAAGGGTAACTTTGTGGCATTAATAAAAACAGTGCGCGGGGTCGTTCTGAGCCAGCACCGGCTTGCGGAAAGACAGCCCATGATGGTGTCGCGCAGGATGGATGAATAAAAGTTAACCCTGCACGACAACGCCTGTGGATAGTTCGCAGCAGGCGGATGCCGCGGATCATTCAGGGGGGCTGATGCGATCCCCGGACTGCCTGTTCCGGCCCGGGGGACATATTTTCCCGCGTATATAACATCAACTCGACTTTCCCGTCCTGATATTCTGTGGGCATCATCTCCCGTTCCAGCCGGTTTAACATCAGCGTCATCGCCCGGCGGGCATGTTCACGCGTATTTTGATCCAGCGTCAGCACCACAGCATGATCCGCCAGCAGTGTGCGGGTGGTGGGATAAAGCTCATGGGTAATAAAGCGGGACGTGTTCAGCAGACGGTGCCGGGCGAGCACCTCAGCGATTTCACGGTTACCCAGCCCGGTGTTGTAAATACCCTGAATCGTCTGGTGATGATAAAGCTGCTCTTCCAGCAGACGACTGACCTGGTGGCGGTCATCCCGGGCAGCCAGCACCTTGTGGACCCGCAGATGGGGAAACCTGTCGGCAATCACCGCGCTGAATCCCTCGACCCGCTGCCGGTGTGCCAGATAATCGAAGCGTCCGCTGATAATAATGATCTCACCGGGCGCATTAAGCATATTGCCCATCAGTAACCCCGCCGTGCGTCCCGCCTGAGTCTGGTTGATCCCGACGTGGCACAGCCGCGCCGCGCCCGGAAGGTCAGTCACCAGGGTGATCACCGGCACCTGCCGTTCCTGGCACTGCTGCAGCGCGGAAAAAATCGCCGGATGTTCATGAGCAAACACAATAATGCCATCGCGGCTGTCCGCCGCCCGGACAATATGTGCCGCCAGCATTTCCGGCTCGGCTTCAGGGATCAGGGTGCGGTGCAGGGTGACATGACCATAGCCCAGCTGCCCGGCGAGCCGGCTGAAATCCTGAGAAAGCTGACTGAAGAAAAAGGCATCGCTGCTACTGAGCAGCAGTTCAATCTGCCAGGGCTGGCGATGCGCATCAGGCAGCTCGCGCTTCAGGCCTGCCTCTTTTGCTGCCTGCAGCACCCGGCGTGTGGTGGCCGGAGACACGCCGCCCCGTTCATTAATAACCCGGTCAACGGTGGCAATGCCGACGCCCGCCTGCTTTGCCACCGCTTCCAGCGTGATCTTCTTCACCCTTCACTCCGTATGATGGCTTCCCATCAAAATGTCGTTTCAGCAAGTATATTCGTTAACGTTATCCTGGCAACGAAACGTTAACATTTAACCAAAACAGGCGTCGCAACCATGGCACAGAAACGTAGGTTTGCCCTGCTGGGCACAGGATTTATCGGTCAGGTTCATGCAAAAAATCTCGCTGCCCACCCGGATGTTGAACTGGTGATGGTGGCTGACCAGGACAGCGCCCGCGCCGGTGAGGTTGCTGCGCGTTACGGCGCGCGGGTGGGTACCGTGCTGGATGCCATCAACAGTGATGCCATCGACAGCGTGCTGATTGCCACCTCGACACCGTCCCATGCGGCGTTCCTGACCGCCGCCGCTGCCGCCGGTAAGGCGGTATATTGTGAAAAACCGATTGACCTGTCACTGGATAAAGCGCGGCGGGTGGTGGATGACGTCTCCCGCTATCCGGTGCCGGTCACCGTCGGGTTTAATCGGCGGTTTGATCCCAGCCATAATCAGTTAAAGCAGTATCTGCAGCAGGGCCTGCTGGGTAAAGCCGAGCTGATCCAGATGGTCTGCCGCGCCTCTGAGCTGCCGCCGCTGAGTTACCTGCAAACTTCCGGAGGGCAGATGCGTGATCAGGCCATCCATTTTTTCGATTTGCTGCGCTGGCTGACCGGAGACGAGGTCGACACCATCGGTGCACTGGGGTCGGCGCTGGCGATGCCTGAGATCAGCGCATTTGGCGATGTGGACACCTCAGTGCTGATCATGAAGATGGCCAGCGGGGCACTGGCACAGCTGGATAACACCCGCCGTACCGGTTATGGCTATGAAGAACGCATTACCCTGCTGGGGTCAAAAGGCATGTCGGAATCCGGCGCACAAAGCCCGCAGGGAGCCACGCTCTATACCACCGAGGGGATTACCCGTCCGGCCCTGTACGCTGACTGGTTTAGCCGGGTGAAAGAAACCTATTATCTGCATCTGGATGCCTTTGTGCGCTCACTGAACGGCGAGGCAGTATCGGTTCCCGGCCTGCAGGACGGACTGCAGGCGCAGGCGATAGCTGAAGCCGCGGTGAAGTCGCTGGAAACAGGCAGTTTCTGTCAGGTGCAGGCGATATAACATCAGCAGGGGGCCCGTGCAGGCCCCCTGAAAGTGTCCTGCCCTTTGTCGTGGTACAGCCGTCGGGCTGGGGGAGAAAGGTTATTTTTCCTCGTTAAACACCTGGCCTATCTGACGACGTACTTCATCCATGGCCGTTAACGTGCTCAGCGATGCCGACAGCGGACGCACCGATGATTCGGTTTTGCCCTGGCCGACGCACCAGGCAAAATGCACCGCCTCATGAAACAGCTGATCGTAACGGTTACGCGGCTCGTCGAAGTGCAGCACTTTTCCTCCCTGGCTGGCGGTCAGCGTAAACGGCCCGGGGGCATAGAAAGATCCGGCAATATTCAGCGAGGCATCGCGCCCGGCAATCACCGCACCACCCGGTGTATTGCTGAACAGCGTGGTATTCAGCACCGAATGCATTCCGTTAGCGTGCGTCAGCAGCATTGAAGCCTGTCCGTTCACCCCGCCAGGCACTGGCTGTCCGGTGGCATAAATGGCGGCAGGCGCACCCGCCACCTTCACGCTGAAGCTAATCAGATAGCTGCCCAGATCCAGCATCGGGCCACCGGCGAGATCGGCGTTAAAAATACGGTGATCGGGGGTGAAATACTCCCCGTGATCGGCCAGCAGGGTATGCAAATCGCCGAGCGCACCGTCTTCCAGCAGCTGGCTGATGACGTCATATTTCGGCAGAAAGTCACACCACATCGCTTCCATACACAGCAGGCCTTTCTGCTGTGCCAGGGCGGCCAGCGCCCGGCCTTCGGTGGCGTTAAGCGCCAGCGGTTTTTCAATCAGCACGTGTTTACCGGCCTGTAACGCCTGCAGTCCGTCCGGGTAGTGATGGTTGTGTGGCGTGGCGATATACACCGCATCAATGTCCGGCCGGGCCAGCAGCTCTGCGGCACTGCCAAAAGCCTGTGGGATAGCCATCCTGCGGGCGAAGGCGTCAGCCCGTTCCTGTGAGCGAGAGGCGACCGCCACCAGCTGCTGTGCGGTGCCTGTTTTCAGGGCTCTGGCAAACCGTTCGGCGATCCATCCCGGGCCGATAATTCCCCAGCGCAGGACAGGCACGGTTTTGGCATCAAGGGTACGGGGTTGGGGTAACTGCGAAGGAAACATGAACGCTCCTGACATAAGGGGTAGGGTGATGATTTCACTATAGTCAGCAGCAGGAACAGGCGGAACGGCTTTGATGATGGGTTCCCATCAATCGGCAGGAGGCGGGCGGGCGAACCTGCGGCTGCGGTTCGCCCGTCAGCCATCAGGTCAGATTAAATTTGGCGTCCGGCTGGTGTGCCGGCGGCAGTGGGGTCAGGTCGTTCATCTCGCTGAGGATGCGTTCAATGGTGTTACAGATGGCGTCCAGCGGCAGATCGTTCGGCGCGGTGCCAAACGGATCTTCCAGCTCTTCCGCCAGCGACTCCAGCGACAGGAAGGTGTAAGAGATAAACACCGACACCAGCGGCGTCATGTAGTGCAGATCGGCCACCAGAGCAAACGGCAGCAGGGTGCAGAACAGATAAACCGTACGGTGCACAATCAGACTGTAGGCGAAGGGGATTGGCGTGGTGCTGATACGCTCACAGCCTCCGAGAATATGCGCCAGATCGTTCAGGTTGCCATCCATGCCGTTATACAGCAGGTCAGGAATTGCGCCTTGGTCACGGCGGTCTGCCAGCCAGCTCCCCATACACAGCAGCAGACGGTTGGCGCGAAACGGACTGGCCAGCACCTCGTCCTGTACGCTTTTGGGGGCCAGGCGCAGGATATCCTCGCGGGCGTCGGTGCCGCGCAGCTGGTGCTTCAGGCTCCAGCTGAACGCCATCAGCAGGCCGCCAAGTTCACGCACGGCGGCGGGGTCACGGCGCAGTGCGCCACGGGCCTGGCGCAGCAGCGAGCGCTGGGCGATCAGCAGGCCGCCCCACAGCGTGCGGGCTTCAACAAAACGGGCATAGCTGGCGCTGTTACGAAAGCCGAGGAAGATGGCAATGGCGACCCCCAGCAGGCTGAACGGGGCGGTGGTCAGGCGCACGCCGAGGGTTTCATACCACTGGTAACAAATCACGGCGAAGATAGCCATCAACAGGTTAAGGCTGAGGCGGAACAGAATTTTCGATAACACCGCCCCGTGCCAGGAGAACAGGCGCGGGAACCAGTGTTGATGGGGACGTACGATCATAACGCAGGACTTCCAGAGTAGTAGCGGTCAAATAACATCGGGTTAACCAAAGCGCCACATCATACCGGGCCGCACGGGCGAGGAAAATGTAAACCTGCCGCCGGAATCTATCCGGGTTTCGAAAAGGCCGGCCGGATAGTCAAAATGCGGCATTGCAAAGGGGATATTGGTATTTAATTCCGCCGCGGTTTTATGAAAATCTGGGGGCATATTCACCATCACAGGGAGAGAACCATGAGCCAGAAAACCCCACAGCGGATCAAGCTCGGCCTGATGCTACAGGGCGCAGGCGGCTTTATGAACGCCTGGCGTCACCGCAGCGTGCCTGCCGATGCCAGCGTTAACGTCAGCTGGTATCACCAGTTAGCCCATCAGGCAGAAGAGGCAGGACTGGACTTTCTCTTCGTCGCCGACGGCCTGCATATCAATGAAAAGTCCCTGCCGCATTTCCTCAACCGCTTCGAGCCGATTGCGTTGCTATCATCGCTGGCAGCGGTGACCCGACGTATTGGTCTGGCGGGCACCATCTCGACCTCTTACAGCGATCCGTTCACCGTCGCGCGCCAGCTGGCATCGCTCGATCTGTTAAGCAACGGGCGTGCGGGCTGGAATGTGGTGACCTCCCCGCTGGCCGGTTCGGCACGTAACTTTGGTAAAGATCACCCTGAGCACAGCCAGCGCTATGAGATCGCCCGTGAGTATATTGAAGTCGTACAGGGACTGTGGGACTCCTGGGAAGAGGGGGCGTTCATTCGCGATCGGCAGAGCGGCGAGTTCTTCGACGCCAGCAAACTGCATAAGCTGAATCACCAGGGCGCACATTTTTCAGTGGAAGGCCCGCTGAATATCCAGCGCTCTGCGCAGGGCCAGCCAGTGATCTTCCAGGCCGGCGCGTCGGCATCAGGTATCCGGCTGGCCGCCGCCTCGGCGGATGCGGTGTTTACCAATGCGCGCACGCTGGAAGAGGCCCGAACCTATGCCACTGAGCTTAACCGGCAGGTGCAGCAGCAGGGCCGCTCCCCGGTAGGGATTTTCCCCGGGATCAATCCGATCGTTGGCGCAACGGCGGCAGAAGCAGAAGAAAAATACCGCTATCTTCTGTCACTGCTGTCGCTGGAGCAGGCGCTGAACTATCTTGGCCGCTTCTTCGACCATCATGACTTCAGCCAGTACGATCCGGACGGCCCGTTCCCGGAACTGGGTACGCTGGGAGAAAACAGTTTCCGTTCCACCACCGATCAGATAAAGCGCCTGGCGGCAGAAGAGCAGCTGACGCTGCGCGAAGTGGCCTTCCGCACCACGCTGCCGAAGGGGGAGTTCTTTGGCACGCCGGAACAGGTGGCAGAAACCTTTATTCGCTGGGTGGAACAGGGCGGCGCCAGCGGATTTATCCTCTGCGGGCCGGTACTGAATGAAGCGCTGGAGGATGTGGTGCGCCATGTGCTGCCCCTCCTTGAAGCCCGTGGTTACTGGCACAAGGATGATACCCATGTCACCCTGCGCGATCGGCTGGCTATCCCGGCCCGGCCTAACCGTTACAGCCTGGCACGTGAACATTTACGCCAGGCGGGCTAGGGGATTTCCACTTCAGTCAGCGGGATGAAGCGGTTATGCTGACGGTTATCAACCGTCACCTAAAGGGAATCATCATGACTATCGTTATCCGCCGCGCAGAGCATCAGGACGCTAAACTGATCCTCGCGATGATCGCCGAGCTGGCCGAGTATGAAAAAGCGCTGCACGAAGTGGTGGCCAGCCAGCAGGATATTGAGCATTCACTCTTCGCGCCCGAATCGCACACTGAGGCGCTGATGTGCGAGGTGGATGGCGAACCCGCCGGGTATGCCGTGTTTTTTACCAGCTACTCAACCTGGCTGGGAAAAAACGGTATCTACCTGGAAGATCTCTACATCAGCCCACGCTTTCGCGGACAGAAAGCCGGAAAAATGCTGCTGCGGCACATTGCGCAGCTGGCGGTATCCCGCGGCTGTGGTCGTCTGGAATGGAGCGTGCTGGACTGGAATCAGCCGGCCATCGACTTCTATAAAAGCATCGGTGCTGCGCCCCAGGATGAGTGGGTACGCTACCGCATGGAAGGTCAGGTGCTGACGGACTTCGCGGAGTCCTGATCGCTTTTTCGTCCGACCACATCGCCAACAGGCACCCCGGATGGGGTGCCTGTTTTATTTCAGCATCAGAGACAGCGGGTATTGGGTTGCAATAAATTGACTTTTTTTGTCATATTATGATTGATAATGATTATCATTTGTATATGATGTCGCAAATTATAACGCTTTTTGCCCTGCCTGCAGGGCCTTGTTTGTTGATATTTCTGAAGCTGTTGTTGAGCGAATACCAATAAAAACATCGCAGGTATTTCGCATGATTAAGTTTTCATCCCCTCAGGGATTACTGCACACCTCACTCGTGGCAGGGACCCTGCTCAGCGTGACCCTCTCCGGCAGCGCAGCCGCCGATAGCGACCGTAACGCGGTGACCGCTAAAGCCCGGCAGCAGAATGCAGCCACAACGCCTGACGACGACGCGGTGATGACCGTGCTGTCGCCCGTGGTAAAAAATGTGGCCGGCAGTTCGGTGACCCTCAGTGCCGCAGAGATGCAGCAGCGCGGTGGCAATGATTTTGGCTCCATCATGCGCTACCAGCCGCTGATCGGTGCGGTAGGCAGCAGTGGTGGTTCTTCCACCGGGAAAAGTGGCTTCGATCGCGGTGGTTACACCGGCTATAACATTCGCGGGCTGGAAGGCAACCGCGTTGCCCTCGACGTCGACGGGATCCCTCAGCCTGAGGCCACCGGGCGCAGCTATGCCAGCCGTGCCGGGGTTAATACCTTCGGGATCGGGCGTGACTACATTGACCCGTATCTCTACGGTCGCGTTGAGATCGAATCCGGTGCCACGGCCACACAGCGCGCCAATACCGCGCTGGGCGGCACCGTCTCCTTCCTGCCCAAATCTGCTGATGATTATCTCACCCCGGATAAGCACACGGCCTTCGGCTTCCAGAGCGATTATGACTCCGCCAGCCGCAGCTGGCATAACGGCATTACCGCCGCTGCCGGAGATGACACGCTGCGTGGCCTGGTGGTGTACAGCCGCCGTGATGGCCAGCAGACGCGTAATAACAGCGATGAGTTTGACGCTTACCCGGCCAACTGGCACTCCGATGCGCTGTTAACCTCGGGCATCTGGCAGCCGAACGACGAGCATAAGCTCACCGGTACGGTCGACTTCTACAGCAAAGTGAATCACACCCATTACGACAGCTGGAACAATAGCGGCACGGCTATTGACGGCACTGCCAGCCAGCAGAGCAATACCCGGCGCTGGGGCATGAGTCTGAAAGATGAGTGGACGCCTGCCAGCGCGTGGATCGACAGCCTGAGCAATAAGATTTACTACCAGCATACGGAAGCGCACGACAACACGCTGATGCCGTTAGCGACCGGTGGCGCGATGCAGCGCGTTTACTCTGACTACAATGTCAACACCTGGGGCTATGAGGCACAGCTGACAAAAAACCTGGGCCGTCACGATCTGCTGGCCGGGATCAACGGACGCCTCTCGGAAACGGAACGTCCGTTCAGCCAGTCACCGGCACAGAGCGGTACGGGCATGACCACCAAGCCCGAGGGCGACAGCCGCACACTGGTGCTGGGTGCCTTTGTGCAGGACAGTATTCTGTTTGACCTTGATGGTCATGCATTCTCGGTGGTGCCGGGCGTGCGCGTCGCGCATCAGGAAACGAAACCACAGAACCTGGGGAATATGGCCGCCGGCACTGACGTGCTGACGCCGGAAGACGCAGAGAAGTTGTACGGTAAAACCAACAGCGACACTCAGCTGTTACCGTCCATCAGTTTTAACTACGACATTACCCCGCAGTTGATGACGTACGTGCAGTACAGGCGCGGTGCGCAGTTCCCGAACGCCAGCCAGCTCTACGGCTCGTGGAACCTCGGTTCCAGCTATTTAGGTAACCGCCAGTATGCGCTGTTAGGCAATACCGATCTGGATACCGAAACCAGCAATAACGTTGAGTGGGGTATCAAAGGCCAGGCCACGGAAGGTGTTACGCTGCACGGGGCTATGTTCTACAACACCTATAAAAACTTTATTGCCTCCACCCGTTACACCCGCGCGGGCGCACCGGACAAGTTCGTCAATGTCCCGGCGAATATTGCCACCATCTATCAGGCGGAAAACCGCGATAAAGCCTATATCTGGGGCGGGGAAGTCAGCACCAAAATTAACTATGGTAGCTGGTTTGAAGAGGTGAACGGCCTGAGCACCACCTTTGCGCTGGGCTACAGCAAAGGCCAGGCAAAGTCCCGCTATGACGGCGACCGATATGTCGACCTCGATAGCGTAGCCCCGATGAAAGCCGTCGTGGGCGTGGCGTGGGATGACCCGGCACAGCGCTTCGGTACGGCACTGACCGCCACCTTTGTGAAAGGCAAGCAGGCGCAGAGCACCAGCCGCAACAGCTATCAGAACAGCGGCACCGCGCTGGCCGACAGCACCACAGAATATACACGCGTGCCGGGTTACGGCATGCTGGATATGACGGCGTGGGTCAGGGTGGCGAAAAACGTTAAGCTGAGTGGCGGCGTGTATAACCTGACCGATCGCCAGTACCGGGATTACCTCAGCAGCCGCGATCTGACGGACGTCACCGCCCGCGATGCCAACGATCGTGCGCTGGCGGTGATGCCGGGGCGCAACTTCCAGCTGGGGGTGAACGTCGACTTCTGAGGGGGGAAAGCCGCCAGACGCTGACACGGGATGACCGACGCCGGTCATCCCGTTTTATGCTTTATTCCGCGGGCTTCGCGTGCTGGTCAATGTGCCCGAGGTCGCGCTCCGGGAAACAAACGGCGCGCAGGCGGCGCTTAATTTCCGCAGCATCCGGGAAACCGTTGTCCGTTTTACGGTTCCAGATCACCTGCTGGTTTACGGTGATTTCGTATACCCCACCGGTACCGGGGATCAGCGTGACCGCGCCGAGGTCGGTACTGAACGTATGCAGCAGTTCCTGCGCCATCCAGCTGGCGCGCAGCATCCAGTTGCACTGGGAACAGTAGTGTATGGTTACAACAGGTAATTGACTCACAGCAGGTCACCTCCTCAGGCAATAAACGTTACTTTCCGCAGCGAAAAACAGGCCCAAGTGTACCTTAAAGGGACCGCTACACTCAGCGCCCGCGTAAAAAATAAACCCCCGCGACGGGTGGGCGGGGGCATTGCCAGAGCGCTAAATGCGATTTCACGCTGAACATTCTCCGATTTCTTCTTTGTTCTGTCAGGGCGGCTTTGTTATTGCTGTCATTGACCTCTGACAAAAGAAGGAAGGCTTCATGGACATCGACGGATTTTACCGCAGGCCCGGCGGTGCTGACCTCGTGCAGGCGCAGGGTGAGGAGGGCAACCACGGATGACTTTACGCATTGGCAGTCACCCTCATCTTCTCCCCCTGTTTATTTTGCGCCATCGCGGGGTGCTGGAAGCCGCGCTGGCCGCACACGGCGGCGTGGTATGGACAGATTATGATCACGCCGGTGATGGCGCTGTTCTGCTGGCAGAGCAGGCACTGGATGTGATCGGTACCGGCTCAACGCTGCCCGTTCTGGCCCACAGTCGTGGCCTGGATATCGCTTATCTGGCGGCATCGCCTGACCGGGCTGAACCCTGTGCGCTGCTGGCGATGAAAGACGGGGCGCACCGCAGCCTGCAGACGCTGCGGGGGGCCCGTATCGCCGGGATGCGGGGAACCGTGACCGAACCGTTTCTGGCCGGGCTGCTGTTGCAGCACGATCTGACGCTGGAGGATATCACCCTGGTCGATCTTAACGGCAGCGATGCTGCCCGCGCGCTGCGCGAGGGCAGCGTCGATCTGTGGGCCGCTATCGATCCCTGGCTCACTGCCGCGCAGGATGCAAAAAAAGTACGCTGTCTTGTGCCGCCCGCCGGGGCGGTGCGAAACCGTTCCCTGCTCTGGTGCCGGGAGCGCTGGCGGCATCAGTCGGCGCCGCAGGTAGACGTCCTGTTGTCAGTGCTGGCAGAGAACGACCGCTGGATAGCCGGGCACCGCCAGCAGGCCGCCGGGATTATCCATCAGCATTTACCGGGCTCTCCGGGTGTGGATCGCTGGCTGGCGGCCATCCGCAACCAGGCCTCGGGCTTCCAGCCTGTCACGCCGGCGCTGCTGTCGGAGCAGCAGCGGCAGGCTTACGACCTGCTGGCCGCGCGGTTTATTCCGCAGCCGCTGACGATTAGCGTTGCGGCCGAGCCGTGCCGGGCCTACCTTTAACACAGGGGGGCCTGTCAAGGTTATCCCTGTTTCCGGGCTGCCCCGAAGAGGACGGCCCCTCTGACCTGCACCGTACGGAGCCTGACGCATGACACGTATGACGGCAAAAGACTTCCCACCTGAACTGCTCAACTATTTTGATTACTACGTCCATGGAAAAATCAGCAAGCGTGAGTTCCTGGATATGGCGGCGAAATTTGTCGTTGGCGGCCTGTCGGCGGCGGCGCTCGGTACACTGCTGACGCCGAATTATGCCCTGGCACAGCAGGTTGAATTTACCGATCCTGATATCCATGCGGCGTATATTCACTACCCGTCACCCCAAGGCCACGGCAGCGTAAAAGGCTACCTGGTGCGTCCGGCGAGGGTCAGCGGGCGGGTGCCTGCCGTGGTGGTGGTGCATGAAAACCGCGGCCTGAATCCCTATATCGAAGACGTGGCCCGGCGGGTGGCGAAAGCCGGATTTATCGCCCTGGCTCCTGACGGATTAAGCTCCGTGGGCGGCTACCCCGGCAACGATGAAAAAGGACGTGAGCTGCAGCAGCAGATTGACCCGGAAAAGCTGATGAATGACTTTTTCGCTGCGATCGAATTTATGATGCAGTTCCCCGAGGCCAGCGGCAAAGTAGGCATCACCGGCTTCTGCTATGGTGGCGGGGTGGCGAATGCGGCAGCGGTGGCCTGGCCTGAATTAGCGGCCGCCGTGCCGTTCTATGGGCGTCAGCCGAAAGTGGAAGATGTGCCAAAAATTAAGGCTCCGCTGCTGCTGCACTATGCGGAACGGGACACGCGCATTAATGAAGGCTGGCCTGCGTATGAGGCCGCGCTGAAGGCGCATCATAAAGTGTATGAAGGCTACGTGTATAAAGGCGTGGATCACGGCTTCCACAATGATTCGACGCCGCGATACGACAAAGCCGCTGCTGACCTGGCGTGGGAGAGGACAATCGCCTGGTTTAACCGCTATCTGGTCTGAGGCGGGCAGGGGGAAGGGCTTATTCCTGAGGTGGATAACGCAGAGCCTCGAGCAGGCGGGAAAAAGCCGCCGTATGCTGCTTACGGCTGGGATAATATAAATAATACCCGGTAAACGGCTCGCTCCAGTCAACCAGCACCCGCTCCAGACTGCCGCCGGCCAGCGCCGCCTCTACACTGTCCTCCGGGACACAGGCCAGTCCCAGGCCGGCGATGGCTGCGGCAATGCGTGTTTCGATGCTGTTCACGATCAGCTGACTGTCGACCCGCACCCGAATTTCGCGCTGGCCCTGCTTAAATTCCCAGGCATACAGGCCGCCCAGGGTGGGCAGACGTATATTAATACAGCGATGGTGTTGCAGTTCCTGTGGCGTCTGCGGGCGGCCGTGTCGCGCAAAATATCCCGGCGAACCGACCACCGCCATACTCCAGTCGGGGCCAATGCGCACCGCAATCATGTCCTTCGCCACCTGTTCACCCAGGCGGACCCCGGCATCGAAACGGCCGCTGACAATATCGGTCAGCGTATTATCCACAGCGATTTCGACGTTGACGTCGGGATAATGCGCTAAAAAGGGCTGCAGGGCGGGCCACAGGGTGGTGGTGACGGCATGTTCACCGGCCGTCAGGCGGAGGTTGCCGGCCGGGACAGCCCGCCTGTCTGTCAGGGCGATCAGTTCGGATTCGATATCGTTCATGCGGGGAGCGATAGCGTTAATTAACTTTTCGCCCGCTTCGGTTGGGGCAACGCTGCGCGTGGTACGCGTCAGTAAACGAAGCTGCAGACGCTCCTCCAGCGCGCGGATCGAATGGCTGAGGGCCGACTGCGATACGCCCAGCCGGGCTGCGGCCTTGGTAAAGCTGCGTTCCTGCGCGACCACCATCAGAGAGATGAGATCGTTAAAGTTTTCTTTTAACACGCTTTACCCCGGCACGCCGTTCGCTAAATAGGGTCAGTGTAATCCTTCCCCTTCACTGATGCGAAAAATTCATAAGTCAGGACGCTAAAGGATCCGGCGGCAGGGGCCGGGTCCCGGCGCAAAAGCAGCATTAACCCGGATATTGCGCCTCGCTGACGTGTTCCAGCCAGTCCACCACTTTGCCCTCCTGTGCTTCGGCAATGGCAATATGGGTCATCGCGGCATCGGCTCCGGCCCCGTGCCAGTGCTTAACGTCGGGACGGATCCAGACAATATCTCCGCAGGCAATCACCTGGGCTTCTTTGCCCCATTCCTGCACCCAGCCCTGACCTGCCGTGACAATCAGCGTCTGCCCAAGCGGGTGGGTGTGCCAGGCGGTACGCGCACCGGCGGAAAATGTCACGGTTGCACCGCCTGTACGGGCCGGTGCGCTGGCGTTAAACGGGGCATCGATGCTGACCGTGCCGGTAAAATAGTCGGCCGGGCCTGTGACAGCAGGTTTACTGCCGCTTTTAGTAATCTCAATCATGACGTCTTCCTCGTGTTGTGAGCTTCCATCTTAGGCCATTTCAGCAGGCGAATTGAGTGCGCCGGGCATATAGACGTCATGAGTTGAACTCATTAATCGCCGCTTTTGTCAGGAATAAGCCTGTTTTACCGGCGCGTGTAGACCCTGTTACGCTAATTTTGAGACGGTAACATGTGATTTCGATCACATTTTAAAGCAAAAGAACGACAAGAACCGGGCAGTGAGAAAGGCGTGCTGAATCTCTTTTTATTATTTTAATTCAGTGGGTTGTGCAGGGGAGTATCGATTCTCTTTCACAGTGTAAGCAAGGCGTAAGGAAAAATGTCTAATTATTCCGGTTGTTACCGTAAATGATAATGATAATAATCCCATTCGCATTTTCACTGGTGCCGTCAGGCGCATTTAGCCTGCCCGAAGGGCGGGTTTTCCCCAGGTAAAAGGATCGTGAGATGAAAGTCAGGGCGCTATATTCGCTGATGCCACTGCTGCTGGCAGGGCCTTTGTATGCAGAAGAGACGGCGGGCGATGGAGCGGATATGGTGGTCAGTGCCAGCCGTACCGCCAGTGAGAAAAAAGATTCGCCGCAGGTCGTCACCATCATTACAAAGCAGCAGATTGAGCAGCAGAGACAGATCACCTCTGACACCTCGCAGATCCTCAGCAACCTGTTGCCCTCTTTCTCACCCAGCCGGCAGAAAATGAGCGGCAGCGGTGAAACCCTGCGCGGCCGCACGCCGCTGGTGATGATTGACGGCATTCCACAGTCAAACCCGCTGCGTCCCACCGGACGGGAAATGCACACCATTGATGCCTCAATGATTGAACGCATTGAGGTGATCCACGGCGCGAACGCCAGCAACGGCATTGGCGCGGCAGGTGGGGTGATCAATCTGATCACCAAACGACCGGAGCCGGGGGCGCTGAATCAGCATTTTGGCATCGAAACCTCATCGCCCACCTCGCAGCTGAAGGGCGATACCATGAGCTATAAGTCCACCTACAGCGTGAATGGCCGGGAAGAGTATCTCGACTACCTGTTCTCGGCGAGCTATGAGGATCAGGGCCTGTACCTTGACGGCAACAACCGTCCGGTCGGTGTAGATAACACCCAGGGTGACCTGATGGATTCACGCGCCTATGACCTGCTGGGGAAGGTGGGCTACTGGCTGGACGACGATCAGCGTATCCAGCTCAGTGCCAGCTATTACCAGCTTAAGGGCAAGAATGACTACCTGAGCGTCACCGGGGATCGCGATCGCGGCATTCCCACCACCTCGATCAAGGGTACCCCGGAAGGCGATGCGCCGCATAACAGCGTGTGGAACACCGCAGTGACCTATGACAACTACAACCTGGCCGGCATGCAGCTGACGGCGCTGGCGTATTATCAGCATTATGAAGCCCTGTTCGGTTCTGCGCTGTCCGGTTCATTCCAGGATCCCAGCATTGCGCCTGTCGGTACGCTGTACGATCAGTCGCGTGCGGTCACCACCAAGTACGGTACCAAGATGGCGCTGACCAAAGCGGATATCTGGGACGACTATCTGAAGGTAACGCTGGGCTTCGATACCCTGTTTGACCAGTCGAAGCAGGATCTGTGGGGAACCGGGCGTACCTATGTCCCGGAAATCAAATACACCGACCTGTCACCGTTCTTACAGTTGGAAGTGACACCCGTCGAATCGCTCAAGCTGTCGGGCGGCGTGCGCTATGAGTATGCCCGCCTGGACATCGACAGTTACCAGACCATTGCCAGCGCTAACAGCGTCACGGTGGAAGGGGGCAAGCCGGACTTTGATAAAACGCTGTACAACGTCGGTGCTGTCTGGACGCCGGTAGCGCCGCTGAGCCTGTTTGCCAACTATTCGCAGGGCTTTGCCATGCCGGACGTGGGCCGCGTACTGCGCGGTATCAATCAGCCTGGCATGAGCGCCGGCACCTTCCTGAATCTGCAGCCGATTGTGACGGAGAATACCGAATACGGCTTCCGCGTGGATCAGCAGCCGTTTGACTTTGAACTCAGCTACTACGAGTCAAAGTCTAAACTGGGCAGCCGCGTTGACCGCGTCGGGGATATGTATGTCACGCGCCGTGAGAAAACGAAGATAGACGGGTTTGAAGGTACGCTGGGCTATGCGGTGAACGACGATCACCGTCTGAAATTGAGCTACTCCCACATGCGCGGCCGCTATGACAGCGATGATAACGGCAGCCTGGATGCGAAACTCGACGGCCTGAACGTCTCTCCTGACCGCATTATCGCCAGCTGGTCTGCCAACTGGTCACCTCAGTGGACCTCGTTTATTCAGGCCAACTGGGCGCTGAGTCGTGAGTTTGATGAGGAAGATAAAGACTTTACCGGCTACGCGCTGGTTGATGCTGCCGTGGGCTACAAGCTGCCGCGGGGACAGCTTAACCTGGCGGTTTCCAACCTGTTTGATAAACAGTACATGACCTATTATTCGCAGAGCGCGCTGGTGGAGCCTGACCGCTATTTCTCCGGTCGTGGACGCACGGTGACGCTGGGCTACAACGTTGATTTCTGAGGTCTTACCCTGTCCTGAACGACGCTATCTGCTGCGGCTGGGGGCAGGGGTTATTGCCGCCTGTTTTCTGGCCCCGGCCCGCGCCGCACCTGCGTCGCTCAGGGTGATCACGCTGTTCCAGGGGGCCACCGACGCCGCGGTGGCCCTAGGGGTGATCCCCTGCGCGGTCGTGGACTCCTGGAGTGAAAAACCCACTTATCGCTATCTGCGTACGGCACTGCAGAATGTGCCGCATGTGGGTCTCGAAACCCAGCCCAGCCTGGAAGATATCGTGCTGCTGCGGCCGGACGTGATTATTGCCTCCCGCTTTCGCCATCAGGCGCTGGCACCGCTGCTGAAACAGATCGCGCCGCTGGTCATGCTGGATAATGTGTTTGAATTCAGAGAGACCGTCCACGCCGTGGGGGCGGCGGTCAATCGTCAGCAGGGTGCCCGGGATCTGCTGACCCGCTTCACGCAGCGTGTCACCCGGCTGCGCGGCCTGCTGGCGCAGCATTTTGCCGCACGCTGGCCGCTGACTGTTTCAGTGCTGGATATCCGGGCTGACCACCTGCGCAGCTATCTGCCGCAGAGTTTTCCCGGCACGATCCTCAGCGAACTGGGTTTCACCTGGAATGAAGCCGCCCGGCAGGGAACGGGCGTGTCGATCAAACTGAGCGGACGCGAGAGCCTGCCGGTGGTCAACGCCGACCTGTTCTTCGTGATGCTGCACGCGGAAAAAGCCGTGGTGCGGGAAAACTACCAAAGTCTGGTCAGGCATCCGCTGTGGCAGCAAATGCAGGCACCACAGCATCACCGGGTGTGGCAGGTGGACAGCGTGACCTGGGTGCTCTCAGGGGGGATAATCGCCGCCAGTGCGGTGCTGGACGACATTGAACGTCTGCTACTCACGGAGCCGGCAGCATGAGCCCCGCGCTGAAACTCGGCCTGCTGACGCTGTTGCTGGCCGTCGCGGTGGTGCTCAGTCTGATGACCGGGGCCAGCTGGATCTCTCTGCCGCAGGTCTGGGGCGCACTGGTCCGCCATGATGCCATGAACCTGCAGCATATCCTCGTCACCACTTCCCGTCTGCCGCGCACCCTGATGGCGCTGGCCGTGGGGGCCAGCCTGGCGGTAGCCGGCGCGCTGATGCAGGCGCTGACGCGTAACCCGCTTGCGTCACCCGGCCTGTTTGGTATCAATGCCGGCGCGACTTTCCTGATTATTCTCGGCAGCTCGCTGTTTTCCGTTGCCTCCCTGAACAGCTTACTGTGGTGCGCCTTTACCGGCGCGGCGCTGGCAGGCACGCTGGTGTGGACCATCGGTACGGCCGGGCGCGGCAGCTTAAATCCACTGCGCATTGTGCTGGCGGGGGCGTCGATCACCGCCCTGTTTACCGCCTTCAGCCAGGCCCTGCTGGTCATCGATCAGCAGGGCCTGGATACGGTGCTGTTCTGGCTGGCCGGATCGCTGACCGAACGTGAGCTGTCTGCAGTCTGGCCCGTTCTGACGCTCAGTGGGCTGGGGCTGGCGGTGGCACTGCTGTTTGCCGGGCAGCTGAATGTGATGAATGCCGGAGACGACATCGCCACCGCGCTGGGACAGCACGCCGGACGCATCCGGCTGCTGCTGGCAGGGCTGATTGTGGTGCTGGCCGGCTGTGCCGTTGCGCTGGCCGGCAGCATTGGCTTTATTGGACTGGTGGTACCGCATATGGTGCGCAGAACCCTTTCCATTGACCACCGCTGGCTGCTGCCGGGCTGTGCGGTGGGCGGGGCACTGCTGCTGCTGCTGGCCGACATGCTGGCGCGGGTGGTGATCCTGCCGCAGGAGGTGCCGGTCGGCGTGATGACCGCACTGTTCGGCGCGCCATTCTTTATCTGGCTGGCACGGCGCGGAGGACGATATGGATAAAGTGATCACCTTCCGGCGCGGCGGTTTCTCCCGGCAGATCAACCTGAGTACCGCAGGGCGTGTGCTGCTGGCGACGGGCGCACTGCTGCTGGTCATGCTGCTGTCACTGACTCAGGGTAAGGTGACAATGTCACCTTTAACCGTCCTGCGGCTGCTGGTCAGCGACGATCCGGGCGGTATGACGTTTATTATTCAGCAGCTGCGCCTGCCGCGTATCGTGCTGGCGGGACTGGTGGGCGGGGCGCTGGCGGTGTCAGGGCTGATCCTGCAAAGTATTATCCGCAATCCGCTGGCCTCGCCCGACCTGCTGGGCATCACCAGCGGTGCCGGCACCGCCGCCGTGCTCTATCTGGCCTTTTTCAGCCTGACGTGGGGCGACGGCCTGCTGCCGCTGGCGGTCATGGCCGGAGCCGGGCTGGCAACCAGCTGCGTCTGGCTGCTGGCCTGGAAGCGGGGCGCTTCACCGCTGCGTCTGGTGCTGATCGGCGTGGGTATCTCGGCGCTGCTGGGGGCGGTGACCACGCTGGTGCTGGTCTTCAGCCCGCTGACCACCACGCTGTCGGCGTACCTCTGGCTGACGGGCAGCGTCTACGGTGCCACCTGGTCACAGGCGACAGCGCTGGCACAGTGGCTGCTGGCGATCCTGCCGCTGCTGGTCTGGCTGGCACGACAGGCGATCGTGCAGCAGCTGGATCCGGGTCTGGCGGGGGGGATTGGCGTGCGCGTTGAGTGGCAGCGCGGCGGGCTGCTGCTGGTAAGCGTGGCGCTGGCCGGCGTGGCGATTGCCTGGGGCGGAGCGATGGCGTTTGTCGGGCTGATTGCTCCGCACATTGGCAAACGGCTGGTTTCCCCGGGGTTTACCGGACAGGCGCTGATGAGCGCCCTGGTGGGTGCCATGGTGCTGATGCTGGCTGACCTGATCGGACGGGTGCTTTTTCTGCCGGCCGATCTGCCCGCGGGCATTTTTGTCGCCGTGCTTGGCACGCCATTCTTTTTATATCTGCTGATCGCACAGCGTCACTAAGGAAACTGAGTTATGACGGCCATCGCCGCCCGCAGTCTGACCCTGAGTTACCAGAATCAGACCATTATTGACGATCTGGACATTACGCTGCCAAAGGGCAAAGTGACGGTGTTGATCGGTAGTAACGGCAGCGGTAAAAGCACGCTGCTGCGCGCATTTGCCCGCCTGCTTAAACCTCACAGCGGCTCGGTATGGGTCAACGGGGGAGACATCCAGCAGAAATCCACAGTCAACGTGGCGCAGGAACTGGCGATCCTGCCGCAGAATCCGGTGGCCCCGGAAGGGATTAACGTGCGCCAGCTGGTGAGCCTGGGGCGTTACCCGTGGCAGAACTGGCTGCAGCAGTGGTCAGCGCAGGATGAGGCGGAAGTGGACGCCGCCCTGCAGCGGACGGGCACCACCGCACTGGCAGACCGCCCGGTTGAAGCGCTCTCTGGCGGGCAGCGGCAGCGGGTCTGGATTGCCATGACGCTGGCGCAGAACACCGGCATTCTGCTGCTGGATGAGCCCACAACCTTTCTCGATCTGGCCCATCAGATTGAGGTGCTGGATCTGCTGCGCGACCTTAACCGGCAGCAGAATAAAACCATCGTCATGGTGCTGCACGATCTGAACCTGGCCTGCCGCTACGCCGACCATCTGATTGCCGTCCACCAGCGGGGCGTGGTGGCTGAAGGCGCACCGCAGGCGATCCTCAGCGAGGCGCTGGTAAAAACCGTTTTTGACCTCAACTGCCGTATTATTGACGATCCGTTCTACGGCACGCCGCTGGTGATCCCGTTAAGCCGGGATCACGTCTGAGGTACAGTCGCTAGCGGCCGCACGTCTGCAGGCAGCGCTGCAGGGTGCTGCTGCAGCCGCTGCCGCTGTCCCGGTCGCAGCGGCTGTTTTCAACGTAACACCGCTGCGTGCAGCTGCTGTCCGCCGCCGCGTGTGTCTGGGGTAAAAGGCAGGTAAGCAGTAACAGGATCGTTATTCTCATCATCATTCTCCGCCGTCATTTCACATCTCCCTGTTTATTCTGGTGCAGAAAAGTCCGTCTGGCGACCTGATAAAGCATGGCCTCATGCTGCGCCTCTCCTGAGCCAATTGATCTCGACAGGGGGGACATATTCTTTAACGTACTGGCTGCCATTCCCTGGCTATCTTCGCCTGGAAAAGGAAGGGGAAGGCTGGCACTGGCCATTCCTGATGGCGTTATTGAGGTACCGAAAAGAACAATAAAAACAGCGGGCCGGCACGGGGGCGGTTCGGGTGCTCAACCCCTGTTAAGGCTTTCGCTGCCCGTGCCGATAACCAGTGCACAGCGGCGGGGGGCCTCTTCTCCTCCGGCCGCTTCATCGCTAATGGATTGCACAGACCAGTCACCCCTCTTTCGTCCCTGAGTAGGCAATAATGAGTCATTCTTCTTTCTGGAACACAGCCGCCCGGCTAAAACGGAGCGGTCGTCAGCCGCGTGCCGGTGTCTTTGACGCCCGCCAGCCGCCCGCCAGCATGAACGCGCTGGGTTTAAGCCGCCACAGCGCCGGGCTGCTGCTGAGTTTTGTTCCCCCTGAGGCTGAATTCAGCCGCGTAAGCCAGGCCTGGCAGAGCCTGAACAGTTCGCGCCGCAGCGTGCTGACCCTTTCTTCAAACGGTGCACTGTGCAGCGGCCGCGGGCACAGTACCTATTGCGATGGCGCAGGTCAGCAGGGAAG
Organism: Erwinia persicina NBRC 102418; assembly: GCF_001571305.1. Lineage (GTDB taxonomy): Bacteria > Pseudomonadota > Gammaproteobacteria > Enterobacterales > Enterobacteriaceae > Erwinia > Erwinia persicina. The sequence continues at coordinate 235,323 of NZ_BCTN01000002.1, read as the reverse complement.
CTGGCTGTGGCTGCCGGAGAGCCTGGTCGCCCGTCATGAAGTGCATGAGATCGACCTGCACGTGCAGGATACCCGGACGGCCCGGCAGCGCGTGGATGCTATCCAGCGTGAGCTGGAACGGATGACCGTCAAAATGCCGTTGTCGGCCGGGCGCACCTTTGCGCTGATTTTCTGTGACGGCTTATCCGCCTCCGAAGGCTTTCTGATGCAGGCCTGGTATGCCAGCGGACGTTTTCCGTGCCTGGCAATTGGCGGTTCTGCCGGCGGCACGCTGGACTTTGACGGCACCTGGATCGGCAGTGGAGGGCGGATCCTGCAGGGCAAGGCAGTGATCGTCTTTTGCCAGATGGCGGAAGGCAAGTCCTTTGCGCCGTTTAAAAGCCAGAACTTTGCGCCCACGGCGCAGAGCTGGCTGGTGGCCGATGCGGATCCGGTGGCACGTACTGTCACGTCACTATTCGACGCCAGCGGTCGCCAGCATAATGTGATTGAAGCGCTCTGTTCGCACCTGCAGTGCACACCGTCCGGTTTGCAGGCCCGTCTTGCAGGCCTGACCTTTGCGGTGAAAGTCGGGGAGGAGTACTTTATCCGCTCAGTGGCAACCTTCCATTCTGACCGGCTGCAGTTTTTCTGCGATCTGGAATTTGGCGACCGTCTGCACCTGCTGCAGGAGACCGACTTTGCCGCCGCCACCCGCACGGACTGGGAGGCATTTACCGGGCGCTACGGCCAGCCGGCGGCGCTGCTGCTGAACGACTGCGTGCTGCGCCGGGTCGGCAATCAGGCCCGTCTGCCGCAGGCACACTTTTTTACGGCTATCCCGTCGGCCGGGTTCTCCAGCTTTGGTGAAATTCTCGGGGTGCCGATCAATCAGACGCTCTCGGCGCTGGCCTTTTTCAACCAGCCCTGCGATGCGATGCAGGATTTTCCGGTGCAGTATGCCGCTTACGCCAGCCATTACGCCCAGCGGGCGCTGCGTCGCTGGGAGGCGCTGAATGCCCTGCAAACCCGGATTGTTAATCAGGTTGTGGCGTACCAGCAAAAGCTGGATCCCCTGATGCAGTCGCTGCCACTGCTGGAGAATGCGACCCGCAGTCAGAGCGAGGCGCTGACGGCGGCGGAGAGCAATATCCGCTCCATCAGCGACGCGGCCTTGCACAGCCAGCAGGCTCAGCATCAGCTCAGTGCCGGGCTGGATGAGTTAGAAACCATCTCCGCCGGGATCACCACCATCAACAGCGGCATCAGTAATATCGCCTTCCAGACTAATATTCTTGCGCTCAACGCGGCGGTAGAGGCTGCCCGCGCCGGAGAGGCCGGTCGCGGTTTTGCGGTGGTCGCCAGCGAAGTTCGGCGGCTGGCGCAGTCTTCGAAAGATCAGGCAGAGGCAACGTCGCACAGCATCCGCGACGCGGTCAGCACGATCCTGAACATTCGTAAGGTCGCGGTCGACACCGTGGAAAGCGCCCGCCAGATGGCGCAGGAGAGCATTGATGCGGCCAACGCCATCGCGGCGATGAGCAGCCAGACGGCGCATGAACGAAAAAGCATCAGTGACAATCTCGATAAGCTGAATGAGATGACCAGCGGTATGGATGCGATGCAGGAGGCGGTGGTGCAGCTGGAGGTATTACAAAAACTGGTGGCGTCGGAGTCGTGACGCTGTCTTTTTAACGTCAATAAAAAAGCCCCTTTCGGGGCTTTTTTTTAAATCAGAATGCCACTTATTTAATCAGTTCAGCGGTCATGTGCACGCCGTTGTTAAAGTTGGCCTCGGTGATTTTGTAGCTGCTACCTGCCTGCTGAGCCTGCGCGGCAATCTGCGCTTCTGCTGCGGACAGCGTAGAGGCCGTCGCAGTCACGCTCTGGGCAAAGCTGCCGAAAGAGATCAGAGACAGAGCAGCAACAGCGACGAAAGTTTTGATGGTTTTCATAATGTATTCCTCAGGGTATTTTTATAAGATAAGGCGTGTCGCCTTGATGTGATAAATACTACGCCTGCTAATAATCAACTGATAGCGGAATAAATTGCCAATAATGTTCAAAATAGTTGAATAAAAAGGGTGTGACATATCTCACAAAAACCACCCTGATGTCCGCGATTTCTCTGGCCGCGTCAGGCGAAATAAAAGGCTTTGTCCTGCCAGCTTTGGCTGTCGCAGCACCCGGCGCATTGATAGGGTCGCAATGATGATTTCAAGCACGCTTGTGCAACTGGATACGCGGGTGAATTGCGCGGCGGGGTTGGCGGGCTTCAGAACAACTTTCATTACAGTTTCAGTGCTTTTGGACGATAGAATATCCTTACGCACCGGATGAACCTCTAATTCAGGGACAACCAGACTTTTACCGGCACACAGGGAGAGGCGTCGTTAGCCATGGCAATTACCCGTAAAGATATTCTGTCAGTCAAAGATTTATTAAGCCAGTCACTCAGTATTCCCAACTATCAACGGCCCTATAAATGGCAGGCTGCTCAAGTTAATCAACTGCTGGATGATGTGATTCATCATCGCGAGAAACAAAGCTATCGTCTGGGCACGGTAGTTCTGCATCAAGAAAAGCAGCGTACGTTGAGTATTGTCGATGGACAGCAGCGATTAATTACCCTGACCCTAATTTGTAAGCTATTAGGTCGTCAGCAACAGTTCAGTGCTGAATTGCTTAATCACTCGTTTACTTATCCCGTCACGGTGGAAAATCTGCAACATAACGCTGCGCTGGTTCTCAGTCGGATCCAGGCGCTGTCAAATGCCGATCGAGAAGAGTTGCTGCATTTTCTGCTACATAAATGTGAACTTATCGTAGTGATCCTGAATAGCCTGAGTGAGGCATTCCAGTTTTTTGACTCTCAAAATGCCCGCGGAAAGTCACTTGAACCTCATGACTTGCTCAAAGCTTTTCATTTGCGGGAAATGGAACAAAACAGCGATGTGGAACGTGCTCTTTGCGTGGCACGTTGGGAGAACGGCGTTGACCCAGACCCTGAAAATACAACTAGCCCACCCTCGGTTCAGGTTATTATGAGTAACTACCTGTATCGACTGCGCAGATGGTCTCAAGGCCAGCCAGGTCAGTTTTTTACCCGGCATAATCTGGATGTGTTCAAAGGCGTTAATTTGAACGCCCACGACTATCCTTTTGCTGCCTCTATGCGCGCCATTGATTATCATGTTAATCATTATAACCACGACCCGGTAAGGCAATGGGATCGGCAGCATATGAGTTATCCCTTTCAGGTTGGTCAGGTACTGATAAATGGACAACGCTTTTTTGAATATATTCAGTATTACACCGATATGTATCAGTCCTTGTTTATTGATGATAAACCGCAAATAAGGGAACTGATCAATACCCTAAATACTTATACGGGCCGTAGCCGTCGCGGTGACCATTATGTCCGTAATTTGTTCTTTTGTTCGGTGATGTTCTATTACGATCGCTTTGGTGATGCACACCTGGAAAAGGCTGCCATGTTATGTTTTTTGTGGAGTTATCGCATTCGCCTGCTGCAGCAGCGTGTGGTCATTGAATCCATAGATAATGTTGGCAGGGAGCAGGGGGGGGTGTTGCAAGTTATCGCCTGTGCTTTAACCCCGCTTGCCGTTCTGGCTTTTCCCATTGCTCCGGTGGAAGAGCATGAGATTAAAGGAACCCATATTGACGGGTTAATTGAGCAATTTCGGCAGCAAGGGTACGTAAACTAATGGCAATAAAAATGACTGGTCAACGACTAACAGAACATGACGATCTCCGCGAGTTATCGGTGGCGCAACTATTCCAGAGTGATCACTATACCATTCCTGCTTATCAGCGAAATTACGCGTGGGGAGAGGCGGAGATTATTCAGCTCATTCAGGACGTCATGGATGTAGCAATGCTGAAAAAAACCGAAGATTATTATATAGGCAGTCTGGTTGTCTATCGCCGCGCTGATGGTTACTTCGAAACCATTGATGGCCAGCAGCGTCATACGACCTTAAGCATTTTGCTGTCGGTGCTAAAAAATGAGTACAGTCAGGCCATTAACGGCATTGATCACAGTAATCTGGGTTTCGACAGTCGAAAAGTGTCCGACAGGACTTTAAGGAAGTTATTTACTGATCCTGGACGTAAAAGTGATGAACCAGAAGAACGCAATATTATTGCAGCGTATGAGGTAGTGAACAGGACACTTGCCTCCTTCAAAAAACGGACCACTGTAGGTATTTTTACCCGTTATCTGTTGCAACGAGTAAAAATCTTACGCGTTGTCGTCCCAGCTGATACCGAGCTTAACCACTACTTTGAAATCATGAATAACCGTGGTGAACAGTTAGAAAAGCACGAAGTGCTGAAGGCACGGTTGATGGAAAAGCTGGAGAGCGACAAACAACGTCATGCGTTTGCCTGTGTGTGGGAAGCCTGCGCCGATATGAATCGCTATGTACAAATGGGTATAGACACCCGCGTGAGAAATGAGGTCTTTGGTAAAAAATGGGATAAAATTCCAGATGACTTCGACCAGCTAAGTGAGGTCTTAGCCAAAAAAAATCAAATAGATAAAGAACAGACTTTAGCACAAATCATCGCGACACCGCGATTTAAAACAGTCTCATCGATGGTGGCTGAACAAAATGGAACCTTCAGCACCATTATTACGTTTCCCAATTTTCTGTTACATGTGTTGCGCCTGATGACGGAAAAAGACGTTCCACTGGATGATAAGCGCCTGCTGGAATCATTCAATGAATTCATGATCGGCGAGTATGACGATCCTGAATGGTTTATTGTTTCTCTTCTTCAGGCTCGAATCCTGTTTGACCGCTACATTATCAAGCGCGAAAACGATGAGGATTGGAGCCTGAAAACGTTAAAACGTTATTTGAACGAGCAGAATAATTTCAATTACGTGAACAGTAGCAAAAATGACAAGCTAAATAAGCAATTAACGATGCTGTTGGCCATGCTGCACGTTTCATTCCCTGCTCAGGTTTATAAGCACTGGCTCAATGCAGCCCTTTACTATTTGGTATCATGCTGGGATGAAGAGGGAGAAATTGATGATACCCGTTATCTGGAGTTTCTTGAAAATCTCAGCAACCGTATCTTTTTTGGCCGCTATGGCGTCACGCGCACTGGTGATCCGCTCGATTTCTATGAAATCATTTACAAGGAGGCGATGGTTCCCGCAGAACTGGATACTCAGGTGCTAAGGCAGCATACCCATATCCCCAACTTTATCTTTAACAGGCTGGACTACCTCTTGTGGCGAAGGCTGACTGAGGGGGAAATGCCCGAATGTGGGAATATGCACTATGTTCTCCCACGTTTTAAGAAGTTCTCTTTCACTTTTCGTACTTCGGTGGAACATTACTACCCTCGCAACCCTTTGAGCGGCCAACCGCTGAAGGCGAGTAAACGTCTTCCCGAAGGTGTGGACAGTTTTGGCAACCTTTGCCTTATTAGCCGGAGCACCAACTCGAAATTGAGCAACTATCTTCCGAATGCGAAAAAAGAGCACTACCGTCAGTCTAAAAATGCCGAGAGCCTGAAGCAGGTGTTGATGATGAGTTATCCGCAGTGGGGGCCAGAACATCCAGAGTCGATCGCTAAGCATCAAGATGCGATGATCAGGATCCTGTGTGAAGGTTAAAAAACGCCATCAAACTGAAATAAAAAGTTAATTAATTGACAGCTTATACTGATTTCTCATAACGTTATTCCAGCCCAATACCCTTAAAGAGAATACGGAACATGACCACGCGTTACGCGGACAGAATGGAGGGTGTGAAGCCTTCGGCCATCAGGCAACTCCTGCAGTTCGGTGCAGATCCCACGATTATTTCCTTCGGCGGCGGTTATCCGGATTCCAGCCTGTTTCCGGCGCGGGAACTTCAGGCTATTTTTGGCGAGCTGCTTGCAGGCCCTGGTGAAGTCTCGCTGCAATATACTCATTCCACCGGGATGCCGAAGCTGCGCCAGCAAATCGCGCAGCGTATGGCCGCGGACGGTATCGTCTGTGAAGAAGATCAGGTGCTGATCCTGCAGGGCAGCCAGCAGGGGCTCGATCTGGCGGCCAGGCTGCTGATCAACCCCGGTGACCTGATCGCCACCGAAGCCCCGACCTTTCTCGGCGCGTTGATCGCCTTTAATACCTGCCAGCCGGGCTATCTGGCGATCCCGATGGACGAGCAGGGGCTGATGACCGACGTACTGGAGCAGAAGCTGAAAGAGGGGCAGCGCATTAAGCTGCTGTATACCGTCCCGGACTTCCATAACCCAACCGGAATAACGCTGTCGCTGGCGCGTCGACAGCATCTGATCCAGCTGGCCAACCAGTATGACTTTATTATTCTGGAAGACTCGCCGTACCGCGAAGTCCGCTATCAGGGGGATAAAGTGCCCACGCTGAAAAGCATGGATACGCAAGGACGGGTGATTTACTTCGGCAGCTTCTCCAAAATCCTCGCCCCGGGCCTGCGCCTTGGCTGGTCAGTGGCCTCTGCTGAAATCACCGAGAAGCTGGGCCTGCTGAAGCTGGCGGCGGATACGCAGTGCAGCACCCTGAACATGGCTGCAGTCTCGATGTATCTGGAAAGGCACAATATCGACGATCATATCCAGACCATCAAGGCGCAGTATCTGCGTAAGAAAGAAACCATGCTGTCGGTGGTCAGAAGCGAATTCCCGCAGGGGATCAGCTGGACCGATCCTGACGGTGGCCTGTTTACCTGGATGGAGTTCCCGGAAGGTTTTGATACGGCGAAATTTATGCTGGAGCATGCGGTGCCAGAGGCGAAAGTGGTCTGGGTGCCGGGTGCCACCTTCTTCCCGACCGTGCAGCGCGACAACTTTGCCCGCTTCAGCTACTCCACCCACGGTGATGAAAAAATCATCAGGGGCATGACGGCGCTGGCCGAACTGCTGAAAAAACACCTCTGACCTGCCTCAGCGGCGCCGGACGGGTTTCGGTGCCGCCTTATTTTTCATCTGTTATCTGGAAGTCACATAGCGCCACTGTAAAGTGGGTTTCTGCGCTGTACTCAGTGGGTCATTCATCTTCTTCAGCAGCAGGCTCACTGCCTCGCGTCTAATCTCCTGCGACCTCGGCTCAACTATCGACAGCGGTGGCAAGATCCTGTACCCCCGGTGCCATCAAATCCGATCACCACTCCATCCTGCGGCACCCAGAGCGCCGACCGCCGATACATTCCAGCTTACATTGCCCCGAACTGCGAGGCGGGTCACAGTGAATAAGCTAAGATGTAAGACAGGTTCATTTTCCGGAGATCGTGATGAGTAAGGTTTTTATTATTGGTGCAGCGGGCCAGATTGGCCGCCGTCTGGTGAGCCAGCTGGCAGAGCAGGGCCATCGGCCGGTGGGGCTTCATCGTCATAGCGAACAGGGTGAGCAACTGAAAAGTCTGGGCGCGGATACCGTGCAGGGAGATCTGACGGCCCTGAGCGTGACTGACTTTGCCGGGCTGATGCGCGGCTGCGACTGTGTGGTCTTCACCGCCGGTGCGGGCGGCAAAGGCGGTATGGAAACCACCAATGCCATTGATGGAAAAGGGCTGGAACTGGCGGTCGCCGCGGCCACCCGGGCTGGTGTTGCACGTTTTCTGCTGGTGTCTGCCTTCCCGGAAGCCGGGCGGGGTAAAGCCGGGTCGGACACCTTTGAAAACTATATGGCGGTGAAGAAGCAGGCCGATGTGCATCTGGCTGCCAGCGATCTGGACTGGGTGATCCTGCGCCCCGGCACGCTGGTGGACGATGCCGGCAACGGCAACGTCACCGCCGGACTGGCCATCCCCTATGGCAACATTTCTCGTGATAACGTTGCTGCCGCCCTGGCAACCCTGGTCGGACAACCGCAGGTGACGCACAAAATCATCGAACTGACCGATGGCAGCACCCCGGTGGTGCAGGCGATTGGCCAGTTCGCCGGGAGAGCCTGAGATGAAACTGCTGCTGGTCGGGGCCAGTGGACTGGTGGGCGGGCACCTGTTGCGGCTGGCGCTGGCGGATGCCCGGGTCACCTCGGTGGTGGCCCCGGTGCGGCGCACGCTGCCGGCGCACCCCAGGCTGCTGGCCCCGGTCGTGGATTTCGACCATTTACCCGAGGCGGCGGACTGGTGGCAGGTTGATGCGATGATTTGTACGCTCGGCACCACTATGAAGCAGGCTAAAAGCCGTGAAGCGTTTACACGCGTCGACTATCACTATCCGCTGGCCTTCGCCCGGCGGGTCAGAGCGCAGGGCACCGCGACCTGCGTGCTGAACTCTGCGGCTGGCGCCCGTGTGGACTCGCGCTTTTTCTACAACCGGGTTAAGGGTGAGCTGGAGCGCGATCTGGCCCGGTTGGGGTTTGCCTCGCTGACGCTGGTTCGGCCGGGCCTGATTGGCGGTGAGCGTCAGGCGCCGCGTCCGGTGGAATCGCTGATGATGCGCATACTGAGCGTGGCGGGGCCTGTCCTGCCCAAAAGCCTGCGGCTTAACCCGGCGGAAAATATTGCCCGGGCGCTGCTGGTCTCTGCGCTGAACGCACCGCCGGGGCAGCATATTGTCCCGGCGGCGGCGCTGAGTTAAAAAAACAGGCGTGATCTCGCCGGGTAAAGTCCGGCATAATCCGGCACGGTGTCTGTCGGCGGCTGGCGTTGACGGCAGTGAATGAAAAATGGATTACGTCATGAAACGTCATGCGATCAGGGTGGGGCTGTTTATTGCCTGTGCGGTGCTAATGGTGGCGGGCTATCAGACATTACATATGGGGTATGCCAGCCATTATCAGATCGTTTCTCACCGCAGCGTGGGATTAATGTTTGTCTCTTTTTATTTTTATTACCTTGCCTGCCCGGCATTGCTGATAATGGCTTTTGTTCCCTGGCGCTGGGGCAGTGTGGTCTGTGTATCCGTTCTCAGTGTCCTCTTTTTCTTGTGGTTTCCCTATCATCCGCTGCGGGTGCTCGGCATGGCCGCCTGCACCCTTGGCAGCGCTCTGCTGTTAACGGCACTCCGGTGGCGGTTAAAGGTGTAATGATGTTGCCGTTCGCCAGAGCCTGCCTGAACGAACGGCTGCCATCACTCATCCAGCGACCGGCGGTGGTCGTCAGCCCGCAGCGTCATCAGGGCGGCGATGCTGACAACGGCGGTCGCCATCACGTAAAACGCCGGAATATCATTATTACCGGTTTGTTTGATCAGCCCGCTGATAATTAACCCTGCGCAGCCAGAGAACAGGGCGTTAGAAAGGGAATAGGCCAGCCCCAGCCCGGTATAGCGAACGTGAGTGGGGAACATCTCAGACAACATGGCGGGCCCCGGGCCGGCCAGCAGGCCCACCAGCCCTCCCGCAAACATCACCACCAGGCACTTCACCAGCAAACTGATGTCGGGCATCTGCAGCACCTTCAGCAGCGGCCAGGCAAAGATCAGCAGCATCACGCTGGCAAATACCATCACGTTACGGCGGCCGAGGCGGTCGCTGAGCATCCCCGCAGGCAGGATGGTGAGGGCAAAGCCCACATTTGAGAGCACGGCAATCACCAGCGCCTGGTTCAGCCCGGTGTGCAGCACCGACTGTAAGTAGGTCGGCATCACCACCAGATAGGTATACCCCGCCGCCGACCAGACCATCACCCGGCCAATGCCCAGCAGGATCACCCGGAACACCAGCCCGCCGCGCGGCGCATCAGGCTGCGTTTTTGCCTGATTAAAGGTCGGGGTTTCTTCCAGCTGCATACGCAGCCACAGGGCCACCAGGCCCAGCGGCAGCGCCGTCAGAAAAGGTATTCGCCAGCCCCAGCTATGCAGCGCCTCGTCGCTCAGGGTCGCTGTCAGCACCGCGACCATCGCCGCCCCGGCCAGCAGGCCAAAGGCGACAGTCAGCGACTGCCAGGCGCCATACAGGCCGCGTTTGCCTTTCGGGGCGAACTCGGTCATCAGGGAAACCGCACCGCCGTACTCCCCGCCGGCAAACAGCCCCTGAAGAATGCGCAGCAGAGTGAGGATCAGCGGGGCGGCCAGGCCGATAGAGGCATAAACCGGTACCAGACCAATCGCCGCGGTGGTCAGCGTCATCAGGATCAGCACCGCCACCAGCGTGGGCTTGCGGCCTATCCTGTCACCGATACGGCCAAACACCATCGCGCCCAGCGGGCGGAAGAAAAAGGCAATGGCGAAGGCGGCCCAGGTCAGGATAATGCCCGTCAGGGCTGATTCGCCCTGCAGGGTGAAAAAGTTGCGGGCAATGACCGTGGCAAGAAAACCGTAAACCGCGAATTCATACCACTCAATAAAGTTGCCGACGGCACCGGCAATCAGCGCTTTTTTTCGTAACTGTTGAGACTGTGTCATGGTTCTCCGGCCTGCAGGTAAGATGAGACGGGCGTTTATTTCCACACTGCACACTTCTGATGCACTCTGCCAGAAAATGATGCCCCATCGACGATCGTTTTACGCAAAGCGTTAACGGTAACTCACTGTTTTACTGCTAAAAGCATTCTGGCACAACTTTTGCTCTGTTACTGACAGCAGCAGCGTTACACCGATAACTGATCACAATAGCAGGCTAGGGTTCCGGTCCACACGGTGGATGACTGGTCCGAGAGCTGGCGACCTCGGTTGGGGTTACACGGCGGGATAAAAGCCCGGGAGACAGCAACACCTCTGGTGTCGCGCTGCCCCGTATTTTCCGCCAACACCGAGGTTACAATGAAACTTGCCCGCATCCTCAGCATTTGCCTTCTCAGCGCGACGGCGCTGCTCAGCCTGCCTTCCCAGGCCGCCGCAAAAAAAGAATTTAACGTCTGCTGGACCATTTATGCCGGATGGATGCCCTGGGGCCAGATTGCCAGCGCCGGCATCATCGACAAATGGGCGGCCAGATACGGCATTAAAATTCACGTCACCCAGCTTAATGACTATATCGAATCCATTAACCAGTACACCGCCGGCCAGTTTGACGGCTGTACCATGACCAATATGGATGCGCTGACCATTCCGGCGGCCGGGGGCGTGGATTCTACCGCGCTGATCCTCGGCAGCTATTCCGAAGGCAACGACGGCGTGGTACTGAAGGGAAAAGGTAAAACCCTGAAGGATCTGAAAGGAATGAAAGTCTACCTGCCGGCGCTGTCGGTGTCCCACTATCTGCTGGTGCGCGGGCTGGAAAAAGCCGGGTTGCAGGAAAAAGATGTCACCGTAGTAAACACCTCGGATGCCGATATTGTCTCTGCCTTTGCCACCAACAGCGTGCAGGCCGCCGTGGCCTGGAATCCGCAGCTGTCGGTGATCAAAAACACCCCCGATACCACCGAGGTCTTTGAGTCTTCCCAGGTGCCCGGCGAGCTGATCGACATGATGGTGGTCAACAGCGCGGTGCTGAAAGATAACCCGGCCCTCGGTAAAGCCCTGACCGGCGCGTGGTATGAAATGATGGCGCAGATGAAAGCGGGCGATCACGCCGCGCTCAGTGCCATGGCTTCTGCCTCCGGCACTGACCTCAGCGGCTACCAGGCGCAGTTAAAAACCACCCACCTGTTTTACACCCCGGCCGATAATCTTGCGTTTGTCAGTGGCGCAGCGCTGGCGAAAACCATGCAGCGCGTGGCGGACTTCTCTTTTGAAAAAGGGCTGCTCGGTGACGGCGCACAGAGCGCTGACTTTATTGGCATGAGCTTCCCCGGCAACGTCACGCAGGGCGACAGCGGCAACATCAAACTGCGCTTTGACGACAGCTACCTGAAAATGGCGGCGGCCGGCACCCTGTAATTCATCCCTGAGGAGCCTGCACCATGCGGCAAATTAACCGACACCCTGACCGGGGCATGCACGTGATGCTGGTCCTGCTGCCGTTCGTGCTGGTCATCGCGGCGTACTTTATCGGCTCGGCAGTGCGGCTGGACGCCAATCCGCACGACAAGCTGCTGCCCGGGCTGGGGCAGATGATTGATGCGGTACAGCGTATGGCGTTCACACCGGATAAACGCAGCGGCGACTATCTGCTGTGGATGGATACTGCCGTCAGCCTGGGCCGGCTGTTGATCGGGCTGGGGATCGCTTCCGTTCTGGGGCTGGTCTTCGGCATTGCCTCCGGGGTTTTTCCGCTGTGGCGATCGCCGCTGTCGTCGTTTATGACGGTGGTTTCCATGGTGCCGCCGCTGGCCATTCTCCCGGTGCTGTTTATCGTCTTCGGACTGGATGAGCTGTCGAAAATCATGCTGATCGTCATTGGCATCACGCCGGTGCTGGCACGTGACCTGGAGCAGCGGGCGCGGGAGATCCCGACAGAGATCCTGATCAAGGCACAGACCCTCGGTGCCAGCAGTTGGACGGTGGTACTGCGGGTGGTGTTACCGCAGTTACTGACCCGGCTGCTGACCTCGCTGCGCCTGCTGCTGGGCTCCGCCTGGCTGTTTCTGATCTCCGCCGAAGCGATCTCTGCCACCGCCGGACTGGGGTACCGCATCTTTCTGGTGCGCCGCTATATGGCGATGGACGTGATCCTGCCGTACGTCATCTGGATCACGCTGCTGGCCTGGCTGATGGATCTCGGGCTGCGCCGCCTTAACCGGCTGTGCTTCCCCTGGGCTCAGGGAGAAAAATCATGAGTTTTATCGAAGTCAGACAGCTGTGGCAGGAGTACGGCAACCACGTGGTGCTGGAAAACCTCAACCTGAGCATCCGTGAAGGGGAGTTCTGTACCCTTGTCGGTGCTTCCGGCTGCGGTAAATCCACCTTTCTGCGCCTGCTGCTGGGGCAGGAAAAACCCAGCCGTGGCCGCCTTCTGCTGGAGGGGCAGCCGCTGAAGGCCGAACCGGACCCCAGCCGGGGCGTGGTCTTCCAGCGCTACTCGGTGTTTCCGCATCTGAACGTGTTGGATAACGTCGCCATCGGTCTGGAACTGTCGCAGGCACCGCTGATCGGGCGTCTTTTTGGCCGGCGCAAAAAAGCGGCGCGCGAGCAGGCGGCGGAGATGCTGGTGCGCGTGGGATTAGGTCACGCTCTGGAAAAATACCCTGCCCAGCTGTCCGGCGGGATGCAGCAGCGGCTGGCGATTGCGCAGGCATTTATTATGCGACCGCGCATCCTGCTGCTGGACGAACCCTTCGGCGCGCTCGACCCCGGCATCCGCAAAGATATGCATGCGCTGCTGCTGTCGCTGTGGCAGGAAACTCAGCTGACGGTGTTTATGGTCACCCACGACCTGTCAGAGGGGTTCAACCTCGGTACCCGGCTGCTGGTGTTCGACAAAGTGCGTATTGACCCGCACGAGCCGAACGCCTGGGGGGCCCGCATTACCTACGATCTGCCGCTGAATGAAACCCGACTGCGGCAGCGTCAGTCGCCCGGTACGGTGATCCCACACCCGGCACTGGCGACCCTTTCCCTGAATCAGGAGATATCCCATGACCCATCCCTGTGAAGAAACGTTACCCGGCGGTGGTCACACCTCGCTGGTGATAAAAAAAGGCCAGCTTCTGCGCCTCACTGATACCGACGGCGGGGCCAACGTCAGCCTGATGCTGTTTAACGCCCATGAGAAAAGCGAACGGCTGAATCTGCCGGACACGCTGAAAGGGCAGCACACCGCCAGACTGACGGCCGGGCACTGTCTCTATTCTGATATGGGCCGCGTGCTGGCGGCGATTGTCACCGACACCTGCGGCTGGCATGACAGCTTCGGCGGCGTGCTGAACGCCAGTGAAACGGCAGAAAAATACGGCCAGGGGCGCTATCAGGAGCGGCGCAACGACTTCCATCGCAACGGGCTGGATAACCTGCTGGTGGAAATGGGCAAATGGAACCTCGGTCTGGAGGATCTGCACATGGTGCTCAATCTGTTCAGCAAGGTCACCGTTGATGCGCATGGCGCCTTCACCTTCCACGACGGTCACTCCGCGCCGGGCAGCACGGTAGAACTGTATGCCCCGATGGACGTGCTGGTGGTACTGACCGCGCTGCCGCACCCGATGGATCCGAACCCGGCATACCGCCCGCGCCCGGTGCAGATAAGCCTGCACGATGCCAGCGATGCGGTGACCGCAGGGTGCAAAACGTCCCGCCCGGAAAACCAGCGCGCCTTCGACAACATCACGCGCTTTGCCCTTTAAGGAGCCCCCCGATGACATTAACGGCCAGTGAAAAACAGCCCGCTGAGGCGGTATATCGCCACACCATCCCGGCAGGAGAACCTTTTCTGTTTGAGGTGAAAAAAGGCCAGACCGTCCGGCTGCACGATCTGGAGGGTAACCAGGCGGTGGATACGCTGTTCTACAGCGCGGCCAGCCCGCGTGAGCGCTATGACGCCCAGCGTACCCTGCGCCGCCAGAACAATGCCTACCTGACGACCGGCAGCGTGCTCTATTCCAATCTGGGCAACCCGCTGCTGACCCTTGTTGCCGATACCTGTGGCCGTCACGACACGCTTGGCGGTGCCTGTTCTCAGGAAAGCAACACCGTGCGTTACCACGCCGGGACCCGGCATATGCACAGCTGCCGCGACAATTTTCTCTGCGCCTGCCTGCACGACGGGCGGCTGAATAAGCGGGATATTACCGCCAACATCAACTTCTTTATGAACGTACCGGTAACGCCGGAGGGGGGGCTGACTTTCGAAGACGGTATTTCCGCCGCCGGTAAGTACGTCGAGCTGCGAGCTGAATGCGATGTCATTGTGCTGATCTCCAACTGTCCTCAGCTCAATAATCCCTGCAACGGCTGGAACCCGACCGCTGCCGAAGTGCTGGTGTGGAACTGATCGGCTGATTAAACGCTGTTATCCCCTGAGGACGACCTCAGGCGGCCATGATTCTGGCGGGACGGCCCGCCCTGGTGTGAGTCTTCCTGATGTTCAAAAAACTGCTGATTGCTAACCGTGGCGCAATTGCGTGCCGTATTTTACGTACCCTGCGTGAGATGGATGTGACGGGGATTGCCGTATTTTCCGAATCGGATGCCAGCAGCCTGCACATCCGCGAGGCCGGCAGCGCCATCAGTCTGGGAGAAGGCCCGGCGGCGCAGACCTATCTGGACGTGGAAAAGATTATCGCCGCCGCGCGGGAGAGTGGCGCAGAGGCCATCCATCCGGGGTACGGTTTTCTTTCGGAAAACGCAGCGTTTGCCGACGCCTGTGAAGCGGCGGGCATCGCCTTTATCGGCCCGACGGCCGAACAGCTGCGCCTGTTTGGCCTGAAGCATACCGCCCGGGCGCTGGCGAAACAGCAGCAGGTGCCGCTGCTGGAAGGGACGGACCTGCTGGATGACGTGGATGCTGCGCTGGCAGCGGCCCGCGTGGTGGGGTATCCGGTGATGCTGAAAAGTACCGCCGGCGGCGGCGGCATCGGTATGCGCGTCTGCCATGATGACGACAGCCTGCTGCAGGCCTTTGACGCGGTAAAGCGTCTGGGCCAGAACAACTTCAGCGATGCTGGGGTATTTATTGAAAAATACATTGCGCGCGCCCGCCATCTTGAAGTGCAGATTTTTGGCGACGGGCAGGGCGAGGTGATAGCCCTGGGCGTACGCGACTGCTCGGTGCAGCGGCGCAATCAGAAGGTGATGGAAGAAACCCCCGCCCCGAACCTGCCCGATGGCATGGCGGAGGCCCTCTGTGCCGCCGCCATCACGCTGGGCAAAGCCGTCCGCTACCGCAGCGCCGGAACGGTAGAGTTCGTTTACGACGCGGCCGCAGAGCAGTTCTGGTTCCTGGAGGTGAATACCCGCCTGCAGGTGGAGCACGGCGTCACGGAACAGGTGTGGGGCGTGGATCTGGTACGCTGGATGATTGCCCTGGCCGCGGGGGAACTGCCACCGCTGGCGGCGCTGGAAGTGACGTTGTCACCTCAGGGTCATGCCATTCAGGCCCGGGTCTATGCCGAAGATCCCGGTCGCCAGTTCCAGCCCTCACCGGGACTGCTGACCGACGTCAGTTTTCCGCCCGCCGACGGCAGACGGCTGCGCATCGATACCTGGGTAGAGTCCGGCTGCGAAATCCCGCCGTTCTTCGACCCCCTGCTGGCGAAAATCATCACCTGCTGCGCTACCCGTGAGCTGGCGATGGCCGCGCTGGATGACGCACTCAGTGAAACGCGGCTGTACGGGGTGGAGGTCAATCGTCAGTATCTGCGGCAGATCCTCCACTCAGCGCCTTTTGCCCGTGGCGAACCCTGGACGCGTTTCCTTGACGGGTTAAGCTACCAGGCTACCACGGTCGAGGTGCTGAGTGCCGGGACGCAGACAACGGTACAGGATTATCCCGGTCGTCTCGGCTACTGGGCCGTGGGCGTGCCGCCGTCCGGCCCGATGGATGACCGGGCGCTGCGCTTTGGCAACCGCCTGCTGAATAACCCCCCCGACGCCGCCGCGCTGGAGATCACGCTGACTGGCCCGACGCTGCGCTTCAATACCGCCAGCGTGGCGGTGGTCTGCGGCGCGCCGGTGACGCTGATGCTCGAGGGGAAAACCCTGCCGATGAACTGCACGTTCGCCATTCCGGCGGGCGTAACCTTAACGCTGGGTAGTATGGAAGACGCCGGGGTGCGCAGCTATCTCTGCCTGCGCGGTGGAATTGTGGTACCGGACTACCTCGGCAGTAAAAGCACCTTTACCCTGGGTCAGTTTGGCGGCCATGCGGGGCGGGCACTGCGCACCGGGGACATCCTGCACCTCACTACCCTGACTGACTCCGGTGCTGGCGTTACGCTGCCACCGGCGCTGGTGCCACATTTGCCGGCATGCCGGATATTACGGGTGATCTACGGCCCCCACGCGTCACCGGAGTATTTCACTGCGGATTACATCAGTACCTTTTTTGCGACCGACTGGGAGGTTCACTTTAACTCGAGCCGCACCGGGGTGCGCCTGATCGGCCCGAAACCCGAGTGGGTCCGCGACAGCGGCGGCGAGGCCGGGCTGCATCCGTCCAATATTCATGACAATCCCTATGCGGTGGGCGCGGTGGACTTTACCGGCGACATGCCGGTGATCCTCGGCCCGGACGGCCCGAGCCTCGGCGGGTTTGTCTGCCCGGTGACGGTGATCGAAGCCGACCTGTGGCAGATTGGCCAGCTTAAGGCTGGCGACCGGCTGCGCTTTGTGCCGGTCGATATCGCCACTGCCCGGCAGCTTTACGCCGGGCGTCAGGCGGAGCTGGCCGATCTTATTCCGTCAGAACCCGCGTGGCAGCCGGCGGCGCTGACCTCGCCGGTGGTGCTGGATCGGGGGGAAAAGGACGCTCGCCTGGTGGCACGCCTGTCCGGCGATACCCACCTGCTGCTGGAAATCGGCGCGCCGGAGCTGGATCTGGTGCTGCGCTTTCGCGGCCACGCGCTGATGCAGGCGCTGGAAGCCCTGAATCATCCGGCTGTTATTGACCTGACGCCGGGTATCCGGTCACTGCAAATCCACTATCAACCCGATCGTCTGCCGCAGGAGGAACTGCTCGGCATTATCGACGGGCTGTGGCAGAAGGTAACCGGTCTGCAGGATCTGCGCGTACCGTCACGGGTCGTCTGGCTGCCGCTGTCGTGGGACGATCCCGCCTGCCAGCAGGCGATTGATAAATATATGACCACGGTGCGCCGGGATGCCCCATGGTGCCCGAGTAATCTGGAGTTTATCCGCCGCATTAACGATCTGCCGGATATCGACGCGGTCTTCGACACGGTGTTTGCCGCCAGCTATCTGGTGATGGGGCTGGGGGATGTCTATCTTGGCGCGCCGGTCGCCACTCCCCTTGACCCGCGCCACCGGCTGGTGACCACCAAATATAACCCGGCACGCACCTGGACGGCGGAAAACTCGGTAGGGATTGGTGGGGCGTATCTGTGCGTGTACGGGATGGAAGGGCCGGGAGGCTACCAGTTTGTCGGACGCACGCTGCAGATGTGGAACCGCTACCGTGAGGTGGCCGACTTCGGCGGCAAGCCGTGGCTGCTGCGCTTCTTCGACCAGATCCGGTTTTACCCGGTTTCCGCAGAGGAGCTGCTGCGCATTCGCCGCGATTTCCCGCTGGGGCGCTATCCGTTACGCATTGAGCAGACCGAACTGGCCCTGTCAGACTACCAGCAGTTTCTGACGGCAGAAGCGACAGGCATCAGCGATTTCCGTCAGCATCAGCGCGCGGCGTTCAACGCCGAACGTGAACGCTGGATCGCCAGCGGCCAGGCGCATTTTGACAGTCAGGAGGCCGCCGCCGGGTTGAGCGAGGACGCCCCGTTAGCCGCCGGGCTGCTGGCGGTGGAAAGCGCGATCGCCGGCAATCTGTGGCAGGTGAAAGGCCGTGTTGGTGACAGTGTCACGAAAGGGGATGTGCTGGTGATTATTGAAGCGATGAAAATGGAGATACCGCTGCTGGCGCCGTGCGATGGTGTGATCGAGGAAGTCAGGGTAGAGCCCGGGTCGACGGTCCGTGCCGGACAGTGTGTGGTGGTGATGGCGGTGTAATCACGGCGGGCGCACGGGGCGGCCTGTTTTTCCGGCCGGCCCGTTTCATCCGCCCCGGCTAGCGGATACTTTCTGCCAGCCACAACTCCAGCTCCGTCAGCTCCACCGCCTGCTCAGGGAACGCCTCCCTCAGCCGTGCCACCCGGGTTGCCAGCGCCTCCGGCCGATACCCGGTGCCGGGCAGCTGCTCTGCCAGCTGTTCTAACGGTGTCAGGTTCAAACTGTCGCTGAAAATCTGGCAGCGGCTGATTTTACCGCGCTCCACGTCAACGTGGATCTCCACACCGCCCCAGCTGAAGCGGTGATCCAGCAGATGCTGAAACTGCGGGGCCTGGCCGAAATTCCACTGCCAGCTGCTCTGTTTGGCGAACTGCGCCTCGAAGCCGGGCAGGTCGGGCAGGGACGTCGGGGAGATATGCTCGGGCTGGCATGCTTCGCCAAAATGGTCGAAGAAGGCCGCCGTCACCGCGCTGCATATCGCTTCAAAGGTAATCCCCGGCACCAGCTCTTCCAGATTCGCCACGCGCGAGCGCACGGAGGTAATGCCTTTGGCCTGCAGTTTCTTCACATCCGGGTTGAGGTAATCGGCCAGGCGGGAGAGATCGGCATCAAGCAGGATGGTGCCGTGGTGGAAACCGCGATCGTGGGTTTCATGATAGGCGGAACCGGAAATTTTACGCACCCCGTCGGCGGTGCTGACCACCAGATCGTTGCGCCCGGAGGCTTCGGCCGGTACGCCCAGCGAGGCGAGGGCCCGCAGAATAATGCCGGTGGAGACGCTCTTATTGTATTCCGGCTTCCCGGCCATAAAAGTAAAGCAGACATTACCGAGGTCATGAAACACTGCGCCACCGCCGCTGCTGCGTCGCGCCAGACGGATGCCATCTTCTTCCATGCGCCGGGTATTGCACTCTTTCCACGGATTCTGCGAACGGCCAATCACCACGGTTTCTGCGTTACGCCACAGGAATAAGACCCGCTGGGTCGCAGGCATCTGGCGGAAAATGCACTCCTCTACCGCCAGATTGAACCAGGGGTCGTACGAATCAGATACCAGTAAACGCAGTGTGGACATGCTTGACTCCATTGAACTTTTTAGCGGCGCAGGGATAATACCATCCGTGCGCGAAACATCCACACGCCGGTGAGTTTAATCGCCTGCCAGCAGGGCGGCTCTGGCAGGGTGAACGGCGCATACCTGTCGTCATGCTGACCGGACGATGGCGAACGAGATTTTGCTGCCCTCAGCCCCTATTCTCAGGGAAGGATTGATGTGATTAACTTTGACCGTTTCACTGAACAGGCGTCGCACTTTGACGCGGTGCTACCGCGCCCTGCGCAGATTACCACGACTAACAGAGAGGGATTGCACTACCGCCTTTATCAGTCATTAAAGACGCCAAATGATCTGATCATTGTTTATCATGGTGGCGGCGTTCATCTGGATGCTGGCTATGACATTCTTGCCCGGCAGATAACACAGGATGAAAGCATCGCAGTTTGTCTGGTGGATATTCGCGGCCACGGCGGATCGACAGGGGCGAAAGGCCAGTTGGCGAACGTTGCCTCGGTCTGGCGTGATGTCGATACGCTGGTGAGCTGGATGCGAACCCTTTTTCCACATACCGCGATGCATTTGCTTGGGCACTCCAGCGGGGCGGGTATGCTGATTAACTATTTTACGCGGCACCTTCCGCAACAAAAAACTGACAGCCTGATTTTTCTGGCCCCGGAACTGGGTCCTTTTGCCCCGGAAGTACGTCAGCGCACGACCTCAGCGCCCTTTGCCAGGGTAAGCCAGTGGCCTTTTATCATCAACGCGTTAAGTGGTGGCTGGCTGCTGGGCAACTACCCGGCGGTGCGGCTGAATTTCCCGGATAAAGTGAAGGCTACCGCGCTGGATTTCGTGCAGCACTACAGTGTTAATATGGCGAATGCGCTGACCCCTCGTCATCCGGCAAAACAGCTGGCGGCGCTACCGTTGTCCACCTCGTGGTTTGCCGCTGGCGACGATGAGCTGTTCAGTGCGCAGGCGATGGCGGTATTTGCTAAACAGCATGGCAACACTCATCTGCGCTTCCAGATACTGGAAGACTGCTCACATCTGAATTGCGTGTTTTGTCTTGAGGAGGGGATACAGCAACATCTTAATGCCCTGCGTCAGAAACGCGCCGTCTGATCATCAAGCCCGCTGATGCGGGCTTTTTTCTGTATTAATTCCACGCATGGCGCGGTGGGTTAACGCCGTTCAGATAGTAGTTCCCGACATGGAAATACTTCCAGCGCACTGGATCGTGCAGCGTGTGCGTGCGGGCATTGCGCCAGTGGCGATCAAGCTGATATTCCGCCAGCGTGGAGCGGGTGCCGGCCAGTTCAAACAGCTTGTTACCTGCAAGAATGGCGATCTCGGTGGACAGCACTTTGGCTTCGGCTGTGGCGACGGTAGCGGCGGCCACCGTTTCTTCACTGGGTGTGGTGATAGCAACATCGATCAGCTCTCCGGCGCGCCACAGCAGCGCTTCGGCGGCATGCAGACGGATTTGCAGGTCGCCGATGGCAGCAATGGTAAAGGGATCATCGCTGGCGCGTTCCTGGCCGCTGTCGATCCACGGGCGTGATTTCTCGCGCACAAAGGCCAGCGTATCGGCCAGCGTGCCGCGTGCGATGCCGGTATCCACCGCCGCCTGAATAATTTGTGAAATCGGGCCAGCGGCAGTAGGGCGTTCAAATGCCTGCCAGACGGGAATCAGTCGTTCCTGCGGTGCATGAACATTGTCCAGCAGCACGGTGCCGGACGCAGTAGTACGCTGGCCGAAGCTCGACCAGTTGTTGATCACTGTCAGGCCCGCTGCATCGCGATCCAGCACCACCAGATTGGCGCGACCTTCTTCATCTATTGCCACGGTATGCACCAGATGCGCCAGCAACGCGCCCGTGGCGTAGAACTTCTCGCCATTCACTACCAGTTCACCGTTATGCTGGCGCACCGTTGTTTTGAAATCGGCCACCGTGGCGGTGCCTTTTTCTGAGAAGGCGTTGCCCCAGCGTAATCCGGACAAGACGCCGGCCAGCAGCGTCTGCTTCTGGCTTTCCGTACCGTCCTCCAGCAGATGAGCCACCCCCGCCAGATGGTTTTGCGGGATCTGCCCCAGCGCCGAGTCCGCAGCGGAGATAATGGCAATCACCTTCGCGACCGTGGCATAGGAAACACCTGCGCCACCGTATTCCCGTGGGATATTGATGCCCCACAGGCCGCTTTGGGAGAACGCGTCCAGCTCGGCCACCGGTAAAATACCGTCACGGTCGCGGCGGGCAGCGCCCGGTGCAAACTGTTGCGCCAGCCGTTCCGCGACAGCAATCGCTTCAGCATCACTGGTAATGATATGCGCAGGTTGTGACGGTCGCGGCAGCGGAGCGAAGTGTTCCGGGGAGTTAACATAAAATTCAGTGGCTTCAGCCAGGGATTCGATAGCAGACACAGGCACTCCTTAATGACGGTGACAGGGCGCATTGGCGCGGATAACACCATCCTGTCACACTGTGTTCACGTCGGTTATAAGGATTCAGCGCATCGATTGTTACCACGCTGATAAGGCGCGGCCTGGTAAACGAGAAAAGGGATTACAGCAGTCATCGCGCTGTCTGCATGATCAGCCCCGGCATCGTGCCGGGGCTTTTTTATCAAAACGCGTACGACAGGTTGACCGAGTAGCTACGCGGTTCGCCGTAAACCACATAATCGCTGCCCCATGAGTAATAAGAGCGGTCAAAGAGGTTATCGACGTTCGCCTGCACCGCCAGCTGTTTCGTGACCTCATAGCGGGCAAACAGGCTGGCCAGTGGATAGCTGCCCTGGTAAACGCGCTGAACTTCACCATCAGGGCCGGTGGCGTCCTGGAAGGTGCGGTTCTGCCAGTTTACGCCGCCGCCGAGGGTCAGGTCCTGCAACATGGGTAAACGGTAGCGGGAGAAGAGTTTAAATGAGGTCTGCGGCATATTGCTGTTGAAGCGGCCGGAGGTATCTCGCGCCACATAGCGCGTTGCCCCGAAGGTCATTTGCAGGTTGTCGGTGACGGCACCGTTCAGCTCAAACTCCGCGCCTTTACTCACCGCGCCTTTAGCCGCAACATACGCCTGCTCGCTGGAACCATTCACAAAGGTGCCGCTGAGTTCCTGACCCACGTTCTCCTGCTCAATACGGAATACCGCAAAGGTGGCGGTCAGACGCCCATCAAACCAGTCAGACTTCAGGCCGGTTTCATAGTTTTTTCCGGTCACTGGCGACAGATAGGCTCCATCAGTGCCACGGTAGGTCTGCGGCTGGAAGACAGAGGTGTAGCTGGCGTAAGCGGACCAGGTATCATCAATGTCGTACACCAGGCCGCCGTATGGCGTGATGTTATTTTTGTTCATGTTGCCACTGCTGCCAACGGTGCTCCACTGGGTATAACGCGCGCCGAGGATCAGCGACAGCGGGTCGGCCAGCGAGAAGCGGGCGGCGGTGTAGGCCGATTTCTGGCGGATCACGTCATCGGCATTCAGATACCAGTCACCCCATTCCGGCTCCTGAACCTTGCCGTTCCAGTTGTTATCAAAACTGCCCATCTGCGCATAATCCAGCGCACCGTCCACGCTATAGGTCTGGTTATGCTGGCGGCTGTAGCTGACGCCGGCCATCAACTCATGATGACGCCCCAGCAGTTCAAACGGACCGCTGGCATAGGTATCAATGGATTCCTGCGTGCGCTTACCGCGATCCAGACTGCCATAGCCGCTGACTCCGGTGCCGGTCACCGCATCGGGGAACTCCATCACATAGAGCAGCTTGTCAGCAAAAGTCTGCTCAGCATGCGTGGCATTGACGCGGAAGGTCCAGCCGTTATCAAAGTCATGTTTGACGTTGGCAAAAACCTTACGCGAATCGAGGCTGTAACGCGTCCAGTCGGCCGATGGATTGAGGTTGCGGTTGTAATAGGTGCGCGAACCGTTGCTGTACCAGGTCGGCAATCCGCCCCAGGTCGGGTTGCCGGTGTTGCTCTCCTGATAGTCGTAGCCGAGCGACACCGTGGTGTTGTCGGTCACATCGGCATCCAGCACGCCGTAGAGGAACTTTTTGCTTTTATGGTAGCGATCCAGCCAGCCGTCCTGATCCTGGTAACCCGCGATAACGCGGCCACGTACGGTGCCTGCTTCGTTCAGCGGGGCAGAGAGGTCGGCCACGTACCGCTGGGTATTCCAGCGGCCATAGCTGGCGCTGAGATTGCCGGTCACCGTCTTGCTGTTGGCATGTTTGCGTACCATATTGACCGATGCCGAAGGGCTGCCCGCACCGCTCATCAGGCCGGTGGCGCCGCGCACGACTTCGATGCGGTCATAGATGGCGGTGTCTTCCCCGGCATCACCGTAGTTCCAGTTATCTGCCGCCGACGTCGGGATATCATCAAAGGTGTAGTTGGTGATCTGGAAACCGCGTGAGAAATAGCTGGAACGTTCGCTGTCCACCAGTTGCGAGGCGATCCCGGTAGCGTTATCCAGCACCTCGCCCACGGTTTGCAGATTCTGGTCCAGCATCCGCTGCTCAGTGACGACGCTTAATGACTGTGGCACGTCGCGCGGCGTGAGCAGCATTTTTGTCCCTGCCCGGGTGGTCTGCACCGCATAGTCCTGCTGATTCTCCGTTGCCGTGTCGTCCACGGCAGCATCGACCACCAGGTCCTCTGACAGCGGAGTCTCGCGGGCCTGAGCCGGGGTAAGCAGGGCGTGGATCGTCAGCGCCAGCAGTGAAACGGACAGGGCTGTCTGGCGACCCGGAGCGCGCAGCGGGGCACGGCTTTCACGGGGCGAAGAAAGCCTGGAGCGGAGAGGCATAAAAAAATCCCTTCAATAAGGTGGGTATGCAGCATGGCCGTTTTTATCATGTCCTCCGGCGGCGAGAAGCGCGGAGTGACAGGGTGGCTCAGCTAAAGTTCAATGGTAATCATTATCATAAGCATTTTCTTTTACGCGATCATGGTAAATCTGAGGGTGAGAGAAAATAAAGGGGGATGAGCAGAAAGCGTGCGCGACGCGTCCGGCAGGGGGCAGGAAACGGCAGAGCGGGTGCGCTCTGCCGTGAGGTCATCAGGAAAGGCTCATCAGCGGCATCAGCGGTTCTATTTCGCCCTGCGACTGGTGTTTTTTTAGCCGGAATTCATCGCTGTTCACCACCAGGACGGGCGTGGTCAGATCGTAGCCCTCCGCTTCAATTTCAGCCCTGTCGAAGGCCAGCAGCGGCGTGCCGGCAGTCACTCTGTCGCCTTCTTTCACCAGCGGGCGGAAGTGCCTGCCCTCCAGCGCAACGGTATTCAGCCCGACGTGGATCAGCAGCTCAGCGCCGTTATCGCAGAGTAAGCCAATTGCATGGTGAGAGTCGATCAGCGTGGCGACCACGGCGTCGCACGGTGCCACCACCTGGCCTTCACTGGGACGAATGGCGATGCCGTCGCCCAGCAGTTTGCCTGCGAACGTTTCGTCGGCAACGCTTTCCAGTGACATTACCGTACCCGGCAGCGGGCTCATCAGCTCCAGGCTGCGGGCCTGGGCCGGAACGGCGGCGGCCGGAGCCGGAGCCGGGGACGTCGTCGTTTCGGCCAGTGTCTCTTCAGCCACCGGATCGTCGAAGCCCACAAACTGTACCATCACAATGGTCAGGATAATGGCCGTCGCACTGCCTGCCAGTTCACCGATAAACGACATGGGCGCATCCGGGCTGATGGCATTGACCAGGGTGAACAGGCCCGGCAGGGCGGCGTAGGCATAGTAAAGTGAGCCAAACAGGCTGGCGACGACCGCGCCGATCGCCCCGCCAATACAGCCACAGATAAAGGGCTTTTTAAAGCGCAGCGTCACTCCGTATATTGCCGGTTCAGTAATACCGAAAATCGCGGTCACGCCTGCCGACAGCGAGGTCGCCTTGAGCGCTTTGTTGCGCGTTTTCAGGAAGACCCCGAACACCGCAGCCATCTGTCCGATCACCGCAATGGTCTGATAGGCCTGGAAAGAGTCATAACCCTGGGTATCGAAGTTGGCCATAATCACCGGGGTGATCCCCCAGTGAACACCAAAAATGACAATGATCTGCCATACCCCACCAATCACGGCGGCGGCCACGGCCGGGGCAAAGGCGAACAGCGCGTTATAACCGCTGGCCACGCCCATCGCCGCCCAGGTGGTGATGGGGCCAATGACGATAAGCGTGAGCGGTACGATGATCACAAAGCAAATCAGCGGCGTAAACAGCGCGCTGACTACCTCGGGCAGCCGTCGTTCAACGCGCTTTTCAAGCCATGACAGCGCCCAGACGAGGAACAGCGGTGGCAGCACCGAGGAGGTATAGACCGTTTTTGCCAGCGGAATAAACAGGAAGCTGATGGTTTCTCCCCCGGCGATGCGGCCTGCCATCGCGGTCCACTCAGGGTTGATCAGGGCACAGCAGCAGAGCACGGCAATAAACGGATTGCATTTAAAGTGTCGTGCGGCGGTAATGGCGATAAATACCGGCAGGAAAGCGAAGGGCGTCCATGACATAAAGTTGAAGATGGCAAAGGTGCCGGTGGTTTTAATATCCGCATCAATCAGGGCGATGACGATTAATATTCCCTGCAGGATCCCCGCTGCCGCCAGAATATAAACAATCGGGGCAAAGACCGCCGACATGGTGCCAATCACGGCATCCAGCCAGCGCGTTTTCTGTTTCGCCTGCCCGCCGCCGTGCTGCTCGCCAATCAGGGAAGAGAGGGCATTAAAGACGTCGGCCACGTGCGTACCGATGACCACCTGAAACTGGCCACCGCTCTCCACTACGGCGATAACGCCGGGCAGACGCTGTACTTTTTCTTTCGCGCCATCCGGTGTTTCATTTAACACCAGCCGCAGGCGGGTGGCGCAGCGTGAGAAGGTATTAATATTATTTTCGCCACCGACCTCGTGAAGTATATCAGTTGCTAACTTATTGTAATCCCTGATAACTGCCATTTATTTCGACCTTTTTATATGGGTAGAGAGAGATGTAACAGAGGGTGAAACCGATTTCATGCTATCAGTGCGATCCATTTCTGCAACCGGTTTCATATCAGAGCGTGAGCTGTTTCACAGCGAAGATAGCCAGGTGAAACACGCTTCATTTTGTTGCGTCTGGCAGGGCTGGTGAACATCAGCGCTGTGACGTCACGTAAAGCAGAACGGTGCGGCCTGAAAAAATAGCGCTATTTTATAAGAATATTTACCTGCCGGATGTGCGGGGCAACGATTATATTCTGCTGCGAAGGACGCCCGTTGTTACCCGGGGAAGGGTAAAAAACCAATAAGACTCACTTTTTTGCATTCCATCACTATGATGGTGGCGAGGTTTTTGATGCTTTTAAAACGCAGCGGTACAATAGCCATGGTATTACTGATTACGCTTTCGGTCACGGCCTGTGGCATGTCTCACCGTGGCAGAAATACGGCCATCGGTGCGGGTGTGGGCGCAGTGGGCGGGGCTGTTCTGACCGGGGGCAGTACCTGGGGTACCCTGGGTGGGGCGGCTATCGGCGGGGTGATCGGGCATCAGGTCAGCCGCTAAGCTGACCTGTGCATTGAAACGACTGACGCGTTATGGCCTGCGGTACAGGGCAATGCTGCGCCCTTCCAGTTCGACGTTCTTCTCTTTGGTGATGATTTTACCGGGCTTAGCCCGGTCTGAGGTGCTGAGTTCCAGCACCCAGCCACCTTCACCAAACTGTGGGATCAGGAAGGGCACATTGCCCTCATACGGGTTAAACAGCATCAGCACGTCATGCCATATCCCTTCCTGGTCGGCCAGATCCGCCCGGCCAATATAGACCCCGAGCGTTGACCCTTCATCCCACTGCTCTGGCTGCTGAAAACCACCGCCTGCGTTGAACCACTTGATCTCCATATCATCACGCCAGCTTTCACGGCGCAGCAGCGGTTGTGCAGCGCGCAGCGCAATCACCTGTCGGGTAAACTCGCGCAGCGCTTCACCACTTTCCGGCACCGCGTCCCAGTGGATCCACGAGATTCCGTTATCCTGACAGTAACCATTGTTATTGCCGACCTGGCTGCGGCCAAACTCATCCCCGGCCAGCAGCATTGGTGTACCGTGAGAGAATAGCAGGGTGGCGAGAAAATTACGTTTCTGACGTTCACGCACCGCATTAATGCCTTCATCCTCCGTAGGGCCTTCCGCGCCATAGTTATATGACCGGTTATCATTATGCCCGTCGTTATTGTCCTCAGCGTTGGCATCGTTATGCTTTTCGTTGTAAGAGACCAGATCATTCAGCGTAAAGCCGTCATGTGCGGTAATAAAGTTCACGCTCTCCCAGGGCCGCCGGCCGCGCTGATCGTACAGATCGCCCGACCCCAGCAGGCGCGCGGCAAATTCGGTCGACACGTTGTCTCCCTTCCAGTATTCCCGCACCGTATCACGATACTTGTCGTTCCACTCGGCCCAGCCCGGCGGGAAAGCGCCCACCTGATAGCCGCCCGGACCAATATCCCAGGGTTCTCCGATCAGTTTCAGTTTGGACAGCACCGGATCCTGCATGATGGCGTCAAAAAAGCCGCCGCGCGGATCGAAGCCGCCCGGTTCACGGCCGAGAATGGTACCCAGGTCGAAGCGAAAACCATCGATATGCATCGATTGCGCCCAGTAACGCAGGGAGTCCATCACCATCTGCAGTACGCGCGGGTGGGAGGTGTTGACGGTATTACCGGTGCCGGTGTCGTTAATATAGTAACGGTGCTGATCGGGCAGGGTGCGGTAATAAGAGAAGTTATCGATGCCCTTAAAAGAGAGCGTAGGACCCAGCTCATTACCCTCAGCGGTGTGGTTGTAAACCACATCAAGGATCACCTCGATCCCGGCATCGTGGAAGGCGCGCACCATATCACGGAACCCCTGAATACCGTTGGGGCCGAAATAGCGCGACGCGGGTGAGAAGAAGGCCAGGGTGTTGTACCCCCAGAAATTTTTCAACCCTTTGTCCAGCAGGTGCTGATCGTCCGGGAACCAGTGAACGGGCAACAGTTCGACCGAAGTAACGCCGAGGCTCTTTATATACTCCACGGACGCCGGATGCCCCATGCCTTCATAGGTACCGCGCAGCGCCTCCGGCACCGCCGTATTCATCTGGGTAAACCCTTTCAGGTGGGTTTCATAAATCACCGTGTGTGACCAGGGGATGACAGGGCGGTTTTCATCATGCCAGTGAAATTCATCCGGGTCGATAACGCGGCATTTGGGCGTAAACGGCGCGCTGTCACGCGTATCAAAGGTCAGATCTTTATCATCATCGTACAGGTCATAGGCAAAGTGGGCTTCGTTCCACTCGATGTCGCCCGACAGCTCGCGCGCATAGGGATCAATCAGCAGCTTGTTCGGGTTAAACCGGTGTCCGTTTTCCGGATCGTACGGGCCATAAACCCGGTAGCCGTACAGCGCCCCCGGCCGCAGGCCTGGTACATAGCCATGCCACACCTCATGGGTGTACTCAGGCAGCGTCAGTCTGGCAATTTCCTGCGTACCGCTCTCATCGTACAGGCACAGCTCCACGCGCTCGGCGTGCGCGGTGAACAGGGCAAAGTTCACCCCTTCACCATCAAAGTTGGCCCCCAGCTGGTGGCTTAGTCCCGGTTCTATTGCAAAAGGTTGATTATCTGACATGGTGTTCTTTTATCCTGTTGCAGAATGATTCGCCAGCGGTAAGGCATGACGTCCATGGTTCAAAATCATTATTCACTGGCCAGTATCAGCGGTACGCCCTGACTGTCCGGCGGCAGGCTGAGGTGGTCCGTCAGGAAAGTGACTTCCCCGTTAAGAATATTACGGTAACGACGCCGGGCGAGAGGCGCATCCAGCGCGATTGTGCCATCGCCAGCGGTCGCCGGCTTCCCGCTGAGACTGAGCATCAGACGGGGAGCGACCACGATCAGCGCGTCCGCGCTGTCACAGCGGGCAAAGGCGATGATGTGCTCTTCGCCCTGGCCTTCCGCGTGCAGCGGCAGGTAATTTCCCCGTCGAAACAGCTGAGGGCGGGCCTGACGTAAACGCAGCAGGCTGGCGATCACATGCTGGTTAAGCTGACCGTTCAGCCAGCGCGGCGCAGAGGTATCGGGCGGGATCCGGTGCTCTGCCAGCATCTGTTGCAGCGCGGCAAAGTCAGGTTCACGACGGTTATCGGGGTCGATCAGGCTGAAGTCCAGCGTCTCACTGCCCTGGTAGATATCCGGTACGCCCGGCGCGGTCAGCTTGACCACGGTCTGGGTCAGGCTGTTGATCAGCCCGGCGCGAATAAATGGCTGAAGCGCGGCGGTAAAGTCACGCAGAAAAGCCTGATTTGACGGCGCGAGCAGGTGAGCGGCATAGTCGAGCACCGCATTCTCATAATCGTCGTTCACGGCGGTCCAGTTGGTGCGCTGTTTGGCCTCCCGCAGCGCCTTCTGCACGTAGGTGAGAAAGCGTTCTTCCAGCGCGGCCAGACCCGCCGTGTCCCCCGGTTGCAGCGTGGCGGGCCAGACGCCGGCCAGCGCCTGATAGAGCATCCACTCGACGGCGGGGCGGGGTGCCGGGCCATCATCCAGATGGGCCACTTTTTCCTGATTCATCTCGCGCCAGCGCGTTACGCAGGCCGCCCAGTGTTCCGGCGCTTCCGACAGCGTATACAGCCGCGCACGGGCATCCTCTCCGCGCTTAGTATCATGGGTCGTGGTGCCGGAGAGCGCATCCGGCTGGCGATCCAGACGTGTGGCCATTTCCCGGTGAAAACGCGCCGGAGAGAACAAACGCGGCAGCGGTTCAGCACCCACTTCATTCAGCGCCAGCGACATGTGCTGCCGGAAGAACAGCGTATCTTCGACGGATTTTGCCATCAGCGGCCCTGTCAGCTGCTGGAAGCGGGTACGGAACGTTGTGGCCTGCTGGCGGGATGCGTCAGAGACTTCGCCGGTCAGGATACGCAGAAGAAAATCCAGCGCCGCAGGATCGGGCGCGCTGGAGCTGCTTTTGACTCTGCTGGCCACGGTGTGCAGCCTTTGACGATCGGCGTCCGGCATGCCGCTGGCCGTACCGTAAGTCCGGTACACCGGAAAGGCAACCAGCAGTTCGCGCAGCGCCTGACGCAGGGCATTTTCATCTGGCGTGGCGCGTTCAGTCCCGGCCAGATCGACGGCGAGAGAGAGCAGGGTGGAGAACTCTCCGGCGAAGTTCTTATCGGCCATCAGCAGCTTGGCAGCGCGCAGCTCGGCGGTCATATTCACCGGGCGATCGACCACCTCATTATAGATTTTACGCAGGTTAGCCAGCTGACTGCCGTCAACCAGCGCATCGGAGAGCGCGGCCATAAATTCATAGCCCGTGGTGCCCGAGACCGGCCAGTCGTCAGGCAGGTGTTCATCCTCGCCGAGGATTTTTTCCACGGTGATATAACAGTCCGCTCCGGCCTGCTGACGCAGACGGTCAAGATAGCCCTGTGGATCGGCCAGCCCGTCGACATGATCCACCCGCAGGCCGTCAACCGCGCCGGAATGCACCAGCTCAAGGATCAGACGGTGGGTATCTTCGAAGACCCCTTCGTCTTCCACGCGAACCCCCACCAGACCGGTGATTTCAAAGAAGCGCCGGTAGGAGAGATCCTGTGCGGCGTCCCGCCAGCACATCAGCCGCCACGGCTGCTGCTGGTGCAGCGCGATGATGTCTGCTTTATCGGTGATGGCCAGCACGTCCGCCTCGCGGCCCTGCCAGCTGTCAGGCGTTAGCGGGTAAAAGGCGTCATAGCAGGCGAGGGCGGGCCTGCCCGTCACCGGGTCGGCTTTAACCGCAATATCCCCGTTGTCCAGCACGGTTTCAAAATCATCACCGAGGAAAGGCAGCGTCAGACGGCGCGACCAGTCGATATCAAAATGCCGGGCATAACGGCTTTTTTCGCCGTGTTCAACCACGTCATGCCACCAGGCATTTTCCAGCGAGGCGGCCATGTGGTTGGGCACAATATCGAGGATCAGGCCAATCCCCGCCTGTTTCAGCGCGCTGACCATGCGGTCGAAGCCCGCCCGGCCGCCGATGGACGGCTCAATCTCGTTGGCGTCGGTCACATCGTAACCGTGCGTGGAACCGTGGGTGGCGGTAAAGATTGGCGAGGCATACAGATGCGAGATACCCAACTGCTGCAGGTACGGCACCAGGGCCGCCGCCCGGTCAAAGGTCATGCCGTTGCGAAACTGAATACGGTAAGTGGCGACAGGTATAGTCACGTTGCATCTCCCGGTAGAAGGCGAACAAGAATGGAATGCGGCGGCAGATCCCCGCCCCGATCCGGCCAGGCAAAGATCGTCTCGCCGGGCAAATCGGGCAGCGGCTGCGGAGTGGCAGCGATATTCACCGCCATCGACAGCGTCCCCTGCGGGAACGTCCAGCTGACGGCGAGGAAGCCGGGTGCCGTTTTCACCACGTTTCCGCTATGGCCGTCCGCGCGGGCCAGCAGCGGCACAATATACTGCTGACGCAGCGTCAGCAGCTGGCGGGTCAGTGCCATCCACGCCTGACCTTCCGGGGTTTCCGGTTTGTGCCAGTCGAGCCTGGAGGCAATAAAGGTTTGCTCCGCATTCGGGTCGGGCACGCTTTCACCTTCATGCCCGGCGTGGCCGGCAAACTCCCTGGCCCGGCCTTCGCGTACCGCCCGGGCCAGGTCGCCGTGGAAGTCGGTGAAGAACAGGAAAGGATGGGTCTCACCGTACTCTTCCCCCATAAACAGCAGCGGAATGTGCGGGGACAGCAGCAGCATGGCGAGCATCACTTTGCTGCGGTCGGCCCCGGCCAGGGAGATCAGCCTTTCTCCCAGCGCCCGGTTGCCGACCTGATCGTGGTTCTGGATAAAATCGACAAAGGTCACCGGCGGCTGCCCCCGGCTGTCCACGCCACGCGCCTCGCCGGACTGCGGAGACACCTGGCCCTGATAGATAAAGCCTTCCGTCAGCGCCCGGGCCACGCCTTTTTCGGGCTGATCAGCGAAGTCCTGATAATAGGCATGTGTCTCACCGGTGGCGAACACGTGTACCGCATTATGAAAGTCGTCGTTCCACTCGCCGGTAAACAGCGGGGCACTGCCGTCGGCATCGCGGGGGTGCAGGAAGATCACGTTACGACAATCTTCGGTGGTGAGATGTATCGGGCGCTGCGGTATCTCTGCCCGGATGCGTTGCGCGATCTCGATCAGCACGTGCGGCTGCTGGCTGTCCTCAATCTGGTCAATGGCATCGAAGCGCAGCCCGTCCAGATTGTATTCCTGTAGCCAGTACAGCGGCGCCTCAACGATGTAGCGGCGCACTGCATCCACATCCCAGGCAATCGCGGCTCCCCAGGGCGTTGTCCGCTCCGGATGGAAAAAGTCGGGAGAAAGCAGGGGCAGATAATTGCCCTCAGGGCCAAAATGGTTCAGGACAATGTCCAGCACCACCGAGATACCGTAGCCGTGCGCGGCGTCGACAAAGGCTTTAAAGTCCTCCGGCGAACCGTACGCGGCATGAGGGGCATACAGCAGCACGCCGTCATAGCCCCAGCCGCGACGGCCACCAAACTGGGCGAGGGGTAAGACCTCGATCATGGTGATACCCAGTCCGGCGAGGTGCGGCAGTTTATCGATAGCGGCACGGAACGTCCCCTGCGGCGTAAAGGTGCCGATATGCAGCTCGTATACCACCGTTTCTTCCCAGGCACGGCCTGCCCAGCCGGTATTCTGCCAGGCATAGCGGGCAGGGTCGATAACCAGCGACGGCCCGCCGACATCATCACGCTGCGCGCGGGAGGCGGGGTCTGCAACCGTCTTGCCGTCGGCAAGCACGTACTGATACTCCTCGCCGGGCTTGACGCCAGCGACCTCAACTTCAAACCAGCCGTTGCCGGTTGGCGTCATCTCAATGTCTTTCGCGGAAAGTCGCAGGGTGACTTCGCTCTGGCCAGAGGCCCAGAGACGAAAACGCACGGTGTCGGCAGCCACAAATTCGGCACCCCAACTTTTCGGGAATGATCGGGTTTCCATTCGGTCTCCTCGTTTAGTCCAGTACGCAAAAATCGCTGACATCAGGACGGCACCCCGGCAAAGGGGGTAAGATATCAGTCGGGTAAAGGTGTCTTCAGGATATGGATAGCGGTCAGGGCATTACAATCATAGACCAGGATATTACGACCCGCAGGCCAGAAGGAAATGAGGGGGAAGATGAGCATCACTATCAGAGCATTCCAGGTGAGTGACCTCGATGCCGTGATTACGCTGTTTCAGGCGTCCGTCCGACAGATCGCGTCACAGAATTACCGTCCTGCACAGATAGCGGCCTGGTCACAGGTAGACCGGATAAGCTGGGAGAAGCGATTTCAGCAAAGCTGCTGCTGGCTGGCGGTTCGCCATAACGAGATTGCCGGTTTTGGCAACGTGGAATTTGACGGGCATCTGGATATGTTATTTACCCATCCCGGGCATCAGCGCTGCGGCGTGGCGACCGCGCTGCTGCAACGGCTGGAGCAGGCGGTGGCCGACAGGGCGCTACCGGCCATTTTCACTGAGGCCAGTATCACCGCCAGACCGTTTTTCAGCCGGCAGGGCTTCCGGATGATTGAGGCACAGCAGGTCGGAGTGCGCGGTCAGCCGTTTATTAACTACCGGATGCGGAAAATGCTGATGTCAGACAAGGGTGAGGAGAAAAGCGTAAAGGAAACGCGGTCCGGGCCGATAACTTAAAAGAGATCAATGCCCAGGAATTTGCCAAAGCTCATCATAAGGATGGTGTTCATATGTCGATGAATATTCACACGCTGGAAAATCTTCGCTCCGCTCTTTTATCCGCACTTCACCTCTCCTTAAAGCACGCAGAAGGCCAGAATGGCCATCAAAATACAGATAAAATCATTGATGTTCTGCGCCAGGTCGAACTGACTACCTTGCTTCAGGAAAGCAACATCTATGCTATCGCCGGAACGCAGGGAGCGGGTAAAACCACCCTGGCAAAAGAGATCCTGAATATTGACGATCGCTGGCTTGCGGGGAATCCCGGTCGTGGCGAGCAGGTTCCACTGTTTATAGAACAGTGTGCAGAGATGGCTGCAGGTGAACCAGAAATAGTTTTCGTCTGCCTTAATCGCGATAGCGGAAAGGTTGAAGACCTGCCCGCTTCCGCAGAGGAGTTGAAAAGCGTGCTGCGCGACTGGAGCAGCGTACAACGTTTTGAAAAAGCCCATCTGAAATTACTTTATCCCAAACTTCGTATCAGTCAGCAGCAGTCATTTATTAATGAAAACGTCACCTGGGCCTTGCTGCCTGGCTATGAGCTGATCACCAGCCGTAATCATCAGTGGCAGGAGATGATGCGCCATGTGCTGGTCAATGCGCGCGGTGTATTATTTGTCACCGATCAGACGCTGCTGGCGAATGACGGTAAAACCACCGTACTCGATGATCTGCGGGAAAACTTCAATCATCATTCACCGGTGATTGTGATATCGAAAACGGAAGCGCTGACCGACGAGGACATTGATCAGCTCAAAGCCAGCGCGAGGGCACGTTTTTCATCGGTCTCTGGCGCTGTGCGCAATAATGTGGTGGCAACGGGGGCGGGCAATCGCGATCGCTGGATCAGTGACTTACGCGAAACTGTAATCGATAATCTGGCCAGTAGTTATGCCTCTGAGGCTGTCGCGATCGACCGTTTTATGCACCTGATAAAAAGTGATGTCGCTGAGATCATTGATGATCTGCACTTGCTGTGCAGTAACCAAGAGGATCACGATGGCATTATCGACGATATCCTTAGCGAGTTTGATAAGTCGGTGACGGCTTATGAGAATAAATTACGCAAGGCCATTAAAAGCCAGACCCATGAGCATCTGATTAAAGCAGTGGCCAGCTGTAAAGAGCACTATAAAAAAGAAGAAGTGGGCTTCATAAATAATGCGAAGATCCTCGGACGTCGTTTCGCCCTGCGCGGGATCGATGTTGATGAAGAGCGCCGCCAGCGCGTCATTCAGGCCTGGAACCAGACTTTTGATGAGCAGGATATTAATAGCAGAAACTTCAGCGCCTTAACCGCGTTAAACCATCCTATCCTGTCACGAGCTGGCCTGCTGCCAGAGATTGAGCAAACGCCGGTTAAAGCCATTACGCTTGCAGATAAGATGGGCTATCAAGTGCAAGAGCAAGCACCAGAAGTGGTCAATCAGGAACTGGCGCAGGGGATAAGCGTATTACTTCACAAAGTTCCCCGAGGGCAACTCCCCTCAGACCCGACGGAGCTCCAGGCCGTCATGCACGTGTTACCCGCTTTAACGCTGGAGTACAGCCGTGCCGCCATCGTCATGCGTCAGGACCCGACCTGTACCACCCAACTCGCTGACGAAATATTACCGCAGGTCTTTTTAGACACGCTTTTTTCCAGCAGTGAAAACTATCATCCGATAAAAACCGCGATGATGGCCTTTATTGGTGCTGATTTGTCAGACGGAACGCCGGGTGAACCGACGGCCGAAAACCCTGGCGGTGCCTTTACACCGCTGGCGCTGGTGGGCAAGGCCGCGCTGGTGGCCAGCCTTGCTTATGGTCTCTATCAGTTGACTGGGATTATTCGCGAAAGTGATAAGGCTCAGTTTTATTATATTGACCGGCTGATGAATGAACTGGCTTTCTTTAATGAACAATCCATTGTCACACATTATCTGGAGACGATGGCCGATCTGCGCCAGCATATTGAGGGCAATATCAAGCGGATTTACGGTGTTGAGGACTCTCTGAGTCACAGAAGCACTATCACGCTTGCTATCAAAAAACTGGCTGCCGTACAGAAAGAAGCTAAATTATATGAAGCTAACGTCCGACAAATCCTGGCCTGATCTGTGCCGCGAACGCTATCGCTGGGCTGAACAAAGTTACAGCGCCATTCTGCAGCGGGTTGATGCAGGAAGGCTTATCCAGACGGACGAAAACGCTTCGCATCAGGTATCGGTGATTGTTTACGGCCCCGCTCAGGTGGGCAAAACTTCCTTTATTCTCACCCTGCTGGGTGTGCGTGATGAACATTTTAATCTGCTCAATAGCTTGCTTCGCGGTGATCAACTTCTTGGAACGATGTCTACTGCGCGTTCGTACCGCTACCGCATTGCGGAAGACGATAGCTGGTATTTCAGCCATATCAGAGAGGGCAAACAACCACTTGGCAATGAACAAGCCAGGGCAGAATTTACCCGTTTGCGTCAGAAGGTTGAGCAGGGCTGCAGTGTTTTTGACAGCATTGACGTGTTTATACCGCGCTATTTTTTTAATCTTGAAAACCAGATTAATCACCGGCTGTTGATTCGCGATCTGCCTGGTACCCATTCGACCAGTAAAAATGAGCAGGAATACGTTAACGATCTTGCCAGCCGTTATCTTTCCTCTGCGGATGTGGTGTTGCTGACAGGACGGGTCGATGCGCTCTATTTTTTGAAACCGGAAGAACTGGGCAATGCACTACTTAATGACTGGCACTGGCAACCCCACCGTTACAGAATCATTCTCACCCGGAGCTATTCCGATGCCACGCTTTGCCACCGCTTAAAAAACACTAAGCCCGGGAAAGTGGCGCTGCAACAATACCTGCTTGGGCAGATCAACACGCTGGAACTGGCGCTGCCGGATAGCATCAGTCAGCTGATTTATCCTGTTGAATGCGGACATTCCTGGCAGGCCATCATCACGGAAAAGGATGACTATGCCCAACAGTGTCTGCGCTTACGTCAGGAAATACTGGCGGATCTCCAGACGTCGCTGCAACAATCCTCTCACCCACTTTCACGACTGCGTACCGGCTATGCTTTGCCGCAGATGATCCAACAGCGGATAACTGCGGAGAATGAGGCCTATATTGCAGAGAAATCACGGATTGATAACGCGCTGGCATACCTTGTAAACCCAATAAAAAAATATCAGAAACGGGAGAAGAAAAATAAATATGATCTGGAGCGTTTACAGCAGCAGTTGACCGCAATGCAGGACCAAAGTGCAGTGGGACGTGAGTATGATTTTCACACAGAAATCGGCCGACGACTGCCGTCCCAACCTCTGACAGAAACCACGAAATACCTGAAAGACGCTATCACTGATTACAAACTCCATTGCATCTCCGTATGGCGCGACTGGTGCGCTGAAAATGCAATACCTGTGACTTCACCGCCGCCATTTAATCGAATAAATGGCGTTGAAAATCATCTTGATAGTTATCTTTTCAAGAAATATTTTCGCTCTGACAATTTCATGAAAGATAAAGCGTCGATGCATTCAGCCTGCCGGACGACGTCCGAAACCCTGAACCAGAGAGCAGCTGGCCTGCAGGCAGAGAAAATTAAGCGGAACGTTGATGCGTTACTGCGGCAACAGCGTCGTTATCTTCGGCAGTCCCGCAGAATAGCACTGATTTTAAGCATCCTGGAGAGGAAAAAAATCACTGCGGAATGTCAGAAATCGGTCCTTACGCAGCATCATGAGGAACAGATAGCACGGTTTAAAACCCACTACAGCGATAGTAAAAAATTTCGTGAGGTTATTCTTGAGGCTAAACAACATCGTGCAAGCGAAATTAAGCACCACATGATGAAGCCACAGATCACTCATAGCGAACGTCTGGCCTGGCTATTGATGTATAAGGCACTGAGGAATGATTTCGAGTTTGTAAAATCCCTGGATGAGGAGACCCGTGACGTTGAATAACCCGAGTGTAGCATCTGAGACCGCCAACGAAGAGCGGCTGCTTGATGATTTAGTCCAGGCGCTTTTTCTCGTGACGCTGAGACAGGAACTGGATAAGCAAAAAGAGGATTATGAGACGATAACCGGTGATGCCCTGTTTAACCTGAATAAGACTATTGGTAAAGCTAACCGCAGTATTGAATCAGAGTTCGGCACCGTTAAGGAAAACCTGGAAACTTATCAGCAGGAACTGCATGATTTCCAGGACGCATATCGTAAACACCAACATGAACTGATCCGTTCGCTGAAAGAGAGTCATGGGGATGTCAGCGTATTACATGTCAACCTGCTCCGACAACTGACAGACTCCTGGCGACGGAATGATGAGAAACACCAGATTCAGGTTGGGTTGTTAAACCGGAGCCTGGAAGAGATCGGACAACTGGGGCAGAAGGTGGCCAGTTTCGTCGACCGGCAAAGCGACTATCACGCCACGACAACCCGGCAACATCAGGTTCTGAATGAGCAACTGAACGCGCTGCAACAGTACGTCACGGCCAGTACCCGTAAAACCCACCGGCTGCACTACTGGGGGCTGGCAATAATAAGCGTAGGGATTGCGGTGCTGGCGGGGTTAAGGCTGATTTAATTGACGCTACCGTCAGTGAGGGGAGGAGTAAGGAAGATGATCAGTAATAAGGACAATCAATAATATGAAAATCTGTTTTCTGTGGGTGGACCGATTCAAAAAATTGGATGATTTTTCAATTAATTTATCCAGTGACTATCAGTACCACTATGATGAGACAACAAACAGTCTGACCCGCGAAAAGAAAGCCGTACTGCCCGTCTCTTTTTGGGGCGAGTCTGTCTCGGAGGTAACCGGAATTCTGGGTACGAATGGGGCAGGGAAGACGACGCTGCTTGAACTTCTGTGCCTGGTGATAAAAGGGAAAGCAGAGATTTGCAGCAGGTACTTCATCCTGTATGAAAAAAAGGGCTCTCTTTTTTATCAGAGTTCCGATAACTTCCCGCCGTTAAAAACCCAGTTAGATGTTTATCTTGCCCATTCAAGGTTGACTCTGGATGATCTCGGTGTGGTGTATTTTTCAAATATCTATGATGAGTCCTGGCTCGATCTGGGTGACGGTGTTGAGGATGTTTCGGTTAATAACAGGGTGATCTCAGAACGGCGAGGGGGTTTCGGTGATAAAAACCGAGGCAAATTTATTGAGGAGTTGGAGTTTTTAACTTCAGACAGGTTTGCCGCTCTGGCGTATCCGGCACCTGAGAAAGTATCGGTTAGAATAAATACACGCTTCTGGCAGAAAGAAACCTCCACTTATAACGATAATCATAAAGAAATATTAAGATTGATGAGGAGTATTTTTCATCGGAGTTCTCAACTGGAGCCGATAGCATTAACGCGTTTAACTATACAATGCACACTACTGATGGCGTTGTATTCTGAATATGCCAAACGTACCGAATCCATAGTGACGGAGACATTCCATCGAATATTAATGAATGATAATAATGAAACTATCGATGTCGATAAACTTATTGCGGAACTTGCCGTGGTTTTAAAACGCGGAGACACAGATCATTACATATCCAGAGATGAGCATTTTTATCAGATTGTTTCCTGTTTAATACTGCTAGAAAATGATCTGGAAGTGATGGGCTTCAAAGAAATGAAGAAATACAGGGTTGATAAAGCTCATTTTACCGTGGGCTTTGACAAAGCCAACGAAGAAAACCTGTCAAGACTGGCTAACTTAATAAATTATATCAGCTCTGCTGATATAGACTGGGCTGAGTTAAGTTCTGGTCAGCGCGCTTATATCAACCTCTTTAGTTCAATATGGTGTGCAATTCATAAAATTAAAAATAAGAGAAGGAGCAGTTACGACGAGGATATATTAATCTGCATTGATGAAGGTGATCTTTATTTACACCCTCAACTTCAGTTAGAGTTTATAGAGAAGTTAATCAACGTATTGCCTCAGCTTTCATACGGTAGAATACAGTTGATCATTACCACGCACTCTCCTCTGTTGATCACAGACTTACCTGCTCAATGCGTGACTGTCTTAACGAAAGACAAGGATGATAATATTATTACTGTTCCCGGTAAACATACATTCGGCGCCAACATATACGACATCTATCGGCATTCCTTCGAAGTGGTCACGCAAAGAACGGGGAACGTATCTGATAGTTATATGAATACCATTATTGCAATACTCGACAAAAGAATGTTATCAGGTGAAGAGTTAGATAAGCTGAAAGAGTCCCTGACGGTCATCGGTGATAAGTTATTGAGCTATCATATTAAAAAAAGGATAGACAGTGTGGAGATGGACGCTGTATCAGCGGGGAAGGTAAATGATTAATCTCAAACATCACTTATCCAACGCCAACGCCAGTATCGATCAAGTTCTTGATGATACCGTCGAAGCCCTTTGGGCGCATCTCAATTTTCTTTCTCAGAAAAAACAGCCAGCAGAAAAGAGCATTAAAAGAAACGCGGAAAAGTTTAAAGTGACAATGTTTGATGATTCGCATTCTGCTAAGTATGGAAAACAGGCGGCGAAAAGACATCAGGAATTTATGAATCATATCCTTACCTCAGATAATCTTAAGCAAATCATCATTGCCAAACCTTCCCAATTTCAATCCATTATCAATCAAATGAATAAGATATTAGATGATGAAGATTATAACACGGTTTATTATAATGCATTAAAAATTCCTTCTTTTTCGGATCTCCTTCTTAATAATGTCTTTAAATACGCGCTTTATCGTGACTCAGTTTTTTGTTCTTCTTTATATATCGGTTTGAATTTCGTTCAGATGACATGTCCATACTGTAATGAATACCCTGTAAAAATCATTGAGCGGAAGAATAAACCCGGTACTAAACCGACACTTCATTTTGACCTGGACCATTTTTACCCTAAAAACAGATACCCCTATCTGGCACTGTCCTTTTACAATCACATCCCATGCTGTAAATATTGTAATAGTCTGCATAAAGGCGATAAATTATTTTCTGTGGACAGTCATATCCATCCCTGGGACCGTAATTTTGATGAGCTTTATTCTTTTTC
Organism: Erwinia persicina NBRC 102418; assembly: GCF_001571305.1. Taxonomy (GTDB): domain Bacteria; phylum Pseudomonadota; class Gammaproteobacteria; order Enterobacterales; family Enterobacteriaceae; genus Erwinia; species Erwinia persicina. The sequence continues at coordinate 194,036 of NZ_BCTN01000002.1, read as the reverse complement.
ATACAGCCACGACGCGTTGAGAGGCCACAGCGTTGATGACGTCAAAATAATCAAAAATTCAGCCTTCGATGATGCACTGTGTACCGATTTAGAACTCGAAGAGAGGTATAAGACAAACATAGAGTACGCCAATATTAACAGACTTATCAGCATCCTGGCAGACTATCGCTATTTCATTGAACAAGACAGCCCTTGTTCTGACCGTGATAGAGATCGGTTAAAAGAGCGTATTGCTGATTTTGGCCTGGTATTTTCAGGGAGCCAAATTCTGCAGCGTCCCTGGAGTAAAATGCAGCGTGACCTGGTAAAATTTTTCGATGTTAACAATATCTTATCACTTAAATAAGACGTCCCTTTGAACCTCAAGCAGGCAAGGGGAGGGACATCACAATAAAGGGGTATCAGACTACTGCATCAAAAATAACGTACAGCTTGCGCATCGGCGTATCGACCACCCAGGTGCCTTCGGTGTTAGCGGCAAAGAAGAAGCTGTCGCCCCCTTTAAAGGATAATGTGGCTTCTCCGTCCGGGGTAAAGGAGCCCGTGCCGCTGAGAAAATGCATCACCTCAGCCTGCTTTACGCCCCGGCGATAGCTGCCCGCTCCGCACTCAAAAATACCGGTATCAATATGCTCTTTGCCCGGGATGACTGTTTGAATGCCGGATAGCGCAATGGTGCCGGTGCCAGGCAGCCCCTCAACCGTACCCCAGGATTCCATTGTCTTAATGGTGGCAGGTTGTTCTATTTTTTGTACTTTCATATCAATGATTTCCTGTTAGTGACACTGTCACTCAATGATGGACGCAGAAAGATAAAAACGCACTGTCATGCGCCAGGCTTTCGTTATTCAGAGTAAGGGGTTTGCTAAAAACAATGCGGAATTTTTACGGTGTTCGTTAACAGATTTGCATGCAAACCGGCCTGAGTTTGGTAGAAACTTTTGCGAGAATCTTGCCGAGGATAAAGGATCAGCGGGGCACGACCCCGCTGATCCTGCGAGAGTTGTCATCGTGACGTAGGTTGCTCGCCCCAGCGGCTTTGCAGATAGCGCACCGCATCCTGTGTCTGCGGCCGGTTAAGATAGTCCTCGCGGAACAGAATAGTACCGCTCACGCCGGGAAGAGACTCATTTAAATCGAGCTGCTTTTTCAATTCCGGCACGCCGCCCTGTACCGTCCAGTCAGGTTCAGTCTTTGATGGTTCGCCCACCTTATATAGCGCAATGCCAATGTAAAGGCGGGTTTTCGTCGGCCTGACCACACCGGCCCACCATTTTGTCAGCACGTCATACCGGGCGGCCTGGCGCGAGAACGGCCAGTAAACCTGCGGCGCTATATAGTCAAGGAGTCCCTGCTGCACCCAGCGGCGGGTATCGGCAAACGATTCATCATAGGCTGCTGCACCGCGCGTATCCGAACCCGCCGGGTCGTGCGAGAGATTACGCCAGACACCCGCCGGACTGACGCCAAACTCAACGCCCGGTTTCAGCTGCCGGATAGTACGGGACACCTGTTCGATCAGCTGCTGTGTATTGTGTCGCCGCCAGTCGGCCTTGCTGATAAAGCCCTGACCGTATTGCCTGAAGGTCTGGCTGTCGTTCAACGCAGCACCGGGAGACTCTGCATAGAAGTAGTCATCGAACTGCACGCCGTCGATCGGGTAGTTCGCCACCACCTCGGCTACGATGCTGGTGATCCAGTCCCGCACCTCCGGGATCCCCGGGTCGAGCACATAGCGGTCACCAGACGTTCGGATCCAGTCGCGGTGCAGCACAAAGACGCTGGCGGGCTGGAGCGACAGCGTCCGGTTAAGCTCCGCAACCGTGGACGATTTTGTATTAACGGAAACGCGATAGGGATTAAACCAGGCATGCACTTTCATGCCGCGCCTGTGCGCTTCATCGAGGATAAACTGCAGAGGATCGTAACCGGGATAATCGCCGATATTGCCCGTCAGCATATCAGACCACGGCAGAATTTTAGAATTCCACAGTGCGGTAGCGTCAGGCTTTACCTGGAAAAATACCGTGTTGATGCCAAGACGTTTCAGCTTATCCAGCTTATCGGTCAGTGCCTTCTGCTGCAGGCTGATACGCAGCGCCGCACTGCTGACATTCACCGAAGAGACCGGTGGCCAGTCAAGGCGTGATACTGTCGCCAGCCAGACGCCACGCATCGGCTGCTGACTCTGCGCGGGCTGGCCCGGTACCGGCGGTTTAACCGGAGAGGGAAACGGCGTGACCAGGGATTTTGGTGGCTGGGTGGAGCAACTGGCCAGTAACAGCGCGGCAGCCACGATGAAAGCGCTGGCTTTTTTCGCGGTGGCGGCAGAGGCAATGCGACGGGAACGGGTGATGATAAGCTCCGGTTTTATCTGAGGATTGAACGCAAAGAACATTCTCAACCTATCCGGAGTAAAGTCAATGGATCTCCAGATAACCATGATCAGAGGGCAGGGAGGTACGCCTTTTTGCTGTTCCTGTGTGAATTCTGGCGTGCCATACCCCTGATAAGCGCATAGAATTCACGTAGCGCGATCGGTTTCAATCATCCCTTATTTATTCATTCAGCGTGTTTTACGGAGGTAGTTTGACTGATTTATCTGAACGGCTGTTGATCCTTCAGGCGCTGGAAATCGAACTGCATCAGCCAGCTATTCGGCATGATGCGCAGCGGGTTGACGCTTTGCTGCATCAGGATTTTACAGAGACTGGCCGATCAGGCATTCGCTATACCAGGCAGCAGGTCATTGATGCACTGGCGACGGAAAGTGGCACGACTGCGATTGACGCCGGTGATTTTGCACTGACCATGCTCGCCGATGGCGTGGCACTGTTGAATTACACCAGTACGCAACGGGATGCGACGGGGATGGCAGTTAACAGGACAATGCGAACCTCCATCTGGATTTGGTCTGCAAAGGTCGGTCACTGGCAGATGCGTTTCCATCAGGGGACGCCTGCAAAGGATTGAAGGGCTCCGGCAAAGAAGGAAGGCGAGGTACCCGTGAGCAAAGCCCACAGCCGGGTACTTCGCCTGATATGCAATTTAACATAATATACATTATGCGCACCATCGTTATAAGTCCCATTTGATAATGTCACTTTTTAGCTAGTTTATGATGTCACCCAGATACGGCGCATTTTCCACCTTTCTGGGAGAACTCTTCTGATGCTGGTAACCATGTCCTATAAATAACTTCACCGCTTGCCGCTGATCCAGGCCGTTGTTGAAAAGCGCCTGCATCGCCATGATGTTGCTTCTCAGCTGGATCTCACTGAACGTCAGGTGCAGCGTCTGATGAACCGCTTCCGGGAGTCCGGTGCTGCCGGGCTGACGAACAGCCGTCGCGGTTTGCCCGGGACTATGACCCATCCCCGACGATAAAAAAGATTCCTTCGCTGTTCAGTCATCCGCTGCAGTTTTTTATGTGTTGAACCAACATGGCGTTACCCCGCCTGATAAAGCTATGTTCGGGTGCTGAAGGCGCAGAAAAATCAGCCCTGTCAGCCGTACAGCACTGTCCTCATAAATAATGAAAATAAAAGATGATCGCGCTACGTGAATTCTGCGGTTTTCGCAGGGGTATGGCACGCCAGAATTCACACAGGAACGCGACTTCCCTGCCCCTCGGATGGCTGTTTACCCCACCGGTGCTGGCCAGGTTTACGGAAAATGGCCCCCCGCACGAACTCAGATTCGATTAGGGGTAAATGCGTCATACAAACCTGCCGTTGTTTAAACGATGCTGTTAAAATATACACATATGAAATATCATATCTGTATGGCTATGTTTAACGGGATCTAACATGTTACAACCGGTTCAACTTTTTAAACTACTGGCTGACGATACGCGCTCAACTATCGTGATGCTCCTCAGAGAGGCTGGTGAGATGTGTGTCTGCGATATCTGCGCGACAACGACAGAGTCACAGCCGAAAATATCCCGTCACATGGCGTTATTGCGTGAGGCGGAGCTGGTCATCGACCGCCGCGAAGGAAAATGGGTGCACTACCGACTGTCGCCTCATATGCCAGCATGGGCTGCCGGTATTATTGATAAAGCCTGGAATTGTGAACGAGAAAACATACGTATTAAGCTCAGTCGCACCACAACTTCCTCCTGTTGAAAATGATAAACACATTCGAATAATCACATGTATGGAGGCTCTGATGTTACTGGCTGGAGTTATTTTTTTGCTCACGCTCGTCCTGGTTATATGGCAACCCAGAGGGCTGGGAATTGGCTGGAGTGCCTCGCTGGGGGCATGCCTGGTATTACTCACTGGCGTCGTTCATCCCGGGGATATTCCGGTGGTCTGGCAGATAGTATGGAATGCCACCGCCACCTTTATTGCCGTGATCATCATCAGTCTGCTGCTCGATGAATCTGGCTTTTTTGAATGGGCCGCGCTGCACGTTGCCCGTTGGGGGAATGGCCGGGGCCGGTTACTCTTCTCCTGGATAATTCTGTTGGGTGCAATGGTGGCAGCCCTGTTTGCCAATGATGGTGCAGCACTGATCCTGACGCCTATCGTTATCGCGATGCTGCTGGCGCTGGGGTTCAGCCGTGGGGCAACCTTAGCGTTTATCATGGCCGCAGGGTTTATCGCCGACACGGCAAGCCTGCCGTTGGTTGTCTCTAACCTGGTGAATATCGTCTCGGCAGATTTCTTTCAGCTTGGCTTCTCCGACTATGCCGCCGTGATGGTCCCGGTTAACCTGGCGGCCATTGCGGCTACGCTGGTAATGCTGCATCTTTTTTTCCGCAGGGACATTCCCGCCGTTTACGATGTTTCTCTTTTAAAAGAACCGAAAGACGCTATACGCGATGTGAATACCTTTAAAACCGGCTGGCTGGTTCTGTTTTTACTTCTGGTGGGGTTCTTCGGACTGGAGCCGCTGGGGGTACCGGTCAGTCTGGTTGCGGCCACGTGTGCCCTGCTCCTGTTAGCCGTAGCGAAACAAGGTCGCGTCATTAATACGGTGAACGTGCTGCGCGGTGCGCCATGGCAAATTGTTATCTTCTCGCTGGGGATGTACCTGGTGGTCTACGGATTACGTAACGCCGGACTGACCCATTATCTTTCATCCGTGCTGAATCAGCTGGCTGAGAAAGGGTTATGGGCGGCAACGCTGGGTACTGGCTTCATGACGGCCTTCCTGTCATCGGTAATGAACAATATGCCGACCGTGCTGGTCGGGGCGCTGTCGATTGATGGCAGCACTGCGACCGGTGTTATCAAAGAAGCGATGATTTACGCCAACGTCATCGGCAGCGACCTGGGGCCTAAAATTACCCCTATCGGCAGTCTGGCTACATTGCTGTGGCTCCACGTTCTGTCGCAGAAAAATATCAAAATCACCTGGGGTTATTACTTTCGGGTGGGGATTGTGATGACCATCCCCGTGCTGTTTGTCACGCTGGCTGCACTGGCGCTTCGTCTGTCTTTCAATTAGAGCGAGGATACTGATATGAGCAACATCACTATTTACCATAATCCGGACTGCGGCACGTCACGCAATACCCTTGAGATGATCCGCAACAGCGGGTCAGAGCCGACCGTTATTCATTATCTTGAGACCCCCCCCTCACGAGATGAACTGGTCAAACTCATTGCGGATATGGGCATTTCGGTACGGGCGCTGCTGCGTCAGAATGTCGACCCTTTTGAAGCGTTAGGGCTGGCGGAATATCGCTTTACTGACGATCAGTTAATCGACTTTATGTTGCAGCATCCTGTTCTGATCAATCGCCCCATCGTGGTGACGCCGCTGGGTACCCGGCTATGCCGCCCTTCTGACGTCGTGCTGAATATTCTTCCTGATGCACAGAAAGGCGCGTTCACGAAAGAGGACGGTGAGAGAGTGGTTGATGAACAAGGTCAGCGGCTGAACTAAACGCGTTCTGGTGACGAAGGGTGAGAGAACCCGCCCTTTTATATCTAATAAAATCCGTGTTAACAAAGCATCCTGCGGTTTTCACGGGACCAGAATTCGCATAGCAACAGCACACAGCGTAGCTAATAATCATCCGCCGTTTTGCTCTTTATTCCTCGGGTTCTTTCCAAGACAGTGGCACGCCGATAAACGTATGCGTGCAGCAACGGCACGTGACCGGAATATCGTCGGCCGTAATATGTGGATTGACCTGCCTGAGGAACCCAAGCTCGTCAACAAACAATCCAGGATAAAAGCTGAAGTCGCCACAGCAAACGTAGTCCCGCTGCTTGTGCTCGTGTCGGGCCACTAACCAGAAAATGGGCTCGTCTCTGTCCAGACGGCTTTTCGCTTCGCTGTAAACCTCGTCCCACTTCTGACCGATTTTACTCAGTAAAAAATGAAACAGAGGAGAATAGTCCAGACCGCGCTGTTGCTTACTGTGCATTGATTCACGCTGCGGTAATTCTTCATCTGCCCTTTTCTTCCGGTTTCGTTCCCAGCGATAATCCGCGCCGGGATTATTTGAATGGTGGCGTGTTGTGGTATTCACCCGGCGATAGAGTTTATCTACGCGGTTTTCATTATGGATACGCATATTCTGTTTTGATTATCTTCTGAACCGGGATGATATAATCCTGATAAATAATTTTATCACTATCGCCGTTCGCGCGGGTATTTCGCCTACTGGGTAATGGGGAAAATTAATCACAGGCGATCAGTTTAATCTGGCCATTTTTGGCATAGGTTTCCACAAAGTCAGGTTGCGCCACCCAGACGCGTTTCTGCTGAACATTATCAAAGAAACCATACCAGCGAAATACGCCTTCCCTGCCCTTAAAGGTCATATCCGCTATTTTTGCCGTTTTACTAAAGTTGTCCCAGTTAAGCGTCATGCCTCCCGTGCCAAGATCGAGCGTCTTATCCAGGAAGACCCCCATCTTATTAGCGTCAATACGTTTCGTATGAACCGATATTACTATCTGATTTTCATTGACCACTAACGGATGGCTTTGTTGATCAACGGGCAGTGAAAATGCCTCGTCATCACAGCGTGTTTTCCATTCGATGGCATGAGATTGAGCAGAAGAGGTGAATGACGTTAAAACGATAATGGCAGCAGTAAGTCTCATGTAAATATCCCTGTTGTCAGTACTATTCGGTGATGCAGCGCCAGGGGCTATTTACTGAAGCACCCGTGTCGGTCTGACATAACGTGCTACAATCCTGTACGTTTCCCCCTGTGTGGCAGTCAGCACGGGACGGTTTTCCGGGACTGAATCACAGAGAATCACATCACCGATGAAATTACTGCCTCTCCTGGCCACGCTGGCCGTTATAACACTGTCCCTGACTACCTGCATGACGCACAAGGAAGATCATCTTTTACGCAAACCGCTGCACCTCACCGTGCGCGTAGAGGATGAGAACGGTGGGCCGCTGCCCCCTACGGCGATAAAAGTTTACCAGCTCGTGCCTGGCCCCGACCGGTTTTTCTGCCTCAGCATTCCGTCACTGGGCGGCGGTGGCAAGAATTGTGGCACCTCGAATAAAGAGTCTATTTATAAGGGCGAATTCCCCGCCAGCGGCTCACTCGGCTTTACCGCGTTGTATCTGACCGGCCTGTATATTGAAGTTGCCGAAACCTGTGATAACACAGTCCCCAACGCCCGGCGGCGCTATTTTAAACTGACGTTAGATACGGGGTCGCTGATGGACGGTCAGACGATCACGGTGAAACCCATTGATAATGCCCAAATGGGATCTGTCATTCAATATAAGCCCTGCACGACCCCGATGCCTTCCCGGGGCGAATGGGAGGATTTTTACTGAGACCTCACTTCCCTGCTCTGCCGGTGAAAAGCTGAAAGCGGGCAGAGAAACGTGCCACGTTATGAAGGTGATGTGAATGCCCGAGTGAAATTCACATCACCGGCATCAGCAACTACTCATTGCCCCATTGATTCAGGAACGTGGCGATTTCATCAATCCGTTCCGCGTCAATACCGGCTTCACTGGCGATCTCTTTCTGTGTATCCTCACCAATTTCTTCGCCGTCCATCAGGCGGGTGATCAGCAGCTGGAAATAGTGTGCCAGCGGTGTGCGATCGGCTTCCTGCACCGGCTGGGTGGTTTCCGTCGAGTACTCATCTACGATGTCATAAAATTTCAGGGGTACGTCATTACTCATCAGTCGCTCTCCAGGGTTAATCTCTGATTCAGTAAGAAGTGTACTGTGTAATGGCCTATGATCTGACACCTTTTTCACGTTTTCATCGTCACAGGTTAACCGTCAGTCGATAAAATCCGCTGTTTTCATTTTTTTTGCGTAAGTACGCACTTTTGTTAGGGAAATAATGATGTTTCACCTTATTTTCAGTCTCCCCGCCTGGTATGTTATTGGGCGGTTTATCGTTCCGCTGTCCCTGCCCCTGGCGTTAAAAATCATCCTGTCGCTGCTGGCTCTACTGGCCACCCAGTACCTGTTAGTCAGCCGTTTTACCTCTGGCAGTGTTTTTGCCCCGGAGATGCCGCGAACGCTGATTATCCTGTTTAACTGGGCCTTCAGTGTCGTGCTGTTGCTTGCGTTCACACAGATCGTGATTGATGTCGTGACGCTGATCTCAATGCTGGTCAGGCATCCGCTGACCATCGTTCCGGGCGTGCGCTACCTGGCTGCCATACTGGCCATCGGCCTGGCCACCTACGGCGTACAGCAGGCCATCCGCGTGCCGGCTCTGAAGGATGTCACCATCCCGGTTGCCAATCTGCCGGAAGAGTTTGAAGGTTATCAGCTTCTGCAGTTAACGGATTTACATATCACCCGGCTGTTTAATGCCCGCTGGACTGCGGAATTAGTGAAGCGGGCCACGGCACTGAACGTGGATCTGATTGTGGTGACCGGGGATGTGATTGACGGTACGCTGGAAAACCGCAGGCAGGACGTGGCACCGTTACGGGGATTACAGGCCCCCGACGGTGTCCTGGCGATCACCGGCAACCATGAGTATTTTTTTGAACAGGAAGCCTGGACGGCGCATCTGGCCACGCTGGGGCTGCATCCTCTGCTCAACCGCCATACTGTTATTTCTCGCGGCAGCGCCAGGCTGGTGATCGCCGGGCTGACGGACGCCTCTGCCTCCGCGCGGGGGGCTGAGGGATCCGATCTGAGCAAGGCACTGGCCGGTGCCCCGGACAACGCGCCGGTGGTGTTACTCGACCATCAGCCGCGAAATGCCCGACAGAATGCAACACAGGGGGTGGATATTCAGCTTTCCGGGCATACGCACGGCGGTTTGATCCTGGGGTTTGACCGCCTGTTTGCTGCGCCCAACGGCGGTTTTGTCTCCGGTCTGTACGACGTCGACGGCATGCAGCTGTACGTGAACAACGGAACCGGGCTCTGGCCGGGGATGGCGGTACGGTTAGGACGCCCCTCAGAACTGACCCGTATCACCCTGACGCGCAAAAAATAATGGCGCTTCTGCTCACGCCAGCGGCGTGGGCAGAAACAGCGGATCGCGGCGTCCCTATTCCCCACCATAATAAGAAGTTTCTGTAGCATTTTGTCTTATTAACACCTTGATAAACGTTGCTTTAACGACACAAAAAATCCTGCGTAACCGCGTAGAGTAAGAGGTCTTGTTGTTAATGTTTTGATGGAAGATTGTGAACTAAATGAAAGGAATGCCGCCGCTTATTCTTGCCCTGCTTGCAGGTTCCCTGGTGCTGACCATCGGTCGTGGTGTCACGCTGCCATTCCTGACCATTTATCTGACTGAGCACTATCATCTGCTGCCAGAAAGTGTCGGTCTTATAATGGGCGCAAGCCTCGCCATCGGCATCTTCAGCAGCCTCTACGGCGGCTATCTGGTTGACAGATTCAGTCACCGTACGCTGATTGGTTTTTCCGTCAGTCTGTTCGCACTCAGCTTTTTTTTACTGCCGCTGTTGCCAGGCGTAGGCAGCGTGGTGATGGTCATCGCCCTGCTCAACGCCTCATACGCCCTTCTCAGTATTACCATTAAGGCCTGTATTGCCGCCTGGCTGCCGGTGGAAAAGCGGGTCAAAGCCTTTTCAATGAACTACACGCTGATCAACGTCGGCTGGGCCGTGGGGTCGTCGCTTGGCGTCTGGCTGGCTGGTTTTGATCCCCGTCTGCCGTTTATGATTTCCGGCACGCTGGCGCTGGGAACGGTTATCACCCTGATGGTGGGATTACGCCATATTCCTGACCGGCCAGAACGTCATGATATCGAGCTGAAGCCGCTGGAAAAACCCGGCCTGCGCCAGACGTTTTCTATCCTGCTTAAAGACCGCTGTCTGGTCTGGTTTACGCTGGGCAGCACCTGCGGGTCGATTGTCTTCGGGCAGTTCACCGGTTATCTGTCGCAGTACCTGATCATCATCGCCGATGCCGCTTATGCCTATAAAGTGATTGGTGCCATCATGATCACTAACGCGACGATTGTGATTGCCTTTCAGTACGTGATGAGCAGCGGCATGAAGCAGGATAACCTGTTCAAATGGTTATTTTTCGGCACGCTGTTCTTTATTCTCGGTCTGGCCGGATTTATGCTGGCCGGCCCGTCGGTGCTGCTGTGGATGCTGGCGATGGTCATTTTCAGCTTTGGCGAACTGATCGTCATTCCGGTGGAGTATATGTTTATCGATTTCATTGCGCCCGACCATATGAAAGGCAGTTACTACGGGATGCAGAACCTGAGTAATATCGGCGGAGCGATTAATCCCGTACTGTGCGGTTTTTTACTCAGCTTCACGCCGCCGCCGGTGATGTTTATTGCCCTGATTGGTTTTTCTGTTGCCGGTCTGGTGTTCTTCCGTATGGGACACCGCCGTGCAGTGCGCGGTATGGCAGTCTGAAGGGGCCGGCCCTGCTGACACCGCAACAAACACAACGTGCGGGAAGGGGCTGGCCGTGTTGAAGGGGTGGACGGCGCAATATTACACTACAGGCCCTCCTTCTGGGCCGTTATAATCAGTGTCCTGTTTGGTCATAAGGGATGATTATTTTCGCAGGGAGCGTGTTGTAATATGTCATTACTGTCGAGGGTGAGGCACTTTGCCTATTCTTTTTACGACTACCGCGCAGCCGCAATCAATACTGCCACCGTTTCCCTTGCCGTTATTCATATTCCCGACCAGATCGGGGATGCGATGTCCGTATTCCCACTTATCCGTTCGCTGGAATATCACCGCATCGATCGCCTGATCATCGTGGCTTCGCGACTCAACAGACCCGTCTTCGACGCCCTCTCACTGAGGCAGACAACGCTGACCGTTATCAGTATGCCCTGTCAGGACGGGGCAACATATCAGGAAATTAAAGCGGTGGCCGGGAAAATAAGAAAGGAATATGGCGTACCGGATCTCTGCATTGAGGCAATGCGTAAAAAAAACTTCAAAACCATGCTCTTTATCAGCCGGTTAAGGGCAAAAACGAATTTACAGGCTGTCGGCTTAACGATGAAGTGTTATTCCCCCTTGTGTCAGACAGCCTCCCGAATGGATCAAGTTTTTCGTGCGCCCGTGCCCATGACCTGGTCAGTGCTGATGAGAGAAGCGGGTTTCCCGCCAGTCAGACCCGCGTTTGAATTTCCCCTCAGTGATCGTGTGCTGGAGGAAGTGGGTCAGGAAACGCGGCAGTTTGGGCACTATATTGCCCTTAACCTGGACGGAAGCGTAGCGGAGCGCACCTTCTCGCTGGCCACCGCATCAAAGCTTATTGCGCGGATTACCTCTGAAACCAGCCTGCCTGTGGTGATCGTTCACGGCCCTGACGGCCGCGATAAAGCGACCGCATTAACCCGCCTTTATGACCGTGTACACCGCATTTCACTCCCGCCGTCGATTGCGCGCTCGGCGGCAGTGATAAAAAACGCGACCCTTGCTATCACCCCGGACACGTCGGTTCTGCATATGGCTAGCGCCTATAATATTCCGGCTATCGCCGTTTATGCCAATTACAAGACGCGCTGGCCTGCGATGCAGGATATTTCAGAAGCCATTGTGGTCGGCAGCCAGATTAATAATATTGATCTTGATGAATTCCGGACGGTATTAAGGCGACTGATAGTCAGAGCCGGACGTCACCGTCCCCTGGAGCATCAGGATACGGTGGCGCGGCCCCTGCCACACGCGCGTTAACGCGGCGTTTTCGGCCATTATTACTGCGCTGACGTATCGGGTTGGAAAGGATAGGCTGTCTTCTCTGTTATGCCGACGGTAATGGCCGATTTATCGGTAAAGGAAGGCCAGTCCGACGCTTTGGTGATAAATTTCCAGCTGTAATACTCCCTGCCCTCGTCTGTAAACTGCAGGGTAAGAATGCGCCAGCTTTCATCATGACAGTGCGATTTTTTGGCATAATCTTGCTCAGAAAAACAGGCCCGGATCATCTCCCGTGAAGAAAAAGGAACATTACTGAAGGCGGTCTGATACTCCCCGTCAGCCTTCAGCATCAGAAAGTCGGCATACGCTTCTTCCCGCCCGCCGCCGGAGTACCCCGTAGACCAGGTGGACACCAGCGCCACCGCCTGCTTTGTCTGGCTCAGAGGATAGAGTGCCGGAAACAGAGTGACCTCACTGCGGGTCAGCTCGCCGTCATCGCTGTTATCGCGGCTTTCGTGGTGGCTAAAGTCCCAGCGGCCATCCATCACCCATTCGCCATTCGACCTGTTCATTCTGATTAATGTGGGCCCCGGGCTGGTTAAGTAAACGGCGCGCCCGGCCCCTTTTTCCCGCCAGAGCGTTGAGTCAGCCGGACATCCGCTCTTTATCGCCTGACAGATCGCATGATACTGCTCACTCTGTTTTTTTATGGCACTCAGAGGAACCGGTTTCAGCACGGCAGATGTCGCGGTGGCCATAGCGGAAAACGATGTCAGGGTGAGAAGCACGGCCAGGATATTTTTCATTGTTATCTGCCTGATAGTCATAGGGTTAAAGACAAAAACGGGTATCGGACCGGTACTATTCCTGCAGCGTGACGCTCGGAATCGCGGGCAAGGGCTGCAGGCCGTTGCCGGTACGAATGATATTCACCAGTTCTCTCAGCGCCGGATGCACATACCGGCGGCTGCTGTAATAAATGTTAAAGGGGTCACCGTGCGCAGCGTGTGCCGGCAAGGTACTGACCAGCGTCCCTTCTGCCAGCTCCTGCTTTATACGGGACTCGAGCACGTAAGTTAAGCCAATACCTGCCTTTGCCGCCGATATCGAGGTGGCGGTATCCTTCAGTGTGATTAAGCCGGGCACACTGAGGCTGTAAGTGCCGTCCGGGCCAGCAAACTCCCAGCGAAAGTGAGCGTTATCGCCCAGCAGGAGCTGAATACAGTGATGGCCGGCCAGGTCGGCAGGCGTCTGTGGCGTTCCGCGGCGTCGGAGGTAATCAGGGGAACCGGCCACTATCCACCGCTGCGGCCCGGTCAGCGGCACGGCAACCATATCCTCCGGCACCAGATGGCCGTAGCGCATGCCTGCGTCAAATCCTCCGGCGGTGATATCCACCGGCCGGTCTTCCACGACGATGGTTAAGCGCACCTGCGGGCACTGCGTGGCAAATTCAGGCAGCGCAGGGGCAATAAGCTGGCGCGCCGCATCTGCAAAGACATTCAATCGCAGCACACCAAAGCTGCCCCGGCCTGGGGCATTCAGGGTTTCCAGCGCGGCGGCGATGGCGTCAAACCCCCCTGCCAGTTTTTCGGCCAGATCCTGGCCCAGCGCAGTAGAAGAGACCGCTCTGCTGGTTCTGTTCAGCAGGCGTGCGCCTAAGCGGGTCTCCAGCCGTCGTATCGCATGGCTCACCGCTGATGATGATAACCCGCGCTCAATACCGGCCAGCTTAAAGCTGCGGCAGCGCAGCACCGTCAGAAAAATTTGCAGGTCGGCAAAATCAACACGTTCCATAGAAAGGTGAACCAGGTTAACTGTCAGGATGAATAGCATTCATCTTTTAGCACGGGTTATCCCCCGGCGTAAACGTTAAGCTGATGAAATGATTCAGGCGGCGACGCGCGTACGCACGCGCTAACCCGCGTTACCTAACCGTATGAAGGAAGCGATGATGAAACAGAGAATGCTTGGCAAAACAGGCCAGCGGGTCGGGGAGATCGGATTCGGTGCATGGGCAATTGGCGGCACCTGGGGTGAAGTGAGTCTGGACGATGCCCGGGAAGCCTTAAATGCCGCGCTGGATGCCGGTATGACCTTTATTGATACCGCTGATGTGTATGGTGACGGCCGCTCAGAGAAGATCATTGCTGAGGTGCTGAACCAGCGCGGCGGAGAGCGCCCGTTCGTCGCCACCAAGCTGGGCCGCCGCCTCTCCCCCCATGAGGCACAGGGTTACACTGCCCAAAATCTGAACGCCTTTATTGATCGCTCACGCGACAACCTGCAAATGGAAACCCTGGACCTGGTGCAGTTGCACTGTCCGCCAACCGAGATCTATTACACCCCGGAGGTGTTTGCGGTCATGGATGAGATGGTGGCGGCCGGGAAAATTCGCCATTACGGCGTGTCGGTGGAAAAGGTCGAGGAAGGCCTGAAGGCACTGGAATATCCCAACGTCGCCTCCATACAGCTGATTTATAACATTTTCCGCCAGCGCCCGGCCGAACTGCTGCTGCGCGAGGCGAAGCGTCGCGACGTCGGTATTATTGCCCGGGTGCCGCTCGCCTCTGGTCTGCTGACCGGCAAGATGACGGCGACCACCACCTTCTCTGCCGACGATCACCGTGCCTTTAACCGCAACGGTGAAGCCTTCGATAAAGGCGAAACCTTCTCCGGCGTCCCGTGGGATGTTGCTCTTGAGGCGGTGGAGGCAATCCGCCAGTACGTGAAGGGGGATGACACGATGGCCATGTTCGCCCTGCGCTGGATCTTAATGAATGACTGCGTCAGCGTGGTGATCCCCGGTGCAAAAAATGCCGTCCAGTCGGCAGGTAACGCCCGTGCCAGCGCGATGAGCGCCCTGCCGGACGAGACGCTGGCCGCGCTGAAACGCCTGTATGACGATAAAATTGCCCCCTGGGTGCATCAGCGCTGGTAGCCGTGTTCAGTGATGCTCAGTGATCATCGGGCGGTGTGGGGATGTAAGACAGCGTGCCGGCAACGCCGCCTGCACCGCCATCTTTCGGGTGGTTGATGCCATCCGTGACGTTAACCGAGGCAAAGTCAAAGGGAGAAACCCCGGCCAGGCACGCGGCATTAATCCCGTACTGCTGCGGATTTGATCGGCTCTGATGGAAGGTATAGATACCGCACACAGCGCAGAAATAGTGTGCCACCTCCCGGCTGTTAAAGCGGTACTCGGTCAGGCTCTCCTGGCCTTTGGTGATATCCAGCGCTGAGGCAAAGACCACCACGGCACCGCGCATCCGGCAAAAGGAGCAGTTACAGCGCCGGGCGGTGTTCAGCCCGTCGACCAGGGTGACGTTAAACATCACCGAACCGCAGTGGCAGCGGGCGGGCATGATATCTGGCATGGCAATTCCCCCTAGGTTTTCGCTTATCAGGGCTGCATATTATCAGCCACGCGGGTGACAAAAGTGTGATCTTCAGCCCGTTTTTTGCCGTGACGGCATCATCCTGACCAGCGTGTTATCGCGGAAAATATAATGGTGAACCAGCGCCGCCAGCGCATGGATGCCAATCAGCCAGTAGCCCACCGGTGCCAGTACGGTATGCCAGTGGTTCAGGCTGGCGGAAAGCGCCGGACGGGCGGTCTGACTAAAGGGCATGGCCAGACCGTAAAGGCTCCAGTCACTTCCCCAGAAGTAGCGTGACGCCAGCGCCAGGGCCGGCAGGGAAATGAATAACGCATAGATGCAGGCATGGGTCAGATGACTCAGCGCGGTGTGCCAGCGCTTCGGAGGCGGAATGATGGCCGGGGACCGCTGATGCAGCCGAATCATCAGTCGTGCCACCATCGTCAGTAAGACGGTGGCTCCGGCCGTGACATGGGTGACGGCGATGGCATAACCGTGCCAGGTGCCTGGCCGGGCGAAGTCGCTAATCAGAATGGATCCATAGGCCAGCAGCAGCAAAATGACGGTCAGCCAGTGCAGAAGGATCAGAGGAAATGAAAACTTCATTTTTTTAATTCACCCGCGAAATGAACAGCCCTATTCTGCGGCGCATTGTGGCAGAATAGGCGTCGTCACAACACCCCTTACCCCTTCTGTGAGGCAACATCATGGCCTGCCAGTCAGACTGTCCCTGCAAGAACCCGGATGCGCCAACCTATCCCGCCGGAAAAATGTTTAATGACCAGCGCGGACGCGCCCTGCTGATCACCGACAAAAACGGTCGCTTTCCCGATGCCCGCTACCGGGTGCTCGATATCCGCACCGGCCACTCAGCTGAGTACAGTTACCCGGCGTTAGTCAGAAAAGAAAAAGGCCGTTAACCCGGCCAGGGAGATATGTCATGTCTGTCAGGATACGCGTCGCTGTGCCCTCCGATGTTAACGGTTTATTTACTGTGCGCACCTCAGTGCAGGAAAATATGATGACCCGCGAAGAAATGCAGGCTTTGGGCATTACAGAGGCGTCGGTCAGCGCCATGATAGCGGCGTCAGACTGTGCGTGGGTTGCCACGCAGGGCGAAGAAATCATCGGCTTTTCGATGATTATCCCGGAGGAAGCCTGCCTGTTTGCCGCCTTTGTTCTTCCCGGTCATCAGGGCAAAGGGATCGGCAAACGGCTGGTCAGCGTGGCGGAGGATGCGCTGTTCACCCTGCATCCCTGCGTCTGGCTGGAAACCGGAAAGCGCACCCGCGCAGCGGCGTTTTACCGCCATACTGGATGGGGGAATGAAACCGATATCGGCGACGGGGATATCCGTCTGGAAAAGCGCCGCCCCTGAAGTTATCGTCCCGGTTACTTCACTGCCCCTTCCGTCACGCCGCTGATAAATTTACGCTGGAACAGTAAGAACACCGCCATCAGCGGCAGGATCACGATCATCGCTCCTGCCATCAGCACCGGAATATCAATGGTGTTACGGTTCTGGAACAGCATCATGCCGATCGGCAGCGTGCGCAGTTCATCTTTATTGACCAGGATCAGCGGCATCAGAAACTCATTCCACGTCCAGATAAACAGCAGCAGCGCCAGGGTGGAAAGCGTCTGTCCAATGGCCGGCACCAGCAGTCCCCAGAGGATTTTTACCCGCGATGCACCGTCCATCACCGCCGCTTCCACCAGCTCTTTCGGTACCTGTTGGAAAGCGCTGGCAATCATCAGCGTGGTGAACGGCAACGACAGCGCAATCTGCGGAATGATCAGCGCCAGATAGGTATTGGTCAGCCCCATCCAGCGAAGCTCGTGATACAGCGGAATAATAAACGCTTCGCTCGGCAGAACCATACCCAGCGCAAACATGGCGGCAATCACCCGCTTTCCCGGCACCTTCAGCCAGGCAAAGCCGAACCCGGCCAGGATGCCCAGAAAGAGACTGCAGATCACCACCGGGATCACCACCAGCACCGAGTTCAGAAAATAGACGTTAAAATGCCCCTGCTGCCAGGCGGTAACGTAGTTTTTAATGTTCAGTGAACCGGGCAAGGTGAACACGCCCTGAAACAGCTCCATCTGCGTTTTAAATGAGGTCAGCAGCGCCAGCAGAAACGGCAGGATGGTGATCACCGCCACCAGCCAAATCAGCACACGGGAACTCAGCGGCGTTTTGTTCATGATCAACGCTCCTTCAACGCCAGATGGATCAGCCAGTTAATCAGCAGCACGATCAGCATACTGAAGACCGCAACCGATGAGGCATAGCCAAAATAGTGCAGGTCAAAGCCCTGCTTATACATAAAGATATTGGTCACCATCGTGGATGTCCCCGGCCCGCCCTGGGTCATGACGTACACCAGATCGAAGGTTTTCAGGCTGGCGATGACCGTCAGCAGCAGCGCGATCCGCACTTCGGGGCGTAAACCCGGCAGGGTGATGCGCATAAACTTCTGACGCCGTGACGACCCGTCAAGGTCGGCCGCCTCCAGCAGCGACGGATCCATGCGCTGTAAGCCTGCCATAAACAGCACCAGGCAGAAGCCAAAGAAATACCAGGTGGCCACCATTCCCACCGCCGGCAGCGCCCAGGTAAAGTCCCCCAGCCACGACATCGCCAGATGCGACAGACCCACGGCGCGTAGCAGCTGGTCAATCGGGCCAAAGGCCGGGTTATACAGCCAGCGCCACACCACACCCAGTACCGCCATCGGCATAATGTAGGGCAGAAAAAAGAGAATACGCAGCAGGCTGCGCTCGGTATTACTGCGCATATCATTCAGGAAACTGCACAGCAGCAGGCCGATGCCGATGGGCAGCAGCGTATAGAACAGCATCAGCAGCGCGTTATTACCCAGCGCAATCCAGAACACCGGGTCGCTGAACATACGCAGATAGTTACTGAAACCGACAAACAGTGGTGACGAGGTGCCATCCCATTCAGTAAAGCTGATGCCCAGTGAGGCCAGCAGCGGCAGCAGTAAAAACACGCCGTACACCAGCACGGCGGGCAGAAGATAAAGAAAGTTACGCCAGGGACTCAGATTCAACATAAACGTACTCACAGGCCAGAACGTCTGTAGGCCCGGCAGTGATGCCACCGGGCCATGGGGCTTAACGCTTCATGCTTTTCAGGTAGCGCTGATAGTTGTCGTCAAAGTTCGTCACCATCTTATCGACCGTCTGGCGGCCACCGAGCAGCAGCTGGACGTTCTGATTCAGTTCGGCGTTCATGGTCGGCGTGGCCCAGTCAACGTAGTGGCCCAGTCCGTCATGCTCATTAAGGGTTAACCACACCTGCCACGCCTCTTTCAGCAGCACGTTATCGGCAGGCACCTGCGCATTTTTATTCGAGCTGGCTGGCAGGAAACCGGCTTTCAACCAGCGGTCAGCCATGGCATCTGACACCATATAGTCGATGAATTTCGCCGCTGCATCCTGCTGGGTTTTGTCTTTTGCCGTACTGGTCACCGAAAAGGCCAGATCCGTACCGCCGACCATCAAAGGATGCGTGACCCCGGCACCTGCCGGCATGGCGGCAAAGTGGATATCTTTATTATCTTTAAACTGGCCAAGGTACCAGGTACCGCTGATCAGGAAGGCTGACTGGCCGTTCTGGAACAGGGTGGCCGCATCATCGTTACCAATGCCCTGGAAGCCTGGGAAGAACCAGCCTTTATCATTCCAGCTTTTCAGCATCTCTCCGGCTTTGGTCAGTTTCGGATCCTTGAAGGTACCGCCGACGTCATAGATTAGATCATCAAGCGTTTTACGGTCTTTACTGTCGATTTGTGCCTGCCAGAGGGTACTCAGCATCTGCTGGCCCATATTGCCGTCCAGCAGGCCCAGCATCATCGGAGCCACCCCCTGCTCTTTTAGCTTCGCCATGGCATTTTCCAGTTCTGGCAGTGTCTTCGGCACGGCAATCCCGGCTTTATCCAGCAGGGCTTTGTTGTAGTAGAGCCCGACCATCTCGCCAAGACTGGCCACGCCGTACAGCTTACCGCTGCCGAAGTCACCTTTATCAGACCAGCGGTTACGCTTGAGGATGGAGTCCGGGAAGCGCTGCGTCCAGCCGTAAGTGCTGGCATAACCGTCCAGCGGCAGCAGCAGCTTATCTTTGACCAGCGATCCCATGTCTCCCCCGCCCTGATTGACCTGAGCAATCTGCGGGCCATCGCCCGCGGTTAACGCCAGCTTCAGCGGAATGCGGGTGTCTTCAAAAGAGTGCACGGAGCGGTTAATAATGATGCCCGGGTTTTCCTGGGAAAAGGCTTTGATTCCTTCATCCACGGCGGCGGTCTGCTGCGGGTAGTTATAGATATCCCATTCATTAAGCGTGACGGCGGCATGGGCGCTTTGCGCCAGGCATCCCACCAGCGTGCCCGCTGCGATCAGACGAGAGAGCAGACGCACGGAAGCGCGAAACGGGAACGAACGAACGGATGAATTAGACATAATGCTCGGTTTCTCCATCACGGAATGGGCATCCTTTCATCTCGACATCTGCTCATCCCGCAGACTGACGCCACGATAATTATCGCACCTCTCAATACTTACTTTAATAAGAAAACAAAGTCAAACCTCTGCGCAGGGGAATTTCCGCACTGTGATCCGGGGCGAGAAATCAGCAGGTTGCGCCCCCTGCCAGCAGGTCGTCGTGCCATAAAGGTCAACATCCGCCGATCAATCCGTCCTTATCACGCTCTGCCAGTACAATACGCTGATTCACCGAAGTAAAAACTAACCCTCTGTATTACCATATGAAAATCATATGTTTCTTCCTGCGGGAATAACCGATGAAGCCAGTAAAATAACCAAAGCCGCTGTGTAACGGGTGTGCGGACGATCACAGATGCCACTAGCGGCGCTGCTGATGGCGAACCAACGCCCCGCTTTGTGAAGTGACGCAATTATTTCATCTTGAAAACTAAGTCTGCATTCATTAACGTTGAAATGGCTCAATGGCTGACCAACGAGAAGAGAAGATGAATAATCCCAGTACGATCCGTGCGGCCACCCCCGCAGACTATCCGGCGCTCTATCGCATCTGTCTGCAAACCGCCCATGCCGGTCAGGATGCGACGGCGCTCTACTCTGATCCGGAATACCCCGGGCAGCGTTTTGCTGTCCCCTATGCCCGCTTTGCGCCGGATTTCGCCTTTGTGCTCGATGTGGGCGGCGAAGTGATGGGCTACGTCGTGGCCGCACCGGATACGCGGGCGTTTGAAGCCCGTCTGAATGAATCATGGTGGCCAGCCTTGCAGGAGCAGTACCGCCAGCGCCAGCCGGAAGCCCCGCTCGATGGTAATCTGCTGAACAGTATCCGCCATCCTGACACGGCTGCGGAAGAACTGGTCAGCAACTGGCCTGCCCATCTGCATATCAACCTGTTACCGGCGCAGCAGAAAGGCGGCTGGGGCCGCAAGATGATTGAGCATCAGCTGAATGCGCTGCGGGCCGCGGGAGTACGCGGGGTTCATCTGGGCGTCAGTCTGCAAAACGAGCAGGTGTGTGCTTTCTACGAGCGGATGGGCTTCCGGCCCCTGCTGCGCAGCAACGCTATTTATATGGGCCAGTTACTCTGAGTGAGGCAGCCGATGACCAGTTTGCGATTGCAGAACGTTGAAAAGTCTTACGACCATATCAGTGTGATCAAAGGCATTGATCTGACCATTAACAGCGGGGAGTTTGTGGTCTTTGTCGGGCCTTCCGGCTGCGGGAAGTCGACCCTGCTGAGGATGATTGCCGGGCTGGAGGAGATCAGCGGTGGGCAACTGCTGATTGATGAAGAGGACATGACCCAGCGCCCGGCCACCGAACGCGGCGTGGCGATGGTTTTCCAGTCCTACGCGCTCTATCCCAATATGACGGTGCGCGGCAACCTCGCCTACCCGCTGGAGGTGGCGAAAAAACCGAAGGCGGAGATTGCCCGGGCCATTGCAGAAACCGCTGACAAACTGCATCTGACGGAGTTACTGGATCGTCATCCGCGCGCCCTGTCGGGGGGCCAGCGACAGCGGGTGGCGATTGGTCGCGCCATTATTCGTCATCCACGTATCTTTCTCTTTGACGAGCCACTCTCCAATCTGGATGCGGAGCTGCGCCTGCAGATGCGTATTGAGATTGCCCGCCTTCACGCTTCGCTCGGGAACACGATGATTTATGTGACCCATGACCAGCTGGAGGCGATGACGCTGGCCGACCGCATCGTGGTGCTGCGCCAGGGGCGCATTGAGCAGGTCGGGTCTCCACTCTCCCTGTATCACGATCCGGATAATCTGTTCGTGGCGGGGTTTATTGGTTCGCCAAAAATGAACTTTATTGCCGGGGAGGTGCTGGCCTGTCGGGCCGGAGAAGTGCAGCTGCGCCTGCCGTCATTAGGCATCGCTATGCTGACGCTGCCCCTGCATTCAGACTGCCAGGAGGGGCAGCGGGTGACGCTGGGCATCCGCCCCGAACATTTCCAGCCGGTCAGCGGGGAGGGCCCGGCCGCACGTTTCAGCGCGGAGCTGACCTACAGTGAGCTGCTGGGGCACACCAATTACCTGTATCTGAAGACCGGCAGCGACGCCATGCTGGTGGTGGAAGAGCGCGAGGTACATGAGCGGGAGATGGGGACACAGGTGACGTGGGCTATTCCCCCCGCCCACTGCCTGCTGTTTGATGAGCAGGGGCAGCGGATCCGCTAGTCGGGCCGGGGTAAGACACCGGGCGGACCGCTCACAAAGGGGACGCCACCGCATCAGGGGACATCCGCCGGTTATACCGGCGATTCTGCCTCGTCATTGGCCCGGGCGGCCAGCAGATCCAGCAGCTTATTAATGGCAAACCCGGCGGCCCCCAGCGCCCACATGCGGCTCGACTCGGTGAGGAACTGCAGCGGCGTGGTCTGCGGCGTCAGCTTCAGCCGATAGGCCTGGAAGTTAAGCGTTATATGGTCAAGCAGAATACGGGATGCCATCTGCGGCTCCATCGCCAGATAGACCACGTCCGGATCGTAGGCAATAGAGAGGTTGGCCAGGGAGATCCCCAGGTGCCGCCCCGCTTCTTCCAGCGCTTCAAGCGCTTCCGGTGTGGGATTGCTGTCCAGCGACTTCAGCGTTGCCGACGTGGCTTCCGGCCCGCAGACCCGCTGAAGCACCGCCCTTGAAGAGGCCACTTCTTCCAGCAGACGTAATGACCCGTCCCCCAGTAATGCATGACCAATCTCTCCGGCTTTACCGTGACGCCCGCGATAGAGCTGACGATCCAGCAGAATACCTGCACCAATACCTTTGCCATAGGTCGCGATCACCGCCGACTGTACGTTCCCCAGTTGACCAAACACCATCGCCGCCAGGGCCATCGCGTTGGCGTCATTTTCGATAAATACCGGCAGGTCAAAACGCGCTTCGAGCAGCTGTGCTATCGGCACGTTATCCCAGTCCAGCACGTTGGAACGGATGCAGACGCCCTGCTCTGCGTCCACCAGGCCGGACAGCGCCAGGCCGATGGCACCGACGCGTTTCCCTTCCACGCCGCGCAAAAATTTTGCCAGCGCATCACTGAGTTGACGGGGGGTCATCGCCCCCGACGGGATCTGCTGTTCACTGAGCAGATTACCGTTCAGATCGGTCATCACGATCAGGTTACGTTCAGCATTGAGCTGAATACCTACCACGCTGGCGCGATCGGGGTTGAGGCCCAGCAGCGTTTTGGGTCGTCCCATCGATACGCGCCGCAGGCCCAGCTCCTGGATCACCTCATGGGCCAGCAGGCGGTTAGTGGCCTGGGAAACGGTCGACATACTTAAGCCGGTCCGCACTTTCAGGTCGGACTGGCTGATGGGGGCATTTTCAACAATCAGGCGCAGAATGCGCGCGGTCACGTTTGGCGCGGTCATATTTCCCTTGTTTCAGCCAGTGAGGCGTTATGGCGGGCCAGATAAAGTGCGCCCGCCAGAGCATCCTGCCGGGGGGCGACCAGCAGTGTGCGGATTGCCTCAGGCAGCCAGCGTTCAACAGGTGAAGCCAGCCCACCCATCAGGGCAATGCGCCCGTTACTGAGACGGTGCAGACGACGCACCAGCAGAGTGATATCGTCAGCGGTCTGTTGGATCAGCGCCACGGCATGGGGATCGCCGGCATCGGCCGCGCCAAACACCTCGGGCACGACGCTGGCCCAGTCACCCGGCGTGGCGGTGCGCGTCCAGAGTAGCATTGACTCGGCACTGTGGTGAAAGCGCGCCATGACGCTGTGAGTCAAGTCCGTTTTGGCAATGATTTCTTCATGGGCCAGCAGCGCCAGCCGCAGGGTCCGGCGGCCGAGGTCGGCACCCGCCCCCTGATCTGACAGCGCAAAGCCCCAGCCGCCGAGCAGCGTAAAGCGCTCCCCGTTCCAGGCCGCGCCCTGGCTGCCGGTGCCGACAATCAGCACGGCACCCGGCTGCCCGTCGTGGGCCCCGGCACAGGCAATTTCAACATCGGTGATGGCCTGCACAGCGGCACAGGCGGGTTGCCAGCTGGCGAGGCGTGCCTGCACCGAAGCGACATTCGCCCCGGCCAGCCCCGCGACCAGCGCCGTTCTTGCCAGCGCGTCGGCCGGCAGCCCCGCTTCCGCGATGGTCCGGGCGATCAACTGCTCTGTACCCTGGATGGCCTGCGTGTAATCGGACCAGACATTGGCCGGGCCGCCGGTGGTTTCGGCCAGGACGGTACCGCTGTAATCGGTTAGCCGCGCGCGGCTGCGCGTGCCTCCGCCGTCAATACCGAGGAGATAGTCTGGGTGCACGCGTTTCCTCCCAATTAAGCCAGGTGAACAGAGGTGACAGTAGTGTCCGAACGATAGGTGAAAAAAACTTAAATCGCAATAACAAATAAATATGACGAAATTTACGTAAAGTAAAATTGATTATAATCAGAAAGATAACTTTTAAACCCCGTAAGTGTGATGTCACCGATATTGACATTAGTTTTTCTGTCGTAATAAGTTGGTGGTCAGATAATCTCCAGCTGACCTCCCCCGTTCGGGTTGGCTTACCGTTACCTCATGCTTCGGCATTTCCGTCAGGGGTTTTAACATGAAAGTAGGCATTATCGGTCTGGGTTTCCGCCTGTCCCATGTCGTTCACGAGTTCAGTAAAGCCGATGCGGCGTTTGAACTGGCTGGTTATTACGATTCGGCCCCGGCGGGCCTGGCGAACCTCCAGAGCTTTGGTATTGCTGCCGGGACGGCTTATGACTCAACGGACGCGCTGTTACAGCACGGCGACCTCGATCTGATCCTGGTGGGGTCACCCAACTTCATGCACCTTGAGCATATTCGTCAGGCGCTGGCGGCGGGCTATCGGGTGTTTACCGAAAAACCGGTGGTGATTAACGAAGCACAGACAATGGAAATGGCGAAGCTGGTGCGCGAATACGGTCAGGACCGGATTCTGGTCGGGCTGGTGCTGCGTTACTCGCCCCTGTATCACGATCTGCTGGCCGCCCGCGATGCCGGCCAGCTGGGCGAAATCACCTCGATCGAAGCCACCGAGCATATCAAGCCCTATCACGGGGCATTCTTTCAGCGCGACTGGCGGCGGCTGGAGAAATATGCCGGTCCCTATATTCTGGAAAAATGCTGCCACGATATTGACCTCTATCAGGGGCTGATTGGCGAACGTCCGGTGCGCGTGGCCAGCTTCGGCGGCCGGAAGTCATTCACTCCGCAGCACACCCCCCAGGGGGCCGTGACGGCGGACTCAGAGGTCTACCATGTGAAACCCAGCGGCTGGTCATCGACCGATGCGGTGTTTGACAGTGATGCGGATATCGTCGACTACCAGACGGCGATGATTGAGTATGCCAGCGGGGCTGCCCTGTCGTTCCACGCGAATCTCAACGTCCCCGATGAGTTTCGCCGCTTTTGCGTTATCGGCACTGACGGAATGGCCGAGGGGGACTTCGTCCGCAACTATTTCCGCGTCCACAACGCCCGCACCGGCAAAAAAGAAGTGGATACCGCCTACAGTGGTAATGCCTATGACGGCCATTACGGTGCCGACGCGCTGATGGCAGAAGAGATTGTGAAACACATCACCCGGGGCACGCCGCTCAAAGTCTCGGTGGTGGATGCACTGGAAGCGGGCCTGACGGCGATTAAAATTGATGAAGCCCGTAAAACCCGGCAGGTGATCGACCTGACGGAGACCTGGAAACAATTCGATGCCCACCACCAGGGGTAACCAGGAGGTGAGTTTACACCTCCCCTGATCCGGCGTGTCCCCCTCGCCGTGCAGGCTGTCATAGCACTACAGACTGGCTCGTTGTCTCAGCCGGCCCCCGGGCCGGTTTTTTACTTTCTGTATTACCCAGTGTTTTCTTGCGACCGGCAATCACTCTGCGATAAATTCATCTGTAATAACGCCCTTCCCACGTCAACCAGGTCAGGAACGCATGTTAACGACGCTTATTTACCGTAGCCGCCTGTGCAGAAGCGTCAGCGTACATTTTCTGGCACAGCTGGCGGGAAAAGCGCAGCGCTTTAATGAGACGGTCAGCGTCACCGGCATCTTGCTGTTTGATGGCGACTACTTTTTTCAGATCCTCGAAGGCCCGGCTGAGGCCATCGACAGGGTATATAACCGGGTGCGTCACGATCCGCGACACACGCAGATAGTGCAGCTGATGCGCGATTACGCCCCTGAGCGGCGGTTCGGCAAGCTGGGCATGGAGGTGATCGATATGCGCAATCTCTCCTCTGAGCAGATCCTCGAAAAAGTTCTCAGCCGTGGCACCGCAAAATATCCGCTGAATTATGGCGACCGGGTGTTCAAATTTATCAAAACCTTTGTCACCGGACCGCGAAAGAATCATCTGTCGCTGCCCGATGACAGTGCTGAGTGGCGTTTCACCGCTGAAGCGGACGCAATGCAGATGCGGACTTGCGCTCCTGACGGCGAACCCTGTCAGTTTGCTCTGCAGCCGGTGGTGAATCCCGGTGCCCGCAGCATCGGCTATCTGGAAGCCCTGATCCGCAGCCCGTCTGGCGGTTCACCGGCGGATTTTTTTGCGGCGATCCCCGCCGATAAGCTGTATGAAGCGGATCTGCATGCCAAGAATGCGGCGTTTGCCCTCGCCAGCCAGCTGGACATTGGCCACGCGCAGATCGCAGTGAACCTGCGGCCCATGTCGCTGGTGCTGGTGCCTTCAGCCGTGGATATATTGCTGGAGCAGATTACGCGTCACGGGCTGGAGCCGGAACAGGTGATCGTGGAAGTGACGGAAGATGAGTTTATTTCGCGTTTTGATGAGTTTGAAAAGGCTATCCACCAGCTGCGCTATGCCGGTATTGGCCTGGCGATTGATGACTTTGGCGCGGGCTTTGCCGGACTTTCTCTGCTGGCCAGGCTGCAGCCTGAAAAACTGAAAATTGATCGCAGTCTGATTGAGTCGATTCAGACTAACGGGCCGAAACAGGCGATCGTCAGAGCCATCGTCAACTGCTGCGCATCGCTGGAGATCACCGTGGTGGCAGAAGGCGTTGAAACGGCCGCCGAGTGGCGCTGGCTGGAAGCGGCAGGGATTCATCATTTTCAGGGATATCTGTTTGCCAGACCACTGCTGAACGGCATTCCGGCGGTGGCCTGGCCCCATCTTAACTGATTCGGTCAGGCCCGGTGCCAACGCACCGGACCCTTACGAAATCCCCTGTCAGGCGTGGGTGGTAAAGCGTGATACAGAATTCAACAGACTTTCAGCCTGGTCGCGCAGGGCGTTTGCCGCTGATGAGGACTGCTCCACCAGAGCAGCATTTTGCTGCGTGACGTTGTCCATTTCCGTGATGGCGACGCCGACCTGTGAAATACCGCTGTTCTGTTCGTCAGAAGCCTGCGCGATCTCGTTAAGAATGCCGGTAACGCTCTCTGCTGAAGTGACAATGTCACGCATTGTTCCCCCGGCCTGCTCCACCAGCACCGCCCCGGAGTCAATCTGCTTCACCGACGCCGCTATCAGCGTGCCAATCTCTTTGGCGGCCTCTGCGCTGCGCTGGGCCAGGTTTCTGACTTCCGTTGCGACGACGGCAAAGCCCCGTCCCTGCTCGCCCGCCCGCGCCGCTTCCACGGCAGCATTCAGCGCCAGAATATTGGTCTGGAACGCAATACTGTTAATGACGGTAGTGATGTCATTAATTTTCACTGAGCTGGCGGTAATGGCGCGCATCGTTTCCGTCACCTGAGTGACGATACTGCCCCCTTTATTGGCGATAGAGGCAGTCGTCTGGGCCAGGCTGGTGGAGTGATGGATATTCTGTACGTTATTTTTGACCGTGGCGGTCAGCTGTTCCATGCTGGCGGCCGTTTGCTCCAGCGCTGCGGCCTGCTGTTCCGTCCTTGACGAGAGATCCTCATTACCCGCTGCAATCTCAGCAGAGGCCAGATTGACCTGCGAGACGCCGTTGCGGATATCACTGATAATGCGGCGCAGGTCGTCATTCATGCCACCGACCGCGTTCATCAGTTTACCCATCTCGTCACGTCGCGGAGTCGCCATATGCATACTGAGATCGCCGGAGGCAATGCGCCGGGTAAACGTCAGAATGGATGACAGCGGACGGGTAATCAGGCGGGTGATCACCATCGCGATCGCGATACCGGTGACCACGGCGGTCAGCAGGATCGCCACCATCCAGACAATCGCCTGCCGGATATCTTCCTGGGTGGCATCAATTTCCTGTTCGAACAGCTGCCCGCTAATCGAAGTGAGTTTGAGGCCGGCGGCCGCCAGCGATCGGGTGGCTTCCTGCTCGGCGAGGAATGAAGTGCGATAACTGCTCACCTGCTGTTCTTTCACATTCAGCGTAGCGACGACGGACTGGAGACGCTCACGTTCTGCGGGCCGCATCTGAGGTGCTACTGACTGTAGTAACTGAATCGATTCAGTTATAGAGCCTGCCAACGCATCCTGCGCCGCTTCACTGTTCTGCAGTTCCAGCAGCGTCAGACGGATCGCGACGCCATCAAGGTGTTTAACTGACTCTGCCAGTGCCGCAGCAGGCGCGGCAAATTCGGGCTGACCGGCATACGCGGCAGAAAGACCGGCGACCGCCTCTCTTTCTTTGCTGACCGACAGTGCAGAGGCGATTTGACTGCGCTTCTGGGTTTCCAGCACGGTTTCCGCGCGTTTATCGCGATAGGTCGCGATATAGCCAGTCAGGCTGTCGAGCTGCGATCGTTTATCTGCACTCCAGTGGCGCTGTTTCAGTTCATTAATCTGCGCCTCGACCTCCTGCAGGTGCCGGTCATTGGCGGTGATAAATTGTTCATCGTGTGTTTTGATATACTGCAGGCGTGCATCTTTCGCTAAGGCAAACTGGTCAGTCAGGATTTTTAACATCCGCACTTTTCCTGCGCGGTCGCCAATATCATCCAGACTTTTAATCCCGCAGAGTGCCACGGCAATACTCAGGATCAAAACCAGGCCAAAACCTGACATTAACTTTTTTCCAACGGCCATATTCTCAAAGTAAACAAACAACTTTTTCATTAAATAAACTTCCTTTGTTGAACGACGCTTGTTTTAGTAAATCGCTCAGTTATCGGCAGCGCAGGGGCGAGAAATAGTTTATTTAGTTACTTTACTATCACCTCTTGGTAACAATTTGTTATTCACACGCAACAGCAAAAAAAGGGGGTGTTGAGCTGTTCAGAGGGTGAATTCTCGACTAAGGTTACCGGCCACTGCTCTGCCTTTTTATTACCGCGTATAAGGTGACTCATGGATGTAACCGTTGTTGAACATATTTCAGAGTCGGACAAAGAGGATCTGCTGGCGGGGTTAAGAAGCTATAACCGTCAGTTCATCAGTAAAAAAGACTGGGGCGATCTCGGCCTGTTTAGCCGCAATGAGGACGGTGTCCTTCTGGGGGGACTGATCGCTTCCAGAGTCGGGCTGTGGCTGAATATTGAGTATCTGTGGGTCAGTGAAGCGGCGAGAGGCAGCGGGCTGGGAGCCAGATTGATCCAGACGGCGGAGCGCGAAGGCGTTATAAAGGGGACGCGTCAGGCGCTGGTGGATACCTTCAGCTTTCAGGCGCTGCCCTTTTATCAGAAACAGGGTTACCAGTTGCAGATGACCTTAGCGGATTTTCCTGACCCGGGCATACAGCGCTATTATCTGACTAAACATCTGGTGTAGCCTCGCCAGCTTTATCCATATTGTTGCTGATGTTTTTTCCTGCGCGCCAGATAATCCTTATCGGCGCGAATGTTATCCCAGCAGGCTTTAAATACGGCGGCCGCGGCGGCTTTCTCTTCATTCAGGGTATAAGGAAGGATATTTCCGTCAGCATCGTATTTTTTACCGCCCTTGTGGTTGGCATAGCGACGGGCCCGCGTGTACCCCATCTGAATAAATTTGCGGGCCATATCCATGCCAACAAAATCGTCGTTATTCCGGTAGTCCTCAAACATCGCCATAATCTTTTTAGCGGACGTTTCTGCTATCGCCACCGTTTTAAAACGCCAATGCGGCAGGATCTCTGATTTATAGGGTTCCACCATCAGCACACCCTGCTCCCCGCGCCCGACCTGATAGTGTTCCGGATGCAACCGGCAGTCGAGCTGTGTGTAGTCCTTCTGGTAGTCAAACGCCTTCATCTCCGTTCTCTCCGTTCCTTACCTGAATGAGCTTCGTTCGTTTATCCAGCCTGGCACAGGCTGAACGGCTTTGCCGCTTGCCCTGCGTGGAATAAGCTCGCCGCTAATACAGACCCTGAAAGCAGCATCAGTGTTATCTGCCGATAACCTGCTGAGAAAGGCGTGCTTAAGATGCAGGGAGTAAATAAAACAGACATTGCGGCGTTGTGCATTTTTTGGCACGTTTAACCGGACAGTGATCATCAGGCGGTATACAGTGGCGGCACTTATGCCGGGCGCGTTGCTGGCGGGTTCCCGGCCCCAGCCATTCTCTGGCGTTGCAGGATGCTGTTCATCCCGGTCAGGGAAGATGAAAACGACGTTCACGCAGTCATCATATTCGCCGCCAGTCAGTGAGGTTTTATGTCATTTATCAATGATGTTATGAAGCGCTTATCCAGCGCCACGGCGTCAACTACTCAGGCCGTATGCCCGGTTTGCGGGCATCGCTCATCCCATGCTGCCATCAAAATTCGCCAGCAAAAAACGCTGCTCTGCCCGTCCTGTAAATCCCTTTTCGTTGTGCCTCATTCATGAAGATGCCGATTTGACTCCTCAGAAGGTTTTTCGTGACACTGTCACAAAGGTACCTGCTGACGGCAAACGGTGAGCAGCAGCTGCCGTAGCCAGCGGTGAGCGGGATCGGCCTCCGATCGCGGATGCCACATCTGCGACACGGTAATCGGCGCGGTTTTCACCGGCAGTTCAAACATCGTCAGCCAGCCCTCTGGCTGGTTAATTAAAAACGACGCCGGTACCAGCGCCACCAGGTCAGAGGCCCGGGCTACCGCCAGCGCGGCGGGAAAACCCGGCACCACGGCCTGCACTTTGCGCTGCAGGCCCAGTTCCGCCAGCGCGTCATCTACCGGCCCCGTGCGGCGGCCGCTGCGTGAGGCCACAACGTGGCCATAAGCCGTATACTGCTCAACACTGACGCCCGCCTGCTGCGCCAGCGGATGATCCCGGCGGACCACGCCGACGAAACGATCGCGAAACAGTGCCTGAAGGCGAATTTCCGGCCCCATCTCCCCGGCCACACCAATTTCAATATCCACCAGACCTTCACGCAGCGGCTTCGCGCTCTTTTGCGGCTTTGGGGCAAATCGCAGCCGCACCAGTGGGGCTTCGCTGGCAGCAGCGGCGATTAGCGCCGGGCCAAAAGCTTCCACAAAGCCGTCGTTGGCGCGCAGCGTGAAATCGCGATCGAGTGTGGCCGGTTCCAGCGTGGTGATGGCGGGCCGCAGCACGGCACGGGCTTCAGTTACGGCTCGCCGGCTGCTTTCACGCAGGGCTTCGGCCCGGGGCGTCAGCACCATCTGCCGCCCTGCCCGCACCAGCAGCGCATCGCCGGTCACGCTACGCAGACGGCTCAGGGTACGGCTCATGGCCGAGGCACTGAGCCCCAGACGACGCGCGGCCGCCGCCACGCTGACTTCCGCCAGCAGCACGTCCAGCGCGATCAGCAAATTCAAATCAGGTTCAGTCATTTCAGCGCACGCTCGCTGCAAAATCTGGCTGGGCCATCAGACGCTGCCAGGCCTGTTCCACCGCATGGGGAACGTCAACATGGCCGATAAAGCCGAGGCCCTGCGGGCCATAGCCCTGATGATCGTCACGCAGCCGGCGGACTTCGCCCAGCGCCATCGAAAGATAACGGTCCAGCGCCCACAGTCCGTCAGCCGGGCTGGTGCCGGTGATCACCGGCTGCCCCTCCTCTAATGCCAGCTGAGGGACAAACACCGGCCAGCTGATGAAATCGGCCTGTATCCCCTGGCGTCGCCATTCATGCCGGAAGGTTTCGGCGGTTCTGCGCTGCATCAGTGGGTCCTGAACCAGCAGAATGCGTTGGGGTTCAAGCCCGCGGGCGGCCAGTATACGGCGGCTGAACGCGGCATTTTCACCGCAGTTACGCGACTGATCCTCCAGGATCAGGCGATCGGCAGGCAGGTGAAAACGCTGCATCGCCGCATCCGCCAGTAACCGGGCCTCGCTGGCGGCCTGACTGTCGACCTTTACCGCCTGCAGCACCGAGGTTAACAGCCCGGTTGAATGGCCGACGCCACCGCTCAGAACCACCGGCATGGACGCCTGCGTCAGCCAGGCAAAGGCTCCGTCAATGGTCGGCAGGATGGCATGGCCGGCGAGGATCATGAGGTCAGCACGGCGATCCTGTTCGCTGACCGCATCATTCACGGCCAGCCAGTGGGTGAGAGTATTAAGGTGCGCAATATCCTGCGGGGTCAGCGTCATAAGCGGGCTTTTACCAGGGAAACATCCGTCCGATGATATCACTGAAAGTGGGTGGTTTGCGAACAGGCACAGCGCGCTGCGGTGCCTGTGAGGAAGGCCAGTGTTGACCTGGCCGACAGGTTTAGAGGGACAGATCGATAACGATACGCCCCTCAATTTTACCGGCATGCATACGGGCAAAAATATCGTTGATATTGGCCAGCGGCTCGACGGCGATGTTCGCTGCCACCTTATGGCGGCCGGCAAAATCCAGGGCTTCCTGCAGATCCTTGCGCGTGCCGACAATCGATCCGCGTACGGTAATGCCATCCAGCACCATATCGAAAATCGACAGGTCAAATTTCCCCGGCGGCAGCCCGTTCAGCACCATCGTTCCGCCGCGACGCAGCGTACCAATGGCCTGTTCAAAGGCTTTGGGCGAGACGGCGGTGACCAGCACGCCGTGTGCGCCGCCGAACGACTCTTTAAACACCTTCGCCGGGTCAACGTTGCGGGCGTTGGCCGTGACGCTGGCCCCCAGTCGTCTGGCAAAGGCCAGTTTGTCATCATCAATATCCACTGCCGCCACGTTAAAGCCCATGGCCACCGCGTACTGGACCGCCATATGGCCCAGCCCGCCGATCCCGGACACCACCACCCAGTCCCCGGCTTTGGCTTCGGTCATTTTCAGTCCCTTATAGACCGTGACACCGGCGCACAGAATGGGGGCAATTTCATTAAAATCGATATTGTCCGGCAGAATGCCGACATAGTTCGCATCGGCCAGGCAGTACTCGGCAAAGCTACCGTTTACCGAATAACCGGCGTTTTGCTGCGAATGGCAGAGGGTTTCCCAGCTGTCCAGGCAGTGTTCGCAGTGGCCGCAGGCAGAATACAGCCACGGCACGCCCACGCGGTCGCCCTCCTGAATATGTTTGACGCCCTCGCCGACCGCCACCACATAACCGACGCCCTCATGGCCCGGAATAAACGGCGGTTGCGGCTTGACCGGCCAGTCACCTTCGGCGGCGTGCAGGTCGGTATGGCAGACGCCGGTGGCGATGACTTTCACCAGCAGCTGACCCGGTCCCACCTCGGGGATCGGCACCTGTTCAATCACTAACGGTTGACCAAAGGCTTTCACGACGGCAGCTTTCATGGTTTTCATTATGCACTCCTTACGGGAAAACAGGCTTAAA
Organism: Erwinia persicina NBRC 102418; assembly: GCF_001571305.1. GTDB lineage: Bacteria > Pseudomonadota > Gammaproteobacteria > Enterobacterales > Enterobacteriaceae > Erwinia > Erwinia persicina. The sequence goes on along the minus strand of NZ_BCTN01000002.1, from coordinate 160,467 downwards.
ACAGCCCTAACGGTGCTGTGTCATAGCTGACCAGCAGGTTTTTGGTTTGCTGATAGGCGTTCAGTGCCATCTTGTGCGTCTCGCGCCCGACGCCCGACTGCTTGTAACCGCCAAAAGCGGCGTGGGCCGGATAAATGTGATAACAGTTAGTCCACACGCGTCCGGCCTTGATGCTGCGGCCCATGCGATAGGCAAGGTTCGAGTCGCGCGTCCAGATGCCCGCCCCCAGGCCAAACTGGGTTTCGTTGGCAATCGCCAGCGCCTCCGCTTCATCCCGGAAGCTGGTCACGCCAATCACTGGCCCGAAAATTTCCTCCTGGAAACAGCGCATCTGGTTATCTCCCTGGATAAGGGTTGGCTGGATGTAGTAGCCGCTGTCCAGCTCCGGGCCCAGGCTGGCGCGTTCACCGCCCGTGAGAATTTTTCCGCCTTCCAGACGGGCGATATCGATGTAGGAGAGGATTTTGTCGAACTGCTGCCGCGATGCCTGCGCACCGATCATCGTCTCCGTATCCAGCGGGTCACCACGTTTGATGGTGGCGACTTTTGCCATCACTTTTTCCATAAACGGCGCATAGATCGCTTCATGGATCAGTGCGCGTGACGGGCAGGTACAGACTTCGCCCTGGTTGAAGAAGCCCAGCACCAGCCCTTCTACGGCTTTATCAATGAAATCAGGCTCGCCGTTCATCACATCAGCAAAATAGATGTTCGGTGACTTACCGCCCAGCTCCACGGTGCAGGGAATAATGTTTTCTGCCGCACAGGCCATAATGTGGCGGCCTACCGGGGTTGAACCGGTAAAGGCAATCTTGGCGATACGGCGGCTGGTGGCCAGGGCTTCTCCGGCTTCCCGGCCAAAGCCCTGCACGACATTGAGCACCCCCGGCGGGAAGAGATCCCCGGCCAGTTCCAGCAGCAGTGTGATCGCCAGCGGCGTCTGTTCAGCGGGCTTCAGCACCACGCAGTTACCGGCTGCCAGCGCCGGGGCCAGCTTCCAGGCCGCCATCAGCAGCGGGAAGTTCCACGGGATAATCTGCCCGACCACGCCCAGCGGCTCGTGGAAGTGATAAGCAACGGTTTTCTCATCAATCTCGGCAGCGCTGCCTTCCTGCGCCCGCAGGCATCCGGCGAAGTAGCGGAAGTGATCCACGGCCAGCGGCAGATCCGCATTAAGGGTTTCACGGATCGGTTTGCCGTTATCCCAGCTCTCTGCCACGGCCAGATATTCCAGGTTCGCTTCAATCCGGTCTGCCAGCTGCAACAGCAGGTTGCTACGATGCTGAACGCTGGTTTTTCCCCAGGCGTCTGCGGCGCGGTGCGCCGCATCCAGCGCGGCGTCGATATCACGCGCATCGGAGCGCGGAAACTGCGCAATGTCACTGCCGTTCACCGGGGAGGTATTCATAAAATACTGGCCGCTCAGCGGTTCGACGAATTGGCCATCAATGAAGTTGCCATAGGCGGCCTTAAAGGAAACCAGGGCTCCGGGGGTACCGGGATGGGAATAACGCATCGCAAAATCCTCTTGTAGGGGGTTCTCAGAGAGATTCAACCGCGCCGTACTGCTTTTCATACGTTGTCACGGTTGAACGATCCCTGTTGCACGCGGCGTGCCAGTTTCAGGATAAGGTATCGCGGTTTTTAATCATCATAAAAATCAGATGGATAGGCTTTGAGGTTTATCTGTAACGGGAAGTCTGAAGGAAAAATTCTGCAACTGTGTTGCAAATCGCAACACCCTGAATACCAGATGGCTACAATGTCGCAACACTCTGACGACGGTATGAGGTTATCAATGCAGGGATTTTCGTCACCGGCCATTCCCGCCGCGATCGCGCCCGATCCCCTTCTGAGCGACTCCTGGTTTCGCAGCCAGTTATACGGTCTGGATCGCCTTTCCGATGATTTTCCCCGACTGCGCCAGGGAGAACTGGCAGATGTGCTGGCTCACCACGCCACGCTGCAGCAGTTTGCCCGGCCTGCCATCAACGCCCTGGCCGAAAAAGTGGCCGACAAGCAGGCCGTGGTGATCCTCTCCGACGCCAGCGGTCTGGTCCTGAATACCTTTGGCGACATGCAGGCGCTGAAAAAAGCCGAACGCTTTGCACTGGCGCCTGGAAATTTGTGGAGTGAATGCGGGCGCGGCACCAATGCTATCGGCACGGCGCTGGCCATTGATGACTGCTGTGAGATCGACGGTCAGCAGCATTTTCTTACCCGTAACCAGGGCCTGTACTGTGCGGCCATTCCGCTGCAAACCCCCGGCGGTCAGATTGCCGGCGTGCTGGATATTTCCGGTCCGGCGCATTTTGCCCATCCGCATACGCTGGCATGGATCAATGAGGCAGCCAGACAGATTGAGTATCTTTGGGTGAAGCAGACCCTGCATCCTGACCAGTGGCTGATGAGTCTGCATCAAGGGCTGGAGGGACTTGACCGGGCTGAAGAGCTGTTACTGGTGTTTTCTGACAATGTACTGATGGCAGCCAACCGCGTTGCGATGCGTGAGCTGACGTTACGCAGTGAGCAGATGGGCAGTCTGACCTTTCAGCAGCTCTTTCCTCATTTGCAACAGCACGCTAATCAGGTCCCGCAGTCCCTGACAACCTGTGATGCGCAGCACTATTTTTTCCGCCTGCGTGCCCCGGCCCGTCGCCACGTTGCTGCCCGGCAGACCGGATCCTCCCTTCTGCCGGTGCCGCTGCGTGACGGCGGGGACAAGCTGGTGCGCCTGCTGAATGCCGGGGTATCACTCTGCGTACAGGGCGATACCGGCAGTGGCAAAGAGTATGTCAGCCGTGCGCTGCATCAGCAGAGCCGCTGGCGTCAGGGGAATTTTGTCGCCATTAACTGCGCGGCGATCCCCGAGTCGCTGATCGAATCGGAACTGTTTGGCTATCAACCGGGGGCCTTTACCGGTGCCAGCAAGAACGGCTATATCGGTAAAATTCGCGAAGCCGACGGCGGGGTGCTGTTTCTGGATGAAATTGGCGATATGCCGCTGGCACTGCAGACCCGTCTTCTGCGTGTTTTACAGGAAAAAGAGGTCGCCCCGCTGGGTTCGAGCCGCAGCTGGCCGGTGAATTTTGCCGTGATCTGCGCAACGCACCGCAACCTGCCCGCGCGGGTCGCCAGCGGTGAGTTCCGCGAAGACCTGCTCTACCGTCTGCAGGAGTTTTCACTGACTCTGCCGCCCCTGCGCGAGTGGCCGGAACTGCCTGCCTTTATTCTGCAGCTCTGGCAGGAAATGGGAGGGGAACAGCGGGGCATCGGTCTGTCGCCGCGGCTGCTGGCTACCCTGACACAGCAGACATGGCCGGGCAATGTCCGGCAGCTGCGCAGCGTGCTGAAGGTGTTACTGGCGCTGGCAGACGATGATACCCAGCTGGATGCGGACAGCCTGCCGCCGGAGTATCGGCATTGTTCACCACCCCTGCGCCCCGCACTGCAACAGCATGACGACGCCCTGATTGCGGCAACGCTGCAACGCTTTAACGGCAACGTCAGTAAAGCGGCGGAGGCACTGGGGGTGGCGCGCAGCACGCTCTACCGGCGGGCGGCGCGCCAGTCTTGCGGAGATTAACCGTCCAGCAGCGTGGTGCCGTAAGAGTTATCGATAGTGCAAAGCCAGCCGCCGTCCGGCTCCTGACGAAAGACATAGGTGGCCCGGCGCGTGGTGGTGACGCTGCCTCCCGCGCCGTCCGGATAGTGCAGGACCGTTTCCATAATCACCAGGGCGTTTCCGCTGCCTTCGATGACCTGCATCTCGCCCTGCTCTACCCTGAGCTGGCCCTGAAAGTGGTCGGCAATCGCCACAAAGGCCCGGCGAATGGCATCGTGCCCCTGCACAATCATCCCGGGTTTCACCACCAGGCTGGCATCAGCGGCATACCAGCCCATCAGGCTGTCAAAATCCCGGGCGGTGATCGCCCGGTCACAGGCTTCTATGATGCGTCGTATCGGGTGTGAATTCACGTTAATGGCTCCTGACTGATAAGGTTGGTTTTTCACCCTGTCATAACGGTGCCAGAAAACAAGGCTTTTATCTCCTTATCTGTTTGTCTCAGGCTGCGCTTAAGCCCTGCCTCAGCCTCCCGGCGCTCTGTTGCAACTGTTGTGCCGGAGTGCGGCCAATCAGCACAAACTGATAGCCCCCGGCGTGCCACCAGGCGAGACTCATCCCGTGACGCCGCTCCGCCTGTATCCCGGTTTCATTTTCATGCTTTTCACGCGAGACGCAGAGTGCTACCGGCCCCCACTGGGCGTGTTCCCAGGCGATCTGCACGATGCTGGTATCGTCATAGCGCAGCAGGCGCACGCTTTTCAGCGCGGCATTGTGTAATGCCAGCTGTTCCGCGCTGAGCTGCAGGCCCATCTGCTGCGAGGTCCGTTGCAGCGCCCGCGCAATCAGCGGTGCGGAGCTGTCCACGTCGGCCAGCGTCTGCCGGCTATAGAGGGACATATACCCGGCTTCCAGGTCGCGGATCTTCTCGCTTTCACGCTGCGCGGCATCGGGCCGGACAAAATAGCCGAGGCTGGAGCCGATGGCGAGGAAACTCAGCGAGGCCGCAATTAGCGCCCGGCGGCTGACCTGGCGGGTCGCGGCCGGCGCGGGCGCTTGCGCCAGCAGGCGATTGAGGTCGTCCTTCATCTGCGCCGCCGGTGCCGCCGCCAGCAGCGGTTCAAAGGCCGCTTCAAACGGCTGGTTGCTTTTCATCAGTGCAGCGGTGCGGGCAGACAGCGTCTGATCACGCTTCAGCTGCTGTTCAAAGTCCTGCATCTCGTCTGCGCTCATCTCACCGTCGAGCCACGCGGTGATTGCTTCATCGCTCCAGGGGGCGCTTAACCGTTCTCTGTTCACAGGCGTTTCTCCTTTACGGTCGCTGAGCCGGTTTCGGCTCGTGCCAGCGTAGTCCTTGCCGCCGCCAGACGGCTCATAATGGTGCCAATTGGCACGATCAGCGTGTCAGCCGCTTCCTGATAGGTAAAACCTTCAACATAGACCAGGAATACGGCGTTCCGTTGTGCCTCCGGCAGTCTGGCCACGCGCTGCATCACCTGCTGATAGTGCAGATGGTTATCGTCATGCTGGCGGGTGTCCGGGGCATAAAGTTCGTCGCTGTCGACAAACCCCTGCCCCTGGCGGACGCGCTGCGCACGCAGATCGTTGATCCACACCGAATGCAGCAGCGTAAATAACCAGCGGTCAATGCGCGTGCCGGGGGTGAACTGTGCGCTGCGCTCAAGCGCCCGGACACAGGTGGTCTGCACCAGCTCACGGGCGACCTCGTTGTTACGGGACAGCACCATCCCGTAGCGCCACAGGCGCGTAAGATGGTCGGCCAGATGATGGCGGACTTCGCTGCTCGTCATGTTTTCTTCTCCAGGCCGCCGGCCGTTCAGGACTCAGGGTGGCCGTTTATCGCCGCCTGTAAATCCCGGTACTCTTCACAGTTCACCCCGCACAGGGAGCGAATGACCGCCAGCTGCTCGCGGGCCAGGTCAGGTCGCCCTTTAATCATCCACGCCTCCCCGAGGTATTCGCGTACCCGGGCATAGCGTGGATCGAGCGCTATAGAGCGCTGATAATAGCCTATCCCCTCATCCGTGCGCCCTGATTTCCGCGTGGCGTAGCCACGATAATTCCATGCCTCGCGGGTATCCGGATTATCTAACCTGTCCAGCAGATTCAGTGCAGCCTGATAGTCACCCTTCTTCGCCAGGTGGTAGGCGTAGCGGGTTTTATCCTCATCGCTGAGACGGCTGGTTTTTTCCACGACGCACTGCCTGCGGGTGCTGTCATAGACCTGACCTTTCGGGCAGTCCGGGGTTTTGCTCTCGCTGTTGTCATCGCCCATCGCCTGCGCCAGCGGCGCGTGCAGACTAAACAGCAGTGCCGGAAGTGCCATCAGTAACGTCATTTTTTTCATGGTCGTTATCCTGTCAGGAAGCGGAAGTATTGCGAGCGGGCAGCATTCTGCGCAGGACGCTGTCGCGCAGAACATAGTGATGGAACAGTGCAGCAAGCGCGTGGACACCGGCCAGAATAATCAGCGCCCAGGCCACATTGTCGTGCCAGCCGGCCAGCTGATGACGTCGGCCGGGATCGACGACGATCCACGCAGGAATATGAAACAGACCGAAGAAGGTAAAAGGCTCCTGCTGCGCCCAGCGGAACATAAAGCCGAGGCCTGTCTGCGTGAACAGCAGGAGATACAGCGCCCCGTGTACGCTGTGCGCGGCAATACGGGAAAGGCGCGATCCTGCTGCAGGTGGCAGGGCAAAGCGCGCCCGCTGCTGGCTGAAGATGCGCCACAGTGGGCGGATAATCATCACAACCGCCAGCATTATGCCGCAGGAGATATGCACGGACTGTAAGCCTTTACGCAGCGGTGTCCCGCGCTCCAGCAGCGCCCAGATATGCGCCGATGCAAACAGAAAGATAACGCTGCCGGCGGTCAGCCAGTGCAGCGTCAGAGTCAGGGCGTCATAGCGCTGACGCAGGGGCCGTGAGGAAGGTAATGACATCGCGAGGGGTTTCCTGTCGCAGTGAGAGATGTTCAGTTAACACCTGAGGAGGGTTTTCTATTCGAAAAAATATCACCTTTTCGACCGACAGCGTGGGGCCAGGGGGGGCAGCATTGAACGCGGCACGGACAGTAAAAGGCTGCTACGCGTCCTTTCCCCGGAAAGGAAATGGGTCGTTATTTTTTCATCCCTTCGGTTTATTTAATAACAAAACCGCGCCTATTTATAAGTAAATAAACTCAGAGGGTAATTAAATTAAACGTTAAGTAAGTAAATTAATTTGGTGATTTGATTTAAATATAATAAATAGTTATTAACTTTTCGTTAAATTAAGCCTAAAATATGCGCTCAATTTGTTAACCTATATTGATGCCTTATTTAATATGTCTAACTTTAAAAGAACGATCCCCCTGCTTTCTCTGTCAGCAGTGCTGGTGTGCACCAGTACCTGGGCTGAAACTCCTGCCACGGAAAAAACCGATGTCCTGCTGATCGGCGGCGGTATTATGAGTGCCTCTCTGGGCACCTGGTTACAGGAACTTCAGCCAGGCTGGAAACAGCTGATGGTCGAGAAGCTGGACGGCGTGGCGCTGGAATCCTCTAACGGCTGGAATAATGCCGGTACAGGTCACTCCGCCAATATGGAGCTGAACTATACGCCCGAGCGTCCGGATGGTTCTATTGATGTGTCTAAGGCCCTGGACATTAACGAACAGTTTATGATTTCCCGCCAGTTCTGGACTGCCCAGGTTAAGCGCGGCATCCTGAACAATCCGCACTCTTTTATTAACTCTACGCCACATATGAGTCTGGTCTGGGGTGACACCAACGTTAACTATCTGACCAAGCGTTATGAAGCGCTGCAGCAGACCACCCTGTTCCAGGGCATGAAGTTCTCCACCGATCAGAACCAGATCAAACAGTGGGCACCGCTGACCATGGAAGGCCGCGATCCGCAGCAGAAAGTGGCGGCAACCTGGACCCCGGTCGGCACCGACGTCAACTACGGTGAAATTACCCGTCAGCTGATCGGCAGCCTGAAGAAAGATAAAAACTTCCAGCTGGAAACCTCCGCTGAAGCGACCGATTTCAAACGTAACCCGGATAACTCCTGGCATGTGACCATCACCGATGTGAAAACCGGTGAAGAGCACGCGGTCGATGCCAAATATGTCTTCATCGGTGCAGGCGGCGGCGCGCTGAAGCTGCTGCAGAAAACCGGCATTCCTGAAGCGGATAACTATGCAGGCTTCCCGGTGGGCGGTTCCTTCCTGGTGACTGAGAACCCGGAAATCACCAAACTGCACACTGAAAAAGTGTACGGTCAGGCTTCCGTGGGCGCGCCGCCGATGTCCGTACCGCACCTGGACGCCCGCTTCCTCGACGGCAAGCGCGTGGTGCTGTTTGGGCCGTTCGCGACCTTCTCCACCAAGTTCCTGAAAAATGGTTCGCTGTTCGATCTGTTAAGCACCACCACCACCAGCAACTTTATGCCAATGACTCATGTCGGCATGGATAACTTCGATCTGGTGAAATACCTGATTGGCCAGGTGATGCTGGATGACAATGACCGTTTTGAAGCGCTGAAAGAGTACTACCCCGCTGCACGTAAAGAAGACTGGAAGTTAATTCAGGCAGGCCAGCGCGTCCAGATCATCAAAAAAGATGAAGAAAAAGGCGGTGTGCTGAAACTGGGTACAGAAATTGTGACCGATCAGCAGAAAACCCTGGCGGCCCTGCTGGGTGCTTCCCCGGGTGCGTCCACGGCGGCCCCTATTGCGCTGAACGTGATGAAAAAGCTGTTCCCTGAGCAGTTTAACTCTCCGGAATGGCAGAGCAAGATCCGCACTATCGTGCCGAGCTATGGCCAGCAGTTAAACGGCAACAGCGCGCTGACTCAGCAGGTGTGGGACGATACTGCCGCCACCCTGCAGCTGGTGAAGCCACCGGTAATCGATATGGATCACAAGCAGGCAGACGCCCCTTCTCAGCCAGAGAAACGCGCCGACAGCCCGCAGCACGACATGGCACTGTAAGCCCTTCTGACGTGAAAAAGGCCGATCCTCAGGATCGGCCTTTTTTTATGGACTGAATACGGGGAGGCCGATCAGCCAGCGCTATTCTGACTGTCCGTTGCTTCCGTAAAAGCGGGCTTGGTGCGGGTCACCGAGTAGTCCACCTTTTTGACTTTACCGGGTACGGTGGTGATTTCCACCGGCGGGATGGTCACACGGCCCAGGCCGAACAGGGTCTGTACATAACCGCCCACCTGATGCTTGCCGGGCTCGACAAATACCGCCCGTTTCTCTCCCCGCTTGAGGATCCCCGCTTCCGTGCCGTCAATGGTCAGCGTAATGGATGAACCGTCATCTGCGCGGGTCACGATATGCGAAACATCAATCTGCGTCGGGCCGCTGCTGAACGGTGCCACGGCCTGAGTGCTTTCTGACGCTGAAATTTTCTCGTCCTTCACCGGTGCTGCTGCCGCAGGCGTCGTGTTTTCGACGGGGGCAGGCGCGCTGGCCGTCGCAGCGGGGACGTCGGCTGACGGTGAGGTGGCCGGCGCTTCGGCCGTGCTGGCCGGTGTCTCTGCGCTCGCCGCCGCTGGCGTGACGGGCTCTGTGACAGCACCCGGTGCGGTGATCGGCTGCGTCTGCACCGGCTGTTCGACAGGTGTTGGCTGCGCGGTATCTGCAGACGGCGTCGATTCTGCCGGCTGGGCAGACGGGACAGGTTGTGCTGCCTCTACCGGCTGTGCAGATTCTGCCGGTTGTGCGGCGGCAACGGGCGCATCGGTGGCATGAGCGGCCTCCCTCACGGGGGCCTGCGTGGACGCCGGTTTGAAGGCGGCACATCCGGTCAGCGTGGTGGCGGCAACGACGGCTGCCAGCGTAAAACGATACAACATTATGGCGAATTCTCCTCGGCCGAATTTGGCGCAGCTATCATAACGCCCCTCTGCGCCTGAATACAGCTTAGGCGGATCGGTATCCTCTGAATTACACTCTCTTTACGCTATGACTACAGGAGGACTTTATGTACGGACCCCATCCGGACGAGAAACATCCCTTACCTGACTTCCCTCAGGTCTGTTTTATTAAAAACAGCGTCACCTGTCCCAATATCATCATTGGTGATTACACCTATTACGACGACCCGGAAGGGGCAGAAAACTTTGAGCGCAACGTGCTCTATCACTACCCGTTCATCGGCGATAAGCTGATTATTGGTAAGTTTTGCGCCCTGGCGCGCGGGGTGAGATTTATCATGAATGGGGCCAATCATAAGACCTCCGGCCTCTCTACCTTCCCTTTCTTTATCTTCGGCAACGGCTGGGAAAGTGCTGCGCCCGAGCCTGGCGACCTGCCCTATAAAGGCGACACCCGCGTGGGTAATGACGTATGGATGGGTTATGACTGCCTGATTATGCCCGGCGTCACCATCGGTAACGGCGCGATTATTTCGTCACGTTCAGTGGTGGTGTCTGATGTTCCTGCCTACAGCATCGTGGGAGGAAATCCGGCAAAGGTGATCCGTCAGCGTTTCAGCGATGAAGTGATTGCTGAGCTGGAAAACATTGCCTGGTGGGACTGGCCGCCAGAGAAGATCACGCAGAATCTGGCGGCGATAACGTCCGGGGATATTGCGCGCTTAAAGGCGCTTCAGAGCGCCTCTTAGAACGTTTCGCGGGTCGTCCTTTTTCATTGGTCGGCCCTTCCGTGCTGACCTTGCGGCCAGCCTAAGCCCTAAGTACTCACCTGTTTTATTGCTTATTTGCGCATTTGATTTAAGTCACGTACCACTAAAATAGTCTGATTACACACGCTTTTTACTCCCGAACTCTGACTATAAGGTCTCTTTGCGTGGCAAAAATCTTCTTACGCAGCGGTAATCTTGACGCTGTTCTCGCTCTGGGTGAGAACGGACAGCCGGTATATCTTTCGGCTTTGCAACTGCGCGAAACCCTGCGCCTGAGAAAACAGTCGCAGGTTGCCGACTGCCTGGCGATCCCGCAGCCTAACGACGCAGGCAACCGCCTGGACTGGTACTCCCCGGTGACCGGTAAGGTGACCTCCTGGGCCGCCGCCAGCAACAGCGCCCGCACTGCCGCGCTCAGTCAGCTGCAGGCCTGCCAGACCGCCATTGCGGAAATGGGTGAACGCGCCCAGCAGTCCGACAAACCCAGTCAGAAACTGTTTGGTGCGCTGCTGAATAAAGCCCTGCAGTTCCCTGACCAGAACTACGTGTATCTGGTGGGCGGTCAACCGGTGATCACTTTCTGGGGCTTTGTCAGCCTGGATAAAAAGTTCCGCCAGGACGTGTTCGACTGCCTGCAGATTGAAGAAGACGAGCCCAAACCGGGTCTGTCCCTGCTGGCCCCTGCCCCCGTGGCCACGCCGTTGTCGGTTGCCGCTTCCGTCTCCCCGGTCATTGCGCCGCTGATTACGCCTGAACCCGTCGCAGCGGCGACGATCCCTGTTCCCCCGCCGGTGATTGTTACGCCGATGCCTGCGCTGAACATTATCGATGAGCCAGAAGATGAAACGGTGAATGACCCGGCCCCCGCGTCGGTGCCGGTGAAGCCCAAGGTGAATATCTGGCTGCGCTATGGCTGGGTAGTGCCGGCGGTGGTCCTGCTGGTGATCTTTGGTTTGCAGCTGAAAAAAGGCAGCGACAAACCGGCAGAAGTGGCACCGGATGCGCCGGTGGCCCGCGCACCACAGTCTGTCACCCCGTCGGTAGCGGCGGTCACGCCGGCTGTTACCCCGGCGGTCGCCCATCCTGCCCCGGCCGCAGAGGTTAAACCAACAACCTTACCGCTGGCCGCAGCGGTGATTGCTCCGGTCGCCCCTGCGGCGGCACCTGCGCCTGCACCCGCCGAAGAAACCGTCGCGGAGGCACGTCCCGTTGCCCGTGACGATCTGGTACTGCCGGGCGATGCAGTCAAACTGGGTTCAACCAAATTCCTTAACGGCAGCTGGCGCGTGCTGGTGCAGAAAAACCTGCCGACCGGCACCCCGCCAATGCTGAAATATCAGCTGAAGAATGGTAAAGGCACCGCGCGCATTACCCAGGGAGACGGCGTCAGCTGTAAGGTCGAGGTCTTCGCCGGACTGATGTCTTCCGGTAACCTGGTAATTAACAGCCGTACTAAAGCGCGCTGCAGCGATGGCTCCCGCTATCAGATGCCGGAGCTGGTATGTAAACAGGGTCTGACCGGCCCTGCCGAGTGCAGCGGCAGCTATAACGCCGATACGGTGCTGCCGATGACCATGAAGCGTGAGAGTAAATCATAATGCTGGCGACAATTGCGGATTTTAAACCAAACATGACGCTGGTGCAGAACAGCGGCGTCCAGTTCCTCGACTTTGCCCTGATACCGGATCTCAATGCTGACTGGCCGGGCAAATTTGTCCGGCAGACGGCTAACGGCCCCCTGCTGCGCCTGAATTATCATGCGCAGACCGGGAAATACCTGCTGCCGCAGGCTGCGGGCAGCACGCCAGAAGTGGTGAAGCCCGAGTTCAGCTTCCCACTGGCTCAGTCACTGACGCTGCTGAACGGCCAGTGGCTGCCACTGCCGTTTTTCCGCTTTAACCCGCCGCGAACGTTTATCGGCGGCCCGGATAACTGGGCGCGCGTGCGCGTGGTGGCGCTGGATAAACCGGACGCCAGCGGTAACAGCCACCGTGTGGTGCTGGCATTCGATACCAAAGTCTGGGCGGATGGCGAAGATGAGTCGCTGGCCCTGAATGAAAATGATGTGAAAAATGGTGTCAGCTTCGCGCTGGCGCACCGCAGCGATGAGCTGGGAGAATTCCTCGACCACACCTGGGTGGACGGCTGGCTGCGTGAGGCCTTTACTCAGGCGGCGTCGGCGCTGGAACTGCGCCCACAGACCAATATTAAAGCCGCCCTGCGTGAGTTTGAATATCAGGCGCACTATCTGAATATTCTGCACCTGCTGGGGCAGCAGCTTTCGGTGCCTGAGCTCAAAATCAGTGCAGCGACGCTGCAGGAACCCGCGATTGCGGTCGACCTGATCCTCGATGTGGGTAACTCCCACACCTGCGGCATTATGGTGGAAGATCATGTCGACGATCATCAGGGCCTGAAACACACCTACGAATTACAGATGCGGAATCTCAGTGAGCCGCATCAGCTGTATAACGAACTGTTTGAAAGCCGCGTGGAATTCGCCCAGGCCACCTTCGGTAAGCAAAACTTTTCGCTGGAAAGCGGCCGCGATGATGCCTTCATCTGGCCGTCGATCACCCGGGTAGGACGTGAAGCGGGCCAGCTGGCTCTCCAGCGGCTGGGAACCGAAGGGGCCACCGGCCTTTCCAGTCCGCGCCGCTATCTGTGGGATGAAGAAAGTTATACCCCCGGGTGGCGTTTCAGCCGCACCCCTGGCAATCTGATGCAGGAACCGCTGGCCACAGCGCTGCCGCTGACCTATCTGATCAATGATGAAGGTCAGCCTCTGTACACCATTCCGCTGGAAGAACGCCTGCCGGTGTTTGCCCCGCATTACAGCCGCAGCTCGGTGATGAGCCTGATGCTTTCAGAACTGCTGGCGCAGGCGCTGCTGCAGATGAACAGCCCGTTACAGCGGCAGAAGATGCTGCACAGCAGCGCGCCGCGCCAGCTGCGCAATATTATCCTTACCCTGCCGTCAGCCATGCCGAAGCCGGAGCGGGAGATCTTCCGTCGCCGGATGCTGGAGGCCATCGCCCTGGTGTGGAAATCAATGGGCTGGCACCCGATGGATGACGACTTCACCCGCGCGGAAGATAAAGCGAAAAGCAGCGTGCCGGTTCCCGATGTGCAGATGGAGTGGGATGAAGCCACCTGCGGCCAGATGGTCTACCTGTATAACGAAACGCAGGTTAACTTTGGTGGCCGTGCTGAAGCCTTCTTTGCCAGCATGGCGCGCCCGGATCGCGCCCGCGCTGCCGATGAACCGGCAGGTAAAACCCTGCGTATCGCGTCGATTGATATTGGTGGCGGCACCACTGACCTGGCGATCACGCAGTACCGCCTGGACGATGGCGTGGGCAATAACGTAAAAATCATGCCCCGCCTGCTGTTCCGCGAAGGCTTCAAGCTGGCGGGTGACGATATTCTGCTGGATGTGATCCAGCTGTATGTGCTGCCTGCTTTACAGGCCGCCTTTAAACAGGCAGGCATGGTCAACCCGGAAGCGGTGATGACCCGGCTGTTTGGACACGAAGGCCGTCTTGACGGGCACTCCACGCTGCGGCAGCAGGTGACGTTACAGATCTTTATTCCGTTAGGTCAGGCGATTCTCGAAGCTTATGAAACGTTCGACCCGCTTGATTTGACTGCTGAAATTGATGCCCGTTTCGGTGAGCTGCTGGCACAGGCACCCACAGAAAAACTGCTCGACTACATCAACCGGGAGATCCAGCGCGAACTGCCGGGTGAAGCGAAAGGCTTTGATATCCTGACAGTGCCGCTGATTGTTCGCCTCAGCAAGCTGCACGCCGAGTTCCTGTCGCCGCGCATGAATATCACCCACAGCCTGCGGTCCATGTCAGAGGTGGTGGCGGTATACGACTGCGACGTGCTGCTGCTGACCGGTCGCCCGTCACGCTTCCCCGGCGTGCAGGCGCTGTTCCGCCACCTGCAGCCGCTACCGGTAAGCCGTATTCTGTCGCTGGATGGTTATCACACCAATGACTGGTACCCGTTTAATAAGCAGGGAAAAATCGAGAACCCGAAATCCACGGCGGCAGTGGGTGCGATGCTCTGCCTGCTGTCGCTCGATCTGCGTCTTGCCAACTTCTGGTTTAAGGCCGGTGATTTCCAGCCCTACTCCACCATTCGTTATCTGGGAATGCTGGACGGTACGGGCGCGCTGACGGCTGACAACGTCTGGTACAGCGATATCGACCTGGATCAGCAGAGTTTTACCCTCGATGTACGCAGCCGCTTTCAGGTGCGGGGGGCGATTACCCTCGGTTTCCGTCAGCTGGACAACGACCGCTGGCCCGCCTCGCCGCTCTATACGCTGACCATCGTAGACCCACAGCTGGCGCGCAGTGTCGCCGGCGATAAAGTGTTACGCATCAAACTGGCGGTCAGTCGTCCGTTTGGCGAGTTTGGCCCGGAACGATTTGATATCGCCGATGCCATCCTGGATGATGGCAGCCAGGTGCCACTCGAACACCTGCGCCTGCGCCTGAATACGCTGGCCAGCGGGGCCTCGGGAATGGCGCATTACTGGATTGACAGCGGGAGCGTCTTTAAGAAATGAAATCTCTCAATAAAATCCTGACCGCACAGGCCAATAAAAAACGTGATGCCCTGACGCAGGGCATTGAGCAGGCGCTGACCTGGCTGGACGTCAACCGTCAGCAGGCCCCGCGTCTGAATATGGAAGCCGACCGTCTGGCGATCAAACTGCTTCGCCAGCACAATCACGCCAGTGTACTCGCACGCATTACGCCACAGAACTGCGCCATCGGGCTGTTTGGCCTGGCGCAGGCGGGCAAGTCTTATCTGATCAATGCGCTTGCCGCCAGTGAAAAGGGCCGTATGGAATGCGCGCTGGGCAACAGCGTGCTGGATTACACCAGCCAGCTTAATCCTCAGCAGCATACTGCCAACCTGGTACAGCGTTTCAGCGGGCAGCAGCAGAGCAGCGACAGCAGCTGGCCGGTTCAGCTGGATCTGCTGACCGAATGTGAACTGGTCGCGGTGCTGACGCTGCAGTACGCGCAGCGCGGTGGGGATGTTGCCGCGCCGCTGGACGAATCTCAGTTGGGAGACCGGGTGCAGAACGTGGCCATGTACCGCCAGCCAGACCCGGTGGACGGTATCAACCGGCATCAGATGGTCGCGCTGTGGGACGGCCTGAATATCAGCCTGGCACGCAGCAGTGCGCTGGACAGCCACTTCTGGCCGCAAGCCGTCGAACTGGCACCGATGCTGGGCGTGGACGATCGCGCCCGCCTGTTCTCTCTGTTATGGGGGGAAGATCGCCAGCTCACCGCCCTTTACCGTCAGCTGGCGCACGTCCTGCATCATCTTTCCTGCGTGACGCAGGTGCTGGCGCCGTTAAGCGTGCTGGATGAGCCCTCCTACAGCCTGCTGAACAGCACGGGTGTCAGCCAGTTTAACGCCACAGCCGACCTGACATTGCAGGTCGTACCGCGTCATGCCGGCCGCAGCCTGGCCCCCGTCAGCGTGGCGCTGGCGGAACTGACCCTGTTAAGCCGGGAAGTCCTGCTGCCCCTGTACAGCGCGCCGCGTGAGGCGTTGTTCAGTGAGGTCGATCTGCTCGACTTCCCGGGCTTTATTGATTTAACCGTGCTGCCAGATGATGAGCAGCATGAACTGGCGCTGGAGTTTTTACAGGCCCGGCGTCCCTTCCTGTTGCAGCGTGCCGCTGTTGAACAGGATGTCACCCATCTGCTGGTGTGCAGCGCCTCGGCGCACCGCAATGAAACCCGCCGCACTGGCCGCCTGCTCGACTTCTGGGTAAAACAGACTCAGGGGGAAACTACCGCGCTGCGCAGCGGGCGTAAACCGGGGTTGATCTGGGCCATGACACCGTTCGATCAGCGGATCACCCATGGTCATAATCATGATGCGGCAGTTCAGCGCTTCGTGGGTAACCCTGGCGATGCCTGGGGAGCGATGCTGGCGATGGATGAAAAAGGCGTTCAGCGCATGGCCGGGTATCTGGTCAATGAGGTGCGTGCTGACAGCAAGCTTGGCCGTATTGCGGCCCAGCGCGTGGAGATCCAGCGTGAGCTGTGTGACAACCTGCTTGGGCGCTGGTATCAGGCGGCCGAAGGTGAAGATCCGGCGGAGCGTCTGCGCATCGCCGAAACGCTGCTGAAAGCCCTGCAAACCCGCACCGGGGTTCATGGTGAGTTGTTGGAGCGGCTGGTGCCGGTTCGCGATACTCTGCGTCACCTGTTCCTGCAGCGCCAGCTCCGTACCGAACGGACGGCCGCCGATGAATACAGCATCAGCGAAGACGATCCTTTCGGCATCGGCATGACCATTGATCTGTTGAGCGACGAGCCGCTGACGGCCGTACAGACCAGCTATCACAGCGTGCCGGCCGTCGACCAGGAGGCGGAATTCGCGCAGAGTGTCTATCGTCACTGGGTTAATCAGTTGCGCCTGCTGCCGGACAACGCACCGCTGCTGGAGTTGCTGGGCGTCAGCAAACCCACGCTGGAGATGCTGACCGAGGAGCTGATCACCGCCAGCGTCCGTCAGGAGCTGGAAGGCGCGCTGGTGCGGGTGCTGGCAGACAGCGATGCTCAGGGGCTGCCTGCCGAACAGATCGCCGACCGTCAGGTTTCACGGGCGCTCAGTGTGCTGGGGGATTTTGTCGCCTGGCTGGGCTTCCAGCAGTTGCCGGAGGCCCAGCGTCCGGACAGCCGTATCAATCGCGGGCAGAAGATCTTTGCCAAGCCGGAGGCGCAGACCGTTAACCTTGGCCCGGGACAGCGCCTGACGCGCCTGGCGTTGAAGCCCAACAACCATGCCGCTTTTTACATTTACGACTGGCTGGTGGGGCTCAATGAGATGATTGTGCAGAATGCCGGATATGCGGCGTCGCGCGAAATCAGTCAGGAACAGCGCGAGAAACTGGCGCAGATATTAAAACTGATCCGTCGTTAATCCCCGCAGGCCGGGGTGCTGACGCGAACGCTGAAGGCACCACCGGTTTCCTCTTCGGCCTCCTGCATCACCTGCAGGATGCGCAGCAGCGCTGTCTGCTGCGGATGAGCGTCGAGGTGGCGCAGTGTAATACGCACCGGTAATGGAATGCCTGCCGTTAACATATCCCACAGCGCATCCAGATTGTCACCGAAATAACACAGGTCAAACTTGCGCGCGAACTGTCGGTAAAACTCACCGGCACTGCCGATATGTTGTAAATCAAACGTCACCATTTGCATCTCAGTTCACCTGTTGAAAGTGACGATAGTGATCGCGGGTCAGGTAAATCAGACCGTCGCTGGAGTAGAGCAGGCGATCCGTACCGCGTCGCCCGCAGGCGTAGTTAACGTCCGCCTCGAACCAGCGACGCCCGTTTTTCTGTGGCAGCCCCCCTTCCCGATTGCTGAAGCGATCGCCGCCGATCGCCCGCCCCGGCAGCACCTGACACAGATTGCCTTTCGACGGATCCCAGCCCTGCTGACGCGCTTCGCCTTTACGGATGTAGTAACCAGGAAGTTGCTGATGCTGACGCAGATAGTCGGCCACACGCTGCTGTTGCGTCAGCACGTCGATGTCATTGCTATCGCGCTGTGGCGCAGAAACCGACGCTGAAGGCCGGACGGCGGGCTTCTCCGACTGCCCATGTTCGCGCAGCCCGGCATAGCTGGCGACCAGCGCCAGGAGGGCGGCAATTATTAATTTTTTGTTCATGGGCGCAGTTTAGCAAATGCTGGACGGCAGGCGTAGAGCTAAACGCAGCGGCCTCGTCGGGAGGCCGCCCGTCAGGAAGGGATTATTTGTCCGCGTACTGCTTCATGTTTTGCGGCGTCACCAGTTCGAACGGGATCCAGTGATAGGATTCCACCTTCTCCCCTTTTATCATGCGCTGGGCCACCGCCACCGAGGCTTTACCCTGACCAACGGCATCCTGGAAAACCGTCACCTGCATTTTGCCGGAGGCCATGGCTTTCAGGCCATCCGGTGTCGCATCGATGCCACCAACCAGCACGCTGCCCTTTTTCTTACCCGACTGGTCGAGCGCCATGATGGCCCCGATCGCCATCTCATCATTGTTAGCCGCGACGATGTCGATTGCTTCACCGTTGGTGATCCAGCTCAACATCAGATCCATACCCTCGCTGCGGGAGTAATTCGCCGTCTGTTTCTGTACCACTTTCATTTTCGGGTATTTGGCCACCACCTGCTCCACATCACGGGTGCGCTGCAGTGCGCCCGCGTCGCTGAGGTTACCAATCATCACGCCGACATTGCCCTGATAATTGGCCAGACGCGCCAGCGCTTCCATTTGCAGGGTACCCGACTGTTTTTCATCGGAGCCGACAAACACCACGCCCGGCGGTAGCGTCTTATCACCAGGCGTGCGGTTAACATACACCAGCGGAATCTTTGCCTGACTGACCAGTTTTGTCATGGCCGGTGTTCCGGCAGAGTTCACCGGATCGACAATAATGGCATCCACCCCGGCGCTGATAAAGGCCTGTACCTGATCCGTCTGGCGGCCCACATCCCCGCGCGCATCTTCGAACTGCACGGTGATGCCACGCGCCTGGGCTTCTTTATCGATAGCCTGGCGGATAATCGTCAGGAAGTTCTGATCGAAATAGGCCATCGACACACCTATGGTTTCCGCAATGACGGACGGTGAGCAGCTTAGCGCCGCGACAAGCAGCAGTTTTTTTATCGTTTTCATGATTATCTCCAGAAGCAGCAACGTATCTGCGGCTGGAAAAATGAAATGCTACAACCGCCTGTCGAGAATAATGAAATAAATGATTTTTCAGCAATCGAAATTTAACGGAATCGTAACATTCGTCACGCTTTGTGAAAGGGAAAAAGACGGTGAAAATATTTATTGCGAGCGGACTGGCGCTTTTGCTACCTGAGACTATTCTTACGCCCGGGATCGTTGCTGGTTCCGTTAATGGTGCAGATTATACCACCCGGTGTATACCGGGTATTTTTTTCACCTTCCCCTCTCCTCCCTCTCTGCCGTTGACTGCATGCTGCCAGGCTTAATAAACGGAAAACCGCCTGTCGATCCGCCGTCTTTACAGGCAGGTGAACGTTAACCGTCCGACAAATGCCTTAATGGTCAAAGGGGATGATGGATATATGACCGTTCTTCTCCAGGATGGCGAATTTAATTTTGGCTACTTCATATACCCCCTGATTCGTCCGGGCAGACACTAAAATATCATCCAGCGTTATTCCGGACTTTTTCAACTTATTGTCCAGCACTCTGCCATTTTCCACCAGAATAACCGGAGAACCGTCGAGCAGATAATCAAACCATCCGGTCTTTTTCTTGATATAGCCCAGCGTGATGTCCAACACCACCAGGGTAATAATGGTCAGGGCTGCTCCGGTAACCGAAAAGTCATCGCCCAGTAGCGCCTGCTGTGTCGCCTCGCTGATAATCAGCAGCAGGATCAGGTCGAATGATGTCATCTGCAGCAGCGCCCGCCTGCCGGCGATTCTGAAGACAATCAGCAGGATAAAGTAGATCCCCACGGCACGAAGTACGGTTTCCATATTCTGCTCCTGTTACGGATAGATCAGCTGAAACAGGGTCACGGGGTCATTGCGATCAACGCGAAAGGTTGCGCGGCCCACTCCGGCCTGACGGGGCTGCAAACCGATCCACAGCGTATGGGGATGTTGCGCATCGGTGGCGGGATATTCGAGAATAAGCTGGTTGTCACGGCTGTAAGCACGCTGCGGGCGGGGATTCAGCGTAAGCACTTCATAGCGATCCATAAAATCACCGCCCAGCGTCAGGGTAGAGACGGAAGCGCCGCTTCCCTGCCAGGTGATTTTCATATCCATATCGCTGATGATCCGGCCAAAGCGTTCATATTCGACGCTAAGATTGCCGGCGCGATCCTGCGCCACACCGTCGCTAAGATAGCCTTTAGAAAAAACGCCGAGCGTACCTGCGAAGGTAAAGATGAAAAGGAACAGGGTGCCCCAGGCCCTGATTTTTTGCTCAACAGCTATCCAGCGTGGACGTTCATCAACGCCGCGTGGTGTGACGGGGGCATTTTTGTCTGTCATGTCATCACCTGTCAGGGGAGCTGCGCATCAGCCGGCAGTGTTGGCCCTACCAGCCGCTATATCAGGGTTCATCCAGGCGCTCTACCTTGAGGGCGGTGTTTTTGCCCTGCCCCTCAGTCCGGCCGCTGATCCTGACTAAATCGGACGCATTATACGTCCTCTCTTTCCACACTTTCTGGTCGATGGTCACCGGAAGCGATCCGGATTTATCTCTGAAGGTGTAGCGATCGCCTGAATGTTTTTCAACGATGTTGCCTTCCAGCGTGACCCAACTGCCTTCTTTCAGATCGCGCAGGGTTTTAACCTGACTTTCAGTCGTATCCTCCGTGCCCTTGTAGCCGGCATCCTGCTTGTGAGCCGGCGGTGCTTTTTCGCCCGACTCAAAGCCGCCTTTTTCTGCCATTGCGGAACCGGTCACCGCTAATAACACTGCCGCTAAGATAACTGATTTCATTGTTCCTCCTTGGTATTTGAGAATTAAGCCTGGCACAGGCAAGCGAAACTGAAATGCATCCGGCAGGGATATTTGCTCTGCTCTTACTGATTTCAGAAAAATCTTAATTTATTTTACGCGGAAAAATTACGCCGCCGGCGTAATGGCTGAATCCACAATAAGGTTTATTTAGCGCTTCGCTACCGTTCGGTTACGCTGTTTATTTTATTTCGCCCTGAACGCATTTATTTCTGCAAGGCCACCGCCGTTGTCTACAATGAAAAAGGTATGAAAACGGTCTCAATGAGGAAGCCCGATGAAAAGAGATGTGCTTAGTGAAGAATATTATGATGAGGTGTGTCGCGTGATTGGTGACGCTGTGATTGTGCTGGCGGAAGACGGGAGAAATACCCAGCGCAGCACAATCACCGACCTGTTACAGCAGACCCGCCAGTTAAGGTCGGATGCTGACCGCGAAGAGCAAAAGGTGCTGGAACATGCCATCCGCCTTATCAAACCGACGCCTTAACAGGACAATTAACCCTTCCATTTATAAGACCGGGCTACTCACCAGCCAGCATCAGAGTGGCCTTGATTGTTTATAAGGAGTCCTATGGATCAACAACTGTTACAGGCTGCCGACACGTTAGGCTCCCTGTTGAAGAAAAAAGAATTGCGGCTGGCGACGGCGGAGTCCTGCACTGCCGGTCTGGTCGCCATGTCACTCGGCGCAGCATCTGGCAGCAGTGCGTTTTTTACCTCGGGGTTTGTCACTTATTGTGATTCTGCTAAACACCGCATCCTCAACGTCCGTGAAGACACCCTGAAAAAGCACAGTGCCGTGAGTGAAGAAACTGTCAGGGAGATGGTTGTGGGCGCACAGCATTTGTCGGGCGAAGCCGTGAGTCTGGCTATCAGTGGTTATGCAGGCCCGGACGGCGGAGACGATGGCACCCCCGCCGGCACGGTGTGGTTTGCATGGGGGTTACCCGGTGAGCGGACCGTCGCCGAGGTTCAGGCGATCGCGGGGCCACCTGAAACAGTGATCCATACCGCCGCGTTATATGCGCTGCGCAGACTGACGGCACTGCTGAGTGCCGATCCGCCTCAGTGACGGGCTGTTCCTGACAGCCGCATTAATAACGATGTGGCAATGACTGAAAATAAGGTCGTCAGTTTCTCCCTGATCCCCCCTTCTCTACCCGCTCTCTGACGCTTAGCCGCCCGGCTCGCCCGGGTGCATCTCTTTCGGGATATAACGCTTTATGGTTAAGCTGTCAGCCCGGCATAAAAAGAGGAAGACACACTGGCCGGATCCTTCTGAGAACAGGGGCTGATGATATAACGTGTAATTGATGTATGATTATTTCTATTATGCATATATTTAACTGGGTTGCTGATATGCGTAACAGGTTACTCTTATAATTAAAGTTTGTAGCGTTATACAACTTAACGTTGGATAAATAATAGGTATAGTTTCCCTGGTCAGGCAGGCTTCAGTGTTGAGGGTATGGCCAGCCCGCATCCAGGCCAAAGTAGGACATTGCACAAGTCACTATAAAGTATAACAATATTGAAGTAAACAGACCTATTGCTGTATATTCAAGCAATTTTGAATATCTCATTAATCGCATAAAATCTCCTTGGAAATACTGGTTGCGTGAAACAAAAATAATATGTTACCGGTAAAGCAGCAAGCACTAAACCGCATTATCTCTGAAAGAAATGTTACTCAACGTTTCATGTAAATAGTCTTTTTCAATGCAACTTAAACGAAAAAAAAGAGACAAAGGTATCAATTTCATTAATTGCAAATATATAGATAATCACCGTTATAAATAGAGTGAGGATTTATTCACAATAAAGACTGATAAGCGACAGATGCATGAAGAGGCTGACTGATGCAGGAAGACCATCGGCTAATGATGGCGAAAGCGGTAATCTCATAATGTATCAGTCACCAAAGCTGAGAGGCTTACAATGTAGTGATTAACTCATTTCGCGGACCTCTGCTCATTACAGGCAGCACTCAGTGCCAACAGTAAAACATTGAGATTTTCATAACCCTATCCCCTTACCTCAGTGTGGTGACAGTCCTGTAGCATGACTTATTGATCAAGTAGCAAGAAAACCTGTCCTCATACGTTACTACTGATTATTTATCAGGATTCCTATTTTAATTCATAAGCGTATATTAACTATTGGGGTTTCCCACATGGCAAGATAAAACGGAATTTCAATGAAAAAAATCACAGCAATCCTTTTGGTCTCAGTTCTCGGTATCATGTCTGCATCAGCATTCGCATGCCCTAAAGGCCAACATCCTCACGGAGGAACAGGTTCACATCATAAGGGTGGCTACTGTTCTTAGCTGATGGGTAGGAAGAAAAGTTCACATCGGAGTGAGTGAACCTGGGATTATTAAACCGCTTTTAGTTGTGACTCTGAAAGCGGTTTAAAAAGTGAGGTTGACACTGAATATCTTTTTGCAATTAGCCTACTGAATCATCTTCTGTAAACTGCCCCCTATATAAAAGGTTGCATAATGAACAACGGGAACGATGAAAAATTTCGCTTATATATGAGTAGTGGTAAGAAAGAGATGGAACAGTTAGCGTCTGCGTGCAAAATCGTAAGTGAAAGTATTAATAATCGATTACGTAACTCTACTGACCCCAGACCTTTGATCAATCCCGTTCAGGTCTACGTCTCTTCTTACTCAGAGGGGCAAACAGAATCTCATTCTCACATCTGGATAGCAGTTAACTCTTCATGGGAGATCGCAGAAAATGCGCGCTTCAATCTTGAAAGCGTTGGATACAAAACAGGAAACATTGTTTGACCCTACAAGAGATAACATTTTTTCTCTGAAACGATTCTTAGGTAAGAGACTTTTATCGACTTAAGAACGGAAAAAATAAAATTTACTCTTTTTCAATTCCGGTGGTTCTCAGGCAGTCAGCGCCAGCCGTAGATGGTGATCTATAAAGTCCGTTTTAAGAGCGATGAACATCGTTCTGACTGAGTAACGCTGCCGAGTGTTTTATCTCAGCATATTCCCCGGCAATATCTCTATTTTTTCTAAGATAATCACGGAAATCGGGGTCTTGCAGTGGAGTTTTGCAGAAGCGCTTTCTGACCGTCAGGTTATCCTCACTTACCCATACACCCAGTCCATCGTCATCATCAGCACTGGGGTGGTTATTGCCGAAAAAAGCGTTGTCAGCAGCATGCTGGTCGCCGCAGGCCCGGTCAGCGCATTAAACTGCTGCGACATCAGATAGACGTTCACGCCCACGGACATAGAGGCCAGCAGAACCACCACTTTACTCTCCAGAGGGGGCAGCCCAATGATCCACGCCAGTCCCCACACTACCAGCGGCTGCACAATCAGTTTGATGGCGCTCAGCGCGTAGCTGATGGCCAGCCCCTCTTTAATGCGATACCCCGCCAGGCTCATCCCCAGCGCGACCAGCGCCAGCGGGACGGCAATCTGCCCCAGCATGCTGAGCGGCTGGTCGATAAATTCAGGTAATGGCAGACCGGTCAGACTGAACAGCGTGCCGGAAAGGATGCCGATAATTAGCGGATTTTTCAGTACGCTGATGGCCGTCTGGCCAAAGCCGCGCAGATTTAGGGCGCCATGCCGGAACCATTCCACCGATACCGTCGCCAGCGTCCAGAGGATCAGTCCGTTAAAGACCAGCACCAGGGCCACGGACGGGATGGCGGCATCGCCCAGCATCACCCGCGCAATCGGCAGGCCAAGCAGCACATTATTCGAAAAGATACCGCCCAGCGCAAAAACCGACCCGGATACGCCATCCAGCTTAAACAGCCGTGATGCCACCAGCCTGCCAAAGGCAAACACCAGCAGGCAGCCGCCAAAGAAAGCAATAAGCAGGCGGGCATCCACTGGCGGCCCGGCGGAAAAGTTACACATCAGTCGGAAAAGCATAACGGGCAGAGCCACGCGGAACACCAGGCGGTTGATGGCGCTGGTGATGCTTTCCGGCCACTGACGCCAGCGCACCAGCAGCCAGCCCAGCCCAATCAGCACGAACAGCGGCAAAGCAATCAGGATCTGATGGAACAGCGTGGCCAGCAAAGACATGGGAGTTTTCCGTCAGGGCCGGTATCAGCCGGCCAGAAATCGCGTTAAATCAGTCTCGACGCGCGCAGTTCCGCCTTCAGATAGGCGTAATACACCGGTGCCGCTACGACACCGGCGAGGCCAAAGGCCGATTCAAACACCAGCATTGCCAGCAGGATCTCCCAGGTTTTGGCGCTGATGCGGCTGCCGAAGATACGCGCATTAATGAAGTATTCCAGCTTGTGGATCAGCACCAGATAGATCAGGGCAATCAGCGCCGCCTCCAGCGAGATGGAGAGACCGATCAGCACAATCACCGTATTCGAGATCAGATTACCAATGATGGGCAACAGTCCGGCGATAAAGGTCAGTACCACTACGGTTTTGGCAAACGGGAAATGCAGACCAAACAGCGGCAGCACGCCAAACAGAAAACCGCAGGTGAGAACCGTGTTGACCAGCGAGACCTTGATCTGGGCAAACACCACGTTATGGAACGCCGCCGCCAGGGTGGTCAGGCGGTCTAACATGGCCTGCTTTAACGGCGCTTCCGGGCGCACGCCGCTGCTGATGCGTAGCGAAATGATCGCCCCCAGAAGCATGCCGATCAGCATGGTGGCAAAGGTGTGGGCGGCACTGCGGCCGAAGGTTTGCACCACCACCAGATGTTCGCGCAGCCACGCGACGACCTGATTTTGTAACTCGTCGATATCGGAAGGCAGATAGCGGGTGATCACCGGTGACAGCGTGTGCTGGGCATCTTCAAGCAGTTTGCTGGCCGTGGCGTGAAACGCGGCGGGATTCTGGAAGTCATGTAGCAGGAAGCCGATCAGTTTGGTGATGCCGGTCACCAGCGACAGAATAATTACCACGCTGAGGAACATAATGCTGATCCAGCGGGCGATCGGCCCCTTTACCAGCCGCTCCACCAGTGGCGTCAGTGCCAGGATGGTTTCATAAACGATAAAACCTGCCAGAAAGCAGGGCAACAAACGCAGCGGGAAGATGGCAAACAGCGCAATAAAAATCAGCCCATAGCTGGTTGCCTGACATAACTGCGCCCGATTAACGTTCCGTATTTCCATGACCTGTCCTGTCCGAAAGGAAAAAAGTGAAGCGAATTCAGACAGTATACTATGCGGACAGGGATTTTTGCTGAATTAACGGCGATGAGCCAGACGCCGAACGAGCCGGTCACCGGCCATCTGAACCCCCTGCACCATCAGCACCAGCATCACCACGGTCGCGATCATGACCGGCTGATTAAAGCGTTGATAGCCGTAGCGGATCGCCAGATCCCCCAACCCACCGCCGCCGATCACTCCGGCCATGGATGAAAAGCCAATCAACATCACCAGCGTCAGCGTCATCCCGGCCAGCAGCGCCGGCAGTGCTTCCGGCAGCAGCACCTTACTGACCACATGCCAGCCGCTGCCACCCATGGACGCCATCGCTTCAATGCGGCCCTTGGGCACCTCATCCAGTGCATTTTCAACGATACGGGCAAAAAACGGGATAGCCCCCAGCGCGATCGGCACCACGGCAGCACTGCTGCCGAGCGTCGTACCGACAATCAGGCGGGTTAACGGGATCAGGGCGATAAGCAGCACCACAAACGGCAGTGAGCGTCCGATATTGACGACAGTTCCCAGCACGGCATTAAGGCGCGGTAACGGTAAAATGCCGTCGTGACGGGCCACTTTCAGCAGCACCCCTAACGGCAGGCCAATAAGCAGCGTAAACAGACCGGCCAGTGAAACCATATACAGGGTTTCCAGCGTGGCCGCCGACATCAGCGACCAGAGTTCATCCAGATTCAGGCTACCGCGCACAGTTCACCTCCGTGAATACCGTGACGCTGCAGGAAATGCCGTTCAGCGGCAGGGTCGTGAAGCAGCGCGTTGCGCAATACCGAGTCCGGCTGACGCAGCAGTGTACTCAGCGCCCCGCTCTCGACGATCCTGCCCCCCTCCAGCAGCGCAGCGCGATCGCAGATCGCCTTCACCACGTCCAACTGATGGGTGATCATCACGATGGTCAGTCCGAACTGCTGATTAATCTCCTGCAACAGCGCCAGCACCGAGGCAGTGGTTTCAACATCCAGCGCACTGGTTGCCTCATCGCACAGCAGGTAGTCCGGCCTGGCCGCCAGCGCACGGGCAATGCCTACGCGCTGCTGCTGTCCACCGGAAAGCTGGGAGGGAAACGCCTCAGCTTTATCACTCAGCCCCACCAGGGCCAGTAACTCTGCCACGCGCGCCCGCCGCCCGGCGGATTTCATCCCGGCTATTTCCAGCGGTACGGCCACGTTACCCGCCACACTGCGCGAATGCAGCAGATTAAAATGCTGGAAGATCATACCGCTGCGCAGCCGCTGCCGGCGCAGCGCAGACTGACTCAACCCGGTAATATCCAGACCGTCGACACGGACCTGCCCGGCGTCCGGCCGTTCAAGCAGATTAAGGCAGCGGATCAGGGTGCTCTTTCCCGCCCCGCTGCGGCCGAGAATGCCAAAAATCGAGCCGTCCGGTATGGTCAGCGAAACATTATCCAGCGCCGGAGGATGGTCCGGATGATAGCGGCGGGTGACATTCTCAATCTCAATCATCTTATTGCCCCGCCACCGGGATCACCGAGCCTTTGTAGGTCTGCTGTATGTAATCAGCGACCTGCTTCGACTGGAGATCTTTAGCCAGTTGCCGGATGCGCGGGTCGTTCGCCAGCTTCGGCGTGGTGACCAGGATATTGGCGTACGGATTATTCTTCGCTGATTCCAGCCCCAGCGCGTCTTTCGCCGGGGTCAGCCCCGCCTCCAGCGCATAGTTACCGTTAATAACGGCCAGATCGACATCGTCCAGCGCCCGGGGGATCTGCGGGGATTCCACTTCCAGGATTTTCAGCTGCTTAGGATTGGTGGCAATATCTTTCGGCGTGGCCTGGTCTTTTGCCGGGTCACTGAACCCCGGTTTCAGCGTGATCAGCCCCTGGCTTTGCAGCAGATAGAGGGCGCGGCTGAGGTTGGTGACATTGTTTGGCACCGCCACGGTGCCCTTCTCAGGCACATCTTTCAGGCTTTTCACTTTACGCGAATAGATCCCCAGCGGTTCGATGTGCACCGTGGCCGCGACGGTAAACGTCTGCCCTAGGGCCTTTTCCTGATCGCGCAGGTAAGGCACATGCTGGAAATAGTTGGCGTCCACGTCTCCGTGTGCCAGCAGTTCATTGGCGTTGATGCCGCTGGTCAGCTCAATGACTTTGATATCCAGAGTCGGGTCGATTTTTTTCACGTAATTAAGAATTTCAGCGTGCGGGACGGCGTCGGCCGCCACGCGTAGCGGTTCAGCCGCCTGAGCAGAAAAAGCCAGTGTCAGCGATAACGCGATCCCTGCCAGAGAAAATGAAGCCTGAGGTGTCATGGTGTTTCCTTGTTTAAGCCGTATATTGAGGTTGTTGTTGTAATTCCTGATACCAGCGGGCTGCCACGTCAGGATGGGAGCGCAACCGGCCTTTCAGGTAGTTCCAGCCGACATCACGCAGCAGCGGATTGAGCGGGTCGCTGGCCGGACCCTGTGCCAGCCGGGCAATTTCTTCCGGCAGCGTAAAGACCGACACGACGGCATCCAGCTGTGCGCCAAGGAAAAACGCAATGGACAGGCGATCCTGGTCATTGGGCGGTGATACCACACGGTGCACGGTAGCGCGCAGGTAACCATTGCTGGCCAGTTCCAGCAGCTCACCAATATTCACCACAAATGCGCCCTGCAGAGGCAGCGCATCCACCCAGCGATCCGGCTCGACCTCCACCTGTAATCCGCGCTGCTGATCCTGTAACAGGAAGCTGAGGAAGCCGGAGTCTTTGTGAGCGCCGACGCCCTGACGGGTCGTTTCTGTGGTCTGCCCGGGATAGCGGATCAGCTTGATATGCTCGTTGGGCTTTTCACCGTAAAGCGCATCAAAGGCATCCGGCGACAGTTCCAGCGCCTGAGCAAAAGCACGCAGCAGCCGCTGGGACATGGTGGTCATTTCCTGTTGCCAGTGCAGCAGCGTCGGTTTGAGTTCGGGCAAAGCCTCTGGCCACAGATTCGGCCCCTGCAGGCGTTTCCAGCCCGCCTCCCCCTTTTGCAGCGGCAGTGCGGGACGTTCTGCACCAATATCAAACTGTTCACGCCAGTCTGGCTGACTGCGCGTGACCTCCGAACCTGCCCGGTTATAACCGCGAAAATGCGGCGAGTGGATCATCGATACCCGCTGCTTGTCTTCCTCCGGTAGTGCAAAAAACTGCCGGGACAGCTGCTGTACGCGTGCCGACAGCTGTTCATCTACCCCGTGATTGATCAGATAGAAAAAGCCCACGTCGCGCGCTGAGCGGCTGAGCTTTTGCAAAAAGGCTTTCTGCTGCGCGGCATCACCGTCGAGCTGGGCGAAATCAAGGATCGGTAATGAGGTAATCTGGCTCATGGAAACTCCGTAACAGGGTTTATGACACGCGGCGAAAGGTCGGGCGGTCAAGGGCGAGCGGCAGGCGCTCCGGCTGACAGAGGGAATATTCCGTTTTTTGCGCGGCAGGTAAAATATCAATAGTGGCAAAGGTTGGCACAATCGCAGATAACGTCTGTCTGCAATTCGAAATGCGGGAATGTTATTTTCTTTTGGCGCGGGAAGCGCGCACAGTGTGAAGAGGTACTGAACGTACTAATGACTGGCTGCGGGGGATTAAGAGTGTTCGGGACGTGTGGCTGGCGCAGGCGGATAGGTGAATATCCGCCTGCGTCGCAGGGGAATGCAATGGTCAGGCCGCGTGCGCGGCGATCTGAACCTGACGGCGCCATGCCCCCGGCGACTGGCCAAACTGACGTTTGAAGCTGCGGTTGAAGGACTGCTGTGAGTCAAAACCAAAGCTGATCGCCACATCCAGAATCGGCTCACCGCCCCGGGCGAGGCGTTCAGCGGATTTTTTCAGACGGCGTTCACGAATATACTCACCCAGCGCGTAGCCGGTGTGCTGTTTAAACATACGTTGCAGGTGCCACTTGGAGTAGCCAGCGCGTGCGGACACGGTGTCTAAGTCCATCTTCCCTTCAATGTGCGTATCGATCCACATTACGAGATCATTAATAAAATCATCATGGCTCATCGGACTTCCCCTGAATGGATTAAGGCAATAATGTCACTAGCGTGCCTGTTGTTCTGACCAGGTACGCCCCTAAAGAGTAACTTTGACGAATGCACTTAATAACGGTAAGGCAGGCATCGTTTTAATGCAAGTTTTATTGTTGCATTAAGTGCGATCGGCGGGCGATTCAGGGCATAGGTGGACACGACTGGCGGGAAAGATTAAGGGGGGACTATTTTCCCCTGCGCGCAACCCGCACAGGGGAAATCAGGCAACACTCAGGAGGCGCAGCGCTGATCGGGATGAACTTCGTTACGCTGCATTATCTCACGCAGTGCGTCGGCGACGGTACGTCGGGCGAGCACATCAAGGGAAGCCTGTTCGGCTTCTTTGGCCAGCTGTTTGAAGTACCAGCAGGCATTGGCGCTGACGACACAGAGTGCCGGAACGTCCGGGCGACCGGCCATCAGTGGTTTATCTTCTATCACTGAGGTGTAGATATCGCAGAGCGTTATCTGGTCTGCCGGGCGGCCAAGGCGCGTTGTGCCGCAGCGGCCGAGCGTTGAGACAATAATCCCGTCACGTGTCAGTGGCACCATCATCTTGCGCACGAAACTGGGGTTAGCATCCAGCCCATCGGCGAGGATTTTACTGGTGCAGCGCCGTCCCTCGCTATCCGCCTTAGCGATACACAGCACCATTTGCATGGCGGTAGGAAAACGAATATCAAGCATGATGTGATCCTTGCTTTTTTCGGCTCATCAGAGAACGAATCACTACAATAAAAAGCATTAAAAATCAGTCAACTATAAAATACATGAGTTTGATAATATAACAAACTTAGAGACCATTTTGAAGCCATGCACTAAGCAGTACGGGCTATTGAGGATATCATGATGATTTGCAGGGAATTATAAACCCTCCCTGCCCGTTTTCTTTTACGCTGTTTTATGCTGATCGTGCAGATAGCGATAGACAACCGACAGATCCTTGCTGCCGTATCCGGCATCAACCGCCCCCTGCCATTGCGTAGCGATGGTCTGCAGAACCGGCAGGGTACTGGCACCCGCAGCGTCCAGCGCCAGCCGCGCATCTTTCAACGCCCAGGTCAGCTGCATTTGCGGCGGGTACTCCCCGCTGGCGATCATGGCCAGTTTCCCTTTCACGTAGGGTGCAGCAAGCGGCCCGCCCTCCAGCACCTGCCAGAAATCATCGGGGGTAAATCCTAACTGCTGCGCCAGCCGGGTACTTTCCGCCACGCCCTGCATCACCGAAACCAGCCAGGCGTTAGCCACCAGTTTCATCTTCGACCCCGCCCCCGCCGCACCCAGCCACGTTGCTCTTTTGGCGATGGCAGCAAACACGGGGTCAATGGCGGTCGCACGCTGACGATCGCCGCTGGCCAGCACGAGGATCTGTGCCTGTTCAGCCGGGGCTTTGGTGCCGGAAACAGGCGCATCCAGCAGCACCACGTCCGGACGTTTCTCCTGCACGCTGTCGATAAGCTGTTGCGTGGCGTCAACGCCGATGGTTCCCATCTGGCACAGTACGGCGGAGGGCTTAAGATAAGGCAGAACCTGCGCGCAGGTGGATAAGGTGATCGGCCCGTCGGAGAGCATGACCAGAATCACCCCGGCATCGGCTACGGCCTCCCCGGCGGTGTCACACAATATCAGGCCATCAGGGAGCAGATCTTCACCGCGCTGACGCGTGCGGTTCCAGCCGTAAACCCGGAAGTTATTTTTGAGAAGATTGGCGGCAAAGGCGTGTCCCATCGCGCCCAGACCGAGCACGGCGACGGTAGGAAGTGAAGTCATGGGTGGTCTCCTGATGAAGGTTTATAAACACAACGCACAAAGCGTCGGCATCGCTTCACCAGGGTAGCCTAATATGAAGGGTGATAACAGCTTACCCTGCAAGGGGACTATTTTGTCGACGGCGTGTCATCGTAAGTGTAAAGCGCGGGAAGGGGCTGGGTAATGATGCTCATCGCTGTGACAGCGGCCAGTATGGCCGCAGCAATCACCAGAATTCGCAGGTTCATCATACTACTAATAAAGCCTCAATCTGCTGGGCCGGAGTAAAACGCAGCCGGTTACCGCTCATGGTCCAGACTTCGATGCACTGGGGTGTGGAGCGTATCATCGCCAGTTTAACCAGCATGCCAAACTGACGCAGTTGGTGATTCAGAGTGAGTTGCCGTGCCTGAATAGTCATTTTACCCTCTCAGATTATTCTGCTGTGCGAAAAAGTTATTTTTCTCCGCGAAATATTAGCAGTATGTGCTGACAGAATATTTGATCACGATCACTAATTAATAACGTTAGTTGACTATAAAAGGCCGTTACCCGGAGGGCCAACTCTCAGAAAATTGACCTTCCGATACGTTCTGCCAGCAGTTCCAGCGCCGCGGTACCGGCTAAAGAATTGCCTGACGGATCCAGCTCTGGTGACCAGACGGCAATGCTCATCTCTCCCGGGATCACGGCGATGATCCCTCCCCCTACCCCAGACTTGCCCGGCATCCCAACGCGCCACGCGAACTCCCCCGCGCCGTCATACATGCCGCTGGTGACCATCAGGGCATTGATCTGGCGGGTCTGCTTAGGCG
This sequence comes from Erwinia persicina NBRC 102418, assembly GCF_001571305.1. Taxonomy (GTDB): domain Bacteria; phylum Pseudomonadota; class Gammaproteobacteria; order Enterobacterales; family Enterobacteriaceae; genus Erwinia; species Erwinia persicina. Next base: position 127,901 of record NZ_BCTN01000002.1, on the reverse strand, counting down.
TCAGCATCGCTTCATCCTGACCGGGTCCTTTACCGTGGTTGGCAAGATAGAGGAAACAGCGCGCCAGCTCGACGCAGCTCAGTGTCAGGGAGCAGTAATGGAAATAGGTTTGCAGCACCGTCGGAACATCGTTATCAAAATTACCGAAGGATTTCATCAGCCAGGCGATAGAGGCATTGCGCGCTGAATGATCAAACTCGGAACGCGCCACATGGCGGTCATAGGCAATTTCAGGTTCCTGAACCAGGCCTCTGACCACTTCCAGCATGCGCTGCCGGGGTGCCGTCAGTCGCGTTTCCAGCATATCGCACACCACCAGGGCCCCGGCGTTGATAAACGGGTTGCGCGGTTTCCCCTGTTCCAGCTCCAGCTGGACCAGAGAGTTGAACGGCTGGCCGGACGGCTCTTTGCCCACCCGCTGCCAGATTTCACTGTCCTGATAACGCGTCAGGGCCAGCGTTAGCGACAGCACCTTGGAAATGGACTGAATAGAAAAGCGTTCCTCTGCGTCCCCCGCCTGATAAACGGTGCCGTCGAGCATACAAACTGCGATGCCAAGCCGCTCAGCGGGCACATCCGCCAGCGCCGGGATGTAATCAGCCACCTTCCCCTTACCGATTAAGGGGCGTACCTGATCGAGGATCTCACTCAACAACGCATTGTCCAGAACACTCACGTTCACTTTTCCTCTGCCGCTGGCCTGATGGTTTCATTTCCAGCGCGATTCTGCGGCCTGACCGCAGCGGCGTCAATTATTGAAACGGAGAAGCGGTGGGAATTTTTACATTATGTTAACAACTGAAATATAGCGGCAGCATCACACCCGCTTAAATAAAAATTCTGATTTACAATTTTGTGGATTTTTTTATTTCATCTGGCGGATAAATAAAAGACAATATCCGGCGTTATTCTTTTACCTGATTTTCAGGTTAACATTCCCTCAACACGTCGTTAACTTCAATGCAATCAACTACTGTTTCCCGTAAGACCGCATGGCTACGCGTGGTTATGCTCGCTATTGGTGCGTTTATTTTTAATACCACGGAGTTTGTTCCGGTCGGCCTGCTTTCCGATATCGGCAGCAGTTTTTCCATGCCTACGGCACAGGTTGGCCTGATGCTGACCATTTATGCCTGGGTGGTGGCATTAATGTCGCTGCCGATGATGCTGCTGACGCGTAATATTGAACGCCGGCTATTGTTGATTGTGATATTTGTGCTGTTTATTGCCAGCCACGCACTCTCTTCCGTCGCCTGGGACTTCACCACATTAGTGGTGTCGCGCATCGGCATCGCCTTTTCCCATGCTGTTTTCTGGTCGATTACGGCATCACTGGCAATCCGCGTCGCCCCACCGGGGAAAAAGACCCAGGCGCTGAGTATGCTGGCGACCGGCACTGCGCTGGCGATGGTGCTCGGCCTGCCGATTGGTCGTATGATCGGCCAGCTGCTTGGCTGGCGCATCACCTTTGCCGTTATTGGCGCCGTGGCGCTGGTCACCATGCTGCTGCTGGTAAAGCTGCTGCCTAAGTTGCCCAGCGAACATACCGGCTCACTGAAAAGCGTGCCGATGCTGTTCCGTCGCCCAGCCCTGGTCGCGCTGTATATATTGATTGCCGTGACCGTGACCGCGCACTACACCGCTTACAGCTATATTGAGCCGTTTATTCAGAGCGTCGCCGCCCTGAGCGGTGGCTTCACCACGTTCCTGCTGCTCATATTCGGCGCGGCAGGGATTGTCGGCAGCGTGCTGTTCAGTATTTACGGCAATAAATATCCGGCGACCTTTTTACTCGGGGCGATTGCGCTGATTACCCTGTCGATGCTGTCGCTGTATTTATCCGCTACCCATACGCTGGCGATTTCCACCCTGTGCATTATCTGGGGAATGGCGATGATGATCATTGGCCTGGCGGTGCAGGTACGCGTGCTGGCGCTGGCGCCGGATGCGACGGATGTGGCGATGTCGCTGCTGTCGGGGATTTATAATATTGGTATCGGTGCAGGCGCGCTGTTAGGTAACCAGGTGAGTCTGCATCTGAATATGGCCAGCGTAGGCTATGTCGGCGGTGCCATCGGCACTCTGGCGTTGCTGTGGTGTGCGTGGAGTATGAAGCGGTATCCGCAGCTGCGGTTAAATGGTTAACGACCGGAAAGGGCCGATCGGTAATGCGATCGGCCCCCTGCTGTCACTTCAGTCCAGATAAAATACCGGGGTCAGCGCCTCACTCACCGGGCTGTGGTCCGCATTCGATGGCATCAGCTCGCTCATTGATTGCCACCATCGCTGGCACACCTCTGTATTCGCCACCGCATTCCAGCGCGCTTCTGACTCGATTTCCACGACGGCAAACAGCAGACTGCGTGATGCATCCAGAAAAATGCTGTAGTGGTGCGCGCCGTGCGCTTTCAGCGTCTCTGCCAGCTCAGGCCAGATCGGATTGTGCCGCTGCTGATACGCCTGATGCTTATCAGGATGAACCTGCATCACAAAAGCCTTACGCAGCATGGTTATGCTTCGCTTCCAGCGCGGCGCGCCAGGGTTTCACAGCAAAGCGCTCGCCGAGCGCGATCAGTTCATCCGTGGTAATACTCTGCCTCATGCCCCCCATCGACAGCACTTTTACCACCACTTCAGAGGACTTCTCAGCAGTATCAATCAGGCCAAAGGTTTCATCGAGCGTCGGCCCTGCGCCGAAAATGCCGTGGAACGGCCACATCACCAGCGAGTGTGACTGCATTTTTTCCGCGGTCGCGCGGCCGATACCGTCAGTGCCCGGTACCATCCACGGCACAATGCCGACGCCGTCCGGGAACACCACCAGACACTCGGTACTGCCCTCCCACAGCAGTCGGGTGAAACGGGCAGAGTCCAGCTCGACCACGTAGCTCAGCGCCATAAAATTCGTGGCATGGCAGTGCATAATCACGCGGTCTGCGCCGGCGGTCAGTTGCTTACGCACGCTGTGCGACTGGAAGTGTGAGGCCAGTTCCGACGTCGGTACGCCGCCGTTGGTCAGGCCCCAGTGAATGGTGAACGCCCGCCCGTCTTCACTGACGCGCAGCAACACGAGGCTGTCAGCCGGGTCCAGCTGCACGTTACGGAAAAATTTCCCTGAGCCGGTGACCAGGAACCAGTCATTGGCCAGCAGGGGCGCCGGCTGACTCAGCTCCAGGGTACGCGGATTGCGGTCAAAATCGGCGGCAAACGGCTGAACTTCTTCGTCCAGCAGGCGCAGTGAGACATTACCGCCATTGCGTTCGTCCCAGCCCTTCAGCCACATATCGGTGGTGGCTTTTACCATTCCCTGGACAAACCAGGCGTTGAGAATCTGATGCATAGGGTTACCTTAACGTTGGCTGAGGATCTGTTGTTCATACTGGCGGACGTCGCCTAACCAGCTGGCCCCGGCGGGCACGTCGTGGCGCAGGCACCAGGCCTCCCACACGGCCTGCCACGGCAGGGACTTTTGCTCTTCCAGCAGTGCCAGGCGTGCGGTGTAGTCGCCGTCATTTTCCAGCGCTTTCAGCGTATCAACCGGTTCAAGCAGTGCGCGCAGCAGGGCTTTTTTGGCGTTACGCGTGCCGATCACCCAGGCCGCAATGCGGTTGATTGAAGCATCGAAGAAGTCGAGACCAATATGTACTTTATCGAACAGGCGCTGACGCACGATTTCGCTGGCAATCGCCTGCGTTTCATCATCGAGCAGCACGACATGATCACTGTCCCAGCGCACCGGGCGGCTGACGTGCAGCAGCAGACGCGGCACGTAGAGCATGGCGGTGGAGATCTTATCGGAGATCACTTCGGTCGGATGGAAATGCCCGGCGTCCAGCGTCAGCGCCGTCTGGCGGCTGGCGGCATAACCTAAGCAAAACTCGTTGGAGCCGACGGTATAGCTTTCCGCGCCGATGCCGAACAGCTTGCTTTCTACCGCATCGATATGGTGTGCCGGATCCAGTTTTTCGCGGATCACCTCATCCAGAGAGTCCATCAGGCGCTGACGTGGGGCCAGGCGATCGACGGTCACATCTTTCATACCGTCCGGCACCCAGATATTCATCACCGAGGGCGATCCGAGCTGTTCACCAAACCAGGCAGATACCTTTCGGCTTGCCTGACAGTGTTCGATCCAGAACTGGCGGATCTCCGCATTACTGTGGGCCAGGGTAAAACCGTCAGCACTCAGCTCATGGGAAAAACAGCTGGGGTTGAAGTCCAGACCCAGCTGCCGGTCGCGAGCCCAAGCCACCCAGCCAGCAAAATGTTGCGGCTTGATTTCATTGCGTTTTACCGCCTGCTCGCTTTCCAGATAGATAGCGTGCAGGTTCAACCGTTTTGGCCCCGGGATCAGCGACATCGCCAGATCGAGATCGGCGCGCAGCTCTGCCACATTGCGCGCGCGACCGGGATAGTTACCGGTGGCCTGAATCCCGCCGGTGAGCGACCCCTGCGGATTTTCAAAACCGCGCACGTCATCGCCCTGCCAGCAGTGCATCGACACCGGTAGCTGGTCGAGTTGCGCCAGCGCGGCGTCCACGTCTACACCGATATCGGCAAAGCGCTGTTTCGCCAGGGCGAAAGCCTGTTCAATGGCCTGAGTCATATACAAAGCTCCTTTACAGAATGGGTCAGTGACTGAAAACGCGGCAGATTGTGGCGAAACACGTCACTGCCGTGAGAGTCATAACGGATAAGCGGGAAATGCTGTGCCAGCTGCTGGCGGAAAGTCGCGACATCGGCCACGGCACCGGCGGCGATCATCTGGCTGCCAACGTTACCGAGCGTGGACGCTTCAACCGGTCCGGCAAACACCGGGATGCCACAGGCGTCGGCGCACAGCTGGTTAAGAAACGGGTTCTGACAGCCGCCGCCGACAATATGCAGTTGGCTGAAACCTGCGCCCCGTACCTGTTCCAGCTCCTGCAATACCTGGCGGTAACAGAAGGCCAGACTGTCGAAGATGCAGCGGGCCAGCTCTGCCGGCGTTGAGGGTACCGGCATACGCTGCCCGGCACAGGCGTCCTGGATCTCACGCACCATGCTGGCGGGATTAATAAAGCGATCGTCGTTGGGGTTGATCAGCCAGCGGCAGGCGGGTTGCTGCTGTGCTTCTGCGATCAGCAGGCAGAGGTCGCTGACCGCCAGTTCGTCACACACGCGCTGCAGCAGCCACAGGCCCATAATATTCTTCAGCACCCGAAAGCGCCCTTCAGCCCCGCCTTCGTTGGTGATATTGGCTTCCAGTGCCGTCTGGCCGGTATACGGCTTCAGGCTCTCAAAGCCCATTAATGACCAGGTACCGGAACTGAGATAGACCGCATTATCGCTGGTCAGCGGCGTGGCCAGCACGGCACTGGCGGTATCATGGGTGGCGACGGCCACCACCGGGATGGCCCTGCCCGCCGGACTTTTCCAGACGCCTACGCGCCGGCCGGGTTGCGAGGGCTGACCAAACCAGGCCGGATCCGCCCCGCTCCAGCGCAGCAGCTCCGCATCCCATTCGCCGCTGCTGATGTTCAGCATCTGCGTCGTGGTGGCGTTGGTGTATTCCCAGTTGAGCACGCCGGTCAGCCGGTAATGAAGATAATCCGGGATCATCAGTGCGTGGGCGACCCGGTCTGTATCGGTCGAGGCATCACGGCACAGCGCCCGCAGCTGATACAGCGTATTAAACGGCAGAAACTGAATGCCGGTGCGCTGATAAATCTGCGCCTGACCCAGTTCACGGCAGGCCTGCGCCATCAGCCCGTGAGTGCGATCGTCACGGTATGCGACCGGCAGCCCCACCCGGTTTCCTTCTGCATCCAGCAGCACAAAATCCACCGCCCAGGTATCAATACCGATGCTTTCCGGCACGATGCCCTGCGCGTCAATGTTTTCCAGCGCGGCGATGATAAACCCTTCCAGGGCATCAATATCCCAGCACTGGCGATGCCCGACAGTGACCAACTGATTGACGCAACGACTGACTTCGCTGAGGACGACAGACCCGCTTGTTGAGTCGTGCTGCACCAGCATAACGCGGCCGCTGGACGCGCCAAGATCGATGGCAACAAAGTGACGAAGGCTCATGTAGTGGCTTCCTGATGATTCGATGTCACCAGTGTAAAAGAGCCTGTTTTCGCTACCTTCTTACTACTGCCAGCGGGACAGGTGGGCTGGCAGGATGGCAAAGATGAACGTGAAGTGAATCACAGTTTGGCATCTGCAACGCCGGCGACATCGATGTGATGCTGCCCGCATTTCTGACGCTTTCCGCCCTTTTCTTGAAAAATTCACCGGGATAGCGCATTTCCCGGTCAAAAATTCAAGGTGTCGCTTTTCGGTGCTGCGTAGACTCTGTTACCTGAATGTTAAAGAGGAAACGATCATGACCGTGCTGCACAGCGTTGATTTCTTCCCGACAGGGCATTTCCCGGTCGCTATTGAACCCCGCGCGCCTCAGGGCGTTTTTCCTGAACACTATCATGATGACTTTCATGAAATCGTCATCGTTGAGCAGGGGGCAGGCATTCATGTCTTTAACGGGCAGTCGCAGCCTTTATGCAGCGGCTGTGTCTGTTTTGTTCGCAGCCATGACCGTCATCTGTATGAGCAAACAGAGAATCTGTGCCTGACAAACGTGCTGTATCGCGGGCCGGAGTCGTTCCGCTTTCTGGCGGGGCTTCAGCATCTGCTGCCGCAGGAGCAGGACGGCCGCTACCCTTCCCACTGGCGCATCGGCAATAAGGTGTTGGCCCAGGCCAGGCAACTGATCGATCAGCTCGTGCAGCCGCCACTGAATGACAGCCTGGGAAGCCAGGCGGAACAGGAGATGCATTTCATGCGCCTGCTGGTCCTGCTGCGTCAGGGATGCAGCGCGGCGGACAGTGACGATCAGGACAGTCGCCTGCGTGGCCTGCTGGACTGGCTGGCGGATCACTACAGTGAGGACGTTGACTGGGAAGGCCTGGCTGACCGCTTTTCGCTTTCACTGCGCACGTTGCACCGTCAGTTAAAACAGCAGACCGGCAGCACGCCTCAGCGCTATCTAAATCGCCTGCGGCTGCTGGAAGCCCGCCATCTGCTGCGCCACAGTGAAATGCGCGTCACTGATATTGCGTTTCACTGTGGTTTTGGTGACAGCAATCACTTTTCTACGCTGTTCAAGCGTGAATTTGGTTGTTCTCCCCGTACACTGCGACAAAATGACTGATGAGGTGATCCGTGACTGCTCTCCTTCGGCTGGCAAAAGCTGACTATCTTCCGTCTGAACAGATGCCGGTTGCCGTGGCTGAACGCACCTCTCAACCCTCCTTCCCGCCTCACGTTCACGAATTCAATGAAATTGTGCTGGTATGGCGCGGGAATGGCCTGCATGTGATGAATGACCGCCCCTGGCTGGTCACCTGCGGCGACATCTTCTATCTGAATGCCGATGACTGCCACAGCTATGAGTCAGTCAATGAGCTGGCGCTGGATAATATTATTTACTGCCCGGAGCGCTTCCAGCTGAGTCTGGACTGGCAACAACTGCTGCCCCCGCCCGAGTCCGCCGCATGGCGGTTAACCACGCGGGGCATGGCGCTGGCACGCGGCGTGATCCAGCAGCTGGAACAGGAAAGTCGCAAAAGTGACGTGCTGTCGCGTCAACTGACGGAAGCGCTGTTTTTACAGCTGGCGCTGGTGTTGCAGCGGCATCGTTATGCGTCCGATCGCGCCTGGCAGATGCCGGAGGGGGAACAGCTCGATCTGCTGATGGCGGCCATTCAGGGGCAGATAGCGGTGCCTTTTGACCTCGCCACCTTCTGCGAGCAGCATCAGTTGGCCGAGCGGGCGCTAAAGCAGCTGTTTCGTCAGCAAACCGGGATGACCGTGGGGCATTATCTCCGCCAGCTGCAGCTGTGCCAGGCAAAGCACCTGCTGCGAACCAGTGACGATCTGATTGGCGAAGTGGCGTCCCGCTGCGGCTTTGATGACAGCAACTATTTTTCGGTGGTGTTCACCCGCGAGACCGGGATGACCCCCAGCGCATGGCGCCAGCAGTTTGTTCGCCCGCCATCCCCTGTCCGCCACGAAAAAGCCTGACACCCTGCATGCAAAAGGGCTGACCACCTGGCCAGCCCCTGACGATTACCCTGACGTCGGCGTCAGGAAACCATACCCAGCCCGACAATATTTGCCGCCAGGATAATGACAAAGCAGCCGACGCTCAGCACGCGTACCGGCTGACGCCCGACGTTGTTCCACTCTTTCAGTATCAACCCGACCAGCCCGCCACACAGCACGTAGAAGCTCATATGCAGCATCCAGCTGACGAAGTCGTACTGTGCCGGAATACGTGCATGGCCCCAGGCATAGAAGAAGAACTGCAGATACCACATGGTTCCGCCCAGCAGGGAGAGCGCGATGTTAGCCATCAGTACCGACTTCACCACGGAGAAGTCGGCCTTAACGGACAGGTCTGACCGGGTGGCCAGGCGGACAATACAGAAGCCGAGGTTGACCAGCGCACCCCCGCCCATGATCACGACATAACTTGGCAGAGCGACGTACAACGGGTCGATACCCAGTGCCGCAGCGGCCTCATGCATGGGTTTGGCCGCGTCCATGGCGAATGACATGCCGGCTGAGAAGATCCCACACATCACCGCCAGCACCAGCCCTTTTTTCAGATTGAACTCTTCTGCGGTGATACCCATGGCCCGCTCTTTTAACAGCCCGGCACGGGAGACAATCGCCACGCCCGCCAGAGCGACCAGCACCCCCAGCAGGGTCATCCGGCCCCCGGCAGAGCTGAACAGCTCGACGAAACGCCCCTGCAAAAGCGGGGTCATCAGCGTCCCTACCACCAGCGTGATACCGATGGCAATACCAATGCCCATCGACATACCGAGATAACGCATGGTCAGGCCATAGTTGATATTCCCGATCCCCCACATTGCGCCAAACAGGAAGACCGGCATCAGCTGGGCAAGGGTGAATGAACTGTAATAGGCCCAGAAGTTGGGCAGCAGGATCGCGCTGACCGCCCAGGGGAGCACGATCCACGACATGATCCCCCCCACTGACCACATGGTTTCCCACGACCAGTGGCGAACTTTTTTAAAGGGTGCGTAAAAGCAGGCGGCACTGGCGGCCCCGACCAGATGCCACAAAATACCGGAGACGATGGCTTCATTCATTTTTGTTTTCCTTCGTTGTTGTTTGCCCTGATGACGAAGGAGTCTACGGAGAATGCGTACCGTTCAACCTTACGCTGGCTGCCCCACTGGCCGTAAACCTGGCAAAATTCAGCGCCTTCCACCGACCACGATCACAAATCACCGATTTCAGCGCTGACCACCCGCCTTGCGCTGATTTTCGCTAAACCGCTCATATTCAACACTAAATCTTAAAAATGCCAGATGCGGCACGGGGTTCTTGCGGATTTTGCCAGCCAGCTCTCATTGATGGCAGCCAGATCAAGGTGATGGCGGCCCGACTGTTGCACCGTTTCAGGCCTGCAACAGCCTTTATGCTGTTCGTTAACAACCCTGTAAAAATCGTGTCACGGAGAAGCTGCCATGAACCCAGTTCAGCAACAGATGTACATCAACGGTGAATTTGTCGAAAACCGCGCCGATCGCTGGATCGAGGTGATCAACCCGGCGACGGAAGCCCTGCTGTCGCGTATTCCCGAAGGCAGTGCCGAAGATGCACAGCGGGCGATTGATGCTGCCGCGGCTGCCCAGCCCGGCTGGGAAGCGCTGCCCGCCATTGAGCGCGGTCACTGGCTGCAAAAAATCGCTCAGGGCGTGCGCCAGCGCGCCGCCGAACTGACGGCAGTAATTGTGGCGGAAGGCGGTAAAACGCAGGAGCTGGCCGAAACTGAGGTTTTTTTCACCGCTGACTACCTGGACTATATGGCAGGATGGGCGCGCCGCTACGAGGGCGAAATTGTCCAGAGCGACCGCCCGCAGGAAAACATCCTGGTCTTTAAGAAAGCCATCGGCGTGACCACCGGTATCCTGCCGTGGAACTTCCCGTTTTTCCTGATCGCCCGTAAGGCCGCCCCGGCCCTGCTGACCGGCAATACCATTGTGATAAAACCCAGTGAACTGACGCCGAACAACGCGATGATATTCGCACAGATTGTGCATGATGTCGGCCTGCCTGCGGGGGTATTCAACCTCGTGACGGGCTATGGCCCGGTGGTCGGCCATGAACTGGCGGCCAACCCAAACGTCGGCATGGTCAGCCTGACTGGCAGCGTGGGTGCCGGTGTTGCCACCATGCAGGCGGCGGCAAACAACATCACTAAAGTCTCGCTGGAGCTGGGGGGTAAAGCCCCGGCAATTATTATGAACGACGCTGACCTCGACCTCGCCGTCAGGGCGATTGTTGCCTCGCGCATGATCAACACCGGACAGGTGTGTAACTGCGCCGAACGTCTGTATGTTCAGGAGGGGGTGTATGACGACGTGGTTGAACGCCTGAGCGCGGCCTTTAAAAACGTCACCTGGGGTGACCCGGCGACGCAGAAAGGGCTGGATATGGGCCCGCTGATCACGGCGTCCGCCCTGCAGCGTGTAGAGCAGAAAGTGGCAGATGCGGTGGCTGCGGGGGCGACCATCGTCACCGGCGGCAGACGGGCCGGCACCACCGGTTTCTTCTTCGAACCGACGCTGCTCACCAACGTAACGCAGCAAATGGATATTATGCAGCACGAGACATTTGGCCCGGTTCTTCCGGTGATGAAATTCAGTACCCTGGATGAAGCCATCGCGCTGGCCAACGACAGCGACTACGGTCTGACCTCATCCATATTCACCTGTAACCTCAACACGGCCATGCTGGCGCTGAAACGACTAAAGTTTGGGGAAACCTACGTCAACCGCGAACATTTCGAGGCGATGCAGGGGTTCCATGCGGGCTGGCGTAAGTCCGGCATTGGCGGCGCTGACGGCCGGCACGGGCTGGAAGAGTATTTGCAGACTCACGTCGCCTATCTGCAGTATCAGTAAACACCTGTCGCACGGAGTGAGGCTTTCCTCACTCCGTGCGACAGACAAGCGCGTTATCCGCTCTGCGCATATCGTTATCAGAACTCCTCGTTAAGCCTCTTCCGGGCATTTTGTTATGTTTTCCCATCGCTCTTATCTCCCGGGAAATAACATGAAAAAAGCACGCTTAAGCGGTCTGATCGCCGCCATCGTTACTACGACCACCCTGTCGGCTGTGGCCGCAGAATCTGTGCCAAAAACCATTAACATCGGCTATCAAAAGGCCAATATTTTCGCCCTGCTGAAATACCGTGGCACCCTGGACGAAAAGTTTAAAAAACAGGGTATCGCTGTGCGCTGGGTAGAATTTCCCGCCGGGCCACAAATGCTGGAGGGCCTGAATGTGGGTAGCATCGATCTGGCGGCGACCGGAGATGCGCCGCCGGTCTTTGCCCAGGCCGCACAGGCTGATCTGGTCTATCTGGCACACTCCCCGGCCAACCCGAAGACTGAGGCCATTGTGGTGCCGGAAAACTCGCCCGTTAAAACCGTGGCCGACCTGAAAGGGAAGCGCGTAGCGCTGAATAAAGGTTCTGACGTGAACTACCTGCTGGTCAGCGCGCTGGAAGATGTCGGACTGAGCTACAGGGATATTACGCCGGTATACCTTCCGCCGGCGGATGCCCGCGCGGCGTTTCAGCGCGGTGCGGTGGATGCGTGGGTGATCTGGGACCCGTATTACGCCGAGGTGGAAACTCGCGCCAGCGCGCGCCTGGTCAGGAATGCGGAAGGCCTGGTACCGCACTACACGTTCTATCTTGCCAGCCGCAAGTTTGCCGACAGCTGGCCGCAGACGGCAAAGCAGGTGGTGGATGAGTTGGGTACCCTGAGCGACTGGGCCAATACTCACCCGGCGCAGGCGGCCGGGATCCTGTCTGCATCCACCGGCCTGCCACAGCCCATCTGGCAGCGGGCGCTGGCCAGAATGCCCTATGGTGCGGAGCGGATGACGCCGGAAGTATTCAAGCAGCAGCAGGCACTGGCCGATAAATTTACCCAGATTGGGCTGCTGCCTGTGAAAGTGAATGTCAGTTCAGCGACCTGGTCACTGGATAAATCACACTGATGGCGGGCCGTCCGGCTGAAGCGAGCGACCCTTATCGATCAGATAACAGATTTCAGTGCAATGGCGGCCGCTTTCGCCAGCACGTCCTGACGACTCTTCGCCTCCGGGGCATGCTGGGTAAAATAGATGGCCAGGATCAGCGGAGCCTTGCCCGGAGGCCAGAGGATGGCGACATCGTTGGTTGTGCCATAGCCCCCGCTGCCGGTCTTATCCCCGATTTCCCAGCCCGCAGGCAGCGCTGCGGCAATGGCGTTTTTCCCTGTGGTGTTCCCCTTCAGCCAGGCGATCAGCTGCTGCTGCTGTGCTGTCTGTAATCCCGACTTCACCAGCAACTGCTGCACGCTGTGCGACATGTGCAGCGGCGTGGTGGTGTCACGCGGATCGCCCGGGATCGCGGTATTCAGTGTCGGTTCATTACGATCGAGCTGCGTGACACTGTCACCTAAAGAGCGGGCCAGCCGGGTCACCGACGCGGGTCCCCCCAGCAGTGTCAACAGTACGTTGGCCGCCAGGTTATCACTGTACTGCAGCGCGGCTGCACACAGATCGCTGACGGTCATCCCCTGCGGATGCTTCGCCGTTACCGGCATATAGCTCAGGTGATCCGCAGGTGTCCAGTGCAGGGTTTGTTGCATCAGGGCGGGCTGTGACTCGCTGCGTTTTAAAACGGCAGCCACCAGCAGCAGTTTAAAGGTGCTGCACAGCGGAAAGCGTTCGTCACCGCGATAGCTCCACGCCTGCTGGCTGGCGCTGTCGATCAGAGACAGCCCGATACGGCCATTCACCTCCGTTTCCAGTGCGGCAAGCTGCCGCTGCAGCGAGTCACCTGCTGCAAATACGTTCAGTGGTGTCAGCGAGGCGGTCAGCGCCAGCGCCGCGCCCGCCACCAGAAGCTGGCGGCGTTGCAGTAAAATCGTCATAGAATTCCTTTCAGCGAAAAATTTATTTCAGGCCACGGTTGTGCAGCATCGGTTCAATCACCGGGTCGTGACCGCGCCAGTCGTGATAGAGCTGCTGCAGATCTTCACTGTTACCGCGCGACAGAATATTATCACGAAAACGCTGACCGTTTTCCCGCGTCAGGCCGCCGTGCTCCTCAAACCAGGTAAAGCCGTCGTCAGCCAGCATCTCGGTCCACAGATAGGCGTAATACCCGGCGGCATAGCCGTTCCCCCAGATATGCTGGAAATAGCTGGAGCGGTAGCGCGGCGGTACGGCCGCCAGACGGATGTGCTCTTTTTCCAGCGCGCTCTGCTCAAAGGCATCCACCTGCTGCAGCGGCTCTTCCTCGCGCAGGCTGTGCCAGTGCATATCGAGCAGTGCTGCCGCCAGCAGTTCGCTCATGTCATAGCCTTTGTTAAAGGTGCTGGCACGCAGCATTTTATCGCGCAGTGCCGCAGGCATCGGCTCCCCGCTCTGGTAATGACGGGCAAAATGGTTGAACACCTGAGGATAACTGGCCCAGTGCTCGTTAAACTGTGACGGGAATTCGACAAAGTCGCGTGGGGTTTCGGTGCCGGAGAGACTGGGATAGCGCTGGTCGGCGAACATACCGTGCAGCGCATGGCCGAACTCATGGAACATGGTGATCACATCGTCCCAGGAGAGCAGCGCAGGCTGCCCGGCGACGGGTTTGCTGAAGTTGGCCACGTTGTAGATCACCGGCCGGGTGCCCAGCAGCGTTGACTGCTCAACAAAGTTGCCCATCCAGGCTCCGCCACCTTTGTTATCACGCTTAAACCAGTCGGCGTAGAACAGCGCCAGCGGGCTGCCGTCCTTATCCAGCACTTCATACACCTTCACATCCGGGTGATATACCGGCAGATCCGGCCGCGGTTTAAAGGTAATGCCGTACAGCTGTGTAGCCGCATAAAACACGCCGTTTTCCAGCACGTTATTCAGCTCAAAGAAGGGTTTGATCTGCGATTCATCCAGATCGTACTTCGCCCGTCGCACCTGTTCAGCATAGAAAAGCCAGTCCCAGGGTTGCAGCGTAAACCCGCCCTTCTGCTGATCAATTACCCCCTGAATATCCCCCGCTTCACGCTCTGCCCGGGCGGTAGCCGCCGGTACAATCTGGCGCATAAAATCAAGGGCGGCCTCGGGGGTTTTCGCCATCTGATCCTGCAATTTCCAGGCGGCGTAACTGTCAAAGCCCAGCAGTTTTGCCTGCTTTGCGCGCACCTGCGCCAGTCGCGCAATCAGTTCCCGGGTATCATTACCGTCCCCTTTTTCAGCACGGGTCCAGCTGGCGGTAAACAGTTTTTCACGCGCGCTGCGGTCGCTCATTGTCTGCAGATCGGGTTGCTGGGTGGTGTTCTGCAAGGCCAGCAGCCACTGATTTTTCAGGCCGCGAGCCTCGGCCGCCCCGGCAGCGGCGGCGATATCCGCTTCGCTCAAACCGGCCAGTGACTGCGCATCGGTAAACAGCACGCCGCCGGCTTTGGTGGCGGCCAGCAGGCGATTGGTAAAGCGGGTGCCGAGCGTGGCTGACTCCTGGTTCAGGGCTTTCAGCTCGGTTTTCTCTGTCTCACTCAGGCGCGCACCGTCGAGGACAAACGCCTGCCAGGTCACTTCCACCAGGCGCAGCGATTCCGCGTCGAGGCCTGACTGCTGACGCTGCTGATACACCTTATCCAGCCGGGCAAACAGCCTGCCGTTCAGTTTAATATCATCGTCCAGCGCGGCCAGCTTCGGTGACATCTCCTCATCCAGCGCCTGCAGTTCATCGCTGGTGTTGGCCGCGGTCATGGCGCTGAAGACGTTATTCACCCGCCGCAGGCTCTGTCCGCTCTGCTCCAGCGCCTGGAAGGTGTTTTCAAAAGTCGGCGCGGCGGGGTTATCCGCGATGCGGGCAATTTCTTCTCGCTTCTGCGCCATGGCCGCCATCAGTGCCGGACGATAATCCCCGGCAGAGATACGGTCGAAAGGCGGAGCCTGGAAAGGCAGTGAACTGGCGTGACTGAAGGGATTACTCTGCTGCGATGCCATGTGGCGACTCTCCTTTTGCGACTCTGCCGCCAGCGCGGTTTGTGCGCTGGCGGTCAGGGCCAGACTGATAGCCCAGACTAACGGTGCGATCCTCATTTCTTTGCTCCCATTCCATGTAGCTGAACTCTCAGCATAATCGTCAGAGCACGGTCGTGCAAAATCATTGCCGCCGTTGATAACAGGCCACGATCTCCCCGGCGACCGCGACGGCGATTTCAGCGGGCAGCTTGCCCTTCACTTCCGCCAGACCAATCGGGCAGTGCAGGCGATCCATCTGCCCGCGGCTGAAGCCTTTCCCCTCCAGACGGTATTCAAAGCGCTGGCGCTTGGTCGCCGAACCGATCATGCCGACATAAACCGCATCGTCACGGCGCAGAATGGCCTCGCACAGCTGCTGGTCACGCGGATGGTGATGCGTCATCACCACATAGTAACTGCCTGCCGGCATCTGCCTCACCTGGTCTGTCGGATCCTCCAGGCAGCAGACAGTGACGCCTGGAGGCACATGTGAAAACTGTTCCGCCCGCTCATCGACCCAGGATATGTGACAGGGTAACGTAGCCAGAATGTTCACCAGCGCCTGGCCGACATGTCCGGCACCAAAGACAGCGATCTGGGGCTGCGGCTGGATTAGTGGTTCGAACAGGACGCTGCACACCCCGCCGCAGCACTGCCCGAGGCGGGCACCCAGGTTGAACTGTTCGCTGCGCGTCTGTGACTCACCGTTAAGTAACATGTCGCGCGCAATGGCCACCGACTGATGCTCCAGATGGCCGCCGCCGATGGTCAGCCAGGTCGTAGTGGCCGCCACCACCATCTTGCTGCCGCGATCGCGCGGCACGGATCCGCGATCGTCCAGCACCGTCAGCAGCACGCAGGGCTCGCCACGATCGCGCAGGTTGGCCAGAATAGTGATCCAGTCATCGCTACGCATGACCGCCTCCCGCACGCTGTTTCTCTGCGCCCCAGAACACCCGCTCCGGCGTAGCGGGCGCATCCAGCAGCGGGTGCTGACGATAGCCGCCAACGCTGGCCACCGCATCCTGTAACGCACACCAGACTGAAATGCCCAGCATAAATGGTGGTTCACCCACCGCCTTGGAATGGAACACCGTGTCCTTTGGATTTTTTCGATTTTCGACCAGCGTGACCCGCAGATCGTGCGGCACATCCCCAATGGCCGGGATTTTATAGCTGGCCGGGCCGTCGGTCAGCAGCCGTCCCTGACCATTCCATACCAGTTCTTCCGTGGTCAGCCAGCCCATGCCCTGCACAAAGCCCCCCTCCACCTGTCCGGTATCAATCGCCGGGTTGAGAGACGCGCCGACGTCGTGCAGGATGTCCGCGCGCAGCAGGCGATACTCGCCGGTCAGGCTGTCGATCAGCACCTCCGCGCAGGCCGCGCCAAAGGCAAAGTAATAGAACGGTTCGCCGCGACCGGCCAGGCGGTCATAGTGGATGCCCGGCACGCGGTAATATCCGGTGGCCGACAGCGGTACCTGATTCAGCCAGGCCAGCTGCGCCACCTCCGCAAAGCTGAAATAGTTTTCGCCAGCCTGTATCACCCCGTTGCTGAAGCGAACCTGTTCCGCTTCGCAGCCGTGCAGCCTGCACAGCATCGCGACCAGACGGTCGCGCAGGATCTCTGCCGCGTTCTGTGCCGCTTTACCGTTGAGATCGGTGCCGCTGGAGGCCGCCGTCGGAGACGTATTGGGCACTTTGCCGGTATCAGTGGCGGTGATCTGAATACTGCCGATGTCAATTTGCAGCACTTCCGCCACAATCTGCGCCACTTTGGTATTCAGCCCCTGGCCCATCTCCGTACCACCGTGGTTTAACTGTACCGTGCCATCGGTGTAAATCAGGATCAGCGCGCCCGCCTGGTTGAGAAAACTGGAGGTAAAAGAGATGCCAAATTTTACCGGGGTCAGTGCCAGGCCGCGTTTCATTACCGGGCTGGCCGCGTTAAACGCGGTGATCTCCGCCCGTCGTGCGGCATAGTCTGCGCTCTGCTCAAGCTGTGCGGTCATCTCATCCAGCAGGTTAACCTGTACCCTCTGATGATAATGGGTGACGTTGCGCGTCTCTTTGCCGTAGTAATTACGTTTGCGCACCGTCAGCGGGTCAAGGCCCAGTTCGCGGGCGATATGATCCATAATCTGCTCTATCGCCACCATGCCCTGCGGACCACCAAAGCCGCGATAGGCAGTATTGGAGGCCGTATTGGTGCGACAGCGGTAGCCCGTGATCAGCGCATCACCAAGATAATAGGCATTATCGGCGTGGAACATCGCGCGATCGACAATCGATCCGGAAAGATCCAGTGAATAGCCGCAGTTACCCGCCAGGTCAATCCTGACCCCGCTAAAACGTCCGTCGTCATCCACGCCGACGTCATAACGGACAAAAAAGGGATGCCGCTTACCGGTGGTCAGCATGTCATCGCGCCGTGACAGACGCATTTTAGCCGGGCGGCCGGTCAGGCGTGCCGCCAGTGCGCACAGACAGGCAACCCCTGCCGCCTGGGTTTCTTTACCGCCAAATCCTCCGCCCATACGGCGCATATCAATGGTGACCTTGTTCATCGTCAGGCCCATCACCGACGCCACCAGCTTTTGCACCTCGGTCGGATTTTGCGTGGACGAGTATACCTGGAGAACGCGATCCTCTCCCGGCACCACCAGCGCCACCTGTGTTTCCAGATAGAAGTGTTCCTGACCGCCGATATGAAACTGCCCGCGCAGGCGGTGCCGTGCCCTGTTTAACGCCGCATCCACATCTCCACGCTGGTGCACGTGCGGCTGCTGAACAAAGCTGCCCTGAGCCAGAGCCTGCTCCACATCCAGGATCGGGGTCAGCGGCTGAAAGGTTATCACTGCCAGTGCGGCGGCCTTACGGGCCGCCTGTTCACTCTCTGCCGCCACCACCAGCACCATCTGCCCGACGTATTCCACGATCTCTTTTGCCATCAGCGGATCGCCAGGTTCCAGCGGCCCGATATCCAGCTCGCCGGGCACGTCCTGCCAGGTCAGCACCTGAACCACGCCCGGAACGCGATAACAGGGCGCAACGTCAATGCTGAGAATGCGCGCATGGGCATGTTCGCTGAGCCGGGGCCAGAGGTGCAGCATCCCCGGCATCTCAAAACGGTCATCAATATAGCGGGCCTCGCCGCTAACGTGCATCGCAGCGCTGTCGTGACGGAGACTTTTGCCCACGCCGTCGTGAGCGTGCTGGTGAAACTGGTGCGCCAGTGCGTCCGGCATGACGGCCGGGGGTTTATGGGACATAGTCAGAGACCTCCGTCAGGATCAGTTCACCGCTCAGTGAGGCGTGATAACGCCGCAGCAGGTTTTTTGCCAGCTGCAGTCGATAGGCTGCACTGGCGCGAAAATCACTCAGGGGCTGGAAATCCTCTGACAGGGCGCGGCAGGCGTTCTCAACCGTCGCGGCGGTCAGCGGCTGCCCCAGCAGTTGCTGTTCACAGTGAAAGGCGCGCCGGGGAGTTTCCGCCATACCGCCAAAAGCGATACGCACGCGGCTCACACAGCCGCTGTCATCGGTGGCCAGCGTAAAGGCGGCAAAGACCGCTGAGATATCATCCTCCCGTCGTTTTGATACCTTCCAGGCGCGGAAATGCTCTTCCGTTGCGCTATGGGGGATCACCACCGCCCGGATAAACTCGCCCTCACGCAGTGCCGTTTTGCGGTAGCTGAGGAAAAAATCCGCCAGCGGCAGGCGACGCTGCTGGTCGCCCTGCTGCAGGATCAGGGAGGCATCCAGCGCCAGCAGCATCGGCGGCATATCACCAATCGGGGAGGCGTTACCGATGTTGCCCCCCAGCGTGCCGAGGTTACGGATCTGCTGCGAGGCAAACCGCGCCAGGATCTGCGTCAGCGCCGGGATCGCTTCGCCCAGCCACTGCCAGCATGCGCTCAGGGACACCCCCGCGCCGATTACCCTCTCGTCATCATGGATGACGCACTGCTTCAGTTCAGCGATCTGGTCAACAGCGATCAACAGCGGCAGGGTTTCGCCGCGTTGTGTAACCTGCAGCGCGAGGTCGGTGCCGCCAGCCAGCAGCGTAGCCCCGGGGTGCGCGAGCAACGCCTCACTGAGCTGTTTGATGGTTTTCGGCAGCAGGCAGCGATTGCCCTGCCAGCGGAGTTCCTGCATCTCCGGGGTCTGCAGTTGCAGCAGTTGCGCCACGGTGGCCGCCTCCTGCTGCTGAAAACTGTCCGTCCCCGCTGCAGCGCAGGCCTGACGGGCGGCGTCGACAATCGGCCGATAGCCGGTACAGCGACAGAGGTTACCGGCCAGTGCCTGCTCGATTTGACGGGGTTCCGCCCCGCCGCCGTTTTTTTGCAGGGTAAAAATCGACATCACGAATCCGGGAGTACAGAAGCCACACTGTGAGGCATGGCAGTCCACCATCGCCTGCTGTGCGCTGTGCAGCCCCGCCGGCTGGCGCAGATCTTCCACGCTGATTAGCTGCTTTCCCTGCAAATGGCTGACAAAAGTCAGGCAGCTGTTAACCGTCTGGTAGCGCATCTGCCCCGCCTCCACGTGACCCAGCGTCACGGTGCAGGCTCCGCAGTCGCCGGAGGCACAGCCCTCTTTCGTGCCACAGCGTCGCTGATGCTGACGCAGATAGTTCAGCACCGTCGTATTCGGGTCGATATCGTGCTCGCTGACCAGGCGCTGGTTAAGTAAGAACTGGATCATGCGGCCTGCTCCTTTTCGTCACGCTGCCATACGCAGCGACCGTTGACCCAGGTGGCGGCAATATTGCGATCATCGCCCAGGGTCATCAGCACAAACAGTTGCTCCCAGATATCGCGGCTGTTGGCGTGACGCATCTGCTGCAGCGGCGAGACCGCCGGATCGAGCATCACAAAATCCGCCTCTTTACCCGGCATGAAATTACCAATCTTTCTATCCAGATCCAGGGCTCTCGCCCCCCCCAGCGTGGCATGGTAAAACGCCTCACACGCGGAGAGCTTATAGCGCTGAAGCTGGCCCACTTTGTACGCCTCGCCCATTGTCTGCAGCAGATTAAACGTCGTACCTGCCCCGACGTCGGTGCCGATCCCCATTTTGACCCCTTTATGCCAGCAGGTATTCAGGTCGAACAGGCCGCTGCCGAGAAACAGGTTCGACGTCGGACAGAAAGCCACCGCCGATCCGGTCTGGTGCAGACAGTCCCACTCGCTGTCATCCAGATGCAGGCAGTGGGCGAACACGCTGCGGTCTCCGGTCAGCTGATACTGATGATACACATCCAGGTAACTGCTGTTGTCGGGAAACAGGGTTTTTACCCACGCCACCTCCTGGGGATTTTCGCTGAGATGCGTATGCAGCCAGGTGTCCGGGAATTCCTGGCGAAGCTGCTGCACTTTGGCCAGCAGGGCCGGTGAGGACGTCGGAGCAAAACGCGGCGTCAGTGCATAGCCTAAACGTCCGTGGCGGTGCCAGCGCTCAATCAGTTCCCGGGTCTGCCGGTAGCTCTGCTCCGGCGTTTCCATCAGGGCATCCGGGCCATTGCGATCCATCATCACTTTCCCGGCAATCAGCCGCATTTCCAGCGCCGATGCGGCGGTAAACAGGGCGTCGACAGACTGCGGATGGACGGTGCCAAAGACCAGTGCGGTCGTGGTGCCGTTACTCAGTAGCTGCTGCAGAAAGAAGTCTGACATGCGGGCGGCGTGCTGCGGACAGTGATACTGGCTTTCCACCGGGAAGGTGTACTGATCCAGCCACTCCAGCAACTGTTCGCCAAAGGCACCGATCATTTCGGTTTGCGGATAATGGATGTGCGTGTCGACAAAGCCCGGCACAATCAGCCGGTCACGGCAGTCCAGCAATGTCCTGCCGTCCTGTAGCAGATGACGGCCCTCCTCCCAGTCCCACAACCCGACGACCGTACCGCCGTCCAGCAGTAGCAGGCCGTTATCAAGATAGCGTGCCGCCTCGGGCAACTGCTGCGGTTCATCCACCGTTCGGGTGATATCAAAAAATCGGGCGCGAATGGCCTGGGTATAGTGCTGTGTCATAGCTGTTCCTTAAAAGCAGGCCGCGATGCGGGTCGGCAGTGCGGGATCGTATCGCTTAAGATTTGCAAGAGTTATGCCATTCGTCCAGTTTTCACTTTTACTCTTTTATTCAGTGAGTTACGAAGAAAATAGTCGGTAACGACGTTTTTTAAAACAGTAAAACGGTTGCGCAACCGGTTGCTAAAAAGGCAACCGATTGCTATGAAGTCAAAAAGACCCGGCCCGGGCATTCTGCCTGCCCGTAGCGCACTGCCATAAGGCAGTCCAGACCACGGCTGCACGCTGTTGGTGCAGTTTTTCTTGTTCGTCATCATCATGAGCGCCTTATCAGCTCTGCCCTGAAATGATAAGGTGGGAAAAATCTAAAACGGGTTAAGGAACAGCGAGATGATTGTATTTGTTACCGGGGCGACCGCCGGATTTGGTCAGAGCATTACCCGCCGCTTTATCAGCCAGGGCCATCAGGTCATTGCTACCGGCCGCCGTCAGGAACGTCTGGATGCCCTGAAAAAGGAATTTGGCGACAGGATTTATACGCTGGTGCTGGACGTCCGCGACCGTGCGGGCATCGACGCGGCTGTGGCCTCACTGCCTGCTGAATGGCGCAACATCGATATTCTGGTCAACAACGCCGGACTGGCGCTGGGCATTGAACCTGCGCAGCGTGCCAGCCTGGAAGACTGGGAAGATATGATCGACACCAACAACAAAGGCCTGGTGTATATGACACGCGCGCTGCTGCCTGCGATGGTGGAGCGCAATGTCGGGCATATTATTAATATTGGTTCTATCGCCGGCAGCTGGCCGTATCCGGGCGGCAATGTTTATGGTGCCACTAAGGCGTTTGTTCGCCAGTTCAGTTTCAACCTGCGCACCGATCTGCACGGCACCGCCCTGCGAGTGACCGACATTGAACCGGGCCTGGTTGGCGGTACGGAGTTTTCGAACGTCCGTTTTAAAGGCGATGACAGCCGTGCTGACAGCGTGTACGACGGCACCGAGCCGCTGACGCCAGAAGATGTGACCGAGGCCGTGTGGTGGGTGGCCACCCTGCCGAAACATGTCAACATCAGCGCGCTGGAGATGATGCCGGTCGGTCAGAGCCAGGCGGGTCTGCGCGTACACAAAGCGTAATTCAGCCTCTTCGGGTCTGCTTTCAGGCCCGTCCCCATCCGGCCACAATAATCAGCATCCCGCAAAACGCCACGGCAGCACCGACCCAGTCGGTGCTACTCAGTTTTACCCCATCAACAATACGTAACCACAGCAGCGCGGTCACCACGTATACGCCGCCGTAGGCCGCATACACGCGGCCGCTGGCGGCCGGGTGCAGGGTCAGTAGCCAGACGAAAATCATCAGGCTGAATCCTGCAGGCAGCAGCAGCCAGGCAGAGGCGTTCTTTTTAAGCCACAGGTACGGCAGAAAGCAGCCAATAATTTCGGCCAGGGCCGTGGCAAAGAACAGTAATGTCGTCGTCAGCATAGGGACTTTTCTCTCTCAATGTTCAACGGTAACACCGCGCGACTGGTGGGTGGCCGAAAGCTGGTGATATACTACAACACATGATCTGCTCAGTCGCAGATGACGTGGCTGAATGCTCACCCATAAGGAACCGAACATGATGAAAACGCTGAAACAACGTCTGGCTAAGGCTTCGTTGCCGTTGCTGCTGCTGACCGCGCTGTTTTCCGTTCAACACGCTGCCCAGGCGCGCACTGACCACCTGATTATTCAGGATGGTGATAACGCGCTGACTAAAGAGCAGGCCCGCGAACAGAAAGAGCAGTGGGATGCGACCCATCGCCTGCGTGGCAAAGTGAATAACCGCGTGGAAAAAGAGTTTGACCGGGTGGATCAGGCTTTTGATACCCAGGAAGGCTGTGAAAAAAGCATGAACCTGAACGCGTACTGGGAGCCCAATACGCTGCGCTGCCTCGATCGCCGCACCGGACGTGCCGTTACGCCATAAGCTGACTTTCCTGCTATAGTTAGCGCAGATTTCATGCAAAAAGGATGAACAAATGAAAGGCATTAATTGGGTGTTAACCGCACTGCTCGTTGCTGCACCTCTGGCGGTACAAGCCTCGTGCGAAACGGTGAAAGCGGATATTAATCAGAAAATTATTAACAATGGGGTTCCTGCCTCAGGCTTTACGCTGGACGTAGTGCCGAACGACCAGGCGGAACAGGCCGGTGGGCAGGTCGTCGGTCACTGCGAAAATGATACGCAGAAAATTGTTTATAAACGCAACGGTAGCGATGCCGATAACAGCGTTCCTGCCAGCGCAGGCACCTCTCAGGATGCCCCGGCGCAGTAGCGTATGATCCCAGCGGGGTGAGCGGTTAGCCGGCGCACCCCCTGTCCTTTCTCAGATCGGCTTCTCTGCCGGAACAAAACGCGAAATGATCAGACTCATCCCTGCAATCACGGCCGAAACGGCAAACACCCAGTGGAGAGAATGCGCGATCTCGTTGAGCATGACCGCCAGCGTTGACGGGTCAATCTGCTGCCGCTGGCCATGTGACATCACCTGCTGTACCGGATCGGTGTCGTCAGGCAGGCGCAACAGCAGATTGTAGTTCAGCACCGCCCCCATGACGGCGGTGCCGAGCGCCGACCCCAGCATCCGGCTGAACATAATCGACGCGGTACATATGCCGCGGATGGCGAAATCTGCGGTGTTTTGCACGGCGATAAGGAAGGTGGTGCTGGTCATGCCCATTCCCGTTCCGATCACAAAAGCAAACAGCCCGGCGTGCCACACCGGACTTTCACGATGCAGCGTCAGCAGCAGACCGGTTCCGGCGATCAGCAGCACCGAGCCCAGCAGCGCGGTGAAACGGTAAGAGGTGCGCTGCATCAGCCGGCCACTGAGCGTACTGGCCAGCGGCCAGCCGATCGACATCATTGCCAGCGCACTCCCCGCCTGCAGCGGCGTTCCGCCGTTAACCCCCTGGATCCACGTCGGCAGAAAGGCACTGATGCCCATCATGGCGGCCCCAATCATCAGATTGCCGGCATTACCGGCCAGCAGCGTGCGGCTGCGCCAGATCGCCGCCGGGAACAGCGGTTCGCGGGCGCTGCGTTCGTGTCGCACCAGCGCCATGCCGGCCAGTACGGCCAGTAGCAACAGGCCCACTACCAGCGTCGTGCCAAGGGCTTCAGCCTGTAACAAAGCGACCAGCAGTGCACTGACGGTAAGCATCAGCCATGCACTGCCCGCCAGGTTAAGCCGGTGCGGGCTGCGCGCTTTTGACTCCGGGAAAAAGCGCGCCAGCAGCAGCATTGACAGGATGCCAATGGGCACGTTGACCCAGAATATGAGCGCCCAGTTAAAATGCTGTACCAGCCAGGCACCAGTCAGCGGCCCGACGATGGCGGCAACGCCCCAGACGCTCGACAGCCATCCCTGTACGCCTGCCCGCTCTTTCGGCGGATAGACATCCGCGATGATGGTAGACGTCAGCGGCATAATCGCTCCGGCCCCCAGCCCCTGAAAGGCGCGGAACAGGATCAGCCAGCCCATATTGGTGGCAAAGCCGCACAGCACCGACCCGACCAGGAACAGTCCGGTACCGATAAAGAACATGCGCTTCCGGCCCCAGAGATCGGCCAGTCGACCGTAAATCGGCACGCTGACCGCCTGCGTCAGCAGATAGATAGAGAAAACCCAGCCAAACTGCGAGAAACCGCCCAGCTCAGCAATGATGGTCGGCATCGCGGTGGCCACGATGGTCACTTCAATCGCCGCCATAAACATGGCCAGCATCGAGGCAACCAGTATCCAGTGGCGTGACTTAACGGGCGTAGCAATTGATTCCGACATGGTGTCCCTTTCTCAAGTAGAGCCTGAAAGTGTGGATGATATTTCGCACGACAGTTTCCGAATTGTGCTTATTTTTTTTGTGACGGCGTCACTTTTTGACGATGAATTTTTTTCATCGTCAGTTTTCCCAGTGCTATCAAGGGCTACAACCGAATTTTGCCAAAAAGTATCCTGCTGATTTTCAGCGAAAAATTTGCCAAATTTGCCGTTCCGCTGCTATAGGTTTTAGGGTTAGTTTACCGGGTAAAGTGATAATCACCCATGAGATCAACACTTTTAATGCTTACCCGCGTTCCAGGGAGAACACTGATATGCAACATACCACGCTGTTACAGCGTGCCTTACTGGCGGCGCTGTTTATTGCCGCGATCGTCGCCCTGCTGGTCTGGGGACTGGGGATTGAAACCATTAAGGCAAAGCGCGTCGATTTGATCTATCTGGGGCAGCAGCATATGACGCTGGTGTTCTGGTCTATGCTGTTTGCTCTTCTGGTGGGTATTCCCAGCGGTATCGCCCTCAGCCGTCCGGGCGCGCGCCGTTGGGCAGAGTACGTGATGCAGATCTTCAACATCGGCAACACGCTCCCCCCGCTGGCCGTGCTGGCGCTGGCAATGGTGGTCATCGGTATCGGTGACCGCCCGGCAATCATTGCCCTGTTCCTCGCCTCACTGCTGCCTGTCGTGCGTAATACCTATGCGGGACTCTGTTCCGTCCCGGCCCCTCTGCTGGAAGCGGCGGACGGTATCGGCATGACCCGGGGACAGCGTCTGCGCCAGGTCGAACTCCCTAACGCCATGCCGGTGATGCTATCCGGTATTCGCGTGGCGATGGCGATCAACGTGGGCACCGCACCGCTGGCGTTTCTGATTGGGGCCAGCAGTTACGGGGAATTGATTTTCCCCGGTATCTACCTCAATGATTTCCCCACGTTGATCCTGGGAGCGGCGGCGACCGCGCTTTTTGCCCTGATCCTCGATTTGTTACTGGCCGGTCTCGGCCGTCTTCTCAGCCCGCATACGGCTTAAAAAAATAACAGGGAGCTGACTATGGCTGGTACCCCCCTTTTCCCCCGCTGGCTTCGGGCGGGCGCGCTTGCTCTGGCGGCATCGCTGGCATTCAGCGGTATGGCCGCTGCCGCGCCAATTGTGATGACCACCAAGAGTTTTACCGAGCAGCATATTTTGTCTGCGCTCACCACGCTTTATCTGCGCAAGCAGGGCTTTGATATCGAACCCAAGACCAACATTGCTACCGTGATTGCCCGTAACGCGATGATCAATAAACAGGTGGATATGGCCTGGGAATACACCGGTACCTCACTAATTATTTTCAATAACATCACCCAGCGCATGTCGTCTGAAGAAGCTTATCAGACGGTGAAAAAGCTGGATGCAAAGCTGGGGCTGGTATGGCTGAAGCCTGCCCCGATGAATAATACCTACGCCTTTGCGATGTCCGCCGAACGGGCGAAAGCGGAAAACATTGAGACCCTGTCGCAGCTGGTGGCGAAAATCGAGCAGGTGCGTAAAGACGACCCTGACCACAACTGGATGCTGGGGCTGGATCTGGAGTTTGCCGGGCGTTCCGATGGGCTTAAACCCCTGCAGAAAGCCTACAATATGCCGCTGGATCGCCCGCAGATCCGTCAGATGGATCCGGGACTGGTGTATAACGCCATTCGTGACGGCTTTGTCGACGCCGGGCTGGTGTATACCACCGACGGTCGGGTAAAGGGCTTCGAACTGAAAGTGCTGAAAGATGATAAGGGTTTCTTCCCCAGCTATGCGGTGACACCGGTGGTGACCGAGAAAGCACTGCGGGATCATCCGGGTCTGGAAGCGGCGCTTAATAAGCTGTCGCCACTGATCACCGACGAAGCCATCACCGAAATGAATAAGCGTGTGGATATCGATCACCAGTCGCCTCAGCAGGTGGCCCGCGATTTCCTGACATCCCATAACATGCTGTAAGGAGGCTTCATGGAGACGATCCATTACATGATTGATAATGCCGGCTATCTCGGCACCCTCACCTTTCAGCACCTGTGGCTGGTGGCGCTGGCGGTCGGTTTCGCCATTGTGATTGGTGTGCCGCTCGGTATTCTGATTGTGCGCTTTAAGTGGCTGGCCACGCCAGTACTCGGACTGGCCACTATTGTGCTGACCATTCCCTCTATCGCCCTGTTTGGCCTGATGATCCCGCTTTTTTCACTCATCGGTCAGGGCATTGGCGTCCTGCCCGCCGTGACGGCGGTGTTTCTCTATTCTCTGTTACCCATTGTGCGCAACACCCATACGGCACTGGAAAATCTGCCTGACGGCCTGCGTGAAGCGGGACGCGGGATTGGTATGACCTTCTGGCAGCGTCTGCGCTGGGTCGAAATTCCGATGGCCCTGCCGGTGATTTTTGGCGGCATCCGTACGGCGGTAGTGATGAACGTCGGCGTGATGGCCATTGCAGCGGTGATTGGCGCAGGCGGTCTTGGCCTGCTGCTGCTGGATGGCATTAGCGGAAGTGATATCCGCATGTTGATTGCTGGCGCATTAATGATCTGCTTACTGGCGATCGTGCTTGACTGGCTGCTGCACCGTTTGCAGGTAGCACTGACACCTAAGGGGATCCGATAATGATAAAACTGGAAAATCTCACCAAAACCTTCACACAGAAGAACGGTAAAAGCTTTAATGCCGTCGACAACGTCAGCCTCAATGTACCCGAAGGCGAGATGTGTGTCCTGCTCGGCCCTTCCGGCTGCGGTAAAACGACCACCCTGAAAATGATCAACCGGTTGATCCCATCCAGCAGTGGAAAAATTCTGATCAACGGCGAAGACACCAGCGGGCTGGATACCGTCACGCTGCGGCGCAATATAGGCTACGTAATCCAGCAGATTGGCCTGTTCCCGAATATGACCATTGAAGAGAATATCACCGTGGTGCCCCGTATGCTGGGCTGGGATAAGCAGCGCTGTAAGGCGCGTGCCAGCGAGCTGATGAGCATGATGGCGCTGGATGCGAATAAATTCCTGCAGCGCTATCCGCGTGAGATGTCGGGCGGTCAGCAGCAGCGCATCGGCGTTATTCGTGCCCTGGCGGCGGATCCACCGGTGCTGCTGATGGATGAGCCGTTCGGGGCCGTCGACCCGATTAACCGTGAGGTGATCCAGAATGAGTTTCTCGATATGCAGCGGCAGCTGAAAAAGACCGTGATGCTGGTCAGCCATGATATTGATGAAGCGCTGAAACTGGGTGACCGTATTGCCGTGTTCGGTCAGGGAAAAATTGTGCAGTGCGCCAGCCCGGACGAACTGCTGGCGAAGCCGGCCAATGAGTTTGTCGGATCGTTCGTCGGTCAGGACCGTACGCTGAAGCGTCTGTTACTGGTGCAGGCGGGCGATGTCACCGACCAGCAGCCGACCCATACCGTGCAGAAATCCACTCCGCTGGCGGAAGCCTTCGGCGTGATGGACGATAACGACCTGCGTTCGATTACGGTGGTTGATGAGGATGGCCGACCACTGGGCTTTGTTAAACGGCGCGAGGCACGCGGTGCAAGTGGCCTCTGTGCCGAGAGGCTGCATCACTTTACCGTCACCGGTAAAGCCGAAGAGAACCTGCGCGTGGTGCTCTCCAAGCTGTATGAACACAATATGGTGTGGATGCCGATTGTCGACGAGGACGGTCGCTACAGTGGTGAGATTTCCCAGGACTATATTGCGGATTATCTGAGCTCAGGCCGCACGCGTCGGGTGCTGAATCCGGCGTAAACCCGGCCCTCAACTTTCACAGGGCACGCGGGAATACGGAGATGAGGCCCTCAGGCCTCATCTTTATCATCATCCAGGGCCAGCGTCTCCTTTCTGACCCGCTCTATGTGGATCGTCAGAAACATCCGCTCCTCACTCCCCAGGGTATAGTCATAATTCTTCCTCACGTGGCGATCGATTTTGTCCACGCATTTGTAGGCGGCGGGATAGCGGTCGCGTACCACATCGTGCAGCGATTCGTCATCACTGTAGACGCCGCGTTTCCCCAGCATCCGCTGTGAGAAAAACTTAAGATGGGTGACAAAGCGGTTATAACTCAGCGAATCGGGCTGATAATCAAGCTGTAGCTGGTACTTCACCAGATGCAGGATTTCCTGCATAAATTTAGTGATATGCATCACAGCAGGCATCTCGCTGCCCAGTTGCGCATTCACCAGATGCAGGGCAATAAATCCGGCTTCATCCTCCGGTAGCCGCACGTTAAGGCGTTTGTCGATAATATTCAGCGCCGCCAGCCCGATGGCATACTCCTGCGGATAGAGGCTGCGGATCTCCCACTGCAGCACGTTACGGATGGGCAGGTTTTGCTGATGCCGGGTCAGGGCAAAATTTACATGATCGGTCAGCGCAATGGCCAGACTGTCATGCAGTTGACTACTGAGTTGCTCGCGCGCCAGCGCAATGATGCATTCTGTGGCGATCACCACCTCCAGCGGGATTTCAGACAGCAGTTCGCCCAGGCGCCCGGTCAGCTCCTGACTTTTCAGGGCAAAGGTTTTTTCAACCAGCGCCGGGTCAAGTTCGTCCCCGCTGCGCTTTTTAAACGCCAGCCCGCGCCCCATCACCACCAGTTCATGCCCCTGTTCGTCATGAACAATGACCACATTATTATTTAAAACTTTTGCTATTTTCATTTCCCGGCCTGAAAACAAAAAAACCTGACCGCCGGAGGAGCTCCGGCGGTCAGGTTTTGCCTGCTAAAATGCAGTAACAATCCAGTGTTCACACGATAAGGCATTATACGCGGGTCTCAAGCACCGGGCTGCCGTTCTGTGATAGAGCTCGCGCTTTGTTACGATTTGTTTCCTAAACGCCCCGGGAACACTTCTGTGTGGCGAGTGCGTTCAGCTGTCGTTCACGCTCGGTAGCGTGTTTTTGCGCCTGCTGTTTGGCAATACCGTTACCAATGCCAAAGTCCATTGCGGCACCCACTACGGTCAGGGCATCAAACTCCCCTTTCTTATCAATATCCTGCTGCACTTTTTTCTGTTCAGCGATCTGCTGCTGCACGCCCTGGCAGTCAAGCTGATCGGCCTGCACCGCACTGATCGGCGGCGAGGCAGGATACTGTTTCAGTGCGCAGCCACTGAGCATTACCACAAACATAAACAGAGGAAACCGTTTCATCATCATCACCGTCAGACTGAGTTGCTGCATTATGCACGACATCCCCGCGGCTCAATGGCATAAGCAGCAACCGGTGCCGCGGCTTATCCTGGCGATGACGCCGTACGACAATCAGTGTTTTAAAATATACAGAGTACGGCTGTAGGCCACATCTTCCGGATTGGTGATCGGATAGCCTTTTACATACGGCTTGATCAACCGTCCGTTAGTGTACTGATAAATCGGCGCGATCGGGGCCTGTCCGGCGATAATCTGCTCTGCCCGGTTATAGTCATCGTTACGCGCCTTGTCATTCGTCTGACGGCTGGCCTGGGCCAGCACGGCATCGTATTCTGCACTCTTAAAGCCGGCGATATTGCCGCTGTGAGTGGAGGACAGCAAACTGAGGAAGGTGGACGGCTCATTGTAATCCCCAACCCAGGACGCGCGGATCACATCAAAGTTGCCGCTGTTGCGGTTGTCGATATAGGTTTTCCACTCCTGGTTTTGCAGTTTCACGTCCACCCCGAGGTTTTTCTTCCACATCGAGGCCACGGCAATCGCAATCTTCTTGTGCGTCTCTGAGGTGTTATACAGCAGGGTGAGGTTAAGCGGATGGGTCGGCCCGTAGCCCGCCGCGGCTAGCAGGGCTTTCGCCTGAGCGTTCAGCTCCTCCTGACTGTGCTGCTGCATAAAGCTGGCTTTCGGCGTAAAGCCCGCTGTGACGTCAGGCGTGAAGTGCCAGGCCGGTTTTTCTCCGGTTCCCAACACTTTTTCGGCAATAATTTTGCGGTCAATGGACCAGGAGAGCGCCTGCCGCACACGCACGTCAGCCGTAGGCCCCTTGCGGGTATTAAACGCATAGTAGTAAGTGCCCAGTTGGTCAGGGGTGTAAACCTCACCGGGGATCTGTTTTTTCAGCAGGGCATACAGCTCTTTCGGGAACGATTCCGTGATATCAATATCCCCCGCGCGATAGCGCTTGGTGGCACTGGACTCTTCACTGATCGGCACATAGGTCACTTTGTTCAGCACCGTATGCGCGTTATCCCAGTAGTGCGGATTGCGAACCAGCACGACTTTCTCATTCACCACCCGGCTGTTCAACTGGTAGGCCCCGTTACCCACCAGATTACCCGGACGTGTCCACTGGTCGCCGTAGGTGGCGATAACCTTTTCCGGCACCGGGAACAGGCTGAAGTTGGCGGTCAGGCTGACAAAATACGGCACCGGCCTGTCGAGTGTGACCTGCAGGTGGGTATCATCTATGGCACTGACCCCCAGCTTATCCGGACTTATTTCCCCTTTAACGATGGCACCGGCATTTTGAATACCCGCCAGTTCAGCAAACCAGGCAAAAGTGGACGTGTTTTTCGGATCGACCAGTCGCCGCCAGCTGTAAACAAAGTCCGCAGCGGTGACAGTGTCACCGTTTGACCAGCGTGCATCTTTGCGCAGCGTGAAGATCCAGGTTTTATTGTCATTGGTCTGCCAGTCGATGGCCACGCCCGGAACAATTTTCCCGCTGGCATCCTGATTGGTTAACCCTTCAAACAGGTCACGGATTACCGGAATTTCCGGCAGCCCCACCGCTTTCACCGGGTCGAGCGAGGCAGGTTCATCTTTAATATGACGAACAATTTCCTGGCGCGCGGCCAGCGCGGTGCCCGCCGGGACATCGGCAGCACGAGAGGTGGAAACAATACACAGCGCCAGAGCGGCCAGCGCAAAAGAGGGGGATTTTCTCATTCCGGGATCCTTACCTGTCAGCAAAACTGCGGGAATTTCTTACTGCTGGCACTGTAACGCAAATGACATGCGCTGAAATAGTGTTTTTATTCAACACCCAGGCGATGTACCTTCCCGGGCAATATGCTAGTTTTAGCACAGAATCGTCTATCCGGAGCCCTGCCTATGTCGTTATTCCACCCCCGCCCGCTGCGCGGTCGCCTTGATGCCCGCCCGCAGTCGTACGGGCAATCGGTGCTGGGTGCACCGCTGCTCTGGTTTCCGGCCCCGCTGGCCAGTGAGGACAGTGGGTTGATCCTGGCCGGAACGCACGGGGATGAAACCGCTGCGGTGGTCACCCTCTCCTGCGCCATGCGCACGCTTCAGGACAGCCATCGTCGCCATCACGTGGTGCTGGCGGTGAACCCCGACGGCTGTCAGCTTGGGCTGCGCGCTAACGCAAACGGCGTAGACCTTAACCGTAACTTCCCAGCCGCCAACTGGCAGCACGGTGAAACGGTTTATCGCTGGAACAGCGTGGCCGATGAGCGCGATGTCCTGCTCTCTACCGGAGAACATGCCGGTTCAGAGCCGGAAACCGCAGCGCTGTGCCAGTTGATTCACCGGCTCTCCCCCGCCTGGATTGTCACTTTTCATGAGCCGCTGGCCTGTATCGAAGACCCCGATAGCAGTCCGCTGGGTCACTGGCTGGCGGCAAAAACCGGCCTGCCGCTGGTCAGCAGCGTCGGCTATGCCACGCCGGGTTCTTTCGGCAGCTGGTGTGCGGATATCAGCCTGCCCTGTATTACGGCAGAATTCCCACCGGTGGCCGCCGATGAGGCCAGCGAACGCTATCTGGGGGCGCTGGTCGATTTACTCTACTGGCAGCCGTGACAGGTCGATACGCCCGCAGCTGAACGGCAGTGCGGGTTCCGCATCTACCGCCAGCCAGGTCGGGCCATCCAGATCGACAAAACGCGCCTGCGGTACCAGCGGTAACGCTGCGCGAATGGCGCGTGAGGTACACAGCATACAGCCAAGCATGATGCCAAAGCCCTGATCTGCCGCCGCCCGGGCCAGCGCCAGTGCGGCCGTCAGACCCCCGGTTTTGTCCAGTTTGATATTCACCATCTCATAGCGCCCGTGCAGCGAAGGCAGGCTTTCAACGGTGTGGCAGCTTTCATCCGCACAAATCGGCAACGGGTGAATGAAATTTTCAAGGGCAGCATCATCCCCGGCAGGAAGCGGCTGTTCCAGCATCGCGACGCCAAGATCGGCCAGCAGCTGGCAGCGTGCCGCCAGCCCTTCGCTCTGCCAGGATTCGTTGGCATCGACGATCAGCGTGGCCTGAGGCACCGCGCTGCGGATGGCCACCAGACGTTCGGTGATCAAATGATGGTCCAGTTTTATTTTCAGCAGTTTCGCCCCGTTTTCCCACAGCGCCAGCGCGCTGCTGGCCATCATCTCAGGCCCGTCGATGCTGACGGTTTGCGCTATCTCAATCAGCGCCGGTGACGGCTGCGATGTTAACTGCCACAGGCTCTGGCCATCACGCGCGACTTCCAGATCCCACAACGCGCTGTCGATCGCATTGCGTGCGGCTCCCGCAGGAAGTCGCTGCTGGAGTTCTGCCCGCGTCAGCCCCTGCTGCAATGCCGGCAGCAGAGTAGTGATTTGCGCCAGCACCGACTCCTCACTCTCACCATAGCGCGGATAGGGAGTACACTCACCCACCGCTTTAATGCCGTTTTCCTCCAGCTCCACCACCACCACACCCGCATCACTGCGGGCACCACGTGCGATGACAAAGGGCGAATGTAACGGCCAGTTTTCCGGCCAGGCTTTTACCGATCTCATGCTCAAATCCTTCAATTGGTTTGGCGGGCGCATATTATGTCGTATTTATACTGTCTCACTGCTTCAGCATGGCATACACTGAAGCAGGTTAAACACCATTAACATTAAAAGGATAGATTATGTCTCAGACCGTACATTTCCAGGGCAACCCGGTTTCCGTTGACGGGCAACTGCCAGCGCCGGGCCAGGCGGCAAAACCGTTCACCCTGGTGGCCAAAGATCTCTCCGATGTCTCTCTGTCCCACTATGCGGGCAAACGCAAAGTTCTGAACATCTTCCCAAGTATTGATACCGGCGTCTGCGCAACATCCGTGCGCAAGTTTAATCAACTGGCGGGTGAAGTTGATAATGCCGTGGTGCTCTGTATTTCTGCCGATCTGCCCTTTGCCCAGTCACGCTTCTGTGGCTCTGATGGCCTGAGCAACGTCGTAACACTCTCTACCCTGCGCGGCAGTGAGTTCAAAAAAGACTACGGTGTTGCCATTGTTGATGGGCCACTGAACGGACTGACGGCTCGTGCCGTGGTGGTGCTGGATGAGCAGGATAAAGTCATCTACAGCCAGCTGGTCAGTGAAATTACCACTGAACCGGATTACGACGCCGCTCTGGCATCGCTGAAGTAATTCTCAGGGCAGACTGCTCACGCAGTCTGCCCTCCTGCCAGTACTCTTCCGCCAACCCTGCGATTACTCTGTATCCGCTTTTTTCTGACTCAATCCGTATTCACGCAGCTTATTGGCAATCGCCGTATGGGATACGCCAAGGCGTTTTGCCAGCTTGCGCGTGCTCGGATAAGAAAGATAGAGCCGGGTCAGCACCGAACGCTCGAAACGGCTGGTAATGTCGTCCAGCGACCCCTCAATGGCGTCATCGGCCAGCGGCATCTCCATCGCATACTCCGGCAGGACAATATCCTGAGGACGTAACTCGTTGCCCTCCAGCTGCGTCAGCGCCCGATACAGGGCATTTTTCAGCTGACGTACATTGCCCGGCCACGTGTACCGCGTGAGGAAGGCGTTTAGCTGGGAGGAGAGTTTTGGCCGAGCGACCCCCTGCTCATCAGCAAAGCGTGCCACGAACATTTCGGTCAGCGGCAGGATATCCTGTGGACGTTCGCGCAGCGGCGGCAGATTCAGCGTCAGCACATTGAGCCGGTAGAAGAGATCTTCGCGGAACTCGCCGCGCTGCACCAGCTCCATAAGGTTTTTTTGTGTGGCGCAGATGACCCTGACGTTAACATGCACCTCATGCTCTTCACCCACGCGGCGGAAGGTACCGTCGTTAAGAAAACGTAGCAATTTGGTTTGCATGCGCGGTGACATTTCACCGATCTCATCCAGCAGTACTGACCCACCGCTGGCCTGCTCGAAGAACCCTTTTTTGCCTTCCAGCGCGTTGGGGTATGCTCCTGCGGCATGGCCGAACAGCTCACTTTCCGCGACATCATCCGGCAGTGAGGCACAGTTCAGCGCAAGGAACGGCTTTTTACCCCGCGCACTGCGCAGATGACAGGCGCGTGCCAGCATATCTTTGCCGGTGCCAGTATCGCCTACGATCAGCAGGGGGGCATCCAGCATCGCCAGTTTTCTCGCCTGATCCACAACCTGGCGCATTTTGCCGCTGACGGCCACAATATGCTGAAATTCGCTGTCATCGTTGACCGCCAGATTCTGCAACTGCTGCCCCATGCGGGCGGTGGACTTCAGTAACACCACGCCGCCGACGGGACTGGGTGTCCCGCTTTCTTCTTCCTGAGCGTAGATCGGCGTGACTTCCATCAGGAAGTCGCGCCCCTGCAGTACCACGTGGTGCGCCTCAGACTCAATTCGCTCGCTCTCCAGCCAGCGTTGAAAATTAAACCCGGTAATGAGCGATGCGACACCGTAATTACGCATCTTTTCTTCATTAAATGAAAACAGACTTTCTGCCGCCGGATTAGCCAGCTCCACTTTGCCTTTCAAATCAATGGAAAAGACCGGATCCGGCAGCGCCACCAATAGCGCGCTCAGGGCGCGGTGTTCGCGCTCGGAGGGCAGGAAGGAGACGGTACGTACGTCGGTCACGCCAGGGATACGGCGGATCTCGGCCATCAGTTGGCTGAACTGCTCAAAGCTGATGGTGGAGAAATTAAGATAGATGCGGCCAATGGCGGCAATTTCGATGCCGCGCAGATCGATACGGCGTTCAACCAGCAGATCCAGCAGTTCGCGGGTCAGGCCGATTCGGTCCTGGCAAAAGACTTCAAGACGCATGCGTTTTAACCTTTGTTATCAACCGTGCGGAGCGTATTCATGGATAATACGCTATCCCTTGCCACGCCAGAAGTGTTCTGTCATGAAAAGTTGACACTCTGTTTACTTCTCGTTCTTGCCACTGCGCTGCAGGCTCTCTTTTAACTGGCCGATCAGTTCACGACGGAAGTCCCCAAGGCGCGGCTTATCCCCTTCCAGCCAAGGCAGTGGACGGCACAGTTCCATGGCTTTAATTCCCAGCCGGGCGGTCAGCAGACCGGCACCGATCCCCTGGGCGGCGCGGGTGGAAAGTCGGGCGGCAAGATCCTGTGACATCCAGTCCATACCCACTTCACGGATCAGCTCTGATGCCCCGGCAAACGCGATGTTCAGCAGAACCAGACGGAACAGCCGCAGGCGGCTGAAATAGCCCAGTTCAATGCCGTAGAGGGCGGCGATACGGTTCACCAGGCGCAGGTTACGCCAGGCTATAAAGGCCATATCGACCAGCGCCAGCGGGCTGACGGCGATCATCAGCGTCGATTCAGCGGCATAGCGGCTGATTTCGCGGCGGGCCTGCCGATCCAGTACCGGCTGCACCAGCTGGGCGTACAGCTCGACGACCTCGCGATCGTTTTGGGTTTCATGCAGTGAGGCGTGCCAGCGTTGCAGGGCCGGATGCCCGGACGCCAGCCCCGCCTGCTCTGCCAGTTTTTCACAAAATGCCCGGCCCTGACCGCTACCGTGGCTGGCCAGTAGCTCGCGCGCAACATCGCGTTCTTCCGCACGTTCGCGCAGTCGATACAGACGTCGCCATTCACCGATCAGCGATCCGGCCCCCGCCGCTACGATCAGCCCTCCGGCAATGCCCCCGCCCAGACCAATCCAGTCCTGAGCCACCCAGGCCTGATGCGTCCATTGAACGCCCTGCGCCACCACGCTGACGCCAAACAGACTCAGACCGGTGATCACCATCTTACGCCACAGGCTGCGTTTGGGGCGCAGCGCGGCTTCGACCGCCAGCTCTCCCGGGCCTTCAGGTTCGACGTCCGGCTGCGGGTCAACAGCGACAAACTGATCCTGCTGCGCGGCAAATGCCTTTGACGGGCGCAGGATGGGGGCCGGTTCATCACTTAGCGGCTGGGCAAAATCGATACGCGGTTTAATCGGTGCGGTCATCGCAGTTTATCTCCCAGAAGAAATTCCAGCGCCGCGTCCATCCGGATATGCGGCAGCGGCCGGTCAACATCCAGATCCTGCGGGCGGAACTGTTCAAAATGAAAACCCTGATCCTGCCAGAATGCATTGCCCGGCAGACGCGGCGGGACTTCGCCCGGATAGACGGTCAGCGGAGTGTTGTCGGCCAGACGGTGGCCACGCAGGGCCGGGATACTCTCGCCCTGATGATCGACGTGGCCGCTCTGTGTGGCCTGTACCGAGGCCAGACCGATGCAGTCCATCCTGATGCCTTCAAACGCGGCGTTCTGCCAGGCGTCCTGTACCAGCTGCTGGAGCAGCGACACCAGATTGGCGTGCTGATCGGCGGTAACATGATCGGATTTGGTCGCCGCAAACAGCAGCTTGTCGATGACCGGAGAAAACAGCCGGCGAAACAGGGTGCGCTGGCCGTACGAAAAACTCTGCATCAGCTGCGTCAGCGCCAGGCGCATGTCGTTAAACGCCTGCGGCCCGCTGTTGAGCGGCTGCAGGCAATCCACCAGAACAATCTGCCGGTCGAAGCGCAGAAAGTGATTCTTATAAAAGTCCTTCACCACGTGCTGGCAGTAATACTGATAGCGGGCACGCAGCATGCCGATATTGCTGGCGGCATCCCCCTGCGCCAGGCGGGTTTCGCCCCCTTCCACCACCTCGGGCCACGGGAAAAATTGCAGCGCCGGGGCACCGGCCATTTCGCCGGGCAGCACAAAGCGGCCGGGCTGGATAAAGTGCAGTCCTTCCTGTTTACAGCGCTGCAGGTAGTCGGTCCAGGCGGCGGCGATCGCAGCCAGGCGGTTTTCATCGGCGGGTGCCAGCGGGTCAAGGCCTTCACACAACTGACGCCAGCGCTGTGCCCATACCGCGCGATCGCCCTGCAGCAGGCCAGTCATCTGTCGTGACCAGCTCAGGTAATCCTGTTCCAGCATCGGCAGGTCGAGCAGCCATTCACCGGGATAATCGACAATTTCCAGATAAAGCGTGGAGGTTTCTTTAAAATGGCGCAGCAGGGAGGCCTGAGAACGGTAGCGTAACGCCAGTCGCATTTCACTCACGCCCCGGGTGGGGGTTGGCCAGTCTGGCGGTGTGCCGTACAGTTGCGCCACACCTTCATCATAGGTAAAACGCGGGATGCCAAGGTCGCGCTGTGGCACGCGTTTAACGCCCAGCAGGCGCTGCTCGCGCACCGCAGAGAACATCGGCAGACGCGCACCGGAATTGACGTTAAGCAGTTGGTTAACCAGGGAGGTGATAAAAGCGGTCTTGCCGCTGCGGCTTAATCCGGTCACCGCCAGGCGCAGATGGCGATCCGCGCCGCGGTTCACCAGCGACAGCAATTCATGTTGTAGTCGTTTCATCTGTGGCATTGGCACCTTATCGTTAATATTCCTTATCGTAACATCCTCCTGCCATTGCCGCTTCTCTGACTCAGGGGGTGGGTTTCACCCAGCGTGCGGTGACCCGGCGCAGCACGCGTTTAAACAGCGGCTCAAGCGCCCAGGCCAGCAGGATTTTTAATGGCCTGCGGGCGACGGACTTCACCGCCCAGCCGCTTAACCCTGCCGGGCCATAAGTCAGCGCGTTGATCAGCACAAATTTACCGGCCTTTTTCAGGCGCGGGTGGGGCTGCCAGTTTCTCATTAATACACTCCTGAAAAAGAACCGTAGATTACAGCTGGCTGAACCGGCTGCGCACGCTAAAGGTTTCTGAGGTGACATAACGCTCCACCTCACGTAACTCCCGTTCCCCGCCGTTCAGCTCTGCGCTTAATTCATCCAGCAACTGTCGCGCACTGAGCGGTTTATCTCGCCCCTGCTCGCTGGCCGGCAGGTCCGGCAGTAGCGTTGCCAGCAGGAAGTAGCCGACGATAGTCAGGACAAAGAGGCCGAAAAACAACGACATCACCACGATAACGCGGACCAGCAAGACCGGCACGCCCAGGTATTCGGCAATCCCGGCGCAGACGCCTTTCAGCTTTCCCTGCTCCGGGATGCAGTACAGTTTCTTCTGAATCATGGCTGCCTCCAGTGAGGATGCTCGGCATCGAGGATGGCTTCCAGCGCCTGGATACGTTCACGCATTTTACGTGCGTCCTGGGTCAGCTGTTGCAGACGCTGCAGTTCATTCTGCGTCAGTTCCGCCCCACCATTCTGGCGTTTTGTGTAATGCAGCCAGAGCCAGATCGGCGCGACAAACAGCAGAAACAACGTCAGGGGTATGGCAATAATGAAGACACTCATTCACGTTCCTTGATAGTTAATCTTAGCGATGCCGGCCACCGCCGTGGCCAGCTCCGTTACTCACTGCGGTTCATTTTTGCTTTCAGCGCCGCCAGCTGCTGGCTGATTTCATCGTCAGCCTGTAACTCAGCGAACTCCTGATCGAGCGATTTCTTTTTGCCAAAGCTGTGGCTTTCGGCTTCCGCTTCCATGTGGTCGATACGGCGCTCGAAGGATTCAAAACGGGCCATGGCGTCATCAATTTTGCCGCTATCGAGCTGGCGACGCACATCGCGTGATGAGGATGCCGCCTGATGGCGCAGCGTCAGCGCCTGCTGACGGGCACGGGTTTCGCTCAGTTTACTTTCCAGCTCACCAATTTCACCTTTCATCCGCGTCAGGCTCTCTTCCACCTGGCCGGCTTCCTGCTGCAGCGATGCCGTCAGGTCGGTGAGTTTCTGTTTTTCCATCAGCGCTGCGCGTGCCAGATCGTCTTTTTCTTTACGCAGGGCCAGTTCGGCTTTTTCCTGCCATTCGGCCTGCTGCGTTTCTGCCTGCTCGATACGGCGCTGTAACTGTTTCTTCTCGGCCAGGGCCCGGGCTGAGGTGGAACGCACTTCAACCAGCGTATCTTCCATCTCCTGGATCATCAGGCGCACCAGCTTCTGCGGATCTTCTGCTTTCTCCAGCAGGGAGTTAATATTGGCGTTCACGATGTCGGCAAAGCGGGAAAAAATACCCATAATCAAAATCCTCTTTCAGTCATAGTCTGGCATTACGCCGGGTGTCGAATAATACGGTTAAGCTGCATAACACTATTCAAAAGCCGTGCCAGTTTTTATCTTATTGATTTTAAATGACCTGCTCCCTTTACACCGGTATGGGGTGAGACTAAAGTGGTTTTTATCACTAACACCTGGTGAAATTAATGATGAACGAAAACCCAGATACCCTGCTTGGCGAGTCCAACAATTTTATCGACGTTCTGGAACAGGTTTCACGTCTGGCCCCACTGAATAAGCCGGTGCTGGTGATCGGTGAGCGCGGCACCGGGAAAGAGCTGATTGCCAGTCGACTGCACTATCTGTCTGAGCGCTGGCAGGGGCCGTTTATCTCGCTTAACTGCGCGGCGCTGAATGAAAACCTGCTGGATTCAGAACTTTTTGGCCATGAGGCCGGGGCGTTTACCGGCGCGCAGAAGCGCCATCTCGGGCGCTTTGAGCGTGCCGATGGCGGGACGCTTTTTCTTGATGAGCTGGCGACGGCGCCGATGCTGGTTCAGGAAAAACTACTGCGGGTGATTGAATATGGTCAGTTGGAGCGCGTCGGCGGCAGTCAGCCGCTGCAGGTCAGCGTGCGGCTGGTTTGCGCCACCAATGCCGATCTGCCGCTGCTGGCGCGGGAGGGTAAGTTCCGCGCCGACCTGCTGGACAGGCTGGCATTTGATGTGGTGCAACTGCCCCCGCTGCGCGAACGTCGAAGCGACATTCTGGTGATGGCGCAGCATTTTGCTATTCAGATGTGCCGTGAGCTGGGACTGACGCTGTTTCCCGGTTTCACCGCCGGGGCAGAACAGCGTCTGCTGGATTACGCCTGGCCGGGCAACGTGCGTGAATTGAAAAACGTGGTTGAGCGCTCGGTTTACCGTCACGCCAGCAGCGAAATTCCCCTGGATAACATTATTGTGAACCCTTTCCAGCGTGCGGAACCTGAAAACACGCGGTCAGCGCCCGCAGGGGAGGTTCTGCCGGCGCTGCCTTTCGATTTACGTCACTGGCAGAGTCGCCAGGAAAAAGCGCTGGTCGAAAAAGCGCTGAGCCAGGCCCGTTTTAATCAGCGCCGGGCCGCTGAACTGCTGGGTGTCACTTATCACCAGTTACGGGCCATGCTGAAAAAGCATGATATTAATTTTGATGAAGCCTGATGTCGTGGGTGGCGGGCAAAAAAAAGCCCGCATTAAGCGGGCTAAATAATACTGGAAGCAATGTGAGCAATGTCGTGCTCCTTAACGGCAGAGCCACCGTTAAAGCGCAGGT
This sequence comes from Erwinia persicina NBRC 102418, assembly GCF_001571305.1. Lineage (GTDB taxonomy): Bacteria > Pseudomonadota > Gammaproteobacteria > Enterobacterales > Enterobacteriaceae > Erwinia > Erwinia persicina. The sequence continues at coordinate 86,497 of NZ_BCTN01000002.1, read as the reverse complement.
GAATAATAATCATTCTCAATCTTATCTGTAAAGCATTTTGTTGAGAATTTTTCTCATTACCACAGCAAGATCAGGCGTATTCCGCCGCCCCCACTTTCTCTCTGGCGATCTTTCTGCCGAAAAACGGTGACGACCCGCTGCAAACTTTGGGTGCAGCCTGAGAGTGCGGTACACTGTGTTTATTGCCTGAATTTTCAGAAGAGTTATGCGCAAACTAATCTCTACTCTGCTTCTCAGCCTGAGTACGCTGAGTGCTCCGGTCTGGTCATCAACGCCTGGCGATATTCGCCAGAGCGGCTTCGTGTATTGCGTTAATGGCGTGATGAATACCTTTAACCCTCAGCTGGCCAGCAGTGGACTGGTGGTTGATACCCTCGCTGCGCAGCTTTATGATCGGTTGCTTGACGTTGACCCTTATACCTACCGGCTGATCCCCGAACTGGCTGAAAGTTGGGAGGTGCTGGATGACGGCGCGACCTATCGTTTCCATCTCAGGCAGAAGGTTCCCTTCCAGAAGACCGCGTGGTTTACCCCCACCCGGACGATGAACGCCGATGACGTCGTGTTCAGCTTTGAACGGATATTTAACCGCAAGCATCCCTGGCATAATGTGAACGGCGGCAGCTACCCCTATTTTGACAGCCTGCAGTTTTCAGACGCGGTACAGAGCGTGAGGAAACTGGACAAAAATACGGTAGAGATCCGTCTTAACAGTCCCGATGCCTCATTTCTCTGGCACCTGGCCACCCACTATGCGCCCGTACTGTCAGCGGAGTATGCTGACCAGTTGACCCGGGCCGATCGCCAGGAGCAGCTGGATCGGGAACCGGTAGGTACCGGGCCTTTTATGCTCAATGACTACCGCGCCGGCCAGTACGTTCGTCTGCAGCGAAACGATGCCTACTGGAAAGGTAAGCCGCGTATGTCACAGGTGGTGATTGATATGGGCGCAGGTGGCACCGGCCGCATGTCTAAGCTGCTGACGGGCGAGTGTGATGTGCTGGCCTACCCTGCAGCCAGTCAGCTGTCAGTTTTACGCGACGACCCTCGTCTGCGCCTGACACTGCGGCCCGGGATGAATATTGCCTATCTGGCATTCAATACCCGCAAAGCGCCGCTTGACCGCCCCGAAGTGCGTCAGGCACTGGCGCTAGCGATCAACAATGAACGCCTGATGGAGTCTATTTATTACGGCACGGCAGAAACTGCCGCCTCTATTCTGCCTCGTGCCTCCTGGGCCTACGACACCGATGCCCGGGTGACGCCGTATAACCCGCAGAAGGCACGCGAGGCATTGAAGGCGCTGGGCATTGAAGAACTGCATCTGAACCTGTGGGTCCCTTCTGCCTCGCAGTCGTGGAACCCAAGCCCGATGAAAACAGCAGAGTTAATCCAGGCGGACCTGGCGCAGGTGGGCGTGAAAGTCACCATCGTGCAGGTTGAAGGCCGCTTCCAGGAGGCACGGCTGATGGAGATGAATCACGACCTGACGCTGACGGGGTGGGCAACGGACAGTAATGACCCGGACAGCTTCTTCCGCCCTCTCCTCAGCTGTGCAGCCATTGCGTCACAAACAAATTATGCTCACTGGTGTAATTCCGGCTTTGATGAATTACTGCACAAAGCGCTGCTGTCGCAACAGCTGGCGAAACGCATCGACTATTACGATCGCGCTCAGGCGATGCTGTCTCAGGAACTGCCCGTTCTGCCGCTGGCCTATTCCCTTCGGTTGCAGGCTTATCGCTACGACATTAAAGGTCTGGTACTGAGCCCATTCGGTAATGCTTCATTTGCGGGTGTCCACCGTGATGACGGCAAGGAGAAGTCACCGTGATTATCTATACGCTTCGCAGGCTGGTGCTGTTTATTGTCACGCTGTTTATGCTGACGCTGCTTGGATTCAGCCTCAGCTACTTTACCCCTCACGCCCCTCTGCAGGGGGCCTCACTGCTGGATGCCTGGTGGTTCTGGTTTAAGGGCATCCTGCAGCTGGATTTCGGCGTATCCAGCATTAACGGTCAGTCCATCAATCTGCAGTTGCGGGAGGTATTTCCGGCCACGCTGGAGCTCTGCTTCATGGCCTTCTCCCTCGCGCTGATGGTCGGCATCCCGCTGGGTATCGCCGCCGGGGTCATGCGTAACAAGTGGCAGGATAAGGCGATCAGCGCAGTGGCGCTGTTGGGCTTTTCGCTGCCGGTATTCTGGCTGGCACTGCTACTGACGCTGTTTTTCTCGCTCAATCTCGGCTGGCTGCCGGTTTCCGGACGTTTAGACCTGCTTTATCCCGTACAGCAGCTCACCGGATTTGCGCTGATTGACGCCTGGCTGACCGACTCACCATGGCGCCATGAAATGATTATCAGCGCCCTGAAGCATATGGTGCTGCCGGTAACCGCACTGGCCGTCGCCCCCACCACGGAGGTGATCCGCCTGCTGCGTATCAGCACCCGTGAAGTCATGGAGCAGAACTATGTTAAGGCCGCGGCGACGCGCGGGCTGTCGCTGTTGACCATCATTCGTCGCCACGTGCTGCATAACGCGCTGCCGCCGGTGATCCCCCGCCTGGGGCTGCAGTTTTCGACGATGCTGACGCTGGCGATGATCACGGAGATGGTCTTCAGCTGGCCAGGGCTGGGTCGCTGGCTGATTAATGCTATCCGCCAGCAGGACTATGCGGCGATCTCCGCTGGGGTGATGGTCGTGGGTGGACTGGTTATTGCCGTGAACGTGCTCTCAGATATTTTAGGTGCTATGACAAATCCGCTGAAACACAAGGAGTGGTATGCCCTCCGATAATATTTACGCTGAAAAGCGGCCACCCAGCCCACTGCGTCATACGTGGGGGCTGTTCTATCGCGATACCACGGCGATGATCGGTTTTTACGCGTTTATTGCCGTGCTGCTGCTGTGTATTTTTGGCGGGCTGCTGGCGCCATATGGGCTGGATCAACAGTTTCTGGGCTATCAGCTTCTGCCCCCTTCGTGGTCACATTATGGCGACGTCTCGTTCTTCCTGGGCACCGACGATCTGGGGCGGGACCTGTTGAGCCGGTTGTTGAGCGGTGCCGCTCCGACGGTGGGTTCAGCGATTGTGGTCACGCTCTTAGCCTCGCTGTGTGCGATGGTGCTTGGGGTGATGGCTGGGCTGACCCACGGACTGCGTTCAGCGGTAATGAACCATATTCTCGACACGCTGCTGTCGATTCCTTCTCTGCTGCTGGCCATTATTGTCGTGGCTTTTCTCGGGCCCCGGCTGGAACACGCCATGCTGGCAGTCTATCTGGCTATTCTTCCCCGACTGGTGCGCGCCATTTACAGTGCGGTACATGAAGAGCTGGAAAAAGAGTATGTTGTGGCCGCCCGTCTGGATGGCGCCAGCAGTCTGGATATCCTTTGGTATGCGATCCTGCCGAATATTCTGGCGCTGCTGGTCACGGAGTTTACCCGTGCCCTGTCCATGGCGATCCTCGATATCGCTGCGCTGGGTTTTCTCGATTTAGGTGCCCAGCTTCCCTCACCGGAATGGGGTGCGATGCTGGGTGATTCGTTAGAGCTGATATATGTTGCCCCCTGGACCGTGATGTTACCCGGCGCGGCGATTATGCTGAGTGTCTTGATTGTTAACCTGTTGGGTGACGGCGTTCGCCGGGCCATCGATGCGGGAGTTGAATAATGCCGCTGCTCGATATTCGTAACCTGACCATTGAATTTATGACGGCCGACGGGCCGGTGAAAGCAGTGGATCGGGTCAGTATGACGCTGACCGAAGGCGAAGTGCGTGGCCTGGTCGGTGAATCCGGTTCAGGTAAAAGCCTGATTGCCAAAGCTATCTGCGGCGTGACCAAGGATAACTGGCGCATCACCGCAGACCGGATGCGCTTTGATGATATTGACCTGCTCCATCTGTCGCCACGTGAACGACGTAAAATCGTCGGCCATAACGTATCGATGATTTTTCAGGAACCTCAGTCGTGCCTCGATCCATCGGAAAGTATTGGTACTCAGCTCAAACAGGCCATCCCTCGCTGGACGTGGAAAGGCCGCTGGTATCAGCGCTTCGGCTGGCGTCAGCGCCGGGCAATTGAGCTGCTGCACCGCGTGGGTATCAAAGATCACAAAGACATTATGAGCAGCTTCCCCTACGAGCTGACTGACGGGGAGTGTCAGAAGGTCATGATTGCTATCGCGCTGGCGAATCAGCCACGCCTACTGATTGCGGATGAGCCGACGAATGCCATGGAGCCGACTACCCAGGCGCAGATTTTCCGCCTGCTGTCGCGTCTGAACCAGAATAATAACACCACGATACTGTTGATCAGTCACGATCTGCAGATGCTCAGTCACTGGGCAGACCGGATTAATGTTATGTACTGCGGGCAAACGGTAGAAACGGCGCTCAGTGAAGACCTGATCACCGCGCCTCACCATCCTTATACCCAGGCCCTGATCCGCGCCATGCCCGATTTTGGCCGATCGCTGCCGCATAAAAGCCGCCTGAATACACTGCCGGGGGCGATCCCGTCGCTGGAGCATTTACCGATTGGCTGCCGCCTGGGCCCGCGCTGTCCCTACGCGCAGAAGACCTGCATTGAAACACCGCGCCTCTCCGGATCGAAAAGTCACCTGTTTGCCTGCCACTTCCCACTGAATATGGAGAGTCAGTCATGATTGACACGCTGCTGGAAGTGCGCAACTTGAGTAAAACGTTCCGTTACCGTACCGGGCTGTTCCGACGACAGCACGTTGAGGCCGTCAAAGACGTCAGTTTTACTCTGCAGGAGCGCCAGACGCTGGCAATCATCGGAGAAAACGGTTCCGGGAAGTCAACGCTTGCCCGCATGCTCAGCGGCATGATTGCCCCATCTGCCGGTGAAATTGTCATTGACGATCATCCGCTGGAGTACGGCGATTATGGCTATCGTAGCCAGCGTATCCGTATGATATTTCAGGACCCTTCGACGTCCCTTAATCCCCGTCAGCGTATCAGCCAGATCCTGGATTTCCCGTTGAGGCTGAATACCGAGCTGAACACGGAGGAACGGGAAAAGCGTATCATCGCCACGCTGCGTCAGGTGGGGCTGTTACGCGATCACGCCTCCTATTATCCGCACATGCTCGCGCCCGGTCAGAAACAGCGCATCGGACTGGCGCGCGCCCTGATCCTCCAGCCCAAGGTGATTGTGGCCGATGAGGCGCTGGCTGCGCTGGATATGTCGATGCGTTCGCAGCTGATTAATCTGATGCTGGAGCTGCAGGCGAAACACGGAATTTCCTATATCTACGTGACTCAGCATCTGGGCATGATGAAACACATCAGTGACAAGGTGCTGGTGATGCACCAGGGCGAAGTGGTCGAACGCGGCAGTACGGCTGACGTGCTGGCCTGCCCGCTACATGATTTAACCCGACGTCTGATCTCCAGCCATTTTGGTGAGGCACTGACTGCCGATGCCTGGCGTAAAGACCGTTAATGTTTCCAGAGGGGGCCGGCTATTCAGGGTCGCCCTGCTCCCTTTCCTCTCCTTATGCTTTCCAGCTATTTGATAGTACGGATCATTATTTCTTTCGCGCTGCGGGTTACGCCAGGATAACTGTGCCGTCATTGAAAAGGAATGATCATGGAACAGCGCCGCTTTACCGGCAATAACCACTGGTATCATGAAACCCAGTCCAGCCTGCCCGCCCAGCGCGCGCCGCTGATGCCTGAAGCTGCCACTGTTGAAGACCGTTTTCTGTTGGGTCTGGCGCAGCAGTTGGAAGGAGAACTGAACACCATTTTGCAGGAAAGACAGCCAATCCTGCTGGCTTCCCGCGATCTCTATCAGCTGCTTTTCCCGGCCGAACTCACCACCACACTCACCCACACCCTGACGCTCTACGATCGTCTTAGCGTCGCCCTGACGGTGGCCCAGGTGACCGGTGTGCAGCGACTGTGCAACCACTATGCTGCCCGTCTGAACCCGCTGCCGGGGCCGGATTCATCAAGGGAGAGTAATCATCGTCTGACGCAGATTACCGAGTACGCTCGCCAGCTCGCCAGCCAGCCCACACTGATTGACGCCGTGTCCGTACAGCGTCTTGACGAGGTGGGTTTAAGTGCGCCCGATATCATCAGCCTCGGTCAGATTGTGGGCTTTGTCAGCTATCAGGCCCGCGTCGTTGCAGGCATCCACGCCATGCTGGCGCTGCCGGTACGCTGGATGCCCGGCGTGACCATCCCGCCTGATGCCTGTTCTGAGACGCTGCTGGCAGGCAGCCAGTGGCGTCCTGCGCTGCCCCCCCTGGAATTGCGCTATGCCGCACCGGACCAGCTTGAGGCGTTAACCTTTTGCCAGCCGCTGTCGGAGCTGCAAGATGCTGCCTGGCTGTTCGCGCACGACGGTAAGGTGTTGTACGGCTGGGGACGTCTGTTGGATACCCTGAAAACAGCGCGCAGTCACAGCGCGTCGCGGCTGGCCGCTGCTGTCACCTCGCGTATCAACGGCAGTGCCTCTTGTTTCGTACGCTACACCGCAGACAGTGACCTCTTTACAGCCTTGCATGAGGGCGTGGAACAGGGGCTGAAAGCCGCAGACAGTCAGCAGCAGGTGTTAATCGCCCTTGCGGCACAGCTGACCCGATCCCCGGAGCGGGTCAACGCCGCGCATATTCAACCGCTGAAAGATGCCGGGTTGAGCAGCGGCCAGGTCTTTGATGTGATCCTCAGCGTTGCCGCCACCAGTTGGGGTAACCGCCTGATGCAGGGGCTGGGTATCAGTTCATTAGCCAGCGCCTGACCTCATCAAAAAAGTGCTGCGCCAGGGGCGTGGCGCGGCCCGGCTCCGCGATCACCACGGCCCCCTGGCGGGACATGGGCGGTAGCGCCATTTTGCGGCGTTGCAGCCCGCTGGTCATCCCGTCGATCAGGTGCCCGACCGGCGATACCATACACCCTAATCCTACCTGAACGCCCTGCAACAGCTGGAACACCGAGGTGGTTTCCAGAACAACGCGCATCGACAGCCCGGCCTCCCGGAAGTGGCCGTCAACGTAACGACGAAAATAGCGCGTCTGTTCTGCCAGGCACAGCGGCAGTGCCGCGACATCGTGCAGCGCCAGCAGACTGTCGCCTTCCAGTTGCGGAAAATGCTGAGGATGATAAAGCAGCTCCACGCCGTTATCCGCCAGCGTCTCGGCCTGGAAATGCAACTCACGCAGCGTCGCCAGCTCGAAGAAGCCGATGCCGACATCCACCGTATGACTGTTCAGCGCCTCCAGCAGCTGGTCGGCACTCAGCACCGCGACCCGGTAGTCGAGCTGGGGATAGCGATCGCTGATGGCTTTCAGCATCACAGCCAGTGACATACTGCACTGGGGCACCACGCCGAGACGCAACGTACCGGTCACGCCGTGCTTAAGAGACTCGACTTCCAGCTTTAACCCCTGATAGACCGAGACAATTTCCCGCGCCCAGGAGAGTACGCGCTCGCCTTCCGGCGTGAAGCCATCAAAGTTATTACTGCGGTTGATCAGCGACAGCCCCAGCTCACGCTCCAGATTTTTCAGACGCATGGAAAGCGTGGGCTGGCTGACAAAGCTGGCCTCAGCGGCGCGGCCAAAGTGGCGCTCACGCTCCAGGTTGCATAAATAGATGAGCTGTTTAATGTCCATTATGATGATGTCTTCGTTAGTGTGCGAACGCGTGCGCCGCCGGCCGGGCTGCTGCTAATAAAATTCACTGACCAGCGTCGACCGGCGTTCAATGATGGTATCACCGGGCGTGGTTTTAATCGTATAGCGGCAGGAAGTGGGAACGCCCTGCTGATACTCACAGCGCGTGGTGATTTCTCTGGTCGAGGCCGGGTAGGTGGTGATCAACACCCCATCCAGCAGTTTATCCGCCTGTGCCTGAGCAAATGTCTGTTTGTCATCGCTGATCAGACGAGCCCCTTCCCTCATATTCCGCCTGGCCATTCGCCCCTGCTCGTCGTAGGTGATGTCAATGCGCAGAGGATCCGGGGTGGACGAAAAAGCTGAAATCAGCCCACGGTCGTTGTAACGGATGTCCAGCGTAGAATCGCCGCGGGTTTTTGATACAACGTTGCACTTGTCGTCCAGTTTCATCAATACCGGTTTACCGTTCTCCTCACCGACCAGCGTATCTTTGTCCCGGCGCAGGCTGGTGTTCGAGTGGATTTTGCGGTCGTTAATTAAGTAGAGGCTGGTCACGTCAACATCGGTGAGACAGCCCTGCTGGTCGAAGCGGGCCGTGACTTCGTGCTCTTTCTCACCGCTGGCACCGGACAACGTCTGATGGGTGCTTTTCAGCTTTCCGGGGATGGGTTCGAAGAGAAAAAGCGTCGACATATTTCTGACCGTTGTCGATACGCCTCGGGTTTCTTCATGCTTACAGCCGGTAAGCAGCAGCACAGGCAACAGCAGCGCCAGCGTTGTCTTCATCATATCCATACAGTGTGATTCCTGTCAGTTTAGTCATTTTTATTCATAATGATGCCTTTTGATGCCCACTATGATGATGTCTTAGCCCGTATTTGTGTGCAAAACCGTATCCCGATGAGCGGGCTTGCTGTTAATAAAACTCACTGGCCAGCTTTGCATGGCGTTCCGTCACCGTGTCACTTGTGGACGTTTTCACCGTGAACATGCAGCTGACAGGCACGGCCTGCTGATACTCACAGCGGGTGGTGGTCTGCCGGGTGCCGTCCGGCGTTGTGCTTTTCGTGACGGCATCAGAGGGTTTATCACCGGCGTCTGACGCGTATTTTTGTACGCCTTCTGAAATCTGACGATCGCCGCTGAACGCTTTCTGTCCTGTCGGGCGGCCCTGTGCATCATAGGTTAGTTCGACGCGGAAATCGGACTGGGGGGAGGAGAGCCCGGAAATCAGGCCCTGCTTATTGTAGGCGATATCAATGGTAAAATTTCCGCTGGTTTTGGACAGCACGTTGCACTCGCTGTCCAGTTTAAGCACCAGGGGTTTACCATTTTCTTCTCCGACGAGCTGGTCTTTCTCCCGCCGTGCGCTGATACTGCCGATATCGAGATTAGTGACCTCAAAATCCGTCACGCAGCCGTTTTTATCGAAATTAAACACCCCGTCATAACGCTTTTCACCGTTATCTTCGAAAATCGTCTGATGGGTGCTCTTCAGTTTTCCGGGGATGGCCTCAAACTGATAAAGATAAGACAGATTCCTGATTTTCCTGGCAATGCCTTCATCTTCCTCTTGCTGACAGCCAGCAAGCAGCAGCAGCGGCAACAGCAGTACCGCCGTCGTTTTCATCGTGTCCATGTCACCCGTATCCTGTCCGCGTAATCAGATTTACGCAATATTATCGGCAGGTTAGCGCCATTCTTCAGCGGACATCATACCCGGCTGCTCAGGACATCCCTAACGCACTTTTGACGTCATTCGCGATTTTTTCTACCTGCGGGCCATAAATCACCTGCACGTCGTGGTCGCTGACGCGATTAACACCGTTGGCACCGGTCGTCATCAGCGTCTGATCGACGACTTCATTCATCTGTTTTACCTTCACCCGCAGACGCGTAAAGCAGCAGTCAACGTCCTCGATATTGCCCTCGCCGCCCAGTCCGCTGATGATCACCCGGGTACGTTCATCCGCCGTGACGCTAACCTGCGGTAGGGCCTCATCCGACTCGCGGCCCGGCGTCTCCACCCTCATGCGCAGAATGATAAAGCGGAAACCATAATAGTAAATCGGCACATAAATCAGCCCCAGCCCGACGCTCCACCACCACGCCGTTTTACTGCCGCCGAGGATCCCGAACACCACCAGGTCAATCGCCCCCCCCTGGACATTGCCAATCATCAGGTGCATCAGCGACATGAGCATAAACGACAGCCCGCTCAACAGGGCATGGAAGAGATAGAGCACCGGCGACACGAAAATAAAGCAGAATTCCAGTGGCTCAGTAATGCCGGTAGTAAAAGAGGTCAGCGCCCCGGCAAGCACCAGTGCCTTGACTCGCTGCTTATGTTCCGGCCGGGCGCAGTGGTACATCGCCAGCGCGGCCGCAGGCAGGCCAAACATCATTACCGGGATTTTCCCCTGGGCCAGAAAACGCGTGGCTTCCTGCACCGTCGCATCCGGCACCGATCCGGGATGGGTGAGTGAAGTATTGAAAATATTCAGCGCGCCCACAATGGTCTGCCCGTCTACCGTTGCAATACCGCCGATGGGGGTAAAGCGCACCGTTTCATTCAAAATATGGTGCAGACCGGTCGGGATCAGTAGCCGTTCACTGGTGCCATAGAGAAAGGCGCCGTACTGGCCGCTTTTGCCGATCAGCTCTCCCACCCAGGCAATGCCGGCGCCAATGGTGGGCCAGATCAGTGCCAGCAGCACGCCGATCAGGGGCAGCACCAGCACGGTAACGATCGGCACAAACCGCCGCCCGCCGAAGAAAGCAATCGCTGCCGGCAGTTGGATCGTATAACAGCGATTGTGGATCATGACCGTCACCAGGCCAGCGATTACCCCGCCAAGCACGCTCATGTTGTAAGTGAAAATCCCCAGCATCTGGATATATTCCGCCGAGGTCATCATTGCGGCGGTCTGATCCATCCCCTGCTGTTGCAGCGCGGCGGCGGTGGTGGTGGCCGCGGTCAGCCCGCGGGCACCCAGCGTGGCGCTGATACCGACATGCAGAGCAATAAAGCCTATCACCGACGCAAACGCCGCCGTGGGCTTTTCCGCCTTCGCCAGACCAATGGCACTGGCAACGGCGAAGAACAGCGGCAGGTTAGCAAACAGCGCACCGGCCACTTTGCGGATAAACCCAATCACCAGTTGGGGTACCTGCATACTGGCAAACGTCTCCCCGGTGATCACCGGGTTCTGCAGCGCCGCCGCCACGCCCAGAAAAATACCGGCGGCGGCAATGACGGAAATCGGCATCATCAGGGCTTTGCCGAAGGCATGGATCTTACTGGCAAACTCTTTCATCAGGACTCTCCCGCTGTAATGACAACCGGCTAAGTATGCGTCGCATCAACCACGATGCCCGCGCCACGCAGACGTTTAAGCGAATATTTTTTGACCAACTTCACACTTTCGCATTTTTCGCGATAAATGCCACCTATCGCACCATCTCTGTAATCAATTAGACAACGGCGCGTTCGGATAGCAAAATCGCCAAAAAGAAGTCATAACTTCTTAACAATTAATCAACATAAGCCTGCGAAAAAATGAAATTTAAAGAAGCCATCAAGCCATACGACGCTGCCGCCGGCGGCTGGGGTTCACTGGAAGCGACCACCCGTTTTGTTTTCGACAGCAAACAGGTGTTAAAAAACATGCGCAATCTGATGCGTATGAACAAGGCGAAAGGCTTTGACTGCCCTGGCTGTGCCTGGGGGGATGATAACAAGAGTACCTTCAGCTTCTGTGAAAATGGCGCTAAAGCCGTCACGTGGGAAGCCACCCGCCGCCATATCGGGGCAGACTTCTTCGCCCAGTACAGCGTGTCCGCCCTGCGTCAGCAGAGTGATTATTTCCTTGAATATCAGGGCCGACTGACCGAACCGCTGCGCTATAACCGCGCCACCGATCGCTACGAACCCATTAGCTGGGACGATGCCTTCGCCCTGATCGCCCGCCATATTAAGGCGATGGATAACCCGAATCGCATGGAGCTGTACACCTCCGGGCGTGCCAGTAATGAAGCCTCATGGCTGTATCAGCTCTTTGGCCGCATGAACGGCAGTAACAACTTCCCTGACTGCTCAAATATGTGCCATGAAGCCAGCGGTACCGGCCTGAAGCGCAGTATTGGCGTAGGGAAAGGCACCATTCGCCTGGACGACTTTGACCATGCAGATGCGATCTTTGTCTTCGGGCAGAACCCGGGCACTAACCACCCGCGGATGCTGCACAGCCTGCGCCATGCTGCCGATAACGGTGCGAAAATTGTCACGTTTAACACACTGCGCGAGCGGGGACTGGAGCGCTTTGCCGATCCGCAGAAACCGCTGGAAGTCGTCACCAGCATGGCAGGCAAAATCAGCTCGACTTATTACCAGCCTAATCTCGGCGGTGATATGGCGGCGGTTCGCGGTATGGTGAAAGTGCTGGCCGAAAACCACCGTGCACGGGTGGCGGCCGGTGAGAAAGGTTTGTTTGATGAGATATTTATCAATGCCAGAACCGAGGGGCTGGAAGCGTACCTTGCCGCCGTTGATGCCACTGAATGGTCACATATTGTCAGCCAGTCGGGCCTGAGCGAACAGCAGATCCGTGAAGCGGCGGCGATTTATCAGAGTTCAGAACGGGTGATCTGCACGTGGGCAATGGGCATCACCCAGCATAAGCACTCGGTGGATACCGTACGCGAAATTGTCAATCTGCAACTGCTTTTCGGCCAGTTAGGTAAGAAAGGCGCGGGCCTGTGCCCGGTGCGTGGACACAGCAACGTGCAGGGTAACCGCACGATGGGCATTGATGAAAAACCCTCTCAGGCGTTTCTCGACAGTCTGGGGCAGCACTTTGACTTTGAGCCACCCCGTGAGAGCGGCCACAACACCGTTGAAGCGCTGGAAGCGATGCTGCGTGATGAGATAAAAGTGCTGATCGCGCTGGGAGGCAATCTGGCTGCTGCTGCACCGGACAGCCCACGCACCGAAGAGGCATTGAAACGCTGCGATCTGACCGTGCAGATCAGCACCAAGCTCAACCGCAGCCACCTGTGCCCGGGGGCGGTTGATGCCCTGATCCTGCCCACCCTGGGCCGCACGGAGCAGGATATCCAGGCGAGCGGCCCGCAGTTTATTACCGTGGAAGACTCCTTCAGCATGGTGCATGCCTCTGAAGGCGTGGGTAAACCGATTGCTACTACCCAGCGTTCTGAAACCTGGATTGTCGCCGGGATTGCCCATGCGGTGCTTGGTAGTGAGAAAGTGGACTGGCTGTCGCTGGCCGGTGATTACAACAAAATCCGCGATCATATTGCCGCTACTTTGCCGGGATTCAGCGATTTTAATGCCAAATGTGACCTGAAAGGCGGGTTCTATTTGGGCAACGCTGCTGCCGAACTGCGTTTCAACACGTTGCACAACAAAGCCCAGTTCAGCGCCGCTAGCCTGCCCGCGTCCCTGTTCCCGCAGCTGGATGTTGAGGTGCCTTTCACACTGCAAACGCTGCGCTCGCATGACCAGTACAACACCACAATCTACGGGCTCGATGACCGCTATCGTGGTGTTTACGGTCAGCGTGAAGTGCTGTTTATCAACCAGCAAGATATGGAAAGAATGGGCTTCGCCGCCGGGGATAATGTGGACATTGAAACCCTGTGGAACGACGGTATCACCCGCAAAGTCAGCGGGTTCAAGCTGGTGCCCTATGCGATCCCTCGCGGTAACCTTGCGGCCTATTATCCCGAAACCAATCCACTGGTTCCGCTCTCCAGTTTTGGTGACGGCAGCGGCACGCCGACGTCTAAGTCAGTGCCGGTGAAAATCAGCCTGTCACCGGCGACAACCGGCTTACGCATCGCCTGATTATCACAGGGCGGCTGGCACAAAACGGCCGCCCTGTGTCTGTAGATGTAACGGCTTTTTACTTGCCGTGACGCGGTTAATCGCGTAAAACTGTCTGCCGCTCTTAGGCCACGAAAACTGTTGAAATTATGTTCCAGGATAACCCGCTGCTCGCGCAGCTTAAAGAGAAACTCCACTCCCAGACGCCGCGTGTTGAAGGTGTGGTAAAAGGCACTGAAAAAGGTTTCGGCTTCCTGGAAGTCGATGCCCAGAAAAGCTACTTTATTCCCCCGCCGTTCATGAAAAAAGTCATGCACGGTGACCGCGTGAGTGCGGTTATTCAGACTGATAAAGATCGTGAAGTTGCCGATCCTGAAACGCTGATAGAACCGTTCCTGACCCGCTTTGTCGGCCGTGTGCAGAAGAAAGACGACCGCCTGTCGATTATTCCTGACCATCCGCTGCTGAGAGACGCCATTCAGTGCCGTCCTGACCGAAATGTGAAGCATGACTTCCAGGCCGGTGACTGGGCCGTTGCGGAAATGCGTCGCCATCCCCTGAAAGGCGATCGCGGTTTTTATGCTGAACTCACAGAATTTATTACCACGGCTGATGACCATTTAGCGCCGTGGTGGGTCACTCTTTCACGCCATAATCTGGAGCGTGAAGCGCCGGACGTGGCCACGCCGGAAGAGATGCTGGACGAACAGCTTGAGCGTGAAGACCTCACCGCCCTCACCTTCGTGACGATCGACAGCGCCAGTACCGAAGATATGGACGATGCGCTGTACGTGGAAGAAGCCGCCGATGGTGCGCTGAAGCTGACGATCGCCATTGCCGATCCGACAGCCTATGTGCCGGCGGGCAGCCAGCTCGATGCGATTGCCGCCGAGCGCTCGTTCACCAACTACCTGCCGGGTTTTAATATCCCGATGCTGCCACGCCAGCTGTCTGATGATATCTGTTCTCTGCGCCCCAACGTGCGCCGTCCGGTGCTGGCGTGCCGCGTCACGGTGGCGGCTGATGGTACGCCGGGCGATGACATTCAGTTCTTTGCAGCCTGGATTGAATCCAAGTCTAAGCTGGTGTACGACAACGTCTCCGACTGGCTGGAAACTGACGGTGCCAGTGACTGGCAGCCGGAAAGCGAAGATATTGCTGAACAGATCCGCCTGCTGCACCGCCTGTGTCTGGCGCGCAGCGTATGGCGTCAGCGTCATGCGCTGGTGTTTAAAGATCGCCCTGACTTCCGCTTCCTGCTGGGCGAGAAAGGCGAGGTGCTGGATATCATTGCTGAACACCGCCGCATCGCCAATCGCATTGTTGAAGAGTCAATGATCCTCGCCAACATCTGCGCGGCCAGTGTACTGCGCGATAAGCTTGGTTTTGGTATTTATAACGTTCACCTGGGCTTCGACGAAGTGAATGCCGAGCAGGCTGCTGCTGTTCTGGCAAATCACGGGGTGGTCGCCGATCCGCTGGCAATCGCCACGCTGGAAGGCTTCCGCACGCTGCGTCGTGAGCTGGATACCCTGCCGACGCAGTTCCTCGACAGCCGTATTCGCCGCTTCCAGTCGTTTGCCGAGGTCAGCATCACGCCGGGGCCGCACTTTGGCCTGGGTCTGGAGGCGTATGCCACCTGGACCTCACCGATCCGTAAGTTTGGCGACATGGTTAACCATCGCCTGCTGAAAGCGATCATTAAGGGCGAAACGGCACACCGTCCTGCTGATGAACTGACGGTGAAAATGGCCGAGCGCCGTCGTCAGAATCGTATGGCAGAGCGTGATGTGGGTGACTGGCTCTACTCCCGCTTCCTGCAGAAGGCGGTTGGCACCGACCAGCGCTTCAGCGCGGAAGTGATCGACGTTTCCCGCGGTGGCATGCGCGTTCGCCTGCAGGATAACGGTGCGGTAGCCTTTATTCCTGCGCCATTCATTCATGCCGTGCGCGATGAGCTGGTATGCAGTAATGAAAATGGCACTGTGCAGATCAAAGGTGAAGTGGTGTACCGCGTCACTGACCTGATTGAAGTGACCATCGCCGAAGTGCGTATGGAAACCCGCAGCGTCGTCGCCCGCCCGGTCGTTTGATATCCCTAACGGGACAGCCTGAGCGCTGTCCCGTTTTTCGTTCCCCTCCCTGCCTGTCGCGTTCCGCGAATAAGAAAAACTCTCTGCGCCTCACATTTCTCATTCCATTTACTTTCATAAACATTCTTTTACATTACGTTTAACTTGTCCCCCCTCTTACGGATCTGACAAGGAGTACTGTAATGAAAAACGTCAAAACCGGGCTGGTCTGGTTACTGGTGGCGTTAGCCGGTGCCTGCGCCTTTGCCATGCTGGCGCTCAACCGCGGCGAGCCCGTTAACGCACTGTGGCTGGTAGTGGCTGCCGTCGCCTGCTACAGCATCGCTTATCGTTTTTACAGTCTGTTTATTGCCCGCCGCATCTTCGAACTCGATGACCGTCGTCTGACACCGGCAGAACGCAATAATGATGGGCTCGATTATGTGCCGACCAATAAGTGGGTGCTGTTTGGCCATCATTTTGCCGCTATCGCCGGTGCCGGCCCCCTTGTCGGCCCGGTCCTTGCCGCGCAAATGGGGTTCCTGCCCGGTACGCTGTGGATCCTGATTGGGGTGATGATGGCCGGTGCGGTGCAAGACTTCCTCATCCTGTTTATTTCCACGCGCCGCGATGGCCGTTCGCTGGGCGAGATAGCAAAACAGGAGTTAGGGGCTTTCGCCGGCGTGATCACCATGCTGGGGGCGCTGGGGGTGATGATTATTATTCTCTCCGCGCTGGCGCTGGTGGTGGTGAAGGCACTGACCAACAGCCCGTGGGGATTATTTACCCTGGCAGCGACCCTGCCGATTGCCCTTTTTATGGGCGTATATATGCGTTTTCTGCGGCCGGGTCACATTGCCGAAGTGTCCCTGATCGGTTTTGTGCTGATGATGGCGGCGATTATCTACGGGGGCGATATTGCCCTGCACCCTTACTGGGGCCCGTTCTTTACCCTTAAGGGCACCACCCTGACGCTGGTGCTGGTGATTTATGGCTTCGTGGCCTCGGTGCTGCCCGTCTGGCTGCTGCTGGCACCGCGTGATTATCTGTCAACATTCCTGAAAATCGGCGTGATCGTTGGCCTGGCCATTGGCATCGTCTTTGCCATGCCGGAAATGAAAATGCCGGCAGTGACCCAATTTATCGATGGCAGCGGCCCGGTATTTTCCGGCGGCCTGTTCCCGTTCCTGTTTATCACTATCGCCTGCGGCGCCATCTCCGGCTTCCATGCGCTGGTGTCCAGCGGCACTACGCCGAAGCTGATTGAACGTGAAAGCCATATTCGCATGATCGGCTATGGCGCGATGCTGATGGAGTCATTCGTGGCTATCCTGGCGCTGATTTGCGCCTCAGTGATCGACCCCGGGGTTTACTTCGCCATGAATGCGCCTGCAGCGCTGATAGGTACCACGGTGGAAAGCGCCAGCCAGGCGATCAACGGCTGGGGATTTGTGGTGACACCGGAAATGTTAAGCGCCATTGCCCGCGATGTGGGGGAAACCTCGGTGCTTTCGCGTGCCGGTGGCGCACCCACCTTTGCCGTCGGAATGGCGCACATTATTACCGACGTGTTTAACAGCCGGGCGATGATGGCGTTCTGGTATCACTTCGCCATTTTGTTTGAAGCACTGTTTATTCTGACCGCTGTCGACGCCGGGACACGTGCCTGTCGTTTTATGGTGCAGGACCTGGCCGGGACCATGGTGCCGGCGCTGGCCAATAACCGCTCCTGGGCAGGCAATATCATCGGCACTGCCGTGGCAGTTGCAGGATGGGGTTTCTTTGTTTATCAGGGGGTTATCGACCCGCTCGGCGGGATTAATACCCTCTGGCCGTTATTTGGTATCGGTAACCAGATGCTGGCTTCAATGGCGCTGATCCTCGGTACCGTGGTGTTGTTTAAAATGAAAAAACAGCGCTATGCCTGGGTCACAATTATCCCGACAGTGTGGCTGTTTATCACCTCAATGACTGCCGGATGGCAGAAAATCTTCCACGAGAAGCCCTCTATTGGTTTCCTCGCCCAGGCGAAGAAATTTGGCAAAGGTATTGACCAGGGCATCGTGATCGCTCCGGCAAAAACAGTGGCAGATATGCAGACCATTGTTATCAGCAATCAGATCAATGCCGGACTCTGCGCCTTCTTTATGCTGGTTGCCGTGACGATGCTTATCGCCGCGTTTTTCGCCATTCGCCGTGCCCTGCACAGTGATACCCCGACCGTGCGTGAAAGTCCGATAGTGCTTCGCGACGAGAAAGTCAATATGTGATGAATTTTCCGTCAATTGAGAAGGATTTCAAATACCTCTGCCGTAAGGCAAATATGACCGACAAAGTGATCAACTTAGTCAAATTATCCTGCTAATATGCTCCCCCGATCGCCTGATCGGGGGCTCTTATGCTACCCGGTAATTTTCAGCAAAAAAATATATTCCCCGGGTCACTTGTGATCCAGCTGGTTGCCGAATACTGTTGCTAAAATAAGAAGATACCATCTGCTAAGTCGCATCGAGGGAAACAAAATGACCGATGAACAAGGGCAAACGCTTCTGTATGCGTATTTTGGCACCAGCAGCCCTCATTGGCGTTTATCTTCCGACAGCGATGCACTGCTTTTTGCTGAAGATGAAGGTGGCATCACCAATATTGCCGTTAACCTGACGGCCTCCCAGGCCAGTATGCTGCGCAATATGACGGTCATCACCTCCAGTGTGAATCTCACCATTACGCTTTATGGCACTGAGCTCTCCATGCACCTGGTCGGCCGAAAAGTGTCACAGTCTACCTGGGCCGGTACCGCCTCAGCCTGGGGGGATACCTCTTCCGTAGCCCGTGACCTGGTGTTGGGTCTGTCGTTTGCAGAGCAGGTGGTTTCGGAAGCGAATTCGGTAATTGTTATTGTTGATCATCAGGGAAATATTCAGCGTTTTAATCGGTTGTGTGAAGAGTATACCGGCCTTAAAGAACAGGACGTGATTGGTCGCAATGTCTTCCAGCTGTTTATGTCCCGTCAGGAGGCGGCCGCCTCGCGACGCAATATCAGCACATTTTTCCGTGAAGGCAGCTCGTATGAAGTTGAACGCTGGATCAAGACGAAAAAAGGTCAGCGCCTCTTCCTGTTCCGCAATAAATTTGTTCACAGCGGCAGTGGTAAAAACGAAATTTATCTCATCTGTTCCGGAATGGATATCACTGAAGAACGTCGTGCACAGGAGCGTCTGCGGGTACTGGCAAATACGGATACCATCACGGGTCTGCCCAACCGTAATGCCATTAATCACCAAATTACAGAAACGCTGGAAAAACGCACCACCCAGCAGATGGGTGTGGTCTATCTGGATCTTGATAATTTTAAAAAAGTGAACGATGCCTACGGGCATATGTTTGGCGACCAGCTCCTTCAGGCTGTTTCCCTGGCGATCCTCAGCTGTCTGGATAAAACTCAGACACTGGCGCGTCTGGGCGGCGATGAATTTATTGTGCTTGCCGAAGACACCAGCCAGGCTGCATTAGAAGCGATGTCTTCGCGTATTCTTGAGCGGCTTAAACAGCCTTTTCGCATAGGCCTGATCGAAGTCTATTCTGGCTGCTCTATCGGGATTGCCCTCGCCCCGCAGCATGGCGAAGATCGTGAGAGCCTGATCCGTAATGCCGATACGGCAATGTACACGGCGAAAGAAAACGGGCGCGGCAAATTCTGTATTTTTTCTGCCGAGATGAATCAACGCGTCTTTGAATATCTGTGGCTCGACACTAACCTGCGTAAAGCACTGGAACAGCATCAACTGGTGCTGCACTATCAGCCGAAACTGAATGCGGATGGCGCGGTGACCAGCGTTGAAGCACTGGTGCGCTGGATGTCGCCTGAGCGTGGCCTGATCCCCCCGGACAGTTTCATCTCCTATGCCGAAGAGTCCGGTTTGATTATTCCGCTGGGACGCTGGGTGATGCTGGCCGTGCTGGAACAAATCCTGCTCTGGCGGAAACAGGGAATATTTCTGCGCGTCGCGGTCAATGTTTCGCCCCGTCAGCTGGTCGATCAGAATATTTATACCGACCTGAAACTGGCGCTTGATCAGGCCGGTCTGACCCACTGCCCCATTGATATCGAGCTGACGGAAAGCTGCCTGATTGAGAATGAGCAACAGGCACTGATGCTGATGAATCAGTTTCAACAACTGGGTGCGGCCGTTCATCTTGACGATTTCGGCACCGGATATTCCTCGCTGTCACAGCTGGCCCGCGTACCGATAAATGCCATTAAACTGGATCAGAGCTTTATCCGTGGCGTCGATCATCGCGAAGTTTCGCAATCCCTGGTCAGGGCCATCGTTGCCGTTGCCAGAGCGCTTAACTTAGAAGTGATTGCGGAGGGGATTGAAACTGAAGAAGAGGCTGAGTTTGTCAGAGCAAGCGGTGTGCACACCCGTCAGGGCTTTTTGTATGCGAAGCCAATGCCCGCTGACGAACTCGAGCACTGGCTTCTACGGCATCATGCCACTAATCGTCCGTGAGGGAGGGGAATCAGCCCGCTTTCAGTAACGTCTGCGCGCTGTGACGGTTTTGCAGTTGGACTAAACGCTCCATATAGGCAATATCCTTTGGCTCCATGGTAAAGGCGAAATCGACCCAGTCCTCCGTGATATCCATCAGCTCAGCCCGGGAGAGTTGCAGTACGCGCTGACGCGCTTTCAGCATCGCCCTTACCCCATTAAGTTTCGGTCTTAACGTATCGATAAAGGTGCGCGTACAGCGGTAACCGTCTCCCGGCTGGAATAGCCGATCGACCAGGCCCCGGGTTTCGAACCACTCTGCCGTATGCGATTCACCCTCACAGATCAGCTCCTCCGCCAGCTTCATCCCGGAACGACGCGCGACCAGCGAGTATCCACCCATTCCCGGAAACAGGTTAAATGCGATCTCCGGAAATCCCATGCGGGCGGTGTTTTGTGCGAGGATAAAATGGTGCGCCAGCGCCGCCTCGAAGCCACCACCCAGTGCGCTTCCTTCCACCATCGCAATACTGACGGCTCCCGTATCGAACCCGCGTGCAGCGGCATGGATACAGTCAACGCACGCGCGGGCGTAAGCCCTCAGCGCCTCCCGCCGTCCGTTCTTGATAGACTCCACAAAAAAGCGCAGATCTCCCCCCGCGTTAAACATGGTGGGAACCAGTGAGCCCGTTACCCAGAAGTCGATCTGCAATCCTGAGCGCTGGGCGGCATAGCTGAGGTTCATGATCTCTTCGATCAGTTGATGGTTAAAACTCGGACGTGGCTGCGCCCGCAGCATCATCCACATCGTGCGGCGCTCTTCCTCGTAATAAGCGGACAGCTGGGTCATTTGTCCCGCTTCGTTAAACAGCCTGCAGGTAGTCTGATTTACAACAGTCATAAAAATATCCTCTGTTTAGTTATGCGTTATACGCAGCCCCAGCCTAATCCAGAGTCTGTCCGTGCTAAATGGGTGTTTGATTTTTAAGAAAAATAACAGATAAAGCCGTCGGAAATATGCGCGACAGCGCCTGCGGGCAGGAGGGAGGAAAAACGGGCGAAGGACGCAAACGGCGGCAGCCCGCCACGCTGACGGTATGCCGCTAAGTGATGTGTCATGCAGGCAACCACGTGGATAGCGGTCAGCCGCGGGTATATCGGTTATTTCTGTCCGTAATAGGCATTTTTACCGTGCTTGCGCAGATAGTGTTTATCCAGCAAGACCTGCTGTACTGCCGGCAGCTGCGGGGTCAGTTGTTGACTGAAAATGCCCATATAGGCCACCTCTTCCAGCACCACCGCGCTGTGGACGGCGTCTTCGGCGCTGCGACCCCAGGCAAAAGGCCCGTGTGAGTTAACCAGCACAGCGGGGATCGCTAAGGGATCGATACTGCGCTGTTGCAGCGTTTCAATGATCACCTGCCCGGTTTGCCATTCATAGCGATCGCGGATTTCGTCGTCGCGCATCTGTCGGGTACAGGGAATGGCCCCGTAGAAATCATCGGCATGGGTGGTGCCCCATGCGGGCAGATCTTTTCCTGCCTGCGCCCAGATGGTGGCATGACGCGAATGTGTATGGACAATCCCCCCTATATGAGGCCAGGCGAGATAGAGCGCACGATGCGTATCGGTGTCAGATGAGGGCCGTTTATCGCCTTCAATCACCTGCCCCGTGGACAGGTCTACGACGACCATATCGTCCCGCTTCATGTCGTCATAGCTGACGCCGGAGGGTTTGATGACAATAACGCCCTGCTCACGGTCAATGGCGCTTACGTTGCCCCAGGTAAAAGTCACCAGTCCATAGCGCGGTAGCGCAAGGTTAGCGTCCAGCACCTGCTGCTTAAGATGTTCCAGCATGTCGTTTTCTCCACTGTGGCCGGGCATTTATTGTCTGCGCCACAGATGAAGACGGGTATGGAGGCAATGGCTGTATCAGCGGCAGGATCCGGCTGGACAAAAAATTTTGCGAGGCGGTTCGAAAAAAATAGCCGGGGAAATTAAGATTTTTTACCTGTAAAGACGTCCAGCAATATTTCAAAATAAGTTATTGCCTTTACCCCAGTGATAGTTAGAAGTCTTACTATCCGGTTAAGGTGAGGGAGTCCTGAGCCGGCGGATTCACACACAGACAATTATTTACGCGAATTTTATGCGTTCGGTGACATAAATCACCAGAAAACAAGCCGGTGCAGGCTCGATAACGCAGAGCCTCTTCTATACTTGATGAGTATCTCTGGTGCTGCAATTAAGGAGTAGTAAATATGTCAATCACTGCAAAACGCATTACCGCCGGCTTGCTGGCCGCTACATTAGTTCTTTCCCTGAGCGCATGCTCAAACTGGTCTAAACGCGATCGTAATACAGCAATCGGCGCAGGTGCTGGCGCTATTGGTGGTTCTGTTCTGACAAACGGAAGTGGACTGGGTACCCTGGGTGGCGCCGCAGTAGGTGGGATCATCGGACATCAAATCGACAAATAATAAAGCAGCGTATCGCGGGCCGAACGCTGTTCGGCCCTGTTAAGCGGTAAAACTTACCCCCCGGCCAGTTTTACTTTAAACCCTTTAGCTTCCAGTAGTGTTTTTAACAGGTCGCGTTTATCGCCCTGAATTTCGATGACTCCCTCTTTCAGTGCTCCGCCGCAGCCACATTTCTTTTTAAGTTCAGCCGTCAGTTTCGTTAATTCCGCATCATCAAGATCAATACCGCTAATCAGGCAGACACCTTTACCCTTTCGGCCGCTGGTCTGGCGCTGTATACGCACTATGCCATCGCCCTTCGCCCGCTGCACTACTGCTTTAGGTTCGTCAATTCGTCCGGTTTCCGTTGAGTAAACCAGCCGGCTGTTGTCATCGGCCATTATGCCTCCTGTAAATCGTTCAGGATGCTACGCAGTGTACTGGCCGGATCGGCGGATTGTGTAATCGGACGACCGATCACCATATAATCAACCCCTGCCTGCTGCGCCTGCCGGGGTGTCATAATCCGCCGTTGATCGCCCGCATCGCTGCCTGCCGGGCGAATGCCGGGTGTGACCAGCCGGAACGTCTGCCCGATAGCCTGTTTGAAATGCCGGGCTTCCTGAGCAGAACACACCACGCCATCAAGCCCGCACTGTTGGGTCAGGCGCGCCAGGCGCCCGGCCTGCTCTGCCGGGGAGAGTTCAATACCAAGACCGCGTAAGTCATCAGCGTCCATGCTGGTCAGCACCGTGACCGCAATCAGCAGTGGCGCATCCTTGCCAAAAGGGACCAGGGCTTCTCGTGCTGCCGTCATCATTCGTGCCCCGCCGCTGGCGTGGACATTGACCATCCATACACCGAGGTCTGCCGCTGCCGCCACGGCATGGGCCGTAGTATTGGGAATATCATGGAATTTCAAATCAAGGAAAACCTCAAAGCCACGCTGTTGCACATCGCGCACCCACTGAGGCCCGAAGCGCGTAAACATTTCTTTGCCAATCTTGAGGCGGCAGCTGCCGGGTTCAATCTGGTCAATAAACGCCAGGGCGTTATTGCGGTCGGCATAATCTAACGCCACCACAATCGGTGAGCCGGTTATCTGAGGTAATAGCATGGGAATCCCCTCTTAAAGTGGAGCACCGCGTGGCGCAAACGATAAACGGGATGCATTCTACCTGTGACACAGGAAAATGCACAGCGAATCAACTCTCTTCCTGTATGACCGAAGACAACGCTGATGTTACTGGCACCTTTATTAAAAAACCTCATTAGTATGTTGTAACTAAAGTGGGTAATTCCCCCACCACAGGCGGGTTCTGTTTACTGGCCGTCGAGGCCTCTGATCGGTTTAACGGATGACCAGGCACGGCATGACGGGCAGTGCCAGTAAAGAGCATGGGCCGTAAACCCACATTTATGGCAGCGGTAGCGCGGTTTGGTGCGGATTTGTTCACCGACCATATCACGCAGCACCATCAGACTGTCCTTAGCCCGGCCCTCTTCCGCCTCCTGCAAGTTGAAATCCATCAGACGATGGAAAACACGCATAGTAGGATGCCGCTGAAGCTGACGTGTAATGTAGGTTTGCGCGACTTCCGGGCCCTCTTCACGATCGAGAATACCCGCCAGATAAAGCTCGGCCGCTGCACCGGTATTTTCTTCGACACAACGTTTAAGATACTCCGCCCAGGCCTGAGGTTGCCCCAGGTGTTCGTAGCATCCTTCCAGCATCTCAAGGGTTTCGCTGACCAGTTCTTTATCCTGCTCAATGACCCGCTGTAAATGCCCTACCGCTTTCTGATATTCATTCTTAGCCATATGAATACGGCCCATCATAATCGAAACCCGGGCACTGCTTCGGTCGGCGGACTCTCCTTTTTTCAGAAGACTCATCGCGCGGTCAAGATCGTCGCTGCTGATGGCCTGAAGCGCCAGCTCACAGTAAAAGTGAGCAATTTCCATTTTCAGGCGATCTTTACCCTGTTTAACCAGCCGTTCGGCGACTTCAATCGCATTTGGCCAGTCACTGGTCGCCTGGTGGATCACCAGCAACTGCTGCAGGGCGCTGATGCGAAAATCAGTTTCATCCACCAGTTGGCCAAACATCTGTTCAGCACGATCGTAAAATCCGGCCGCCATGTAGTCACGTCCCAATTGCTGGATAGCCAACAGCCGCTGGTCATAGGTAAGAGAAGAACTTTCCATCAGAGCCTGGTGAATGCGTATTGCGCGATCGACCTCACCGCGAGAGCGGAACAGGTTACCCAGCGTAAGATGCGCTTCGACCGTGCCGCTATCCTCTTTCAACATATCGAGGAAAAGATCGACGGCTTTATCCTGCTGATTAGAAAGCAGGAAGTTCACCCCGGTCACGTAGTCACGTGACAGGCGGCTGGCCTCCTGTTGCTTATCCTGTTGCGCACTTCTGCGCCCCATATACCAGCCATAGGCGGCGGCGACGGGGAGTAACAGAAACAGCAGTTCTAACATAGGTGATTATTCCTTGACGACAGTAACCTGTGACGTTGTCACAGTTTCTTCTGTCTGCCCCAGTTGCTGCTGAAGACGTTTAATTTTGCGTTGAGCATGCGCCAGTGAAACACGAACACGCAGCCAGAACAGCCCACAGATTGCCCAGCCTAACAGGAAGCCGGCAGCAAAAAGTGAAGCCAACAACGTTGAAACACGGAACTCACCCTGCGCCAGCAGATAGTTGAACGTCACCACCTGATCGTTGTGCGCGCCCAGCGTGACAGAAATGACGAAAATCGCCAGAACCACTAAAAAAATCAGCAAATATTTCACAGTTCATCCCATAACCTGGTGTTAACCAGATGAATTATGCCAAAAAAAACGCGCTTATGCTTGCACAGATATGAGGATGCCCCCAGATTGCCCTCCTGCGTCCCTCATGTCACTCCAACTGCGCATAACAAGCTGACTGAACTAAGTGGGGGCAGAAAGGCGTCTTTACAATCATCAGGCGTCATTTTCCCGTTCCGCGATCTCCTGCTGTTCCTGCGGCGGTACGGTTAACGGACCGCAGAAACGCTGGGCCAGCCAGGTCGCCAGGGTAATGAATAACCAGCTAATCAGCGTGGCCACAATTAAATCACGCGGCCAGTGCATACCCAGCATCAGGCGACTGCCCATTACTGCAGTAGCCCACCCCATCAGCAGGATAAGGGTAACGTAGCGGCGACGCGGCCACAGCAGGCCGACACCCAGCAGCGCCCAGCTGGCGGCAAACATCGTATGGCCCGAAGGGAAAGCAAAGCCTGTTTCAAATGCCCAGTGCTTTTTTAACCAGCCAGGCAGTTGCGGATTGTCCGCGACGGCATCACGCACAGTGATACTGCGCTGTTTACGTTTCTGCTCATAGAATACCTGCCCATTAATACCGTAGGTTTTTTCCAGCCAGAGCACATAGGGACGCGGCTCCTGCACCTCTTCTTTAATCAGGCTTTTGGTGTACTGTCCGGTCAGCAAGGCGCCAATAATTATCCCCAGCAGGAAGACCGCCGGTTTCCAGCGAAAGCGGAGGCACCAGAGAAACCAGCCGCAAAGAATGGCACTGGTCAGTATTCCCCACGGGCTGGTGACCGTTTCGGTAAACCAGAAGAGGACTTTATGGCCCCACCCCATCTCTCCAGGCTGCCACTGCCAGCCTGACAGCATCACCCCAACAGGCATAATCAGGAGTAACAGCATGCCAAGGGTGGTACGTTTAAGGATATCTGCCATGTGTTTTTCCTTAGCGCCGTTGATATCACAACCTTGTTATAAGATTGGCTTTAAAAATAATAACATAAGGATTGTGATAGCGATAATTGTGCGCTATTAAATCAATCGCTCTAACGTGTTAACCTGCGCACGCCGTGTTGTGGCAAAATAGGCTCAATTGTTGGCGTCAGGTCACTGACACTGCGCTATCAGATCATAGCGCAACACCTGAAGTTTCTGGAGAGTCACATGCAGCTTAAACGGGTAGCAGAAGCGAATCTGCCCACGCCATGGGGAGATTTCCTTATGGTAGGTTTTGAAGAACTGGCAACCGGGCATGACCATGTTGCCCTGGTTTACGGCGATATTTCCGATAGTAAGCCAGTGCTGTCACGCGTCCATTCCGAGTGTCTGACAGGCGATGCTCTCTTCAGCCTGCGCTGCGACTGCGGTTTTCAGCTGGAAGCCGCGCTGACGCAGATCGCGGAACAGGGGCGTGGGATCCTGCTTTACCATCGTCAGGAAGGACGCAATATCGGTCTGCTGAACAAAATCCGGGCCTATGCCCTGCAGGATAAAGGCTACGACACGGTAGAGGCGAACAATCAGTTGGGCTTTGCTGCCGACGAGCGCGATTTTACGATTTGTGCGGATATGTTCAAACTGTTGGGCGTGCATGAAGTCCGGCTGCTGACCAATAATCCAAGAAAGGTAGAGATTCTGACGGAAGCCGGGATTAATATCACCGAGCGCGTTCCACTTATTGTGGGAAGAAACCCTAACAACGCGCATTATCTGGATACCAAAGCGGCGAAGATGGGTCACCTGCTGTCAAAGTAATCCCTCATGCGGTCCCCTTAGGTGATAAAAAAAACCGGCCTGATGGCCGGTTTTTTGTGCTCTGAGGGCGGTAAAAGCGTTTACTGCAGCATGTTACGGATCACGTAATGCAGAATGCCGTCATTCTGATAATAGGTCAGTTCGTTGCCGGTATCGATACGACAGCGCGTATCCAGCACATTCTTGCTTCCGTCCGTCCGCGTCAGCGTCACTTTGACCACACCGCCGGGCGTCAATTGCTGAAGATCCTGCACATCAATCAGTTCATCGCCGGTCAGCCCCAGTGTTTTACGCGTCACCCCCGTTGGGAATTCCAGCGGTAAGATGCCCATACCGATCAGGTTAGAACGGTGAATACGTTCAAACGACTCGGCAATCACCACCCTCACCCCCTGCAAACGTGGGCCTTTTGCCGCCCAGTCGCGGCTGGAACCAGAGCCATACTCTTTACCGGCAATCACGGCCAGCGGAATACCCGCCTGCTGATAGCGCATAGCGGCATCATAGATCGCCATCTTTTCATTTCCGGGAATAAAGCGTGTCATCCCTCCTTCCACACCCGGGACCATTTCGTTACGGATACGGATATTGGCAAAGGTACCGCGCATCATCACTTCATGGTTACCACGACGTGATCCATAGGAGTTAAAGTCTGCACGCTCAACACCGTGCGCGAGCAGGTAACGTCCCGCCGGACTGTCAGCTTTAATGCTTCCTGCCGGAGAGATATGGTCAGTGGTCACAGAATCACCGAGCATCGCCAGGATTCGTGCACCCTGAATATCCTTAACGGGCTTAGGTTCCTTTTCCATATCATCAAAGAAAGGTGACAGGCGAATATAGGTTGAGCCTTCATCCCAGTCATAAGTCGCCGCTTCACTGACTTCGATTTGCTGCCATTCCGGCGTGCCTTCAAACACTTCGGCATATTCTTTATGGAACATATCGGTGGAAACCATCTGGACAGCTTCAGCAATCTCCTCCGGAGAAGGCCAGATGTCTTTGAGATAGACAGGATTACCGGCCATATCTTCGCCAAGCGGGTCAGTCTGCAGGTTTAACGTCATATTGCCCGCCAGGGCATACGCCACAACCAGCGGCGGCGATGCCAGCCAGTTAGTTTTAACAAAGGGGTGGATACGCCCTTCGAAATTACGGTTACCAGACAGGACGGCACCCACCGTCAGATCACCTTCTTTAATGGCATTTTCAACTTCATCAGGAAGCGGGCCGGAGTTACCGATACAGGTGGTGCAACCGTAACCCACCAGGTTGAAGCCCAGCTTGTCGAGGTAGGGTGTCAGACGGGCCGCAGCAAGATAATCAGAAACAACTTTTGAACCGGGAGCGAGTGAGGCTTTCACCCAGGGTTTACGGTGTAACCCCAGAGAGACAGCTTTTTTCGCCAACAAACCGGCTGCCATCAGCACGCTGGGATTGGAGGTGTTCGTACAGGAAGTGATCGCGGCAATTACCACCGCGCCGTCCTCCAGCTGATGCTGCTGACGGGTTTTACTGTCCTGGTACTGCACCGCCTTATGCGCTTTTTGGGCCTGATTGACTTCCAGTTCATTGCTGGCACGGAATGCAGCGGGCACATCACCGAGTGCCACGCGATCCTGCGGCCGTTTCGGTCCGGCAAGGCTGGACTCAACCTGCCCCATATCCAGCGCCAGCGTACTGGTAAACACCGGTTCATCGCCCGTTTCACGCCACAGCCCTTGCGCTTTACTGTACGCCTCCACCAGTGCCACCTGTTCCGTACTGCGCCCGGTGAGCTTCATGTAGCTCAGCGTTACGGCATCAACAGGGAAGAAACCACAGGTAGCACCATATTCCGGTGCCATATTGGCAATGGTGGCGCGGTCAGCTAGCGGGAGATCGTCAAGACCGTCACCGTAGAACTCGACGAATTTACCCACCACACCATGTTTACGTAGCATTTGCGTGACCGTCAGCACCAGGTCAGTGGCGGTAATCCCAGGCTGGAGCTTTCCGGTCAGCTTAAAACCGACGACATCCGGGATCAGCATCGAAACCGGCTGGCCCAGCATCGCGGCTTCGGCCTCGATGCCCCCCACTCCCCACCCCAACACGCCCAGCGCATTGATCATGGTCGTGTGTGAATCCGTGCCGACCAGCGTGTCGGGGTAAGCCACTTCCTGTCCATCTTGCTGCTCGTGCCAGACGGCCTTACCCAGATATTCCAGATTGACCTGATGACAAATGCCGGTTCCGGGGGGCACCACGCTGAAACGGTTAAAAGCTTTTTGCCCCCAGCGCAGAAACACGTAACGTTCGTGGTTACGCTCCATCTCCAGGCGGACGTTTTCTTCAAATGCATCGTCATCGCCGAAGTGGTCAACTGTGACCGAGTGGTCAATCACCAGGTCAACGGGAGAAAGGGGGTTCACTTTGGCCACATCGCCACCAAGACGGTTTACCGCTTCACGCATCGCCGCCAGATCCACCACCGCCGGTACACCGGTAAAGTCCTGCATCAGCACGCGCGCGGGCCGATAGGCTATCTCGCGCTCGGCATGGGCATCTTTCAGCCAGCCGGCCAGGGCATGGATATCTTCTGCCGTAACCGATTCGTTATCCTGCCAGCGCAGCAGATTTTCCAGCAGCACCTTCATGGATTTTGGCAGGCGTGAGATATCACCCAGTTCAGCAGCGGCTTTTGACAGGCTGTAATAGTGATACTGCTGGTCGTGGACAGACAGGGTGTCATGAGTGAGTTGGCGTAGGGTCGTTGACATTGCTCCTCCATTGCGTGTTCTTTTATACATTCAACCCAAACCATCGCAGAGGCAGCGAACCCACAAATGCAGATGCCGGGTAAAACCTTATTAATAACAAGGTCTGTATAAACATAGCACAATCAAGACGCAACGTTTTGATAACAACACTAATTGACAAGTACTGAAACAAACTGAAAATTAAAAAACAAAAACGCCCTGCGACAGTCATCGGCAGAGCGTTATTGTTACTACGCGAGAAGTTTATTAATAATGGGTATTAACGCACCATCATTGCAAGCCATAGCGCGCTGGTCCAGAACAGAGCAGAAAATGTCCACGTGCTGAACCAGGTAATTTGAGTTAAGTTCATCGTCATACTCCTTCCGGCCATCTGTGACCGTAACGTACGTCATTAAACTCACGTCATTTACACCGCGAGTTTTACCGTTAAGTGATGGCTTAGCATCAAAAATGGGCGTTAAAGTGCCCTGACCAGTGAAGCAGCCTGAATGATAATAAGAGCTATTTTATTTATAAGTCTCAGAAAAAAACTGAGTAATTACTGACTGAATTATTTGGCTTTCGTATCTTCGAACATTGACTCAATAAAATGACGCTGCAGGTCGTTCATTTCCCAGGATGCCGGGATGGCCTGCTGAGGATCATTCTTACCCTTACAGAGACGCTCATTGGTTTTGCGTAACTGTTGCGGTTTCTGCTCTGGCTGTCTCAGGTACATTAGTTACCCCCACATACGCCAAACGGATAAGCCCACGACCACCCAAAACAGTGATGAAACAGCGAAAACCGTCAGCCAGGCTTTGCGTCTCAGATTGCTGTTACGCTCAACCTTGATGGTTTTATCCCCGAAGCCGGGTTGTACAGATAATCTCGTCGCCATAGTTTTTGATAATCACTCTCATTAAAACGATTGTTTGAACCAATCAGAAATTAGGATGAATCCTAAACATTCTCTGTTGCAAAATCCAGTAATTTTTATTGTACAAAACGATAAAGAGGTTTAATCAACCATGAATAAGATTAATTAAAAGTACTAACTCAACTTCGCCGGAATAAATAAGACTTAACACAAACTCAACCCAGCGCTTTCTGCAGTAGTTCCATTCTAAACTAGAGTTTTCCAGTAAAAGCCTTTGGTTGCGGGCGATACTGACAACTTATAACTAGAGTATGAGAATCATCTTAAGGTAGCGCAAAGAGGTGGATTGAAAATTGTGTACTGTTTCTCATTTAAGAAATAACAATCAATAAACATGTGATACATGTTTCATTTACGAAAAAATAATGAAAGGACGTTAAAGAATGGAGGAGCGAGGCGCATCAGAAGATAAAAAAAGAGCCGCGCTGCGGCTCTCAATGTCACTCATCATCACAGCTGAGTTTATTTTGCCGGAAGTTTGATGTCTTTGAACATCGCTTCGATATCTTCGTTAGAACGTAGCCCGACGGCGGTATCCACCACATCCCTTGTCAGGTGTGGCGCGAAACGCTGGATAAAATCATACATATAGCTGCGCAGGAAGGTGCTCCGGCGGAAGCCGATTTTCGTTGTGCTGAAGCTGAAAACGTCAGTGGCTTCAATCCGGACCAGGTCGGGATCAGAGACCGGATCTACAGCCATGCTGGCAATCACCCCCACACCCAGGCCCAGTCTGACATAGGTTTTAATCACATCAGCATCTGTAGCGGTAAAGACAATACGGGGAGTCAGGCCGGCACGATTGAAGGCAGTGTCCAGTTCTGAACGGCCCGTAAAACCGAAGGTATAGGTCACTAACGGATACTCCGCCAGCTCCTCAATCGACACTTTGCTTTTCGCTGCCAGAGGATGATCAGGCGTGACAACGATGGCGCGATTCCAGTGATAACACGGCAGCATGATCAGGTCGTCGTAGAGATGCAGTGCTTCAGTGGCAATGGCAAAGTCCGCATTACCTTTCGAGACTGC
The DNA here is from genome assembly GCF_001571305.1 of Erwinia persicina NBRC 102418. Lineage (GTDB taxonomy): Bacteria > Pseudomonadota > Gammaproteobacteria > Enterobacterales > Enterobacteriaceae > Erwinia > Erwinia persicina. The sequence goes on along the minus strand of NZ_BCTN01000002.1, from coordinate 54,693 downwards.
TTCAGCAATCTGCGTCGGAGAGCCCTGATGCATATGGAGGGAAACACGCGGGTAACGTTCTATAAACCCTTTAATCACATTCGGCAGCGCATAGCGGGCCTGGGTGTGCGTGGTTGCAACATAAAGCGACCCTTTATCAGGCCAGGTATGTTCACCGGCGACCGATTTAATGGCGTCCACTTTTGACAGGACTTCGCGTGCGATGCGGATGATTTCCTGCCCTGCTGGCGTGACCTGGGTTAAATGTTTGCCGCTACGGGCGAAAATCTGAATGCCCAGCTCGTCTTCCAGCATACGGACTTGCTTACTGATCCCGGGCTGCGAGGTGTAGAGTCCTTCGGCCGTTGAAGAGACGTTGAGATTGTGATTCACCACTTCAACGATGTAACGCAGCTGCTGCAATTTCATTTTTCATTCCATCCAGGGTTTGAAACAATGCGCCGACAACCCGGTAGCAAATGAGAGCCGGACTCAGGTAATCGATCTGTAACCGTAATCGCTGTCGATGCAGCAAAGCGACAGGGCTCATGCAGCGGCAGCTTCAGGTCCGAAGGTTATAATACGAATAAATAATAAGAAAGGGATTATCTATAACAACTATATCAAAAATGAGGGAGATGTATAGTGGCGGCAGAGCAAAGCCGCAGAGAAGATAAGCAGGAGCGAGCCGCACGGGGCGGCCCGCTCACTGACGGGAAGCGCGACGTTACTTCTTCGCGGTGACTTCCCATTTGCCGTCAACGAAGAAGGCAGACCAGCCAGTGGCTTTTCCGTCTTTTTCTGTGCTGACGTACTGCTGTTTCGTTTTGCGGCTGAACCGCACCACGGCTTTATTGCCGTCCGGATCGGTCGCCGGGGCATCGGCCAGATAGCGCAGTTTCTCCGGTAAGCGATCGCGGAAGCGCTGCAACTCCTCTACCTGCGGCGCGCGGGTTTCACGCGATTTAGGGAAGGTATTAGCGGCCAGGAACACACCGGCAGCCCCGTCACGCAGGACAAAATACGCATCTGACTTCTCACACGGCAGTTCAGGCAGTGGGACCGGATCTTCTTTCGGTGGTGCCACTTCGCCGCTGCGCAGAATTTTACGCGTATTTTTGCACTCGTCATTGGTACAGGACATGTACTTACCAAAGCGCCCCATTTTCAGGTGCATTTCAGAACCACATTTCTCGCACTCTACGATCGGACCGTCATACCCCTTGATACGGAACTCGCCCTGTTCGATCTCGTAGCCATCACACTCCGGATTATTACCGCAGACGTGCAGCTTGCGCTGAGGGTCGATTAAGTAGCTGTCCATCGCCGTGCCGCATTTCTGGCAGCGGCGACGGGCACGCAGCGCATTGGTTTCCGCATCGTCCCCTTCGAGAATATTCAGCACTTCATTCTCGGGGATCAGGTTAATCGTCTGCTTGCAGCGCTCTTTCGGCGGTAGCGCATAGCCAGAGCAGCCCAGGAACACGCCGGTGCTCGCCGTGCGAATACCCATCTGACGGCTACAGGTCGGGCAGTCGATCGAGGTCAGGATCATCTGATTAGGCTGCATACCGCCTTCTTCCGGATCCTTTTCTGCCTGCGCCAGCTGGTCGCTGAACTCGGCAAAGAACTGATCCAGCACCGCTTTCCACTGCGCTTCGTTTTTCGCGACCTTGTCGAGATTGTCTTCCATGTGGGCAGTAAAGTCATAATTCATCAGATCGCGGAAGCTTTCTTCCAGACGGTCTGTGACAATCTCGCCCATTTTTTCTGCATAGAAGCGGCGGCTTTCAACCTTCACATATCCGCGATCCTGAATGGTCGAAATAATCGAAGCGTAGGTTGAAGGACGACCGATACCGCGTTTTTCCAGCTCACGCACCAGCGAGGCTTCGCTGAAGCGAGCCGGGGGCTTGGTGAAGTGCTGGCTCGGCACCAACTGCTGCAGGCTGAGTTCACTGCCAACCGCAACGTCTGGCAACACGCGATCTTCATCACCCTTACGCAGTGCAGCCATCACTCGTGTCCAGCCATCAAAGCGCAGCGTGCGCCCTTTTGCCTTGAGTTTGAAGTCTGCGGCTTCAACGGTCAGCGTGGTGGAGTCGTACTGCGCGGGCATCATCTGACAGGCGACGAACTGACGCCAGATCAACTGATACAGCTTCTGCGCGTCGTTTTCCATATCTTTCAGCTGCTCGGACTGCACTTTGACATCTGAGGGACGGATGGCTTCATGCGCTTCCTGAGAGTTCTCTTTGCTGCTGTAGACATTGGCGGCTTTCGGCAGATATTTCGCGCCGAATTCATCTTCGATGTAGCCGCGAACCATGCTGACGGCATCCTGGCTCAGGTTGGTTGAGTCGGTACGCATATAAGTAATATGGCCGGCCTCATACAGACGCTGGGCCATCATCATGGTTTTCTTCACGCCAAAGCCCAGGCGGGTGCTGGCTGCCTGCTGAAGCGTGGACGTAATGAACGGAGCGCCTGGCTTACTGCTGGTCGGCTTATCTTCACGATCGGCCACCACATAGCGTGCTTTTTCCAGCAGGCTGACGGCGGCGTGAGTCTGCTCACGGTTCACCGGACGGAAAGGCTTATCTCCCTGGTGGGTGACCTGCATCGGCAGATCAACCCCTTTCGGCGTGGTCAGCTCAGCGTTCAGATCCCAGTACTCTTCCGGAACAAACGCTTTGATTTCGCGCTCACGCTCCACCACCAGCCGCACCGCGACCGACTGGACGCGGCCAGCGGACAGCCCACGCGCCACTTTTTTCCACAGCAGCGGCGATACCATGTAGCCCACAACACGGTCCATAAATCGGCGCGCCTGCTGGGCATTAACACGGTCTATATTCAGTTCGCCCGGCTTTTCAAACGCCTGTCGAATCGCATTTTTGGTGATTTCGTTAAACACGACGCGACTGTACCGCGACTCATCGCCACCGATCACTTCCCGCAGGTGCCAGGCAATGGCTTCCCCTTCGCGGTCAAGGTCCGTTGCGAGATAGATGTGGTCAGCTTTCTCAGCCAGTGCCTTCAGCTCAGCGACAACTTTTTCCTTACCTGGCAGGATCTGGTAATTAGCATCCCAGCCATGATAAGGATCGACGCCCATACGGTTGACCAGGGCCGTCTTTTCGTCTTTTTTGACCTTTTTGGTTGTTTTACTGGTTGTAGAGTCAGCGCTCTTTTTAACTGTTGATCCACTGGTCGGCAAATCGCGGATATGGCCCACACTGGATTTAACCACGTAGTCATTACCGAGATATTTATTGATCGTTTTGGCTTTTGCCGGGGACTCAACTATTACGAGAGCTTTTCCCATAGTTACCTTTACCTGATTAAAACATCCGAGAGTAATTTGTGCCGTTTATGCTTATCACATCGTGCACTAACGTTAAGGTTATCGGGATTAAAAAGATCCAACCCGGCTAACTTTTCATCAATTCAGTCATAATAGTGCTCGTTGCAACCAATTGATAAACGGTACCTTTTACCACCTGTTAAGCGAATCTCTAACATAGCGTAAAGTCTGTTTTACGCCCGGAACCCGAAACGCCCACACTCTACCTGATAAAATCTGTTACGCAACTTAATTAGCACCATGCCCACATTTCCGCCAGGAATGGCAGCGAAAACAAAAAAATTTGTTCAGTTTGCATCACGCGCATTAGCGATTTTACGTAACGCTTAGTTAACCTGACGGCAATACTATAAAGGAGGAAAAATCAGAATCTGTGATTCAGCATAGCCAGATAAGCAACAATTGGTTGATAACATCTGAATTTTTCCACTTGAACCCCCCACTGCCGTTGATTACATTGACCCGACGGTCTGTTACCGCAGCGGCTAAAAAAGCAGCGGGTGCCCGGAGAATCGCTTCTCTTTTTGACGGTGTTCGCCCTGATGGCGGACACCGCATTAACGTAAATGGAATCCTCATGACCACCTTGATCTATCAGGATGAAAAATCCCATAAATTCTGGACCGTTGTACAGCAACAGCAGGAACTCCATCTCAACTGGGGACGCGTGGGAACTCAGGGACAAAGCCAGATTAAAAGCTTTGACGATGAAGAACAGGCCAGAAACGCGTGTGAAAAGTTAATAAAAGAAAAGACGCGTAAAGGTTACCAGGCAGCGGAGGGAGAGACCCGGGTCAGCACGGGATCCAGCGCCAGTTCGGACACCATCGTTAAGCCGTCTTCCCGCGAGGAAAAAACCGCCCTCTCCGCCCCCGTTTCGACACCGGCCGCTGCGCATCCGGCTCCCCCGCAGGCCACCGCTGTCGCTGGCGATGCCGCGCCCCTTTGGCTGACAGAGGATGAGAAGATTGATCTCCCGGTCAAATTATCGGTACTGGCCCTGAGCCATCGTCACCGGCCACTTCCTTCGCCGGGTAAAGTGGAGGAGCCGGCAGAGCAACTGCGGCGGATGAAAATATTAAGTCAGGAGGTCCGTAAGAACGGTCCTGTGCCGCTGGAGGGCAGCCGCTGTGAAAGCGACTGGCAGCAGGCAATTGCCCTGGCGCAGCAGTGCCTGGCAGAGGGCAAAGCCATCCCGCAGAACTCCCCGATGGCGGGTGCAGCACTGATAAAAATTAACCAGACCTACGCGGGCAAAGAAGCCACGCTGCTTATTGATGCCATCGTTGCTCATTATGGCCTGATCTATGCGACCGAGATGATTATCGCCAGCCTGCAGATCGGTCTTGATCGTGATTACCGCACCCGTCACATTTCGTTTTATCCCGCCGATAATGCCCCTGCAGGTTATCAGCAGAACGTTGCCGAGCACGAAATGCGTCTGCGCTGGCACCTTTCAGCTGCCAAAGAGGAAATCTGGCAGGCATGTGCTGAACGTCTTATTGCTGCCCTGCCCCATACCCCTGCCTGGCGCCGGCCACTGATAGCACTCCTGCTGCCGGAAAAACCTGAGCTGGCCGATGAGATCCTCCGCCAGACCGGGCCCGATGCGGATATCGGTGCACTGGAACTGTTGAAGATCACCGCTACCGATGAGAGCACGCTCCGTGCGCTGCACGATTTTAAAAGCCTGGACGTCTTCGACAGCTGGTATTACGGCGAGCTACTGACCACCACGGTTCTGCTGGAACAGGGCGTGCGTGCCCTGCCGCGCTTTGCCCCCTATGCCCACGGCGATCGCTGCGGTGAAGTGCTGATGCACGTCAATCATCCGCTGGCGCTGGAGATGTTAATCCGTGCCGCAGGCCAGGGTAAGCGCAGCTACGAACGTGCGGCTAAAGCCAGCCAGCGTTTTCCCCATGCCGCTTTCACCGCACTGGTTCGCCTGCTGAACGGTAAAGAAGAGGCGCTCTGGCGCACCCAACTGCATGCCCTGCTGCATAATCAGCCGCAGCTGGCGATTGACGTCGCGCCGTGGCTTTCTGAACAAGAGACCGCACTGGTGGCTCACAGCCAGCAGCGCCTGAATGTCAAAACCGACTGCGCCAGCGCAGATATGCTGCCTGCTATCCTGGTGTCGCCCCCGTGGTTGAATAAAAAGCAGGCCAACAGCATTCCGCTTCTGGCACTGGCAGTACAGCCGGTCGAGCCGGTCTTCGACGGCGTACCGGAAGATATCCTGTCAAGCTGGTCTAATCACAGTAAGCTGCAGATCGCCGGTTTGCCGTCCGATCAGGTTCTGGCCCGCCTCGGGTTCACCAGCTGGAATCAGTCGCTGCCTGCCACCGCGGTGAAAGCTTATGAGGAGGACGATTACCCTCAGCTGCTCGCCGACTGGGCAGCCAACCACTCGCATTATGCCAGCGACTGGAACCTTTATATTCTTCCCGCACTACCGCGTGAAAAAGCGCTTGGCCTGTGGAACGTTCTCAGCAGCGAACATCACACCGGCATCGCCCTGGTCATGGCCCACTTTGGTCTGGATGGGCTGCCCGGTTTTATCAACAGCATAGGACGCCAGCCGCAGGAAGCCCTGACCGTGGCCATCTGCGTCGGCAGTACCGAGCTGGCTGTCCCTGTCGCCCGCGCCTTCTCTAAACTGAAAACCCTGCGCGAAGAGGCCCGCCGCTGGCTGCTTAAATACCCTGAACATGCCGTGGCGGGACTGCTGCCGGTCGCGTTCGGCAAAGCAGGTGAAGCGCAGGATAATGCACGTCTGGCATTGCGCCTGCTGTTGGACAACGGCCACCAGGCGCTGATTGAAGAGGTCGCCGGACGCTATCAGCAGCCGGAGGTGCTGACGGCAGTCAGTGCACTGGTAGAACTCGACCCGCTGAACGATTTCCCGGCGAAGCGTCCGGCCCTGCCAGCCTTCTGGCAGCCGGTACTGTGGGCACGTCCGCAGTTGCACAACGGCAAGGCGCTGCCTGAAGAGGCGCTGACTCATCTGGGCACCATGCTGCGCTTCCCGACAGAAAATGGTCGTTACCCGGGGCTGGAACAGGTAAAAGAGGCCTGTTCCCCGGCCTCACTGGCTGATTTCGCCTGGGATCTGTATAACGCCTGGATGGCCGCCTCGGCACCGCCGAAAGAGGGATGGGCCTTCAGCACGTTGGGGCTGTTTGGCAATGATGATATTGCGCGGCGGTTGACCCCGTTAATCCGCAGCTGGCCGGGTGAATCGCAGCATAAGCGGGCCGTTGCCGGCCTGGAAATCCTGGCCGATATTGGTACCGATATCGCGCTGATGCAGCTTAACGGCATCGCGCAGAAGCTGAAATTTAAAGCGCTTCAGGAGCGGGCCCGGGAAAAAATCACCCAAATCGCCGAAAAGCGAGAGCTCACTGTCGCAGAGCTGGAAGACCGCCTGGCGCCCGATCTGGGGCTGGACGATAACGGTTCACTGCTGCTTGATTTTGGTCCACGCCAGTTCACCGTCAGTTTCGATGAAACCCTTAAGCCTTATGTTCGCGACAGCAGCGGCAGCCGCCTGAAGGACCTGCCTAAGCCGAATAAAAGTGATGATGCCGGGCTGTCAGCTGATGCGGTAAATCGTTTCAAGCTGCTTAAAAAAGACGCACGCACCGTCGCCAGTCAGCAGATTGCCCGTCTGGAAACCGCCATGTGCCAGCGCCGTCGCTGGACGGAACAGCAGTTCAGGGAGTTCCTGGTCGGGCATCCGCTGACAGGCCACCTCACCCGCCGCCTGGTGTGGGCCGCTTATGATGCGGATAATCAGCTTATCAGCTGCTTCCGCGTGGCGGAGGACAACAGCTACAGCACCGCCGATGATGATCTCTATGTCCTGCCACAGAATGCGACGCACACAGGTATCCCGCACGTTCTGGAGATCCCGCCGGCTGAAGCGGCGGCTTTTGGCCAGTTATTTGCCGATTATGAGCTGCTACCGCCGTTTCGTCAGTTAGATCGCAACCGCTATCTGCTGACCGCAGAGGAGGCAGAATCTGTTGACCTGCAGCGCTGGCAGGGTCGTCTTTGCCCGAGCGGCCGCCTGGCCGGTCTGACGGCGAAAGGCTGGCTGCGCGGCGTTCCACAGGATGCCGGCTGGATCTGCTGGATGCTGAAACCGCTGGGCGATATGACGCTGGTGCTGGAAATGGGCGAAGGCCTGGGGGTCGGCATGGCGCCGGATGAGTTTAATAAAGAACAGACGCTGGCCAGTATCTGGCTGTGGGAGGGGGATGCGCACCAGTATGGTTGGGGGGAACAGCACCCCCAGAAACATCCTTTCTCGTGCCTGCACCCTATTACCGCCAGCGAAATGCTCAGCGATATTGATGCGCTTTTTGATTAAGCCCCGGCCCCCGGGTATGAGGAAAGACCATGTCTGACATGTTACAACGGCCCCCGGCCGCCGTACTCTACGCCGCGGAACTGGCGCGGCTAAAGCAGGATGACAGCGGGCCAAGGCCGCCGGGCTGGCAGCTGAGCCTGCCCGCCGCCCGCGCCTTTATTCTCGGCGACAGCGAACGCGGCATCACCTCCAAGGTGGTAACCTCGGTGGCCAGCGTGGAGCGGATGCTGGTCACGCTGGCCACCGGACGTGGCCTGATGCTGGTTGGCGAGCCCGGTACGGCAAAGTCGCTGTTATCAGAGCTGCTGGCCACGGCCATCAGCGGCGATGCGGGGCTGACCATCCAGGGCGGAGCTTCAGTCACTGAAGATCAAATCAAATATGCCTGGAACTATGCCCTGTTAATCAACCAGGGACCCTCGACTGCCGCCCTGGTCCCGGCGCCACTCTATCAGGGAATGCGTGACGGTAAGATTGTGCGCTTCGAAGAGATTACCCGTGCCCCACTGGAGGTGCAGGATTGTCTGCTGGGTATGCTGTCCGATCGCGTGATGGCAGTGCCGGAGCTCAGTGGCGAAGAGAGCCAGCTGTATGCACGGGAAGGCTTTAATATCATTGCCACGGCCAACACCCGCGACCGGGGAGTGAATGAGATGAGCGCAGCGCTAAAGCGACGTTTTGATTTCGAAACCGTATTCCCGATTATGAATTTCCAGCAGGAGCTGGATTTAGTGTCCACCGCGTCGACCCGCCTGCTGGCGCATAGCGGCATTCCGCACAAAGTACCGGACGACGTGCTGGAACTGCTGGTTCATACCTTTCGTGACCTGCGCAGTGGCGGAGAGAAAAAAAGTGCGATGGACAGTCTGAACGCGATTATGTCTACCGCTGAAGCGGTTAACGTGGCCCATGCGGTCGGAGTGCGCGCCTGGTTTCTTGAACAACGCGCCAGCGAGCCAGCCGATCTGGTGGACTGTATCGGAGGCACTATCGTTAAAGATAATGAGGATGACCGGGCGCGTTTGCGACGCTATTTTGAACAGCGGGTCGGCAGCCGTCCGGGGGCACACTGGCAGGCCTACTATCAGGCTCGCCACCGCCTGCCATGACCGTCGCCTCCATAGCCCCGCTGATTATCGGCATTCGCCATCACAGCCCCGCCTGCGCCCGGCTGGTGCGTGACAGTGTCGAACAGCTCCGCCCGGCCTGGGTGCTGATTGAAGGGCCTGCCGATTTTACGCCCCGCCTCGGTGAGCTGCGGCTGCCGCATACCCTGCCGGTCGCCATCTACAGCTATTGTCAGTTTCAGGATCATCAGAGGCCCGGAACGGGTGCCTGGACCCCTTTTGCCGAGTGGTCCCCGGAGTGGCAGGCCCTGCAGGCCGCAGAAGTGGTCGGCGCACAGGCCTGCTTTATCGATTTGCCCGTCTGGGCCCTGTCTGCCGATGACACTGACGACGCAGACACACACTATCATCAGCGCCAGCAGGCCATGCTCGACGCCTGTGGTATGGAGAGCAGTGATGCGCTGTGGGATCATCTTTTCGAAGATGAGGCGCAACAGGCCTGCCTGCCGGAGGCCCTGGCGCTGTGGTTTGAACAGCTGCGTGAGGGCAGCTGCGGCAGCGAACAGGATCGGCAACGTGAAGCCTACATGGCAAGCTGGATCGCCTGGGCGGTTGCGCAGAACAGCGGTCCGGTGCTGGTGGTCTGCGGAGGCTGGCACGCCCCGGCCCTCAGCCGTCTGTGGCGGGATGCTGACCCCACGGAACGGCCTCCAGCCCCTGAACCGGCGGAGCCGGGTGCCGTCAGCGGCAGCTATCTGACGCCTTACAGTGAAAAGCGACTGGATGTCCTGGCGGGCTACCTGTCGGGAATGCCCGCCCCGGTCTGGCAGGACTGGTGCTGGCGGGTTGGCCAGCGACAGGCCGGACTGCAACTGCTCGAAGCAGTGCTGGCTGCGCTGCGTCAGCGTCATCTGCCGGCATCGACGGCGGATATGGCCAATGTCCTGAGCCAGGCGCTGGCGCTGGCGGCCCTGCGTGGACACCGGCTTCCTCTGCGTAACGACTGGCTGGATGCGCTCGCCGGTAGCCTGATCAAAGAAGCCCTCAATGCGCCGCTGCCATGGAGCTATCGCGGAACGCTGCAGGCCGGAACCGATCCTATTCTTATCGTGCTGGTTGATATACTCGCAGGCCAGCGGTTTGGTATTCTGGCGGCCGCCACCCCGCAGCCGCCGCTGCCTCAGGATGTCAGCCACGAACTGACGCGGGTTAACATCACCCTGCCCGCCACGCTGTCGCTTAACCGTTACGACGCGACAGGCCTGCAGCAAAGTCAGGTCCTGCACCGTCTTGCCGTACTGGAGATCCCGGGAATAATCTGCCTGTCCGGTAGCACCCTGGCGCTGTCCGGCGACGGCGACGAGCAGTGGGCGCTGACGCGGCCGTTAGCGCAGCACGCCGCCCTGATCGAAGCCGCACGCTATGGCGCAACGCTGGAGGAAGCGGCCCGTCACCGGCTGTCATCTGCCATGGCGGAGTCAGAGGGCATTGCCCTGCTGGCGGGCTGGCTGCAGCGCGCAACCCTCGCCGGACTGTCATCGTTCAGCCAGGTGTTACTGACCCGGCTGGAGCAGCAGATTGCGGTTGAGTGTGATTTTGAAGCCATGGGCCCGCCGCTGGAGGTGCTTTACGCCCTGTGGCGTCACGATCCCCTCAACGGCATGCGCGACGCGGCTGTTCTGCAAACCACCCTGCGGGCGGCGATTGATCGTACCCTGTGGCTGGCGGAGTCTACCGGGCTGATTGGCTCCCCTCAGGTCAGTTCCCATCTGCACAGCTGGCAGGCGCTGTGCCATATTCTGCGCGATGAACAGAACCGCCAGCCCGCGGGCGAACTGGTGCCTCTGCCGCGCGCACTGGCCGTGCTGACCCGCCGGTACCGGGCGAAAGACGCCTGTGCCCTCAGTCGGGGTGCGGCGCTGGGCGCGCTCATCCGGCTGGAGCATCCCGATGCCGATACCCAGGCGGCGCTGGCGCTGCTGAACGATCTTCCCCCCGATCGTCTGGGGGAAGCACTGCATGGCCTGATTGCGCTTGCCCGTCATCAGTTGGCCTCGCATCCCGCGTTTGTCGGGGGATTCAATCAGCAGTTGATGCAGCTGGACGATGATCAGTTCATTCGCGCCCTGCCCGATATGCGGGCGGCGCTCGCCTGGCTGCCACCGCGTGAACGGGCAGCGCTGGCGCGTCAGGTGCTGGCGCATTATCAGCTGCCACACCTGCCTGAACATCTGTTACAGACCCCGCAGGTGGCGTCCTGCACACCCGCCGAACTTTTCCGTCACCAGCAGCAGGATCAACGCGCAGCCGATCAACTGCGCGCCTGGGGCATATTGTAAAGGAACACTGATGCCTGAACTCTCTGATATTTTATCCAGCCCTGAGCTGCAGCGCTGGCGTCTGCTGCTCGGAGAGGCGGCAGAAAACAGCCTCAGTGGGCTGGATGAACAGGCCCGCGCCATTGATAATGCCCTGGAGTGGCTGTACGGGCGCGATCCGCAGCGGATCCAGCGTGGTGAACGTCACGGCGGGATGGAGGGTTCACAGCTCAGCACGCCAGAATGGATTAATGCCATCCACCAGCTATTCCCCGCGGAGGTGATTGAGCGTCTGGAAAGTGACGCCGTGCTGCGCTTTGGCATTGATGACGTGGTCACCAATCTGGATGTCCTGGAACGCATCGCCCCCTCTGAAGGCCTGCTGCGCGCCGTTCTGCATACCAAGCACCTGATGAATCCGCAGGTATTACAGGCCGCACGTCGCCTGGTGCGCCAGGTCGTGGAACAGATTATGGCGCGGCTGGCGACCGACGTCCGCCAGGCCTTTTCCGGCACCCGCGACCGGCGGCGACGGTCACCGGTCGCTATCGCCCGTAACTTCGATTTTAAAAGTACGCTGCGAGATAACCTGCATCGCTGGGATCCGGATCGCCGTCGTCTGTATATTGAATCCCCGGTGTTTCTCAGCCGGGTTAAACGTCACAGTGAAAAATGGCAGTTGGTGTTGCTGGTCGATCAGAGCGGATCGATGGTGGATTCGGTGATCCACTCAGCGGTGATGGCCGCCTGTCTGTGGCAGCTTCCGGGCATTCGTACTCATCTGGTGGCGTTTGATACCAGTGTGGTTGACCTGACGGACGACGTGCAGGACCCGGTTGACCTGCTGATGAAAGTGCAACTGGGCGGCGGCACGGATATCGGTAAAGCCGTGCAGTACGCCCGGCAACTCATTACGCAGCCGGAAAAAAGCGCCATTGTGCTGGTCAGCGATTTCTTCGAGGGCGGTTCTCCCTCCCTGCTGGTCAACCAGGTCAGACAGTGTGTGCAGGATGGCAGCAAAGTCCTTGGACTGGCCGCACTGGACAATAAAGCCGCGCCGAGCTATGACCGGGAAATGGCCCAGCGGCTGGTTAATGCCGGTGCACAGATTGCCGCGATGACGCCGGGAGAACTGGCAGCGTGGCTGGCAGAGAATTTACAATCATGAGTGCTCCCGTGCGCAATGAACTGCTCGAACTGACGCCCCAGGCACTGACCGCGCTAAGCAACGCAGGTTTTGTTAAACGCAGCCAGAAGGAGATCGCCGCCGGAAACCTGCCGCTGTTCAGCGATGCAGGAGGTGTGCTGACCGCACAGTTCAGCGATGGTACCTTGACCCGGTTAAACGAAGGCCAGGCGCTGAAAGAGGCGAGCTGCACCTGCAATGCCAGCGGTATGTGTCGTCATCGGGTAATGCTGGTGCTGGGGTATCAGCACAGCCATGCTCCGGCAGCAGCGCTGCCAGACACACGCTGGCAGCCAGGAGACTGGCTGGCCGAACTCACCTCCCTGCCTGCGGCGACGCGCCAGCGGGCGCAGCTGCTGGCGGATAAAGGCCTGATCATTGAGCTTCACTGTGCTCCCGGCCAGGTGCCTGCCGCCAGGCTGCCAATGAGCGACGTGCGGTTTTTCTCACGCAGCAGTATGCGTTTTGCCCGCTGTGACTGTATTGAAGGCACGCTGTGTGAACATATTATTCTTGCGGTACAGGCCTTCGCCGCGGCCGAAGCCCGTCATCCTGGTTTCGACCATCTTACCTGGCAGACCGCAGCCGGGCAGCCGGGGGCAACCGCGATACAGATGCCGGAGGAGGACGGTCTGGCGCAGCTGAATGACCTGAGTTATGCCCTGTGGAGCGGCGGCATCAGCCAGCCCGCCGTCACGTTTACGCCTCTTCTTATTCGCGCCCGGCGCCAGGCAAAACAGGCGGACTGGCGCTGGGTCACCCTGGCACTGCAACAGGTATCGGAAGGCATTGATGACTTTCATCAACGCGCTTCCCACTATCGTGCAGGAGCGTTTCTCAGCCAGTTCGCCGCACTGACGGCCCGTCTGTGCGCTGCCCGGGAGATGGCAGGCATTGCCGCTGACGATCGGACGCCCGCGCAACCCTGGCGCAGCCTGGTTGGGCTTGGGGTGCAGGATCAGGTCAGGCTCGATCATCTGCGCCTGGTGTCGCTGGGTATGCAGTGCTGGCAGAACGCGCTGCATTATGGCGTGCGCATCTGGTTTACCGACCCTGATACCGGCAGTGTGTTACATCTCTCCCGGCAGTGGCCTCTGGCGGAACAGGAGAACGCCCCGGGCTGGCAGCGGCGCATTGCCGGCTTTCAGGCTGATATGCTGGCGGGCGGTCAGATTATTTCCCAGGCGGCGCAGCGTGATGCCCGGGGTGAACTGCACCTCAGCGCGCGCGATCGCCTCAATGCCGTTGCGCCCCTGACGCCCGTCGCCTGGGCCATGACGGACTCACCCCTCAGTCAGCCCGGGGTGGTGGCGCTGCGTGAGCATCTGCTGCATCGTCCCCCCGCCTTTACCCGCCCGCTGAGTGACAGCGACAACCTGTTTATCCTGCCGCTGGGTGAGTGCCTGAGCCTCCGCTGGGATGCCGGGCGTCAGACGCTGGAAGCCGAAGTCATCAGCGGCCCCGGCGAAGATAACGTGCTGTGTCTGTCGCTGAGTGTCACCCCGGCCGCACCGGGTGCCATTGATTGCTTCATCAACGTACTGCAACAGCCGGATGATCCAATCTGTCAGGTTTCCGGACTGGTTTCTCTGGCCGGGGGGAAACTGATACTGGAACCTCTGGTGGTCATGACCGCGAAACGGGCCTGGGTGCTGCATGCTGGCGAACATCCGCCGCAGGCACTGCCGTCGGGTGCCGTTGAAAGCCCCCTGCCGCTCTCGCTGCAACTGCTTCAGCGCTGCCAACAGATGCTGGTCGACTGGCTGCATAACGGCTTGCATCATCAGGAACAGCGTGCGTGCCGGGAGGCCGAAGCCCTGGCAGCCGAGCTTCAACGCTGTGGATTTGAAAGACTGGCGAGGCTGGCGGGTCAGATCCCTGCGTGCCTGCGGGGTGCCGATGCTGATGAGCTGGTGAAGACGCTGACCGCCTTTGTGCTGCTGCGTGACAGGCTGGAGCAGGAGTCCCTGCTGACGCCGGCGGCGTCTTAACGGCATAACGCCCGCAGAAGCGGGCGTTAACTCAGGCTCAGAGCAGCGGTTTATCGCCACGCTGCCAGAGGCGCAGCAGCAGACGTTCAACGCTGGCAGAGGCACTGTCAGTGAAACGGCTCATCACGCTTTTACGACGGGCATAGCGCACGCCGATCACCTGGTGTGCGTTCATGCGTTCGATGATCAGGTCGTCGCTGGTGCTGATGGCGTCCACCAGACCATTTTCCAGCGCCTGCGTTCCGTACCAGTGTTCACCGGTCGCCACGCGGTCAATGTCCAGCGAGGGCCGCATCTGATGCACGAACTGCTTAAACAGCACGTGCGTTTCGTTCAGATCTTCGCGAAATTTCTCACGCCCCTCTTCGGTATTCTCACCAAACAGCGTCAGCGTCCGCTTGTATTCACCGGCCGTGTGCAGCTCAACGTCAATTTCATTACGCTTAAGCAGGCGATTGAAGTTGGGGATTTGCGCCACGACGCCAATGGAGCCGATGATAGAGAATGGCGCAGCAACAATCCGGTCGGCCACACAGGCCATCATGTAACCCCCACTGGCCGCGACTTTGTCCACGGCCACGGTCAGTGGGATTTTTTTGTCCCGCAGACGCTGAAGCTGCGATGCAGCCAGGCCATAACCGTGCACCACGCCGCCCGGACTCTCCAGGCGCAGGAGAACCTCATCCCCTGCGGCCGCCACCGCCAGCACCGCCGACACCTCCTCACGCAGTGAAGAGACTTCCCCGGCATCCATGCTGCCTTTGAAATCCAGCACGTAGATCGTTGGTTTTTCCTGCACCGGCGCATGGCCCAGCTTCGCCTGCTGCTTTGCCGTCTTTGCTTCCTGCTTATCTTTTTTCTTCTGCGCTTTATGCCACAGTTTTTGCTGGAGCGGCTTCATCTTCGTCAGCCGCATCGTGTCCTGCATCTCGCGGTAACGTTCGTCGAGGTGCGTCAGTTTTAGCTGCCCACCCTGAGCACGTTTACGCATGGCAAGGGTGGCGATGGTGATGGCAATTGCCACGATCGCCACCACTACGGTGACGGTCTTCGCCAGGAAAAGTCCATAATAAGAGAGTAGATCCACTCAATCCGCCTTGATTTACATTGTGTTAGAGACAGCCTTAGTGTAGCTGAGTCACGCTCAGGAGTCGCCTGCAACCCGTTTCTGCGTCCCAATAACCCGGGTGCACGATTGAACTCAGCGCCGTTTTCAGGCATAAAACACTTTATTCAATCCGTGCAAGGGCTTACATCAGGCGAAAATCGCAGTCTGCCCCTGATATCCCCCATCGCCAGAGGATCATCCCGTGTACTATCAACCGAAAAGCGATCTACTTAATAACCGAATTATTCTTGTGACCGGTGCCAGCGATGGTATAGGTCGGGAAGCGGCACTCTCCTATGCCCGCTACGGCGCACAGGTAGTGTTGCTTGGCCGGAATGCGGAAAAGCTGCAACGCGTCTGTGATGAAGTGAACGCGCACAGTCAGGTTCCCGCGCTGTGGTTTACCCTGGATCTGGAAACAGCGACCGCAGAAAGCTGCCGTGCGCTGGCAGAGACACTGGCCACTCAGGTGCCGCGCCTTGACGGTGTGCTGCATAACGCCGGGCTTCTGGGCGATGTCATCCCCATGGATCAGCAGGATCCGGCCACCTGGCAACGGGTGATGCGCGTCAATATTGACGGCACGTTTTTCCTCACCCAGGCACTGCTTCCTCTGCTGCTTAAATCCGATGCAGCGTCACTGGTCTTCACCTCGTCGAGCGTCGGCCGCCAGGGTCGCGCGGGATGGGGGGCCTACTCCGTATCGAAATTTGCCACCGAAGGCATGATGCAGGTGCTGGCCGAAGAGTATGATGCGCGGCAACTGCGGGTAAACTGCATTAACCCGGGAGGCACCCGAACCAAAATGCGCGCCAGCGCTTTCCCGCAGGAAGACGCCCGCAAGCTGAAGACCCCGGCCGAAATTATGCCGCTTTATCTCTGGCTGATGGGCGATGACAGCAGGCTTAAAACCGGGCAGACTTTTGACGCGCAACCCGGGCGCAAAGCGGGAGCGGCGGAATAATGGCCACCGATCGTCATCAGCAGCGCCAGCAGCGTCTGAAAGAGCAGGTCGATGCGCGCATTGCGGCAGCCACCGACGTGCGCGGCATCCTGATGGTCTTTACCGGCAACGGCAAAGGGAAAACCACTGCCGCGTTTGGTACCGCCAGCCGCGCCGTTGGCCATCAGAAACGCGTAGGGGTGATCCAGTTTATCAAAGGCGAGTGGCCGAACGGCGAGCGTAATTTGCTGGAGCCCCACGGCGTGGAGTTTCAGGTGATGTCCACCGGCTTTACCTGGGACACACAGAATCGTGAAACCGATACCGCCGCCTGCCTGGCAGTGTGGCAGCACGGCAGGCGGATGCTGCAGGACCCGACGCTGGACCTGGTGGTGCTGGATGAGCTGACGTATATGGTGAGTTTTGACTATCTGCCGCTGGAGGAGGTCCTTGAGGCACTGCGGCAGCGCCCTGCCGGGCAGAGTGTGATTATCACCGGGCGCGGCTGTCACCGGGATATTCTGGCGCTGGCAGATACCGTCAGTGAAATGCGTCCGGTAAAACACGCCTTCGATGCCGGGATCCAGGCGCAGCAGGGGATTGACTGGTAACCCGCGCCCATAAAAAAAGGACCCGGAGGTCCCTTTTTTGTCTCAGCGTGGGCGCTAGCCCTGCTGGCGTTTCGATGAGCGGCGGTTGCTGCCCGGCTTACTGGTTTTGGTTGTGGTGGTGGTATGGCGCTTCACCGCACGGCGGATCTGATTCGCCTTGGTACGACGACGATCCTTTTCTACCGGCACTTTGCTGACCGTTTCCGGTGCCAGACCGACCAGCTCACGCAGGTAGTTAGTCGGCTCCAGATCCAGCTCCGTCCAGCCGCCACGCGGCAGACCTTTAGGCAGATCGATATCGCCGTAGCGGACGCGGATCAGCCGACTGACCTGCACGCCTACGGCTTCCCACAGGCGGCGCACTTCACGGTTACGGCCTTCGGTCAGCGTGACGTTATACCACTGGTTGATCCCTTCGCCCCCGGTAAACTTCAGGGTCTTAAAGGCTGCCGGGCCATCTTCTAACTGCACGCCACGGCTTAACTGTTTGATCTTCTCATCATCCACGGCACCAAACACGCGCACGGCGTATTCACGCTCGACTTCGCGGCTTGGGTGCATCAGACGGTTAGCCAGTTCACCATCAGTCGTGAACAGCAGCAGACCGCAGGTATTGACGTCCAGACGGCCGACGGCAACCCAGCGGGCACCGCGCAACTTTGGCAGACGGTCAAACACCGTTGGCCGCCCTTCCGGGTCGTTACGGGTACAGAGTTCACCTTCAGGCTTGTAATACGCCAGAACGCGACAAACTTCTGTAATGGATTCACTGACGGGCACAATATGGCCGTCTACACGAATTTTCATTGATGCGCTGGGTTCAACACGGTCGCCCAGTGTGGCCAGCTTGCCATCGACGCTGACGCGTCCGGCAGAGATCAGGGTTTCGATTTCACGACGGGAACCATGCCCGGCGCGTGCTAAAACTTTTTGTAACTTCTCGCTCATGGAGCACCCTCTGTGTCGCCTTCCCAGGCGTCATGGTGAAAACATAATTTCTTTTGTTTTCAATAACTTAAGTTGTATATCACGTGCCATTATACAGACTTTTTACTGCGCTGTAACCCTGTTTGTTACCGGTGCTGACCGCTTCCAATCGGACTGGCGTATAACCCGACACGGATGTCTCGTGCTGCAAAGCCGCTGACGATACACATTGATAAGACTTAACAGTAAAGATAAGTGATGAAATGATAATCACTTATCATTTGGCCGGGTGTCGGGAATTCATTCCAAATTGAATTAACTGTAATAACAGCCACTTGCTTTACGATAATTCCCGATGAGTCACTTAGCTGCCAGCCCCGGCCCACGCGACTGTCGGCCTGAATCCTCTTCAAAAATCACACTAATCAGACCGTCACCCCAATTTTCTTTATTTTTCTGGTTCCAAACACCGGGTGAGTTCATTTTAACGATACTTTATGCTGACATAAGCCCTATCAGACGTTAATAGCGGAGTGTAAACATCAAATAATCAGTTCTTTAATATTGCAGGTTGAGTTAATTCTGGATTATCCCGGCTTTTATAGTGATCGTCGTCATATTAATTTGCTCTGCTAATTAGATTGTGTACAATTCATTCAGGCAAAAGAGCGCCGCATAAATAGATACATAAATATATATTACAAGTACACGTTAAACGTGACACATAATCTTTTTGTTTTTCTTTTCGTTGTAGGCAGTAAAAAACAGGCGCGAGAGCGCCAAAAAAAACGCTGAGTAATCCTCAGCATCGGCATTACACGTCATAACTCCTCACCAGGGATTTTACCGACGTGTCCGACAAAGTGTGATCATAATGAAAATTAAAAATACCCTGCCGGCATTGGCATTGCTAATGCTGACCGGCTGCTCTGTAGGCAAATATGACTACAGCAGCGAAGCTATGAAACGCGTGGACATGAATTTTACCGGTATTCCGACCATTCTGGGCATCGGCGCACTGGGCTCGAGTATTCCTGTCACCCCTGAATACAGCCTCACCGCAGCGCATGTCGCCAGACTTTCTGTTCAGAAAGTAAAGGCTTATCATCCCTACTGTGACCTCGCCATTATCTACCACAAAAATGATCTGAAAACGCTGCCGAAATTCCGCAGCGGGGCGGTCGGCGATCCGATAAAAATGTACGGCTACAGCTTTATTTCCGCCATGCCAGTGGAATCAGCGGGGGTTAACCTTGCGCTGACGGGGATCCGTAATGAGTGGAATAAGCGCCCGTGCGTCGCGATGGCTTCAAATGCAGGTGTGGTGAAAGGGATGTCCGGGGGAGCCGTATATAATAGCGATGACACGATTGGCGGCGTCATTGTAGGTTTTACCGACGAAATAAAGAGACCGCGCAAATCTCCAGTTCCGCTTAAGGATGTTTCTTTATACATCCCCTATAAGGATTTTAAAGAGTGGCTGGAAAAATCTACATCCTGACAACAATGAATGAGAATAATTAACAGGCCCATTCTCAGCGGCCTGTTAATTATTAATTACAGGAAGGGTTGAATATCGCCCACGCCTTCGCGGATCACTTCCGGCGTATTTTCCGTTAAATCAATAACGGTGGTCGGCTGCTGCCCAAGATAACCGCCGTGAATAATCAAATCGACCAGCTTGCCAATTTCGTCCTGAATAGCTTCGGGATCGGACTCAGTAAAGTCATTGCCCGGTAACATCAGCGACGTCGACATCATCGGCTCATTAAGCGCCTCCAGCAGGGCCAGTGCAATCGGGTTCGACGGCACCCGCAGCCCGATGGTTTTACGCTTCTCGCTCATCAGGCGGCGCGGGACTTCTTTTGTCGCTTTCAGGATAAATGTGTAGTTGCCCGGCGTATTATTCTTGATCAGGCGAAACGCGGTATTATCAACATGGGCGTAAGTCGACAGCTCCGACAAATCCCGGCACATCAGGGTGAAATTATGGTTGCCGTCGAGCTGGCGGATACGACAGATTCGCTCCATCGCATTTTTATCTTCCAGCTTACAGCCCAGGGCATAGCCCGAATCGGTCGGATAAACAATCACACTGCCCTTGTTGAGCATTTCAACCGCCTGTTTAATCAGACGTGGCTGAGGATTGTCCGGGTGAATATAGAAAAATTGACTCATTACACACCTCTTTCTCTGCGCGTCATCGCTACAGACTTATTCAGCAATTTCAGGAAACCGGTGCCATACTGCTTCTACGCCGCCCGGCAGCCATAATTTTTTCCCCAGTTCAATCCAGGGACAGGCCTGATGGAAGTCAGACCCCTGCGAGGCCGCCAGCTGGTAGTCCTGCGCATAGCGTGCCAGCTGCTGACGCTCATTCGGTGCCTGCTGGCACTGCGCCACTTCCATCGCCTCGCCACCCTGCTCACTAAAGTGAGCCAGCAGGCGCTTCAGCCATTTAGCCGACAGGCCGTAGCGGCCCGGGTGGGCCACCACGGCCCTGCCACCAGAATGATGAATGGCATCAATAGCTTGTTTAATTGTACACCACTGTGGCGGGACATAACCGGTTTTGCCCCGCGCCAGGTAATTTTTGAATACCTGCTGCATGGTATCCGCCTTTCCGGCGTTAATCAGAAAACGGGCAAAATGCCCACGCGTCACGGCACCGCCTTCGGCCAGGGCCAGCGCGCCCGCCAGCGCACCGGGAATGTGCGCTTTTTCCAGCCGTGCGGCCATCAGCTCTGCTCGCGCCATCCGTCGCGCGCTCTGTTCCGCGAGGAAAGCGATCATCGCCGGATGGTCGATATCAATCCCCAGCCCGACGATATGGATCTCATGGTTTTCCCACAGCGTAGAAATCTCCACGCCATTAATGAGCTGCAGCGGCAGCGCATGGCGGGCTATCGCCTCCCGGGCAGGCTTGATGCCCTCCGTGGTGTCGTGATCGGTGATAGCCAGCACGCCTACGCGATGCTCAACCGCTCGCAGCACCAGCTGCTCCGGGGTCAGCAGACCGTCGGAGGCGCGCGTGTGGCTGTGCAGGTCATATATGGGGAAAGCGCTTAATGGGGTGGCTACTGCGGTCAAAAGGACTCCGGCAAACAGAAAAACATCGCAGCATGATACCGACATTTGATCCTGAGGCAAAAAGAGTATTGACTTTTTCCCCATGAACCAGTTAACTAGTACGCAAGTTCACAAGCAAGGGTATCTGTATCATGACATATTCATTCTCTCTGATGACTGGTTGGTGGCGTCCTTCTCCCTGAACGGGCGAGGTGGTCATGCACGCTAAAGACAGAGTGCAGATACTCAGGCCCGCATGACGCGGGCTTTTTTTTGAGCAAAAAACAGAGAACATCACATGCAAAATGCCAGACCTGGAGTGAAGTTGATCACCGGCAACGCCCCTTACCGTGAAGATCCGGCAGCGGTTTTTCATCAGCTCTGCGCTGCACGTTCTGAAACGCTGCTGCTGGAGTCCGCTGACGTTGACAGTAAGCGTAACCTGAAGAGTCTGCTGATTGTCGACAGCGCTCTGCGCATCACTGCACTGGATAATCGCGTACAGGTGCAGGCCCTGTCAGAAAATGGTCGTGCCCTGCTGCCGCTGCTGGATGCCGCTCTGCCCGCTTCTGTGAACAACAGCGTGCGTCCGGATGGCCGTGAGCTGGTATTCCCGGTTAACCATGAATTTCTTGATGAAGACGCCAACCTGCGCGCGCTGTCGGTGTTTGATGCGCTGCGGCTCATCCCCCAGTTGGTCAGTTCACCCGCTGAGGAGCGCGAAGCGGTTCTGCTGGGCGGGCTGTTTGCCTATGACCTGGTGGCCGGTTTCGAGTCCCTTCCTGAGCTTAAAAATGAGCAGCGCTGCCCGGACTACTGTTTCTACCTGGCTGAGACGCTGCTGGTGATCGACCACCAGACGCAGAGTGCGCGCCTGCAGGCCAGCCTGTTCACTTCCGCACCCTCTGAGTTTTTACGCCTGCAAAGCCGTATTGAACAGCTGCGTGGCCAGATGTTGCAGCCGGCCACCGCGCTGCCGGTACAGACGGTGGATAAGATGACCCTGAGCATCAGCCAGAGTGATGAGGATTACTGCCAGGTGGTCCGCCAGATGCAGGAGGCGATCCGCATTGGTGAGATTTTCCAGGTAGTACCGTCACGTCGTTTCTCGCTCCCCTGCCCGTCACCGCTGGCGGCCTATGACACGCTGAAAAACAGCAATCCCAGTCCATATATGTTCTTCATGCAGGATCGCGATTTCAGCCTGTTTGGTGCTTCGCCTGAAAGTTCGCTGAAATATGACGCCCTCAGCAATCAGATTGAGATCTATCCCATTGCCGGTACACGTCCGCGCGGTCGCCATGCCGACGGCACGCTGGATCGCGACCTGGACAGCCGTATTGAGCTGGAGATGCGTACTGACCATAAAGAGATGGCCGAGCACCTGATGCTGGTCGACCTGGCCCGCAACGATCTTGCACGTATCTGCCAGCCCGGCACGCGCTATGTGGCCGACCTGACTAAAGTCGATCGCTACACCTTCGTCATGCATCTGGTTTCCCGTGTGGTCGGCCAGCTGCGTGCCGATATTGACGTCCTGCACGCCTACCGGGCCTGTATGAATATGGGCACCCTGAGCGGCGCGCCAAAGGTACGTGCCATGCAGCTGATTGCTAAAGCGGAAGGTACGCGCCGCGGCAGCTACGGCGGTGCCGTGGGTTACTTCACCGCCAGCGGGGACCTCGATACCTGCATTGTTATCCGTTCAGCCTACGTCGAAGACGGTGTGGCGACGGTTCAGGCCGGCGCCGGAGTGGTGCTGGATTCCCATCCGCAGGCGGAGGCAGATGAAAGCCGCAATAAGGCGCGTGCCGTTCTGCGTGCCATTGCTACTGCGCACCACAGTAAGGAGATGTTCTGATGGCCGATATTCTGCTGCTCGATAACTTCGACTCATTTACCTATAACCTCGTCGACCAGTTACGTACCTTTGGCCACAACGTGGTGATTTACCGTAATAACGTCCCGGCAGAGCAACTGACGGCGCGCCTGCAGCAAATGGAAAACCCCGTGCTGATGCTGTCGCCTGGCCCGGGTGCGCCCTCCGAAGCAGGTTGTATGCCTGAGCTGCTGCAAACGTTACGCGGCCAGCTCCCAATTATCGGTATCTGCCTGGGTCATCAGGCCATTGTTGAAGCCTATGGTGGCCACGTCGGCCAGGCCGGCGAAATTCTTCACGGGAAAGCATCGGCGATTGTTCATGATGATCAGGGCATGTTTGCCGGATTAAGCAACCCACTGCCAGTAGCACGCTATCACTCGCTGGTGGGCAGCAATATCCCTGCCGGTCTGACAGTGAACGCGACCTATAACGGGATGGTCATGGCGGTCCGTGATGACGCCCGCCGCGTCTGCGGCTTCCAGTTCCATCCGGAATCCATTCTGACCAGTCAGGGCGCACGCCTCCTGGAACAAACCCTTGCCTGGGCGCTGGCGTAATCATGGAGATAGCGATGAACACGATTCTGGAAAAATTATACCAGGCAGAGATCCTGACGCAGGCAGAGAGCCACCAGCTGTTTTCCGCCATTATTACCGGTCAACTGGAGCCAACACAGCTGGCGGCAGCGCTGATCGCCATGAAGGTTCGCGGTGAGCAACCGCAGGAAATCGCCGGAGCAGCAACTGCCCTGCTGGAAGATGCCAAACCCTTTCCGCGCCCTGACTATCCGTTTGCCGATATCGTCGGCACCGGCGGGGATGGCAGTAACAGTATCAATATCTCCACCGCCAGTGCCTTTGTGGCCGCGGCCTGTGGCCTGAAAGTGGCAAAACACGGTAACCGCAGCGTCTCCAGCAAGTCAGGCTCGTCCGATCTGCTGGCCGCCTTCGGCATCAGCCTCGATTTACCAGCCGAACAGGCACGTGAGGCACTGGATGAGCTTAATGTCTGCTTCCTGTTCGCCCCGCAGTACCACAGCGGCTTTCGCCATGCGATGCCGGTGCGTAAGGCGCTGAAGACCCGAACGATTTTTAATGTGCTTGGCCCACTGATTAACCCCGCACGCCCGCCGCTGGCGGTGATTGGTGTGTACAGCCCGGAGCTGGTACTGCCGATCGCCCAGACACTGAAAGTCCTGGGTTATCAGCGTGCGGCCGTGGTTCACGGCGGCGGCATGGATGAAGTGGCGTTACACAGTGCCACACACGTGGCAGAACTGCGCGACGGTGAGATCACCAGTTACCAGCTGACTGCCGAAGATTTTGGCCTGAGCTATCATCCGCAGGAGGCGCTGGCCGGGGGATCCCCGGAAGAAAATCGTGACATTCTGACCCGTTTACTTCAGGGTAATGGCGAGCTGGCGCACGAAGAAGCCGTGGCGGCAAACGTCGCCCTGTTGCTGAAAATTTTTGGTCATGAAGACTTACGGCACAATGCCCGGCAGGCGCTGAAAACCATTCGCAGCGGCAAAGCCTATGAGCATGTGGCCGCACTGGCAGCAAGAGGATAATCATGCAGGAAACCGTACTCACTAAAATCGTCCAGGATAAAGCGCTGTGGCTGGCAGATCGTCAGCAGCAGCAGCCGCTGGCCAACTTCCAGAATGACGTGATCCCCTCAACGCGCAGCTTCTATGATGCGCTGCGCGGCGCACGCACCGTCTTTATTCTGGAGTGTAAGAAAGCCTCCCCGTCTAAGGGACTGATCCGCGAGGACTTCGACCCGGCGGTCATCGCCGGGGTATACAAACACTATGCTTCCGCTATTTCCGTACTGACGGATGAGAAGTACTTCCAGGGAAGTTTTGATTTTCTGCCCATTGTCAGCAGCATCGTGACGCAGCCGGTGCTGTGCAAAGATTTTATTATCGATCCCTATCAGATCTATCTGGCACGCTATTATCAGGCCGACGCCATTCTGCTGATGTTGTCCGTGCTGAACGATGAACAGTACCGCCAGCTGGCCGCCGTTGCCCACAGTCTGAATATGGGTGTGCTGACAGAGGTGATCAGCGATGAAGAGCTGGAGCGCGCCACCGCACTGGGGGCGAAAGTGGTTGGAATTAACAATCGCGATCTGCGCGATCTTTCTATTGACCTTGACCGCACCCGTCGCCTGGCACCCAAAGTCGCCCACGGCGTGACGGTGATCAGTGAATCTGGTATCAACAGCTATGCTCAGGTTCGGGAACTGAGCCACTTCGCGAACGGCTTCCTTATCGGTTCCGCCCTGATGTCCGAGGATGACCTGGCTGCCGCCGTGCGTCGGGTGATTATGGGTGATAATAAAGTATGCGGCCTGACGCGTGCCGAAGATGCCCGCAGCGCCCATGAAGCCGGAGCATTGTATGGCGGTCTGATCTTTGCAGAAGGTTCACCCCGCCAGATCAGCATCGAACAGGCACAGCAGATTATTCCGGTGGCCACGCTGAAATATGTCGGCGTGTTCCGCAACAATAAAATGAGTGACATTGTCACCTTTGCCCGACAGCTTTCGCTTTCTGCCGTCCAGTTACACGGTGATGAAGACCGCGATTTCGTCAGCGCATTACGCAGCCAGCTGCCGGAAAGCGTGCAGATCTGGAAGGCGTTCAGCATCAATGGCAACCTGCCCGCCCGCGACTGGGACGGCGTTGATCGCTACGTATTCGATCACGGTCAGGGCGGCAGCGGTCAGCCTTTTGACTGGTCGCTCCTGCAGGGTGAAACGCTGGACAACGTGCTGCTGGCTGGGGGCCTCAGCGCGGATAATTGCGTACAGGCCGCACAGCTCGGCTGCGCAGGTCTTGACTTCAACTCCGGCGTGGAAAGCGCCCCCGGAGTGAAAGATGCCGGTAAAATTGCTTCAGTGTTTCAGACACTGAAAGCCTACTGATAAAGAGAAACGACATGACCCGATTAAATCCATATTTTGGTGAGTTTGGCGGCATGTATGTGCCGCAGATCCTGATGCCCGCCCTTCTTCAACTGGAAGAGGCTTTTATCAGTGCACAGAGTGATCCTGCGTTCCAGGCGGAATTCACCGACCTGCTGAAAAACTATGCTGGCCGTCCGACCGCCCTGACACTGTGCAAAAATCTGACGGCAGGCACAAAAACCCGTCTGTATCTCAAGCGTGAAGATCTGCTGCACGGCGGCGCGCACAAAACCAATCAGGTGCTGGGCCAGGCTTTGCTGGCAAAACGCATGGGTAAAAATGAAATCATTGCCGAGACGGGTGCCGGGCAGCATGGCGTGGCTTCCGCCCTCGCCAGCGCTCTGCTGGGTCTGAAGTGCCGCATTTATATGGGGGCCAAAGATATTGAGCGCCAGTCGCCAAACGTCTTCCGTATGAAGCTGATGGGCGCAGAGGTCATCCCGGTGCACAGCGGCTCCGCCACGCTAAAAGATGCCTGTAATGAGGCCCTGCGTGACTGGTCTGGCAGCTATGACACGGCCCACTACATGCTGGGAACCGCCGCCGGTCCGCACCCGTTCCCGACCATTGTGCGTGAATTTCAGCGCATGATCGGTGAAGAGACAAAAGCCCAGATCATGGAAAAAGAAGGCCGCCTGCCGGATGCGCTGATTGCCTGCGTAGGCGGTGGCTCCAATGCCATTGGCATGTTTGCCGACTTTATTGATGAGAGCAGCGTTGGCCTGATCGGCGTTGAACCGGCCGGGCACGGGATTGACAGCGGGGAGCACGGCGCACCGCTAAAACATGGCCGCGTCGGCATCTATTTCGGCATGAAATCCCCAATGATGCAGACCACCGACGGCCAAATTGAAGAGTCTTACTCCATTTCTGCCGGGCTCGACTTCCCGTCCGTGGGACCACAGCATGCCCACCTGAACAGCATCGGACGTGCCGACTATGTCTCTATCACCGATGATGAAGCCATGGAGGCCTTTAAAATCCTGTGCCGCAGTGAAGGGATTATCCCCGCACTGGAATCCTCCCACGCCCTGGCCCATGCGCTGAAAATGATGCGTGAAAACCCGGAGAAAGAGCAACTGCTGGTGGTTAATCTCTCCGGCCGTGGCGATAAAGACATTTTCACCGTGCATGACATTTTGACTGCAAAGGGAGAGATCTGATGGAACGTTACGACCGCTGTTTTAAACGTCTTGCTGAACGTCATGAAGGGGCGTTTGTGCCTTTCGTCACGCTGGGCGATCCGGGGCCGGAGCTGTCATTACAGATTATCGATGCGTTGGTGGCCGGGGGCGCGGATGCGCTGGAGCTGGGTATTCCTTTCTCCGATCCGCTGGCAGATGGCCCGACGATTCAGAACGCGAACCTGCGCGCTTTTGCCGCAGGCGTGACACCGTCACAATGTTTTGAAATGCTGGCGACCATTCGTCAGAAATACCCTGACCTGCCGATTGGCCTGCTGATGTACGCCAACCTGGTATTTTCTAACGGCATCGATGAATTTTATGCCCGCTGCCAGCAGGCAGGCGTGGATTCGGTACTGATTGCCGATGTCCCCGTTGAAGAATCTGCCCCTTTCCGCCAGTCAGCCATGCGCCATAATGTCGCGCCGATCTTTATCTGTCCGCCGAATGCCAGTGACGATCTGTTGCGCGAAATCGCCTCGCACGGCCGGGGGTACACCTACCTGCTGTCACGCGCCGGGGTCACGGGTTCAGAAACCCGCGCGAATCTGCCGCTGAAGCATCTGGTTGATAAACTGCGTGAGTATCACGCCGCTCCGGCGCTGCAGGGCTTCGGCATCTCTGAAGCATCACAGGTCAGGGAAGCGATTGATTCCGGCGCTGCGGGTGCGATCTCAGGGTCAGCGATTGTCAAAATCATTGAGCGCAATGTGTCACATCCCGATGTGATGCTGAAAGAACTAACCGCCTTTGCCGCTACCCTGAAAGCAGCGACACGCCGTTAATTTCACTTAATGCCTTATCCCGGCGATAAGGCATTATTTTATTTCTATTTCTCACACTTCTCATTTGCTTTCTTCCCTTCTCTGAACAACTATTACTGTGAACCGCAATTATGCTGGTTACAGCCTATTGATGATGACAGGGAGAGATGCAATGAAATTGTTTAAAGTCTTATCGGGTGTGGTTATTGCTGCGGTGGTTGCACTGTCCGTCAGCGCCTGTGCGCCAACGTCTACCAAAGAAGGTACTGGTGGATACATTGATGACACCGTGGTGACGACCAAGGTAAAAGCGGAGCTGCTGGGTGATAAATCGCTGAAGTCGACGGAAATCAATGTCGAGACCTTTAAAGGTCGCGTACAGCTGAGTGGTTTTGTCAGCTCACCGCAGGCGGCTAACCGTGCCGTACAGGTGACGCGTGGCGTACCGGGTGTGAAGTCTGTTGTGAACAATATGCAGATTAAGTAATCTGACCTTCCCAATCAAAAAGGCGCGAATTTCGCGCCTTTTTTTCTGCTACAAAAACTTAAAAACGGTATCCCGCGCCAAAGAAGAAGACGAACGGGTTGATGTGGGTTTCAATACTCTGACGACCCGCGGCTGCCGAGTCGAAGCGGACTTTTGTGTTGATGTCCATGTACCACAGGGAGGCGTTCAGCATCCAGTCTGGTGTTAACTGGTAATCCAGGCCCAGCTGCCCTGCCACACCCCAGCTGTTTTTCACACTCAGATTGCTCAGGCCGGCATCGCGCCCGGTCTGATTGAAGTCGGTGTTATAGAACATGGTGTAGTTAACGCCAATCCCGGCATAAGGCTGCCATTTACTGGTGTTCCCCATAAAATACCACTGTGCCATCAGGGTTGGCGGCAGCTGGTGCACGGTCGCCAGCGTTCCGGTAGCACGCAGGCCAACATGGTGCCTGAACGGTGTCGCGCCCAGCAGTTCCACACCAATATGGTCGGTAGCCATATAAGTAAACGTCAGACCAAGCTGGGTGTTGTTATCAACATTAAATTCGCCCAGTCCCATAACATTATCCGATCCCCCTGTAGGGCGAACGGTAGCCGATCCGGCACGCATAAAGAAATCGCCCGCTTCATGCGCGGAAGCGACAGCCGGTAGTAAGGTAACAACGGCCAGTGCCAGTGCTTTCAGTTTCATAGACCACTCCTTTTCTTCAAAATTATTGTCAGCATGTGACCTGCTTCGAGGCCTTAGTGCAAATTCACGACATATTTCTACGCTGTTCCATGCCAAAAATCATTCAAATCAATACCAATAAACTTGATAAAAAACAGTGGGTTGATTTAGATCAATTTTCACCCCTCTGCCCTAGTAGGATTCTTATTGATCCGCTGAGGTAAATGGGCGTAAGACCGCCAGGACGTCATCTGCAGGAAAGGTGAGATCATCACGCGGGGGTAAAAAAGGGTTAATCCCTTCTTAAATCGAAAGTTATGTCAATCTGGGTGCCAGCACCCCATCTGAACATGTACAATCGCCGGATCGATAACACCGATCTTTCAAGGAGAGTACATGTCTATCACGGCGGGTTCGCTATACCGTGACACGGGAAATTTCTTCCGCCATCAGTTGGTCACCATTGTGCTGATGGCTTTACTGACTTCATTTATTACCATGCTGATCGGTAAGGCCTTCACGCCGGATGCCGACCAGATGCAGATCCTCGGCGATGGCGCAGCCGGTTCCGCCAGCAGCCTGATGGAGATGGTGCAGAACATGTCACCGGAGCAACAGGCGGTGCTGCTTCGCGCCTCTGCGGCAGGTACATTCGCCTCACTGGTCGGTAATGTGCTGTTACTGGGGGGAATGTTATGCCTTATTCCGATGGTTTCTTCCGGTCAGCGCGTCAGCGCCCTGCGTGCCATCGGTGCTTCTGCGCCTTATCTGCCCCGCCTGCTGCTGCTGACGTTTTTGATGACGCTGGTGATTCAGCTGGGCTTTATGGTGCTGGTCGTCCCGGGGGTACTGCTGGCGGTTACGCTGGCGCTGTCGCCGATGATCATGACCACTGAAAAAGTAGGTGTGTTCGCCGCCATGCGTTCAAGCGTACGCCTCGGATGGGGTCATATGCGCCTGATTGCACCGGCCGTTATCTTGTGGATAGTTGCCAAACTTATTTTGTTACTGCTGGCCTCATCCATGCTGCGTCTGCCGCCGGATGTCGCCTCAGTCGTGATCAATGGACTCAGTAATCTGGTGTCAGCCATACTGATAATCTATTTGTCCCGGCTGTATATGCTGTTACGTTAATTCATCAGGAATGCCTCGACAGAGGCATTCCGCTGGTTAATGATATTTCGGTTTATTCTGTCATCTGGAAGCGCTATGAAGCAGTTACTCGATTTTCTCCCCCTCGTGGTGTTTTTTATTTTTTATAAGTTGTACGACATTTTTGTCGCCTCAGGGGCGCTGATTGTCGCCTCCGCGCTGGCGCTGGTGATCAGCTGGTTTCTGTATCGCAAGCTGGAGAAGATGTCCCTGGTCACCTTTGCGCTGGTTGCCGTATTCGGTACCCTGACGATTGCCCTGCACAACCCGGACTTTATAAAGTGGAAGGTGAGCATTATTTACGGTCTGTTCACCCTTGCCCTGCTGTTCAGCCACTTCTTTATGCAGCAGCCGCTGATTCAAAAAATGTTAGGTAAAGAGATCCAGCTGCCTCAGTTTGCCTGGCGGCGTCTGAATATTGCCTGGGCCCTGTTCTTCCTCAGCTGTGGCCTGGCCAATATCTATGTGGCATTCTGGCTTTCTCAGGATATCTGGATGAACTTTAAGGTGTTTGGGTTAAGTGCGTTGACCCTGATCTTTACCCTGTTAAGCGGCGTCTATATTTATCGCCTGATGCCACAAGAAGAAAAATAACCCGCGCTGCCCGGCAGAATAATGCCGGGTGATAGCGTATTGACGCTGTCAGCCATGTCAGGAACACAACGATGAGTGAAGAACAAAGAACACCGCAGGGTGAAATGGTGCTGCGTACCCTTGCCATGCCCGCTGATACTAACGCTAATGGCGATATTTTCGGTGGCTGGCTGATGTCGCAGATGGATATGGGTGGGGCCATACTGGCGAAAGAGATTGCCGAAGGCCGCGTGGTTACTGTGCGTGCCGACGGCATGACATTCCTGAAGCCGGTGGCCGTGGGGGATGTCGTCACGTGCCATGCCCGCTGTATCCGCACCGGGACCAGCTCTATTACCATTAATATTGAAGTGTGGATTAAAAAAGTGTCGTCTGAACCTATCGGGCAACGCTACTGCACGACCGAGGCGGTGTTTATCTACGTGGCCGTGGATCCCGAAGGGAAACCGCGCCCGCTGCCAGAAGATAAAAGTCATTTCTCGTTAGAAACAGACTAACCTCACCCTGTTTATCCATCTGCTGCGCCCCACCATCGGCAGCATGTTGCCCGTCCCGGGCGCTTAAAGACGTAAGCACCCGGGATCAGCCCGACAGGGCGGTGTTATTCGATGTTGCTGCCACCGTTCATCTTGAAGACAATATTCATCGTCACATCCTTGCCCGGTTTACCGGGTTCATAACGCCACTTGCGCACGGCCTGCTTCACTTCACGTTCAAACATATTGCGCGGCTCTGCCGAAAGGATGCGCAGATTCTCAACCTGACCTCCGCTGTTAACATCAAACTGGATGCGTACCCGCCCTTCCACACGCAGGGCAGAGGCTCGCGCCGGATAACCAGGCTTGCCGATCGTCAGCGCGCGCGGGCCAGTTGATACGGCCGTTGACGGGGCCTGTGAGGTTTTCGGTGCCGTAGACGGCCGGGTCTGCTCTGTCGGCCGGGTCTCTGCCGGGGCGGCCGGACGTGGCTTCACTTCCTGCTTCGGCTTGACCACCTCTTTCTTCACCGGTTTCGGTTTGGGTTTGGGTTTCGGCTTTGGCTGCGGTTTAGGGATCGGTACGGGTTCCGGCTTAGGAGGTTCCGGTACAGGTTCCGGTTCCGGCTCTGGTTCAGGTACAGGCTCTACGACCGGCGGTGCCGGTTGAGGTTCAGGCTGCACTTCAGGCGCCACCAGCGACACGCTGATGGGTTCAGACGCTTTGGGCATTTCGACCGCCTGATGAAAAGAGGCATACAGCAGCGCCCCGATCACCGATCCATGCAGGACGACCGAAATCAGCAGGGGCAGAGGTGAGCGGCGAGGTAGATCGGTTATTAGCGTCGTCATAATCTTTCTGGTCAAAATGTGAGGGGGTGATTTTAAATGCAAATAGCAATCAATTTCAATAACCTCTCACAATGAATCGCCATTTTGCGCTTTAAAGCGTGACAGCCTGACCTTTATCAAGCTCAAATTATCTTTCGTTTGCACAAATGTTAACGATCACTTAACGTGATGCCGAATCTCATCCCCGACAGGAGTTCAGAAGGTGCTCTACGTAATTTACGCTGAAGATAATAGTGACTCACTGGAAAAACGCACCGCCGTGCGCCCCGCTCACCTGGCGCGCCTGCAGTTACTGCGTGATGAAGGTCGTCTGATTATTGCCGGCCCGATGCCTGCGGTGGACAGCAACGAACCCGGAGTGGCAGGATTTAGTGGGTCGACGATTATTGCCGAGTTCCCATCACTGGAATCAGCACAGTCATGGGCGCAGGACGACCCTTATATCGCCGCAGGCGTGTATAAACATGTCGATATTAAACCCTTTAAACGGGCCTTTTAAACGCATTCCGGCGGTTCAGTGAACCGCCGGATGAGCCCCGCGCATCAGTGATGCTGAGTGATAAACAGAATAGAACGGCGCTGCTGCTGGCTGACCATGTGCCGGAAAGAGTGCATACGGCCATAACGACGTGACTGCCCTTCTAACCAGCGCGCGCGGCGACGCTGAACCTGGCGGCTCATACGCCAGCGTGCAACTTCATTTCTGCTTCGTCTCATGACTCTCTCACTCTTCACTTCTGCATACGTTAAAACTCGCGGCGCAGTATAAACCTTTCTTCCTTCACACCAGGTCCGATGTCTTTAAAACGATTATGGTTTAAAGGTTCCCAGCGCTCTCATCTGCACGTAAACTCCTAAGACTTCCGTGTGAACAGGATTTTCACTTAATGACCACTTTTTACACCGTGATGAGCTGGCTGCTGGTCTTTGGCTACTGGCTATTGATCGCCAGTGTAACCCTGCGCATCCTGATGAAACGTCGCGCGGTGCCTTCGGCCATGGCCTGGCTGTTGATTATCTATATCCTGCCGCTGGTGGGGATTATCGCCTATCTCTCCTTCGGTGAGCTGCATCTGGGGAAACGTCGCGCAGAGCGGGCCCGTACCATGTGGCCTTCAACCGCACGCTGGCTGAGTGAATTGAAATCCAGCCATCATATTTTTGCTGAGAGCAACAGTGACGTTGCCCGCTCGCTGTTTCAGCTGTGTGAGAACCGTCAGGGGATCGCCGGGGTCAAAGGGAATCAGCTTCAGCTGCTGACCAGCACCGACGATACGCTGCGCACGCTGGTGCGCGATATCCAGCTGGCGCGTCACAATATCGAAATGGTGTTCTATATCTGGCAGCCTGGCGGCCAGGCCGATGAGGTGGCAGAAGCGCTGATGGCGGCGGCACGTCGCGGGGTTCACTGCCGGCTGATGCTGGACTCCGCCGGGAGCGTCGACTTTTTCCGCAGCCCATGGGCGGCAATGCTGCGCAATGCAGGCGTCGACGTGATCGAGGCGCTCAAGGTCAACCTGCTGCGTGTCTTTCTCCGGCGTATGGATCTGCGTCAGCATCGCAAGGTGGTGCTGATAGACAACTACATCGCGTATACCGGCAGCATGAACCTGGTGGATCCCCGCTTCTTTAAACAGGATGCTGGCGTCGGCCAGTGGGTGGATTTGATGGCGCGTATGGAGGGCCCGGTAGCCACCACCATGGGCATCATCTACTCCTGTGACTGGGAAATAGAAACCGGCAAGCGCATTCTGCCTCCGCCGCCGGATGACAACATCATGCCCTTCGAGGCAGAGAGCGGTCATACGATTCAGGTGATCGCCTCCGGCCCGGGCTTCCCGGAAGATATGATCCACCAGGCTTTGCTCACTGCAGTCTATGCTGCCCGTGAGCAGTTGATCATGACCACACCCTATTTTGTTCCGAGCGATGACCTGCTGCACGCCATCTGTACGGCGGCATACCGGGGAGTGGAGGTGATCATTATCGTGCCAAGGCACAATGACTCTGTGCTGGTTGGCTGGGCAAGCCGGGCCTTCTTTGGCGAGCTGCTGGAAGCAGGGGTAAAAATCTACCAGTTTGAAGGAGGCCTGTTACATACCAAGAGTATCCTGGTAGACGGTCAGTTGAGCCTGGTAGGAACGGTGAATCTGGATATGCGCAGCCTTTGGCTCAATTTCGAGATAACCCTGGTGATTGATGATGACGGTTTTGGCAGCGATCTGGCGCGGGTGCAGGAGGATTATATTGCCCGCTCACGCCTGGTAGACGGTAAACGCTGGGCGCACCGTGCTTACTGGCAGCGTATCGTTGAACGACTGTTTTACTTCTTCAGTCCATTGCTGTAAAACGAGCGAAAATGCACAGCGCCCACGGGCATGACAGGAAAGACTATGGATTTGAATAACCGCCTTACCGAAGATGAAACCCTCGAACAGGCTTACGATATTTTTCTTGAGCTGGCGGTGGATAACCTTGATCCTGCCGACGTTATTCTGTTTAACCTTCAGTTTGAGGAGCGCGGCGGCGCAGAGCTTTATGATCCGGCTGAAGACTGGGCGGAACACGTTGATTTCGACCTTAACCCTGATTTCTTTGCCGAGGTCGTGATTGGCCTGGGAGAAGAAGACGGTGAGCCGATTACCGATGTCTTTGCCCGCGTGCTTCTGTGCCGCGAAAAAGATCACAAACTCTGCCATATTCTGTGGAAAGAGTAAGTCACCGCTTAAAAGGCCCGCCTAAAGCGGGCCTTTTCCATTTTTATCCCCCAGCGCCCCCCCACAACTTTTGCAGTAGTGCGCATCATCATCATGACCGGTTTGCTTGCAGTCGCTGCACTGACGACGGTGGCGGTTGCGCTGCATCACTTCTGTCATATACGAACTCATTACACCGGTCGGAATGGCAATCAGTGAGTAGCCCAGCAGGATGAGCACCGACGAAATCATCCGCCCCAGCGGGGTATGGGGCGTGATATCGCCATAACCGACTGTCGTCATCGTGACCACGGCCCAGTAGACGGATACCGGAAGGCTGGTAAAACCGTGTTCAGGCCCTTCAATCACGTACATCAGTCCGCCGAATATACAGAGCAATATCATCACCCCACCGAAGAATAACGACAGTTTTTTCCGCGCGCTAATCAGGCTTTCCCAGAGCACGCTGGCCGACCCCATATAGCGCAGTAATTTCATCAGGCGCAGCAGGCGCAGTACCCGTAGCAAACGTATCGCCATCATGTATTGCAACGCGATATCAGGCCAGAGCCAGAAAATGTACAGGGGGAGCGTAGTGATAAGGTCAATGATGCCAAAAAAACTGAGCATGTACTGCAGCGGGCGCTCGGTGGTGATTACCCGCAGAAGATATTCCAGACTGAACAGCAGCGTAAAAACATATTCCATCAGAAGGAATACGGAGGCTTCTTTAAATTGCAGCGTAATATTGTCGGGTTCTGATGACTCAATAAACAACGTTATCACGCTGACCAGCGTAGTAACGATCCAGAAAAGTTCGAATCGACGCCCGGCCGGGCTTCCCACATCAAATAAAAAAACATACAGACGGTGACGCCAGTCCCGATCGTGTTCGGTCATATGCCCTCCGGCACTCCTTTGCGATGGAATATTACTAAGAGGCAACAGCCGGAAGATCAAGCACTATGCAGACGCAGAAAAAAAACCCGCATTGAATGTTCAATGCGGGAAGATAACGATAGCGTTGATAGAGAGATTAGAGCGGGTCGACTTTCAGACAGGAAACAGCGTGGCGGAAGCTGCCCTCCAGCAGAGGCCGGGTTTTGGCACACTCAGGCCCGGCAATGGGGCAGCGCGTACGGAACACACAGCCCGATGGCGGGTTAATCGGTGAAGGGAGCTCTCCCTCAAGCAGCTGTATGACTTTCTGCTTTTCGAGGTCAGGGTCCGGGATCGGTACTGCCGACATCAGTGCCCGGGTATAAGGATGCTGCGGATTCTGATACACCTCTTTATAGGTGCCCAGCTCCACGGCATGCCCCAGATACATCACCAGCACGCGGTCAGAAATGTGTTTCACTACCGCCAGATCGTGGGCGATAAAGATCAGCGATAACCCCATCTCTCGCTGAAGTTTCTGTAAAAGATTGACCACCTGCGCCTGAATTGACACGTCCAGCGCCGACACCGGCTCATCACAAATAATCAGCTTGGGTTCGAGGATCAGCGCACGCGCAATACCGATACGCTGACACTGGCCACCGGAAAACTCGTGAGGGTAGCGGTTGATCAGGTTAGGCAGCAGGCCCACCTTCATCATCATCTCCTTCACGCGGTCTTTCACTTCCTGACGCGGCATCTGCGGATGATAGGTGCGCAGCGGCTCTGCAATGATCTCACCGATATTCATACGCGGATTGAGGGAGGCAAGCGGGTCCTGGAAGATCATCTGGATATCGCTACGCGCGGCGCGCCACTCTTCTGCACTCTGCCCCAGCAGGTCACGCCCCAGCCAGGCAACCCGGCCATCCGTCGCTTTCACCAGACCGATGATGGCCCGTGCCAGCGTCGATTTACCACAGCCAGACTCACCGACCACGCCCAGGGTTTCCCCTTCGTACAGGCGCAGGCTGACACCATCAACCGCTTTCAGGGTTTTCGGCGGCTGCCAGAACCACTGACGCCCGTCTTTGATATCGAAATGCACTTTGAGGTCGGCAATTTCGAGTAAGACTTTCTTTTCTGCAACCTCTGTCATACCAGTTCCTCCACGGGCTTAAAGCAGGCTCGCAGGCGCCCTTCTCCGAACGCCTCCAGCGGCGGTGCGCTGGAACAGATATCCATTGCATACGGGCATCGTGGCTGGAAAGGACACCCTTTCGGCAGCCGTGAGAGATTGGGGGGATTGCCGGGGATGGTCATCAGCGTTTCACCTTCATCAGCGTCCAGACGCGGCACCGCATTCAGCAGGCCAATAGAATATGGATGTGAGGGGTGGTAGAAGACGTCCCGCGCTTTACCGTATTCCATGGTGCGCCCTGCGTACATCACCATCACCTGGTCGCAGATCCCGGCGACAACACCCAGATCATGGGTGATCATAATAATGGCGGTATTAAATTCGCGCTTCAGCTCGTTCAGCAACGTCATGATCTGCGCCTGTACCGTCACATCAAGCGCCGTGGTCGGTTCGTCGGCAATCAACAGTTTCGGGCGGCAGAGCAAGGCCATTGCGATCATTACGCGCTGCCGCATCCCCCCGGAGAACTCGTGGGGAAACATCTTCATTCGCTTGCGGGCTTCCGGCATTTTTACCGCGTCAAGCATCCGCACTGACTCTTCAAACGCCTGCGCCCCACTCATGCCTTTATGCAGCTGCAACACTTCCATCAACTGCTCGCCCACCCGCATGTACGGATTAAGCGACGTCATCGGGTCCTGAAAAATCATCGCAATCTGTTCTGCACGCAGCCGGTTAAGCTGTTTTTCCGGCAGGTTGAGGATCTCACTGCCGTTGAAACGTGCCGAACCACCAATACGTCCGTTGCTGGCCAGCAGCCCCATCAGGGCAAACGCCGTCTGTGATTTACCCGAGCCGGACTCACCGACGATGCCGAGTGTTTCCCCGGCGCTGAGGCTGAAGTTCAGGTCATTGACCGCCGTCACATCACCATCAGGGGTGGAAAACGTCACCCGTAAATCTTTCACTTCCAGCAGCCGTTCGCTTCCCTGGGTTTTTGCCTTCGCAGGCTGTAGTTCAATTACGCTCATCGGGAAACTCCTTAACGGTCTTTCGGGTCGAGGGCATCACGCAGGCCATCACCGATAAAGTTGAAACAGAACAGGGTAATCACGAGGAAACCAGCCGGATACAGCAGCAGCCAGGGTGAAACCTCCATTGAATTAGCACCGTCACTGAGCAGGGCTCCCCAACTGCTTAACGGTTCCTGCGTCCCCAGTCCGAGGAAGCTGAGGAAGGATTCAAACAGGATCATGCTCGGCACCAGCAGCGAGGCGTACACCACCACCACCCCAAGCACGTTCGGCACGATATGGCGCAGGACGATATTCAGGGTGGAAACACCCCCCACCTCGGCCGCTTCGATAAACTCTTTACGCTTCAGGCTCAGAGTCTGACCACGCACGATACGTGCCATATCCAGCCAGGAAACCATACCGATAGCCACGAAGATAAGCAGAATATTTTGGCCAAAGAAGGTGACCAACAGGATAACGAAGAACATAAACGGGAAAGAGTTGAGGATCTCCAGCAGACGCATCATCACGGAGTCAACCCGTCCCCCCAGATAGCCTGCCAGCGTGCCATACAACGTCCCCAGCACCACCGCCACCAGCGCGGCGGCAATACCGACCATCAGGGAGATACGCCCCCCAATCGCCACACGGACCAGCAGGTCGCGCCCGGAGGAGTCCGTCCCCATATAGTGGCCCGACGTCATATCCGGTGCCGCCGACATCATTGCCCAGTCAGTGTCGTCATAAGTAAATGCAGACAGCATGGGGGCAAATATCACAAACAAAGCCACCAGCAGCAGGACAAACAGACTGGCGACTGCCGCGCGGTTATGGATAAAGCGTCGGCGCGCGTCCTGCCACAGGCTGCGGCCTTCGATTTCTAACTTTTCAGTGAAGTTATCCAGAGCTTCGCTGTTTTTCTTAGCAAACATCATTCCCGGCTCCAGGATCAGTAACGAATTTTCGGATCGATGACCGCATACAACACGTCCACAATCGCATTAAAAAGGATGGTCAGCGCACCGACCAGAATGGTCAGGCTTAACACCAGCGAATAATCGCGGTTCAGCGCACCGTTCACAAACAGCTGGCCAATACCAGGCAGGCCATAAATAGTTTCAATGACCATTGAGCCGGTAATGATGCCGACAAATGCCGGCCCAAGGTAGGACAGCACCGGCAGCAGCGCAGGCTTCAGGGCATGACGCAGTACAATGCGGTGCATCGGCAGCCCTTTGGCGCGTGCGGTGCGGATAAAGTTGGAGTGCAGCACTTCAATCATTGATCCACGGGTAATACGCGCGATGCTGGCAATATAGGCCAGAGACAGCGCCACCATCGGCAGGATCATAAATTTCAGCGCCCCGCCGTTCCACCCGCCTCCGGGCAGCCACTTCAGCGTGATCGAGAACAGCAGTACCAGCAGTGGCGCAACCACAAAACTGGGTATCACTATCCCGGTCATTGCCACCCCCATTACCGCATAGTCCCATTTGGTATTCTGCTTGAGTGCCGCGATAACCCCTGCACTCACCCCGAGTACCAGGGCAAACAGGAAGGCGGCCGCACCTAACTTCGCGGAAACGGGGAAAGAACCGGCCACGAGGTCATTGACGGTATAATCTTTATATTTAAATGACGGGCCAAAATCCCCGTGTGCCAGTTGTTTCAGATAGCTGAAATACTGTGTCAGGATCGGATCATTTAAATGATATTTGGCTTCGATATTGGCCATGACTTCTGGCGACAGCGTACGCTCACCGGTAAACGGACTCCCCGGTGCCAGTCGCATCATAAAGAAGGAGATGGTAATCAGAATAAATAGCGTCGGGATCGCTTCAAGAAAACGACGAAAGATAAATTTTAACATTGCCCTACCTGCCCGGCTTACTGCCTCAGCGCTGCTCTAAAAAAGGCCTGTCGGAGAGGATTTCTCCTCTCCGACGCCGGTCATTAATGTTTGATGATATACAAGTTTTTATCGTAAACGTTATCCAGCGGATCTTTACCGGTATAACCGCCAACGTAAGGTTTCACCAGACGGGCATTGACGTAGTAATAGACCGGTACGATCACTGAATCCTTATCGAGGATTTTTTCAGCGTCGGCATAACGTGTCGCGCGAGTGGCTTCATCCGGAGAGGACAGCGCGGCATCCATCGCTTTATCGAAGGCTTCACTCTTATAGTGCGAGGTGTTGTTACTGCTGTTGGACTGCATGGTGCCCAGGAACGTGGTCGGTTCGTTGTAGTCGGCACACCAGCCCGCACGGGCGACATCATAATTACCCTGATGGCGGG
The DNA here is from genome assembly GCF_001571305.1 of Erwinia persicina NBRC 102418. Lineage (GTDB taxonomy): Bacteria > Pseudomonadota > Gammaproteobacteria > Enterobacterales > Enterobacteriaceae > Erwinia > Erwinia persicina. The sequence goes on along the minus strand of NZ_BCTN01000002.1, from coordinate 14,681 downwards.
TATCAAGGAAGGTTTTCCACTCCTGGTTTTCAAGCTTAACGTTCACACCCAGGTTTTTCTTCCAGATGGACGAGGCGGCGATGGCCAGCTTTTTATGCAGATCGGAGGTGTTATACAGCAGGCTAAACGTCAGCGGTTTGTCGGCCGTATAACCGGCTTCTGCCAGCAGTTTTTTCGCCTCTTCATTACGTTTTTCCTGCGTCCAGCCAAACCACTCCGGCGGGGTCAGTTTAATGCCTTCGGTGTATGGCGGAGTGTAGCTGTAGGCCGGAAGATCGCCCTGACCTTTCACCTTGGTGACAATGATGTCGCGATCAATGCCAAGTTTCAGTGCGGCGCGCACGCGCGGGTCGTTGAATGGAGGCTTCTGGTTATTAATTTCGTAGTAATAGGTGCAGAGATAAGGATCAACGTGAACCTCACCCGGGATGTCTTTTTTCAGCTTCTGGAACAGCTCGATAGGCATGTTGTTATAGGTCATGTCGCTGCCGCCGCTGCGGTAACGGTTGACGTCGGTGACTTCAGACGAGATCGGCAGGAAGGTTACTTTATCCAGCTTAGTGTCTTTGTTATCCCAGTAGTCGGTATTACGCACCAGAACGATACGTTCGTTGACCACCCACTCGGACAGTTTAAAGGCGCCATTGCCTACCCAGTTGGCAGGCTGGGTCCATTTTTCCCCAAATTTGTCGACAGCCGGTTTATACACCGGGGACATGGAAGGATGGATCAGCAGCTTGAAGAAATACGGCACTGGCTCACTCAGCGTGACTTCCAGTGTATGCGCATCGACGGCCTTCACGCCCAGCGTATCGGGGCTTTTTTTGCCGGCGATAATATCATCGATATTCTCAAGATGGCCGTATTGCAGATAGCTTGCGTAGGGTGACGCCGTTTTAGGATCGGACAGGCGCTGCCAGCTGTAGACGAAGTCCTGGGCAGTGACGGGCTCACCGTTTGACCACTTGGCATCTTTGCGCAGGTGGAAGGTCCACACCTTACCGTCTTTATTGTCCCAGCTTTCGGCCACGCCAGGAATAGGATGCCCTTTGGTATCGCTGATTACCAGGCCTTCCAGCAGGTCACGGTTCACGTTAGATTCAGGTACACCTTCAATTTTATGGGGATCCAGCGACTGCAGTTCAGCACCGTTCCCTTTCACCAGCTCCTGTTTGGCGGCCAGTTCGACGCCCGCAGGCACCTCAGCGGCCAGCGCCTGATGCGCTGTCATTGACCCCAGTGCGGCCATCACGCCGGCGGCGATCAGACTTTTCTTCGTGATGTTGATCATTTTTTACCTACTCCTGTTTTTATTAATACCGACGTGTGCCGGGCACCGTGGTTACCCCATTTTTAGGGAAAACTTCACCGGACGGCGGAACGAGGCCGTCCGGTTTGTTTTTTTATACTCATAACTGCTGAGAACTGCCTGCTATCACCTTCCAGCGCCCGGCCATGCCGCACGCTGTCGTGTCGGATCAGATAAGGATTATCTGTGCTGACGCAGGATGATGTCGATCATCACTGGTCACGGCCCTTGTGGATTGCATTTCCAGTGCCACTTTTTATCAAGGCCACTAAAAAATTATCAGAAGGGGCTCATTTCCGCTAAAGCTAAATAGCAAAAATGTTAACCATTTCTCTTTTATCATGATAAAAAGCAGGGGAAAAGTGTTATTTATTATTGAAAAATAACAGTTAAGATTATGAAAAATAAGCATAAAAAGGATATTTAACGATAAAAGGATCGAAAAAAAACAATTTTTCGCCTGAATTTTAAGCAAATATCGTCTGAAAACGAAGAATAGTCATCACAACACTAATATTTGCAAGATTAGCAGCATATAAAACTAGCTAATTAGCAAATACACGCTACGTTGTAATGTTAAAAAAATCACACCCACTACAAACGAATGGATTTATTTTTCGTTTGCAGTAATTACATTAATAATGGCGGCGGTGAAGTAAGCGAAATGAATTAATGCACCAAAAAAGAACGCACAATGCGTAATTTGCACTTAAATAGTGCAATGAAGCGAGGGGTGCGAAAAAAAAAGCGCATTAAATGCGCTTTAGCTGACCCATTGCAGAATTTAAACCGGGTTAATGTGTTAACCCGGGAAAGAGAGCTCTGATGCCGGTGACAACAAATTCAATTCCCAGGGCCATCAATAATAAGCCCATGATACGGGTCACCACGTTGATTCCGGTCTGGCCTAACACTCTCACCATCAGGGGGGCTGCACGGAACAGCAACCAGCAGCAAAACGCAAAGAGGGCTATCGCCACGGTAAAACCAAGCAGGTTTTGCCAGCTGTGATAGCGCGTGCTCCACACAATCGTTGAGCTGATTGCACCCGGTCCGGCCATCAGCGGCAGCGCCAGCGGTACAACGCCAATACTTTCCCGAATGGCACTCTCTGATTTTTCCTGCTTATTCTGCTTATCTTCCCCCAGCTTCCCGCTGATCATCGACATGGCTATGGTCACAACCAGAATACCGCCGGCAATTCGGAAAGAGTCAATGGAGATACCAAAAATATGCAGAATACCGTCGCCCAGGAATAGCGCGGTCCAAAGGATGATCGCCACCGACAGGTTGGCGGTCAGATTCGTTTTATTCCTTGCCGCCGGGACCTGATAACTGGTCATACTGATAAATACCGGGATAATCCCGATGGGGTTGACCAGAGCAAACAGGCCCACAAAAAACTTGATATAGCCTGAAAGATCTAATAATGCAGGATTCACACTGCGCTCCTGTAGGGGGACGGATTCATGGCGGCTAATGTAATGGAAATCCGCCAGGTTGACTATCCCTTCAGGCATGGAATATCACCCTATATTAATGGCTTATACCCAGATTTTTTCACTAAAAACATATCAAAATTCAGCATAATGAAAAGGCAAAGGGTGTAATGCCCTCGGCCAGTGGAAATTACCGGTCACATGTCAGATTTTTCGCCAGGCTGAAAGGTATCAGCTTGCATAATTAATGATCCAAATCATCTTTTCACCCCAGGACAACCGCTATGCTCAGTGACATCAAAAGGAGTTGATAAAGTACCTAAAGGGAGCCGTAGCCGGGCGCTGTGGCAGACTCTTTTAGTAAACCTATTAGAATGTTTTTAGTCTTCTGACAAACCCTTAGCGGGCAGTGACAGGCAGGATGACTATAATTTCTAGTTCTGACTTGTTTACTAATAGAGTTTAACTTTCAGGAGAGCCTCATGGCCGTTACTAATATCACTGAACTAAATGCCCTTGTTGAACGTGTTAAACAAGCCCAGCGTGAATTCGCTAACTTCAGTCAGGAACAGGTAGACAAAATCTTCCGTGCCGCCGCTCTGGCAGCCGCCGATGCCCGTATTCCTCTGGCCAAAATGGCCGTCGCTGAGTCCGGTATGGGTATTGTCGAAGACAAAGTCATCAAAAACCACTTCGCCTCCGAATATATTTATAACGCTTATAAAGACGAAAAAACCTGCGGTATCCTCGCCACTGATGATACCTTCGGCACGATCACTATCGCAGAGCCTATCGGCCTCATCTGCGGAATTGTACCGACCACTAACCCCACTTCTACCGCTATCTTCAAAGCCCTGATCAGCCTTAAGACGCGTAACGGGATTATCTTCTCGCCCCATCCCCGCGCGAAAAATGCCACTAACAAAGCTGCCGATATCGTTCTGCAGGCCGCCATTGCTGCCGGTGCCCCCAAAGATATCATTGGCTGGATCGATGTTCCTTCCGTTGAGCTGTCCAACCAGTTGATGCATCACCCGGATATTAACCTGATTCTGGCCACCGGCGGCCCGGGTATGGTCAAAGCCGCTTACAGCTCAGGTAAACCCGCAATCGGCGTCGGGGCGGGTAACACCCCGGTGGTGATTGATGAGACTGCCGATATTAAACGCGCGGTGGCTTCCATCCTGATGTCAAAAACCTTTGATAACGGCGTTATCTGCGCCTCTGAACAGTCAGTGATTGTCGTTGACAGCGCTTATGACGCCGTCCGTGAACGTTTTGCCAGCCACGGCGGTTACATGCTGCAGGGGCAGGAGCTGAAAGCGGTTCAGGATATCATCCTGAAAAATGGCGCGCTCAATGCCGCGATTGTCGGACAGCCGGCGGTAAAAATTGCCGAAATGGCGGGCATCAGCGTGCCGGGTAACACCAAAATTCTGATTGGCGAAGTGAAGCTGGTCGATGAGTCAGAACCTTTCGCTCATGAAAAATTGTCTCCGACCCTCGCTATGTACCGTGCGAAAGACTTCAATGACGCCGTCAGCAAGGCGGAAAAACTGGTGGCCATGGGCGGTATCGGTCACACCTCCTGCCTGTACACTGACCAGGACAACCAGCGTGAACGCGTCAATCTGTTTGGCGACAAGATGAAGACAGCACGCATCCTGATCAATACCCCGGCTTCGCAGGGCGGCATCGGTGACCTGTATAACTTTAAACTCGCCCCTTCCCTGACACTGGGCTGTGGCTCATGGGGCGGTAACTCAATTTCTGAGAACGTGGGTCCTAAACATCTGATCAACACGAAAACCGTGGCCAAGCGAGCAGAGAATATGTTGTGGCACAAACTTCCTAAGTCTATTTACTTCCGCCGTGGCTCACTGCCTATCGCGCTTGACGAGGTGGCAACAGACGGGGCCAAACGCGCCTTTATCGTGACTGACCGTTTCCTGTTTAACAACGGCTATGCTGACCAAATCGTTAACGTGCTGAAAGCGCGTGGTGTAGAAACTGAAGTGTTCTTTGAAGTGGAAGCTGACCCGACACTGAGTATCGTCCGCAAGGGTGCCGAACAGATGCACTCCTTCAAGCCTGACGTGATTATCGCCCTGGGCGGCGGGTCACCAATGGATGCAGCGAAAATTATGTGGGTGATGTATGAACATCCTGAAACCCACTTCGAAGAGCTGGCGCTGCGCTTTATGGATATCCGTAAACGCATCTACAAGTTCCCGAAAATGGGCGTGAAAGCCAAAATGATCGCAGTGACCACGACGTCGGGCACGGGTTCAGAAGTCACCCCGTTTGCGGTAGTGACTGATGATGCGACCGGTCAGAAATATCCGCTGGCAGACTATGCCCTGACCCCGGACATGGCCATTGTGGATGCTAACCTGGTGATGGATATGCCTAAATCTCTGTGCGCCTTTGGCGGGCTGGATGCGGTTACCCATGCGCTGGAAGCCTATGTCTCCGTGCTGGCGAATGAGTATTCAGACGGACAGGCTCTGCAGGCTCTGAAACTGCTGCAGGAAAACCTGCCTGCCAGTTACAACGAGGGGGCGAAAAACCCGGTAGCGCGTGAACGTGTGCACAACGCGGCCACCATTGCCGGTATCGCGTTTGCTAACGCCTTCCTTGGGGTGTGTCACTCAATGGCCCACAAACTGGGTTCAGAGTTCCATATTCCACACGGACTGGCTAACTCCCTGCTGATTTGTAACGTTATCCGCTACAACGCGAACGACAACCCGACAAAACAGACGGCCTTCAGCCAGTACGACCGCCCTCAGGCGCGTCGCCGCTACGCCGAAATTGCCGATCACCTGCGTCTCAGCGCGCCCGGTGACCGTACCGCACAGAAAATTGAAAAACTGCTGGTATGGCTGGACGGAATGAAAGCTGAACTGGGTATTCCTAAGTCTATCCGTGAAGCCGGGGTGCAGGAAGCGGACTTCCTGGCGAAGGTTGATAAACTGGCCGACGATGCCTTTGATGACCAGTGTACCGGCGCTAACCCGCGTTATCCGCTGATTGCGGAATTGAAACAGATTATGCTGGACAGCTTCTACGGCCGTGACTTTGTCGAACCCTTCGCTAATGTGGCAGAAGCGGTAACCGCGCCGGTAGTTGCTGCAGAAACAAAAAAAAGTGAACGTAAAGTAAAACGTTAAGCCCACCTTGACGTAAAAAACCCGCCTGATGGCGGGTTTTTTTATTCCATCATCCGTAAGCCACGCTTACGGACCGGAGAAACGAGCGGCTGGCTTAGTCCCCTGCTGAAAAATATTGTCAGTTGCCGGAGGTCAGGTGGCGATGGCCGAATATAGCCTCCATCGAGCCACTGTTTAACGCTTCGTAATAATGTTTACGGCACACCGATACGTAGCGCTCATTGCCGCCAATTTGCACCTGCTCCCCTTCTTCGAAGGGTTTTCCGCTTTCATCCAGCCGTAATACCATGCTGGCCTTTCTGCCGCAGTGGCAGATAGTTTTTAATTCCACCAGCTTATCGGACCATGCCAGCAGATACTGACTGCCGATAAACAACTCACCGCGAAAATCCGTACGCAACCCATAGCAGAGTACGGGTATATCTAAATGATCGACCACTTCTGAAAGTGCCCGAACCTGATCGCGCGTTAAAAACTGGCTTTCATCAACCAGGACACAGTGAACCGGTTCCAACTGATGTTCTGCGTTAATCTCGCCATACAATGACGTCGCGTTATTATACAATTTTGCTGGAGATGAAAGGCCAATTCGTGAGCTGACTTTGCCTGCACCAAAGCGGTTATCGATTTCAGCGGTATACACCAGCGTACGCATTCCGCGCTCATGATAATTATAAGAAGATTGCAACAACGCCGTAGACTTACCGGCATTCATGGCAGAGTAATAGAAATAAAGTTGAGCCACCCACCCTACTCCAAAGTGATCAAGGAAGGCCGCAGTGTATCATAAAGTAAGGGAATGAAAGCTTTCCTGCCAGCGGAAATATCACAGCGAAAAAGAAGAAGAACAGGCATTTTCAGCATAAACCAACCGCTTTTTACTATTAATGAATGGCCGTTATCGGCGACATCACTGCGGCTATACCTGTTGAATGCTGGCCATTAATTTCTGTGAAATATCCTATTAACCGCTCAACCTCCCCCCGTTTTTACTTTCTATTACCACAATCTATTTTCTTACAAAATTAACTATTGCAGTTCGTAATGGCGAACACTATTATTATCAGGCAGAAATATCCCCATCAATTAAAATTAGAGAATTGGACAATGAGCGAAGCACTTAAAATTCTGAACAATATCCGTACACTGCGTGCGCAGGCAAGAGAATGTAGCCTGGAGACGCTGGAAGAAATGCTGGAAAAACTGGAAGTTGTCGTCAACGAACGCCGTGAAGAAGACAGTCAGGCTCAGGCAGAAGTTGAAGAGCGCACGCGCAAACTACAGCAGTATCGCGACATGCTTATTGCTGATGGCATTGATCCTAATGAATTACTCTCCACGCTGGCTGCGGCTAAAGCGCCGGGTAAAGCCAAACGTGCAGCACGTCCTGCTAAATACTCTTACATTGATGAAAACGGCGAAAGCAAAACCTGGACGGGTCAGGGCCGTACGCCTGCTGTGATTAAAAAAGCAATTGAAGAGCAAGGCAAGAATCTGGATGATTTTCTGCTGTAATACTGCTCAGGGTCCTTCTCTAATATTCCATAGTTAAAATGGGGTTTTGGGTCATATTTTAATTTTTTCATCAGGTTAAGATAAAACAAGGGAGCCATCAGGCTCCCTTTTTCATTGCATCAGCCTGACAGGCTTATTTCTGATAAAAATCTTTGTACCACTCTACAAAGCGGGCCACACCCTCTTCTACTGAGGTTTGAGGTTTGAAACCAATGACTTTGTAAAGCGCTGTCGTATCCGCACTGGTTTCCATCACGTCACCCGGCTGCATAGGCAGCATATTCTTTTCAGCAACCTGTCCCAGAGCGCTTTCGAGCGCCTCAATATACTTCATCAGCGTGACCGGTTGACTATTACCGATATTATAAACGCGATAAGGCGCAGAGCTGGTGGCCGGACTGCCACTTTCCACCGTCCAGTTTATATCCGCCTGTGGGATAACATCCTGCAAACGAAGAATAGCTTCGGCAATATCATCGATATAGGTAAAGTCGCGTCGCATCTGACCATGGTTATACACATCAATTTTTTCACCCGCGATAATCGCTCGGGTGAATTTAAACAGTGCCATATCCGGACGCCCCCACGGGCCATAGACGGTAAAGAAACGTAAGCCGGTGGTGGGAATACCATACAGATGAGAATAGGTATGTGACATCAGCTCATTGGCTTTCTTCGTCGCCGCGTAAAGGGATACCGGATGGTCAACTGAGTCGTCCGTTGAGAATGGCATTTTACGGTTCAGCCCATATACCGAGCTGGAAGAAGCATACAGCAAATGTTCCACCTGATTATGCCGGCACCCTTCCAGGATATTAAGGTGGCCAATCAGGTTGGCATCAGCATAAGCCAGGGGGTTTTCCAGTGAATAACGCACCCCCGCCTGAGCAGCAAGGTGGATAACACGTTGGAAGCGCTGAGAGCGAAACAGCTCAGCGATGCCTTCACGATCGGCCAGGTCGCCTTTCATAAAGGTAAAATTCGGGTGGGTGTTAATCAGATCAAGACGTGCCGTCTTAAGGTTAACATCGTAATAATCATTCAGGTTGTCGAGACCGACAACCTGGTGACCGGCGGCAAGCAGACGTTGAGTGACATGAAAGCCAATAAATCCTGCTGCGCCGGTGACCAGATATTTCATACTACCCTCGTTAATTATGCAATGTTAAGAGATGCTCCGCGGCCGATTGCATAATAAACAAAACCGCGTTTGCTGATTCTTTCTGGATCATACAGGTTACGACCATCAAAAATCACGGGTTCTTTGAGTGCATTTTTAATCACGTCAAAATCAGGCGCGCGGAAATTCTGCCATTCAGTACAAATGACCAGACCATCAGCACCCTGAAGCGCCGCCTCTTTGGTTCCCATCAGCTTAAGGTCGCTGCGGTGGCCATAGATGCGCTGTGCTTCGTCCATCGCTTCCGGATCAAACGCCTGAACCGTTGCGCCTGCCTGCCATAGTGCTTCCATCAGCACACGGCTGGAGGCTTCACGCATATCATCGGTGTTTGGCTTAAAGGACAGGCCCCATACGGCAAAGGTTTTGCCCTGCAGGTTGTCGCCAAAATGACGTTTGATAAAGGTCGGCAGCTTGTTCTTCTGCGAGTCGTTAACGTCTTCCACCGCCTGCAGCAGACGTGGCTTATAGCCAATCTGCTCAGCCGTACGGATCAGCGCCTGCACATCTTTCGGGAAGCAGGAACCACCATAGCCGCAGCCAGGGTAGATAAACGAGTAACCAATGCGCGAATCAGACCCAATACCCTGACGAACTTTTTCGACGTCTGCCCCCAGGCGCTCGGCCAGGTTGGAGATTTCGTTCATAAAGCTGATCTTCGTCGCCAGCATGCAGTTGGCCGCATACTTGGTCAGTTCAGCACTACGAATATCCATCAGGATCATACGGTCGTGATTGCGGTTGAACGGCTCATACAGCTCACGCAGCAGTTCAACCACCTCGTCGTTATCAGTGCCGATAACGATACGCTCAGGACGCATACAGTCGCTGACCGCAGCCCCCTCTTTGAGGAATTCCGGATTAGAAACCACATCAAAAGTCAGCGCTTCACCGCGCTCCTTCAGCGTTTCTTCCATTACCTTGCGAACCCGATCGGCTGTGCCAACAGGAACAGTAGACTTGTCCAGCACCACTTTGTGGTCTTTCATGTGCTGCGCAATGGTACGCGCAACCGCTGTAACATATTTCAGGTCAGCGGAACCATCTTCATCCGGTGGCGTGCCTACAGCAATAAACTGCATTACACCATGGTTAACGCCATCTTCGGCGTTGGTAGAAAACTTGAGGCGACCTGCCTCATAGTTTTGCATCACCAGCGGCGTCAGGCCCGGTTCAAAAATAGGAATGATCCCTTTCTTCAGATTCTCGACTTTGTTCTCGTCGACATCGATGCAAAGAACGTCATGTCCGACTTCGGCCAGAACCGCAGCCTGAACCAGACCAACATAGCCGATACCAAATACGGTGACTTTCATTGAATTGTCCCGGTTAGAAATTAAACTTACTTTTTATTATTAACGGTGCTTTCAAGCCAGGCTTTGAAATCGCTGCCCAGCGTGTTATGACGCACACCGTACTCAACGAAGGCCTGCATATAGCCCAGTTTGTTACCGCAGTCGTGGCTGATCCCTTTGAGGTGATAAGCTTCTACTGTCTCTTTTTCCATCAGCATCGCAATGGAGTCGGTCAGCTGAATTTCGTCACCGGCACCTGGAGGCGTTTTCGCCAGCAGTGGCCAGATATCGGCAGACAGAATGTAACGACCAACCACCGCAAGGTTAGAAGGCGCTTTGTCTGCTTTAGGTTTTTCTACCACACCGACCATCGGTGCGCTGTCGCCAGGCTTCAGCTCGGCACCCTGGCAGTCAACCACGCCATAGGCCGTTACATCGGCAACAGGCTCTACCATGATCTGGCTGTGACCGGTTTCGTCGAAACGCTTCATCATTTCTGCCAGGTTGTCTTTCGACAGATCCGATTCGTATTCGTCGATGATGACATCGGGCAGGATAACGGCAACGGGTTCATTGCCAATCACCGGCCAGGCACACATGACTGCGTGGCCAAGGCCTTTCGCCAGGCCCTGACGCACCTGCATGATGGTCACATGCGGTGGGCAGATTGACTGGATCTCTTCCAGCAACTGGCGCTTAACGCGTTTTTCCAGCATGGCTTCCAGCTCAAAACTGGTATCGAAGTGGTTTTCAATGGAGTTTTTAGAAGAGTGCGTAACCAGCACAATTTCATTGATCCCTGCTGCGATACACTCGTTTACGACATACTGAATCAGCGGCTTATCAACCAGCGGCAGCATCTCTTTTGGAATCGCCTTGGTGGCAGGTAACATACGCGTTCCCAAACCAGCAACAGGGATTACCGCTTTTTTTACTTTGGACTTATAGGCAGACATCAAAGTACCTCTCTTTAGGCCGTTCAAGTTATTACTTGATATGTCGAGTTAAAATAACGAAGTGAGTATACCAGTGGAACCCACGCGGATTTATCCTGGATAAACCTTTTCTGCATAAATTAAGATAATTACCCAATTGTAAAGGTTATCACTGGCCCTGTCTGCCAGGGCCAGTTGAAAAGCGTTGGGTGGCGGTCATTCGGCCGATAACATCAGGCGCAGTCGCCCTCCGGCCCCCCACACCTGACATTGCCAGGCATCACAACGCTGGCTGATTTGGTTAAGATGTGTGCTGCCAAATGTGCCCAACGGAACACCATTGCTTAATTGAATTTGGTGGGTATGGATATTGAGAGTGGCGTTTAAACCAGCAGAAACCAGGATAAGATTTTTTAAACCCTGATGATAATAACCCACCAGCAATGGGAACTGCCCTTTTAAATTGGCCTGGCGGAGTAACAGATTAACCTGTTTCAGCAGTGCGCCCAGTTCAGGTAGCCTTGGCCCCTGACCGGAAAGCTGCTCTTGCAGCAGGCCATTAAACAGGGCGCGCAACAACAGCGCAGCCAGTACCCCGTTATCTCCTGCACGCGTCACATCGAGGCAGTAGAAGGCGAGATCTTTTTCAGAGAGTGCCGCCACGTCTAAGACCAGACCCGGCTGTTCTGCCATGGTCAGTTGACGGTAGTTCACCCGACAATGGGCGATAGTCTGCTGCACAGGGGGCTGCAGCTCTTTCAGCAGTTTTGCCGCAGACTGAGGGTCATTGACCAGCGCATCCCAGTCCTGGAATAATTGCTCGTCCTCCTCCACCTTCGAAGTAAACATTGAGGGATAAAGACATTCGAAGACCGCTTCACGCAGCCTGCCAAGATCTTTCACCGGCTTCAGCAGCACATCCTGCACGCCAATGCGCAGCACATTCGCAATATCCGACATGTTTTCAGTCGCTGAAATCACCAGAATTGGCAGCGCACCGCCACGACTGCGAATATGCTCGACCAGTTGAATGCCGCCCATTCGTGGCATGGCCAGATCACAAATCATCAGATCGGGTTGAGTCCGGCTCATTTGTTCAAGCGCGTGAACACCGTCATCAGCCAACGTGACGACGGCGCCAAGCCCGGTAAGGAAGTTGTCCAGCAGGGAACGGAAAACGACTTCGTCCTCAACGATGAGAATATGTTTTCCGCTTAATGGTTTTTCCATTGTGTCCCCCTGCATAACAGATACCTCAATAGTGGTCTATAAACGGCCTTTGCGCCTCTCAGAATTTCCTGAAGTAGCATGCTTAATTGACCACGCTATTGTCTGTCACGCACCAGCGGTAACAGTTCGTCCATTTTTTTCTCAACGGATAGTCTCCCCGCTTCAATCGCTTCCTCTGCCCGATGAAAATCCAGGGTGGAAATTTGCGGGCAGAATGGCTGTATCAGAACATCAGGAGGGTCACCCGCCATGCGATTACGCTTAAGCCGGTTTTCCAGGACCTGGATGGATGTAGACATGATTTCCATGGCACCGGGCGTGTAATTCATTCTGCGCGATTTAAAACGCCCGATACGCTGCCGCAGTCGGCCACTCCAGCTGTCAACGGATAGCGGCATGTCCGGCCCTTCAGGCTCCGGCGTTACGGAAAACAAGTCTTGTTGCATAAGGTGAGCATCATGTTGCAGGTCGACAGCAATCACGATGTCCGCGCCCAGCGCACGCGTCAGTGATACAGGAACAGGATTGACGACGGCACCGTCCACCAGCCAGTATCCATTCCAGCTTACTGGTGCCAGTAAGCCTGGCATACTGCAGGAAGCACGCACTGCCTGATGAATATCCCCTTCCGTCAGCCACAGTTCACGCCCCGTGCTGAGGTTGGTGGCGACGGCCCCAAAAGGGAGAGAGCACTGCTGAATAGTGTCGCAGTCCATCAAACGGCGGACATGGCTGAATACTCTTTCACCGCGGATTAAGCCGCCCCGCTGCCAGGAAAAGTCCATCAGGCGGATCACCTGCCAGTAGCTGAAAGATCGGACCCAGCGTTCCATTAACGGCAAGCGCTGATTCGCATAGGCGGCACCCACCAGCGCGCCCACCGAGCACCCCGCCACGACGTCAATACGTATGCCAGCGCGCTCCAGCGCATTAATCACCCCGATATGGGCCCATCCTTTGGCCGCTCCCGATCCCAACGCAAGCCCGATCTTTACCTGTCTCATTCCACCTCTGGCCAGTACTCAACGATCAAATGGCATCACCGCGTCTCCCCGGTTATCATGACGCCTGAATCTCATTTTACCTGTTATAAAAACTTCCGGAGTCAACGTGTCTGAACATTGTCCGTGCGGTAGCGGATTGCAGTATAGCCTATGTTGCGAGCCGTATCTAAACGGGAGCACACTCCCGGCCACCCCAGAAGCCTTAATGCGGTCACGTTACAGTGCTTACGTGAAGCAGGATACACCCTATCTGGTCGCCACCTGGCACCCCTCCTGTAACGCGCAGCATTTTGCGACCAGTATTGAGGAGAGTTATGCCCATACTCACTGGCGTGGCTTAACGCTAATCAGTATGGAAACCTTGCCCGAAAAGGCTATGGGATATGTGACATTTTTTGCGCGTTTTACGGAAAATGGCCGCGAAAGTTTTATTCATGAACGTTCGCGCTTTCTTCGGGAGGAGCAACGCTGGTACTATATTGACGGAACCTTCCCGCCAATCGGGCGTAATGACCAGTGCCCCTGTGGCTCAGGTAAAAAATACAAGAAATGCTGTGGTCAGTAGTGACCTGGATTTCCCATCTGTATCGACAGGATTACCATCGCAATGCAAGCGCAAACACTGCAACGTAAAGTTCTACGCACCATCTGCCCGGATGCTAAAGGGCTGATCGCTAAAATTACCAATATTTGCTACAAACACGAGCTGAATATTGTGCAAAACAATGAGTTCGTTGATCACCGTACCGGGCGTTTTTTCATGCGTACCGAGCTGGAAGGCATATTCAACGACAGTACGCTGCTTGCCGACCTTGACAGTGCACTACCAGTGGGCTCTGTACGTGAGTTGCAACCGGCTGGCCGTCGCAGGATTGTTATTCTGGTTACCAAAGAGGCACACTGCCTGGGTGATCTGCTGATGAAGAGTGCCTATGGTGGCCTGGATGTTGAAATTGCGGCGGTCATTGGTAACCACGATACCCTGCGTACCCTGGTCGAGCGCTTCGACATCCCCTTCGTTCTGGTCAGCCACGAAGGATTAACCCGCGAAGAACATGATACCAATATGGCGGCAGAAATTGACCGCTATCAGCCTGATTACGTGGTGCTGGCAAAATACATGCGCGTGTTGACGCCAGGATTTGTACAGCGTTATCCCAATCAGATCATCAATATTCACCACTCGTTCCTGCCGGCCTTTATCGGCGCACGCCCTTACCATCAGGCGTATGAGCGTGGCGTGAAGATCATCGGCGCAACCGCGCACTATGTGAATGATAATCTGGACGAAGGCCCGATTATTATGCAGGACGTGATCCACGTCGATCACACCTACACCGCTGAAGATATGATGCGTGCCGGTCGCGATGTTGAGAAGAATGCGCTTAGCCGTGCGCTCTATCAGGTACTGGCGCAGCGCGTCTTTGTTTATGGTAACCGCACCATCATTCTGTAAGCCGGATGATGCTGTTTTGTCTGACAAAACAGCATCCCGGGCAAAAAAACGGCAAACACGCCGCTTTATACAAAACGGGGCTTTACAGCGTCACTTCATTTGATATGATGCGCCCCGCTTAACAAGCAGAGTGAGTAAGGCCAGT
>NZ_BCTN01000001.1 GCF_001571305.1 Erwinia persicina NBRC 102418 | reverse complement strand
AAAATGCCAAAGTCCGCTTCTGGCACTGAGTGGACACGACATCAACACCCTGCAGGTTTCACCGCAAGTCGAATCGTCAGCGCGGCAGCCTAACCAGTAGAGCCGCCAGTTTCTGCCGTACTGCCGGAAGCCAGCTTACGCAGGAGTTCACCCTGAAGATAATAATTCACAATACCGTCATTTATTCTGCCCCCTAAAGACTGATAAAAACGATTTGCTCCGGGGTTTGATTTCTCGGCGTTCCAACTGAGGCTAAGACACTCCTGTTCAAGAGCGAGTTTCGCAACAAAGCACATGATGGATTTCCCTGTGCCTTGACCTCTGTTGTTCTGAGAGACATACAGCTCTTTAATGTGCAGCTGACCGCTGTATCGGGGAGAAGGGTAGAGAAGACTGCAGCACGCCAGCCCAACGATATGAGCATCGCAGCGAGCCCTGAGTACCAGAGTCCCGGAGAGCTGACTGAACAGTCGATTGCGGAGGTAATTCTTTAACAGTGATTCCTGAATGATGCCCTTGCCATAATAGTGCTCTTCCATTTCGGTAAAAATTTTCACCATGGATTCCCATTCATCTGGCGGACACCGTTCTACCGTTATTTCCATATTTACTCCTTTCAGCTAACTACACGCCAAGGCCGGGGCAAGTTGCTCTTACATAGCAGTTCTAAGCATTCCGGCCCGGCTGCCGGGTTAGCTTCGCCGATCCGTCAGAAGCGGCGTTACTTTTCACTTCGTCCAGGATACTGGATTGCTGAGCCATTCATGTTCCTTTCTTACCGCGTATATCTAATTGAGCAATAGCCTCTTGCAGGTGTTCCAGAAACGCCTTCACTTTCACCTGTAGGTATTTTCTGCCGGAATAGAGCGCGTACAGCACCAAATCTTCGGGTTCGCGGTTACAGTTAATTTTAACAAGGGAGCCGTTATTGATTTCTGATTCACAGGCATGGAGAGGCAAAATGGCGAAACCAAGTCCTTTTAGTGCAGCGGCCTTGGCCATCTGTCCACTGTTCACCTTATAGCTGGACTGTACCTGGACGCTTTGGTTTTGTTTAAATCTCCAGGGCATTCCCTGGAGTACCGACATACTCGTAATGCAGGGGGTTTTGGTGAGCTCATCCACCGATTGTGGTGAGGGGTGACGTTCCAGAAGTTCTGGTGCAGCTACCACACCACTCGGCCAACGCAGAATTTCCCTGGCTACCCAGCAAGAATCTTCCAGTGGTCCACGTCCAAAGCGTAATATCAGATCGAATCCATCCAGTAGGCCCTCTGTTGGATCCAATTGTGTGTCACAACTGAGCTGTATGTGTGGATGCTTGATGCAGAAGTCAGCCAGAATATCTGCCATGAATGGAAGGTCTGGTGTAATGATCTTCAGGTGACCTGATAGTGAATCACCAAACAGTGCGACTTCTTGCAGTGCATGATCCAAAGCGTGCGTGAGCGGCGTAATGGATTGATACAGCATTCTACCGGCTGCGGTTGGCATTATCTTACGCGTCGTACGCTCCAGTAGCCGCAGATGAAGTTGCTGTTCAAGTAAAGCGACATGTCTACTGACATTGGACGATGGCAACTGAAGCTGCTCTGACGCGAGCTTAAAACTCAGCTTTTCATAAACCACCTGAAAGCTGATAAGCCACTGCAATTCACATTTTTCAATCATTAATTATCCCAAAAAATGAGATTAACAAAGCTATAACTCTATATTTATCATTAATCAGGTGGTCATTACAATTTTCGTTAAGTTTCATAACAGGAAAATAATGATGACCAGGCCTAAGAAAATTGCCATCGTAGGTGCCGGCGTTGCTGGAATGGCACTTGCAATACTCGCGACCCAACAGGGCCATCAGGTTAGCCTGTTTGAGCGTGGCAGCAACGTCTCTTACATGGGAGCTGGCGTAACTTTATGGCCCAATGCCATGTTCGTCATGCAGAAGATGGGGCTGGACGAAAAGGTCAAGCATGTAGGTGGTACACCGTTCATGATGCGGCAGTTTGATCGGAATGGTTACCTTCAGACGCAGTTCGATATTTTAGCAGTGAATTCACTTTGCGGTTTTCCGAGTGTGACCGTGTTACGGCGTGAACTGATGCACTTACTGGCCGCCAGGTTAGAGAGCCTGGGCAGGGAGATTAAATTCAATTGTTCAGTCACTACTGCGGACGTCAGGAAGTTGAGCCTGGCGTTTGATTTAGTCGTCGGCGCTGACGGGCGAATGAATTCAGTCGTTCGTCAGTCATTACATGGGGACAAAGAAACGCCTCGTTATCATGGTTTCGTGAACGTAATAGGAGTGGGAAGGCAACAAGAGGGTGCATCGAACAACGCTATTGATGACTTTCGCGGGCAGGGTGAGCGTTTTGGTATCGTCCCGGTGAAGGACCGGTTGTGCTATTGGGCAGGAGCGTGGAACGCTCCTGTGGACAATGAACGTCCTCGGGCACATTGGTACAATGAGTTGCATCAGCATTTTCGAGACTGGCCTGATCCTGTGCAGAACTTGTTGCTGTCATGTGATAGTGCATCTGTTAAGGGCATTTTCGTGCATGACATTGATCCTCTTCCCTTTTGGCATCAAGACAATGTTGTAATCATCGGGGATGCGGCTCATGCTTCCTTGCCGACCTCCGGGCAGGGAGCCTGTCAGGCGCTGGAAGATGCATGGCACCTGACTTGTTTACTGAAGGAGACAGATGATTTGGAAATGGCTCTGCAAGGCTTTTACCAACAGAGACATATCAAAACCTCAGCAGCGCAGTGGGTTGGAAGACAATTCGCTAAAAAAATTTTTTCTGAGCAGCCTGAACCACTGCTACCTGCATCCACTATTTCCGCAGCAGAACTCAGTCGGTTCTGGATGCAGGGTTTAAAGCATGTAGCCTTCTGAAACCAGGTGATAAGAATGCGGTATGACTGTCTGTCAGATGAATACTGACTGGTGCGATGTTATTACCTGATAACGTCCGCTTCTGACACACCGCTGAAGTTAATGTCAGGTATTAATGAGAATAACATTTGTACCTGACTGGATGCCGCAGCAAGGCTGAAGAGGGACAAGCTTCTCATCAGATAAGAAAGTTAAACACTCTCAACCACTAATCGGGGTGCCTATTGTCCCTGAAAACGTTATAATTACTGAGTTTGTTCTCTCCGTATTATCGCGGCTGCTAACCCCGATCATTCTTTGAGAGAGAAATTATGCAAACGATCCGTACCCGAGGCTGGCGCAAGTCGCAAAAGCAACGCAATAAGTCTCGAGATATTCACAATGCTTTATTAACTTTTCGTGGCGAAAAAAACTGGAAGATGCTTTATACGCGGTCAGATAAATTGCTGCGTGCCGCACAACTGGGGCTTGAGTATCCACGTATTACTAACCAACAGCTTGCCTCACGAGGTCTGGAAGAGTACCAGGTTTCTGATGAATATACTTTTTATATGCAGTCGTAATCAATGGCGCAGCCCCACGGCGGAACAGGTGTTCCGCCGTCATCCAACCCTTTCCGTGCGTTCTGCGGGCACAAGCCGGAATGCTAAAAAAAAGGTGTCTGCTGATCTGCTTCAGTGGGCCGATATTATCTGCGTTATGGAAGAGAAGCATAAAAATCGTCTGGTGGCAGAATATGGCCGAATCATTGCTTTTAAGCCACTGCACATCCTGGATATCCCCGACGATTACCTCTTTATGGATCCCAGGCTGGTAGCCATACTGAAAGAGACCGTGCCGGCAATGCTGAAACTCACCGTTCAGGGAACGGATAGCCATTAACCCTTTGTTCAGCCTACCATTAACGTCCCCTGATGGTCTGTTTTCGCGCCAGCCATAGGGTGATCAATCTCCCTACTGGCACTCGGGAGCTACTCGGAAACAGCATAGCGAAGAAAGACCGGGTGTCTATCAGGACGCTCCGCCAGTTCTGACAGATTTCATGTTTCCAGGGCGAAATGTCACTATTATTTTAAAAAAAATCAACAGGATAGCGACGATGAGAACAGTCGAGTTTTTGCTGTATACCCTAAAACCCGGCACCGGGAAAGACTTCCACAGGATAATGACGGAGCAGAGCGCTCCGCTTCACCGTTTAGCGGGTATGGATATTATTTCTTTTGGTATATCAGCCCACGACGACGACGCTTACTATCTGATCAGGGCTTATGACAGCCTCTCCCAGCTGAAATCATCTCAGGAATCTTTCTATAATAGTGAAGAGTGGCGTCTTGGCCCCCGGCAGGCCATTATCGATAGAATAAGGGTCAGCGTTAAATCAGTGCTCATGCTTAGCAATAATGCGATTGATAATTTACGATCCAGCTGAATCACTTTTAAGAATAAGTGATGTCTGAGGAAGCAGGCGGCGTACGCATGCCAGCCTTGCTTCATTAAGTTCCATTATGGCACAGGGTAGCCAGGGGAATACGATTGTGGGGGACCATCAGGTAAGGTTACCTGCTCAATATCAGCATCAATCGTGTTCAAAGATTTTTACCGAGGATATGAACCTTTACATCAGATGTGGAGGTTTTATGGAAAAAATCCTGAATGAACACCATCCCCTGTTTTTCATAGAATTGACGCGCACGTTTGTTATGTTCGTGAACTTCTAACCAGAGATAATCATTGCCGCGCTCTCTCGCTTTTTCAGCGATGTCATCAAGGATCTGCCTGCCATAGTTTTTCCCCGTTTCATCCGGCGAGAGGTAAAGTTTGTTCAGCAGCGTTCCCTCCTGACGGGTTCCGGGGATATGACATCGCCATGTGACTTTTAAGAAGCCGACCGGTTTTGAAGACTCCACAATATACCAACTGACGGCGGGATCGTTGAGGCTATGCTGAATCGTATGTAACGAATACTCCTGCTGAAGGTATTCATTCATTTCTTCTTTTGAATCCCAGTAATGTTGCAAATGGTGCGTATATAAACGGATGCCTAACTGATTGAGAAGGGCGGCTTCGGATTGTTTCGCATCTCGCAGAATAAACGTCATAGCGTGTTTGCCATTGTCAGTCGATATCAGAGGGGGAAAGTAATCTGCCACAGTAAACGAAAAAATTCAGGGTGCAAACAAATCCGCTCCCCATGCGGTCAGTCAGGAGATCTAAACGCTAACCCGGTCGGCACAAAGCAGGGAACAGTGCGCACCGACCGGAACCGCTGGCAGGATCAGACGTGCATCTGTTTTTTCCCCGTTCCGGTTAAATCCGCCTCCGTGGCGCGTCCGGCAAAATCCACCTCAAAATCATCGGCGGCGAAGTCCGGGGGTGAACGGCCGTCGACAAATGCCGGCCACTGGCGCTGCAGATAGGCGGCGTTCTTCTCACACCAGGGCGCTGCCGCAATGTACATCACATTGCTGTCAAATTCGCCGTGATGCTCATTTTCCACGGCATGGACCACGTCGCAGTGCCAGAACACCGTGTCGCCAGGCTCCATATCCGGAATAGAGGAAAAACCTTCAAGTAAAAGAGGATGGAATTTTTCACTGACCGACAGCGCCCGGCCCGGAGCCGCGCCGCACAGGTCATCTTCTGCTACGTCATCCTGCAGGGCACGCAGTAATATCCACGCCATGGCGTTAGCCACCGGTAGCAGTTTCAGGGTGCCGCCGTGCCGGCGCTGCGGCGTCAGGGCGGTCCAGCCCTGAAACGTGCGGAACATTGAGCAGACGGCGGGTGAGGCGAACTCGCGCACTTCCGTCCGGCCTTCGGCATCGAACGGATTATAATGCTGCCAGTCGCCGCTGAAGACGTGGCGGTATACGTGGCGGAAGTTTTCATCCAGCCAGCGTTCCAGCGATCCGCCGTCAACGTGCGGCGACAGGCCCAGTGAACCGGAATGTGGCGGGCGGCGGCGAATGCGGTCGGCATAGCTGACGATGCGGGTGGGATCAAAGTGCTGTCTGCCCTGGCTTTCGGTCTGCCAGAGCGAATTCAGAAAGACCTGAACCGCCTGCATGCGTGCATCCTGCCGCGCCTGAACCTGGGGCTGTGACCAGTACACGCCGTAGATCTGCGGTTTTCCCTGCTTCAGGTCACCGAAATAGTTATCTTCGGCGGCATTTTTGAGTTTCTCAACGAACTGATTATCGTCAAGATAGTGGCTCATCTCTTCGTTCCACGCGCGGGCCTGCGGAACGGGGAAAACCCCGCGAACCGTGCAGCAGCCGCGCTGGCGGATCTGGTTTTTTTGGCTCTCGGTGATGCGGTGGTGAAAAATATCGTCGGCATCCAGCTGCGGCACCGGATGCTCCCCGCGTTGCTGCTCCGCGTGAAGCACATCAATCTGGCGGCGCATCTCCTTGTCGAGTTCGGCAAATACCTGGCGGTAGTGCGGAAGCTGTTGGCGGAGCTGCATTTTAACGTGGCGAATGGCGTCAGGAATATTGTCAATTTTGAGGTCAGTCATGTCGTTCTCCTGTGACAAATTCATTATCATGGTGTGAAGCTGCGGATCATTACACGGCGAAAAAGCGGCAGAGAAAAGAGATGTGTTTTTTGTGGTTTTTCCCCTTTTAGCGAGACGATGTATGCAACTCACGACTGAGCGACTGATTCTGACCCGATTACAGCCTGAAGACTGGCAGCTTTTCCTCAAGATCCACAGCGATGAAACCTGCATGAAATTTATCAGCGCGGTGCCGCAGCTTGCCGATATTCGTCAGCGTTTTCAGGACCGTCTGGCCCCCTGGCAGGTCACCAGCTTTCACATGCTGTGCCTGGTGGTGCGGCTGAAAGAGAGTGGGCGCGTGGTCGGGCTGATGGGTGCCAATCCCGAGTGGGCCCCGCACCGGCAGGCTGAAGTAGGGTATTCGCTGTTCAGCGACTGTTTCGGTCAGGGCTATGGCAGCGAGGCGTTGGGTGCGCTGTGTGATTTTTTATTCCACGAGTGTGAGTTCCATAAACTCAAAGCTCAGGTCGTGGAGGGTAATCATGCCTCGCGACGGGTGCTGGAAAAAAACGGCTTTTTGCTGGAAGGGACGCTGCGGGATAATTACCTGTTACGCGGCCAGTGGGTGAATGACTGGCTGTTTGGCCGCCTCAATCCCGCCGGATAAAAAATTTTATCCTGCCTCTCGACAGGTTACAGAATTGTAAGATATGTTGATTCAACGACCACCACAGTGGTCAGCGTCGCTCGGATGGTCCGGGCGCTTACGTGAATCCAAGGATGCTATGCTATGGCTGACAACAGTTCCCCTCGCCGTTTTTCCCGTATTGAACGTCTTCCTCCGTATGTATTTAACATCACTTCCGAACTGAAGATGGCTGCCCGCCGTCGCGGTGAAGATATTATCGACTTCAGTATGGGAAACCCCGACGGCCCGACGCCGCCGCATATCGTTGAAAAACTCTGTACCGTGGCCCGGCGTGAAGACACGCACGGTTACTCCACCTCGCGCGGGATCCCCCGCCTGCGCCGTGCCATTTCACGCTGGTATGCCGACCGCTACCAGGTGGATATTGACCCGGAATCAGAAGCCATTGTCACCATCGGCTCGAAAGAGGGGCTGGCCCATCTGATGCTGGCAACGCTCGATCATGGTGATACCGTACTGGTGCCCAATCCCAGCTATCCCATTCATATCTATGGGGCGGTGATCGCCGGCGCACAGGTGCGCTCCGTGCCGCTGGTGGCCGGCGTGGACTTCTTTAATGAACTGGAACGCGCCATTCGTGAAAGCTACCCCAAGCCGAAAATGATGATCCTCGGCTTTCCGTCGAACCCGACCGCGCAGTGCGTGGAGCTGGACTTTTTTGAGCGGGTGATTGCCCTGGCGAAACAGTACAACGTGCTGGTGATCCACGACCTGGCCTATGCCGACATTGTCTACGACGGCTGGAAGGCCCCGTCGATTATGGAGGTACCAGGCGCACGTGACGTGGCGGTAGAGTTCTTTACGCTGTCAAAAAGTTACAATATGGCGGGCTGGCGCATCGGCTTTATGGTGGGTAACAAAGAGCTGGTTTCAGCGCTGGCGCGTATTAAAAGCTATCACGATTACGGCACCTTTACGCCGCTGCAGGTAGCGGCGATTGCCGCGCTGGAAGGGGATCAGCAGTGCGTACGGGATATTGCCGAACAGTATAAACGCCGTCGTGATGTGCTGGTAAAAGGCCTGCACGAGGCGGGCTGGATGGTGGATAACCCGAAAGCCTCGATGTACGTCTGGGCGAAAATTCCCGATCACTATGCGCACCTCGGGTCGCTGGAGTTTGCCAAACTGCTGCTGCAGGAAGCAAAAGTCTGTGTCTCACCGGGTATCGGCTTTGGTGACTATGGTGATACGCACGTGCGCTTTGCGCTGATAGAAAACAGCGATCGCATCCGCCAGGCGGTAAGAGGGATTAAAGCGATGTTCCGTGCAGAGGGTATCCTGGCGAGCGCCAGCAAAAACAGCGAAGACGACGTTTAAAACAGTCAGGGTCAGGTTGTCCTGACCCTTCACTTTTATCCTTACAGCATCAGATAGAAGGTGCCAAGCCAGAGCAACAGGATAAAAGAGATCCCCATCAAAGCATATTTCACGAAAAAGTCCTCTGAGCACCCAATATGGGCCGGATCCGGGCTAATTTACCCGTATTACTCAGCAAAATAAAGACCATTGTTATGAGACCTTTCTCACATTATTGCCTTTCCAGTTCCGGCACGACGGACATGCCCACGCGCAGCCGATCCAGAGCCGACTGACCCGGTTCCAGCACAATTTTCACCGGCAGGCGCTGCACGACTTTGGTGTAGTTCCCGGTCGCGTTGTCCGCGGTAATGGCGGCAAAGGTGGAACCCGTTGCCGGGGCAATACTGTCAACGTGACCGCGCAGCGTCACGCCGGGAAGTGCATCAACCGTCAAAGAAACCGGTTGCCCTGCGGTGACATTGGCCAGTTGGGTTTCCAGAAAATTAGCCACCACATAGCTCTGTTTAAGCGGCACGACAGCAAGCAGACGCGTTCCCGCTGAAACCCATGCTCCCTGCCGCACCGCACGCTGGCCGACACTGCCGGAAATAGGGGCGGTGATGCGTGTATAGGAGAGGTTGAGCAGTGCCTGATCGACACTGGCCTGCATGGCGCTGCTGTCTGCCTGTGCCTGTTTCAGGCTGGCCTGCAGTACCGCGACCTCTTTATGCGCGGCCAGTACAGCGGCCTGACTCTGCTTCACTTCAGCAGCGGCGCTCAACATGGTGGCGCTGGATTTTTGCTGTTCATCGGCGGTCGCCGTACCGCTTTTCAGCAGGCGGCGGTAACGATCCGCATTCTGCCCGGCGTAATTCAGCGTGGCCTGGCTGGCGCTGACGGCGGCGTCAGCCTGAGCGATAGTCGCTTTCTGCTGCTCCAGCTGGGCCTGAATGCTGGCCTGTTTCGCCTCGCTGACCTGCAGATTAGCTCTGGCGGTTTCCAGCGCAACGCGGTAGTCACGATCGTCGATGGTCGCCAGTACCTCCCCGGCGGTGACCTGCTGGTTATCAGCGACGTTAACCGTGCGGATATAGCCGGAGACTTTGGGTGCCACCAGCGTGTAGTCAGCGGTGACCACCGCATCATCGGTGCGCAACTGATGGCGGTTGATGGCGGACCAGATAAAGAAAGCAATGGTCAGCAGTATCAGCAACAGGGCTGCCAGCAAAGCGGTACGTTTAGCAGGTGTGAAGCTCATGATCGTTATCTCGATGTTGGCGGAACGGACGTGAATAAGGTTTGTGGCGGCCATACCCGTTTGGGCAGCCAGGCGGTCAGCAGGATCAGGATCAGCGCAAAGCCCGTAATCAGCAGGTAGGCGTCACTGATGCTGAGGATCACCGCCTGGTGCCTGAGCAGCGTGCTGAAATGGCTGAGGTTTTCAACAGAACTGACTGAACCGTCCGGCAGCAGCGGCGTCAGGCTGCTGGCAGTGTCACTCTGCGCGGCAGTCATCAGCCATGGCCGGTTACCCAACTGATCGACCAGAGTATGGGAGTGGAACTTCTCGCGGTGGGTGAGGAAATTCTCTACCAGCACGCCGGCGGCCACGCTGGAAAAGCCGCGCACGGTATTGAACATCGCCGAGGCAAAGGGCCCCTCGGGCGGCATCACCACGCTGGTGGCACTCATCAGTACCGGCAGGATCATCATCGGCTGGCCAAACGCCTGTAAAACCTGAATAGCCCAGAAATTCTGCCGCGCCCACTCGCTGGTGATCTGCATTCCCATCAGGCAGGAAAGGATCAGCATGCCGGCACCGGCGGTCAGCATCCAGCGGCAGTCAATCCAGCGCAGATTAAGCAACGCAGCCAGCAGCGGCGCAATCAGCAGCTGAGGCAGACCAATGGTCAGCGCCATGGGGGCAAACTGTGCGGTGCGAAAGCCGTCAATCTGAGCAAAATAGGCCGAGGGCAGGGCCGAACCCGACAGCCCCACCATCAGTACGCCCGCCAGAACCAGCAGACCGTGGGTCAGATTTCTGCGCTGCAGCATTTGCAGCCGGAACAGCGGCAGCGGGTGATACCACTCGTTGATCAGGAACACCAGCAGCAACGCTGCGGCGCTCAGTAACATGCCGCTAATCAGCGGGGACTGGAACCAGTCAAGTCGTTCTCCCTGGGTCAGCGCCAGTATCAGCAGGGCGATGCCGCTACAGCCGGTGAGCATTCCCGGCGCATCAATCTGGCGAAACCGCTCCAGCCGTAGCGGATCCTGCGGCAGCCCCCAGCCAATCAGCAGGGCGGCGATCAGACAGGGTGGGATCACCTGCCAGAAGGTAAACTGCCAGCCAACAGAATCGGTCCAGAAGGCGGCAAGCGAGGCCGCCATATTGGGGCCGAAGGTCGCCGTCATGGCATACGCCGCCAGGCCGTAAAGTTTAATGCCGGGCGGCAGGAAGCGCAGGGCAACCGTCATCAGCATGGGGGGGAGGGCGCCGCCAAAGATCCCCTGGATCACCCGGAGCGCGATAAAGCCTGACGTATTTATCACCAGCGGCTGGATCGCCGCCATCAGGCAGAAACCCAGCGTGGCAGCCAGCGTAAAACGACGCAGGGAAAAAGTGACCGCAAACCAGGGGGCCACCATCATGGCAGCCACTTCCGCTGCCTGATAGGCGGAGGTGATCCAACTGCCCGTATCAAAATCGATGCCCAGCGCGGCACGGATATCGGCCAGGGCGAGGTCCGTCACCCGATCGTTGAGGCCGGAGCTGAGTGCGGCAATCAACACACCCACCAGACCCAGCGCCAGGCGCAGGGTGAAAGGGTGCGGAGGCGGCATTGCCGCAGGCTGGCCATTCATTGCAGGGACTCCAACGCTATTTTTATTATCGATGCACTGTATTGCATCGTGATACATTGTGCGGAATATTACAGGGTGATGCGATGTATTGCAATGCGGTACACTGTATCCAGTGAGACATTCAGTGCTACAGTAATGGCCGGTAACAAGGAAAAGAATCCCTATGTTTGAGTCTTCAGGCTGCCGCGATGACGAGCGTTCCGGCGGTATTCAGGTGATCACCCGCGCGGCGAAAATTCTTGACGCGCTGGGGGCGAAACCGGACGGGATGAGCCTGGGCGAAATTGCCCAGGCGGTCGATCTGCCGCGTTCCACCGTACAGCGAATTGTCGCTGCGCTTGACTCGGTTCAACTGGTACGCAGCCACGGTGCGGCGGCAGGCGTGCGCCTCGGGCCGGCTCTGCTGCGACTGATCGCCAATGTTCATACTGACGTGGTGGCGATCGCCCAGCCCTGGCTTCAGGCACTGTGCGACCAGACGGGAGAAACAGTTTCCCTAGCGCGCGCCAGCGGCCTGCAGCTGGCCATTGTTCACTATGTGGTGGCAGACCGGGAACTGCGGGTTGTGCCGCGCATCGGCATGAACCTGCCGCTTTACAGCACGTCCGGTGGCCGCGCGCTGCTGGCGCTGGACAGCGATGAGACAGCCAGAGAGCGGGTCGGGGAGGCATTTCAGGCCATCACTGAACTGACCGTGCGCGACTTCCCTGCGCTGCTGGCGCACCTGACTGAAATTCGCCGTACCGGTCTGGCTTATGACCGGGGAGAAACACTGGAAGGGATCTCCACCATGGCGGTGGCGATCGACACTATTCTGGGACGCTTTTCCATCAGTCTGTTAATTCCTGGCGCCCGCTTTCAGCGGCATGAGGCGCGTAACCGGGAGGCGATCCTCCGGTGTAAAGAGGCATTAATCGATGAAATTGGTAAAGCTGCCTTACGGGACTGACAGGAGAAGACGATGAAAACACTTTTAGTGGCTGTAGATAATTCAGTCATCGCCCGCAAAGTTGTTTCACTGGCGAGCGAACAGGCGCTGGCCTTACAGGCTGAAGTCGTGGTGGTGTGCTGTGTGGATGCCAGCTACGCAGACTCGGGCCCGTTTGATATTGAGGCGGGTGAAGACCCTGGTGATTTTGGCCTGGCGCTGGACGAGCAAAACACTGCCGAAGCGGTGGTACGCCAGGCGCTGGCGGAACTGCACCGGGCCGGCGTGGTGGCGCGGGGCAGAGTGGTCGCCGGGGAATCGGCAGAAACCATCGTGGCCGAATCAAACCGCCTTCAGGCGGCGATGATTATCATGGGGCGTCGCCATCTCTCCTCTTTTAACCGCCTGCTGAAAGGTTCGTGCAGTGCGGCAGTGATTGAACGTGCCAGCTGTCCGGTGTTAGTGGACGTGCGCGCTGACTAACATCTTTTCACAGGCCGGTGACCTGGCCTGATCATCTCAGGATCCTGCTTTGACTTCTCACGCTATTCTTGCCTCGCTGTTCTCCGCTCTGGTCTGGCTGGTTATTATCGGTGGCCTGCGCCAGCGTCAAAAACTCAGACCCGTGGCGGCGATACTGCTGTTTGTACTTCCGCTGCTGGCGGGCAATGTTTACTATTTCGGCTGGGTGAACCCGGAACAACAGAAACAGGCCGCGATTGATGCCTCGGCGGCCCGCCTGGCCACACTGCCGGTCTGGCGCACGGTAAAAGTCCAGCAGCCTGCACTCTACCAGCAGGCCTATGATGAACTGATAACGCATCTCCGTGCCGGAATGCCACCGCAGCAGGCGATTGACAGCCTGCGCCCTCTGGTGGCTGACCTGCTTAATCAACGCATTAATGCGGCCCGTGATGAAGATCTGGTCGACTATATGCAGGCCTCGCTTGAGCAAATGAAGCAGATCCGCCAGCACAGTACCGGACAGTGCTTCCGCTTCCTGTTTCCCCAGGTGAAAGGGGGCGTTAACGTTAGTGAGCTGTTGCCTAAAGCCGTCACCGACAGAGAACTGCAGTCGATGGACGTCCTGCTGCAACACAGCCGGGGGGCAGAACAGTCTGTGGATTTAAAACAGGGGCGGGTGCATCTACAAAGTGTGGTGCGCGGGCTCTATGACCGCTGGGGCAGTGACCTGCAAACGCTGAATACACCGGCTGAACCTGGGGTAGATGAAGGCAAACTCTGTGATATGACGATAGATCTTTATCAATCCGTTCTGGCACTTCCGGGTAAAGATTCAGCTAACGTTTTACGTATAATTATTAGTGGAACAGGTAATTAGTTCCAAAAAAAAGCCCGCTCGCCGCGGGCATAAAAAACGTTCTAATTATAGTTAATAAGTACCTGGTGTTGCGCAGACATCTTCTAATGTCTGGGGCCATATTGGCACCGATATCGCCTGAAGGCCATTCACTCTCCTGAATCGATTCAATCGGCAAAACATTGCATAACCTAAGTAAAATTTTGCAAATGCGCCTGAGTCTGATAGCCGCAGGGGGGGAGATTGCTATGATGCGGCACTCGTAGAGGGGAGTCATAATGAAAAAGAAACTATCCGGCGTCTTTGCGCTGTTACTGCTGGCAGGCTGTACTTCCGGCAAACCTGGGGCCTTTGAAAAGGTGGATGAAGATCCGGCAGTGAATACCGTTCAGTATCGTTTTAACCCCGTTAACGTCGACAAAACGGCGATGGAAAAAGATGTTGAACGATATTGTACTGAGCGTGGCTTTGATAAAGTGGAAGCGTTAAGCCCACAGGAAAGTCATGTTCCCGGCCTGATGAAAGCCTGGTATCAGTGTAACTACAGTATTAAAAGTTAAATAAAAAGAAGGGCGGGGAAATCCCCGCCCAATTTTTTTACTACTTAATGGTTCTTTTTATATTGCTGTGTGCAGGCTTTGCCCGCCCAGCCCCGAATCCTGTTGCGTGATGACGCCAGTAAAGAGGTGTCAACCCGACGACAGGATTCCAGGCCTATCGGTGAATATTCACCGAATACGTTACCAGCCGCGCCGTGGCCCACCGCCATGATGATAGCCGCCATAATAACCGTCACGGCCGCCGTGATATCCGCCGTCACCGCCATGATGATGGGGAGGCGCAATAATACAACCGCTCAACATAACAATCAGTGCCATGACAGAGATCGCTTTCATTATTGTTTTCATCTTTCTCTCCTGCCCTTTTCTATGACTACAACGTTACGCAAGAAAAGTGGAGGAATGATGCCGTGAATGTAGAGTTATTAGAAAAAATATTTCAAAATAATTCCGTTTGCAAATATTCAAACCCTGCAGATTTTAATTAAATAAGATAATGATGAAAAACTAACATCGTTGATGAGAATCATCTTAAATCAGAAGTGGGGGCTCATAAAGTGGTTTTCAAGGCCAGAGAATATCTTGCAGATGCGGTGGCCATTTAAGGTGTGAAGTGACTCTGTGGGGGATGAGGTGTGAGCCAATCCCCCGCAGGATCCGCGTCCTGCGGGGGGATGCGTTGTGCCGTATTATCAGGCGTGCTGCAACGCTTTTTTCACTTCTTCGGCTCTGTGCGGCATACGGATGGTGGCTGACATCAGCAGAGAGATAACCAGCAGGGCCATAATCAGGCTAAAGGTCACGGTGAAGCCGCCGAACAGGGAAGCAATCAGCGACCCCATCACGCTGCCGATACCGAATCCAAGATAAATCACTCCGTAGTTTTTCGTCAGGTTATTGAGGCCAAAGAAGTCACTGACCAGCGACGGATAAACGGTGATGGTGCCGCCGAAGCTGAAGGCCACGCAGGCGATGGCAATAAAGAAGCTGCCTTCATTCATATAGCTGAACAGCAGAATGCTCATTCCGGCCAGGGAGACAATCTGCGCCAGGGTAATCACCCGGATACGGGCGACTTTGTCAGACAGCACGCCCAGAATCAGACGACCGCTCAGGTTAGCAATGGCAATAATGGTCACCGCATTGGCTGCGGTCTGTGCGCTCAGGTGAACCATATTCTCACCGATGTCTTTTGCTACGCCAATCACGTAGAGACCGCTCATACACGCCGTCAGGAACATCAGCGCCAGCATCCAGTACTGCGGCAGGCGCATAGATTCCGCCAGCGAGTAATCGCCACTCTTCTGGCTGCTTTGACTGCTGGTTCCCTGCTGCGCCGGCGCATCTTTCATCAGCAGTGCGCCGAAGATAATCATGCTCATCGCCAGTCCCCCCCAGATCATAAAGGTGGTTTCCAGGCTGTAGACGCTTAACAGGTAGCTACAGATAAACTTAAAGCCCAGGCTGCCAAGGCCATAGGCACCAATCGCACAGGCGGAAATCATCCCTTTGCGCTCGGGGAACCATTTTACACAGTTGGATAAGGTCATCAGGTAACCCGCCCCATCAGCCAGCCCGACCAGTACGCCAGCGCTCAGATAAAGCATAAACAGGTTATCCGCCTGGGAGGTCATCATCAGGCCCACCGCCATCAACAGTCCGGCGGCGATGGTGACGTTGCGTACACCAAAACGTTCCTGCAGTTTCCCAGCCACGGATGAAGCAACCGCCAGGCCAAGACTCAGCAATCCGAATGAAAAAGCGACCTGGCTGATGGTGGTATCCAGCTTGTCAGAAAGCTGCCCGTTAAACAGGCTCCAGGTATAGACCGAACCCAGCGCAAACTGCGTGATGATTGTACCGATCAGGGTTAACCAGCGGGTGCGGTTAACGCTGTGACCTGCGGTTGATGCGTTCATGGAAATCTCCCGGTGGAAATACTAAGGATCTTGAATTAGGCCAATAGTAGAGCCGGGCTTCATTACTGCGGGGAAAAAGGGCATGAACTGCCCTGACCAGGGAATGAAATGCCTCTGGGGCGACATGAATGACCGCTGGCAGACGCGAAGAGGATCGTAGAGTGTGAGTTTATTTATTGATATATATCAATTTATTAAGCGGGGTTGACGTTTTGAACGACCCTTGCGGCGGCGGTATAAGGCGGCGGATGTCTGCGGGAAGGCGCGGTTAAAAACCAGCTGAAAGTGGAGGCGGGAGCAGGGCGATGGCTGAACTAACGCTGGCCGTTTCACAGATGGAGCGTAGCATTCAGCAAAACCTGGCGCTGGTACATCAGACGGCGGAAATACCCACGCCCTGCATGCTGAAGCGTCACAGCTGGCGAAAGCTATCTCGGTCTTCAACGTCGTGTAACCGCTGGTGCCACCCGGAAATCTCAGGCGGGTGGCATCATTCTGGGGCTAGCGAATATAACCGCGGATCACATCTGCAATGGCTTTGTTTGCTTCGCGCCCGTCGCGATGCTCCACCTCTTCCGCAATTTTCTCCAGGTACTTATTCAGTTTGCCGCCCGTCGGCACATTGCCGTAAGCGATCAGCATCTGCACAATATTTCTCAGGGCAAGAACCTCAAGGGAGAGGCGTTCAACAACGGCGTCTTTATCTGGCATGGGATGCTCCGGTACAGCAGTCAACAATAATACTGCCAGATTACCCGCCTGCGCGCGGAATCAATCCGTTGAATATCGCTGTTTTTCGCGGCGATTAGGCGCCTGGACATATCGCCTTCGGGACACATCGGCAAGAGACTGTTACCAGTAAGGCTTGAACCTGCCTTCGCCACAGGGCATGATCGCGCCTCGCTTTAAAAAGGAGGCTTTATGCCGCAGTTGACCGCGATTCTGAAGCAATATGGAATAAATCCTGATCACACCACCTCGCTGATTATCATTTTTGGCATTATCTTTCTCACAGCATTAATCGTTCACTTTATTCTGCACCGCATCGTCCTGCGCGCTTTTGAACGGCGGGCCAACAGCAGCAGCCATCTGTGGCTGCACATCATTACCGGCAACAAGCTTTTCCACCGCCTCGCCTTCACCGTGCAGGGGATGATCGTTAATATTCAGGCGCTGCTGTGGCTGCAAAAAGACAGTGATGCACTACTGATCGTCACCACCTGCGCGCAGCTGTGGGTCATGCTCTATGCCCTGATGTCATTCTTCTCGCTGCTGGATGTGATTTCTGGCCTGTCCCACCGCTTTGCCTTTGCCGCACAGTTCCCGCTGAAAGGGATCTTCCAGGGCGTGAAGCTGCTGAGTGCCATCGTGATTGGCATCATGATGATCTCCCTGCTGATTGGTAAATCACCGGCGATCCTGATTAGCGGGCTGGGGGCCATGGCTGCCGTGCTGATGCTGGTGTTTAAAGACCCGATCTTAGGGCTGGTGGCCGGCATCCAGCTCTCAGCCAACAGTATGCTGAAGCTCGGGGACTGGCTGGAGATGCCTAAATACGGTGCCGACGGCGCGGTGACCGATATCGGCCTGACCACGGTTAAGGTGCGCAACTGGGATAACACCATTACCACCATTCCGACCTACGCCCTGGTGTCGGATGCGTTTAAAAACTGGAGCGGCATGTCGGCCTCCGGTGGGCGTCGCATTAAGCGCTGCATTAACATCGACAGCACCAGCATTCGTTTTCTCTCGACGGATGAGGTGAATAACCTGATGCAGGCGCGGCTGCTGAAGCCCTATATGGCGTCACGTCAGGAAGAGATTGCCAGCTGGAACGGGAAAGAGGGGGCGGAGGCGTCAGTGCTCAATCAGCGCAGAATGACCAACGTCGGCACTTTCCGCGCCTATCTGACCGAGTATCTGCGCCAGCATCCGTCGATTCGCCAGGATATGACGCTGATGGTGCGTCAGCTTGCGCCGGGCCCCGAAGGCTTACCGGTAGAGATCTATTGTTTTACCAATACGGTGGTCTGGCTGGAATATGAGAGCATTCAGGCGGATATTTTTGACCACATCTTTGCGGTAATCGGCGAGTTCGGTCTGCGTATTCATCAGGCACCGACCGGCAGTGACGTGCGGGCGATTGCCGGAACGGTGAGCTCTGAATAAAAAAACCGGTGCGCCCTGCGGCGACACCGGATGGTTTATTCACGGTCAGTCGGTTTAATGGGTGGCCTGCGCGGTGCGGAATACGGCAACCAGCTCCCGCAGCTGAATGGCTCGCGCGGCCAGTTCATCCGCTGACGAGGCGGACTGCTCTACCAGCACTGCATTCTGCTGGGTCACCTGGTCCATCTGGTTGACCGCAATGTTGATTTGCGAAATACCCGCGCTCTGTTCCTGAGACGAGGCGGAGATTTCGTTCACCAGCTGCGCGGTCTGCTCAATGGCCCCTACGCTTTGCTTCACTTTATCCCCTGCATCCTGCGCCATGGCGATCCCCTGACGGGCATTATCCACCGACACCCCGATTAACTGCTTAATCTCTTTAGCCGCGGTTGCGGAACGCTGGGCCAGCGCTCTGACCTCGGCGGCTACAACGGCGAATCCTTTGCCGTGTTCTCCGGCTCTGGCCGCCTCAACGGCAGCATTCAGCGCCAGGATATTGGTCTGGAAGGCGATGCTGTCAATAACGCTGATGATCTCTTCAATCTGCCCGGCGCTGGCGCTGATTTTCTGCATCGACTGCAGGACAGACTCCATCGCTTCCCCCCCCAGCAG
Source organism: Erwinia persicina NBRC 102418 (assembly GCF_001571305.1). Lineage (GTDB taxonomy): Bacteria > Pseudomonadota > Gammaproteobacteria > Enterobacterales > Enterobacteriaceae > Erwinia > Erwinia persicina. Next base: position 673,701 of record NZ_BCTN01000001.1, on the reverse strand, counting down.
AGCGGCATCTGTAGCGGAGCTTGCCATACCGGCGGCATAGCGTGTGTTATCCGCATTTTGCAGAATGATGGAAGAGAGTTCCTCCATGCTGGCGGCGGTCTGTGCCAGCGAAGCCGCCTGCTCTTCCGTCCGCGCAGACAGGTCGCCATTACCCTGGGCAATCTCTTCCGAAGAAGTGGCAATCGTCGTGGCGTTGTCTTTAATGTCTGCCACCAGCAGTGAAAGGCGCTCACGCATCTGCATCAGCGATCCAATCAGTCCGGCCATTTCGTTGTTGCCCGTGACGGCCAGGCGGGAGGTTAAATCGCCGGAGGCCACATCCCGGGCAACCTTCGCGGCATCGCTGACGGGGCCGGTGATGGAGCGGATGATATACACGCCGAGGATCACCACAAACAGAGCCAGCACGGCCAGTACGCCGAGTAACTCGACCTGCGCGAGGCGATGCGTGCGGATTTGCTCTGACAACATCCGGCTGATTTCGTCACTCGCTTCAAGACCAAAGGTGTTGTACTGATTGATTGCCTGGGTGAAGAGGGCGACAAACTCCGCTGGCTTGAGATCGGTTTTGGTCCGGTTTACAAATACATCTTCAGCAATTTTTAAGGCTTCGCTGGCCTGCTTCAGCGCCGCTTCCCCTTTACCACCGAATTTCGCGCGGACCTCTTCATCTGTCTCTAATGACTTCATCAGATTCGCATTATACAACCGCAGGGCATTTCGCCCGTTGCGGATCTGAAACTCCATACGAGCGTAATCGCTGTCCTCGATCCCGTCTTTTTTTGCCAGAAGCGACGTACCACGGGCACGGATCTGACCCAGCGTTTCCGTTAAGTCAGGCAGGCGGCTGAAGGAGCTGATAATGAACTGATAGGTATTTAAATCGGCATCCAGCGACAGGCTGTAAAAATCGAGCACGTCAACATTCAGATCCAGCGCCGAGCGGATCACCTCTGCGTGACGATTCAGGCTGGTAGCCAGCGTCAGATTGCGGCTGTCAATATCGCGCTGCAGCTGCTCCCACTCGGCGGTCAGCGCGTTGAAACGTTGCAGCAGCGCATCATTATGACTGGTGGCACTTAGTGTGGTGAGAAGGGCGGCATTGAGCTGGTCAATCCGGGCTTTCAGTGCCAGACGATTCGGCGTGGCGGGATCATTGGTCGCGATAGCAATGGCCGCTTCTGCCCGGTGGCGCTGCATCAGATTAAGCAGGCTCAGCATCTCCTTTTCAACGGGAATACCCTGTAACTCTAATTCCTTCACGTTGATCTGCTGATTCCCTTCATGAATAAATAGCCAGGAAGGAACAGCAAATAACATCAATGCAAAAAGTGCAAGAAGCAGAAATTTAGCAGGCAAGTTAATGTTGTTAAGGAGTCTTTTCATTTTTAAATTTCACTTATGTTCAATATGATTTTCAGTCAAACCACGGGTGATGGAATTAAAGTTATCTTGGGGTTTTACAACTAAAAAAATCATTGTTTCCATGTGTCAGTTATATAACTCATTTCTGCGAATGAGTTTCACTATCGGCCTATAAGTAAAGCTTCTTGATAGTGCGTTGAATTATAGTTTCAGATGGATGATTGTCTACGATCAAAATAGATGATATTTATTAATAGAAGCACAACATGCTGTTTATTTTAAATTGTTGTTATTTAAGGTTTTTATTTGAGTGTTTCTTCAGGGCTTTCGACAGTTAAAAGTTAAATTATGTATTATTTTTAACATTGAAAAAACAAACTAAAGTTTGAATTAAAGATGCCGATAAAGGGTGTTTTTGAGACATTTGTCTTATTTCTCCCCGAAAGGAACTTCATGAAGTGAACATAACCTTCGACTGCCATCGGCCCTTCTTAAATAAGAAGGATTGCTGATGGGGTAATATATCCTGTTACATTTAACCAGCCTGCCTTTACAAAGCCCGTGTCAAAAACGCCATTATGTTTGCCAGTCGACCAGCGGAATGGACTGACTGGCCGGGGGGTTTTTCGATGACGTATAACTAGCCCATACCCGGTCACTGGCGGGTTAGCCGATGTTATTAGTCATACAGACTGATAGCGGAAGGCTCTGTCGACAGGATGTCGTATCACGGTGTTTACACCATAACGCAATGCGTATAAGGGCTTTTTATGACATATCCAACAAGTAAGCTGAATGGTCTCGTCGGTTTTGCCAAAGCGGCCAATGTGACGGGCGGCTGGAACGGGTCCGTAGTGGAAATTAACTCTCTGGCCCAGCTTATCCAGTATGCGGGCGACAGCACGGCGCGCGTGCTGGTGATTAACAGTAATATCACCGCTGCCACGCTGACAAAAGTCAGCCTGGGGGCGAATAAAACCATCGTGGGTTCCTTCCAGAACCGGACGCTGAACAACATCCATTTCCGGGCCACGACTGCGTCGCAGAACATTATTTTACAGAACCTGATTTTCCAGCACTCGGTGAATATCAAAGACAATGATGATATCCAGCTTTACCTTAATTACGGCAGTAAATACTGGATCGATCACTGCTCGTTTGTCGGCCATAGCTGGTCCGACGGCGACGGCAGCCTGGATAAGCTGGTGTATGTCGGAGATAAAGCCGACTACGTAACCATCAGTCACTGCTACTTTGGCAACCATAAATATGGCCTGATCCTTGGCCATCCTGCAGATGATAACAACGCGGCCTATAACGGCTTCCCACATCTGACCATCTGCCACAGTTACTTCGAAAATATGCAGGTTCGGGCTCCCGGCCTGATGCGCTATGGCTATTTCCACGTTTACAGTAACTACATTAACAAGTTTCAGCTGGGCTTCACCCTGGCGCAAAATGCCAATATCCTCTCGGAGAATAACTATTTCGGTGAGGGGAGTGCGAACAAAGGGATGCTGGATGATAAAGGGACAGGCACCTTTACAGATACGGGCAGCATACCCGCTATTACCAACCAGAAGTCACCCAAAGCGCAGTGGACGGCGTCGTCCAACTACGCTTACAGCGCGAAGTCTGCCAGTGAGGCGAAAACCTTCGCGGCGGCTAATGCCGGAGCGAAGTCAACAACGCTGGTGTTTGGCGGCTGAATACCTTTACCCGGGCCCGCGCAAGCGGGCTTTTCTGTCTGTTAATGCGAGAGTCAGTGACGTGAGAGCGGGAGAGGATGTCTCAATTATCAGGGCTACTGGCTCGGTGAAGGGCGGCGGACGACTTTTGAGAATACCGCGATCTCCCTCTTCAGAGCATCAGGGCAGGCAACATCAGTGTGTGAAAATCAATTCGCCGCTGAAGGCCTCATGGTTTGCTCATGGAACCGGGGCAGTCATCGCCTGGGCGCTGCTGATGCTAGGATTTCGCACTCTCCGTCCTTTGAAAGCGGTGCCTGGAGCCGGAACACCGCCAAAATGGAGTTATCTGGGAGGATCCCCGGCGCGCTTACGATTCTGCTGGCCGCGATCGCCGTAAACAGTCCGCTGGAGTTGGCCGGCACGCTGGGACTGATGCTGACAGGGCAGATCGTTTTCGGTTTGATAGCCGATCTCAGGGGATGGTTGGCGTCATTAAATGCCGCTTTACTCTGCTGGATTTTTGTTCAGTCGCATTAATTCTATGCGGCAGTGCACGACTTATAAAATACAGGTAATCTCATGATAACCTATATTATTAATTCCTTACTGAATGGTGTTTGCATCAGCCTGAGTCGCTCACTGAATGGTCGCCTGAGCATGGAGCGTAATGCCTTTTATGCTTCCTTATGGAATCATATTGTCGGCTTTATTTTTCTGAGTTTAATTTTGTTTGTTCAGCGCGATGATATGACATCATTCCATTTTAATGCACCCTGGTATGCGTATAGTGGTGGTGCCATGGGTGCGCTATTTGTCGCAGTTAATAGCTATATTTTACCGCGACTGGGATCCACTCAGCGGCGATGTTGATCATCAGCGGGCAAATGATCTCGGGGGTGATTACAGACAATCTGAGTCACCCTGATGCTATGTTATGGATTCAGCTCCTCTCCGTCGTGATTATTGTATCAGGCATCTGGCTTTCAAAAGTTCCGCTGCAAGAAAAACACAAGCAACCGCGACTGAAAAAGGCTTTAAAGTAAAAGCACACCGATAACCTTTTTTATTAATTAACAGGACGGCTGCGAAGCCTCAGGCAGGGTAAGCTAAAAACTACCTTATGGATAACTCTGCCTGAAAAAGGCAAGAATATGACCGCGAGCCATTTCGACAATCTGTCACGTTACAGGCTGACCACTTTCCGTTGCTGAAAGAGAGAGGCATCGGCGAACGTCTTAATGCTTTGACACACGCAATAGCCGCCGCGAGCTGATTTACAGGGCCCCTGACGTTGAGGGGCCTTTCTCCTTAAGCGTCGGCATCGACGCCTGCATCCCTTCTCATATTACCGTTCACCCTACAGCCATAACTTCGACATAAAAGTGTTTCTTTTAGTGGCCAAATATTGATTTTCATCAATTCAAAATCGATTTATTAACATGTTCCCGTGTTCTTTAACTATCCCGATATAAATGTTTGTTTGTTGTATTGCCAATAGTTTAATTCGCTGGTGTGTTAGGGGGTGATGATTAACGTTTAGTGTAAAATTCTTAAGAATTTTCTTGTTTCTGGTGAGAGCTCGGTAAATTTGATTTTATGTCGATCATTATTCTATTATCGCATGTGAACACCCTGAGTCTAAAAAGTATCCATAGCGATACATTGAGGCGGGTGAGATGGCTGATAGTTTCCAGAATGAAGTGCCAATGGCCGGTGTTAATCTAAAACGCGATGTGCATACGGGGGGCAAGCAAGAAGACTGAACTCACCCTGAAATTACTGGTGGCGGGAGATTTCAGTCATGGCCAGGGAACTGCACCATTATCTGAGTGCAAAAGGTGAATAGGAATAAAAATAACTTTGATCCTGTGCTTTCCGAATATTCCCAAAAGAAAATCTGACCGTTAAAAACACGCTTACCGGTAACGGTAGTGAAGAAAACATCAGTTTGATATTCCAGAACAAGAAAGATTTTTCTCCAGAGCAAGTCTCCCGGCGACTCCCCAGCGGAAGGCCATGCTCGTAACATAAGGCAGGAAGCCGATGAAAACGGAACAACCGTTATGGGGCAGGGGCGTGATGATCGCTCCCCAGCATTTCCAGCAGCAGGTCGCGTATGGAGCCTGGTCTGCTGAAGGTATCGCCCGGATGGGGTTATTACAGCCCTGGGGCGTGATCAATGTCGCTTTCGAACCGGAAACACTAAAGCTGGGCCGTCTGCAGGCCCGTCATCTGCACATCCGTTTTCAGGACGGGACGCTGATTGATACAGACAATACAGATACTCTGCCACCGGTGCTGTCACTTGAAAGCATTACGCATGAGGTGGTGGTCCTTCTGGCGCTTCCACTGCTGCGGGCGAATGGTGGCAACTGCCTGAAACCCGATGAGGTGGCCGAGCGGCCTGTTCGCTATCGCCAGCGCTGGCGTGATGTCCGCAATACTTTCGGCGACGATACCCGCCAGATCGCGGTGATGCAGCCAGAGCTGACGCTGCGGTTTGCTCATCAGAGCAACAGTGATTACCTGTGCTGTCCGGTCGCCCGACTACAGCAGGATTCGCAGGGTTCCTGGCAATGTGATGAGACGTTTCTCCCCCCGCTCCTGACCCTCCAGGGCAGCCGCTGGCTGACGACCCAACTGGAGCAACTGATGACCCAGTTGCGCGCTCGGCTGAGCCGTCTGATGGCGATGCGCCGTGAAAGCAATGAGCGTATGGCCGATTTTGCCGTGGCTGACGTCTCCCTGTTCTGGCTGCTCAATGCCCTGAACAGCGCAGAGCCTGTACTGGGGCAGTTTCAGCGCCATCCGCAAAGCCCGCCTGAGCGTCTTTACCCTGAACTGGCAAGACTCGCAGGCAGCCTGCTGACCTTCTCGCTGGCGCATCAGGTGAGCGCGATACCGGTCTGGCAGCACGAGCAGCTGAATGACGTCTTCCCGCCGTTGTTCGATTTACTGGGCGACCTGCTGGAAGCCAGCCTGCCGTCGCGGGTGGTGGCGATTGAGCTTGAGCATGATGCCCGGCTTCACTTCTGGCAGGCTCGTCTGCATGACCCACGCCTGCGCGAAGGCGCTGATTACTATCTCTCCGTGCGTTCACCAATGCCGGTGGCACAACTGCAGGAACAGTTCCCGCGCCAGTGCAAGGCGGGTAGCCCCGATCATGTCAGGAGTATCGTTAATTCATCGCGGGTGGGGGTGCCTCTGGTGCCGCTGCGTCATGTGCCGGCTGCCATTCCACTGCGTCTGGAAAACCAGTATTTCAGCCTTGATGTCTCTCATCCACTGGCCATTGAAATGCTCCAGGGCGGGACCTGTATGTTTTATGTTCCGGGAATGCTGGGCGAGCCTGAACTTGAACTCTTTGCGGTATTAAGAACATGAGTGAGCGTAAATGCGGCGCTGCCGCATCCATTGATATTGATTCCCTGCTTCAGGACACCTGGCTTCAGGTTATCAGCCTGCGCCACGGCCCGCAGTTTCAGGACGGTGAAGGCCGGATGCTGTGGGAGCGCTGCATCGCTGATGTGGAGCGCGTGCAGCGTGAGCTGAAAGCGAGCGAACTCGATGAAGCCAGCTGTCAGCATATTCTCACCGCGCAGTGTGCGCTGCTTGATGAGGCGGTCAAAGGTCGGGGCGTAGAGGATGACGCCTGTGTGCAGTGGTATGACATTCCCCTGCAGGGACACTTCCTCGGCACCATGGACGCCGGTGACACGCTGTGCGATCGGATGCGCGATGTGCTGCGCGAACCGGTGCCTGACCACGCCGTCGTGACCTGCTTCCAGCGGGTTATGATGCTGGGGTTCCTCGGCAACTTCCGCTCTCTGAACGACCCGGAGCGCCAGAAACTCGTCAACGCCCTCAGTGAACAGGTTACGCCGTTCAGCTATCCACACACTCATCCGGTACTGGCGGAAAGTCCTGCCGGCCGGGGAATGGGCGTCTGGCTGGCGTCATTGCCCGTGCGTATTGGCCTGAGCGTATTGGTGGTGGCTGCACTCTGGTGGGGGCTGGATCGCTGGCTGGATCAGACACTGCTGACCCTGTTGCCGGGAGCCATGAAATGAGTCCTGCACAACAGCGCGGGCTTGCGCTGTGGGCTGCCCTGCTGAGTGCAGTGGTCTGCCTGGGTTTCCTGCCGGTCACCCGACTGGTTTCTGTGCTCCTTCTGCTGGCAATGCTGGGGCTTATCATGGCGTTCTGGGCTGTCGCCCGTCGTCGTGCGGATCACGATGTCAGCCTGCGTCTGGATGACCTTCCGGACGCCACTTACCGGCAGCCCGTGGTGCTGGTCTGCGGCGATCTGCCGCTGGCATGTATGCAGCAGTCACCGGTGCTCACTGTCACGCAGGGGTGCTGGATCCGCGTGGAAGATCATCAGGATCCGGAGCAGGTCGCCCGCCAGGTACTGTGGCTGCGCCCAGACTGGGGACGCCAGCTGTCGGTGATGGTCAGTGTCTGCCCGCAGAAACACGCTGACAGCGATCGCCTTACCAGTCGCCTGCTGGCCCTGCGCTGGCAAATCAGCCAGCTGCGTAAAGAAACCGGTCATTCTGTGCCGCTGATTCTGAATGGTCAGATCGGCAGTGCGATGACAAATGACATGCTGTGGCAGGCCGCTATTCCGGAGGAAGGGGTAAGGGTCTGGCGGGCGTGTTCAGCGCCGGGCTCAATTGCTGCATGGGTCACTACCGGCGGGACGCCTGCGATGCAGCAGCAGGTGCTGATGAACAGCCTGATGAGCTGGTTCCATCAGCACGTCAAGGCCGTCTTTATGGATGAGAACCCCGATGTTCCGATCATCGCCCCTGCTGCCGTGCTGTGGGGAATGGGACCGATCCTTGCCGGAAGTCTGGCCACATCAGCCTGGACGGCGTGGCTTTCCCGGCACACCGCGATGCAGCAGGTGACGGGCTGGCAGCCGGTAGGAACTGACAGCACGGTGATTTCCCCCTTCCCGGATTTTATCCTGCCGCTACTGCCGAAAGGGCAAGGCCTGACGCCGCGCGGACGAACCTGCCGTTGTGCGCTCGGGATCTTCACGCTGGCGGCCATTGCCGCGCTGCTCTGCAGTGGCTGGAACAATCGCCAGCTGCTGCAACGGGTGGGTTTTGATATTGCCCGCTACAACAGTATCCCCATGCATGATTTCGCACCAAAAGCCGACGCCGTTTCCGTCCTGCGTGACGATGCGGCACAGCTTAATGACCTGGCGCGTAATGGCGTACCGGCCCGGATGAGCCTGGGTCTGTATCGGGGGGAGCGCCTGCGAATGCCGGTGCTGGAGGCGATCCGCTCGTATGTGCCTCCTCCGGCGCCGTCTGAACTGCCGTCTGAACCGCAGCCGAAAGCCAAACCGGCCCCGACAATTGTGCGGCTCGACAGCATGTCGCTGTTCGATTCCGGCAAGTTCGTGCTGAAAGCGGGATCCACCAAAATGCTGGTGAATTCACTGGTCGGTATCAAAGCGAAGCCGGGCTGGCTGATTGTGGTGAGTGGTCATACCGATAACACCGGCAATGCGGGACTGAACCAGGCGCTGTCCCTGAAACGTGCCGAAGCGGTGCGTAACTGGATGCGGGATACCGGCGATGTGCCGGAAAGCTGTTTTGCGGTGCAGGGTTACGGTGCAAGCCGTCCTGTCGCAACCAATGATACCCCGGAAGGCCGGGCGCGGAACCGTCGTGTCGAAATCAGCCTGCTACCCCAGGCCGATGCCTGCCAGCTCCCGGGCAAACCTTCAGCATCAGTGCAGGATGATGACGTTTCACAACACTTTCGAGAGTAGTCCAGGGACAGCGTCCTGACGGGCAGTCTCTTCTGCCCGTTCTTTGCTCAACGCCTGCCCGCGCGGGTTGAGTAAGGAAGCCCTCAAACAGCCAGCCCGACCGTATGCGCTTTGGTCCCCTTAAGAGGAAACAGCGATGGGCGGTAGCGTGTCCGGGAACCGACAAAGAAAAGGATTTATGGGACATCCAGCCATTCTGTTGCGACGTCTGACCCCTACTGTGCCCGTGCGGTGGAAGGCGCGGCTTCGCTCTGCCAGACCCGTGCCCATGCGGAAATTCACGCCGGGCTGACGCGAGGAAAAGGGTATCGGGCTGACGTTTGATCTTACACAAGGAGTGTACATATGAGCAGTAATCCCACCATCATATTCAGCCACAGCCACCACCTGCTGGCGGTAAAAGGGTGTGAGTCAGCCCTCGACGTACTGGCCTTTGAGGGCGATGAAGCCCTGAGCACGCCGTTCAGCTACCGGATTGAATTTACCAGCGGTGACCATGCCATCAGCAAAGAGATGATGCTGATGAAAGCGGCCTCCCTGACGCTGCAGGCCCCGGTTGACCAGGGTTTCGGCATCAAAATGCAGCAGGTGGTGCGCACCCTTCAGGGCGTGGTGAGCGGTTTTGAACGCCTCAGCACCTCCAGGGATGAGACCCGTTACGCCCTGACGCTCCGGCCCCGCCTGGCGCTGCTCGACCGTTCGCACCAGAACGCCATTTATCAGGACATGTCGGTCCCGCAAATCGTCGAGAAAATCCTGCGCGAGCGCCACAGCATGCGCGGTCAGGATTTTCTGTTTTCGCTTGCAAAAGAGTACCCGCGCCGCGAGCAGGTGATGCAGTACGGTGAGGACGACCTGCACTTTATCACCCGCCTGCTGGGTGAGGCCGGCATCTGGTTCCGCTTTACCACCGACATGCGTCTGAACATCGACGTGGTGGAGTTTTACGACGGCCAGCAGGGTTATGAAAAAGGCCTGACCCTGCCGTCGGTGCCGCCGTCAGGACAACATTCAGAAGGTGTGGACTCGGTGTGGGGGATGGAGAGCCATCATAACGTGGTGCAGAAGCAGGTCAGCACCCGTGATTACAACTACCGCCAGGCCACGGACGACATGAACACCCGGGTGGATGCCACCGGCGGAGATGCGACCACTTACGGCGATGCGTATCACTATGCCGACAACTACCTGACGCCGGGAAGCCACTATGACCGCAACCCGGCCCCGGAGTCGGGGGCGTTCTTTGCCCGCATCCGCCATGAGCGCTACCTGAACGGACAGACGCAGACGCGGGCCGTCACCAGCTGCCCGACGCTGGCCCCCGGCCAGGTGCTGAGGGTCACCGGCGGCATTGAGGTGGCGGAGGTCTTTGCTCATGGGGTGGTCGTTACGGCGATGCACAGTCATGCGCGTCGTGACGAGGACTTCGGCGTCAGGTTTGACGGCATCCCGGACAGCACTGATTTTAGTTTCCGTCCTGAACCTGGGTCACGCCCCGTGATGGCTGGCACCCTGCCTGCCCGTGTCACGAGTACCACCGAGAACGATACCTACGGCCACATCGATAAAGACGGCCGCTACCGCGTCAGCATGCTGTTTGACCGGGATAAGTGGGATGCGGGGTTCGAGAGCCTGTGGGTGCGCCAGTCCCGCCCGTACGCCGGGGATACCTACGGCCTGCACCTGCCGCTGCTGGCGGGCACCGAGGTGGCGATAGGCTTTGAGGACGGCAACCCGGACCGGCCGTACATCGCCGGCGTGCTGCACGACTCTGCGCACGGCGACCACGTCACCATCCGCAACTACAAACGTAACGTGCTGCGCACGCCCGCCAACAACAAAATCCGCCTCGACGACGAGCGCGGTAAAGAGCACATCAAGGTCAGCACCGAGTACGGCGGCAAAAGCCAGCTGAATCTCGGCCATCTGGTCGACGGCGAAAAACAGCAGCGCGGCGAGGGCTTTGAGCTCAGAACCGACAGTTGGGGAGCCATCCGCGCGCAGAAAGGGATATTTATCAGCGCGGACGGGCAGGCTAAGGCGCAGGGCCAGGTGCTGGCGATGGAGCCAGCACTTGCGCGGCTGTCAGCGGCATTAGTGGAGATGGAATCACTGGCAGCAAGTGCACAACAAGCCCAAGCACTGGCTGCCGATGTCAGCCGTCAGCAAAAACTCCTCAAGCAGAAAATCGAACAGCTGCATGAAGAGGTCATCTTGGGCAGTGCGCCGAAAGGGATGGTGCTGGTGAGTGGTGAAGATATGCAGCTATCGGCCAGTGAGAATCTGATGCTGACAGCGGGTAAGCAACTGGATATCGGGGCCCAGAAGGATTTCACTCTGGCTGCTGGTAAACAACTCAGTCTATACAGCCGTGAGGGTGCAAAACTATTCAGCTCGAACAACGATATTGATATTCAGGCACAGGGCGGGAATATCACCACCTGGTCCACGCATGACACGCATATTTCGAGTGGCAAGAAACTGGTTGTTACGGCACAGGATGAGCTGACGATGATATGCGGTGGTGGTTATATCAAAATAACAGGTGGAAACGTTGAGATTGGCGGACCAGGCAAATTATTCATTAAGAACTCGGGTATTAAGAAAGCGGGTTCAGGGAGTCTGCAGGGGGTGATGAAGTCGTTTGAGCCCTCTACGTTTGATGAAAAGTTTGTTATCAGAAATGCGCTAACAAAAGAACCTGTACCAGGTAAAGCGTACAAAATAACTATGCCAGATGGTTCTGTTGTTTCAGGTGTGACGGATGCTTCGGGAGCAACGTCACTGAATTCATCTGATGTTATTGACAATATGCTCATTACTCTGATTAAGGCGCAATAATATGAAATGGAATCAGTCAGACAGAAAAGTTATTACCATTATAGTAATTACAGGTATTGTGCTTTACGCCATTTACAAAGGCTTGCAGTTCCTGGCAGGCGTCAGTATGGGGGCCAGTTTTGGTGTTGGGCTGGGTGGGATGAGTGGAACTCAAAAGGTAGAAGAGTCACGAAAATTTGAAACCGATGCCCCATCTCAAATTATTTATCGTATAGATAAAAATCGATACCTGACACTGGAGAACTACATCGCTTGTGATAAGGGTGGGCAGGTTTATTACAATGACTCTCAGCGGGGAATAAAAACCCAGTTGGGATGGGATACGGATTTTTATGATTTCTCATATCGGCGGGGTAATAATATTTCGGCTTATCAGGGGACCATTATTAATGGCGCAGACAATGGTTACCTGGCATTTCCAGGCGCTTCTACCAGACAATATTGTGGCAGTGGTCGTTCAGAAACAGGTTGCCCTGTGTTTTTCTTCTTTTCAGCGGATTATGGGAAAACCTTTATATATAAAATTGTGGCTAAGGAATACAGCACCCCTGCACGTTTTAGTCAGCTTAAAGTTGTAGTGGCGAATGATGGGGTTTATTTAAGGGATGAGTCAAAGGATGAGCCTTTATATGATAACTACAGACGATCTTACGATGATATTTCAAGGGTTGTTCACTATAGCTATGATTCCGGAGCGTTAATTAATGATTATGATGTTTGGAATAAGAAGATTAGTGATTTAGTGAAAAAAGAGCTTTTGAGAAAAAAAGTTCCTTATGCTGAGTTGTATAGCTCACGGTTTGACATTTATTCATATGCTCGTGCACTTAAACCGGCCCTATCGGATGACGATGTTAATAATATGGTCGATGAACTTAGCGATATCATATCTGATGTGGAGAAAAGCTTTTATAAGAACAAGATCACATTTCCTTCATTGTTGGATTTTAGTGTTAATGATCAGTATCAATGTAATGTAAGTAATAAAGCAACATATGCTACCTATGTTTCTAATAATGGCAAGAAAGAGGTGATTAAAGTTGACTAGTAAGATTGAGCCTGTTCGGGAGCTTGAGTGTCAGTTTGATGACAATGGACATCCTTCATGGTCTTCTTTTCCCTCACATAAAAACTGCCAGATTAGAGGCGGGTGTGATCTACCACCACACTTGCCCGGGATTATTATTTTAGTGCATGGTGTAAACTCTACGGGAGAATGGTTCAAAAATTCTGAAGATAATTTATGTTCCGGATTAAATAAACGTTTAGGACTTAGTGACTCATGTTATGCCATTAAACCAAAGAGTTACGATAGTGATGAAAAAATAGCGTATGAACCGCTAGTCGAACGGACCATTCCACTGACACGAAAAGAAGAGAGAGACTCTCCTGTTATTCGATTTTATTGGGGATACTCATCAGTTAAAGGTGAAGAGGATAAGTATATTATTCCTTTGGCGAATAGACAGGGTGTTGATTATCACCAACTAAAAAGAGATGGGATGCCTCACGACATTATTTTGAAGCAAGGGCCATTTTTTTGGGGCGGTGGACCATTCCAAAACGGTACAAATAATCTGCACTCTTTATGGAGTGAAAAAGGGTTTAAAGAGAGAGTCGCAGGTTTCAAAGTTCAGTGGTTTAATGAAGACAAAGATCGCCTTTTAACCAATGCCCCACCGCGAAAATATTACTCGCATGCGGCAAAACGTCTTGCGGATCTTGTCGACAGTATTCGTGACAAATATCCCAAAGATACGGTTACCATTATTTCTCACAGTCAGGGAACGATGGTAGCAATGGCTGCGGTCGCGATTGCTGGGCAAGCACCTGATGCACTGTTTGTGCTTAATTCCCCTTATGCACTGGATCACAACGATCTCAATGGCGCCTCGCTTCCTGCTGAAGAATGTATTTCTCCTGAAGGGCGGCAGAGCACATTATCTGCGATCGTTGACAAGGTTGCTTCCAGAAAAAATCACCTGTCATCACTCGGCTATGAGGGGCTTTGCGTAGGTCAGACAGCAGATAAAAAAAACTGGCGACCTGATGTTTCTATTACTGGTGAAAATAGCGCCAGTCTTGCCGAACGAGATAACCATGGGCGCACATATATCTACTTTTGTCCTCATGACCGTGTTATGGGGTCACGCCCGCTACGTTCAATCGGCTGGCAAGGATTACCCAATGATTCTCAGGGGCAACCCCATCCTTTACTGAAAAAACATCAGGGAAATTTATTTCAGCGCATGCTTGCACGCAGTACACCCTGTGGCGATGCACCTAATCCCGAAACACCATTCACAAAATTGCCGGATGGAAAACCGTTCTGGGATGATAAAGGTGACAAGTATCAAAGCAGCAGTTTCACCTATCCGGACCCTCCTGAATGGCAAACGGTTTTTATTAATGCTGAAAAAGTCCCTGAACCTATATATGCGGAAAAATTAGCTGATTTTGATGTATCACGAGTGGGAATGGAACATGACGCCAGGCAAATAGATGGCTGGGGAGAGGTCAACCCGGATAAAAAAATTAAAAACGACAATACCTATGACAATTACATCAATTTATACCCCAATCAGGATATTGTGATTGGCTTTAAAAACGTGGGTACGGAAGCGGAACCCCGAATGGTTCCCATAACCCGTAAAGAAACTTTTGAAGAAAAAGATCTTCGCCTGCGAACGTATGTTTCTCAGCCAACGGATCATAGCACTCTGCCAATGCATGCAGAGTTCATGTCGCAGGTGGTTGCATATGATTTACCTATTGGGTATTGCGATGCTACCTGGGATAAGGCATTTATGGCCGATTTACGACGAAAAGCGGACTGGGTGCAGGGTGAGGATCCTTATCTCTTCAGTGGAATGCCCGACAAAGTGCCTGAACCTGACTTAATTAGCCGAGATACGGTCACTGATGAATTTAATAAAGCGCAAAGTAATCTTCCTGCTTACAGAGCTGTAAATAAGGCATAAATATATTTTACTGATTTGGCGTGCTTTATAAAGTTAAATGAAATATTTAATTATAAAGAAGGGAATGGAAAGTGGGGAAAAACGTTGTTGTTTTAGGAGATGCCACTACACATGGCGGTAAAGTCACATCAGCCTCATCCAGTTTCGATATTTCAGGGAAGAATGCTGCTCTTTTAAACGATACAGTATCTTGCCCTGAGCACGGCACAAATAAAATTATTGAGTGCGATATTTCTGCGTATGAAGAAAATGGCCGAGGGATCGTTTTGCATAACTGTAAAACACAGTGCGGGGCGAGCCTTATCGCAAGCATGCAGGATATGGAGGTTGGCTGATGGGATGGTCTCTGCCGGAGGTGACTGAAAAAGAACAGGCACCGGTCTGGTCGCCGTGGGTTTGTCTGCTGATTATTATCCTGGGTCTTTTCATTGGGTTGCTTGTAGCAGTGTTGAAATCACCATCAACAGGGTTACCTTCGTTGAGCAGCGGGTACTGGTTACCACTGACGGCTAGGACATTTGCAGGCATTTTTGCAGCTATTGCTATCTACAGCTTCTGGTGGGAAACGCTGGCAATTGGTGTCTGGAACTGGAATGAATGGTGCCGTAACACACGTCTGAAGTGGCGCTTACGTGCGCACCAACATCACGTCATTCTTAGCCATGTTTTTATCGCTGCCGATACGGGCTTGTTGTCTCGCCTTGCACATACACAGGGAGGAGATAGCGCGGACACGCCGCCTTTAACGTTGTTGCCGGATGCCGCCATCACGCCCGGCATTTCACGTTTTGAGCAGCTACTTCGTCATCTTATTGCTCAGATAACACCTTCGATTCGGCGGCGATATCCTTCTGGCCTGCTCCAGATTATTGTTCTGACCAATGGCAGCGACAAAGATCGTGAATCTCAGTCTTTCCATCGTATCTGGACAGCAGGATCCCACCCCTGGAAAGTCGAGATTCATTTTCAGGACGCAGACTCATCCTTTGATGAATGGAATAAATTTGTCGGGTCCTCAAAGAGAGCAATACTAGTTCTAGCGATGCACTACCGCCAGCCCGACGATGTTCTGCAGGAATTTGCCACTGCGTTATTTTTGATTCCCCCGTCAATGCTGAATCCTGGTGAACAAAAAAGTACCTTACGGTTATTCCGGGCAATGCCGCTGAATACCAGTGCGCTCACAGCTGAACTCTGTGAGTTGCGCGATATGGCTGACCTTCCTGCAGGTAAAAAACATCTTGTCTGGTACAGCGGGTTGTCAGATGCACCGCGGCAGTCAATGAACAGAGTACTAAACGACCTTTCGATCTCACTTTATGACGGTATTGGCACTGGTGGCGTCATTGATTATGACACTGCATGCGCCCGCTATGGCTGTCTTGCCAGTTGGGCCATGGTGGGGGCTGCCGCTGAAATGGCCGAATATGGACCCGCCTGCCAGTGGTTGTTGCTGGAAGACGAACATGATGCATGGGCTGTTACGCTTGGAAATGCCGCTCCCGTGGTTGGGCAAGATCATTTCGTTATCCCGCCCCCCTTTCCCGGGGGCTCTATTCTGATGGCATTGCTGCTTAATATCGGACTGTACAGCCAGATAAGTCGCTATTTCCCTTCAATGGCATTTTCTTGGTCGGGGATCACTCTCTTGTTGTTGTCACTGGTTGTAACATTACCCGGGATCGCCTTTTTGCTGCGACGTGTTACAGCCCGTCTCCAGCGCCCCTTATTTATTAGGGCTGCACGACAGTCCGGAAAGGAATAACCGGCATGAAAAAGTCCTCAAATCTCCTAGGGGTGGGACTCCTGATCCTGCTCGTTCTGCTTCTGGTGCTCTTTGCTCTGGCACAGACAACGCAGTCACCATCCGGAGGCGATGAAAATATGTTCTGGTACGTGGTGGCATTCTTTGTAGCCCTGACTGCGCTGTTGTGCACCCTTATCTTCTTTACGTTGTCCCGACAAAAAAATCCGTCTCCTATCACGCATGACGACGAGATCAACAAAAATGAAGAGCAAACGACGGATCCATATGATTTTTCAGCGCTTAATAAATATCTCAGAAGACGTTACTCTCTGTTCTGGCGCCGCAAGGTCCGTCTGCTGCTGATCACCGGCGACGAAGCCGCCATCGAACAGCTGATCCCTGGCCTGCAGGAAAGTCAGTGGCTTGAAGGCAACCGTACCGTGCTGATTTACGGCGGCAGCCTGGCAGCAGAGCCCGATCGCGAAAAATATACTGCGCTGCGCAAACTGCGCCGGGGTCGTCCACTGGACGGAATTGTCCGCGTATTACCGGAGTCGCTTAACCTGACACCACAAATCAGCGACAACGATTTACGCGGTCTGGAAAAAATCAGCGAGCTGCTGCGTTATTCCGCCCCTGTCTGGCTGTGGCAGCTGTGCGGCAGCGCCTGGTCACAGGCGACGCGCCCGGAGCAGGGTGTGGGGGCAGGCTTTCCGCTACGGGCCACAGCCGGTGATATTACCCGCCAGCTTGAGCTGATGCTGCCGGCCCTGCGGGCGCAGGGGGTGAGTCAGGTCGCAGAGAACAACCGCCACGACTTCCTGCTGCGTCTGGGTCAGCACCTCAAAGATGGCGGGATCGCCCGCTGGACGCAGCAACTGGTACCATGGCTGTCTGTCTCACAGCAACGCGTTCCGCTGCGAGGCCTGATGTTCAGCCTGCCGGAGAATCAACCCGCCGCTATCGCAGGAGAAACAGCCGGTGCTGCACCTGCCGACGCTGAGAAATATATCCCCGAACCACACCGCCATGCGCTGCCCCTGCCCGCCACCTGGCAGGGTATCGTTGACGACTGCACCCGGCTACGAGGCCGCCGTGTCGGTATGGCGTGGGAGCAGACGCTGGCCTGGGCTCTGATGGCCATTATCGGGGTCTGGGGGGCGGGAACGCTGCTGTCGTTTGCGCTGAACTACGGACAGATTTCTTCTGTGGCTGCAAAAGCACGAAACCTGGTGGAGCATCCCGCTGTTTCCGATAGTCAGCTCACGGCCCTGCACATCCTGCGTAATGATGCCGGTCGGCTGCAGCACCGTATTCAGGATGGGGCCCCCTGGTATCAGCGCTTCGGTCTGGATCATAACCGGCAGCTGCTCGCTGCGGTGCTGCCCTGGTATGGCGTGGTGAATAACCGCCTGATCCGCGACCCGGCCAGTGCGGCCCTGACGCAGAAGCTCAGCGCGCTGGCAGGCTCTGCACCCAACAGTGACCGGCGGGCACAGCTGGCGAAGCCGGGCTATAACCAGCTGAAAGCCTGGCTGATGATGGCCCGTCCGGATAAGGCCGACGGCGCGTTTTACGCGCAGACCATGAAAAGCGTGCAGCCAGCGCGCACGGGTATCTCAACCGGCCTGTGGCAAAGTCTTGCGCCGGATTTATGGGCGTTTTATATCTCACAGCTGCCGCACCAGCCGCAGTGGAAAATTACACCGGATGTCTCGCTGGTCAGCCAGAGCCGCCAGGTGCTGCTGCAGCAGATTGGCCGCCGTAACGCGGAAAGCACCCTGTATGAAAATATGCTCAAATCCGTGCGTCGTAACTTTGCCGACGTGTCTCTGGAAGACATGACCGGCGGCACCGATGCCCGCCGTCTTTTTACCTCCGGGGCTGTGGTACCGGGCATGTTCACCCGCCAGGCCTGGGAAGGCGGCATTCAGCAGGCGATCGAAAAAGCGGCGAACTCCCGCCGGGACGAAATTGACTGGGTGCTGAGCAACAGCCGAAAAGCCGTCTCCTCAGACCTGTCGTCGGAAGCGCTGAAAGCACGTCTGACGCAGCGTTACTTCACCGACTTTGCCGGCAGCTGGCTGAGCTTCCTCAACAGTCTGCGGCTTAACCCGGCAAAGAATATTGCAGACGTCACCGACCAGCTGACGCTGATGAGTGATGTCCGCCAGTCGCCGCTGATTGCCCTGCTGAATACTCTCGCCTGGCAGGGGCAGACCGGCCAGCAGAGCGAAGGCCTTTCGGACTCCATCATCAAATCGGCTAAAGACCTGGTCGGTGGAAAAGACAGACCGGCGATTGACCCGTCCGCGTCAGGCCCGCAGGGGCCACTGGATGAAACCTTTGGCCCCCTGCTGCAGCTTCTGGGCAAAAATAAGGGGCGTAACGTCATGTCGGCGGATAACTCTCTGAGCCTGCAGACCTATCTGACCCGCATCACCCGCGTGCGCCTGCGCCTGCAGCAGGTGGCGGGCGGCTCCGATCCGCAGGCGATGATGCAGACCCTGGCCCAGACGGTATTCCAGGGCAAAAGCGTGGATCTGACCGATACCCAGCAGTACGGCAGCCTGATGTCGGCAAGCCTTGGCGAAGAGTGGAGTGGCTTTGGCAACACGATGTTTGTGCAGCCGCTGACTCAGGCCTGGGAGACCGTGCTTCAGCCATCGGCAGCCAGTCTGAATGACAAATGGAGCCGCTCGGTCACGACGAACTGGCACACGGCCTTTGACGGACGCTTCCCGTTTGCTGCGGGTAAGAGCGATGCGTCCCTGCCGATGCTGGCCGAGTTTATCCGTAAGGACAGCGGGCGTATTGAACGCTTCCTGACCACGGAACTCAGCGGGGTGCTGCACAAGGAGGGCAGCCAGTGGGTGCCGGATAAGGTCAACAGCCAGGGGCTGAGCTTTAACCCGGCGTTTCTGCGGGCCATCAATCAGCTGAGCCAGCTGTCGGACATTCTGTTTACCGACGGCAGCCAGGGCATCAGCTTTGAACTGCAGGCGCGTCCGGTAGCGCAGGTGGTCGAGACTCAGCTGACCATTGACGGACAAAAGCTGCACTACTTTAACCAGATGGCCGACTGGCAGTCCTTCCGCTGGCCGGGAGACACGTTTAAGCCGGGGACGCTGCTCACCTGGACGTCAACCAGCGCAGGCGCACGCCTGTTCGGGGACTACAGCGGCACCTGGGGCTTTATACGCTGGCTGGATCAGGGCAGGCGCCAGCAGCTTGACCGCAGCCAGTGGATGATGAGCTTTAGCGCCCCGGATGGTCGCACCCTGCAGTGGGTGCTGCGCTCACAGCTGGGAAAAGGCCCGCTGGCGCTGCTGGATCTGCGCGGATTCACGCTGCCGGATCAGATATTCAGCGTCGACAGCGAGGCGGCGGCGCAGGCGCTGATGGCCAACGCCGCAAACCGTGATACAGACGGGATGGAATAACGGGGAGTTTGCATCACCCACCCTCATCACTGTCAGGCTGCTGTGCATGAAAGCCGTACGCAGCGAAACCGATACCTCACGGCTTCAGCCTGAGATGGATTTGCTGCTGTCCGGTCTGATTGCGCCCGACCCGGCAAGCCGTTCGGTGCTTCGCGGGAAGTGACACGTGGCATACCTTTAAAACACAATTACTCAGGTTCTTATGGATGATTTAACCTTACGTTATTATGACGCTGAAATGCGCTACCTGCTGGAAGCCGGCGAAGAGTTTGCCCGCGCTCATCCCGAGCAGGCGGCAATGCTCAATCTCGATAAAGCGGGCGCGCGCGACCCGTTCGTGGAGCGCCTGTTCGAAGGCTTTGCCTTCATGATGGGGCGGCTGCGCGAGAAGCTTGACGATGATTTGCCGGAGCTCACCGAAGGGCTGGTCAGCCTGTTGTTGCCGCATTACCTGCGCACCATTCCATCGATGTCGGTGGTGGAGTTCACCCCTGACTGGCGCGAAATGAAAGAGCATATGCGTATTGTTAAAGGTTTTGAGGTGCTCTCGCGGCCGATCGGTGAGAAGGGGACGCGCTGCCGCTACACCACCACCAAAGAGATAACCCTTCAGCCGCTGTCGCTGGAGTACGCCCGCCTGTCGACCGATCCTGACGGACGTTCGGTCATTAGCCTGCGCATCAGCTGCAGCCCTCTTGCCGACTGGAGCCGTGTCGATCTCAGTCAGATTCCGTTCTATTTCAACGCCGATGCCCCACTGGCCTGCGCCATGCACGAAGCCTTCACCATGAACACGGCCCGCCTCTGGCTGCGGATGCCGGGTGACGTGGACAGAAGACCGCTGGACGGGTATTTCACCGCACTGGGATTGGGCGATGACGACGGCCTGTGGCCGAAAGGGGACAGCAGCTTCAGCGGTTATCAGCTGCTGCTGGAGTACTTCACCTTCCGCGAGAAATTTATGTTTACGGGCCTGCGCGGGCTGGAAACGGTGATGTTTCCGGCTGAGCTCCCCTGGTTCGACATCGACGTGGTGCTGGCAGAGCGCTGGGAGCATGACTTCAGCTTTACTGAAAAGCATCTGCGCCTGAACTGCGTGCCGGTGATTAACCTGTTCCCGCTGGAATCTGACCCGCTGACGCTCAATTCTCTGCAGACCGAATACATGCTGCGCCCGATGCGCGTGCAGGATGGCCATACCGAGATTTACGCGGTGGATTCGGTGCAGTCATCGAGCCAGCATACCTACGTGCCATTCTCAAGCTTCCGCCACAAGGGGGGGATGATGCGCCATGAAGCACCGGAATATTACTACCACACCCGCGTGCGTCGCGGCCCGTCCGGGCTGCATAACACCTGGCTTATCCTCGGTGGTGAAGCGTTTGACAACCACACGGTGCCGCAGGACGAAAGCCTGTCCCTGACGCTCACGGGTACCAACGGCCAGCTGCCACGCCGTGCGCTGCAGAGCACCGTACTCGATACGGTAATGAAAACGACCTCGGCCAGTATCGCCGTGCGTAACCTGTGTGCGCCAACGCTGCCCTGTTATCCTCCGGCGCAGGACCGTTTCCACTGGCGCGTGCTGAGCCACCTCGGCAGCGGATTCCTGTCCATGATGGACAACGCTGACGTGCTGCGCGGAACCCTGGCGCTGTACGAGTGGACCGACAGTGAGATGAACCGCCGACGCCTGGAAGCCATTATCGACGTGAAGCACGGTGAAACCGAGCGCTTTGAGCAGGGCTACCTGGTGCGCGGCGTGCAGATTGAAGTGACGCTGGACAGTCACGGTTTTGCCGGGCGCGGGGACATCTGTCTGTTTGGCGAGATGCTGAGTCGCTTCTTCGCGCTGTACACCGACATCTATCTGTTTAACCGCCTGATTATCATCCTGCAACCGACCGGAGAGCGCCTGGAATGGGAAGAGAAGCACAACCGCCGCATCCCCGGCTGACCCCGCGGCTGGAAGCCGATCTGCACCGCATTAACTTTTACCGTTTATGCCAGCTGCTGGAGAAGCGGGATCCGGGCAGGCCACTGATGGGGTCGACCAGTCATCCCGCCGACGACCCGGTGCGGTTTGCCCCGCATCCGGGGATGGGGTTTCCGGCCAGTGAACTGAAGGCCGTCGAGTACGATGAGGACGATGACAGTAAACCACCGGTCATCCGCGCCACGTTTATGGGGATGTACGGCGTGGATTCGCCGCTGCCGACCGCCTATCTTGATGACATCACCCGGCGCCGGGAGGGGCACGAAGCCCTGCAGGACTTTCTGGATATCTTCAGCCACCGCATCCTGACGCAGTTCTATCGCATCTGGCGGAAATACTCGTATCCGGCCACGTTTGAGCCGGGCGGTAGCGATACTATCTCGCAGTCACTGCTGGGCCTGGTGGGGCTGGGCATTCCCGGTACGGCAGAACATATCGCCACGCCGGTGTCGCGCTTTCTGGCGCTGCTTGGCGTACTGCGCCAGCCGGGCAAAACCCAGGAGGGGATGCAGGCACTGGTGAGCCTGCTGGCACCCGATACCAGAGTACAGGTGAGTCCTTACTGCCTGCGGCCTGTAGAGATTGCTCAGCCCCTGGGCTTCTGCGGCGATGATGACTTTCTGCTGGACGGCAATACGCCGCTGGGCGACGAGGCGATGGATGCCAACAGCCAGCTGCTGGTTGCGCTGTCCAGCGATAACGAACAGGAGTCGCAGGGCTGGAAACCTGACGGCCTGCTGTATCAGGACTTTCTGGTGATGCTGCGGGTCTGGCTCGGCTGGCGCTTTAAGGCAAAAATCACCCTGACCACCCGGACCCGCCTGCTGGCCGCTCCGCCGCTCGGCGAGGGCCCATTCTGGCTTGGGATGAACGGCGTGCTGGGCGCGGAAGACGAAGACCTCCCGGACGATTTCCCGCAGACCTTTACAACGGAACTGGGCTATTACACCGGCCTGCAGCCCGCAACACCACAACAAGGAAACCGACGTGTTACGTACAAGCTTGACTAAATCCACGCGCTGGCTGTTACCCGTGCTGGCCATCGCACTTACCGGTTGCGGACTGACGCAAAGCGTCAGCGATGGCACCCAGTCGGCCTTTCGCGCGGTGTTTTATAAAAAGATTAAGGTGCTTCATCTGGATTTCACCGCACGCGAGGCCCTCAATACCGACGCGCGCGAGAACCACTCCTTGTCTGAGTCGGTGGTGGTACGAATTTATCAGCTCAAAGACATTAAAACCTTTAACAGAAGCGTCTATCAGCAATTGTTGCATGAGGGAGAAACGACGCCTGGCGCGGATTTACTGGCCACTCGCGATGTCGTGGTGAAGCCGGGGGGCGATGTGTCGCTGGATATGCCCATGGAAAGCGATGCGAAATATGTGGCGGTTGTGGGGCTGTTCCGTCATCCGGATACGCTGAAAAACAGCTGGAAGCTGACGATTGACCGTGAAGCGCTCGATGCTGACAAGGCGCGGGTGATTGAAGCCAGGGATAACCAGCTGCTGTTGTTACCGCTTAAGGATCAATAAAGCCTCATCCCCCTAACGCACCCCCGCGGTATGAAATGCTTTACGGCAACTACAGCGGCGGACTGGGTTTGCATCACGTCCGCGCCTCAACAGGCCATGACAGACTCTCGCCATTGTTAAGCTGATGAGGGTTTTCATGTGTTTTAGCGTCTTTAACGGGAATGTCAGATGTGAGTGATTTATCTGGTTATCAGGGATTTTTAGACTTTCTGGAACGTGCCGGGAAGGGTAAATGGTGTCCCCTGCAGGAATCGAACCTGCAACTAGCCCTTAGGAGGGGCTCGTTATATCCATTTAACTAAGGGGACAGCGGCGCGCAGTATAGCGCAATTCATGCCGCAGATTAACCACTTACCGCGCTGACTGCGCGATTAACCATCAATTGTCCTGTTCTGCGGCCTCTTTTTTCTGCTGGCGCTTCGCTTCGGCTTCCGCTTTGGCTTTGTTGCTCATATCGTTGCGAATCTGCGCATGGCTGATCAGCGCGAAGATAAAGGTACCGCCAATAATATTGCCTGCCAGCGTCGGCAGGGCAAACGGCCAGATAAACTCCTGCCACGGAATATCGCCGTTAAACACCAGATAGAAGATCTCGACCGAGCCCACCACGATATGCGCCAGGTCGCCCAGCGCCACCAGCCAGGTCATCAGGATAATGATCCAGATTTTTGCCGCACCCGCTGAGGGGAACATCCACACCATGGTGGCAATGATCCAGCCGGACACCACCGCGTTGGCAAACATTTCGCCGGGAGTATTCTCCATCACTTTCTGACTGATGGTGACAAAGGCACCGCGAACGGCGTCGTCGAAAATCGGCATATGGTTAAAGGCCAGCGCGGCCAGCGCCGTGCCGATCAGGTTACCGAGCAGCACCAGGCCCCACAGGCGCATCAGCAGCAGCACGTTACTGCCGCTGGGTTTGTGCATCACCGGCAGAACGGCGGTCACGGTGTTTTCGGTAAACAGCTGCTGGCGCGCCATAATGACGATGATAAAGCCAAAGGTGTAGCCCAGGTTCTCCAGCAAAAAGCCGCCGGGGACATCATGCAGATTCACCTGGAAGATCCCTTTCGCCATCAGCGAGGCTCCCATCGACAGCCCGGCGGCGATGGCGGAAAACAGCAGCGCCAGTCCGTCACGCTCCAGCTCCTTCTCCCCCTCCTGACGTATCTGCTCGTGAACGGCGGCAGCGCGGGAGGGAAGGGCATCTTCATCCACCTCAATCTCCTCACCCTGTTCGCTTTCCTCACTTTCTACCTGGTTTTCATTATCGTTTTGTGTGGTTTTCATCATCGTTCCCGAAAAAATAGTTATCCCCTAAGCGTAGCGGGTATTTGCTGATGTGATGTCAGGTCACCCTGTTTAAGATTAAGAGTAACAAAGCTTTAACCACAGGCTACAATCGTTTAAAAAGCCGCCATTTCAGGGGGTTTTAAGGGGGTAGACGGCCACAGACCGGGCCTGGTCAGCTTAGGCAGACACACTCTTTGTGGTACTATCCCGCCATTAAATTTAACACTATGCGATTTTCCTCTCATGCTGGCAGCCCAAAATCTGACATGTGTTCGCGATGAGCGAACGCTCTTTAGCGATCTCAGTTTTACCGTTAAAGCCGGCGATATGGTGCAGGTGGAAGGGGAAAACGGCGCGGGCAAAAGCTCCCTGTTACGCATTCTGACCGGTCTCAGCCAGCCCGAGCAGGGGGCCGTGCTCTGGCAACAGCGCAACATCCGCCAGCAGCGCGACGCGTTTTACGCCAGCCTGCTCTACATTGGCCATCTGCCGGGGGTAAAAGCCGTACTGACCCCGCTTGAAAACCTCCGTTTCTGGTATCCGCACGCGTCGCAGGACGAACTCTGGCAGGCGCTGGAGCAGGTCGACCTCACCGGCTATGAAGACGTAGCCGTTGCCCGGCTGTCGGCCGGTCAGCAGCGGCGCGTGGCGCTGGCCCGGCTGTGGCTGTCCCGTGCTCCCCTGTGGATCCTCGACGAGCCGTTAACCGCTATCGATCAATCCGGTGTGGAAACGCTGATGTCACTGTTTATACAGCATGCCGGGCAGGGCGGGGCGGTGATCCTGACCACGCATCAGGCGCTTCCTGCGGCGGCGGTCAGCCTCAGCCGCATTCGCCTGACGTCAGGCGGGGCCGTCTGATGCTGTGGCCGGTCATGAAGCGGGAGCTGCGCATCGCGTTTCGCAGCGGGGCGGAAATCGTTAACCCTCTGTGGTTCTTTCTGATTGTCATCACCCTGTTTCCTTTAGGGATCGGGCCGGAGCCTGAGCTGCTGGCGCGGATTGCGCCCGGCATTATCTGGGTGGCGGCGCTGCTTTCGTCCCTGCTGGCGCTGGAGCGTCTGTTCCGTGACGATTTTCTCGACGGATCGCTGGAACAGCTGCTGCTGCTGCCCACGCCGCTGCCGCTGACGGTGCTCGGTAAGGTTGCCGCCCACTGGATGGTCACCGGCCTGCCGTTGCTGATCCTCTCGCCGCTGGTGGCGCTGCTGCTGTCGCTGGATTTTACCACCTGGCGTGCGGTGGCGCTGACGCTGCTGCTGGGGACGCCCACGCTCAGTCTGCTGGGGGCGATTGGCGTCGGGTTGACCGTCGGGCTGCGTCGGGGCGGAGTATTACTGAGTTTACTGGTGCTGCCGCTGGCCGTGCCGGTTGTCATTTTTGCCAGTGGGGCGATTGAAGCGGCCAGCCAGGGGCTGCCGGTTGATGGTTATCTGGCCCTGCTGGGCGCCCTGCTGGCCGGCAGTGCGACGCTGGCACCTTTTGCCACGGCGGCGGCACTACGAGTAAGCGTACACTAACCGGCTGATAAGACAGAATAACAGGCTGACGTACGTACGATTGACGAACAACACCAGAACGATGACTTTTTGACTGTGAGCAAAATAATAATGTGGAAATGGATACATCAGCTGGGCAAGCCGGAGCGGCTGTACCAGTTATGCGGTCGCTTTGTACCGTGGTTTGCGATCCCGGGCGTGGCCGTGCTGTTGCTGGGCTGGGTGTGGGGCTTTGGCTTCGCCCCGCCAGCCTCTGAGCAGGGTGACGGTTTTCGTATCATCTATATCCACGTGCCGATGGCCATGTGGTCGATGGGGATCTATGGCTCCATGGCCGTCGCCGCTTTTATCGGGCTGGTCTGGCAGTGGAAAACCGCCGATCTTGCCGCGATGGCCATGGCACCCATTGGCGCGGTGTATACCTTTATTGCGCTGGTGACCGGGGCCGCCTGGGGCAAACCGATGTGGGGGGCGTGGTGGAAGTGGGACGCGCGTCTGACCTCTGAGCTGGTGCTGCTGTTCCTCTATATCGGTGCTATCGCGCTGTATCACGCCTTTGAGGATCGCCGGGCGGCCGGACGTGCCTCGGGCATTATGATCCTCGTGGGGGTCATTAACCTGCCGATTATTCACTACTCCGTTAACTGGTGGAACACCCTGCATCAGGGCTCCTCCGGGGTGCTGTTACAGGCCGTCGATCCGAGTATGCGTCCGCCGCTGCTGTGGGCGGTGCTTGGCGTCTGGCTGGTGTTTATCACCCTGACGCTGCTGCGCCTGCGCAATCTGCTGCTCCACAGCGAGCGCCACCGTCCTTGGGTGGCGGCGATCGCGGCAAAAGGAGGGCGCAGCGTATGACCCCTGCCTTTGCATCCTGGCATGATTTTTTTGCCATGGGCCACTATGCCTTCTACGTCTGGCTGGCCGTTGCCAGCACGCTGATCCCGCTGGCTCTGCTGGTGCTGCACACGCTGTGGCAGCGTCGTCGCCTGCTGGCCGGGATCCGCCAGCGCCAGGCACGTGAACAACGCATTCGTGCGGTAAAAATGAAAAAGGCCGCCCCCGCCGCGGCAGGAGAAAAATCGTGAATCCCCGTCGTAAAAACCGCCTGATTCTGGTGACGCTGGTGCTGGTCGGGTTGGGGCTCGCTACCGCGCTGGTGATGTACGCGCTGCGATCGAACATCGACCTGTTCTATACGCCGGGTGAAGTGATCAACGGCAAGGGGGACCAGCAGGTGAAACCGGAGCCGGGCCAGCGTCTGCGCGTGGGCGGGATGGTGCTGCCGGGCAGCGTGAAGCGCGATCCGCATACGCTGAAAGTGTCGTTCAAGCTCTATGACGCGGTGGGAGTGATCAGCGTCAGCTACGAAGGGATCCTGCCGGATCTGTTCCGTGAAGGGCAGGGCGTAGTGGCGCAGGGCGTCCTGCAGGACGGCACTCACGTGACGGCCTCCGAGGTGCTGGCAAAGCATGATGAAAAATACACCCCGCCGGAAATTGAAGACGCAATGAAGAAAAATCACCGTTCCCCGGCGGCCACCGCCGCCAGCGCCGCAGCGGGAGGCCAGCCATGATGCCGGAAGTGGGCAGTTTCCTGCTGTGCCTGGCGCTGGCACTCTCCCTGCTGCTGAGTGTTTATCCCCTGTGGGGGGCCGCACGCCAGGACCGGCGTCTGATGGGGCTGGCGCGTCCGCTGACCTACGGGCTGTTTGCGTGCATCGCCGGGGCCTTTGCCATCCTCGTCCATGCGTTTGTGGTGAATGATTTCAGCGTTGCCTATGTGGCCACCAACTCAAATACCCTGCTGCCGGTCTATTACCGTATTGCCGCTACCTGGGGCGCGCATGAGGGATCGCTGCTGCTGTGGGTGCTGCTGCTCAGCGTCTGGACGCTGGCGGTGGCGCTGCTCAGTCGTTCCATGCCGGAGGATGCCATCGCGCGCGTACTGGCGGTAATGGGGATGATCAACCTCGGCTTCCTGCTGTTTATCACCCTGACGTCCAATCCGTTCACCCGCACGCTGCCAGACTTCCCGATCGACGGCAGCGACCTGAACCCGATGCTGCAGGATATCGGCCTGATCTTCCATCCGCCGCTGCTGTATATGGGTTACGTCGGTTTCTCCGTGGCCTTTGCTTTTGCCATTGCTTCACTGATGGCCGGGCGGCTGGATACGGCCTGGGCGCGCTGGTCGCGACCCTGGACCACGGCAGCCTGGGTGTTTCTCACCATCGGCATTGTGCTGGGGTCGGCCTGGGCCTATTACGAGCTCGGCTGGGGTGGTTGGTGGTTCTGGGATCCGGTAGAAAATGCTTCCTTTATGCCGTGGCTGGCCGGCACCGCACTGATTCACTCGCTGGCGGTGACGGAAAAACGCGGCACCTTCAAAGCCTGGACGGTGCTGCTGGCGATCACTGCTTTCTCCCTCAGCCTGCTGGGCACCTTCCTGGTGCGCTCCGGGGTGCTGGTATCGGTTCACTCCTTTGCCTCTGATCCGGCGCGCGGCATGTTTATCCTTGCCTTCCTGATTATTGTGATTGGCGGTTCGCTGCTTCTCTACGCCATTAAAGGCGGCAAGGTGCGCAGCCGGGTGCAGAATGAGGCCTGGTCGCGCGAATCGTTCCTGCTGGGCAACAACGTGCTGCTGATCGCCGCGATGCTGGTGGTCCTGCTCGGCACGCTGCTGCCGCTGGTGCATAAGCAGCTGGGGCTGGGCACCATCTCTATCGGCGAACCCTTCTTCAATACCTTATTTACCTGGCTGATGGCACCGATGGCGCTGCTGATGGGCATCGGCCCGCTGGTGCGCTGGCGGCGGGATCAGCCACAGAAACTGTGGAAACGGCTCGGGCTGGCGCTGCTGGTCACGCTGCTACTGTCCGTCCTGCTGCCGTGGCTGATGCAGGATCGTATTGAGGCGATGACGGTGGTGGGCCTGCTGATGGCGGTCTGGGTGATTATCCTGACCTTGATGGAACTGCACGAGCGCGCTACTCACCGGCACGGCTTCTTCAGCGGACTGCGGCACCTGTCGCGCAGCCACTGGGGGATGGTGCTCGGCCACCTGGGTGTTGCGGTGACGGTGATCGGTATTGCCTTCAGTCAGAATTACAGCGTGGAACGCGATGTGCGTATGAAAGAGGGCGACGGCGTGGACGTGGCCGGTTACCACTTCACGCTGCGCGGCGTGGATCGCCTGGTGGGCCCGAACTATTCCGGTACGTCGGGGGTAATAGACGTCACCCGCGATGGAAAGCATGAGGCGACGCTGTCGGCGGAAAAACGCTTCTACAGCGCGGCGCGAACCATGATGACGGAAGCGGCCATCGACGGTGGATTCACCCGCGACCTTTACGCGGCGCTGGGCGAAGAGCTGGACGACAAATCCTGGGCGGTGCGTCTGTACTATAAACCCTTCGTGCGCTGGATCTGGTTTGGTGGCGTGTTTATGGCGATCGGTGGGGTGCTGTGCCTGCTGGATCCCCGCTACCGGTCGCGTAAAAAAGCCCTTAAGGAGGCGGTATGAATAAGAAAGTGCTGTATATCCCGCTGATCCTGTTTTTACTGCTGGCCGCGGCGCTGCTCTGGCAGCTCAGTCGCAATGCCAATGGGGACGACCCCACCCGGCTGGAGTCCGCGCTGGTCGGTAAGCCGGTGCCGGTTTTTAAGCTGGAGTCGCTGGAGCAGCCGGGCAAAACCTATGACCAGTCGGTGCTTAACGACGGCAAACCGATCCTGCTGAACGTCTGGGCCACCTGGTGCCCGACCTGCCGGGCCGAGCATCAGTATCTGAATACCCTGGCCGCGCAGGGCGTGCGCGTGGTGGGGCTGAACTATAAAGACAACCGGCAGAAAGCGGTCGACTGGCTGAACAGCCTGGGTAATCCGTATGCCCTGAGTCTGTATGACGGGGACGGAATGCTCGGGCTGGATCTGGGCGTGTACGGCGCACCGGAAACGTTTTTGATCGACGGTCACGGCATTATCCGCTATCGCCACGCCGGGGATATGAACGAACGGGTCTGGCATGATGAGGTGAAACCACTGTGGCAGAAATACAGCCAGGGGGTCGGATCGTGAGAGCGTACGGGATCCTGCTGGCGCTGGTGCTGTTCAGCGCGGGCGTACAGGCTGACAACATTGATACTTATTCCTTCGCGACAGTGGCCCAGGAGCAGCAGTACCGCCAGCTCACGGCGTCACTGCGCTGTCCGAAGTGTCAGAACAACAGTATTGCTGACTCAAACGCCATGATAGCGGGCGATATGCGCCTGAAGGTGTATCAGCTGTTACAGGCCGGACAGACGCCTGAACAGGTGAAGGCTTATATGGTGGCGCGCTACGGTAATTTTGTTTCTTACCAGCCGCCGGTCACCCCGTCGACGCTGATCCTCTGGGCCGGGCCGGCTCTGTTTGTCATTATCGGCGCGCTGGTGATCATCCTGCGCAGCCGTAAACGGGCCGTACGCGTCGAGCTGGATGCCGAACAGCAGCAGCGGCTGGATGCACTGTTAAAGAATGACGGGAAGCAATCATGAGTGCGCTTTGGTTAACGATCCTGATCCTGCTGGTGGCCGCCTGTGGGCTGCTTTTATTCGGCGCCGGGCGTCGCAGAAGCGATAGCACAACCGATCGCGACCAGTTGAATCAGGTCTTTTATCATCAGCGTCTGCAGGAGCTGGAAGAGGATGAGGGGCAGGGCGTCGTAGCCGATCGCCCCGAGATGGTGCGGGAGCTGCAGGAAACGCTGCTGCTGGATATTCCGCAGCAGACCTCGCCGCCGCAGGCACGTCAGATCAGCCGCTGGGTGCTGCTGCCCGGGGCGGTGATCCTCATACTGATCAGCCTTGGCGTCTATTTTAAGACGGGAGGCCTGCAGCAGGTGATGGTCTGGCAGCAGGTGAAAAATGAGCTGCCTGCACTGCGGGCGCAGGTGATGGACCCTCAGGCGCGACCGCTCAGTATGGAACAACTGGCGCGTCTGGCGCTGGGCATCCGTTCCGGGCTGCAAACCGATCCCGGTAATCTTGATGACTGGAAAATGCTGGGCCGCCTTGGCATGGTGCTGAATAACGCCGCGATGGCCACCCAGGCCTTCCGTCATGCGCTACAGCTGGCCCCTGGCGACCTGGATGTCCGGCTCAGCTATGCCGATGTGCTGACGCGGTCTGCCGATCCGCAGGATAACCGCGAAGCCCTGATGATGCTGGAGCCGATGGCGGTGCAGTATCCCGACAGTGTGCAGGTGCAGGGGCTGTTAGCATTCAATGCCTACAGCCAGCAAGATTATGCGCAGGCGATTGCATCATGGAATAAGATGTTGTCACTGCTGCCTGAGGGTGACGGACGTGCGGTCATGATCCAGCGCAGCATTCAGCAGGCGAAAAGTGCGTCAGGTAAAGAGAACAGCCGCCTGGCATTAACGATCAGTCTGTCCCCGGCGGCAGAAAAAATGTTACCGAAGGACGGAGTGTTGTATATTTCTGTGTCTGACGGTATTTCGCAGGTTCCCGTAGCCGTGAAAAAAGTGCCGTTGAGTCATTTTCCTTTATCGATCACGCTGGATGACAGTAATGCCATGATGCCCGATCGGTTACTATCCGCGCAGCATCAGGTGCAGGTTCGCGTACGCATCTCACGCGACGGCAGCGTAAATCGTTCACCCGGCGACTGGTTCGGGTTGAGCGAGATACTGCCATTTTCAGGTCAACAGCAGCTTGCCGTTGAAATTAACCGGCAATAGCGGGCGATAATCTAAAAAGTACAGGGAGAAAACTATGAGCTATCGCCTGACGGGTTTAGCGCTGGCGAGCGTACTGATGGTCGGCTGTGCCAGTTCTAAGACAGGGGATCAACCTCAGGGACATGCCGATCCTCTGGAAGGTTTCAACCGGTCCATGTTCAACTTTAACTACAACGTGCTGGATCCGTATGTCCTGCGCCCGGTTGCCGTGGCGTGGCGTGATTATGTGCCGCAGCCTGCGCGTAACGGGCTGGGTAACTTCTTCACCAACCTTAACGAACCGTCGACGATGGTGAACTACTTTATCGAAGGCAATCCGTATAAGGCGATGGTGCACTTTAACCGTTTCTTCCTGAACACGCTGCTGGGCATGGGGGGGCTGATTGACGTTGCGTCGATGGCGAACCCGAAGCTGGCAAAAGAAGAGCCGCGCGCCTTTGGCAGTACGCTGGGTCACTACGGTGTGGGCTACGGTACCTACGTGGAAGTGCCGGCATACGGGGGGTTTACCCCGCGTGAAGATATCGGTGGCCTGGTGGATGATGTCTATCCGCCGCTGCTGTGGCTGACCTGGTGGATGTCGGCAGGGAAATGGGCGCTGGAAGGGATTGAAACCCGCGCGCAGCTGCTGGATTCCGACGCGATTCTGAAGAATTCAAACGATCCTTACGCCTTTATGCGTGCGGCTTATTTCCAGCATCATGATTTCCTGGCGAGTGACGGTA
This sequence comes from Erwinia persicina NBRC 102418, assembly GCF_001571305.1. GTDB lineage: Bacteria > Pseudomonadota > Gammaproteobacteria > Enterobacterales > Enterobacteriaceae > Erwinia > Erwinia persicina. Next base: position 641,051 of record NZ_BCTN01000001.1, on the reverse strand, counting down.
AGCTGATCCCGCAGGAGAACCCGAATGCGGCAGCGATTAAGAATGACCTGGGCGATATTGATGCCGAATAACGCCTGCGTTCAGGCTGAATGCTTAAGTCCGGGCATCAGTTTGTTCCGCTAATAAAAAACCCCACTGGCGTGGGGTTTTTTTTTGCTTTAACTCTGAAGGGGCGTCTCAGAATTTATAGTTGAAACTGGCGCCATACAGCCAGGCTTTACCGCTGGAGCTGAAGGTATAAGGCGTCGCCTGTCCATTCTGGGCGGTGGCAATCGGATCATTGCCTTCTTTAACGGTGACTTTTTTACCGTGCATATAGGAAACGCCTAAATCCACGGATGCGTCTTTATTAAAGGCATATGACGTACCGGCACTCAGCCATAAACGATCCTGATCGGGAATGGAAATAGAACGTTTATCTGACGGCACCGGGCTGTCATCAAAGGCAATACCGGTACGGAAGGTCCAGTTATCGTCGTAATAATAGCTGGTACCCAATGCGATACGATAAGCATCGTGGAAGCTTTCGTCTTTATAGAACAGATCCTGGCCGTTGCTGCCGGTCGCTTTCAATTCCTGGAACTGGCTCCAACTGGTGTATGCCATGCTGTAGTGAACGGCCCACTGCGGTGCGACTTTATGATAGCCGGAGATTTCCCACATTTCAGGCAGGTTCAGCGACAGCGAGCCCGGAATGGTGCTGCCGCTGGTGCCGGTAGGCAACCCGAACTGGCTGCCGATAGGGTTAAAGGCGACCGGAATATCACTGCGGTAGTCACCGTCAAAGTCAATTTTCACTTCCGAGCGGTAGGTCAGACCGAAGCGGTTATTATCATCTACTTCATACAGCACACCGGCGTTCCAGCCGTAGCCCCATTCATCGCCTTTCAGGTGGGCAATCTGGGTATCGGCGGGCGCTGCAGGTAAACCGGCTGCGGGCAGGAAGGAACCCAGTTCGCCAATGGTTCGTTCGATTTTTGCCCGGGCGTAGACTGCATCAAAACCCACACCAAAGCTGAAATGCTGGTTAAGGCGGTAGGCCGTGCTGAGGTTCAGGTTCATCGTCAGCAGGTCGGTTTTACCGGCAAACGGACCGCCGGCATAGCCGTCATTAAACTCTGTTGCCAGACCGTAATTGCTGGTGGCTGAGGCACCGATCCACCACTGGTCATTCAGCGGTTGTACATAATGAATATTCGGCACCCACTGAGTCGGTGCAATATTATCGGCATTCAGACTGTTGCCTGCGCCAGACTGCCCCTGAATATTCACATCAGGATCAATAAATACCGCGCCAATAGAAAACATCGGACGGTCCATTAATGCCATGGTTGCCGGGTTACGGCTGGCCGATGCGGCAGAATCGCCCATCGCCCCTTCGCCTGCATAAGCACGACCCAGACCAATGGTAGAGAATTCGTTCAGTTGAAAGCCAGCTGAGAAAGCATTAGAAGAAACAAGCGCCACTGCTGCTGCGAGTGCAGACTTAGCAAACAGGTTTTTATGGTTCATAACCACAACCTCATTATCTGATTTTATAATTAAGCTCTGTTACTACACGTAACAAGGGATCGCGGATTCTAGTGACTGACAGACAACGAACAAATCAGACCAGTGGCGCAAGTATAGGTCTGACCTGTGTATGTGTTGCAATAATGTTTTTCAAATATTTCTAAATTGTTCACGGAAAAGAGATCTGGCTAACAAAAACCTTACATTCCTTTTTTGCCTCATTCCGTGTGAGTTGTTTCGGATCAATTAATAGTGTGATTTTCATCACTCAACGCGCTGTTTTCAGGGGATGACTGGAGCTGAAATAGTGTCGGGCGTAAACTGACGACAGTCTCAATTAATCTGCCGCCAGACAGACAGCGGCAAGCCGGAGGATGTATGACTGACGCGATTAACCGCTGTAATGCCAGCGAAACCGCAGCCTGTTGCTGTGTTGACGTGGGCACCGTGCTGGACAATACCGACTGTACTGCCAGCTACAGCCACACCTTTAACAGCCGTGATGAGGCGGAAGCGGTGCTGCGCTCACTCAGTGAAAAAGCCGCTGCCGTGGCCTCAGAGCCCTGTCAGATCGACAGCCGCTTCAGTGAGACCCCGCAGGGGGTTCAGCTTGACTGTGACTTCCTCTTCAGCTGCCAGGCAGAAACCATGATTTTCCAGCTCGGCCTGCGCTAATCTCCGGGTGGAGGGTGTGCCCCTCCACCAGAATCGTGTTTCCTCTCGCATTTTTATCTTCCTGCCGTAGCGCCCACCGTTATTCTGGTTAACACTGATCAGGTCAGACCTCTTGGCAGTGATGCCGTCGATCTAAAGACAGGCCTTCATTCACCCCATTGCCGCCAGTGCAGCTGTGATGTGATGTGATGCGGGCAGAAAGGTGAGAATAATGAGTAAAGCATTCCCATTGCTGACACGTCAGGGGGATCGCATCGCGATCACCCACGGACTGCGTACGCCCTTTGCCCGCCAGGCCACCGCCTTTCACGGCATCCCCGCTCTGGAGCTGGGCCGGATGGTGGTCAGCGAACTGCTGGCCCGCAGCGAGCTCCCCGCAGAGGTGATTGAACAGCTGGTGTTTGGTCAGGTAGTACAGATGCCGGAAGCGCCTAATATCGCGCGGGAAATTGTGCTGGCCAGCGGCCTGAGTGTGCATACCGATGCCTACAGCGTCAGCCGCGCCTGTGCCACCAGCTTTCAGGCAGTGGCTAACGTCACCGAAAGCCTGCTGGCGGGGACGATTAGCGCCGGGATGGCCGGCGGGGCTGACTCCTCTTCCGTGCTGCCGATTGGCGTCAGCAAAACGCTGGCGCGGATGCTGGTCGACCTGAACAAGGCCAGGACCCTGTCGCAGAAACTCAAACTCTTCAGCCAGCTGCGGCCACGTGACCTGCTGCCGGTGCCTCCGGCCGTGGCGGAGTATTCCACCGGGCTGCGTATGGGCGATACCGCCGAACAGATGGCGAAAGATCATGGTATCACCCGTGAGCAGCAGGATGCACTGGCACACCGCTCCCACCAGCGTGCGGCCAGTGCCTGGCAGCAGGGCCTGCTGCAGGACGAGGTGATGACGGCGTATGTCCCGCCGTGGAAGCAGCCTTTCCTGCAGGATAACAGCGTGCGGACCGAATCACAGCCTGATGACTATGCCCGCCTGCGCCCGGCGTTTGACCGGCAGCACGGCAGCGTCACCGCCGCCAACAGCACCCCGCTGACCGATGGCGCTGCGGCAGTGGTGCTGATGACGGAATCCCGCGCGCGTGAACTGGGCCTGGTGCCGCTGGGTTATCTGCGCAGTTACGCCTTTAGCGCTATCGATGTTCACCGGGATATGCTGCTGGGCCCGGCTTATGCCTCGCCGCTGGCGCTCGAGCGCGCCGGTGTCACGCTGGCTGACCTTTCCCTGATCGACATGCATGAGGCCTTTGCGGCACAAACGCTGGCGAACCTGAAGATGTTTGCCGACGAGCGCTTTGCCCGTGAGGTGCTCAACCGGCCCCACGCGCTGGGTGAGGTCAATCAGGAGATCTTTAACGTATTGGGCGGCTCTATCGCCTACGGACACCCGTTTGCCGCCACCGGAGCGCGGATGATCACGCAGACGCTGAATGAGCTGCGGCGTCGCGGTGGTGGACTGGGGCTGGTCACGGCCTGTGCGGCCGGTGGCCTGGGTGCGGCAATGGTTCTGGAGGCAGAATAATGGATTTACCCACTGCATTTACACTGACGATGCGTCTGGATAACGTCGGGGTGATCACCATTGACGTTCCGGATGAAAAGATGAATACGCTGAAAGCGGCGTTCGCCGGGCAACTCCGGGCCGTGCTTCAGCAGGCGCGGGCCAACCCGCACCTCGCCGGGCTGGTGATTATCTCGGGCAAGCCGGATTCCTTCATTGCCGGAGCCGATATCAGCATGATAGCGGCCTGTACCTCGGCTCAGCAGGCTGGCGAGCTGGCGGAAGCCGGTCAGGCGGTGATGGCCGAGATCGCCGCACTGCCGGTCACGGTGGTGGCGGCGATACACGGGGCCTGTCTGGGCGGCGGACTGGAGCTGGCGCTTGCCTGTCATCGCCGGGTCTGTACCCTGGATGATAAAACCCGTCTGGGGCTGCCCGAGGTCCAGCTGGGGCTGCTACCCGGCTCCGGGGGCACGCAGCGTCTGCCGCGCCTGATCGGGGCATCCACCGCGCTGGATATGATCCTGACCGGAAAAACCCTGCGCGCGCGCGCGGCGCGGCGTTGCGGGCTGGTGGACGACGCCGTTCCGCACAGTATTCTGCTGGAAACCGCTGCCCGCCTGGCGCTGAAGCCGCGCAGCGCGACAAAAGCCCTCCCGCTGCGGGAACGTCTGTTAAACGGTCCGGCGGGCAGGGCGATCCTGTTTGCGCTCGCCAGACGCCAGATGCAGGCCAAAACGCACGGTAACTATCCGGCGACGGAAAAAATCCTCAGCGTGGTGCGCTGCGGGCTGGAGCAGGGCAGCGGCAGCGGTTATGCCGCTGAAGCAAAGGCCTTTGGTGAACTGGCTATGACGCCGCAGTCAGCGGCCCTGCGCAGCCTGTTTTTTGCTACCACGGCGCTGAAAAAAGATCCTGGTGCCAGCGCGACGCCGCGCGTGCTGAAACGGGTCGGCGTGCTGGGCGGCGGGCTGATGGGGGGCGGTATTGCCTGCGTCACTGCCACCCGTGCCGGGCTGCCGGTCAGAATCAAGGATATCAGCCCGGACGGCATTAACGCTGCGCTGAAAGCCAGCTGGCAGGTATTGACCCGGCAGGTGAAGCGGCGGCGTCTGAGCGCCGCAGAGCGTCAGCAGCAGATGGCGCTGATCAGCGGCGGCACGGATTATCAGGGTTTCCGCCAGCGCGATATGGTGATTGAAGCGGTATTTGAAGATCTGGCACTGAAGCAGAAGATGGTGGCAGAAATCGAAGCGCACTGCTCGCCGGACACGCTGTTTGCGTCAAACACCTCCTCACTGCCGATTGCCGCGATTGCGGCTGAGGCGCAGCGGCCGGAGAATATTATCGGCCTGCACTACTTCAGCCCGCCGGAGAAAATGCCGCTGGTGGAGGTCATCCCCCATGCCGGCACCGCGCCTGAGACGATCGCTACTGCCGTTTCTCTGGCGAAAAAACAGGGAAAAACGCCGATTGTGGTGGCTGATCGGGCAGGTTTTTATGTCAACCGCATCCTGGCCCCGTATATGATTGAAGCCATGCACTGTCTGCTGGAAGGGGAGCCCATCGACTCCATCGATCGGGCGCTGGTGGAGTTTGGTTTCCCGGTGGGGCCGGTACAGTTGCTGGATGAGGTCGGCATTGATGTGGGGTCTCATATTATGCCGGTGTTGCAACAGGCCTGGGGCGAACGCTTTGCCCTGCCTGCCGCGCTGGATGCTGTCCTGAAAGATGACCGCAAGGGACGTAAAAACGGCCGGGGTTTTTACCTCTATCCGCAGAAAGGACGCAGAAAGCAGGTGGATAATTCGGTGTACCGACTGCTAAAACTCAGTGAGAAACACCACCTCAGCGCACAGAATATTGCTCAGCGCTGTGTGATGATGCTGCTGAATGAGGCGGCGCGTACGCTGGATGAACAGGTGATTTCCTGCGCACGTGACGGGGATGTCGGGGCGGTATTTGGCATCGGCTTTCCCCCCTTCCTGGGGGGGCCGTTCCGCTATATGGATCAACTGGGCCTTCGCGAGGTGGTGAAAAATCTGGAGCTACTGACGCAGCGTCACGGGCCACGTTTTACACCCTGTGAGCGGTTGATAAAAATGGCGGAAGCGGATGAAACCTTCTATAAACCGGAGGTCAAGCTGAATAGTCACACTGTTTCAGAGGGTTAGTCGGGTGGGGGAGTGAATGCTGTTTTGCGGGTCATTCTGCGGGGCGCTCACTAAGTAAACAATCGGTTGACTATACTCAAGGCATTGGGGTACAACACACCGTTCATTCTCTGGATGAAGAGTCGGATGGCGTTGTCCCCCGGCGTTTTTGTTTAACAACAGCGGTGCTATATGCAAGTTTTCATTATGCGTCACGGCGATGCAGCATTAGATGCAGCCAGTGATTCTGTCAGACCTCTGACCCACTGCGGCTGTGATGAGACTCGCCAGATGGCGAACTGGCTTAACGGCCAGTCTGTGGATATTGAGCGGGTTCTGGTCAGTCCCTATCTGCGTGCGCGGCAAACGCTAAACACGGTACGTGAAGTGTTGCCCCTGCCCGAAGGCGAAGATGTCCTGCCGGAGCTGACGCCGGGAGGCGATCCAGGTCTGGTGGCCTGCTATCTGCAGGTTCTGGCTAACGAAGGGGCCACGTCGGCGCTGGTGATCTCTCACCTGCCGCTGGTGGGCTATCTGGTGGCCGAACTCTGCCCGCAGGAAGCGCCGCCGATGTTTGCGACCTCCGCGATTGCGTGCATTGAGTTCGATGCGGAGAATGCCACCGGCAAGCTGGCGTGGCAGGTCTCTCCTGCCAAACTCGCCAAAGCGATCTGACTGACTCCGGCGGGCCGAATCAACAGGCCCGCCCCTACGGCAACATCAGTTCTGGCGGAAGCCACTCTTCGATTTCAATCAGCACCAGCAGTGCTGCATCCCCACCGAATAATTTTGGCGCCTGATGAAAGGCCATCACCATGGGGTGCTGGGCCAGCCACAGTGGCGTCTGCTGTTTGAGCACATGCTTGCCGTGGCCATGCATGACGCTGGCGCAGAAGATGTGCTCACGGCGACAGGCAGCAATCAGCGCGCCCAGCTCCTCTTTGGCCTGTTTCTGTGTCAGTCCATGCAGGTCGAGAAAAATCTCCGGGCTGTAATCTCCACGACGCAGCTTTTTCAACTCGTAGTGGTCAACATCCGCACGCACATAACGTACGGCACCCTCACTGGCCAGCAGCGGCTGAAATTCATCTGAAAAATAGTGGCTGTTGTCCATCTGCTCTGACAGCAGGCGTTTCTGTGGCACCTGGCCGATCTTTTTACGTTGTGGCTTGTGGACGATGGTGTCCTGAGCCAGCTTACGCGTGCCGGCCATCAGCCCGCGAAACAGCGCCTGGTCTTCTGCGTTCAGGTTCTCTTTTTTACTCATTCTCTGCGATCGCTTTGCGTTAGGTGAGGGCGAGGGCGCCGGTTAAAGCGCCATAACGTCCATTATCTGCGGTCAGTCTACCTTTTCCATGCCTGTGGCTGAAACAAATCTCAGCTTTTTCACCCCCTCGCGCTGAATTATCTCAAGCTTCGTGGCAAACTAGCGCCCGGGTTTAACAGAACGGCCTGCGGAGGGCACTTTGGACAAAATTTTCGTCGATGAAGCAGTCAATGAGCTGCACACTATTCAGGATATGTTGCGCTGGTCGGTCAGCCGCTTTTCTGCCGCTGATATCTGGTATGGCCACGGCACCGACAATCCCTGGGACGAAGCCGTTCAACTGGTGCTCCCCACGCTCTATCTCCCGCTCGATATCCCGGAGGATATGCGTAACGCGCGCCTGACCTCCAGCGAGCGTCACCGCATTGTTGAGCGCGTGATCCGCCGTATTAACGAACGCATTCCGGTGGCCTACCTGACCAATAAAGCCTGGTTCTGCGGGCACGAATTTTATGTGGATGAGCGGGTGCTGGTGCCGCGTTCACCGATTGGTGAGCTGATTAACAGCCACTTTGACGGCATCATCAGTCAGGATCCACAGCACATCCTCGATATGTGTACCGGCAGCGGCTGTATCGCCATTGCCTGTGCGTATGCCTTCCCGGATGCGGAAGTGGATGCCGTTGACATCTCTACCGATGCGCTGGCGGTGACCGAGCAGAACATTGGCGCACACGGTCTTGACCATCACGTGACGCCGATCCGCGCTGACCTGTTCCGCGAGCTGCCAAAGACGCAGTACGACCTGATCGTGACGAATCCACCGTATGTCGATGCGGATGATATGGACGACCTGCCTAATGAATATCGCCACGAGCCGGAACTGGGCCTGGCCGCTGGCCGTGATGGCCTGAAGCTGGTACGCCGTATTCTGGCCTGTGCGCCGGACTATCTCAGCGATCGGGGCGTGCTGATTTGTGAAGTGGGTAACAGCATGGTGCATATGATCGACCAGTACCCGGATGTGCCTTTCACCTGGCTGGAGTTTGATAACGGCGGGGATGGCGTATTTATGCTAACTAAACAACAGATTATCGACGCACAGCATCATTTTAAAATGTATAAAGACTGATGATCACTTTTAGCGAGGAAGTAAGTCATGGCGGGTAATACCATTGGACAAGTATTTCGGGTCACAACGTTCGGCGAATCGCATGGCATCGCTCTGGGCTGCATCGTCGATGGCGTGCCGCCGGGCATCCCGCTGACCGAAGCTGATTTGCAGCACGATCTCGATCGCCGCCGTCCTGGCACTTCACGCTATACCACCCAGCGCCGCGAGCCGGACCAGGTGAAAATTCTGTCCGGGGTCTTCGAAGGGAAAACCACCGGTACCAGTATCGGCCTGCTGATTGAAAATACCGATCAGCGCTCGCAGGATTACGGCACGATCAAAGATCTCTACCGTCCGGGCCATGCCGATTACACCTACGATCAGAAATACGGCTTCCGCGACTATCGCGGTGGCGGGCGATCTTCTGCGCGTGAAACGGCAATGCGCGTGGCGGCCGGGGCGATTGCCAAAAAGTACCTGGAGATGAAGCACGGCATTATCGTGCGCGGCTATCTGGCCCAGATTGGCGACGTTGCCTGCGAACTGAAAGACTGGGATCAGGTTGAACTGAACCCGTTCTTCTGCCCGGACCCGGACAAAATTGAAGCGCTGGACGAACTGATGCGCGCCCTGAAAAAAGAGGGGGATTCCATCGGGGCCAAAGTGACCGTGATGGCGGAAAATGTCCCGGCGGGCCTCGGAGAGCCCGTCTTTGATCGTCTGGATGCCGATCTCGCGCACGCGCTGATGAGTATCAATGCGGTCAAAGGCATTGAAATTGGCGACGGCTTTGCCGTGGTCGGCCAGCGCGGCAGTGAACACCGGGATGAAATCCGTGCCAGCGGTTTCCAGAGCAACCACGCTGGCGGTATTCTGGGCGGTATCAGCAGCGGTCAGTGCATTATCGCTAACCTGGCGATGAAACCGACTTCCAGCATCACCGTACCGGGGAAAACGCTGACCCGCAGCGGTGAAGAAGTCGAGATGATCACTAAAGGCCGTCACGATCCGTGCGTGGGCATCCGTGCGGTGCCGATTGCCGAAGCGATGATGGCGATTGTGCTGATGGATCACCTGCTGCGCCACCGCGCGCAGAATGCTGATGTAGAAACCTCTTATCCGCGCTGGTAAATGATGAAAAAAACGCTGATGGCGCTGTGTGCGCTGATGATCTCGACGACCGGTCAGGCCGCCACGCCGTGGCAGACCATTCAACAGCCGGTAGCCGGCGTGCCACAGTCCATCGGAGCCTTTTCTAACGGCTGCATTATCGGCGCGCAGCCGCTGCCGCTGGAAGCCTCCGGTTACCAGGTGATGCGTACCGATCAGCGTCGCTACTATGGTCACCCTGATCTGATCGCCTTTATTCAGCGTCTCAGTACCCGCACCCGTCAGCTGGGGCTGGGGGAGGTGCTGGTCGGTGATATGGGCATGGCGGCAGGTGGACGCTTCAGCAGCGGTCACGCCAGCCATCAGTCCGGGCTGGATGTTGATATCTGGCTTCAGCTACCGAAGCAGCGCTGGACACAGCAGATGCTGCTGAAGCCTCAGCCGCTCGATCTGGTGGCCGCCGACGGTAAAAATGTGGTGGCCCGCCACTGGCAGCCGGAAATCGACAGCCTGATCAAGCTGGCGGCGAAAGATGATGATGTGACGCGCATCTTCGTTAACCCGGCGATCAAAAAGCAGCTGTGTGCCGATGCCGGAGCCGACCGTGACTGGTTACGCAAAGTACGGCCGTGGTTCCAGCACCGTGCGCACATGCACGTGCGTCTGCGCTGCCCGGCGGGCAGCCTGGAGTGTCAGGATCAGCCCATCCCGCCGCCGGGCGACGGCTGCGGTGCCGAGCTGCAAAGCTGGTTCGCCCCGCCTAAACCGGGCAGTACACCGCCGGTGAAGCGCGAGCCACCGCCGTTACCGCCATCCTGCCAGGCTCTGCTGGATAACCATCGACTGTAAGGCGCTGAGAAAAAATGGAATGGGTCAACGTAGCTCCGTGGTTGCTCGGCGTACTGTTTCTGGTGGCCTTACTGGCGGGATTTATTGATGCCATCGCAGGTGGTGGCGGGTTACTGACCGTGCCTGCGCTGCTGGCGGCCGGGCTTTCTCCGGCGCAGGCGCTGGCGACCAATAAGCTGCAGTCGGTGGGGGGCTCGTTTTCGGCCAGCCTGTACTTTATCCGCCGTAAGGCGGTGGATTTGCGTGAACAGAAGCTGAACATCGCATTAACGTTTTTAGGTTCGATCAGTGGCGCGCTGCTGGTTCAGCACGTCAAGGGCGATATTCTGCGGCAGCTGCTGCCGCTGCTGGTGATCGCAATTGGCCTCTATTTCCTGCTGATGCCAAAGATTGGTGAAGAGGATCGCCAGCGTCGTCTGCACGGGCTGCCGTTTGCACTGGTAGCCGGGGGCTGCGTCGGCTTCTATGACGGATTCTTCGGTCCCGGTGCCGGCTCATTTTACGCGCTGGCGTTTGTCACCCTGTGCGGCTATAACCTGGCCAAGTCCACCGCCCACGCCAAAGTCCTGAACTTCACCTCCAACCTCGGGGGCCTGCTGCTGTTTATGCTGGGCGGGAAAGTGGTGTGGCTGGTGGGGCTGGTGATGCTGGCCGGGCAGGTATGCGGCGCCCGCCTGGGGGCGCGAATGGTGCTGACCCGCGGGCAGACGCTGATCCGCCCGATGATCGTCATTGTCTCGGCGGTGATGAGCGCCAAACTGCTGTACGACAGCCACGGCGCGGAGATCGCCGCATGGTTGCATCAGCTATCGTAAGGGGCGACTCTTTTCTCCTGTCGCCCCGTGTTGATGGTTTGCACCCGTTGTCATCACCCCCTTGTTTTCCGTGTGGCCGGAACGGGGGGTTAACCTCTTCCCACCGCGATCCAGCGGCGCTGATCCATCGAATCCTCAATCGCCTGCAGGATGCGCTGATTCTCCCAGCCAAAGCTGAAGTTGGGATAACAGTCGTCGTCCCGGCAGATGCCCTGCACCAGGTCATGTATCTCCAGCACTTTGACATCGAAATAACCCAGGCCACCGCCGCCAAAATCAAAGCCGAAAAACGCCGAGTAGGAGGGAACCTGACTGCCGGCATACAGGGTTTTGAAACCGCGATCGCGCTTATCGTCGTTAAAACGAAACACCTGCAGCTCATTAAAGCGCTCGCCGTCCATATACAGCGTGCCTTCCGTACCGGTGACTTCCCAGTAGACGCCAAAAATTCGTCCGGCAGCAATGCGGGATGATTCAATCACCCCGGCGGCACCGCTGGTAAAGTTCACCAGACACTGCATCTGATCGTCGTTTTCCACCTCACGGCGTTCGGCATTGGCATCCACCTTACTGGCGTAGCCGCTGTCCACGCCGGGCACTGGCCGGGTTTTCAGATACGTCTGCCCGCTGGCGCAGACCTCAGACACGCCGCCCATCAGATACTGCGCCACCGACAGGGTATGCGCCCCCAAATCACCCAGCGAGCCGGAACCTGCCAGCGCTTTTGAGCAGCGCCATGACCACGGCAGTTCCGGGTCGTTGTAAAAGCCCTGGTCGAACGTGCCGCGAAAGCGCACCGGCGTGCCGATTTCGCCGCGCTCAATCAACTGTTTTGCCAGTTGGGCGGCCGGGGTTTTGATGTTGTTAAAGGCCACCATGGTTTTGACGCCGGCCCGCTGCGCCGCTTCTGCCATTTCGCGTGCCTGAGGCTCAGTCACCGCCAGCGGTTTCTCGCAGTACACATGTTTCCCGGCGGCGATCGCGGCCAGCGCCATCGGGTGATGAAGATGGTTGGGAGAGGTGATGTCAATCACGTCAATATTCGGGTCCTGTAACATTTCGCGCCAGTCGCCGTAAGCGTGCAGGGCACCGAAGCGCGTTGCCGCCTGGTCTGCCAGTGCCTGATTCTGGTCGGCGATAGCGTAGAGTACCGGCGTTTTCGGCAGGGCCGGGTAGAGCAGGGCGGCACGACGGATGGCGTCAGCATGGGCCTGGCCCATAAAGCCGGAGCCGATCAGGCCAATATTCAGAGTGTCAGACATAGCGTTCCCCTACAGCGAAAAAAGACGGTTAATATGGTGAAAAGCGCGGGTGACGGTGGGCACCGGCGGCGCTTTCAGTGGGTCCTGCTCGGCTTCAACGATCAGCCAGCCGCGATAGCCGCCATGGCTGACAAAGTCCACTACCGGCTGATAGTCGATGCCGCCGTCGCCGGGGACAGTGAACATGCCTCCGCGCACTCCCTGATTAAAACTCTCATCCTGCTCAAACACCTGATCCAGCCGCGCCCGGCGAATATCTTTCAGATGGATATGGCAGATGCGGCTGCCGAACTGGTGTATCAGTGCGCGGAGATCGCAGCCTGCGGCCACGGCGTGGCCGGTATCCAGCAACATACCGACGTCATCTGTCGTGGCGGTAAAGAAGCGCTCAATCTCATCCTGATGCTCAACCAGCATCATCAGATGATGATGGTAGGCCAGCGTCAGGCCATATTCTTCCTGCAGCGCGAAGGCGAACTGACTCATACGCCGCGCGTAGGCGTCGACGTCAATCCCGCTGAGTCTGGGGGAGTGAGAGAGTCCAGTATCGAGCGGCGTTTCACCGGGCATGCCGCCACATTCGCCATAGACCATCACCGAACAGCCCAGCGTCTGCAGCAGGCGGGCGTGGGCGGCAACATTATGCAGTTCCTGTTGGACGCTGATGTCTGCCAGGGTGCCGGAGAACCAGCCGGAGGCCAGCGACAGGCCGGTTTCCTGTAGCAGAGGCGCAAGTTGCGACGCTTCGCGGGGAAATTTACGGCCCAGCTCAATCCCCTGATAACCTGCAGCGGCCGCCTCCTGCATACACTGTAATGCGCTGACATCATCCCCCAGATCGTTCAACACGTCGTTGGTCCAGGCGAGCGGACTGACGCCCAGGCGCACGTTGGCATTGGCCATAATTTTCTCCTGTCTGAAATCAAAGTTTGAAGTGCGTCGCATAATCGCGCTCTGCGAGCAGTCCGGTGTTGCAATGGCCGCTATCCGGCTGAAGAGTGGAGAAAAGATAGCCTGTGTGGGGGCGGGGGGTACATGACCAGAGTGCTGAAAAAAATGTCTGATATCACACTGACGGTGCCCGTCATTGAGGGGTACTTCGGTCTGTCGCGCTATGCTGCGGGGGATATTTACGGACCGCGCATTCAGCGTGGGATTCAGTTTATTGCCCTGCTGAGTGGCAGCGTCACCATTGAGACGGCGCAGCGCTCCCTGATGCTCCTGCCCGGTACCCTGGCGCTGCTGCTACCGGGACAGCGTGAGCTGTTTCGCTTCGATCCGCTTATCCCCAGCGAACATATCTGGTGCCAATTGGATTTTGCCGCACTGCCGGGGGATTTTAATCGTGAACTGGCGCACCTGCCGCCCACTATCGCCTTCGATCATCAGGTCGAGCAGCTGATGGAGCTGGGTATCAGTCTGACCTCACAGCCGGGAGGGGCCCCGCGTGCACTGATCTCGCTGGCCGAAACCCTGCTCTATTACTACGCCTCCCGCGGCATTCCGCCGCGCGATGAGGGGCGGCAGACCATGCCCAAAGGGGTGCGGGAAGCCTGCCGCTATATTGCGATGCGTTACCCGCACCCGCTGGCGCTGGAGGATATTGCCGCGCGCGCCCACTGCTCTGTGAACCATCTGATCGCCCTGTTCCGGCGGCACCTGCGTCAGACGCCCGCGCGTTACCTGCGTGACGTGCGCCTGCGCCATGCGGAACGTCTGCTGACGCGCAGTGCGCTGCCGGTGGCGCTGATCGCCGAGCAGTGCGGGTTTGTCTCGCCGTTTCATTTTTCACGCCTGTTCAAAGAGCATTACGGCCTGGCACCTCTGGCATTTCGCCAGCAGGCGCTGGCGTCAGCCCCGCCAGAATGCTGATTCCTTCAGCCGCTCAATGGCCACCGGCTTGCCAATCAAATAGCCCTGCAGACTGTCACACTGCAGCAGGGTTAACTGCTCCAGCTGAGTCTGCGTTTCCACGCCTTCAGCGGTGACATCCAGCGAATAGGCCTTGCCAAGACCCACCATGTTTTCCACAATCTGACGTGCACCCACGGAGTCTTCCATTGGGAAAATAAAGGATTTATCGAGTTTGATGCCGTCAAAAGGGAACGTTCGCAGATAGCTCAGGGAGGAGAAGCCCGTGCCGAAATCATCGATCAGGAACTTCACCCCCAGCGCTTTAATTTTCAGCATAATCTGCTGGGTTTTAAGCGGATCCTGTAGCGTCACGTTTTCGGTCACTTCGATCTCCAGTCGTGAACTTTCCAGTCCTGTTTTTTCCAGTGCCTCTTTGATTCTGTTGTACAGCCCTTTGTCCTGAAACTCCCCGGCGGACAGGTTGACCGACACGGATAATCCCGGCAGATGGCAGCGGGTTTCAGCGCAGGCCGTTTCCAGTACCCAGTCGCTAAGCGCGTAGATCAGCCCGGTTTCTTCTGCCAGCGGAATAAACTGATCGGGCATCAGCAGGCCGTGATGCGGGTGCTGCCACCTGACCAGCGCCTCCACCCCGGTAATGCGGCAGGATTTGGTGCTGTAACGCGGCTGGTAAACCAGGCGCAGCTGGCCGCTGCGGATACCTTCGCGCAGCTCCTGCTCCATCTCACGACGCTGAACAATCTTTTCGCCCATATCGCGCTGGAAAAAAGCCCACTGATTGCGGCCCTCATTTTTAGCTTTATACAGCGCAATATCGGCATAGCGCAGCAGGTCTCCTGCCGTGCGTGCATCCTGGGGAGCAAGCGCAATGCCCAGACTGGCCCCGATAAAAATTTCACTGCTGCCCACCAGGAAGGGCGCGTTAATGTCCTGAATGATCCGACGGCATAACTGTTCGATATCGTCGTGGTGCGTTACCTCCGGCAGAATAATAATAAATTCATCCCCACCGTGACGGGTCACCATGCCGGACGCTTGCAGACAGCGACGCAGGCGGGCGGAAACCTCATGCAGCACCGTATCGCCTGCGCTGTGCCCGTAGACATCGTTGACGGGTTTAAACCTGTCCAGGTCGACCATGATGATGGCGAGCTGACAGTCGCCGGTGGGTTCAGAATTGAGTTTTCCCTCAAGGAACTCCTTCATCTGCACGCGGTTGGGCAGGCCGGTGAGGTCGTCAAAATGCGACAGATAGCGCACGCGCTCCTGTGCCTTCACTTCCTGAGTGACGTCCGTTGCGGTACCACGGAAACCCGTTTTCCCGTCCGGCAGTAACACGCGCTTGACGATCATATTGCAGTAGCGCTGATGCTGTTGTGCGGAAAGATAGTGGCTGTTTGGCAGACTGATACGTCCACCGGACTGGCAAAGATCGGTCAGTTGCGCCACGGCATTGCTGTCGTTCAGTAAAAACTCGCTTGCCGGGCGACCCAGCCAGTCTGAGATGTGGTAACCGGTAATGGCCGGAAAACGTTCGGAAATCCAGGTGAACCGCAGATTTTCATCGGCCTCCCAAATCCAGTCCGTGGTGGTTTCTGCCACATCTCTGAAACGGCATTCGCTGCTGTGCAGCGCCTGCTGGCTCTGCTCCAGCAGGAAACGCGCTTCATCACTCATCCGTGCTTTGCGCAGTGCATTCTTCATCAGCACAAAGGCAGTGAACAGAGTGGCCAGCATCAGTAACACCAGCGCGGGGAGCAGGCCCGTCAACAGGGCTTCACCAGGATTATCGCTCTGCCACTCAACAATAACCGGGCCGCCTGATGCGGGCAGGATCAGCCGGTTGCTGGCGGCCGGGCCGGGGGGGGCCTGTGGGCTGAGGATATGCGCCCCGTGAATGCCGTACTCAAGGGCCATTTTGTTCAGTTTTTCAGGCGTGAGGCGGTCGGCAAAAATCATTAACGATCGGGGGCCATTATCGGTGATGACGCTGCTGTCCCCGCCGGGGGAAATCCAGGCGGCACTCAACAGAGTGACCTGCCCCTCGGACACCATCAGGGTAGAGACGGCTTTCCCTACGGCGGTGCCAAGCAGTTGTTTAAGACGCGGAACCGGGTCCTTCCCCAGCCAGCTCTCAACCAGCTGCAAATTCAGCTTTCCGTTAATGACGCTGTACCGGGTTTGTCCATCCGGGGAAATAACAAAGATCCCCTCGTAATGAAAGGTCTGATAGAGCGATGCGCCAAGGTTCTGATTGTCCCACGCCCATTCGGTATTGATAGTCAGATGCAGGTTTTCATAGGCCTCGCCCCAGTCCGCGTTATCGATGGTGTGCGAATGCATAATTTCCTGGCGGTTTTCAATGGCCTTGCCCATCAGTAAATGAAAATGCTCATCTTCGTGGGCATTCTGTCTGCCGGCGATATAAAACAGTGCAGTAATGGCGAGGATGAATAATATGCCAAGCAAAAAAAGCATGGCGATCATTGGCTGTTTAACCAGCCCGCTCGCCTCCCGGTGGTGAATTATTCTTTTTATTGTCGATTTATGCTTCATGGACATTCGCCTGAAAAGGGCAATCGGGGATTAACACGGCTTTCGTGTCAGTTGTGGCGTCTGATGAACATATCTAACCCGATCTTACGAAGAAATAATGTACGGTGACGCATGGCGAATGAACTGATTTTTATCACCATTTATCTAGAAAAATGTGAAATCGGGCACCAGGGGTAATAATGAATTATCGGCCGGTAGAGTAAAAACTTGATGCTTTCAGCGATGCCGCTAAAAGGGGGGAATAGCCTGTTACGTGCACAACCTGCCGGTTTACCTCAGATACCTGAGCTGACTGACCTGCGGCTTTCTGGCGCGAAAACAGCAATAGTGCTCGAATCCTGTCTGACAAAATGTCAAAATTGCGCGTTTTTTACTTTGACGACAACCTGCTATGAGCCAGCAACACCACTATCAGGATCTGATCGATATCTTCGATCGCTGTTTTATGAATGATTTTCAGACCCGCCTGATTAAAGGCGATGATGAACCGATCTATCTTCCCGCTGATGATTCATCACCGTGGAACCGGGTCGTGTTTGCTCACGGGTTCTACGCCAGCGGAATGCATGAAATCTCACACTGGTGTATTGCCGGGGCTGAACGACGCAAACTCGTGGATTTTGGCTACTGGTATTGCCCGGACGGGCGCGATGCGGAAACGCAGAGTCAGTTTGAGTCCGTCGAGGTGAAGCCGCAGGCGCTGGAGTGGATGTTCAGCGTGGCGGCGGGCTTTCCGTTCAATGTCAGTTGTGACAATCTGGAAGGCGATTGTGAACCCGATCGCATTGCGTTTCAGCGCAAGGTGCATGCCCAGGTGATGGCGTATCTTGAAAAAGGCATTCCTGACCGTCCGGCACGTCTGATTGCTGAACTGCGCGCGTTTTACTCCACTCCACCGCTGACGTCAGCACAGTTTCCCTGGCCGGAAGACCTGAGCTGAACGGGGAGCGAATAGTTTACAGAGGTTTTTATGATCGATGAATTTGAAGCGCGTATTCTGGGCCTGATTGATGACATGGTCGAACATGCCAGTGACGACGAACTTTTTGCCGGCGGCTACCTGCGCGGTCACCTGACTCTGGCCGTGGCCCAGATCGAACTGTCCGGTGAGCATACGCCAGAAGCCTTGCAGATTCAGGTACAGAAAAGCCTGGAAAAAGCGATTCAGGCGGGGGAACTCTCTCCGCGTGACCAGGTGCTGGTCACCAGCATGTGGGACAAACTCTTTCTGCAGGCGCAGTAAGCGCGGTCTGAGCGAGGGCAGCAGCGTCTCTGCCCGCACTCAAACGCCATTTTTTACCCGCACGATATCCGCCATAATGGCCAGCGCAATCTCTGGCGGGGTTTTGCTGCCGATAGCCATCCCCACCGGGGCGCTGATCCGTGCCAGCTGTTGTTCCGATAATTCGCCCATGTCTGCCAGACGTCCCCGCCGGCGCTCACTGTTACGCTGTGAACCGAGCGCACCGATATAAAAGGCCGGGGTCTGACAGGCTTCCGCCAGCGTCAGATCGTCTATCCGTGCGTCATGCGTCAGACTGAGCACTGCCGTTTGTGCCGTGCAGCCGTTCAGCTCCAGGTGGCGCGCAGGAAAGCGACGAACAAGCGTCACCCCGGAATGCAGGTCAGGACGTCCGGCAAAGTCTGCCAGATAGGATCCGCGGTGCTCGCATACCACCACAGGAAAACCCAGCATACGCGCATAATGGATGCAGTACTCTGCCACTGGCGACAGCCCGGCAATCAGCAGAGAGGTGGCTGCGGCCAGTGTCAGGCTGACACCGGCTGCGGCAGGGAGCGCCGACGTTCCCGCAGGCCTCAGGCGGGCAGGTTGCCCGTTGATCACCTGCTTTTCCAGCGTCAGTTCACCGCGCAGCGCCCGTAGCATCTGTGTCAGGTATTCGGCCGAATCTGGCGAAGGCGGCAGGTATTCTATCAATACCGCCAGGCTACCGCCGCAGGGCAGGGCGACATCCGGCGTCAGGCCATCTGCACCATAGCGTACCTGCTGGCTGGGCTGACTGTATTCACCCGCTGCCACCCGCCGCAAAAAATCCTGCTCAATGCAGCCCCCGGAAAGCGAACCACACACTGTTCCGTCCTCACTGACGGCCAGTAGCGCCCCGGGCGCACGCGGAGCTGACCCCCACGTCTGCAGTACGGTACACAGCCATAAACCCTGCTGTTTACCTGGCCAGAGGCGTGCGTTTTCCAGCACGGTGATATCCAGTGAACCGACCATCATTCTGCCTGCATCCAGTCGCCCGGAACATCGACGTCGCGAACGCAACCGGGATCGTTCACTTTTAACAGCAGGGGGGGCGCACCCCGGAGAATACTGCGTGCGCCATCCTCGCCTTTCAGGGCGAGCAGGGCCTCATAGACATCCGCGCTGAAGCCAACCGGGTGACCCGGCTGCTGCTGCCACTGGGGGCGGACAATATCGGCAAAGGCCAGCGCCTGGCAGATCCGTCTGACTGTACTCAGCTGCAGCCAGGGCATATCGGCCAGCATGACCAGCCACCCGGACCAGTGGGGCTGTGCCGCCACACCGGCGGCAATCGAGTCCCCCAGGCAGCGGCTGTCCACCAGGGTCATTCCGCAGCGGTAGCGTTGCACGATGTCAATCAACGGGCCATCTTCTGGACGCAGCATTACATTTACCCGCTTGCCGCACGCCGCCGTTGCTAACTGCAGACTGTGCGCCAGCAGCGGCAGATTGCTACATGCCGGATGCCTGACCAGCAACTTATGCTGTCCGTTCAGTTCCCGGTAGCGGCGGCTGTGACCCGCCGCCATCACTAACACGCCGATGCCCATTTATCCTTCCTCGTGCTGCTGGCGGATCTCAGCCACCTTACGTTCGAGCTCCTTCCACGGTGCCTGCCCGGCGAGGTCTGTCCGCAGCCAGTTCAGCAGTGTGGCAATCTGCTGGTCACTCAACTGGTGCCGGAAGCCGGGCATGGTACCCAGGCCCGCCGTGGCCGGATGGTCGATGCCGTCCAGCACGATGTGGATCAGATTTTCAGGCGAGTCGGTATACAGGTTGCTGTTCAGCACCAGCTGTGGACGTACGCCGTACAGATGCGGGCCTTTCTGCTGCGCGTGACAGGCCATACAGGAACCAGCGTACTGACGCGCCCCGGCAGAATCCTGCCGCTGTCCCCGCCGCGCGGCGAGCGCAACTAACGTTGCCGCCTGACCGGAGGCGGGCGACTTGAAGCTCATCAGCCAGTGTGCCAGCGCCCGGATATCCTTCTCCGACTGATGCACCAGTCCGGCACTGATTACCGGCCCCATCGGACCCGCAGCGATGCCGTGCTCAGGGGAAAACCCGGTTCGTAAATAGTGTTGAAACTGACTTTCGTCCCAGGCCACCGGCGCGGGTGAACGTGCATTCAGAGCAGGCGCGACCCATCCTTCGGCAACGCCGCCGCTCAGGGCGGCGTCTCCCTGTTTTTCAGCAGCGGCCAGGTTGCGAGGTGAATGGCAGGCGCTGCAGTGACCAAGCCCTTCAGCCAGATAGGCTCCCCGGTTCCATACGGCGCTATGTTCTGGATCGGGTGTGCGTTCACCCGGGTGCAGAAACAGCCAGTTCCATGCCGCCATACCCTGGCGGATATTAAACGGAAAGCTCAGGCGGGTTTCCGGTACCCGGTAGCTGACGGCGGGCTGGCTCATCAGGAAGGCATAGAGATCCTGCAGGTCTTCATTACTGGTATGAGTAAAAGCGGTGTAAGGGAAGGCCGGGTAGAGATAATGACCCCGACGGTCTATACCGTAGCGCATGGCACGCAAAAACGCCGGATAAGACCAGCGGCCAATTCCGTTATCCGCATCCGGGGTAATGTTGCTGGTATAGATAGTACCGAAGGGGGTGTCCATCGCCAGCCCTCCGCTGTTGGGCTCGCCGCCCGCGCGTGTATGGCAGGCGCTGCAATCACCCAGTGCCGCCAGCGTTTTACCCCGGGCAATGCTGGCGGCTGAAAACTGTATAGTTTCCGGCGGGTCGATGGGGGTGATCTCCGGCTGCAGGCTGAACAGGGCAGCGATGACTACGGCAGCCAGCACAACGGTTCCTGAAATTCCCAGCCACTTATTTCTGCGGGTCATGCTTTACCTCCCTGTAAAGCGCGTAGTACGCGATCCGGTGTAAACGGCGGTGCACGAAAGCGGATGCCAGTCGCATCAAACAGTGCATTGGCAATGGCCGCTGCTCCCGGAACGGAGGCCGATTCCCCGGCCCCCATAGCGGGCTCTTCCGGGTAGTCGAGCAGGGCAATGTCGACGTCGGGCAGTTCATCAAAACGCAGCAGTGGATAACTGCCCCACTCAAGTGATGTGGTGCCGCTGGCGTCGAAGGTAACATACTCTTTCAGCACCCGGCTGGCACACTGAATGACGTTACCGTGCACCTGATGGCGAACCCCGGCCGGATTGACCATTTCTCCGCAGTCGTGGCAGACATAAATTTTATCCAGCCGGATCTCTCCGGTCAGGGTGTTAACGCTTAAATCACACACCCAGGCCGCCCAGGCGGCACCGAAGCCGGGAAACGTGCTGTGGATGTAACGAGCCCACGCAAAACCGCGCCCGCGCAGCCAGTCGCCCTCTTTTTGCGTTCGGTGATGTGGGGGGCCATTCTTCCATTCAGCCATTTTTTTCAGATGGTTAATCATGGTTATCGCCCGGGAATCGTCCAGATAATCCAGACGCAGATCAATCGGATCACGTCCGGCGTGCCACGCGACCTCATCCACCCAGCTCTCGTGAGCAAAGACATTGGGCAGCGCAGAGACACCCCGCATCCAGGAGGCGCGCACCAGCGGTGCAGCATCTTCACAAATCATGCGCATGTGAGGGAAACGGTATAGCGGAATGGCGGTACGATCCCCCATGGACTGCACCACAGGCTCATTGGTCACTTTCCCCGTCAGGATCAACGGCAGAGTGGGAGCGTTGTTAGAGGGGTAGCAGGTACGAAGCTCATAACAGGAGATGTTCATCATACGATCCAGCCCCCCGCTGACACGGATTAACTGAGCGGCACCTTTTGGCTCCCAGGCCGCCTCCTGTTCACGCATCAGTTGGACGCGGACGGGCTGGCCCGTGGCTCTGGACAGTAGCGCCGCGTCGGCAGCGACATCATCCGCACAGTTACGTCCGTAGCAACCGGAGGCCTCCATACGCTTTACCTCAACGGCCGGGATATCCATGTCCAGCAGCAGCGCAATATCCTTGCGCAGATCGTGCGGGTTCTGCGTACCTGACCAGATCTTTGCTCTGCCATCGCGAATATCAGCCACGGCGCAGGAAGGGCCGATCGAGGCGTGCAGCTGATAAGGCCAGACATAGTCGGCATCTATTGAGATATGACGGTTTTTTAGCGCGACATCTGTGCCCTGATCGTCACGCAGCACGCGCGGCTGTTTTTCGCAGTCAGCCAGTGTGTCATGCAGCTGATTCAGGCCGAGTCCGGGCAGACCGGCCCAGGGTTTCCAGCTGACTTTCAGGGCGTACATGGCGGCTATGGCCTGCTCTTCACGCCGGGCGACAATACCGACAAAGTCTTTAATCACCACCACACGGACGATACCCTCCAGGTGAGCAATGGAGCTTTCGTCAACGGCAATCAGACTGTGGCCCAGCGGGGCGCTGCTGTCGGCGCCGCCATAGGGCGGGCGCACAACCCGCCCGTGCAGCATACCGGGCACCCGCAGATCGTGAACCCAGGTCAGCTTACCGCTCACCTTGGCAGGAATATCCACGCGGGCGACCGGGGTGCCGACGTAGCGTCGCGCAGAGTACAGCGGAACCGTTGTATCCAGAGGAAGATGAGTGTCTTTTTCGTGGGTCAGCTGGCCATAGGCCAGACGACGAGCGGGCCGCTGACTGTCGATCACCCAGCCTGCCTCGGTGCGCAGTTGTTTAACGGGAACATTCATGACGCTGGCGGCGAGCCGCATCAGCTGCAGACGCAACTGGCTGGCCGCCTGACGCAGGGGCAGTGCTGTCACCTGAAGCGTCGCACTGGCAATGGTTGGGCCCTGATCCGGCGTCAGTGTCGTATCACCAAGTATCATTGTTACGGCGCTGAAGGGGACATCAAGCGCATCGGCAACATACTGCGCCAGTGAGGTTCTTACCCCGGTGCCCAGGTCGACATGCCCGTTAAAGGCGCTCACCTTGCCGTCCGCAGAGAGCGCAATAAAGCTCCCCACCCCGTTGCCAGAGCGGTCGGCAGACGGCGGGGATCCTGCCCTTGCGCTGCCCGGCAGCAGGATACTGACGCCGATAAAGCCTCCGGCCTGCAGCAGGCGTCGGCGGGTGAGCTGAAACATATTCATGACCGCACCTCGCTGGCGATAAGCTCACGGGCTTTCTGTGCCGCACGTAAAATCTCCAGGTGAGTTCCGCAGCGGCACAGATTAAACGCCAGTTCATCCTTTATCTGCTGTTCGGAGGCCAGAGGGACCCGACGGAACAGAGAGACCAGCGTCATGATCATCCCGTTGGTACAGTAGCCGCACTGAGCGGCTTGCTCGTCGATAAACCCCTGCTGCACCGGATGCAGCTTCTCCCCGTCCGCCAGCCCTTCGAGGGTGGTGACGTGTTTTCCTGCCACCGTATGAGCAGGCACGCTGCAGGCGCGGGCAGCGATGCCGTCGATGTGTATGGTGCAGGCGCCGCATTCACCGATGCCGCAGCCATATTTGGGGCCGTTTAACTGAAAGTCATTACGTAAAATATAGAGAATGGGGGTGTCTGAATGCGCATCATCAAGGATGACGCGCTGGCCGTTAAGCGTGAATTCCATAGTAAATCATCCATTGATGGCCCGTCCTTTCCGTGTCGAGTCTGCGGGGCCAGAGACAAAAATGCCCCTGACGTGTTCAGGGGCAAGGATGAAATATTATGCTATTTAGTGCGATTTAGTAACGTTATTTAGTGGTATAAGCATTTTTCAACAAAGATAATTCTTACTTCAGCGATTTCCCCTTCAGCAGCTTACGTATCCAGAACCGGTTGGGACTGGTGGCGGCCAGTGTTGCGTTATCGAGTGGGATCGGTTCGCCACAGAGCTGGGCGGCCAGCACTTCTGCAGCCAGCGGGCCGCTGCATAATCCGCGCGAGCCGAGCGCTCCCAGCACAAACAGCCCGGTATGAACCGGTGCCGGTGCTGCCTGCGCCTGCTGTGCCAGAGTGGCGTACTGTTGCAGGGTGGCCTCGTAATCCGGCAGGGCCCCCATCATGGGCAGATGGTCGCGCGTGGCGGCCCGTACGCCGCAGCGTGCTTCACCGTCACTGACGTTAATATCCTCTGGCCAGGCGGCATCGGGAAGACAGCGGAGCAGCCGCGCCCGGTTTTCCTGTTGATCATCATCACGGTAGTCAGTAGCGGTGTCGCCCCGATGGTAGCTGGCGCCGATGCAGTGCTGTTGGAACTGCGGGCTGACCGGAGTGAGGTAGCCGTCGTAGCACAGAACCTGTTTCAGGGATGACAGGGCCGGGGTGGTCGGTACGTGGCTGACCTGGCCGCTCACCGCATAAACCGGTAGCTTTTCACTTTGTATGAAATCCGTCAGACGGTGACCGGTGGCCAGTACCACATTGCGGTGCGTGACGTCAGGCTGGTGGGTAAAGCTTAACTGCCAGCCCGACGGATGCGGCAGCATCTGTACGATCGCCTGCTGCCAGTGAAGCGTGGCTCCCTGCTGCTCTGCCCGTTGCCACAGTGCAGCGGTGAGCTCCGCCGGAGAGAGCCAGCCGCCCAGTGGATAGGCAATCCCGCCGCAGCCGGTGGTGACACCGCACAGTGCCTCCGCTTCTTCAACGGTCAGCGCGGATGCCAGCGCAGCCGGCAATGCCATCTGTAACATCTTGCTGATTTTATCTGCGCTTTTTTCATCAAAGGCCAGTTGGGTAACGCCGCACCAGTCGTGTTCAAAGGGCAGAGCGAGATGGTCGTAAACGCGGCGTGCGAAGGTGAACGCGGTGGGAAAGAACTGTGTCAGCGCCGGATCATGCGGGTTCAGCAGCGGATACACCGCCCCCTGGCGGTTACCGGACGCGCCCTGCGCCGGGCGGTCATCGGCGCAGTAAAGCGTGACTTTCTTGCCGCGCCGCAACAGGGCCAGCGCCAGCAGTGCGCTGGCAATACCGCCACCCGCGAGGGCAATATCCTCACCCTCCGCCGACGGACGGGCATACCAGGGGGTTCGTGCAGAGGAAGGTACCGCTGCTGGCAGGCGGCCGGTCAGCATTTCACGCTTCTCGCCAAAGCCTTTGCGCTTGCTGACCTCGAACCCGGCCTCAATCAGCCCGCGCCTGACGAATCCGGCAGCGGTAAAGGTCGCCAGCGTTGCCCCGGGACGAGCCAGGCGGGCCATGCACTCAAACAGCGCCGGCGTCCACATATCCGGGTTTTTCGCCGGCGCAAAGCCGTCCAGAAACCAGGCATCCACCTGCTGATTGAGCGTGTCATCAAAAGTATGGATAAGCTGGTTAATATCGCCAAACCACAGATCGAGCGTGATGCGCCCGCCATCCAGCAGCAGACGATGGCAGCCCGGCAGCGCCAGGGGCCACTGCGCCCGCAGCTGGTGCGCGATATCGGCTAACTGTGGCCAGCTGGCGTGTGCGGCCTCAAGATCGCTGACCGTTAACGGGAATTTCTCACAGCTGATAAAATGTAAGCGCTGGAGTCTGGCGTCTGGCTGGCTGGCGCTGAAGGTATCAAAGGCCTGCCACAACGTCAGAAAGTTCAGACCCGTTCCGAAACCGGTTTCGGCTACGATAAACAGATCGCGCGGATGAGTGGCAAAACGTTCCGGCAACTGGTTGCCGTCAAGAAAAACGTAGCCGGTCTCTTTCAGACCATTCTGGTTAGAGAAATAGACATCATCAAATTCTCGGGATACAGGTGTACCCTGATCGTTCCAGCGTAGCTCTGCGTACTCTATTGGTGCGGTTTTCACGGCAAAGGCTCATTGCTCAGGCAGTGGCGGGATTTTAACGAGGTGCTTGACCCTACGCAAATTTACACAAGGAAAATGCTGATCGGACTTGTTCGGCGTACAACTGTACGCTAGAGTGCCTCTCGAATCCTAATTAGAAGTGAAAGAGGTATTGAATGAAACGTGCTGTGATTACTGGCCTAGGGATCGTTTCCAGTATTGGTAATAACCAAGAGGAAGTTCTGGCATCATTACGCGAAGGACGCTCTGGTATTACCTTCTCGCAGGAACTGAAAGATTCCGGTATGCGTAGTCACGTCTGGGGTAACGTTAAGTTAACGAAAGACGATATTTCAGCCCGTATCGACCGCAAAATGCTGCGTTTTATGAGCGATGCGTCCATTTATGCTTTCCTTTCCATGCAGGATGCGGTGAAAGATGCTGGCTTGTCCGATGAGCAGTACCAGAATAATCCTCGCGTGGGTCTGGTTGCCGGTTCAGGCGGTGGTTCACCGTTCTATCAGGCCGCCAGCGTTGACGGCATGCGCGCTAAAGGTCTGCGCGGCGTAGGTCCCTATATGGTGACCAAAGCCATGGCATCCGGCGTTTCTGCCTGCCTCGCTACGCCGTTTAAAATTCATGGCGTCAACTATTCTATCAGTTCTGCCTGCGCCACTTCTGCACACTGCATCGGTAACGCGGTAGAGCAGATCCAGCTGGGCAAACAGGATATTGTGTTTGCTGGCGGCGGCGAAGAGCTGTGCTGGGAAATGTCCTGTGAGTTCGATGCCATGGGCGCGCTGTCGACCAAATATAACGAAACCCCGGAAAAAGCCTCCCGTACCTACGATACCAGCCGTGACGGCTTTGTTATCGCCGGCGGTGGCGGTATGGTCGTGGTGGAAGAGCTGGAACACGCGCTGGCGCGCGGTGCTCACATCTATGCTGAGATCGTGGGTTACGGCGCTACCTCTGATGGTGCTGACATGGTAGCGCCGTCAGGCGAAGGCGCAATGCGCTGCATGCGTATGGCGATGGAAGGTGTGGATACCCCTATCGACTACCTGAACACCCACGGTACCTCTACGCCGGTAGGCGATGTGAAGGAACTGGGCGCTATCCGTGCTGTCTTCCCGGACAAAACGCCGGCAATGTCGGCTACCAAAGCGATGACCGGCCACTCGCTGGGTGCCGCAGGCGTGCAGGAAGCCATCTACTCCCTGCTGATGCTGGAACACGGCTTTATTGCGCCAAGCATCAATATCGACGAGCTGGACCCCGCGGCAGAAGGCCTGGATATCGTGACTCAGCCGACTGAACGTAAGCTGAACACCGTGATGTCTAACAGCTTCGGCTTCGGCGGAACCAACGCCACGCTGGTGATGCGCAAGCTGGCATAATTTGCCATCCTGCCGTGCTGACAAAGGGGCGACTAAGGTCGCCCCTTTGTTTTGTCGGCTACTTTTCCCGCAGCGCCAGCGGGCGCAGCCGTTTTGGCATGCCGGCAACCACCCGATCGTACGACTCCTGCACCAACTGCCTGACTAATCCTTCCGTAATCTTTTCACCGGCATAAATCGAAATCCAGTGGCGTTTGTTCATATGGTAGCCCACATGGATGCTGTCGTAGATGGCCCGGTGCAGTTCACCCTCTTCAGGGCGGCACTTGAGGTTGACTATACGTTCACCCCGTACCTGTGACATCAGGACAAATATCTTGCCGCGTACCTTAAATACCTCATACTCCGGGCCAAACGGATAACAGAGCTCCGCCTCCGGCTGCTCACCCGCGACCTGTCTGGCAATGTTCTGTATCTGCTCTCCATCCATTGTCGCTCTCCTTCGGAATAATGTTCTTCCCGCAGGCTAGCACAAAGGGCGCGCTTACTTCACTGGCGCTGACGATTTCTTTGTCTTAGCGGGAGTTTCCGGGGTGTGGTAGTAGTGCCAGGTATCATAAGGCAGCATCAGCGTGTCCCCGACAATCGACACGGGCAGATCCAGCCAGCACCAGAAGCAGTCGTGCAGCGTGTGGTAGTCGAGCTGCGTACCCGCATAAAACGAATTTTTCGGGTTATTACCGACGGTATGGCTGGTGATGGTGGCACAGCCGCAGAGCAGCAGCATGGCGCAGATGAGGCCGATTTTTCTGAGCATAATTCACGTCCCTGTTTTAATACCGTTAACAGGGTAGGGGAAAGGCCCGGCAGAAGGAGGATCAAACGTGCGGGATGCGGCGTTGATTGCCTGTAAGGCCTTCTGGGTTAGCGAGTAATTTCAGAGGACGTTGCAGGGAAGTTGAATATTCTCTTAAGCCAATCTTCATTTTTAAAGATAATTCCCCGGTACAGAGATACCCATCATATCTTATTGCATCTCCTTCCGGGATTATCCCATCAGGAATAATCCCAGTTAAAGCTCACCAGTCCGCAATGGCGACAGACAAACTTATAAACACCCTGATCGCCACCTGGCTGGTAGCCTGCCATCATCTGTGACCAGCTGTCTTCATCCATTTCGTAATCGCTCATCCACTTCTGGCGAGTTTCTGCACTGGCTTCGGCAACGTCTTTCGCACTGGCATCGCCGTGATAAACGCAGGCATCGTTGCAGTGAGTTACCCAACTCTGATCCTGCCAGGAACTGTAACCCGGCGTGCGTTCGCAAACTTCCGCCGCGATGGCATCATCAAGTGCTTCATCATAAAGATCGTTAAAACTGCAGGCGTACTTAGCGGCTGCGCTGCCATCATGGATGCACCACGGGCACAGGGTGATATCGCTGTCACCGACCCTGTATATGGTGCCGTTATAGTGGTGTTCAGTGTCTTTACCACAGCAGTGGCACGTGGCGGATTGTTGAATAAACACATTGCGAGTGAAGTCATCGCTGAGGTAGGTAAACTGCGGTAACGACCTGTTCATATGAGGGCTTCCATAAAGGTATTAACGGATAATATCGCATCGTTATCCGTGAGAACACCTTATCAATGAACCTGTAGAGTAAATTCATAGGGTCACACCACCGACAGTATGAACTTTGATGATCCTGAGGCAGAAGAGTTGATGAATGATGTCTTTGAGACTTCAATATTGAAACATATTGCCCCGATGCTCCTTGTTTGTGAGCCTGTTGAAACCAGCCCGGGTCGACCGGAAAAAGGTCCACCCCTACAGGAAAACGGAGTGCGGTGTGGGTTTAAAACCTACAGCGAACACGGTCTTGCGGGGATGGGGCCAGTTTGAGGTAAGCCGGACGTCACGCGGCAGGGACGCCGCGTGACGAGGCCCGCATGGATGTGAACGTTGCCGATCCGGCGTGCTCAAACTGGCACCAGACCTGAAGCTGAACGATTAGCGACTAAAAATGTGTGGAGATCCCTCAGGGTCACTCCTCCCGCAACACCTTCCCCACATTCCCCCCGGGATGCACGGTCAGCAGCGTCTCCTTGCTGTAGCCACTCTGCGACATCAGCACTGCGATCATTGCGTCAAACACCGCCAGCACACTGATAATGGACGTGGTAGCCAGCATATTCAGCGGATCGATCTCCTGCGATTTTGGCATCAGCAGCAGCCGGTCGGCGGCCAGAGCGATGGCTGAGTGCGCATTCTCCGTGACGCTAATCAGCGTGCAGCCTTTGGTTTTTACCGTCGGCAGCAACCGGGTGAGTTCATCGGAGTTGCCGCCGCGTGACAGCATAATCACAATATCGTCGTGGCGCAGAAAACCGATATCACCGTGGGCGGCATCGGCGGCGCTTAACCAGATCGCCGGGTGTTCAATGCACGACAGCATGTGGGCGATTTTACGTGCCGCAATGCCGGAGGTACCGATCCCGGTCACAGCAATTTTGCCGCGACAGGTGGCGAGGGCGTCCAGTACCGCCAGCCACTGCTGACGATCCAGCTGGGTTTCCAGGGCATCCAGCGCCTGACGGTAGGTTTTCCAGCCTGCGCAGGCCTGTTGCCAGCTCTGCCCGGGAGTCATCTCTCCTCCTGCATCATTTGCTGATATTTCATATGGTCGTGATACAGCTCGCGGAAAACGCGGTATTTACGGTCGTAATAGCGTTTGATCTCATTGGTCTGCGGCGTCACGGTTTTGCCGATGCGGCTCATGGCGTTCATCGCTTCCGGCAGGGTGTCATAGACGCCTGCCGCTACGGTGCCCATCATTGCGCTGCCCAGCAGCATCGATTCGCTCTCCTCCGCCAGCAGCATGGTACAGCCAGAGGCGTTAGCGTGCTCCTGCACAAAGAGAGGGTTTTTGGTGCCGCCGCCGCTGGCCATAATGGTGTCAATGCTGTAACCGGTCTGGTTCATGGTTTCGATAATATGTCGGGTGCCAAGGGCAATGGCCTGAATGGTTGCCAGGTAGTGCAGGGCCATATCTTCCGGGGTGCGCGACAGCGTCAGCCCGGTCAGGATGCCGGTCAGGTTCGGGTTGGCGCGGGGCGAACGGTTGCCGTGGAAGTAGGGCAGCATATGGATATCCCGGGTCAGAAAAGCGATTTTATCCGCGTCACCGGCCATCTCGCGCAGCAGGGCATTGAGAACCTCATAAATGGTCTTGCCCTGCGTCTGCCCCTGCTCACGTAGCTGGGTATAGCAGGGGTGTGACTGGATCACATGGTCAATCAGCGCCCCGGTGGCGGACTGTCCGCCTTCGTTCAGCCAGAAGTCAGGCAGCACCGCTGAGAGGTAAGGCCCCCACACCCCTTTAATAAAGCGCGGCTCGCGGGAGATGGCCATATGCCCGGTGGATGTCCCGCCAATCAGCGCAATGCGGCGGTCAAAGTCTGCCAGCTCACCAGAGGGCCCGGCAGCGCCCAGCGTTCCCAGGCTCCCGGCATGGGCGTCGATAATAGAGGCACTGACCGGCGTGCCGGGCAGCAGGCCTAACTCGCTGGCCGCTCGCTGCGTCAGGCCACGCCCGAGCGGTTCGCCCATGCTTTTGACATCGCTACCCATTTTCGCGGCATCGTGCTCCAGCAGGTCTTCCAGCCCAATCTGTCTGAAGTAGCTGGCATCCCAACCGTCCTGATGCGCCAGCCACGTCCATTTACAGACCAGCGAACAGACCGAGCGGGTGGTATCACCGGTGGCACGCCAGGTCAGGAAGTCGGGCAGGTCAAACAGGTGGCCGACGTTTTGCCAGCTGGCGGGCATATGCTGCTTCAGCCACAGCAGTTTTGGCGTCTGCATCTCCGGTGAAATCACCCCGCCGACATAATCCAGTACCGGGTGTTTTAATGCATTGATACGTTCCGCCTGAACAATGGCGCGGTGATCCATCCACACGATAATATTCTGCTCGCTGCGCCCGGACGGGCTGACCGTTAGCGGCTGGCCCTCTTTATCCAGCACCACCAGCGAACAGGTGGCATCAAAACCCAGCCCTTTAATCTGCACCGGATTGATATTGGTCTGATTAATCGCGTCGCGCACGGACTGGCAAACCGCCTGCCAGATATTGTCAGAAGACTGTTCAACAAAGTTGGCCTGCGGACGATACAGCGCGATCTCACGGCTCGCCTGGCCCATCATGCGCCCGGTAACATCAAAAATGCCCGCACGGGCGCTGCCGGTTCCCACATCCACACCAATATAATAGCTCGACATTTTTATCCTCAGTCTCAGGTTCTGCGATGTTGCAACGCAATAAACAGGATCAGTACACCACCCCAAAGGGCCATAGTGAGGTAGCTGCTCACCCCCAGTAGGTTCAGTCCGCTTTCCAGCATCTGGAGCACGATCAGCGCCAGGATCAGGCCGGGAATGCGCCCGAACCCGCCGTCAGGATTGATGCCACCCAGCACGGAGGCAAGGATGGTCACCAGCAGCCAGGACTCGCCGTAGCCGGCTTTCGCGGAGTTAAACATCGACATCATCAGCAGCGCCGCTCCCCAGCTCATCAGCGCCGACAGGATATACACCACAATCGTCACGCGGGTGGTGTTGACCCCGCTAAAGCGCGTGGCCTTTTCGTTACTGCCCAGCAGCAAAATGGCGCGTCCCAGCGTGGTGCGTTCCAGCAGCAGCCACATCAGGGCGGCCACGGCGAGGAACAGCAGCAGTGACAGCGGCACGCCGGCAATATCGCCATTGCCGAGCATCTGGATCAGCGGCGGGAAGCCGGAGATCACTGCCCCGTCAGACAGCAGGATATTCAGCCCGGCAATCAGTGTCATGGTGCCCAGCGTCGCCAGAATCGGCGACACACCAATCACCGCAATCAGTACGCCGTTCACCACGCCAATGGCCACCGCGAGTGCCAGTCCGGCCAGCAGCGCCAGGGCTATCCACTGCGGTTGATCAGGGTGGGCGACAATCAGTGCGGCCATCAGCAGCGAACAGGCGTTAGCGCTGGCGATGATCGACAGGTTTATGCCGCCCGTCAGCATGGTGACGCCCATACCCAGTGCCAGCAGCCCCAGCACCGGCAGCTGGCTGGCGATTGACTGGAAGTTACCGACGCTAAAGAAGCGTCCGCCCAGCGTCAGTGAGAACAGCACCAGTACCGCCACCAGCATCAGGACCTGCAGGCGGATAATGCGGTCGCCCGGTAGTTTATTCAGTAACGTTTGCATCTCAGTTCCCCTTTGCGCGCTGGTGTTTTTCATTCCAGGCCGTAGCGCTGACGCTGACCAGAATAATGATGCCGCTAAACACCATATGCCAGTAGGACGACACCGCCAGCAGCGTCAGGCCGTTTTGCAGAAAAGCCAGCAGCAGCACGCCCAGCAGGGTACCGGTCAGCGTACCGCGTCCACCGCTCATGCTGGTCCCGCCGAGCACCACCGCCGCCAGCACCGTCAGCTCGTAGCCCACCAGTGAGTTGGGGGCAACGGACTGCGTGGTCTGCGCCTGAACAACGGCCGCCACCCCGGCCAGCACGCCCATATAGCCATATACCGCCAGATGCAGGCTGCGCAGGTTGATACCAAGACGTGACGCCGACTCGCGGCTGCCGCCTATGGCGTAGATCTGCCGCCCGACGCGGGTAAAGTTCATCAGCACCCCGGTCAGGATGAAAACCGCCAGAAGGCAGAGTAACGGCAGCGTCAGGCCATATTCGTAGCCGTCGGCGGCGGTGAAGGAGAACCAGTTAATGCCGTTCATAAACCAGTCGGGGAAGCCGTAAAGCCAGGTGCCGTTCGTTGTCCAGACCAGCAGTCCGTAAAACAGGTTCAGCGTGGCGATGGTGATAATGATCGCCGGGACCCGCAGCAGAAAGACCAGCAGACCGTTGAGCATTCCCAACAGCAGGCCACAGGCGATGGCCACCGCGAAGGCGCTGAACAGGTTGCCACCGTGCGCCAACATGGTGCTGGCCATCACGTACTGTGCAATGGCGGTCATGGCCGGGAACGAGATATCAATCCCTCCGGCGATCAGCACCACAAACAGACCGCAGGCCAGAATGCCGAGGATGGCGTAGCTGGTGGCAACGTCGGTCAGGTTGCCGAGCGTCAGAAACTCGCTGGTACGCAGGCTGAGGCCCAGCGCCAGCAGCACAATCAGCATCCCCAGCCAGAACTCGTGCTGGCTGGCCAGATGTCGTAATTTGTTATTCATTGACCACCCCGGCAATCTCCTCTTCGCGGCACTGATGCGGGGCGAAGCTGGCGACCAGCTCACCTTTGCGCATCACCAGCACGCGGTGGCTGTTGTAGTAAGCTTCCGGGATCTCATCGCAAATCATCAGCACCGCCATACCGGACTCGGCCAGCTCACGGGCAATGCGATAGATCCCCTCTTTATTCGCGATATCGACGCCGACGGTAGGAGAGTCAAGGATCAGCACCTTCGGCCGGGTGGCGACCCATTTACCGATCGCCACGCGCTGCGCATTACCGCCGGACAGGGTCTGAACCGCGAGCTGACTGTCGGAGACTTTGATATTCAGCTCGCGGATCAGTGTTGATGCCCGCTGGCGAGCCTCATCACGGTCCATCAGCCCCAGGCGGTTGCGCAGGTGCGGGAAGATCGGCACCAGCAGGTTATCGAAGATCGACTGCGTCATGATCAGCCCTTCGGTCTGCCGGTCTTCCGAGACGTAAGCAATGCCGTGGCGGATGGCATCGCGATTGCTGCGCAGTTTCACCGGCTTACCGTCAAGGATGATTTCGCCGCTGTCGGGCCGGGTAATGCCAAACAGTGACAGGCACAGTTCAGTGCGTCCGGCGCCCAGCAGGCCGACGATGGCCGTGATTTCGCCCCTTCTTAACTGTAAATTGATCTGCTGATACTGGTTGCGGCGTGAGAGGTTGCGCACTTCCAGCAGCGGAGTGTCACTGCGGTCGGCGCGCTCCGGCAGGTGGCTGAAGCTGAAGCGCTGTCCGGTCATCAGCCAGGCCAGTTCATCGCTGTCCAGCTTGCTGGCGGCATAGGTGCCGACCAGTTTGCCGTCGCGGATGACGCTGATGCGGTCAGAGACCTCCATCACTTCATCCAGCTTATGGCTGACGAACACCACGCAGATCCCGGCGGCTTTCAGTTCACTGACCACCCGCAGCAGGCCGTTAACCTCATGGCGGGTCAGAGAAGCGGTAGGTTCGTCCATGATCACCAGGCTGGCATCGGCAGCCAGCGCGCGGCAGATAGCCACCAGCTGGCGGTCGGCTATCGACAGTTTTTCAACCTTGCGCGACGGGTCAAGCTGTACGCCAATGCGCGCCATGGTCTCCTGCGCCAGCTGGCGCATTGCCCGGCGGTTGACCCAGAAATTACCGCCCGGCAGATAGCGATGGGCGGCGATATTTTCCATCACCGACAGATTCGGGAACAAAGAGAGATCCTGATAGATCACCTGGATGCCGTAGTAGGCAGAAAGGGCCGGTGTTAAGTGGGTCAGCAGCTTACCGTCAATGCTGATATGCGATCCTTTGTCCGGCTGGTAGACCCCGGAGATCACCTTGATCAGCGTGCTTTTTCCGCAGCCGTTTTGCCCGGCCAGACAGTGTACTTCACCCCGGTTAAGCGTCAGCGTAACCGCATCCAGGGCGCGTACACCCGGGAAGGATTTGCTGATATTTTCCAGTGAGATAAACGGTGTTTGCGTGGACATAATTCAGTACCCTGGTGTGGAACAGGGCCAGCAGAGACTGGCCCGATACGATCAGAAGCCGAGGGATTTCGCGTTATCTTTGGTCACTTCAAGGATGCGGTTAAAGCGGATCACATGGTGCTCCATATCCACATCCGCTTTACCCAGCCCGTCAATGGTCAGATCCGGCGTGACCTGCTTGCCGTCCAGCAGCTGGTCCGCCAGGCTGACCAGCGCAAACCCGGCATCTTTCGGATCCCACAGCAGGGCTTTTTTGATATCGCCGCTGGCCAGGTAGGGGGCCGCCTGGGCTGGCATCGCAATGCCGACGACGGCAATTTTATTTTTCGCCCGTTTGCTCTTCACCGCCTGTCCGGCACCAATCGGGCCGAGTGAACCGAAGCCGATTATGCCTTTCAGATCCGGGTAGGTGCGCATCAGGTCGAGTGTGGTGGCGTAAGATTTATCAATGCTTTCCGCCACTGGCAGGCGCGAGGTGACTTCGTGCATATCAGGGTATTTTTCTTTCTGATATTTGATAGCCGCATCCGCCCAGGCGTTGTGCAGCGGCACGGTCAGGGAACCGACATAGATGGCATAGCCGCCTTTACCGCCCATGCTGCTGGCCAGTTCATCCATGTTCTTTTCAGCATATTTGACGCTGTCGATGGTCTCGACATCCCACTGGCCAATCGGCTGGTCCGGGGATTCATGGGTCAGGACCACGATGCCCTGAGCGCGTGCTTTTTTCAGTACCGGCTCAAGCACTTTGGCATCGTTCGGTACCACGATAATCGCATCGACTTTTTTGGCGATAAGGTCTTCAATCACCTTGACCTGCTGCGCCGGGTCAGCGGTGGATCCGCCGACCTGGTAAGCGTTAACATCCAGTTTTTTCGCGGCTTCATCCACTCCGACAGCCATACGGGTGAACCAGGGAATACCGGTCACCTTGGCTACCACGGCGATATCATGTTTTTCTGCGGCCAGCAGAGGAGTCGCGAACAACATGCAGGCAGAGACGACACAGGCGTTGAGTAACGAGAGGTTAAATTTCATAGCAGTACCTTGTTATCCGGTTCGTTGTTTTTGTCAGGTAAGAGGTGGTATTGACCACCGGAACAAGATAGCAAGAAGATTTTGGTGAAGAGTTGAGCAGAAGGCAGAAGTGTGATCGCTAACTTTTAATGTTAAAAATAGTGTTAAATATGGTTAAATTTTTGTTTAAATGGATGTCATTGTTGTTTTTTTACGACGTTAAAATGTTATTTATTTGTTTCTTTTTATTTTTGTTAACTTTTATTTAACAAGGTGGCTGGTTGGTCGGGGCGTTCTTCTTCGTAGAGCGGCAACCAGGACGAGATTCAGGCTGTGATGTGCGCATAATGCGAGAGTCCTCGCGATTTCCCCCTCATTTTTTACCGAGGTGAACGAAAAAAAAGAAGGGGAGAAACGTAATTTAATTACAGAAGGTCAGTCCAGGTTCGTTATCTTCCTCACGGTGCAATGGACTGCCGGCTATTTCGTCTTTTCTGCCAGGCGATACACGCTATCGAAGCGCACGTTCATCCCACCGCAGTTACTGTTGTCGCGCACGATAAGGTTACCGTTAACCAACAGCATTTCGCCGCCGCACTCATACGTCGTTGAGTCCGGCACGCCAAAGGTCAGACGGTTTCCCTTCACCGTGGCGTCATCGTCAATTTCGCCCACATGCACCACCTGTTCACCGTAGCTGTTGATACCCCCGTGCCAGTCTGCGTTACCGCTGACGTGCAGGCGGCCACCACGGCGGGAGAGGGTAATCACATTATTACCTTCGACGGGCAGCCAGCGTCCCAGCCAGTCCGCTTCCTGCACGGTGCGGGTCGGGATTGGGCTCAGGCTGGCAGAGGGGATCCAGCTGGTAAAATCGCGTTTTTTGGCAAAATACCAGACGCAGCTCCAGCCGGGTTTGGTTTGCGCGACCAGCACCTTGTTGCCCGGCACCAGCCAGGCCTTCCGTGCACAGCTTTTGCCTTTTTCCGGGCAGCCGTTCATATCATCATAGAAATGCACCTGACCGGCCCCGGCGCGAATTTCCGCCTGGTGATACTCGCCCTGGTAGCCGGGGAAAAAGCCGTTACGACAGCTCTCCTCTTCGGCAGAAAAGGCAGAGGTACTGGCCAGCAGTGCGGAAAGCGTGAATGCGATAGCTCCTGTTTTCAATTTCTTATTCCCGAATAACCCATGTTGCCGTGATAATAAACGACACCGGGCTGACTCACGAAGGGCATTTTGCCCTATTGAGGGGGATAAAACCTTTTCGCTGCTGTTTAGCCACGGTGTATTCCTTTGAAAATAAAATTTCATCCAGACCGGATCGGCGGCACAGGCTGTGCCGCAGGTGTTACCAGGAGACGTTCACCATGTCCACCCTTTCAGATGTCAGCCCAAAGCAGGGGACACGTGCGCTGGCGCGTATTGCCTTTGCTGTTTTTCTTACTTACCTCACGGCGGGCCTTGCCCTGCCGGTAATCCCTCTGTATGTGCACCGTGAACTGGGGCTGAGTAATGTGATGGTGGGACTGGCGGTGGGTGTACAGTTCTTTGCCACACTGCTGACGCGTGGCTATGCCGGGCGGCTGGCCGACCAGCGCGGGGCGAAGCGGTCGACCCTGCAGGGGATGCTGGCGCTGGCGCTGGTAGGCGTTGCCTATCTTCTTGCGGCGCTGCTGCCGTTACCGGTGATGGGGAAGTTTGGCCTGCTGGTGGCCGGCCGTCTGCTGCTGGGCTTTGGTGAAAGCCAGTTACTGACCGGAAACCTGACTTGGGGGATGGGCCTGGTGGGGCCTAAGCGCGGGGGACAGGTAATGTCGTGGAACGGCATGGCCATTTATGGTGCGCTGGCCGCCGGTGCTCCGCTGGGGCTGTGGCTGCACAGCCTGTGGGGCTTTGAGGCGCTGGGTGTGGCCACGCTGCTGCTGCCGCTGGTGGCGCTGCTGTTCAATGTCGGTATCCGCGGCGTGCCCGTCCATGGCGGGCAGCGCCCTTCGCTGTGGAAGGTGGTGGGCCTGATTACCCGGCCGGGTCTGGCGCTGGCCTTACAGGGGGTCGGTTTCGCAGTGATCGGTACCTTTACGTCGCTCTATTTTGCTGACCAGCAGTGGGGCAATGCCGGTTTTGCCCTCACCGCTTTTGGGCTGGCCTTTGTGCTGGTTCGCGTGCTGTTTGGCGGACTGCCGGATCGTCTCGGAGGTATTCGCGTTGCGCTGATCTCTCTGGCGGTTGAGGCCTGCGGCCTGCTGCTACTGGCAGGGGCGACCAGTGGCGGTATGGCGCTGGCGGGCGCGGCACTGACCGGCTGCGGCTGTTCACTGGTCTTCCCGGCGCTGGGCGTGGAGGTGCTGAGGCGCGTGGCTCCGCAGGTACGCGGTACCGCGCTGGGCGGATTTTCGGCATTTCAGGATATCGCCTACGGCGTCAGCGGGCCGCTAACGGGCGTGCTGGCCACGACGATGGGCTACGGAGCGGTATTTGCTGCCGGTACGGTCTGTGCGCTGGCGGGCATAGCGATCACCTTCAGTTTCTCGCGCACGACCGTCAGTAGCGCAGACGGCTGAGTTTACCTGCTGCCTGCACGATTTCGGCAGGCTGTAGAGCCGAAAACCCCAGTAGCCAGCCTTCCTGCGCGCGCTGCTGCTGATACAGCGGCGACAGTCGCGGCAGCAGCAGCCCGTTTTGCGCGGCCTCCTGCGTCAGCCGTTTTTCTCCCCCTGTTTTCAGACCGACCGTCAGTTGTAGCCCGCCCTGATGCGGGAACAGGACCAGGCGATCCGCCAGCTT
Source organism: Erwinia persicina NBRC 102418 (assembly GCF_001571305.1). Classification (GTDB taxonomy): domain Bacteria; phylum Pseudomonadota; class Gammaproteobacteria; order Enterobacterales; family Enterobacteriaceae; genus Erwinia; species Erwinia persicina. Next base: position 602,529 of record NZ_BCTN01000001.1, on the reverse strand, counting down.
ATTATTGAGTTGATCAATCAGCAGATGACGGCGGCTGGCGTACAGTTGGCACATCAGCCGCAGGTGGGCGGCAAAGTGTCCGTGCTGGATAAAGTCAGCCGTCACCGCCTGCATCAGCTGGGCGCTGTGGCCGTCCATCACGCTGCGCAGTCGGCGCAGCGGATCAATCAGTGCGTCGGGCACTACCAGATACGCCAGCCGCAGCGACGGAAACAGTACTTTGGAAAACGTACCCATATAGAGAACCCGAGCCCTCTCTTCCAGCCCCTGAAGAGCGGGCAGCGGACGTCCATCGTAATGAAACTCGCTGTCGTAGTCGTCCTCCACCAGCCAGCGCTGATGCTGATGTGCCCACGCCAGCCATGCCTGACGCCGCTGCATGCTCATCGTCACGCCGGTGGGGTACTGATGTGCCGGGGTCAGATAAACCAGGCGAGGCAAAGGGGCTTCAATGATAACCGCGCCCTCATCATCGGTGGGAATGCCGGTCACCTGCGCGCCTGCGCTGGAAAAAGCATGCCATGCCCCCCGGTAGCCCGGATCTTCCATCCATATCCGATCGCCCGCATCGCACAGCAGCAGGGCAATCATCTGTAGCGCCTGCTGCGAGCTGGTCAGGATCACCACCTGGTCAGCGTTACAGCGCACGCCGCGTGACTGACCCAGATAGTGAGCCACCGCCTGGCGCAGGTCGGGCAACCCCAGTGGATCGCCATAACGCATCAGTGCTTCACCCGACCGCAGACGGTGCTGCGTCAGACGGCGCCATAGCATTTGGGGGAAAGCACGTAAATCGGGTGAACCTGATGCAAAAGCCCGGGGGTAAAGGGGATCTTCGCAGCCACCACTACTGACGATCTGCTTTCCGCGCAGCGACAGGGAGAGCGCCGGAGAAGGAGGCTGCGGCCCACGCACAACCGGGGAAGGCGCGATGGCGACAAACGTGCCCCGTCCGCTATGTCGCGACAGATATCCCTCGCTCTCCAGCTGGCTATAGGCGGCTTCAATCGTGACACGGGACAGGGCGAGATCGCTGGCCAGTACGCGTGACGAGGGCAGGCGCGCGCCAGCGGGCAGCACGGCGCTGGCAATGGCCTGACGCAGCATGGTGCACACTTTTTCTCGAAGCGTGGCGGCCCTCTGCCGGGAAAACAGGGCAGGGAAGGGGACAGAAGTGGCGGTCATCGTGGTCTTATCATCTCAAGGAAATGGGTCTTATGATTAAGACCCATTCACTTTATGATGGCAACCTTAATGATCCCGAGGAGTTTTCCATGAGTCAGCTTTCCGCCGTTTTACAATTTCCCCCGCCGTCTCCCCAGCAGAGTGCGTCATGGCTGCACGATAAGCTGGCGCACTATGCCGATGCCTGGGATGTCGCTCAGGATCTCTCCCGGGGGATCGCCGGAATTGTGGTGATCGATACCCGCTCTGAGCAGCAGTATCATGCCGGGCATATCTGCGGTGCCTTAAGCTTTCCCCATCGGCTGATGAATGCCGACACGCTGGCCGGGTGGGATCGCGAGACAGTTTATATCACTTACTGCGATGGCATTGGTTGTAATGGCTCGACCAAAGGTGCCTGGAAGCTGGCGTCTGCGGGACTGAAAGTGAAGGAACTGATTGGCGGGCTGGATTTCTGGCGTCGCGACAGCCATCCGGTCACCGAAGGCAATGAACCCGGTCACTGGCCGGAAGAGCCGGGCCTGCACGACTGCGGCTGTTAGTTTCCTGATAAATTGGCGAAAACTGTGACGGAGTCTACACTTTTAGCCCGACTCACCGTGTAAGCGATTTCACAAGCCGTGTGAGCGTCACAGGCCTTTCTTTTTATTCAGGGATTATATGAACACAACATCTGCTGACTCATCGGGTGATGAGACTGAGCGCGCAGTCACCGTCAGACAACGCATTTTCTTTGTGGTGCTGGTGGCCACGATGGGCGCGCTGGCCTTTGGCTACGACACCGGCATTATTTCGGGGGCGTTGCCCTATATGTCTGCGCCTGCCGCACAGGGCGGGCTGGGGTTAACTTCCTTTACCGAAGGGCTGGTAGCGTCATCGCTGGTGTTCGGCGCTGCACTGGGGTCTTTCCTTAGCGGCTTTTTTTCGGACAAATTTGGCCGTCGGCTCACCTTGCGCAGCCTGGCCGTGCTGTTTGTTCTGGGTTCCCTTGGCACGGCCCTCGCCCCTTCCGTCCCTGTGATGGTGGCCATGCGTTTCCTGCTGGGGATTGCCGTCGGCGGCGGTTCGGCCACCGTTCCGGTCTTTATTGCTGAAATCGCCGGGCCTAAATTAAGGGCACCGCTGGTCAGCCGCAATGAACTGATGATCGTCACCGGGCAACTGGTGGCTTATGTGGCCAGTACCTTACTCAGCTACCTGCTTCACGATGAACATCTGTGGCGCTATATGCTGGCGATTGCCATGATCCCCGGTCTGCTGCTGTTTATTGGCACCTTTTTTGTTCCTGCCTCGCCTCACTGGCTGGTGGCAGAAGGGCGGCTGAAGGAAGCGAAGAACATCCTGAAATACCTGCGCGAAACGCCGCGTGAGGTACGTAAGGAAATGAATGAAATGAAAAAACAGGCGCGGAAAGCGGAGCGCGGGCCAGACGTGCGCACCCTGATCCGGGAGAAATGGGTATTACGTCTGCTGTTAACCGGCACAGGGCTGGGTTTTGTGATCCAGTTTACCGGCGTTAATGGGTTTATGTATTACACGCCGATCATTCTTAAATCCACCGGCCTCGGTACCAGTGCCGCCATTGCGGCAACCATCGGTAATGGTGTGGTCTCGGTGCTGGCAACCTGTGTCGGGATCTGGGCCGTCAGCCGCTTCCCGCGCCGGAAGATGCTGATGACCGGGCTGTTTTTTGTGATTGCTGCTCAGGTGTTGCTGGGGCTGGTCATGACGCTGGTTCCGGTCGGATTAACTCAAAGCTATCTGGCGCTGGGGCTGATCCTGCTGTTTCTGTTCTTTATGCAGATGTGCATCTCGCCAGTGTACTGGCTGCTGATGTCAGAACTGTTCCCTATGCAGCTTCGCGGCGCACTCACCGGCACTGCGGTGTCCATGCAGTGGATCTTCAATGCAGTGGTGGCCTTCGGCTTCCCGCCGCTGATGGCTTTTGCCGGCAGTAAGGTCTTCTTTATTTTCGCCATTATTAATATCGGCTCGCTGGCCTTCGTGGCCTTTATGCTGCCAGAAACACGCGGGAAAAGTCTGGAGGAGATTGAGCAGCATATGCGTGACAAATTTGGCGAAAACAAGGTCAGCGAAGCGACGGCGTAGAACAGGCCGGCTCAGAGCGGGAACCTCCGGGCCGGCAAAACCGTCTGAATTAAAACAGCATCCAGAGGAACAGCACCAGCAGCAGCAGCACGGCGAACGCGGTAAATACCGGACGGTTGGCCAGCGGCTGCAGAACGGGCGGCAGTGCACCCCACAGCGGGACGGTGACCGGGCGCGGATTCAGTTCGCTGTCGGCCAGCGGCTGTTCCTGCAGGCGTTCTGCGCGGCGGCTGAACAGCTGGTTGAGCAGATCCTGGGTCTGAGTGGGGGTCAACAGGGTCTGCGGCGTGGCGTTAAAGCGCTGCTGGCTGTAGTCTTCCAGCATTCGCTGTTCTCCCGCATCCGGCGGCTGTTTCAGCGTGGTTGTCAGCAGATGGAGCGTCGGTGCGGCGTGCTGGCTCAGGGTCTGGCTGGTCTGTAAATACTGGTTCATCAGCGGAAAAAAGCGCGAGGGGATCGGGTCGCCGCTGTGCAGGTTGACCACTTTTAGCAGCGAGGCCCACAGTTTGACCGGCTGTTCCCCGGTGGCTGCCGCCAGGCGTGAAATTTGCTGGTTCAGCGTCTGATGTTCCGCAGGCAGCAGGGAGCGGTCGGTGACGCGGTTCTGTTGCGGCTGGGGGATGGCCATCTGACCATTCTGCAGCATCGTCAGTACCTGACGCATCTGGTCAGGATTGAGGGAGCTGAGTACAGTGTGGCCAAACTGCTGACGAATAAAATCGCTCACCGCCTGGCGGTTATTGCCGGTCGGCAGCAGGTCGGTCAGCTGTTGCAGCAGTTGACGCGTGGCGTGCGTGTTCTGCACCTGCGACAGGCGGGTATTCAGAAACTGTTCCGCAGGCGGGAAATGACGCGCCTGTAAACCGGCATCATTTTTCACTCCCACTTCATGGCGCAGACCCGCCCACAATTCGGGCGACTTCAGCGAACTGAGCGACATAATTTTGACGATCAGGCGTTCCAGCGTGGTGCGCTGGGCAGGCGTTAAAGGCTGTTCGCCCGCGGCGGTGGTGCCCGCAGGGCTACCCGGGCGTACACTGCCGGGAGGGGCATCGATCGTCGGGCGATCGCCGGGTAACGGCGCGCCGGGGCCGCTTATAGGTTGCATGGCGAAGTCCTTCAGTCAAAGTCAACGTCCGGGGAGCGCCGGAGCAGAGTAGTCATCCACTATGATAACAACCCCGCCCCATGATAGGTAGAGCCGACGGCGCAATCGCGCCCCTTTATACGATATTTATTGCCGTGAGAGGGGAATACGCAGTCGCTGGGCAAGGATCACTCCTGCCAGCGTGATCCCTCCGCCAATAAAGTGGTAGCTGTGCAGCGATTCATGCAGAAAGGTGACGGCAATGATCGCGGTGAAAATGGGTACCAGGTTCATAAAAATACTGGCGGTGCTGGCCCCCATCCTCATGACGCCCTGGATCCACAGGAAGGGAGCGATCACCGACGCCGGGATGGCAGCAAACAGGACTAACGGAATATTCTGCGCATTCAGTGACACGTCCGGTGCCATCAGAAAATTGGGTGTCAGTAACAGCACCCCGAAGAAGATCTGCACCCACAGGCTCTGCCAGTTGGGTAGCGGAATGGCCCAGCGCTTGGTCAGTACGCCGTACAGGGCATAAGAAGCCGAAGCGGCAAACATCATCATCTCCCCTTTGCCCAGACCGTGCGACAATAGCTGCGCAGGTTGACCGGCGCTGACCAGCCAGACCGGGCCGCAGAACGAAAGCAGGCTGCCCAGCAGGATGCCCACCGTCGGGGCCAGCCGCATGACGACCACACTTAACAACACCGTCAGCAACGGGATCAGCGCGTTCAGAATGCCCATAAACAGGGCGCTGACGCTGTGCGCCGCATAGTAGGCCAGGCTCTGGTACAGCACCATGCCGAGCAGGCCCAGCACCAGCAGTTTCCACCACGACCGGGCGATCTGCTGGCGGTGACGCCAGACGCCAGGCAGGGCAAATGGAGTCAGCACCAGCAGCGCCAGCAGCCAGCGGTAAAAGGAGATCGCCGCCGGATCGATCGCGGCAGCCGACATTTTGCTGACAATGGCGTTAACCGACCAGATCAGCACCGCCAGCAGGGGAAACATAAAACTCATCACTCTTCTCTTCATCTGTACGACAGCGGAGCAGTGTAAGCTTGTCGCATTTAATACAGATAACGATAATAAGACAAAAGTACCATGGAACCGGACAAGATGATCCAGCAACTCACTTATAGCGCCCCGGCGGATGCAGAACAGCTCAGGCTTTTCTTTCGCTACGAGCAGGCCAATGCCCGCACGGAGTACCTTCCTCACCAGCACCGCTGGGGGCAGGTGATCTTTGTCAAATGTAATGTGCTGGAGATGCAGGTGGAAGGAGAACGTCTGCTGACCCCACCGAATCTGCCTATCTGGGTGCCGCCGGGCCAGCAGCACGCCAGCTACAACCATAAACAGGCACACTTTCGCACGCTGAATATTGCGGCAGAAGCCTGTGACGGATTACCTGACCGCGCCTGCCTGCTGCGCGTCAGCCCGGTGGTTCATGCGATTATCGAAGAGTGTGCCCGGCGGGAGCTGGGAGTACCGAAGACAGAGCAGGATCAGCGTCTGTGTGAGGTGCTGCTCGACCAGTTACGCACGGCGGAAAGCCAGCAAAGCTATCTGCCCTCCACGCCGGATAAGATGCTGTCGCCGGTGCTGCTGGCGCTGGAACAGAACCCGGGGGATAACACCACGCTGGCGCAGTGGGCAAAACGCGTCTATACCACCGAGCGTACGCTGTCCCGGCGCTGTCAGTCGCAGCTGGGGATGTCGTTCAGCGAGTGGCGGCAGCGTCTGCGGTTTCTGCATGCCATTTCTCTGCTGGAGCAGGGAAAAAGCGTACAGGAGGTGGCGCTGGATCTGGGCTACAGTTCGGCTTCAGCGCTGATTGTGATGTTTCAGCAGCAGTCGGGCACCACGCCGGAGCGCTACCGTCACCGCAGCGCGGGATGACCAGAAAAAAGGGCGGCCCCTGAAGGGCCGCCCTGTGCGGTTTCACCCGGTTATGAAAGATCGCTGCGCGCCTGCAGGCGCTGACGCCGCCAGCGTTTCCAGATGGGTGGCACGACCAGAACGCCGACGGCCAGTACCAGCAGCAGCTTACAGATCAGGCTTTCCCAGAGGATCGGCAGATTGCCATTACTGATGGACAGCGCCCGACGGAGGTTCTGCTCCAGCATCCCCCCGAGCACGAAACCCAGGATCAGCGGCGACATCGGGAAATCCATCTTACGCAGGATATAGCCGAATATCCCCAGTCCCACCATCAGCAGCAGATCAAAGGTGGTGCTGTGGACGGCATACACGCCCACCGCCGAGATCGCGGCAATGGCCGGGACCAGGAACCACAGCGGGATGGTCAGCATGCGGGCAAAGATATTGATCATCGGGATGTTCATAATCAGCAGCATCACGTTGCCGATCAGCAGTGCGGCAATCAGCCCCCAGACGATATCCGGTTGTTCGGTAAACATGGCCGGGCCGGGGGTAATGTTATACAGCGTCAGCGCGCCGACCATAACCGCCGTGGTGCCCGACCCCGGAATACCGAGCGTCAGCATCGGAATAAAGGAGCCGCAGGCCGACGCGTTATTCGCGGCTTCCGGCGCGGCCACGCCGCGAATATCGCCTTTACCGAAGGTCTCCCCGCCAGCGATCTTTTTCTCACTCATATAGGCGATGGCGCTGGCGATGGTTGCACCGGCACCCGGCAGTACACCCACAAAGAAGCCGATCAGCGAAGAGCGCAGGGTGGCGCCTGTACACTGTGCGGCTTCTTTCATATTGAACAGCATCCGGCCGCTGGCACGCACCACTTTCTGCCCACCGCTGGTCGACTCCAGCATCAGCAGGATTTCACTGACCGAGAACAGGCCAATGACCACCACCACGAACTGAATGCCGTCAGAGAGATGTACGCTGTCAAAGGTGAAACGGTACACCCCGGTATTGGCATCAACACCGACCGTGGCCATGCTCAGGCCAATCAGCGCAGAGAGGAAGGATTTCAGAGGGTTCTGGCTCATCATGCTGCCAAGGCAGGCTATGGCGAACACCATCAGCGCAAAGTACTCCGCCGGACCAAAGGCCAGCGACCAGTTGGCGAGGATCGGCGCGAACAGAATGATCCCGACAATGGCAATGGTTGAACCGATAAAAGAGCTGACCGCCGAGATGGACAGGGCCACGCCGGCCCGTCCCTGCTGCGCCATCGGATACCCGTCTAACGCTGTCATGATGGCTCCGGCATCCCCCGGTACGTTGAGCAGGATTGAGGAGATGCGTCCGCCGTACTCGCAGCCAATGTAAACGGTCGCCAGCAGGATCAGCGCAGATTCCGCCGGCAGGTGCAGGGCAAAGGCCAGCGGCATCAGAATGGCCACGCCGTTGATCGGGCCCAGCCCGGGCAGCAGGCCGACGATGGTACCGATAAAGCAGCCGATTAAGGCGATCAGCAGGTTTTCCGGCGTCATGGCGACGGCAAATCCCTGCATCAGAAAGGACCAGGTATCCATATTATTCTCCGTTAGCTCAACCAGATGCCGAGCGGTAAGGTCACTTCAAGCAGGCGATCGAAGGCGTAGAACAGCGTGATACCCATCACCACGCCCGATAACGCGGCTGCCCACCAGCTGGCACCAAACAGCAGCCCGATGGCAAAGGTCAGTAACGTCGTTGACAGCGGGAATCCGAGGCTTTCAAACAGCGCCCCATACAGTCCGAGGCTGACCATCAGCAGCAGCAGGCGCTGCAGGGTTCCCCGGGCAGGCCAGTGGATGGCGTCGGGTTTACGCAGAAGAAGACAAAAAGCACACAGTGCCATCAGCCCGAGAATAATCATCGGGAAAGGGCGCGGCCCCACGGGCTCATAGCTGTATTCGCTCTGGATGCCCCAGGCGATCACCAGGCCGCCAATACACAGCAGCAGCCAGACGCTGGCAAAAATTCGATCGCTCATGGTCGCCTCCTTTATTTCGCCAGGCCGAAGGATTTGGCCTTCTCGCGATAGTCAGCCACCTGCTGCTTCACGTAACTGTCCAGCTCTTTACCGAACAGATTGAATTCAAACAGGCCCCGCAGGTCGCGCTGATGTTTAAATTCGTCGGTCTGGGACATTTTTCTGAAGGCGTCTTCCCACCACTGATATTCGGCATCGGTCACTTTCGGCCCGAGATAGAAGCCGCGAATGATCGGCCAGACCACATCCACTCCCTGCTCTTTGGCGGTGGGCACGTCGGCCAGCACGCCCGGCAGGCGTTTATCGGACATCACCGCCAGCACGCGCAGTTTACCCGCCTGCAAATGGGGCACCATTTCACTGATATCCCCTGAGACCACCTGGATATGGTTGCCTAACAGTGCGGTGACCGGTTCGCCGCCACCTTCAAAGGCGACATAGCGCATCTTACGTGGATCAATACCGGCATCGCGGGCCAGCAGGGCGGTTTTCATCCAGTCCTGGCTACCGATAGACGCTCCGGCACCGATCACCACTTTATTCGGATCGTCCTTCATGGCTTTCAGCAGATCCCCAAGGTTTTTGTACGGTGAATCACTGCGTACCGCCACCATGCCGTAGTCCGTGCCTACTGCCGCGAGCCACTTCACGTCGTCCACGGAATAACGGCCAAATTTCCCCTGGGACAGATTCAGCAGCGAGCCACCGGAGAACGCTACCACCGTGCCGGGTTCGGCCGGACGCTGCGCGACAATGGCGTTATAGGCCACAGCACCGACGCCGCCGGGCATGTAGGTGACGCGCATCGGCGTCTTAATCTGCTGGGTTTCCTGCAGTGTGACCTGCAACAGTTTGCAGGTCAGATCGAAACCGCCGCCGGGTTTGGCCGGGGCAATGCACTCCGTGCGGGAAGGGGCCTCAGCGGCAAAGACGGTCGGGGTGGTCAGCAGCAGCAGGGCGCTGGCTAAAGTGGTGCGGATCATTATTTTCATCACTGCTCCCTTCTTATCATTCAGTTTGTGAGCCTTCCCAAAAAATGGGGTTGTAAAATTGTTAACTTAGTAACCTTTCATTTACCTTTCAGCCAACGGAAAAAGATAACAGGGTGTGATATGCGTCTCTTACTGGTGGAAGATACGGCGGAACTGGCGTGCTGGCTGCAGAAGGCACTGACCCAGGCAGGCTTTGCGGTTGACTGGATGGCGGATGGTGTCGCCGCCGATCATCTGCTGCAAACCGAGCACTATGAACTGGTGCTGTTAGATATTTCGCTGCCACGGCTGAACGGACTGGAGCTGCTGGGCCGCCTGCGCAAGCGTGGGCAGACCATGCCCGTCCTGCTGCTGACGGCGCGCAATGAGCTGACGGATCGGGTACGCGGGCTGAATCAGGGGGCGGATGATTATCTGAGTAAACCGTTTGAACTGGAGGAGCTGGAGGCGCGCATCCGCGCGCTGCTGCGCCGTAGCCAGGGGCAGGTCAGGGAGGCACAGACCTTCGGGGAACTGGTGTTCCACAATGAAGGGTATTTTGAACTGCAGCACCGGCCGCTGGCGCTGACGCCGCGTGAAAGCAGCGTACTGATCACGCTGATGCAGCGACGCGGCAGGCCGGTATCGCGCCAGCAGCTTTACGAGCAGACCTTTACCCTGGCGGATGAGGCCAGCCTGGAGAGTATTGAGCTTTACGTTCACCGCGTGCGGAAAAAGCTGTCGGGCAGTAATGTCTCGATTGTGACGCTGCGCGGGCTGGGATACAGCCTTGAGCATCATCTATGAAACTGGCCTCCCTGCGCGCACATCTGCTGCTCTGGCTGGGCCTGCCTCTGCTCACCCTCTGGGCACTGTCGGTTTATACTCATTACGCCAGCGCATTACAGGCGGCCAATCAGGCTTATGATCGCTCGCTGCTGGCATCGGCCCGCACTGTGGCCGAGCGTATCCGCGTGCATCAGGGGCATCTTGAAGTGGATGTGCCCTGGGTGGTGCTCGACAGTTTTGAGCGCAATATGAACGACCAGCTGTACTATCAGGTGATCTCACCCGAAGGCAAAACCCTGTCCGGCTATGACGATCTGCCCCCCTTGCCAAAAAATACCCCGTTGTCACGTCATTACCCGGCGCTGGTTCATTTTTATTACGCCGATTATAACGGGCTGCCTATCCGGGTCGCTGCCCTGTGGCAGCCGGTGAATGAAGAGAATGTGCAGGGAATGGCGCAGGTGCTGGTGGCGGAAACACTGACGTCGCGTCGGGACTTCGCCGGCGGACTGCTGTATAACGCCATTTTAAGTCAGGGGGCGCTGGTGCTTATCACGCTGCTACTGGCGAGTTGGGTACTGCATAAGGTTCTTCGCCCGCTGCGTCGTCTTTCCGGAGTCATGCTGCTCCGCGATCCGGGCGATCTGACGCCCCTGCCGGCGGTGCTGCCCTGGTCGGAGATCCAGCCGCTGATGGTGGCGGTCAACCGCTATATCGAGCGACTGCGGGCGATGGTGGCGCGACAACAGCGTTTCAGCGCCGACGCCTCGCACCAGTTAAGAACGCCGCTGACGATCCTGAAAACCCAGGTCAGCGTTGCGCTGAACAGCCAGAACCCCGCCCTCTGGCAGGAAAGTTTACAGGGGATGCGCGACACCCTGGACGATACGATTATGCTCACCGACCGGTTACTGCAGCTGTCGCGCATCAAAGCGATGCAGCAGCATCAGCCGATGACAACCCTCGACCTGGCGGAGCTGGTGCGCGAAGCCTGCCTGCTGCGCTATCCGCAGGCGCGCAGCAGGCAGATTGATCTTGGCTACGAAGGCGATGAGCACTGCCTGGTACGCGGGGATGTGCTGTTACTGACGGAGCTCTGCGCTAACCTGCTGGATAACGCCATTAAATATACGCCGGAAGGCGGCATAATCACCGCCAGCGTTATTCAGGGCGTGCTGTATGTTGAGGACAGCGGGCCGGGGATTGCGGAGTCGGAGCGCCAGCAGGTGCTGCAACCCTTTTACCGGCTGGAGCACGGCAGCCAGGTGGCGGGGACCGGGCTGGGGCTGGCCCTGGTGAAAGATATTGCCCGCTGGCACGGCAGCCAGGCCCGGCTGTCACAGAGTCCCACCCTCGGCGGTCTGCAGGTCGGGATTGCCTTCACACCGGTTCCTTCCGTGCGCTAAGGATGCCCCTGTCCGTCGCTTTGTGGCAGAATACTCCCCCTCACCGAACCGACTGGAAACCGACTGTGAAAATCCTCGTTGATGAAAATATGCCCTACGCCCGTGAACTGTTCAGCCGCACCGGCGACGTCGTGGCCGTGCCGGGGCGTCCGATCCCCCAGGCTGCCCTGGACGATGCTGACGGACTGATGGTGCGCTCGGTCACCAAAGTGAATGCGGAGCTGCTTAACGGCAAGCCGGTGAAATTTGTCGGTACCGCCACGGCAGGGACGGATCATATTGACGAGACCTGGCTGAACCAGCAGGGTATCGCCTTTTCGGCGGCCCCCGGCTGTAATGCCATTGCCGTTGTCGAGTATGTGTTCTCCTCGCTGCTGCTGCTGGCCGAACGTGATGGTTTCCAGTTAACCGATCGTACGGTCGGCATTGTCGGCGTCGGCAACGTCGGCAGCCGCCTGCAGGCGCGGCTGGAGGCTCTTGGGATCCGCACGCTGCTCTGCGATCCGCCGCGTGCCGACCGTGGTGATGCGGGGGCTTTCCTGCCGCTGGCGGAGCTGGTCGCAGAAGCGGATATTCTCACTTTCCACACCCCGCTGTTTAAACAGGGGCCTTATCAGACGTGGCATATGGCCGATGAGGCGCTGCTGCGGGGCCTCAAACCGGGCACCATTCTGATCAACGCCTGCCGTGGTGCGGTAGTTGATAATGCCGCACTGCTGGCGGTGCTGGGTCAGCGTAACGATCTCAGCGTGGTGCTGGACGTCTGGGAGCCGGAGCCGGACCTGTCGCTGCCGCTGCTGGAGAAGGTCGATATCGCCACCGCCCACATCGCCGGCTACACCCTGGAAGGAAAAGCACGCGGCACCACGCAGGTGTTTGAAGCCTGGACACAGTTCATCGGTCAGCCACAGCAGGTGGCGCTGGAGACGCTGCTGCCCGCCCCGGAATTCGGCCGTATCACGCTGCGCGGTGAACTGGATCAGGCAACGCTGAAACGTCTGGTGCATCTGGTGTATGATGTGCGCCGCGATGATGCGCCGCTGCGCCATGTGGCGGCAATCCCGGGTGAGTTTGACCGGCTGCGCAAGCATTATCAGGAGCGGCGCGAATGGTCTTCGCTGCGGGTTGAGTGTGATAATGCCGACACCGCCGCGCTGCTGAACAGGCTGGGTTTTAACGCCACCGGCCTTTAAGTATTTTCCTAATTTTCAGGCGGTTATGCGACCGCCTTCTATTTTTGTGTCATTGTCTGGAGTAAACCAACATGTCTGACGGCTGGAATATCGCAATCTTAGGTGCGACAGGCGCAGTAGGGGGAGCTTTACTGGAATTGCTGGCGGAACGCCAGTTCCCGGTTGGTGAGCTGTATGCGCTGTCAAGCGAACGCAGTGCAGGCGAAGTCCTGCGCTATGAAGGTAAGTCGGTTCGCGTGACCGATGCCAGCGAATTTGACTGGTCACAGGTTCAGCTGGCGTTCTTTGTCGCGGGCCGCGAAGCCTCGGCGCGCTATGCGGATGAGGCGGCCAACTCAGGCTGTCTGGTCATTGACAGTAGCGATCTGTTCGCGCTGGAGCCGGATGTGCCGCTGGTGGTACCGGAGGTGAACCCGCAGGTGCTGGCGGATTACCGCAACCGCAACATTATCAGCGTGGCCGATGCCCTGACCAGCCAGCTGCTGTGCGCGATCAAACCGTTGATCGACCAGGCGGGTCTGGGACGTTTGCAGGTCACCAACCTGCTGGCGGCTTCCTCCCATGGGAAAGCGGCGGTGGATTCGCTGGCGGGTGAGAGTGCCCGACTGCTGAACGGCCTGCCCGCTGAAGAAGGCTACTTTGGCCGTCAGCTGGCTTTCAACGTCCTGCCGCTGCTGGCAGATAAAGAGGGCAGCGTGGCGCAGGAGCGCCTGCTGGTAGAGCAGGTCCGTAAAGTACTGCAGGACGAAGGGTTGCCGATTGCGGTCAGCACCATTCAGGCCCCGGTGTTCTACGGTAATGCGCAGATTGTTTATATTGAAAACCTGCGCCCGCTCTCCGCTGAAGAAGCGCGTGATGCGCTGGGTCAGGTGGATGACATCAACCTGACGGCAGAAGATGACTTCCCGACGCAGGTAGGGGATGCCTCCGGCAGTTCGCATCTCAGCATCGGTAGCGTGCGCAACGATTACGGCATTCCTGAGCTGTTACAGTTCTGGTCAGTGGCCGATAACGTTCGCTTTGGTGGCGCACTGATGGCGGTCAAAACCGCTGAGAAGCTGGTGCAGGAGTATTTCTACTGATGTCCGACATCGCCGTGCCACAGCCGACCATGAAACTGGCGCTGGGCATTGAATATGACGGGAGCCGTTATTACGGCTGGCAGCGGCAGCAGGAAGTCCGCAGCGTGCAGGAAAAGCTGGAAAGGGCGCTGACGAAAGTGGCTAACCATCCGGTAGAAGTGCTCTGCGCCGGGCGGACTGATGCCGGCGTTCACGGTACGGGGCAGGTGGTGCATTTTGAAACCACTTCGCAGCGTAAGGACGCCGCCTGGACGATGGGTGTCAATACCAACCTGCCCGGCGACATCGCCGTGCGCTGGGTGAAAGCGGTGCCGGATGATTTCCACGCCCGCTTCAGCGCGACGGCACGCCGCTATCGTTATGTGATTTATAACCAGCGGCTGCGCCCGGCGATCCTGGCCGGTGGCGTCACCCATTTTTATCATCCGCTGGATGTGGACAGAATGCAGCGTGCCGCACAGTGCCTGCTGGGTGAGAACGATTTTACTTCGTTTCGCGCCGTGCAGTGTCAGTCGCGGACGCCGATGCGCAACGTGATGCATGTTAATGTCACCCGCCACGGTGCTTACGTGGTGGTGGACATTAAAGCGAACGCATTTGTTCATCATATGGTGCGCAATATCGTTGGCAGTCTGATGGAAGTGGGCTGTGGGAATCAGCCGGAAGGCTGGATCGCAGAGCTGCTGGCGGCAAAAGACCGCAAGCTGGCGGCGGCAACCGGGCGTGCAGAAGGTCTTTATCTGGTGGCCGTCGACTATCCCGCTCGTTATGAGTTACCTCGTCCACCGATGGGACCGCTGTTCCTCGGGGATTAACCCTGGCCTGGAGTATCATAGGAAGCCCGTATGGAATTGATTCGTTTTGTTGTCGACTTCATTTTGCATATCGACGTCCACCTCGCGGAGCTGGTGGCCCAGTACGGTATCTGGGTCTATGCCATTCTGTTTTTGATCCTGTTCTGCGAAACCGGTCTGGTGGTGACACCGTTCCTGCCGGGGGATTCTCTGCTGTTTGTGGCGGGTGCGCTGGCGGCACTGCCGGGGAACGATCTGAACGTGCACACCATGGTGGCTCTGATGGTGGTGGCGGCCATCCTAGGCGATGCGGTGAACTATACGATCGGGCGGCTGTTTGGTGATAAGCTGTTCAGCAACCCCGATTCGAAAATTTTCCGTCGCAGCTATCTGGATAAAACCCATGCGTTTTACGCGCGGCACGGTGGCAAAACGATTATTCTGGCGCGTTTCGTGCCGATTGTGCGGACGTTCGCGCCGTTTGTGGCGGGAATGGGTAAGATGTCCTATCGTCATTTTGCCTTTTACAATGTCACAGGCGGTGTGCTGTGGGTGCTGCTGTTCACCTATGCCGGCTACCTGTTTGGGAATTTCCCGGTGGTACAGGAAAACCTTAAGCTATTGATTGTCGCGATTATCCTGCTCTCTGTGATGCCAGGGGTGATTGAAGTGGTGCGACATCGCCGTGCGGCGCGCCAGCAGAAACAGTAAATAAATAAATCCTCAGCCCGGCCCCCTCCGACCAGATTTTTATCCACAGTGACGGGCGGTTATGGTTTAATGAGCGATAAATTATGGTTTGCGCTACTGCATCAGGCGGCAGCGTAGAAAAGAAAAACTGGCCCCCCCAGCTGGGGCGCCAGGTTCAAACAGAAAGGTCATCAATGAGCTGGATTGAACGAATTCTCAATAAGAGCACGATTACCCCCTCGCGCAAAGCAAGCATTCCTGAAGGGGTCTGGACGAAATGTGATAGCTGCGGGCAGGTTCTCTACCGCGCCGAGCTGGAACGTAATCTGGAAGTCTGCCCGAAGTGCGACCACCATATGCGTATGCACGGTCGCGACCGTCTGCACAGCGTGCTGGACGAAGGCTCACTGGTTGAGCTGGGCAGCGAACTGGAACCAAAAGATGTGCTCAAGTTCCGGGATTCAAAAAAATATAAAGATCGTCTGGTCGCGGCTCAGAAAGAGACCAACGAAACCGACGCGCTGATCGTGATGAAAGGCACCCTGCACGGGATGCCGGTGGTGGCTGCCGCGTTTGAGTTCTCCTTTATGGGTGGCTCAATGGGTTCCGTGGTAGGCGCGCGCTTTGTGCGTGCGGTAGAACAGGCGCTGGAAGATAACTGTCCGATGATCTGTTTCTCAGCCTCTGGCGGTGCCCGTATGCAGGAAGCGCTGATGTCGCTGATGCAGATGGCAAAAACCAGTGCGGCCCTGGCGAAGATGCAGGCCCGCGGTCTGCCGTACATCTCCGTCCTGACTGATCCGACCATGGGCGGGGTGTCTGCCAGCTTTGCGATGCTGGGCGATCTGAACATTGCTGAACCTAAAGCGCTGATCGGTTTTGCCGGCCCTCGCGTCATTGAGCAGACCGTACGCGAGAAACTGCCGCCGGGCTTCCAGCGCAGTGAGTTCCTGATTGAAAAAGGGGCGATCGATATGATCGTTCGCCGCCCGGTGATGCGCTTCAAGTTGGCCAGCGTGCTGGCGAAAATGATGAATCTGCCTGCCCCGCAGGAAGATGAAGTCAAAGACGTAGCGGATGACGCCGCGCCTCAGAGCCACGAAGCCTGACCGATGATGAGAAAGGGGCCCCGTGCCCCTTTTACCAATGAACCGTAACGCTGTGAACGGGACACATGGATAATCTTCCTCACGCCACGTCGCCTCTTGCCACGTGGCTTTATTATCTTGAGCATTTGCACACTCAGGCTATCGAACTCGGGCTGGATCGCATCCGCCACGTTGCCACATCTCTCGACCTGCTGAAACCCGCCCCCGTGGTGTTCACCGTAGCCGGAACTAACGGTAAAGGCACGACCTGCCGAACCCTTGAAACCGTGCTGATGGCGGCCGGTTATCGCGTGGGCGTTTACAGTTCACCGCATCTGGTTCGCTACACCGAACGGGTGCGTATCCAGGGTGAAGAACTGGCAGAATCAGCGCATACGGCCTCCTTTGCCGCCATTGAAGCCGGGCGCGGTGCGACCTCGCTGACTTACTTCGAATACGGCACGCTGTCAGCGCTGTGGCTGTTCAGGCAGGCGGCGCTTGACGTGGTGATCCTGGAAGTGGGGCTCGGCGGGCGTCTGGATGCCACCAATATAGTGGATGCCGATGTCGCCGTCGTGACCAGTATCGCGCTGGATCACACCGACTGGCTCGGGCCGGATCGCGACAGCATCGGCCGTGAAAAAGCCGGGATTTTCCGTGCGAATAAACCTGCCGTGGTGGGCGAGCCGGATATGCCGCTGACGATTTCAGCAGTTGCTGCAGAGAAAGGCGCACGGCTGCTACAGCGCGATCGCCACTGGTTCTGTAGCATCACCGCTGAAAGCTGGTCTTTCCGCGATGCTCAAGGCTGCATAGAGGGACTGCCGCTGCCGCAGGTGCCGTTACCTAATGCCGCGACGGCACTGGCTGCCCTGCGCGCCTCACCGCTGAACGTAGAGGAGGCGGTGATCCGTCGTTCACTGCATCAGGCGATGCTGCCCGGTCGCTTCCAGACGGTGGCTGAATCACCGCGCGTGATCCTTGATGTGGCGCATAATCCCCATGCGGCAGGCTACCTGGCCGGTCGCCTGGCAGAAGTGCCGCGCAGCGGCAAGGTGCATGCCGTCGTGGGTATGCTGCATGATAAGGATATTGCCGGTACGCTGGCCTGCCTCAGTCCGCAGGTGGATTACTGGTACTGCGCGCCGCTGGACGGCCCGCGCGGCGCGACAGCGGCGCAGCTGATGGCGCATCTGAACGGTGCGCAGGCGTTCGACTCGGTTGAGCACGCCTGGCAACAGGCGCGGCAACAGGCGTCAGAGCAGGATATCGTGCTGGTGTGTGGATCCTTCCACACCGTAGCGCAGGTTATGGAAACGATGGAAACGGAGAACGGCAGTGGCCAGTAAGTTTCAAAACCGTTTAGTCGGAACCATCATCATTGTGGCGCTGGGCGTAATTGTGCTGCCCGGCTTGCTCGATGGTAAGAAGAAACATTATAAAGAGGAGTTCGCTGCCATTCCGCTGGTGCCGAAACCGGAAGACCAGCAGGAAACCGATCTGGTGCCGCCGGTTACGCAGTCGCTGCCGGGGCAGCCACCGGAAGGGGCAGGGGCCGCGATCAGCGCAGGCAGCGGCTCTGCGGAAAACACGTCCCAGGCCGACAGTGGATCCACTGCGCCGCAGTCGCATAATCAGCCTACGGTTGTGACGCCACCGCCGGTGAAAACGGTGCAGCCGCCGCCGAAAGTGGTGGAAAAACCAAAGCCGCAGCCGAAGCCCGTGGAGAAACCGGTCGAGAAACCGAAGCCGGTGGAAAAACCGAAAGCGGTTGAAACGCCTGCGCCAAAAGTGGAAACCCCGGCGCAGACTAAGCCGGCCGCCACGGAGACCGCGCCGACAGGGCAGGCCTGGGTCGTGCAGCTTGGTGCGCTGAAGAACGCCGCGAAAGTGAATGAGATTGTCGCGCAGCTTCGACTGTCAGGCTATCGTGCCTTTACCGTTCCGGCCACGCCGGTTCAGGGGCAGATCACCCGCATCTATGTCGGGCCGGATGCATCAAAAGCGAAGATGCAGGCTGCTGTTGGCACGTTGCAGGGCATTTCGGGACTGGGCGGCGTAGTGAAACCTTACTCCGTTCGTTAACGGGTTTGGGCCCGCCGTTTTCTCAGGCGCCGGGTGCTTATTGAGACAGTCCACCCCCCACGCGCCCGGAGCCGACACTGTGCTGTTCCGGGCGTTGTGCGTGAGGGGACTGGCAAATCAAGGTATTGCGTCAGGGGATTTCGCAGCGGCAATCCGCCCCTGCGTAGGTTTTTTTTAACCTCGTTGTTAATTTAAACCGTACCAGGAAAACCCTACGCAAACGTTTTCTTTTTCTGTTAGAATTCGCCCCGAACTGAGGCAGCATCTCCCTGACACTGTGCAACAGGGGGATACAGGCTGTGACAGGGGCTTGGTCACTGGAAGCGTTCATGATCTGGATAGATTACGTCATTATTGCGGTTATTGGTTTTTCGGCTCTTGTCAGCCTGATCCGAGGATTTGTCCGGGAAGCTCTTTCTCTCGTCACCTGGGGTTGCGCATTTTTTGTCGCCAGTCATTACTACTCTTTCCTTGCCGTCTGGTTCACCGGATTTGAAGATGAACTGGTTCGAAATGGAATAGCCGTTGCGGTGTTATTCATTGCCACCCTGATTGTCGGGGCCATTGTTAACTATGTGATCGGCTCGCTGGTTGAAAAAACCGGTCTGTCGGGAACCGACAGAGTCCTTGGCGTCTGTTTTGGGGCATTACGCGGCGTGCTGATTGTGGCAGCCATGCTGTTTTTCCTCGACACATTCACCGGCTTTTCCAAAAGCCCGGACTGGCAGCAGTCCCAGCTAATCCCTCAGTTCAGTAGCATCATCAGGTGGTTTTTTGATTACCTGAAAAGCACGTCGAGTTTTTTGCCCCGGTAATCGCACCGGGGTCGCGGCTTATGAGGAAATGTCATTATGTGCGGTATTGTCGGGATCGCCGGTTTTGCACCGGTCAACCAGTCGATTTATGACGCGTTAACGGTGCTTCAGCACCGTGGGCAGGATGCCGCAGGCATCGTTACCATTGATGCATTGAATTGCTTCCGTCTGCGTAAAGCAAATGGCCTGGTCAGCGATGTATTTGAAGCCCGCCACATGCAGCGTATGCAGGGCAACATGGGTATCGGCCACGTGCGTTACCCAACGGCAGGAAGCTCCAGCGCTTCTGAAGCCCAGCCTTTCTACGTGAACTCCCCCTACGGTATTACTCTTGCCCATAACGGCAACCTGACCAACGCCCACGAACTGCGCAAAGAGCTGTTCGAAACCGGACGTCGTCATGTTAATACCACTTCGGATTCCGAAATTCTGCTGAATATCTTTGCGCAGGAAATCGATCGCTTCCAGCACGACCCGCTGGAAGCTGAAAACATCTTCTCTGCGGTGGCCGCCGTGCATCAGCGCGTGCGCGGTGCTTACGCCTGCGTCGCGATGATCATCGGCCACGGCCTGGTGGCCTTCCGCGATCCTAACGGTATTCGCCCGCTGGTCATTGGCAAACGTGCCATGGCCGACGGCCGCATCGAGTATATGGTGGCCTCCGAAAGTGTGGCGCTGGATACACTCGGTTTTGAATTCCTGCGCGATGTGGCACCGGGCGAAGCCGTGTACGTGACTGAGAAGGGCCAGCTCTCTACCCGCCAGTGTGCGGAGAATCCAAAATGGAACCCGTGCCTGTTTGAGTATGTGTACTTTGCGCGTCCGGATTCCTTCCTCGACAAGATTTCGGTGTACAGCGCCCGCGTGCGCATGGGCACCAAGCTCGGTGCCAAAATCGCCCGCGAGTGGGAAGATCTGGATATCGATGTGGTGATCCCGATCCCGGAAACGTCCTGTGATATCGCTCTGGAGATGGCGCGCATTCTTGATAAGCCTTACCGTCAGGGCTTTGTGAAGAACCGCTACGTGGGCCGTACCTTTATTATGCCGGGCCAGCACCTGCGCCGCAGCGCGGTCCGCCGTAAGCTTAACGCCAACCGTGCTGAGTTCCGGGGTAAAAACGTCCTGCTGGTGGATGACTCCATCGTGCGCGGCACCACCTCTGAGCAGATTATCGAAATGGCGCGCGAAGCCGGCGCGAAGAAGGTTTACCTTGCCTCTGCGGCACCGGAAATTCGCTTCCCGAACGTTTATGGCATTGATATGCCAAGCGCCACTGAGCTGATCGCTCACGGCCGCGAAGTGGAAGAGATCCGCCAGCTGATTGGTGCCGATGCGCTGATCTTCCAGGATCTGAGCGACCTGATTGAAGCGGTGCGGGAAGAGAACCCGGATATTGCCCAGTTTGAATGCTCGGTGTTCGATGGTATCTACGTAACGAAAGACGTAGACCAGCAGTACCTTGAATATCTGCAGTCACTGCGTAATGACGATGCGAAAGCGATGCAGCGTCAGAACGAGACTGAAAATCTGGAAATGCATAACGAAGGCTAATGCCCGTCATACTTCGAAGGCGCCTGGCGTTGGCTGCGTCTGTTCATCCCCGTCACTGCGTGATTTGTATTGCCGGGGATCCGCAGTTCAGCTGACGTTATCTGACTCGAACTGTTCAGGGTATTTAGGCTAAGATGGGCCGGAAGCGATTCCGGCCCATTTTTTTTAAGGATTATCTATGAAGCGACTCATTATTGGCATCTCTGGCGCCAGCGGGGTGATTTACGGCATCCGCACGCTGCAAATCTTGCAGCAGGTGAGCGGTGTAGAGACGCACCTGATAATGAGCCAGGCCGCGCGTCAGACGCTGGCGCTGGAGAGTGACTATTCCCTGCGTCAGGTGCAGGCGCTGGCCGATGTGGTTCATGATGCGCGCGATATTGCGGCCAGCATCTCGTCGGGTTCCTATAAAACCGACGGCATGGCCATTCTTCCCTGTTCGATGAAGACCCTGTCCGGCATTGTTCACAGCTACAGCGATGGTCTGCTGACGCGCGCCGCCGATGTGGTGCTTAAAGAGCGCCGCCGTCTGGTGCTGTGCGTGCGCGAAACGCCACTCCATCTGGGGCATTTACGCATGATGACCACTGCTGCTGAACTGGGTGCCATCATTATGCCGCCGGTACCGGCTTTTTATCACCGTCCGCAAAACGTAATGGATATTGTTGACCAGACAGTAAATCGCGTACTGGATCAGTTCGATATTGAGCTGGATGAGGATCTTTTCACGCGCTGGCAAGGTGCATAGCACGCTGAAAGGCGCACTACTAAAGTGCAAATGTTGGTGCTGAATCGCTTTTCGTGCAAGTTGTGCACCAACATGAAACATTGTTCCCCCCGCCTGCTAACAAATCTGCTATAAATTTCCCTGCAAACTGCGTCATCACGGTGTCAGGGGCATCCTGCGATATAAACAGCCCTTTGCCACAAAATGTGGCACGGAACCTGCTAATTGTATTGTGCAAGTCACTGTGCAGAAACATCACGAACATAAAAAATAATATTCGAAACTGAGGATAGTTTATGAAAAAGCAGGTCCTGGCTCTCTCCCTGTTAATGTCCATCACAGCTGCAGGCAGCGCATTTGCTGCGGGTCCAAAAACGCTGCGTATTGGTACCGATCCGACCTACGCCCCGTTCGAAATGAAAAATGCACAGGGTCAACTGGTCGGTTTTGATATCGATCTGGCGACCGAAATCTGTAAACGCATGGAGACCAAGTGTACATTTGTGGAAAGCGATTTTGATGCGCTGATCCCATCGCTGAAAGCGAAGAAGATTGATGCCATCATTTCTTCCCTGTCGATCACTGAAAAACGTCAGCAGGAGATCGCCTTTTCTGAAAAACTGTATGCAGCAAACTCCCGTCTGATTGCGCCGAAAGGCTCTAAGATCCAGCCAACCCTCGACTCCCTGAAAGGCAAAACCATTGGTCTGCTGCAGGGCACCACCCAGGAAACCTATGCTAACGAAAACTGGCGTCCAAAAGGCGTAACGGTCACCCCTTATGCCAACCAGGACCTGGTGTATCAGGATCTGACCGCAGGCCGTATTGATGCCGCCTTCCAGGATGAAGTGGCTGCCAGCGAAGGCTTCCTTAAGCAGCCCGCCGGTAAAGAGTATGCTTTCGCCGGCCCGGCAGTAAAAGATGAGAAAATTTTCGGTGTGGGCACCGGTATGGGCATGAGCAAGGATAATCCTGAACTGAAAGCCGCTATCGATAAAGCGTTCGATGAAATGCGTAAAGATGGCACCTACGATAAATTAGCCAAAAAATATTTCGATTTTGACGTGTACGGCGGTTAAGTAAAAACCTGTCTGCTGGCCCCATCGTCAACGGCGGTGGGGCTGCTGTTCGTAAGATTAAGATAGAAAGACAGGATGTGCTTATGCTGTATGGCTACTCTGAAGTCATTTTTAAAGGCGCGATGGTGACCCTGGAGCTGGCCCTCAGCTCGGTGGTGTTCGCCGTGGTGCTCGGATTGATTGGCGCCGGGGCCAAACTCTCCAACAGTCGTGTGCTGGTGATTATTTTTGAAGGCTACACTACGCTGATCCGTGGGGTACCCGATCTGGTTCTGATGCTGCTGATCTTCTACGGTCTGCAAATTGCGCTGAATCAGGTAACGGATTTCTTCGGCCTGTCGCAGTTCGATATCGATCCGATGGTCGCCGGGATTATCACTCTGGGCTTTATCTACGGAGCCTATTTCACCGAAACCTTTCGCGGAGCCTATATGGCGGTGCCGAAAGGGCAAATCGAGGCCGCCACGGCCTTCGGCTTTACCCGTTCCCAGACCTTTCGTCGCGTGCTGTTCCCCGGCATGATGCGCTTTGCGTTACCGGGCATCGGCAACAACTGGCAGGTGATCCTTAAAGCGACGGCGCTGGTATCGCTTCTGGGCCTGGAAGACGTGGTTAAAGCCACGCAGCTGGCCGGCAAGTCGACGTGGGAACCGTTCTATTTCGCGATTGTCGCGGGTGTTATCTACCTGATTTTTACCACGCTTTCCAACGGGGTGCTGTGGTGGCTGGAACGGCGTTATACGGTGGGTGTGAAAAGGGCTGATCTATGATTGAGATTATTCAGGAGTACTGGAAAGCCCTGCTGTGGACCGACGGTTACCGCTTCTCTGGCGTGGCCATCACGCTCTGGCTGTTGGTCGTGTCCGTGGTACTGGGCGGCTGTATGGCGGTGCTGATGTCGATTGCCCGCGTGTCTCCCATCAGAGCCATCCGTTTTCCGGTGTGGCTGTTTACCTATATTTTTCGCGGTACGCCGCTGTATGTTCAACTGCTGGTGTTCTACTCCGGGATGTACACCCTGGAAGTCGTGAAAGGCACTGAGATGCTGAATGCTTTCTTCCGCAGCGGGCTGAACTGTACGCTGCTGGCGCTGACGCTCAACACCTGTGCTTACACCACGGAAATTTTTGCCGGTGCTATTCGTTCCGTCCCGCACGGCGAGATTGAGGCCGCCCGCGCGTATGGTTTTTCTACGTTTAAACTCTATCGCTGCATTATTATGCCTTCGGCGCTGCGCTCCGCACTGCCGGCCTACAGTAATGAAGTTATTCTGATGCTGCACTCCACGGCGCTGGCATTTACTGCCACCGTGCCCGACCTGCTGAAGGTGGCCCGCGACATCAACTCTGCCACCTATCAGCCGTTTATTGCCTTCGGCATCGCGGCCGTGCTGTATCTGATTATTTCTTATGTGTTGATTAGTCTGTTCCGTAAAGCGGAAAAACGCTGGCTGGCGCACGTTAAACCTTCATCTTCGCATTGAGTAAAACACCATGGCTGATAATAAATTAAGCGTCACCGAGCTGCATAAACGTTACGGTGAGCACGAAGTGCTGAAGGGGGTTTCGCTGCAGGCAAACGCCGGAGATGTGATCAGTATTATTGGTTCATCCGGCTCCGGCAAGAGTACCTTCCTGCGCTGTATTAACTTCCTCGAAAAACCGAGCGAAGGCACCATCGCGGTGAACAACCAGAATATCAATCTGGTTCGTGATACCGATGGCCAGCTGAAAGTCTCCAATAAAGAACAGCTGCGTATGCTGCGGACGCGCCTGACCATGGTATTCCAGCATTTCAACCTCTGGAGCCATATGACGGTGCTGGAGAACGTCATGGAGGCTCCGGTGCAGGTGCTGGGCTTAAGTAAGGCCGAAGCCCGCGACCGCGCCATTCGCTATCTCGACAAAGTTGGGATTGATGAGCGTGCGCGCGGTAAGTATCCGGTTCACCTGTCGGGCGGTCAGCAGCAGCGCGTCTCTATCGCCCGTGCGCTGGCGATGGAGCCGGAAGTGCTGCTGTTTGATGAACCGACCTCTGCACTTGACCCGGAGCTGGTGGGGGAGGTGCTGCGCATTATGCAGAAGCTGGCAGAAGAGGGAAAAACCATGGTGGTGGTCACGCATGAGATGGAGTTTGCGCGCCATGTCTCCAGCCATGTCATTTTCCTGCACCAGGGGAAAATTGAAGAGGAGGGGCCGCCTGAAGAGGTATTTAACCAGCCGAAGAGTACGCGACTGCAGCAGTTTCTGTCAGGGGCGTTGAAATAATTAAAGCCGTTCAGGGCGGATCGGCTGTTTCGGTCCGCCCTGAAAACGCGCCCCTCTCTTTTGGGCCGTTCGGAAAAAGGAGGGGCGCGTTCTACGGGATCACATCCGCCAGTGCCTTGTCTAATTCATACCAGCGAAAACGAAACCCCGACGCCTCCAGCCGCTGCGGAACGACATGCTGCCCGCCCAGCACCAGCACAGATGATTCCCCCATCATCAGCCGGATAGCGGCGGCGGGCGTACGTACAAACGCCGGCCGGTGCATCGCTTTACCCAGCGCGGCGGCAAACTGCTCGTTGCGTACCGCATAGGGGGCAACCAGATTAAAGGGGCCATTCAGTTCAGGATGATCCAGCAGCCAGATAATACCGTTGACCGCATCCTCCAGATGCACCCAGGGTAAATACTGCTTGCCGTCACCCAGCGGCCCGCCAATTCCGAGCTTAAAGGGCAGCTTCATCTGCTCCAGAGCGCCTCCTTTCTCAGACAACACTACCCCTGTCCGTAAAAGACAGACGCGGGTATGCTCACTTTGCGCCTGCAGGGCCAGCTGTTCCCAACGGGCACACAGCTCATGGGTAAACTCGGCATGTCCGGGATCGTCCTCTGTCACGACCGGGTCGCCGCTGTTGCCATAGAAGCCTGTGGCGGAGCCCGAAATCAGCACCGCAGGCGGCGTGCTGCTGGCCACAATCAGTTCGGCCAGTCGCTGGGTGATCTGCCAGCGACTGTCGCACAGCCGTCGTTTCTGCGGCTCGCTCCAGCGCTTTGCGGCAATAGGCTCTCCGGCCAGATTGATCACGGCATCAATGCCGTTCAAATCCCGCTGCTGATCCAGCCCCGACCACAGGCTGACCTGGTCGCTCAGGCTGTGGCGTGCGGCAGCGACATCACGCGTCACCACGTTGATCTGGTGGCCGGCCTGGAGCAGTCGGGCGATGAGTGGGCGTCCAATCAGCCCCGTACCGCCGGTAATCAGAATATTCATGCGGTTTATCCTCCAAGGTGGCAGCAAGTTATCCTGCATTCAGCATAGGATAAGATGGCGGGATTGCGCATGGGCCTGCATTGGTATAGGGAAAAATGTCACATGTTCTCAAAGAGAAAACATAACCCGCGTGGAGATTGCCTTCGGCAGAAAAAATCGGTAAACAAGATGTTCCTTTCCGTGAACACCAGAGGACGTCCTGATGAGCTATCCCCCGATTCTGCTGTGGTCTGATTCCCAGTTTTATAGCCCCTATGTGATGTCTGTGTATGTTGCACTGAGGGAAAAAGGCCTGCCCTTTACCCTGAAGCCTGTGGATCTGGGCAGTCAGGAGCAGCAGCAGCAGGCGTACAGTGAGATATCACTAACGCGGCGCGTGCCAACGTTACAGGTAGATAGCTTCGTGCTGTCAGAGTCCTCTGCCATTACGGAGTATCTGGAAGACCGATTTTCGCCGCCAGACTATGAGCGACTCTATCCGCGTGATAGTGAAAAACGGGCGAAAGCGCGTGAAATTCAGGCATGGCTACGCAGTGATTTTCTGCCTGTTCGCCAGCAGCGCCCAACGGAGGTGCTTTTTGCCGGTAAACGTTTTGCGCCACTGGATGCTGCTGCACAGCAGGCGGTGCAAAAGCTGGTTGACGCCATTGAGCGCCTCCTGCCAGAGGGCCAGCACAACCTGTTTGGCGAGTGGTCAATTGCAGATACTGACCTGGCAGTGATGCTGAATCGCCTGGCACTTCACGGCGACCCGCTGCCATCGCGTCTGGCAGATTATGCGCATTTTCAGTGGCAGCGAGCGTCGGTACAGCTGTGGCTGGCAGAGTCAGTGAAGGGGACCCGCAGATGAGCACAAATTGATGATTGCGTCGCAACGCGTTACACATTAATTTAGGGCGGATCGCACAATCGTGCGCGAAAACGTTTGATTCAACTGTGCGCCAGGCGCCAGAACAAAAAGGGTTACGGATGGTGGAGCAAGATCAGGGCACGGAGTGGGTGGATATCGTTAGTGAAGATAACGAGGTCATTGCACAGTCCAGCCGTGTGCAGATGCGTGCGCAGTGTTTGCGCCATCGCGCAACCTACATCGTGGTTCACGATGGTATGGGCAAAATTCTGGTGCAGCGTCGGACCGAGACCAAGGATTTTATGCCGGGAATGCTCGATGCCACCGCCGGGGGCGTGGTGCAGGCGGGCGAAGAGATGCTGGGGTCCGCGCGGCGTGAAGCGGAAGAAGAACTGGGCATCGCCGACGTGCCGTTTGCCGAACACGGGCAGTTCTATTACGAAGATGAACACTGCCGCGTGTGGGGCGGATTATTCAGCTGTGTGTCACATGGCCCGTTTGCCATGCAGGAAGAGGAGGTGGATGAGATCTTCTGGATGACACCAGAGGAGATCACCGCCCGCTGCGACGAGTTCACCAATGACTCGCTGAAGGCGCTGTCGCTATGGCTGACGCGTAATAACGAGTCAGGCCGCCACGACTGATCCCCTCCGTGGCGCAGACCCCCTGCGCCACGTTGATCCCTTTCTCACTGCAGCCCTCCGGTCTGCCTCACCGATATCAGCGCCGCAATAAATCCGAAAGAACGTTGAGGGCGGTTTTAAACTGCGCATCGGGAATGGTCAGTGGATAAAGGAAACGGATCACATTGCCGTAGACGCCGCAGGTCAGCAGGATCAATCTCTGCTCCAGCGCACGTTGCTGAATGTCGCGTGCGATGGCGGGGGAGGGGGCGCCGGTCAGCGGATCGTTAAACTCAGCGGCCACCATTGAACCACGGGCACGGACTTCAGCCAGCGCGGGATGTCCGCTGGCGTTCAGCGTTTCCTCCAGCCAGGCCCCCAGGCGCAGGGCACGGTCGCACAGCTGCTCTTCCTCAATCACTTCCAGCACTGCCAGCGAGGCCGCGATGGCCAGAGGGTTGCCGGCATAGGTACCGCCCAGGCCACCGGGCTCCGGGGCATCCATCAGTTCAGCGCGGCCGGATACCGCCGATATGGGCAGCCCACCTCCCAGGCTTTTTGCCATGGTCATCAGGTCAGGTCTGGCTTCCGGGTAGTAGTCGCTGGCAAACAGTTTGCCGCAGCGGGCAAAGCCGCTCTGGATCTCGTCAGCAATCATCACAATGCCGTGCCGGTCGCACAGCGTACGCAGGGCGCTGACAAACTCCACGGGTGCAATATTGAAGCCGCCTTCCCCCTGAACAGGTTCATAGATAATCGCCGCCACCTGCTGCGGGCTGATGTCACATTTAAACAGGTTCTCCAGGCTGGCCATGGCATCGTCCACGCTGACGCCGTGCAGGGCGTTCGGATAGCGGGCGTGGAACACCGATCCGGGAAAGGGGCCAAAGCCGGTTTTATACGGCGACACCTTGCCGGTCAGTCCCATGGTCATCAGTGTGCGGCCGTGGAAAGCACCGCTGAAAGCAATCACACCCGGACGCCCGGTAGCGGCGCGGGCGATTTTTACCGCGTTTTCCACGGCTTCAGCGCCGCTGGTAAAGAAGGTAGTTTTACACGGGCCGTCGATCGGCACTCGTGCATTCAGCGCTTCCGCCAGGGCGATGTAGTTCTCGTACGGGATCACCTGGAAGGCGGTATGGGTGAAGCTCGCCAGCTGATCTCTGACGGCCGCCATCACCTTCGGATGGCGGTGCCCGGTATTCAGTACGGCAATGCCGGCGGTAAAGTCGATATATTCCCGGCCCTGATGATCCCATAGCGTGGCATTTTCCGCTTTAACCGCATAGAAATCGCACATCACGCCGACGCCGCGCGGCGTGGCGTTCAGACGGCGCTGCTCTGTTTCACTGTTGCTCATGGTGTCACCTCATCCGGTATTTCGCGTTTTCTCAACGTCTCTGTCGCCGCCCTGGGGCGCGTTCCAGACGCATGTTTATTCTGTCCTGCCTGTTTAGCAATACGGCACGCCCGCCCGCGACGTCATCAGGGGGCAGGCATAGCCGACGTAACGGATAGTGTATGTCATAGGCAAAAAAAAGGGCGAACCTGTGAAGGTCCGCCCTGTTGCCTGCGGGTTACCCCGCGCGTTTAGCCTTCAGCCTGTTTCGACTGAATGGCGGTCAGGGCGATGGTGTAAACGATATCGTCTACCAGGGCACCGCGTGACAGGTCATTCACCGGCTTGCGCATCCCCTGCAGCATTGGCCCGATGGAGATCAGGTCAGCAGAGCGCTGTACGGCTTTGTAGGTGGTATTACCGGTGTTCAGGTCCGGGAAGATGAACACCGTGGCACGACCGGCTACCGGTGAGTTGGGAGCCTTAGATTTGGCCACATCGGCCATGATCGCGGCGTCGTACTGCAGCGGCCCGTCGATCACCAGGTCAGGACGTTTTTCCTGAGCAATACGGGTCGCTTCGCGAACCTTCTCAACATCGCTACCGGCACCGGAGGTTCCGGTGGAGTAGGAGATCATGGCCACGCGGGGTTCGATGCCGAACGCCAGTGCAGAGTCGGCAGACTGGATAGCAATTTCTGCCAGCTGCTCCGGGTTCGGATCCGGGTTGATTGCGCAGTCACCGTATACCAGCACCTGTTCCGGTAGCAGCATAAAGAACACGGAAGAAACCAGTGAACTGTTCGGGGCTGTTTTGATCAGCTGTAACGGTGGACGAATGGTGTTGGCCGTGGTGTGAACAGCACCGGAAACCAGGCCGTCAACTTCTCCGCGCTCCAGCATCATGGTGCCGAGCATCACGTTATCTTCCAGCTGCTCCTGCGCGACCACTTCGGTCATGCCCTTGCTCTTACGCAGCTCAACCAGGCGGGCCACGTAGTTTTCACGCGCCACGGCCGGGTCGACAATCTCGATGCCTTTGCCCAGTTCAACGCCCTGTGCGGCGGCAACGCGCTGGATCTCTTCCGGGTTACCCAGCAGGATACAGGTGGCAATACCACGTTCAGCACAGATAGCTGCCGCTTTTACGGTACGCGGTTCGTCGCCTTCCGGCAGCACGATGCGTTTGCCCGCTTTACGTGCCAGCTCGGTCAGCTGGTAGCGGAAGGCCGGCGGTGACAGGCGTCGGCTGCGCTCAGATTCAGCGGTCAGCGATTCAATCCAGTCCGCATTGATGTGGCTGGCGACATATTCCTGTACGCGCTCAATACGCTGGGTATCGTCGCTTGGTACTTCCAGGTTGAAGCTCTGCAGGCTGAGAGAGGTCTGCCAGGTGTTGGTGTCGACCATAAAGACCGGCAGGCCGGTCTGGAAGGCACGTTCGCACAGCTTCTGGATCGGGGCATCAATGGCGTAGCCACCGGTCAGCAGAATGGCACCAATTTCAATGCCGTTCATGGCCGCCAGGCAGGCGGCGACCAGCACGTCCGGGCGGTCAGCCGAGGTGACCAGCAGGGAGCCTGGACGGAAATGTTCCAGCATGTGTGGCAGGCTGCGGGCACAGAAAGTCACGGACTTCACGCGGCGCGTCGCGATATCGCCTTCGTTGATGACGCGTGCATTCAGGTGACGACACATATCGATGGCGCGGGTGGCGATCAGCTCGAAGCTCCACGGCACACAGCCCAGCACGGGCAGCGGGCTGTTAGCGAACAGCTGCTTAGGATCGATATTGGCAACGCTGGCTTTGTTGGAATCGTCGAAGATTTCTGACAGATCCGGGCGGGTGCGCCCCTGATCGTCAACCGGAGCATTCAGTTTGTTAATAATGACGCCGGTAATGCTTTTATTTTTGCTACCGCCAAAGCTGCTCTGCGTCAGTTCAATACGCTCTTTCAGCTGCGCCGCTGAGTCATTGCCCAGTGCCATCACGAAGACGATTTCTGCATTCAGTGTCTTGGCAATTTCATAGTTCAGCGCATTGGCGAACTGATGTTTACGCGTGGGCACCAGGCCTTCTACCAGCACCACTTCGGCATCTTTGGTGTTTTCATGGTAGCGGGCGATAATCTCTTCCATCAGCACGTCCTGCTGGTTGGAACCGAGCAGCGACTCCACGCGGCTCATCGGCAGCGGTTCAGCAGCCGGGATGCTGGAGTTTTTACGAATGATGGTGGTGGTCTGGTCAGGGCTGTCACCGCCGGCACGAGGCTGGGCGATGGGTTTGAAGACGCTGAGACGCACGCCTTTACGTTCCATCGCACGGATAACGCCCAGGCTGACACTGGTCAGGCCGACGCTGGTGCCGGTAGGAATAAGCATGATAGTTCGGGACACGTTGTACCTCCGATAACGCCATATTTCTCGCTACAGGTGCGCTGAACCGCCTTCCTGTACCCCATCAGGCCCCCTGGGGGGACGTGAAATAGTGAGCTATATAAAATGGTGTCTGAAACCACTCCGCCAGCCTGAGCTGACGGAGCGTAACGGTTCTTATGCGGTCAGGCGGCTGGCGTCCTGCGCGATAACCAACTCTTCATTGGTCGGGATAACGATCGCCGGGCGGGTGCCTTCTTTATTGATAAAGCCTGATTTGCCGAAGCGTGCGGCCAGGTTGCGCTCATGGTCAACTTCGAAGCCCAGCAGCGCCAGTTTAGCCAGTGAGAGTTCGCGCACCATCGCGGCGTTTTCACCGATACCACCGGTGAAGATTACGGCGTCAAGGCGGCCATCCATCAGCGCGGTGTAAGAACCGATGTATTTCGCCAGGCGGTGGCAGAACACGTCCATCGCGCGCTTCGCGTCAGCTTTGGTGGCGTAGTTATCTTCAACGTAACGGCAGTCGCTGGTGACTTCGGTCAGGCCCAGCAGGCCGGACTCTTTGGTCAGCAGTTTGTTGATAGCATCCACGCTCATGCCCAGGGTGTCGTGCAGGAAGAAGATGATCGCCGGGTCGATATCGCCGCTGCGCGTGCCCATGACCAGGCCTTCCAGCGGGGTCAGGCCCATAGACGTATCCACGCACTCGCCGTTACGGATTGCAGAGACTGAGCCACCATTGCCGAGATGGCAGGTGATGATATTCAGTTCTGACACCGGTTTGTTCAGGACTTTCGCTGCTTCCTGAGTCACATAGAAATGGCTGGTGCCGTGCGCGCCATAGCGGCGGACGCCATGCTCTTTATACAGTTTGTACGGCAGGGCGTAGAGATAAGATTCTTCCGGCATTGTCTGATGGAAAGCGGTGTCGAAAACAGCGACATTTTTATCTGACAGGTGGGGGAAGTTTTTCAGCGCTTCATCGATACCGATCAGGTGCGCCGGATTATGCAGTGGTGCAAAGGAGGAGGCATCTTTGATGCCCTGGATTACCGATTCGTCAATCACCACTGACTGCGTTAACTTTTCGCCACCGTGTACGATGCGATGACCGATTGCAACGATTTGTGCCGACAGTTCTGGTTTTTGTGCCAGAATAGTTTTAACCATGAAGTTCAGTGCTTCGCTGTGCGCTGCGCCAGCACCCAGAGCCGCTTCTTGTTTAGCGCCGTCCAGTTTCCACTTGATGCGGGCTTCCGGCAGGTGGAAGCATTCAGCTAAACCTGACAGATACTCGTCTCCATTTGCCGGGTCGATAATGGCAAATTTCAGGGAAGAGCTACCGCAGTTCAGAACCAGTACTAACTTACTCGACATGGAAAGTCCTATTTATTAAAAGTGGCGAAATAAAAGTCAAACAGACTATCAGCGTAGCGCATGAAAGCTGGTACATTAATGATGAACGTCAGGCTTCCGATAAGTTTTGTTCGAAAGCAAAAAAATTTGAAATACTACAATGTTTTTTTAAATGTCGTCTGCTTCATCATGACTTGTCTGATTGTTGACCCAGTGTTGCTCGCAGTCCAGGGTGTTTACCCAATATGACGGGTACAAAACGCGCACAGGATAAACCAGTGTCACTCGTAAAGACAAAATATTTTGAATCATGTTAGGTAAAGTTGGTGAGTTACAGGTTTATTTTAAAATTTATCTCTGAAGTTGAGGTCAGACATGGCAAATGACTCCGGCAGTGTCGGTTGGTTTAAGCTGTTCCAGCACGGTCAGCACTATATGAAAACGTGGCCTGTCGATAAACGCCTTGCACCCATGTTTCCTGAAAACAGAGTAACGCGTGCCACGCGTTTTGCTATCCGTATTATGCCACCGGTCGCTATTTTTACCCTCACCTGGCAAATTGCGCTGGGTGGCCAGTTGGGGCCGGCGGTGACCACGGCACTGTTTGCCTGCAGCCTGCCCATGCAGGGGCTGTGGTGGCTGGGCAGGCGTTCAGTGACACCTTTGCCGCCGTCACTGCTTGGCTGGTTCCATGACGTCCGCGGTAAGCTGCAGGAGGCCGGGCAGGCGATAGCGCCGGTCGAAGGCAAACCGACCTATCAGTCGCTGGCTGATGTGCTGAAACGGGCTTTCAAGCAGCTGGATAAAACCTTCCTCGACGATCTTTGATGTTGTCGCGGGTTTCCTCTGCGCAAACCGGAGGAAACCCGCTTTACGTCAAAGAAGCCTTTCCCTGCGCTGTGCGATCCTTTTGTGACTTTCAGACTGCCCCCGTGGCCGAGGAGCCCCAAATGGATATGTCCCATGCCCAACGTTTAATTCTTTCTAATCAGTATCAGCTCATGGCCATGCTTGACCCGGAAAATGCCGCGCGCCATCGTCGCTATCAGACTATTGTTGAGCGCGGTTACGGACTTCAGCTGCGTGAGCTGGATAATGAATTCAGCCAGTTGCCTGAAGCGGAGTGTCGCACGCTGGTGGCCATGATGGAGATGTATCATGCGCTTCATGTGTCCTGGACTAATCTGAAAGAGCCTCAAACCGTGGACGCACGCCGTCTGGTTTTCCTCGGCTTTGATGCGGCGACAGAAGGGCGATACCTTGGCTACGTGCGCTTCCTGGTGAATGTGGAAGGGCGATACGGGCATTTTTCAGCCGGCAGCCACGATTTTAATGCTCAGGTACCGATGTGGGAAAAGTACCAACGTATGCTGACTGTGTGGCACAATTGTCCCCGACAGTACCATCTGAGTGCGAATGAGATCGCGCAAGTTATCAACGCCTGAGAAGGAAAATGCAGTGAAGTGTAAAGGTTTTCTGTTTGATCTGGATGGCACGTTAGTCGACTCTCTTGCAGTGGTCGAACGTGCCTGGAAAAACTGGGGTCAGCGCCACGGGATTGCTCCTGACGAGGTGCTGGGCTTTATCCACGGTAAGCAGGCTATTACCTCACTGCGCCATTTTATGGCAGGTGCCTCCGCCGAGGCGATCCAGCAGGAGTTTACTGCGCTGGAAAAGCTGGAAGCTGAAGACACCGACGGCATCGTTGCTCTGCCAGGGGCGTTAGCCCTGCTGGCCCGACTTGATGAACTGGCGATCCCCTGGGCCATCGTCACCTCCGGTTCTGTGCCGGTCGCCAGCGCCCGTCATGCGGCAGCAGGATTACCCGCACCGGCGGCGTTTGTCACGGCAGAGCGCGTGGAGCGTGGTAAGCCGGAGCCGGATGCTTATTTGCTGGGAGCCCAGTTGCTCGACCTGGAGCCGGAGGAGTGCGTGGTGGTGGAAGACGCCGCAGCGGGTATTCTTTCTGGTCTTGCCGCCGGCTGTCATGTCATTGCCGCAAACGTGCCTGCCGATGCGCCGCGTCTGGAGGATGTCGATATGGTACTCACCTCGCTGGATGAGCTGATTATTCATAAAAATCCCGATGGCAGCGTGGATGTTCACCGCAGACACTGAGTTATTCAGCCCCGCCACCGCGGGGTTTTTTTTGCTGGCCGATTTTTCTCGCCACGGCGAGGGCGTGATCACTGTTGCGCTGACAACCCGGAATACACTTACAGCGAGTCCTGGCTAATCTCATCCAGCGACAGGCTGAAGCTGGGTACAAACACCTCCACGAAATAGTCCATCTCCGGGCTGTGGCGCTGCGCCAGCGTTTTTTCCAGCCGTGCCTTTGCCAGCAGAAACTCGTTGTTCCCCGCTGACAGCTCTTCCAGACATTTCAGGTAGGCACAGAGTGCATCAGCCTGCTTGACGATGGCCGTTTCGGCCTCGCTATGCTGATGTTCATCGATCAGCGGGGCATAAGCCGAACGCAGCTCTTCCGGCAGCATTTCAATCAGCTTTTGCTGCGCAATTTTCTCAATTTTCTTGTACTCGTGGGCGATCTGCGCGTTGTAATACTTCACTGGCGTGGGCAGATCGCCGGTCAGCACTTCGCTGGCATCATGATAAATTGCCATCATCGCGATGCGTTCAGCATTGAGATTGCCGTTAAATTTCTTGTTCTTAATCAATGCCAGTGCATGCGCGACCATGGCGACCTGCAGGCTGTGCTCAGAAACGTTTTCCGTGCGCACGTTGCGCATCAGCGGCCAGCGATTAATCAGTTTCAGACGGGAGAGGTGAGCAAAGAAGTGGCTCTGGTTCATGGTCTTTTTCCCTTACGTCACAATGCAAAGAGCGGCCTGAGCCGCCCTTCGGGGAGAAGATTACAGCTGGCGGTATCCGCCGAGGAAACGGCCAAATTTATTGATAGCCATCTCCAGTTCATCTACGCGGGGCAGGGTGACGATACGTACGTGGTCCGGCCATGGCCAGTTAAAGGCCGTACCCTGCACCAGCAGCACTTTTTCCTGCAGCAGGAAATCGAGGACCATTTTCTGATCGTCATGGATGTTAAATTTTTTCGCGTCGATTTTCGGGAACATATACAGCGCTCCCTGCGGCTTCACGCAACTGACACCCGGGATCTCGTTTATCAGTTCCCATGCACGGTTACGCTGTTCATACAGGCGGCCGCCGGGCTGAATAAACTCACTGATGCTCTGATAACCCCCCAGCGCCGTCTGAATCGCGTGCTGGGCGGGGACGTTTGCGCACAGGCGCATTGAGGCCAGCATCTCCAGCCCTTCAATATAACCTTTAGCGTGCTTCTTCGGCCCGTTAAGCACCATCCAGCCCTGACGGAAACCCGCCACGCGATAGGTTTTAGACAACCCGTTAAAGGTGATGGTCAGCAGGTCGGGCGCCAGGGCCGCAATGGAGTGGTGCTGGGCAACATCGTAAAGGATCTTGTCGTAGATCTCATCGGCAAAAATAATCAGGTTGTGCTGACGGGCCAGTTCAACCACCTCCATCAACAGCTCTTTGCTGTAGACGGCACCCGTCGGGTTATTCGGGTTGATGATCACGATACCGCGCGTACGCGGGGTGATTTTGCTGCGAATATCGTCGAGGTCCGGGAACCAGCCTGCGGACTCATCACACAGGTAGTGCACGGCTTTCCCACCGGACAGTGAAACAGCGGCGGTCCAGAGTGGGTAATCCGGGGCCGGGACCAGCATTTCGTCGCCGCTGTTCAGTAGCGCCTGCATCGACTGTACGATCAGCTCTGAAACACCGTTACCAATATAGATGTCTTCTACCGTGATATCGCGCATACCGCGCGCCTGGTAGTGCTGCATGATCGCTTTACGGGCGGAATAGAGGCCTTTCGAATCACAGTAACCCTGCGCGCCTGGCAGATTGCGGATGACATCGACGAGGATTTCGTCGGGGGCTTCAAAACCGAAGGGGGCAGGGTTGCCGATATTCAGTTTAAGAACTTTATTGCCTTCTTCTTCGAGGCGTTTTGCTTCTTTTAGCACCGGGCCGCGAATGTCGTAACACACGTTATCCAGTTTGCTGGATTTATCAATTGGGGTCATCTCTGTCGCCTTGACTGGCAGAAGCGGTTTCCTGCCGTGGAAAACTAAACATTGCACAATGTACTCCTCTACCGGTTTTTTTTGAAGGGCAGCAGCAGGCTTTGGTGTGTTAAAGGAGGATTTTTTCATTCTGATGGCAGTGGGTCGCGCTAACAGGTTCTGGAGGGATATTTCATGCTACATATTGAGCCTATTCCGATGCTAACGTCTGGAAGGTCGTTTTAACATAACAAGATGACGAGACGGCTTTTACTGTTTCCCGACGTAATGATTAAATTATTTAGTAAAAAAACGTGCACTAATGATGGCAGAAACAGTCAAATAACCCTTACATGACTGTTTATTTTTTAAGCAATGCGTCGTTTGCATCAACATGGGGCAGGGAGGGGATACCCGGTCCGATGCCCGGGGCGTGATTCTCGCAAAAGGTGTATTGAGACAGATAATGCAGTGAAAAAGCCTGTCATGTAGGCCCTTGCCGATAAAATCTTACTTTAGTGATAAGAATATTGGGTTTTAGGCTTAAAAAGTAAACGACAGTATGTCAGGATAACCTTCAGGAGGCTTTGCACCGTGCGTGCAGGTCGCCCGGGAAATAAAAAAAACATTTTTATTACCTTGAACAGTAAGTACTGCTTAACATTTTTCGCTGCTATCACAGCGTGTTGGTAACTTAATTTTCAATGGTTGTTTTAGACTAACGACACCGCAACTCGTCTCTGATTGAGTTTTGTCGGCGTTAATAAACTATAACGACGCGGCTTCCTGCAACTTATGGGTTAGTGCAGCGTGCATTAGCGATGTATCAGACGTGAGAATCTTTATCTTCCTTTCAGCTCTTTTAAGCTGGAAGGAATTAACAGAGTAGAAACGGCGTGATCGTCTGCTAATGAGAGTAATGCATAAGGTAATACTTTATTACTTAACACTGTAGCCATTACGCAATTGTTATCGTTTTATCCCTTTGATAAAGCAGGTAATAACACCAGGGTAGCTGTTTGTAAAAAACTTATAAAGTGAAGAAAAACATGACTAGTGCAAATCGTCCAGTACTCAATCTCGACCTCGATCTGCTGAGAACCTTCGTTGCTGTTGCCGATCTGAACACTTTTGCTGCGGCCGCAGCGGCGGTGTGCAGAACGCAGTCAGCGGTGAGTCAGCAAATGCAGCGTCTGGAACAATTGGTAGGCAAAGAGCTGTTTGCCAGGCATGGACGCAACAAGTTATTGACGGAACATGGTATTCAACTGCTGGGTTACGCCAGGAAGATACTGCGCTTCAACGATGAAGCCTGTACTTCTCTGATGTACAGCAACATTCAGGGGGTTCTGACTATCGGCGCATCCGATGATACCTCTGACACTATTTTGCCGTTCCTGCTTAACCGCGTGACTTCGGTCTACCCAAAACTGGCTATTGATGTCCGGGTGAAGCGCAACCCGTTTATGATGGAAATGCTGAACCAGGGCGAAGTTGATTTGGTGGTAACGACCTCCAGTCCGATGAACTTCACCTGGCAGGTCTTACGTACCTCACCAACGCTCTGGTACTGTGCGGCAGACTATATCTTCCAGCGCGGGGAAGCGATCCCACTGGTCCTGCTGGATGAGCCAAGTCCTTATCGTGATATGGCCATTGACCATCTGAACGAAGCCGGTATTCCGTGGCGCATTTCTTATGTGGCCTCGACGTTGGCTGCTGTTCGCGCAGCCGTTAAAGCAGGGCTGGGAGTGACTGCCCGCCCAGTTGAGATGATGAGCCCTGAACTGCGTGTGATGGGGGCTGCTGAGGGATTGCCAATGTTGCCTGATACGGAATATTTACTTTGCCGTAATCCTGATAGCGACAACGAGCTGGCCCTGGCTATCTTCAATGCGATGGAATCACGTAACGATCCCTACAATCTGACCGTTACGGCTCAGGATGACGCAGCATTTGCAGATGAAGAAGAGTAATGAGTAAACGCTAACGATTATTTTTATCATTAAAAATGATTTTTTTTAGTTTTACTGCATAAAACAGGCCTTTCAGATGAATACATCACTGGAAGGCCTTTTTTTTGCGATTATGTCGAGTGATATCAGGATTTTCTTGCCTTCATTACGTTGTTGAGTGTCAAAAATTGCGCGATGTTGTTTTTACTGAATATTCCGGTGCTTTTTTCTGCCCTGGTCCGATCAGTGAATTGATTCTGCACAAATAAAACTGCCCATTTTTCTGCCAAAAAACACCAAAGTGTGTCCTGGATCAAAAAAA
The DNA here is from genome assembly GCF_001571305.1 of Erwinia persicina NBRC 102418. Classification (GTDB taxonomy): domain Bacteria; phylum Pseudomonadota; class Gammaproteobacteria; order Enterobacterales; family Enterobacteriaceae; genus Erwinia; species Erwinia persicina. Next base: position 563,817 of record NZ_BCTN01000001.1, on the reverse strand, counting down.
TAACCCCATTAAGGGGCAGGAAAACCCGCTCTTTCCTGCCAAAATAGACCTTGTTAAATACAGGATCCAAACAGGTTTTTTACCGCTACACTTTGATCACATGATGCCACTGACACGACTTAGCCCACTTTTTAAGCATCATGTGTTAAAAAAATGTTGTCTGTGTAAATTAATGTGCGGATAGTTTTGTCAAAGTTGACAAAAGGTCAGTTAAAGGAGTAAAAAACCACATAAAATTACTGCCTAATCATGAAAGTCAGTATAATTTATCCGGTTTTTCATTCTTCCCTTGAATCGATGTGGTGTGTTAACTGCCAAATATGAGAGCAGAACGCAAAACGCCACTTTTGGTGAGTAAGCAAGAGTATGTCAACAACCACAGAAGTCGTCGCCCATCATTGGGCATTTGCTGTTTTCCTGATCGTCTCGATTGGTCTCTGCTGCCTGATGTTGGCCGGGGCATGGTTTTTGGGCGGAAAAGCCCGTGGAAGGCATACAAATACCCCTTTCGAATCCGGTATAGCCTCCGTTGGCACGGCAAAACTGCGCCTGTCTGCCAAGTTTTATCTGGTTGCCATGTTCTTCGTCATCTTCGACGTTGAAGCCCTCTATCTTTACGCATGGTCGACGGCGATTCGCGAAAGCGGATGGGTCGGCTTTGTCGAAGCCGCCATTTTCATTTTGGTTCTGCTTGCTGGTCTGTTTTATCTGGTTCGCATAGGCGCACTGGATTGGGCACCTGCCCGTCGTCAGTTTGACGTCAAACCTACCACCATCTCGCACGCCAACCGTCACAAGCAGTAACAGCGAGGCAAAAACACATGGACTATACGCTCACCCGCATAGACCCGAACGGTGAGAATGACCGTTACCCACTGCAAAAGCAGGAGATCGTCACCGATCCCCTGGAAAAGCACGTTCATCAAAACGTCTACATGGGCAAGTTAGAACATGCCCTGCACGATATGGTGAACTGGGGTCGTAAGAATTCCCTCTGGCCGTTCAACTTCGGTCTTTCTTGTTGCTACGTCGAGATGACAACGTCGTTTACTTCGGTACACGACGTGGCGCGATTTGGTTCTGAAGTTATCCGTGCTTCACCACGTCAGGCAGACTTTATGGTGGTAGCAGGAACCTGTTTTACCAAGATGGCCCCGGTTGTGCAGCGCCTCTATGATCAGATGCTGGAACCTAAATGGGTGATTTCGATGGGCGCCTGTGCTAACTCCGGCGGCATGTACGATATCTACTCTGTGGTGCAGGGTGTGGACAAATTCCTGCCGGTTGATGTGTATATTCCTGGCTGTCCGCCTCGTCCGGAAGCCTATATGCAGGCGCTGCTGCTGCTGCAGGAGTCGATCGGCAAAGAACGTCGCCCGCTGTCGTGGGTCGTCAGCGATCAGGGTGTTTATCGCGCGAATATGCAGTCTGAGCGCGACAGGAAAAACGCCGAGCGTATTGCAGTAACCAATCTGCGTACCCCTGACGAAATTTAAGACAGCAGTTTATGGATGTGGTCATTAAAAGCGCAATAAAAACACAACGTCATCTGCGCTGACCCACCTGACGCCAACACTGAGTGCCTGTCAGACAGGCCAGCATGGTGAACAACTTATGACAGATTTAACCACGCAAGATCTCGCCCAGCCGTTATGGCAAACCCGAGATCACCAGGATGACCCGGTGATCGGCGAGCTGCGTAATCGTTTTGGGCCTGATGCCTTTACAGTACAAGCGACCCGTACCGGTGTGCCGGTGGTCTGGGTAAAACGTGAGCAGTTGCTTGAGATTATTGAGTTCCTGCGCAAGCTGCCTAAACCCTATGTGATGCTGTATGACCTGCATGGCATGGATGAGCGCCTGCGTACTCACCGTGCCGGTTTACCGGCGGCGGATTTTTCCGTTTTCTATCACTTCATCTCCATTGAACGTAACCGCGACATCATGCTCAAGGTGGCGTTGTCTGAAAACGATTTGAATGTGCCCACCATCACCAAAATTTTCCCGAATGCCAACTGGTATGAGCGTGAAACCTGGGAGATGTTTGGTATCAATGTTGAAGGCCACCCGCACCTGACGCGCATTATGATGCCGCAGAGCTGGGAAGGGCATCCGCTGCGCAAAGATTACCCTGCGCGTGCGACCGAGTTCGATCCGTTTGAACTGACCAAGCAGAAAGAAGATCTGGAGATGGAATCTCTGACCTTCAAGCCTGAAGACTGGGGTATGAAGCGTTCGACCAACAATGAGGACTTCATGTTCCTCAACCTGGGCCCGAACCACCCTTCTGCGCACGGCGCGTTCCGTATCATCCTGCAACTGGACGGTGAAGAGATCGTCGACTGCGTGCCGGATATCGGATACCACCATCGTGGTGCCGAAAAAATGGGTGAACGCCAGTCCTGGCACAGCTACATTCCGTATACCGACCGTATTGAGTATCTCGGCGGCTGCGTAAACGAAATGCCGTACGTGCTGGCGGTAGAAAAGCTGGCTGGTATCAAAGTCCCTGAGCGCGTGGAAGTCATTCGCGTGATGCTATCAGAGCTGTTCCGTATAAACAGCCACCTGCTGTACATCTCTACGTTTATCCAGGACGTCGGTGCTATGTCCCCGGTGTTCTTTGCCTTTACTGACCGCCAGAAAATTTACGACGTGGTAGAAGCCATTACCGGCTTCCGTATGCATCCGGCCTGGTTCCGCATTGGTGGCGTGGCGCATGATCTGCCTAAAGGCTGGGAGCGCCTGCTGCGTGAGTTCCTGGACTGGATGCCTAAGCGTCTGAAAGCCTATGAGCAGACCGCACTGAAAAACTCCGTGCTTATTGCCCGTTCCAAAGGGGTTTCTGCCTATAACATGGAAGAAGCACTGGCCTGGGGCACGACGGGGGCTGGCCTGCGTGGTACCGGTCTGGACTTTGATGTGCGTAAATGGCGTCCCTATTCCGGTTATGAAAACTTCGATTTCGAAGTGCCAATCGGAGATGGCGTAAGCTGTGCTTACACCCGTGTCATGCTGAAGATGGAAGAGATGCGCCAGAGTATGCGCATCCTGGAACAGTGCCTGAAGAACATGCCAGCAGGCCCGTTCAAGGCTGACCATCCGCTGACCACGCCGCCGCCGAAAGAGCGCACGCTGCAGCATATCGAAACCCTGATCACTCACTTCCTGCAGGTTTCGTGGGGCCCGGTAATGCCGGCAAACGAATCCTTCCAGATGATTGAAGCGACCAAAGGGATCAACAGTTACTACCTGACCAGTGATGGCAGCACGATGAGCTACCGCACCCGCGTGCGTACGCCGAGCTTCCCGCACTTGCAACAGATCCCATCGGTGATCAACGGCAGCCTGGTATCCGATCTGATCGTATACCTCGGTAGTATCGATTTTGTTATGTCAGACGTGGACCGCTAATTATGCACGATCAGAGAATTGCGATCGAAACGATCGACGAAACCGGAGCTTTTGTGCTGAGTGCGGCAGAGCGCGATGCCATCGAGCATGAAAAGCACCACTATGAAGATGCCCGCGCGGCATCTATCGAAGCGCTGAAAATCGTTCAGAAACACCGAGGCTGGGTACCGGACGGTGCCATCCATGCGATCGCTGAAGTGTTGGGCATCCCGGCCAGCGATGTTGAAGGGGTGGCCACGTTTTACAGCCAGATCTTCCGTACGCCGGTGGGGCGTCATGTGATCCGCTATTGCGACAGCGTGGTGTGTCACATCACCGGTTTCCAGGGGATTCAGTCGGCACTGGAAAGCAACCTGAATATTAAACCGGGACAGACCACGGCAGACGGGCGTTTCACGCTGCTGCCAACCTGCTGCCTCGGTAACTGCGACAAAGGGCCGGTGATGATGGTGGATGAAGATACCCATGTTCATCTCACGCCGGAAGGTATCGCCAACTTACTGGAGCAGTATCAATGAGACAGATCGTGCGTACTGCCGAAATGCATCCGCTGACCTGGCGGATGCGTGAAGACAAGCAGCCGGTATTCCTCGAAGAGTACCGCAGTAAGAATGGTTATGCCGGTGCTGAAAAAGCGCTGAAATCCCTGTCGCCGGAAGAGATTGTTAACCAGGTGAAAGACTCCGGTCTGAAAGGGCGCGGTGGTGCAGGCTTCTCTACGGGTCTGAAGTGGAGCCTGATGCCAAAAGACGAATCCATGAACATCCGTTACCTGTTATGTAATGCTGATGAAATGGAACCGGGCACTTATAAAGACCGCCTGCTGATGGAGCAGATGCCCCATCAACTGGTGGAAGGTATGTTGATTGCTGCCTTCGCGCTGAAAACCTATCGCGGCTACATCTTCCTGCGCGGTGAGTATATCGAGGCCGCCGTTAACCTGCGCCGGGCGATTGCTGAAGCGACTGAAGCGGGCTTACTTGGCAAGAACATTCTCGGTACGGGCTTTGACTTTGAGCTGATTGTCCATACCGGTGCGGGACGTTATATCTGCGGTGAAGAAACCGCCCTGATTAACTCGCTGGAAGGGCGTCGTGCAAACCCTCGCTCCAAACCGCCGTTCCCGGCATCTGCGGGTGCCTGGGGCAAGCCAACCTGCGTAAACAACGTAGAGACGCTCTCCAACGTTCCGGCGATCATCGCTAACGGTGTTGACTGGTACAAAGGCATCTCCACCAGCGATGATACCGGTACCAAAATGATGGGCTTTTCCGGTCGCGTGAAGAATCCTGGCGTGTGGGAGTTGCCCTTTGGTACCACCGCTCGTGAAATCCTCGAAGAGTATGCCGGTGGCATGCGTGATGGCCTGAAGTTTAAAGCCTGGCAGCCGGGCGGGGCAGGGACAGACTTCCTGACCGAGGCACACCTTGACCTGCCAATGGAATTTGCCAGTATCGGCAAAGCCGGGAGCCGTCTGGGGACTGCACTGGCAATGGCTGTCGACCACGAGATCAATATGGTGTCGCTGGTGCGTAACCTGGAAGAGTTCTTCGCTCGCGAGTCCTGTGGCTGGTGTACCCCCTGCCGCGATGGTTTGCCGTGGAGCGTAAAAATCCTGCGCGCGCTGGAAAATAAGCAGGGCCAGCCTGGGGATATTGAAACCCTGCTGCAGCTCTGTCGCCAGCTTGGCCCGGGTAAGACCTTCTGTGCGCATGCGCCTGGTGCAGTAGAGCCACTGCAAAGTGCCATTAAATACTTCCGTGAAGAGTTTGAAGCGGGTATGGCACCTCAGGTATTCAGCAACGCACACGCGATTAGCGGCATCCAGCCCAACCTGTTAAAGGCGCGCTGGTAAGCAAAGTTTAACGCCCGTGTTCGCACGGGCCTTACGGAAGCATGTTCACTATGGCTACAATTCATGTAGACGGTAAAGAATATGATGTTGATGGCGCAGACAACCTGTTACAGGCGTGTCTCTCCCTCGGCTTAGATATTCCTTATTTCTGCTGGCACCCGGCGCTCGGTAGCGTCGGTGCCTGCCGCCAGTGCGCGGTGAAGCAATTTCAGAATGCCGAAGATACCCGTGGTCGCCTGGTTATGTCCTGCATGACACCGGCGTCTGACGGTACCTTCATCTCTATTGATGACGGTGAAGCAAAAGAGTTCCGCGAAAGTGTGGTGGAGTGGTTAATGACCAACCATCCGCACGATTGTCCGGTCTGTGAAGAGGGCGGTAACTGTCACCTGCAGGATATGACAGTGATGACCGGCCACAGTTTCCGCCGCTATCGCTTCACTAAACGTACCCACCGTAATCAGGATCTTGGCCCGTTCATTTCGCATGAGATGAACCGCTGTATTGCCTGCTATCGCTGCGTGCGTTACTACAAAGATTACGCAGACGGGACTGACCTCGGTGTTTACGGTGCGCATGACAATGTCTACTTCGGCCGCCCTGAAGATGGTGTGCTGGAAAGCGAGTTCTCCGGCAACCTGGTTGAAATCTGCCCAACCGGCGTATTTACCGATAAAACCCACTCCGAGCGTTACAACCGTAAGTGGGATATGCAGTTTGCGCCCAGCATCTGCCAGCAGTGCAGCATCGGCTGTAACACCAGCCCGGGTGAGCGCTACGGTGAACTGCGCCGTATTGAAAACCGCTATAACGGCACGGTAAACCATTACTTCCTGTGCGATCGCGGCCGCTTCGGTTATGGCTACGTGAATCTGAAAGATCGTCCGCGTCAGCCTATGCAGCGTCGCGGCGATGACTGGATTTCACTGAATGCCGATCAGGCTATGCAGGGCGCGGCAGATGTACTGCGCCAGGCGAAGAAAGTGATTGGTATTGGTTCCCCACGTGCCAGCGTAGAGAGCAACTTTGCCCTGCGTGAGCTGGTGGGTGCTGACAACTTCTCTACCGGTATTCCGGCAGGGGAGCAGGGGCGTCTGGATCTGATGCTGAAAGTGCTGCGTGATGGCGGGATCCATACGCCGGCGCTGCGTGAAATTGAAAGCTATGATGCGGTGCTGGTGCTGGGCGAAGATTTGACCCAGACCGGCGCACGGGTGGCGCTGTCCGTGCGGCAGGCCGTCAAAGGGAAATCCCGTGAGATGGCAGCTGCGCAAAAAGTGGCAGACTGGCAGATCGCGGCGATCCTCAACATCGGACAGAACGCTAAACATCCGCTGTTCGTGACTAACGTCGACCAGACGCGTCTGGATGACATCGCAGCATGGAGCTATCGCGCACCGGTAGAAGACCAGGCGCGACTTGGTTTCGCCATCGCTCACGAACTGGATGCCAGCGCACCAGCCGTTGCTGACCTTGATAAATCACTGGCCGGAAAAATTGACGTTATTGTTCAGGCCTTAGCCGGAGCGAAAAAACCGCTGATTATCTCCGGGACCAACTCCGGTAGCGAAGCGATGATTCAGGCGGCCGCCAACGTGGCGAAAGCGCTGAAAGGGCGCGGTGCCGACGTGGGCATTACGCTATTGGCCACGGCGGCGAACAGTGTCGGGCTGGGTATGATCGGCGGTAAATCCCTCGATTCCGCCTTATCCGAGCTGGAAAGCGGTGCGGCTGATGCCGTGATCATTCTGGAAAATGACCTTTATCGCCATCTGCCAAAAGCGAAAGTAGATGCGGCCCTGGCCAATACGCCGAATGTCATCGTTCTGGATCATCAGCGTACGGCGACCACCGAGAAAGCCGGTCTGATCCTCTCCAGTGCCAGCTTTGCAGAAAGCGATGGCACGGTAGTGAATCAGGAAGGCCGCGCGCAGCGCTTCTTCCAGGTATATGACCCGGCTTATTACGATGAAAAAGTGCAGATGCTGGAAAGCTGGCGCTGGCTGCACTCGCTGCAGAGCACCATCAACAGCCGCGAAGTGGACTGGAGCCAGCTCGATCATGTGATCGATGCCTGTGTCGTTGCATTGCCTCAGCTGGCCGGAATTAAAGATGCGGCCCCGGATGCTAGCTTCCGTATCCGCGGTCAGAAACTGGCGCGTTCACCGCACCGCTCCAGCGGGCGTACCGCGATGCGCGCCAATATCAGTGTGCATGAGCCGCGTCAGCCGCAGGACAAAGACAGTATGTTTGCCTTCTCTATGGAAGGGAATAACCAGCCGGGTGCTGCCCGTTCGCAGATACCCTTTGCCTGGGCACCTGGCTGGAACTCACCGCAGGCATGGAACAAATTCCAGGTTGAAGTGGGTGGTAAACTGCGTAACGGCGACCCAGGTGTGCGTCTGATCGAAGCCGGTGTGGCTCAGTTGGGCTGGTTCGAAAATGTGCCTGCTGCTTTCGCTGGCAGCCATGAAGGCTGGCGTGTAGCACCATACTTCCACCTGTTCGGCAGCGATGAAATGACCCAGCGCGCACCGGTTATCCAGCAGCGTATGCCAGAAGCCTATGTGATGGTGAACCCTGAGGATGCCGCGAAGCTGGGCGTGAATGCCGGTACAGCGGTTGAATTTACCTGTCAGGGTGAAACACTGCGCCTGCCGGTCCGCTTCTCCAGCACGTTGCAGGCGGGGCAGGTCGGTCTGCCGCTCGGTTTACCGGGTATTCCACCGTTCCTGGCGGGTAGCGACATCGACAATCTGCGGGAGGCAGTACAATGAGCTGGCTGACACCGGAAGTTATCGACGTGCTGATTGCCGTCGTTAAAGCACTGATCATTCTGTTTGTGGTGGTGGGCTGCGGCGCCTTTATGAGCTTTGGTGAGCGTCGCCTGCTCGGTCTGTTCCAGAACCGCTACGGGCCTAACCGTGTCGGCTGGGGGGGCTCACTGCAGCTGGTGGCGGACATGATCAAAATGTTCTTTAAAGAGGACTGGATCCCGCCATTTACCGACCGCGTGATCTTCACCCTTGCGCCAATGATTGCCTTTACCTCGCTGCTGCTGGCGATGGCAATTGTGCCTGTGACGCCAACCTGGATGGGCGCAGATCTGAACATTGGTCTGTTGTTCTTCCTGATGATGGCAGGGCTGGCGGTCTATGCCGTGCTGTTTGCGGGCTGGTCGAGTAATAACAAATACTCACTGCTGGGGGCGATGCGTGCATCGGCTCAGACCCTGAGCTACGAAGTGTTCCTCGGCCTGTCGCTGATGGGTGTAGTGGCACAGGCAGGTTCGTTTAACATGGTCGACATCGTGAACAGCCAGCAGCATCTGTGGAACGTTATCCCGCAATTCCTCGGCTTCCTCACTTTCTGTATCGCCGGTGTGGCAGTGTGTCACCGCCATCCATTTGACCAGCCAGAAGCGGAGCAGGAACTGGCCGACGGTTACCACATTGAATATGCCGGGATGAAATTCGGCCTGTTCTTCGTCGGTGAATACGTCGGTATTGTTACCGTTTCATCACTGATCGTTACGCTGTTCTTCGGCGGCTGGAACGGTCCGTGGCTGCCACCGATTTTCTGGTTCGCGATTAAAACGGCATTCTTCATGATGATGTTTATTCTGATTCGTGCTGCGTTACCGCGTCCGCGCTATGACCAGGTGATGTCGTTCGGCTGGAAAGTCTGTCTGCCGTTGACGCTGTTGAATCTGCTGGCAACTGCCGCAGTCATTCTGTACACGGCGCAGTAAGGGGTTAAGAAGATGACATTAAAAGACCTTGTTGTTGGTTTCGGGACAACCGTACGCAGTATCTGGCTGATAGGGATGAACGCCTTCGCCAAACGCGAAACCATGATGTATCCGGAAGAGCCGGTTTATCTGCCACCCCGTTATCGTGGTCGTATTGTACTGACGCGTGACCCCGATGGTCAGGAGCGCTGTGTTGCCTGCAACCTGTGCGCCGTGGCCTGTCCGGTTGGCTGTATCTCGCTGCAGAAAGCAGAGATGGCCGACGGGCGTTGGTATCCGGAGTTTTTCCGTATTAACTTCTCGCGCTGCATCTTCTGTGGCCTGTGTGAAGAGGCCTGCCCGACCACTGCGATTCAGCTTACCCCCGATTTCGAACTGGGTGAGTTCAAGCGTCAGGATCTGGTGTATGAAAAAGAGCACCTGCTGATTTCCGGCCCGGGTAAATACCCGGAATATAATTTTTACCGGATGGCGGGTATGGCGATCGATGGCAAAGACAAAGGCGACGCAGAAAACGAAGCCAAACCCATCGATGTCAAGGGCTTGTTACCTTAAGGAGCCAGGCATGGAATTTGCTTTTTACGTTTGTGGTCTGGTGTCTGTGCTGGCGACGTTACGTGTCATCACGCATACCAACCCGGTACATGCGCTGCTGTACCTGATTATTTCTCTACTGGCGGTTGCCGGGGTGTTTTTCTCGCTCGGTGCTTATTTTGCCGGGGCGCTGGAAATTATCGTTTATGCCGGTGCCATTATGGTGCTGTTCGTTTTCGTGGTGATGATGCTGAATCTTGGCGGCCAGGAAGTCGAGCAAGAGCGTCAGTGGCTGAAGCCCTCCATGTGGATGGGCCCGGCCGTACTCTCTCTGGTATTACTGGTGGTACTGGTTTACGCCATCAGCGGCATCAACGACCAGGGTATTGACGGTAAGATGATCGATGCGAAAGCCGTCGGTATCAGCCTGTTCGGTCCTTACGTTCTGGCCGTTGAGCTGGCATCAATGCTGCTTCTGGCAGGTCTGGTGGTGGCATTCCACATCGGCCGCGAACAGCGTCCGGGTGAGGTTCTGAGCAACCGCCCGTCTGATGCGGCGAAAAGTAACAAGGAGGAGCGGGTATGATCCCTCTGCAGCATGGACTAATTCTGGCGGCCATTCTGTTTGTCCTCGGACTGACAGGCGTGGTGATCCGCCGCAATCTGCTGTTTATGTTGATTGGTCTCGAAATCATGATTAACGCCGCAGCACTGGCGTTTGTGGTGGCGGGAAGCTACTGGGGACAGGCCGACGGTCAGGTAATGTATATCCTGGCAATCAGCCTGGCCGCGGCTGAGGCCAGCATTGGCCTGGCGCTGCTGTTGCAGCTCCATCGCCGCAGCCAGACCCTCAACATTGATAAAGTGAGCGAGATGCGCGGATGAACCTTCTCTATTTAACAATCCTGTTTCCGCTGATTGGCTTCCTGTTACTGGCCTTCTCCCGTGGCCGCTGGTCAGAAAATCTGTCAGCGACCGTGGGCATGGGGTCTGTCGGTCTTGCGGCGCTGGTCACGGCTTATGCGGGCTTCGACTTCTTTAATCACGGCCAGCAGGTGTTTAACCAGGCGCTGTGGACCTGGATGCAGGTCGGAAACTTTAAAATTGACGTTAACCTGACGCTGGATGGCCTCTCGCTGACCATGCTGTCGGTCGTGACCGGCGTTGGCTTCCTGATCCACATGTTTGCCTCCTGGTACATGCGTGGGGAAGAGGGCTACTCGCGGTTCTTCGCCTATACCAACCTGTTTATCGCCAGCATGGTCGTTCTGGTGCTGGCCGATAACCTGATGCTGATGTATCTCGGCTGGGAAGGCGTCGGCCTCTGCTCTTACCTGCTGATTGGCTTCTACTACACCAACCCGAAAAACGGCGCGGCGGCGATGAAAGCCTTCATCATCACTCGTGTGGGGGATGTGTTCCTGGCATTTGCGTTGTTCATTCTTTACAACGAGCTGGGCACGCTGAACTTCCGCGAAATGATGGAGCTGGCACCGGCGCACTTTGCGGCGGACAACCATATGCTGCAGTGGGCAACCCTGATGCTGTTAGGTGGTGCGGTCGGTAAATCGGCACAGCTGCCCCTGCAGACCTGGCTGGCTGATGCGATGGCCGGTCCGACGCCTGTTTCCGCATTGATCCATGCCGCGACGATGGTGACCGCCGGGGTTTACCTGATTGCCCGTACTCACGGCCTGTTCCTGATGACGCCTGAAGTGCTGCATCTGGTTGGGATTATTGGTGCGGTCACGCTGGTGCTGGCCGGTTTTGCCGCGCTGGTGCAGACCGATATCAAGCGCGTGCTGGCTTACTCTACGATGAGTCAGATTGGCTACATGTTCCTGGCGCTGGGTGTTCAGGCCTGGGATGCAGCGATTTTCCATCTGATGACCCATGCGTTCTTTAAAGCGCTGTTGTTCCTCTCTTCCGGTTCGGTGATCCTTGCCTGCCACCACGAGCAGAACATCTTCAAGATGGGCGGCCTGCGTAAAAGTATTCCCCTGGTGTATGTCTGCTTCCTGGTGGGCGGGGCTGCACTGTCTGCGCTGCCGCTGATCACCGCAGGCTTCTTCAGTAAGGATGAGATTCTGGCGGGTGCGCTGGCTAACGGTCATCTTAATCTGATGATTGCGGGTCTGGCCGGGGCGTTTATGACCTCGCTCTACACCTTCCGCATGATCTTTATTGCTTTCCACGGGGAAGAAAAAATTCACGCACATGCGGGCAAAGGTATCACTCACCATCTGCCGCTGGTTGTGTTGTTAATTCTCTCTACCTTTATTGGCGCGATGATCGTTCCGCCGCTGAGAGGCGTTCTGCCAGAAACCAGCGAGCTGGCACACAGCAGCGTCCTGACGCTGGAGATTGCTTCCGGTGTTGTGGCCATTGTGGGCATCCTGCTGGCGGCCGCACTGTGGCTGGGTAAACGCACGCTGGTGACCGCGATAGCGAACAGTGCCGTGGGGCGTTTCTTTACCACCTGGTGGTTTGCCGCCTGGGGCTTCGACTGGCTGTATGACAAAGTCTTTGTTAAGCCTTACCTCGGTGTGGCCTGGCTGCTGTCGCGGGATCCGCTGAACGCCCTGATGAATATTCCGGCTTTACTGGCGCGCGGCGCAAATAAAGGTCTGGTCGTCAGTGAAAACGGCTACCTGCGCTGGTATCTCGCTTCCATGAGCATCGGTGCCGTTGTGGTGCTGGCGCTGCTGCTGGTGATCTAAAGGTTAGTGAGTGGGGTGGGGCTGAGCCACACCCTATAAAGAATAAAAATCGCAATAAAGGGAAAACCGCCATGTTATTACCTTGGCTAATATTCATCCCGTTTGTCGGTGGATTACTGTGCTGGCAGCTGGAGCGCTTCGGGCCTAAGCTGCCACGCTGGATTGCACTGATCGCAATGGGGCTGACCTTTGTACTCTCGCTGCAACTGTGGCTGCAGGGAGATTACTCACTGACTCAGGCTGCGGGTATTCCGCAGTGGCAAGCTGAGTTCTCCGTGCCGTGGATCCCACGTTTCGGCATTGAGTTCCATCTTGCGCTGGATGGACTTTCGCTGTTGATGGTCGTGCTGACCGGCCTGCTGGGCCTGATGGCTATCCTCTGTTCGTGGAACGAAATCGAGAAGTGGCAGGGCTTCTTCCACCTTAACCTGCTGTGGATCCTCGGTGGCGTTATCGGTGTGTTCCTGGCAATGGACATGTTCCTGTTCTTCTTCTTCTGGGAGATGATGCTGGTACCGATGTACTTCCTGATCGCGCTCTGGGGCCATAAAGCCTCCGACGGGAAGACGCGTATTTCAGCGGCGACCAAATTCTTCATCTATACCCAGGCGAGTGGTCTGGTGATGCTGATTGCCATTCTGGCGCTGGTGTTTGTGCATTACAACGCGACGGGAATATGGACGTTTAGCTACGAAGAGCTGCTGAAAACGCCGATGACGCACGGCGTAGAATACCTGCTGATGCTGGGCTTCTTTATCGCTTTCGCCGTGAAAATGCCGGTCGTTCCGCTACACGGCTGGTTGCCGGACGCTCACAGTCAGGCACCGACGGCGGGTTCCGTTGACCTGGCAGGTATCCTGCTGAAAACGGCGGCTTATGGTCTGCTGCGTTTTGCTCTGCCGCTGTTCCCGAATGCGTCTGCCGAATTTGCACCGATTGCCATGTGGTTGGGGATTATCGGTATCTTCTACGGCGCGTGGATGGCGTTCTCGCAGTATGATATTAAGCGTCTGATTGCTTACACCTCGATTTCCCATATGGGCTTCGTGCTGATTGCTATCTACACCGGCAGCCAGCTGGCGTTCCAGGGCGCGGTGATTCAGATGATTGCTCACGGCCTGTCGGCATCTGCACTGTTTATTCTCTGCGGTCAGCTGTATGAGCGCCTGCACACCCGCGACATGCGTCAGATGGGTGGCCTGTGGTCGCGCATCAAATGGCTGCCGGGTCTGTCGCTGTTCTTTGCTGTGGCTAACCTGGGGATGCCGGGTACCGGTAACTTTGTCGGTGAATTTATGATCCTGACGGGCAGCTTCCAGACGGTACCGGTGATTATTGTTATCGCTACCTTTGGCCTGGTGTTCGCCTCGGTATACTCGCTGATTATGATGCAACGCGCTTACTACGGTGCGCCTAAGTCAGAAACACCGCTGCGCGGCATGTCTGCGCGTGAGTTCCTGATGATTATGGTGCTGGTGGTACTGCTGGTGTTGCTGGGTGTTTATCCGCAGCCGATTCTGGATACCTCGCACGCTGCGATGAGCAACATTCAGCAGTGGTTTACTGCTTCAATTTCAACTACAAGGCCGTAATTCGCCATGACAATAACTCCTCAACAATTGATCGCGCTTCTGCCGCTGCTGATCGTCGGATTGACGGTGGTAGTTGTGATGCTGTCCATTGCGTGGCGACGCAACCACTTCGTGAATGCGACGCTGGCCGTGGTCGGTCTGAACCTGGCGCTGTTTTCTCTGTACTTTGTCGGCCAGGCAGGGCCAATGGACGTTACCCCGCTGATGCGGGTGGACGGTTATTCAATGCTGTATACCGGGCTGGTGATCCTGGCCAGCCTGGCCACCTGTACCTTCGCCTATCCGTGGCTGGCAACCTATCCGGATAATCGCGAAGAGTTCTATCTGCTGGTGCTGATTGCTGCCCTGGGTGGTGTGGTTCTGGCCAGTGCGAACCATCTTGCTTCGCTGTTTATTGGCATCGAGCTGATCTCACTGCCGCTGTTTGGCCTGGTGGGGTACGCTTTCCAGCAAAAACGCTCGCTGGAAGCCGCCATTAAATACACCATTCTGTCGGCGGCCGCCTCGTCTTTCCTGCTGTTCGGTATGGCGCTGGTCTATGCCGATTCGGGTAGCCTGAGCTTTGCCTCACTGGGCAAAAGTCTGAACGACGGTGTTATCAATGAACCGCTTTTGCTGGCCGGTCTGGGTATGATGATCGTCGGCTTTGGCTTTAAACTGTCGCTGGTGCCATTCCACCTGTGGACGCCGGATGTTTACCAGGGCGCGCCAGCTCCGGTATCGACCTTCCTGGCGACTGCCAGCAAGATCGCCATCTTTGGCGTGCTGATGCGTCTGTTTATGTATGCGCCAATGGCCGACAACGAGGGGGTGCGCATCGTTCTCAGTCTGATTGCGGTCGCCTCGATGTTGTTCGGTAACCTGATGGCCATCTCGCAGAGTAACATTAAGCGTCTGCTGGGTTACTCCTCGATCGCTCACCTGGGCTACCTGCTGGTGGCACTGATCGCCGTGCAGACTCATCAGCTGTCAATGGAAACGGTGGGCGTTTACCTGGCCGGTTATCTGTTCAGCAGCCTGGGTGCTTTCGGTGTGGTCAGCCTGATGTCCAGCCCGTACCGTGGCCCGGATGCGGATTCCATGTACTCTTACCGTGGTCTGTTCTGGCACCGTCCGATCCTCGCGTCAGTCATGACCGTGATGATGCTGTCGCTGGCGGGTATCCCGATGACGCTGGGCTTTATCGGTAAGTTCTATGTGATTGCCGTGGGCGTCAGTGCGCAGCTGTGGTGGCTGACCGGTGCGGTGGTACTGGGCAGTGCCATTGGTCTGTACTACTACCTGCGTATGACCGTCAGCCTGTATCTGTCTCCGCCTGAGTTATCTCAGCGTGACGCGCCGGCCAACTGGGCATTTACCGCCGGTGGAGTGGTAGTGCTGATCTCTGCGATTCTGGTGTTGATACTGGGTATCTTCCCGCAGCCGCTGATTTCGCTGGTGAAACTGGCGCAACCACTGATGTAATCTGATGCATTACAGGTAATAATCGGGCCCACAGTGGCCCGATTTTTTTTGCTTCAGCGGAGGAGCTAAGTTAATGGATATTATCTGGCAGGACCTGCACCACAGCGAACTTGATGTCGCCCAGCTCTACCGGCTGCTGGCATTGCGTAACGCGGTATTTATCGTTGAGCAGCAGTGCCCTTATCTCGATATTGATGGTGCGGATTTGATGGGTGAAAATCGCCATCTGCTGGGGATGCTGAAGGATAAACTGGTGGCGTATCTGCGCATTCTGGGCCCGGACTGCGTCGGTAAGCCGGTGAAGATTGGTCGGGTGATTGTATCCGGCGATATACGCGGACTGAATCTGGGCAGCCGGCTGATGGCGCAGGCGATAAATAGCTGCGAACAGCACTGGCCCGGGCAGCCAATTTTTCTTTCAGCACAGGCGCATTTGCAGGGGTTTTATGGTCGTCAGGGATTTGTGGCGGTCAGTGAAGTGTATCTGGAAGACGGTATTCCGCATATTGATATGCAGCGTACGCAGGGCATGTAATCCTGCGTACGCCACAGGAGGGCGACTTTTCGGTCGCCCCACATCATTTGCTTTACGCGCTCTTAACCGGCGGTCATGACCCGGTCATCCACGTATTTACGCTTATCCGGCGGCGGTGGGACATACTGATACAGCCAGGTTTCACTCAGCGTCTCATCTTTGGTCCGCAGGAACAGACGCATATTCACCGGATCGGTGGCGTCGCTGTCAGGGTACCAGTCGAAGAGAATACGATAACCGTTGATCGGTTCAACGTAGAGGATTTCAACCTGCTTCAGCGTGCCGGAAGAGATGTTAATCACCGGCTCAATACCTTTCGGCGCAGCGGCTTTCAGATCCCCCCCTACAAAATCGACGGCAAAACGGCGAGCCCAGACGTTCGGGTAGTGTTCACCCGGTGCCCAGCCTTCCGGGAAGCCGCCCATACCGGTGCGGGTGGCATTCACGCGTGCCAGCCCGCTGCGTACCGGCGGCAGACCGCTCCAGTAAAGCTTGTAGGAGAAGCTGTGCTCGCTCCCGGCTTTAATGGCGTCAGCTGGCTGCCAGAAGCAGACGATATTATCCAGTGTCTCCCCGGTGGTCGGGATCTCCATCAGGTTAATCGCCCCTTTGCCCCATTTGCCGACCGGCTCTACCCACAGGCTTGGGCGCTTGTTATACCAGCCAATTACATCCTGATAGCTGTCAAAGTCATGGTTCAACTGCAACATACCAAAACCGCGCGGATTTTCATCCTGATAGGCATTGAACGTCAGACGCTGGGGGTTGTTCAACGGGCGACAGATCCACTCACCTGAACCGGTCCACATCGCCAGGCGATCGGAGTCGTGGATCTGCGGGTGGATAGTGTCGCACATGCGGCGTTCGTTATTGCCGCAGCTGAACATGGTGGTCATCGGCGAGATACCCAGCTGCTGGATATCCTTGCGCGCGTAAATGTGGTTTTCCACTTCCATCACCACGCGTTTGTCTTCACAGTGAATGGTAAATTTAAACGCGCCGGTGCAGCTTGGCCCATCCAGCAGGGTATAGACCACAAAGGTGGTGTCATCGGCTTTTGGCGTTTCAAACCAGAAGGCGGTGAAGTCCGGGAACTCTTCCTTACCGTTGCTGAAGGTATCGATCGCCACGCCGCGGGCGGACAGGCCGTACTGGAAGGTCTCATCGACCGCGCGGAAGTAGCTGGCCCCGAGGAAGGAAACGATATCCCGTTTTGCCAGCTCTGGTTTTTTAAACGCGCGAAAACCGGCGAAGCCGAGATCGGTTTTACCTTCCAGCTGTTTGGTGTCAACGTGTGCATCGTTGTAATTGAACAGCTCAGGGCGGAAGTGGATTTCACGGGCCTCACGACTCGCACCATCAACCGAGAACATGCGGATACGGCGTTTAAAGCCCATCCCCACGTGGAAGAACTGAACATCAAGCTGGCGATTGTCGATGCCGTTCCACAGCGAGTGGTTAGCATCATACTGGATTTCGTTATAGGCCTGCGGAGTCAGCGTTGCCAGCGTTTCGGGCAACGGTGCCGGAGCGCCACCATAGGCCTGTTTTGCCATATCGGCGGCCATTTTTTTAAGCACATCAAAATCAAATCGCTTGGCGGAACCATCGGCAATCCCGTCTTCAGCCCAGGCAGCCTGGGAGAACAACGTGGATAAACCCGACATCCCACTGAGGGTTGCGAATGCCATTGACGCTTTCATAAACATTCTTCGATTCATGCCGGAAATAATTTCCTCAGGTGAACGGAGTTTGTAGTGACTGTCGTGCGTTTGCACGCATTCGCTCGGCCGGATTGTGTCCGGCTACAGGGAGTTACGACAGCCTGCCAGGGTAATGATTCAGTTCACGCAAAATTTATCAGATAAATCTAAATACCGCAGTGCTTTCGCATGTGAATTAACGTAAATATCGGAATTTACAGCACTGTCCGCACACCGCCCGCAACAGGCCGTTCGCTATTCTCAGTTAATTCCTGGTAGTTTTCGTCAAACAAAGCGGTGGAAACTGTCTATAGTTATCTGACGACGTTTACTCGCCCAAGGAGAATGGAAATGACTACTACGACTGAACCACATGAAACTCGCCTCGATGATGATCTGGCGCTGCTCACTGAAACACTGGAAGAAGTGCTGAAGTCGTCGGGCGATCCGGCCGATCAGAAATATGTAGAGCTGAAAGCCAAAGCAGAAAAATCGCTGCATCAGGTGAAATCCCGCATCAGTAACGCGTCGGATACCTACTACGTTCGTGCCCGTCAGGCAGTGACGCGCGCAGACGACTATGTCCATGATAAACCGTGGCAGGGTATTGGCGTCGGTGCGACCGTCGGCCTGGTGATCGGCCTGCTGCTGGCACGTCGCTAATAGATACGTTTGCTAACAGACGCCTCCTGGCGTCTGTTTCATTGACCTCTCCGCTGTTCCCCCTTGTCCGGATCAATATTTCCTGTTTTCTCTGCCGCTACGATAGACCTCCCTTTGTTTTATCGCTGAGGTCAGCATGCAACTTGCCCGGGCTATAGACCAGCTTATTCACCAGCTCCTGCAGGTCAGGGTTTCTGCACCCGGTCAGCAGCAGCTTTGCGTCCCGTTGTCACCTGATACTGATGCCCTGAACTGGCTGGATGCCCAGACCTGCTGGCCACAGTTTTACTGGCAGGATCGTAGCGGTGAGGCATTTATGGCCGCCTGCGGGGCGCTGGAGGAGTTTGACTCCACCCTGTCTGCGACGCGGCGCCTTGCGTCACTCCCGGCGGGCTGGCGACTGCCGGGAGCAAACCGTTTTGACGGTAGCAGCTTCTTCTTCCTGCCCGCGCTGCTCTGGCAGCAGGATGCTACCGGCCAGCGGTTAATGCTCAATCTGGTCAGTGACGGTTCCCTGCAGCAGGAAGCCCAGCGGATGGCATGCTGGCTCAGGGCCCTGCGTCCGGCCAGCCCTGCGCTGCCGTTACCTCATGCCGTAGCAGTACATCAGTGGCCGGATAAACCCGGTTGGCTGCGGCGGGTCAGCCTGGCCCTGGCGGCGATTACGGCAGGAGAGCTGGATAAAGTCGTGCTGGCGCGTGCCAGCGATGTCACCCTCTCCGGCCCGCTGTCAGCTGCTGAGCTGCTGGCCGCCAGCCGGCGAATTAACCCCCGCTGCTACCACTTTATGCTGGCGACCGGCGCAGGGCAGGCGCTGATCGGGTCGAGCCCTGAGCGGTTGTATGCGCGGCAGGGGAGTCAGCTGGAGAGTGAAGCGCTGGCCGGAACCGCCAGACTGGAACAGGCGGGACTGCTGGAGGACAAAAAAAATCAGTGGGAAAACGGCCTGGTGGTCGATGATATTCGCCAGCGCCTGGCGGGCGCTGTCACCGGGCTGGAGGTGATGCCGGCAGAGCTGCTTCCCCTCCGGCACCTGCAGCATTTGCGGCGACGTATCCGCGCCCGGCTGTTGCAGCCTGATGATGCCGACTGTGTGGCGCGTCTGCAGCCGACGGCAGCGGTGGCAGGACTGCCGCGCGCGGAGGCACTGGCCTTTATCCGCCAGCATGAACCTTTCGCACGCGGCTGGTACAGCGGATCGATCGGCTATCTGTCGCAGTCACAGAGCGAGTTCTCCGTCGTTCTGCGCTGTGCCCTGGTGGCGGAAAGTCGGGTGCGTCTCTATGCCGGGGCGGGGATCGTCAGCGGCTCCGATCCGGAGCAGGAATGGCACGAGGTCGAGAGTAAAGCCGCGACCCTCGGCGCGTTACTGGCGGTGGGAAAGCGGGGGTAAAGCTGGCCCAAATCAAAAAGACGACGAAAGCGGCTGATTATAATAGCGCGAGGATTTTTGATCGGGAGTGGCTATGCAGCAAGACCTGTCGCACGCAACGTTCAATCGCCGCTGGGCTACCGTACTGCTGGAAACGCTGACGCGCCACGGTGTGCGTCACATCTGCATTGCCCCGGGCTCCCGATCGGCTCCGCTGGCGCTGGCAGCCGCGGCCTGTGAAAACGTGTTATGTCATACGCATTTTGACGAACGGGGCCTGGGTTTTCTGGCCCTGGGGCTGGCAAAAGCCACCGGACAGCCTGTCGCGATGATCGTCACCTCCGGGACGGCCGTGGCGAATCTGCATCCGGCGCTGGTAGAGGCGCAGCTCACCGGTGAAAAGCTGGTGGCCATCAGTGCCGATCGCCCCCCTGAACTGATCCACTGCGGTGCGAATCAGGCGATTGACCAGATCGGCATCTTTGCACCTCACGTTAGCGCATCCCTCAATCTTCCCCGTCCGACGCCTTCCGTTCCGGCGCGCTGGCTGGTATCGGCGGTGGACACTCTGCTGGCACAGCAGCAACACGGCGGCGTGCATATTAACTGCCCGTTTGCAGAACCCCTGTATGGCCCCGACAGCGACGACTTCCACGCGTGGCAGGATGAACTCGGGAGCTGGTGGCACAGCCGGGAGCCCTGGCTACATTACCCGCAACAGCATGCCACTCCCGTCGAAAATGACTGGCCACAGTGGCGGAATAAACGCGGGGTAGTGATTGCCGGACGCATCAGCGCACAGGAGGGCAGTCTGCTGGCCGCGTGGGCCAGTGAGCTGGGCTGGCCACTGCTGGGTGACGTGGTGTCGCAGACCGGGCAGCCTCTGCCCTGTGCCGCCCTGTGGCTGGCGCATCCGGCGGCACGGCAGGCGCTGGCGGGGGCGGAAATCGTGGTGCAGTTTGGCGGCAGTCTGACCAGCAAAAATCTGCTGGATTACCAGAACAGCTGCCGCCCGGATACCTACTGGCTGGTCGATCCCCTGCCAGGTCAGCGCCACCCTGGCAGCGTGCGTGGCCGGCGAATCCAGGCAGAGATGACTGACTGGCTGCAACGCCATCCTGCCGCCGCGCATCGTCCCTGGTGCCCGGAACTGGCCCGGCTGGCCGGACGTACCGTGCAGTACCTGGCACAGCATCTGCAGTCGTTTGGCGAGGCGCAACTGGCCCACCGTCTGAGCGGGCTGCTGCCCGAAAACGGGGCGCTGTTCATCGGCAACAGCCTTTCGGTTCGTCTGGCCGATGCTTTTGCTCAGCTTCCTGCGGGTTATCCGCTCTACTGTAATCGCGGTGCCAGCGGCATTGACGGTCTGCTGGCGACGGCCGCGGGTGTCCAGCGGGGCACGGCACGGCCGCTGCTGATCCTGCTGGGCGATCTGTCCGCGCTGTACGATCTCAACAGTCTGGCGCTGCTGCAACAGGCTTCTGCCCCGGTCGTGGTGATTGTCATCAATAATCAGGGCGGTCAGATCTTTTCCATGCTGCCCACGCCTTCCGCTGAACGGGAACGTTTCTTCACCTTACCCCCCAGGGTCGACTTCTGCCACGCAGCGGCGCTGTTTGGCTTGCAGTTTGCCCGCCCCACCCGTTGGGAGGCGCTCCGGCAGTCGGTCGCGCAGGGCTTTCAGGGCGGCGTGACGCTGATCGAAGTTGTGACCCACGGGGACGAAGGTGCCCAAACCCTGGCGCGCTGTGCCAGTGAGGTAATCCATTTATGATGCTTCATGCACACTGGCAGGGGCACCACCACAGTACGCGTCCGGTGCTGGTCTGGCTGCACGGCTTTCTCGGCAGCGCGGCGGACTGGCAGCCGGTACAGCGCTATTTCAGCCACTGGCCGCTGCTGAGTGTTGACCTGCCCGGCCACGGTGGATCCCAGGCGCAGACCGTCACGGATTTCGACGATCTGTCACAGCGGCTTAACGCCACGCTGCACTTCCATCAGGTCGATCGCTACTGGCTTATAGGCTACTCGCTGGGCGGCCGGCTGGCGTTGTATCACGCCTGTCGTCATGCCGGAAGCGGCCTGGCGGGGCTGCTGGTGGAGGCGGGGCATTTTGGCCTCAGTAACCCCGTCGAACGCCGCCACCGCCGCGATCACGATCTTAGTTGGGCAGCGCGGTTCCGCCAGCAGCCGCTCGGCCAGGTACTGGATTTGTGGTATCAGCAGCCGGTTTTTGCCGAACTGACGGCTGTCGAGCGACAGCGTCTGGTGGCCCGGCGGCTGAATAATCGTGGCGAAGACCTGGCGGCGATGCTCCAGGCTACCTCACTGTCGGCGCAGCCGGATCTGTTGCCCGAACTGCGGGAGAAAAATTTTCCGTTTCGCTATCTGTGCGGTGAGTGGGATCAGAAATTTTTACAGCTGGCCCGACAGGCGGCGCTTCCCCCAGCGGTCATTCCTGCTGCGGGTCATAACACACACCTGGCGAACCCCCTGGCGTTTGCCCATCAGCTTGCCCGTGTGCTCAACCATAATTAAGGAGCCCTGATGTTGTATCCCGATGAAAAACAGCTTTATGCCCCGGTGCAGTGGCAGGATTGCGGTGCTGACTACGGCGATATTCGCTATCACAAAACTGCCGATGGTATTGCGAAAATCACCCTCAACCGCCCGCAGGTGCGCAATGCTTTTCGCCCGCAGACCATCGTGGAAATCCAGCAGGCACTGGATAACGCCCGGCGGGATCCGGCAGTGGGGGTCATCGTGCTGACCGGAGAAGGCGATCTGGCCTTTTGCTCCGGCGGGGATCAGAAAGTGCGTGGCGATTACGGCGGCTATCAGGATGACGCTGGTGTTCATCATCTGAATGTCCTCGATCTGCAGCGGCAGATCCGCACCTGCCCGAAGCCAGTGGTGGCGATGGTGGCGGGTTACGCCGTGGGCGGCGGGCACGTACTGCATATGATGTGTGACCTGACAATTGCTGCTGATAACGCGCAGTTTGGTCAGACGGGGCCGAAAGTCGGCTCGTTTGACGGCGGCTGGGGGGCGGCCTATATGGCGCGCATCGTCGGTCAGAAAAAGGCGCGCGAGATATGGTTCCTCTGCCGGATGTACGATGCCCGGCAGGCGCTGGATATGGGGCTGGTGAATACGGTGGTTCCGCTGGCTGAACTGGAAAAAGAGACGGTACGCTGGTGCCGCGAGATGCTGCAAAACAGCCCGATGGCGCTGCGCTGTCTGAAGGCGGCCCTCAATGCCGACTGCGACGGGCAGGCCGGGCTGCAGGAGCTGGCCGGTAATGCCACCATGCTGTTCTATATGACCGAAGAGGGGCAGGAAGGGCGCAATGCCTTTAACCAGAAACGGCAGCCTGACTTCAGTCCGTTCCGGCGTAATCCCTGATGCGTCGCGCCGCGCTGTACGGATATCAAATCGCGCTGGAGGCCGGGGTGGTACTGCGCCATCAGCGGTTAAAAGTGCGACAGGGGATGCTGGTGAGGCTGTGGGACGGGCAGGCGGAGGGCTGGGGCGAGATTGCGCCACTGCCGGAGTTCAGCCATGAAACGCCGGAACAGGCACGGGAGCAGGCCACCGGCTGGCTGTCACAGTGGTGTGATGGCGTGGTGCCCGCGGAAAGTCATCTCCCTTCTGTCGCGTTTGGCATCAGCTGTGCGCTGGCCGGGTTGGGCAATACGCTGCCCGTAGAGGGAGAGTACCGTCTGGCGCAGCTGTGCAGCGGTGACCCCGATGCGCTGTTTCAGCGTCTGTGTCAGCAGCCGCAGCCGCTGGCGAAAATGAAGGTGGGCTTGTACGAGGCGGTACGTGACGGGATGCAGGCCAGCCTGCTGCTTGAAGCACTGCCGCAACTGACCCTGCGGCTGGATGCTAACCGCAGCTGGACGCTGGAAAAAGCGCTGAGTTTCGCCCGCCATGTCCCACCCGCGCTGCGTTCACGCATCGCGTTTATCGAGGAGCCGTGCAGGGATCGGCAGCAAAGCCTGGCCTTCGCCGCCGCGACCGGCATTAATATTGCCTGGGACGAAACCCTGCGTGAGGAGCCAGACGCCCTGAGCGCAGCGCCCGGCGTAGTCGCGGTAGTGATCAAACCCACGCTGACCGGCAGCATTGAGCGGGTGCAGCACCAGGTGAGACAGGCGCAGGCGCATGGGCTGACCCCGGTGATCAGCAGTGCGCTGGAGTCCAGCTTTGGACTGACTCTGCTGGCGAGGCTGGCACACTGGCTGACGCCGGGAGTGCTGCCGGGGCTGGACACGCTGCAGCTGATGCAGCAGCAGGTGCTCAGGGCGTGGCCGGGCAGTGCGCTCCCCGTTCAGGGCAGCGAAGCGTTGTCATGTCTCTGGCAGCGATAACCGACTGGCCGTGGCGCGGCTGGCAGCTCCGTTGCCCGGATGCACTGGCCATTGATACCGGCCAGCAGCGTCTGAGCTGGCAGCAGCTGGGGCAGGCCATCAGCGAACAGGCCGCCGGTTTTCGCCAGCAGGGGGTCAATGCGGGAGACCTGGTAACCCTGCGCAGCGGTAACAGTCTTGATGCCCTGCTGGCCTGGCTCGGGCTGCTGACCTGCGGCGCGCGGGTGCTGGGGCTCAACCCCGGGTTGCCTGGCGACCAGCTGGATGCGCTGCTGCCGGGGCTGTCAGCCGATTTTATGCTGAACCTGGCGGAGACTGTGGCAGTGCCGCTTCCGGCGCTGACGCTGCCCCGGGGGAGGGGGGAGAGCAGCCTCCCGTGGCAGCCGGAGCGGATCGCCACACTGACGCTGACATCCGGCTCCACCGGGCTTCCCAAAGCCGCCGCACACACTTTTGCTGCTCATCTTTACAGCGCGGCAGCGGTAGCCAAACTGATGGACGCTAAGAGGCATGACCGCTGGCTGCTGTCCCTGCCCCTGTTTCACGTCTCCGGTCAGGGGATCCTCTGGCGCTGGCTACGGGTGGGGGCGACCCTGGTGATCCCTGATGCCCAGGGTTTTCATGCCGCCCTGGCACGGAGTACGCTGGCCTCCCTGGTTCCAACCCAACTCTGGCGTCTGCTGCAACAGCCTGCACTGCCCGGCAGCCTGCGTGCGGTGCTGCTCGGTGGCGCACAGATCCCGGGGGCGCTGACCCGTAAGGCTGAAGAGGCCGGGCTGCGCTGCTACTGCGGCTATGGTATGACTGAAACTGCCTCGACCGTTTGCGCCCGGCGGGCAGATCACCGTTCCGGCGTCGGGGCGCCTTTACCCGGCTATCAGGTTCGTCTGGTGGAGGGCGAAGTGTGGGTTCGTTCGCCGGCGCTGGCATCGGGGTACTGGTCGGCGGGTGCGCTACGGCCGCTGGCTGACGCTGACGGCTGGTTACACACCGGCGACCGTGGCCGCTGGCTGCAGGATGAGCTGGTGATTGACGGGCGACGCGATAATCTCTTTTTCTCCGGTGGCGAAGGCGTGCAGCCCGAACAGATCGAAAAAATCGTGCAGGCACATCCAGCGGTCACGCAGGTGTTTATCGTGCCGCAGGCGAGTGCCGAGTACGGTCAGCGGCCGGTGGCGCTGGTCGAAGGCGGGATCGCTCTGGACCACCTTGCAGCCTGGGCCGCCCCGCGGCTCGCCGGCTATCAGCGCCCGGTGGCATGGTATCCGCTGCCGGCGGCAGAGGGGGGATCCCTTAAACGTTCCCGCCAGCAGCTGAAGGCGTGGGTCGCGCAGCAGCAGAAATAACCGGGTGTTGTCGAAAAGGACATTGTGTTTCCCCGAAGGGCTTCCTACAGTGTCATGACATAAGTACACCGGAGAACAACATGATAAGAGTGGAAATGCTCGCGACGGGCGACGAAGTCCTGCACGGACAGATCGTCGACACCAATGCGGCCTGGCTGGCTGGCGTACTGTTTGAACACGGCTTGCCGATGACCAGCCGTCAGACGGTGGGTGACAGCCTGCAGGAGCTGGTCACCGTACTGACTGAACGCAGCAAGGTGGCCGATGTGCTGATCGTCAACGGCGGGCTGGGCCCGACCAGTGATGACTTAAGCGCGCTGGCAGCGGCCACTGCCGCCGGGGTCGGGCTGGAGCTCCACCCTGAGTGGCTGGTGAAAATGGAAGCCTTCTTTGCCAGCCGCGGTAAGGCAATGGCCCCCAGCAACCGCAAGCAGGCGGAGATCCCACAGGGTGCTGAGATGATCGATAATCCGGTGGGGACGGCCTGCGGTTTTGCCATGCAGCTCAACCGTTGCTGGATTTTCTTCACGCCCGGCGTGCCCTCCGAATACAAAGTGATGGTGATGGATCAAATCCTGCCGCGCCTCAAGGCGCGCTTCCAACTGCCGGAGCCGCCGTTATGCCTGCGCATGACGACCTTTGGCCGCGGGGAAAGCGATCTGGCGTCCGATATTGAACCCCTGACGCTGCCGGAAGGTGTGGTGATGGGCTATCGTGCCTCCATGCCGATCATTGAACTGAAGCTGAACGGTCCGGCGTCAAAAAGAGCAGAGATGGAGCTGTTCTGGCAGCAGGTACGTGAAATTGCCGGGGACAGCGTGATCTTCGAAGGGTTTGAAACTCTGCCTGAACAACTGGCGCGTCGCCTGAAGGAACACAAACTGTCGCTGAGCATCAGCGAACAGTTCAGCGCCGGGCTGTTGCAGTGGCAGCTGATCTCTGCGGGGGCCTCGCTGGCCGCGGGTAACGTGTTACCTAATCAGAGTGAGTCGCTGGGGGTGCTGGCGGCGCGCAGTCAGCAGCTGGCCAGGCAGAATCACGCCAGGCTGGCGCTGGTGGTGGGCGGGCTGGAGGACGACCGTCTGGGCTTCGCGCTGCATACCCCGGACGGTACCTTTGCCCAAAAGGTGAAATTTAACGTCAGCCGTCACGGCCTGAAAGCCCGGCAGGATATGGTCGCCATGCTGGCAATGAATATGCTGCGCCGCTGGCTGAACGGGCAGAAAGTCACCACCGGCCATGGCTGGATTGACCTCGTGGAAACGTTATAAGCATTAAAAAGGGCTGCCCCTAAAGAAGGTCAGCCCTGGGGGATGAGTTGCCGTGCGTGGAGGGGGCCTTTTTTCCGATCGCTCCGTGCCGGTGACGGGCACCGCCGTCTACAACTCGATCTCTATATCCCCGTCGGCCTTGCAGCAGCAGGGCAGAATTTCACCCTGATTGACAAAGGCCAGCGGCGTCGCGCTGTAGCTGACTTCTCCCTTCAGCAAACGGGTACGGCATGAGCCGCAGTAGCCTTCACGGCACTGATACTCCACACATACCCGGTGCGACTCCAGCGCGGCCAGCAGGGAAGGGTGCTCATCATCACATTCAAGCTGCGTACCGGTGGTACGCAGTGTAATGCTCGCCATCTTACAGCTCGAAGTCGCTGAGGTCGTCAGCGTTCACTTCAGAGTCAATCTGGCCGACCAGGTAAGAGCTGACTTCCACTTCCTGCGGTGCCACCTGAACGTTATCGGACACCAGCCAGGAGTTGATCCACGGAATTGGGTTTGAGCGGGTTTTAAACGGCAGATCCAGGCCGACGGCGTTCATGCGGATGTTGGTGATGTACTCAATGTACTGCCAGAGAATGTCTTTGTTCAGGCCGATCATCGAACCGCCGCTGAACAGATACTCCGCCCACTCTTTCTCCTGCTCGGCTGCCAGCACAAACAGGTCGTAGCACTCCTGACGACACTCTTTAGCAATCTCCGCCATTTCCGGGTCGTCTTCGCCGCTGCGCAGCAGGTTCAGCATATGCTGCGTGCCGGTCAGGTGCAGCGCTTCATCACGGGCAATCAGCTTGATGATTTTAGCGTTGCCTTCCATCAGTTCACGTTCGGCGAACGCGAAGGAACAGGCAAAGCTGACGTAAAAGCGAATAGCTTCCAGCGCGTTAACGCTCATCAGGCAGATATACAGCTGTTTTTTCAGCGCGCGCAGGCTGACGGTAACGGATTTACCGTTGACCTCGTGCGTGCCTTCGCCCAGCAGATGCCAGTAGCTGGTCATCTCGATCAGATCGTCGTAGTAGCCAGAGATGTCTTTAGCACGTGACAGGATCTGCTCGTTGGTAACAATATCGTCGAATACCAGCGCCGGATCGTTGACGATATTACGAATGATATGGGTGTATGAGCGCGAGTGGATTGTCTCTGAGAACGCCCAGGTTTCAATCCAGGTTTCCAGCTCAGGAATCGAGATCAGCGGCAGCAGCGCGACGTTCGGGCTGCGTCCCTGAATGGAGTCCAGCAGGGTCTGATATTTCAGGTTGCTGATAAAAATGTGCTTCTCGTGATCCGGCAGCGCCTGGTAGTCGATGCGATCGCGGGAGACGTCAACTTCCTCCGGACGCCAGAAGAAAGAGAGCTGCTTTTCGATCAGTTTTTCAAAGATATCGTATTTCTGCTGGTCGAAGCGCGCCACGTTCACCGGCTGACCGAAGAACATCGGTTCCAACAGCTGGTTGTTTTTATTCTGCGAAAACGTTGTGTAAGCCATGATTCAATCCAAATGAGTCAGGGCCAGCATGCTGGCCCCGTAGGGAAATCGTAAAAGGGGCGGCGCTGACCGCCCCTGCCGGTTAGATTTTGCAGGCACCGCTTTCGCAGCCGTCATCCTGAATGGAGGGCACCAGGTCTTCCTGCGTATCTTCCGCACCGTCGCGGGTGTTCTGGTAGTACAGCGTTTTCACGCCGAACTTGTAGGCGGTCAGCAGATCTTTCAGCAGCTGCTTCATCGGTACTTTACCGTTGGCGAAGCGCGTCGGGTCGTAGTTGGTGTTCGATGAAATCGCCTGGTCGATAAATTTCTGCATCAGGCCGACCAGCTGCAGATAGCCGTCGTTATTCGGCATATCCCACAGCAGTTCATAGTTATCCTTCAGGCGCTCATACTCTGGCACCACCTGACGCAGGATACCGTCTTTCGACGCTTTAATGCTGATATGGCCGCGCGGCGGTTCAATACCGTTGGTGGCGTTAGAAATCTGCGAAGAGGTTTCTGACGGCATCAGCGCAGACAGGGTGGAGTTACGCAGGCCGTGTTTTTTCACCGACTCGCGCAGCGCATCCCAGTCCAGCAGCAGCGGGGTATTACAGATCGCATCCAGGTCTTTCTTGTAGGTGTCGATCGGCATAATGCCCTGGGAATAGGTGGTTTCGTTAAACCACGGGCAGGCACCCTGCTCAATCGCCAGATCGTTAGAGGCTTTCAGCAGCCAGTACTGAATAGCTTCGAAGGTCTGGTGCGTCAGTTCGTTTGCACTGCCGTCAGAGTAACGAACGCCGTTCTTCGCCAGGTAGTAAGCATAGTTAATGACGCCAATACCCAGCGTACGGCGGCCCATCGCGCCACGTTTTGCGGCCGGGATAGGATAGTCCTGGTAGTCCAGCAGGGCATCCAGCGCACGCACAGCCAGCGTTGCCAGCTCCTGCAGGTCGTCCAGGCTCTCAATCGCCCCCAGGTTAAACGCCGACAGCGTACAAAGGGCAATTTCGCCATTTTCGTCGTTGACGTCCATCATCGGCTTGGTTGGCAGAGCAATTTCCAGGCACAGGTTAGACTGGCGCACCGGAGCAATAGCCGGGTCAAACGGGCTGTGGGTGTTGCAGTGGTCAACGTTCTGAATGTAGATACGGCCGGTAGAGGCGCGCTCCTGCATCATCAGTGAGAACAGATCCACGGCTTTAATACGTTGCTTGCGGATGCTGCTGTCCTGCTCATATTTGGTGTACAGACGCTCAAACTCTTCCTGATTCGCGAAGAAGGCATCGTACAGGCCAGGCACGTCAGACGGGCTGAACAGGGTGATATCTTCGCCTTTCAGCAGGCGCTGATACATCAGCTTGTTGATCTGAACGCCGTAGTCCATGTGGCGCACGCGGTTACCTTCCACGCCACGGTTGTTTTTCAGTACCAGCAGGCTTTCGACTTCCAGGTGCCACATTGGGTAGAACAACGTTGCGGCACCACCGCGCACGCCGCCCTGAGAGCAGGACTTCACTGCGGTCTGGAAATGTTTGTAGAAGGGAATACAGCCGGTATGGAACGCTTCACCGCCGCGGATCGGGCTGCCCAGCGCGCGGATACGTCCGGCATTGATGCCGATACCGGCACGCTGAGACACGTACTTCACGATGGCGCTGGAGGTGGCGTTGATAGAGTCCAGACTGTCACCACACTCGATCAGCACACAGGAGCTGAACTGGCGGGTAGGGGTACGGACGCCCGACATAATCGGCGTCGGCAGCGAGATCTTAAAGGTGGAGATCGCATCATAGAAACGCTTCACGTAGTCCAGACGGGTCTCACGCGGGTAGCCGGAGAACAGGCACGCCGCCACCAGAATGTAGAGGAACTGGGCGCTTTCATAGATATCACCGCTGACGCGGTTCTGCACCAGATACTTGCCTTCCAGCTGCTTGACGGCAGCGTAGGAGAAGTTCATATCGCGCCAGTGGTCGATAAAGCCGTCCATCAGCTCAAACTCTTCCGCGCTGTAGTCTTCCAGCAGGTGATGGTCATATTTACCCATCTCAACCATGCGTTTCACCTGGTCGATCAGTTTCGGTGGCTCAAACTGGCCGTACGCTTTTTTACGCAGGTGGAAGATAGCCAGACGGGCAGCCATGTACTGATAGTCAGGGGCATCGCGGGAGATCAGGTCAGCTGCGGACTTGATGACGGTTTCATGGATATCAGAAGTGCGGATACCTTCGTAGAACTGGATGTGGGATCGCAGCTCAACCTGGGAGACGGAGACGTTTTGCAGTCCTTCGGCAGCCCAGTCGAGAACACGGTGGATTTTATCGAGATCGATACGCTCGGTGCGGCCATCGCGTTTGGTTACAAGCAGACTCTGATTCATGTCGCGTTTTACCTGTCCTTAACAAATAATCCCCACGCTTATACACAGATTTCTCATTGTGAGTAACTCTGTGGATAAACACTATATATAGGGGTTGAGGGAAATCTTGATAACAATATGGTGAGTATTCTAGTAATTTCCGCGTGCTTAACAAGGCTTGATTTTCAGGGAAAACTACGGTTGTGGGGGGCGCATTTTTCCTAAGTCCACGTTTCTCAAGGCCCTGGGTCATTGTCAATGGGTTGAGAAATTTTTTAGAATTTTGATCGAGCGCGGGTTTCTTGTTCAGCCTGAAAATTTCCAGCATTTTGTTGCTGCAAAAGTACACATGATAGCGCGCCTCACAGCCAAACTGGCATGATGGTCACAGCGTACTCTGATCCCAAAGCGAGAGGTAAGACGAAAACGATCTTATCCCTGTCCGGCAATGAAAGGCAAAACCCTGCGGTATGGGCGGAATGTTCTCCGCCCGTAAGTTCGTCTTTACGTGTCGGGCGCGCGATGTGCGTGCACCATATAGTTAACATCGACACCCGGGGCCAGCTTAAAGTGATTGGTCACGGGATTGTAGTGCAGGCCAATGATATGACGTTCACGTAGGGGCGTTTCATCCACCCAGTTCAGCAGTTCCGCCGGGCGAATAAACTTTTTAATATCGTGCGTGCCGCGTGGCACCATACGCAGGACGTATTCCGCACCGATAATCGCCATCAGCCAGGATTTGCTGTTGCGGTTAAGAGTGGAGAAAAAGACTTCCCCCCCCGGCTTCACCAGACGCGCGCAGGCGTGAACCACGGAACGCGGGTCCGGCACGTGCTCCAGCATCTCCATGCAGGTCACCACGTCGTACTGACCGGCGAACTGCTCCGCGTGTTCTTCCACGGTCTGCTGGACGTAATCAATGGTGACACCGCTCTCCAGCGCATGCAGGCGTGCCACTTCCAGCGGTTCCGCCCCCATATCCAGGCCGGTGACGTTTGCGCCTTCGCGTGCCATGCTTTCAGCGAGAATACCGCCGCCGCAGCCGACATCCAGCACCTTTTTGCCAAACAGGCCATCCGCGTGTTGAGCAATCCAGCCAAGGCGCAGCGGATTGATGCGGTGCAGGGGTTTGAACTCCCCTTCCAGGTCCCACCAGCGTGATGCGACGGCTTCGAATTTGGCGATCTCACCGTGGTCAACGTTCTGTGTGCCTGTGTTTTGTTCTGCATTCATTGGGTTAATACTCCAGCCAAAGTTTGACGCAGTATATACCCCTCATCGTTCAAGTTGCATCTTTGTAGGGGGCGCATGTTGACGGGGGGCTGTCAGGGTAGCGGATCCACAAAGAGACAGAATGCAATAAAGCGGCCAAAGCGATGCTTTCCATTCAACACCTGGACGCAATGTGATATACTTTCGCACCTTTGAATCCGGGAATAACAGTAAGGAAAGCGCGTCCATGAGCGACCTCGCCCGCGAAATTACACCGGTCAATATCGAAGAAGAGTTAAAGAACTCCTATCTGGATTACGCAATGTCGGTCATCGTTGGCCGTGCGCTGCCAGATGTCCGTGATGGCTTAAAGCCGGTTCACCGCCGCGTGCTTTACGCTATGAACGTGCTCGGTAATGACTGGAACAAAGCTTATAAAAAATCCGCCCGTGTCGTCGGCGACGTTATCGGTAAATATCACCCTCATGGCGACACCGCCGTGTATGACACCATCGTGCGTATGGCACAGCCGTTCTCGCTGCGTTATATGCTGGTTGATGGCCAGGGTAACTTCGGTTCCGTGGACGGCGACTCCGCTGCGGCAATGCGTTATACCGAAGTCCGTATGTCCAAAATCGCTCACGAATTGTTAGCGGATCTGGAAAAAGACACCGTCGACTTTGTGCCAAACTATGATGGCACTGAGCAGATCCCGGAAGTGATGCCAACGCGGGTACCCAACCTGCTGATTAACGGCTCCTCAGGGATTGCAGTCGGTATGGCGACCAATATTCCACCGCACAACCTGATTGAAGTGATTAACGGCTGTCTGGCGTATATCGAAGACGAGAATATTACCGTTGAAGGCCTGATGGAGCACATCCCTGGCCCGGACTTCCCGACAGCCGCGATCATCAACGGTCGCCGTGGAATCGAAGAAGCCTATCGCACCGGCCGGGGTAAAATTTACATCCGCGCCCGTGGCGAAGTGGAAGTCGACGCAAAAACCGGTCGCGAAACCATTATCGTGCATGAAATCCCTTATCAGGTGAACAAAGCGCGCCTGATTGAGAAGATTGCTGAACTGGTTAAAGAGAAACGTCTTGAAGGCATCAGCGCGCTGCGCGATGAGTCTGATAAAGACGGTATGCGTATCGTGATCGAAGTGAAACGCGATGCGGTAGGCGAAGTGGTGCTGAATAACCTTTATTCGCTGACCCAGCTTCAGACGTCCTTTGGCATCAACATGGTGGCACTGCATCAGGGCCAGCCTAAGATTATGCCGCTGAAGGATATTCTGGAAGCCTTCGTGCGTCACCGTCGTGAAGTGATCACCCGCCGTACCATCTTTGAACTGCGCAAAGCGCGCGATCGTGCCCATATCCTCGAAGCCCTTGCCGTGGCACTGGCCAATATTGACCCGATTATCGAGTTAATCCGCCGTGCAGCATCCCCGTCGGAAGCGAAAGCGGGTCTGATTGCACAGCCATGGGCGCTGGGAAATGTCTCGGCGATGCTGGAACGTGCCGGTGACGATGCTGCCCGCCCTGAGTGGCTGGAAGATGAGTTCGGTATTCGCGATGGCCAGTACTATCTGACCGAGCAGCAGGCTCAGGCGATCCTGGATTTACGCCTGCAGAAACTGACGGGTCTTGAGCATGAAAAACTGCTCGACGAATATAAAGAGCTGCTGGAGCAGATTGCCGAACTGCTGCGTATTCTGGGCAGCTCCGAGCGCCTGATGGAAGTGATCCGCGAAGAGCTGGAGCTGATCCGCGATCAGTTCGGCGACAAGCGTCGCACCGAAATTACCGCCAACAGTGCCGACATCAACATCGAAGACCTGATTAACCAGGAAGATGTTGTTGTGACCCTGTCGCACCAGGGCTACGTCAAGTATCAGCCTCTGACGGATTACGAAGCGCAGCGCCGCGGTGGTAAAGGCAAGTCAGCCGCACGTATCAAAGAAGAAGACTTTATTGACCGCCTGCTGGTGGCCAACACCCATGACACCATTCTCTGCTTCTCAAGCCGGGGCCGTCTGTACTGGATGAAGGTTTATCAGCTGCCGGAAGCCAGCCGTGGTGCGCGTGGACGTCCTATCGTCAACCTGCTGCCGCTGGAAGCCAACGAACGTATTACGGCGATCCTGCCGGTACGCGAGTATGCTGAAGGCTTCAATATCTTTATGGCTACCGCCAGCGGTACCGTGAAGAAAACCGCGCTGAAAGAGTTCAGCCGTCCGCGCAGCGCCGGTATTATTGCCGTCAACCTGCGTGATGATGATGAGCTGATCGGCGTGGCACTGACCAACGGCAGCGATGAAGCGATGCTGTTCTCCGCCGCTGGTAAAGTGGTTCGCTTCGCAGAAAGTGCAGTGCGTGCTATGGGCCGTACGGCTTCCGGCGTGCGCGGTATCAAGCTGGCGGAAGGCGACCGTGTTGTGTCACTGATTGTACCGCGTGATGATGGTGCGATCATGACCGTCACGCAGAACGGCTACGGCAAGCGTACTGCTAACAGCGAGTATCCGACCAAGTCGCGTGCAACCCAGGGCGTCATCTCCATCAAAGTGACTGAGCGTAACGGGCCGGTCATCGGGGCAGTACAGGTTGTTGACAGCGATCAGATCATGATGATCACCGATGCTGGCACGCTGGTACGTACCCGTGTTTCTGAAGTGAGTGTGGTAGGGCGTAACACCCAGGGTGTTATCCTGATCCGTACCGCAGAAGATGAGAACGTGGTTGGCCTGCAGCGCGTGGCTGAACCGGTAGCAGAAGATGAACTGGATGCTATCGATGGCAGCATTGCGGAAGGGGATGATGATATCGCCCCGGAAGTGGAAAACGACGACGATGCCCCGGAGGCTGATGAGGAGTAATCCTTAGCCCCTGGAGAAAGCCGGTTCACTGCGAACCGGCTTTTTTTTGCCTGCGATTCAGGCTAGCGTGGTACGTTGAGAAAGCCGTTATGCTGCATAAACTGGCTGATGGCTGCCAGCGTCTGCTGATGGATCGCCTCCCTCTGTGCGCGAGGCGTTTCGCAGAGGAAAGCCTCGCCTTCCTCCGCCAGAATCGCCGTTGCTGACGGCTGACATACCGGCAGGAAGTCGAAATGCCCCGCGTCCTGCAGCTTCACCTGCGGCAGCGACAGACCATCGACGCCCAGCGTCAGACTGCCGGTGGCGCGAATATAATACCCGGCGGCTATCGCCAGCACCGGCACGTTGATGGTGCGGAGGCTGTCCGGGATCAGGACGTAGCTCATCGCCGGGTCAAGAGCGACGACAAACCGGAAGCGGCGGTCGCGATAGCTGGCCGCCAGTCGGGTATCATCGGTTTTTTCCAGCCGGACACCGTCACGGTAGTAAAACTGGCAGTCTGGCATCTGCGGCATTGTCTGGCAGTAGTGGTTCAGCCGCTGACGGTTTATCCGGCCACCGGCCAGTGCCAGCACGCTGTAACCCCCTTTTGAGTGTCCTACTGCACCGATTTTTTGCCGGTCTATGGCCTGCTGCCAGACCGGACTCGCCAGGTAGTGAGTCAGCAGAGCGGAGAGATCGGCTGTTTGCAGGGTCAGGTCGGTAGCAGGCCGCGAGTCACCCGTGGTGCTGCCGGGATGGCTGGCGGCAATCACCACAATCCCCCGCGCCGCCAGCGGCACGGCCAGCCAGGCGAGGCTGGTATTATTACCGCCGCTACCGTGGCTGAGAATAATCAGTGGAAAACGTCCTGCCGCCAGCGGTGCGTGAGGGATGGCCGTGAAGCCGGAGAAGACGCCGCTTTCTGCCTGCAGCTCCGCCTGCTGCTGAGTGTGGCTGGGGTAGAAGAGACGAACACTGAGGCTGCGCTGAGTGTGGGGATCCACGACGATATCCTGCTGAGTGCCAACGGAAAAGCTCCATACGGGGTAACTGAGAACCAGCAGTATGGCGGAAATAATAGTGCGCATCATATTCACTCCTGAGCTAGAAAAGGCGTATTATCAGAACTTTACAGGCGCGTGGCGTCCTCGATCGCGATAGAGTCCTATGCTGATACCGGTTAATTTTCTGCTCAGTCTGATCTGCATTCTGCTGTTGTTGCAGCGCCGCGATCGCGGGCATCTTTTCCAGCTGCTGCTTGGTCTGTGTCTGGTACACAGCCTGATTGCCGGGCTGGCCGTGCTGCTACCGCAGGAGTTTTTCTGGCGCAGGCTGCAGCCGGTGACCGCTGCGGCTCTGCCTTTGCTGTGTCATCTGGCACTGCTGCAGGCGACAGGGGGGCCGCTGAGGACTGGCTACAGCGCGCTGGTTCTGGCGATGATGGTCGCCTGCGTGCTGTTCTTCCCCCAGGGTATTGACGTTCTGATGACCATAGTCTGGCTGGGCTGTGCCGGCCTGATGTTTTGGCGGCTCCGGCGGGGCAGTGTGGTGCCGGGCAATGACGGTGCGCTGACGTTGCGCGGCTGGCAGGCGCTGGCGCTGCTGCTGATCGCCGTGGCGTGGCTGGATGTCATTATTTCAGGCTCTGTGGTCTTTGCCGCCGGAAAGGGAAGCGATGGCTCAAGGTTGGTAGGCAATCTGTTGATGGTGGGCGTGATGTCGCTGCTGCTGCTGCTCGCCCGGCAAAGCTCCCCGCAGGTCACCCCCCGGATCGCCAGACTGGCCAGTCCTGAGGACGGGGCGGTGATGACGCGGATTGAGGCCCTGATGCAGGACGGACTGTACCGGGAACCCCAGCTGAGCCTGACGCGGCTGGCACGCAAGGCCGGCATCCCGTCGCGGCAGGTGTCGGCGGCGATAAACGCCCTGCATCAGCAGAGCGTGTCACACTACATCAATGGCTGGCGCATTCGTGAAGCGGGCGATCGGCTGAAGGGCAGTGGTGAGACCGTTATTGAGGTAATGGAACACGTCGGTTTTCAGACTAAATCCAACTTTAATCGTGAGTTTCGACGCATCACCGGAAAAACACCGACGCAGTGGCGAAAAGAGGCCTGGGAACAGGCTGAAAATCACTGAAATAGCGTGCGGCGTCGGCGGGGATAACTGGCTTTTTTACCATGCTGACGCTACTGTATCGGCAATCATTTTCTTTTGTCCGTTATGGCTGCCAGTGGGTTACGCTTGAAATATCTTGTCTCTTTCCGAACGACGTTAAAGATCTCCCGCTATCTGTTCCGCGCCCTGGCGCTGATGCTGTGGACGCTGGGCGCACTACTGACGACGTTCTATATTATTAATGTCGTTCACGAAAGAGAATCCCAGGTCCGCCAGGAGTTTAATACCAGCTACGATCAGGCCCAGTGGTACATACGCCATTCCGCAGACGTGGCGCGCGAACTGAAGTTTATTGCTGAAAACCGCCTGAACAACGCCGCTAACGGGGCGGATGCGATGAACGGTTCGTTGTCGATTAAAGCGACGCCGCCTCAGTTCTATCCGCTTTATGCGGATTCAGACTGTAGCGCCATGAGTCATACCTGGAATAACTCCCTGCAACCGCTCAGCTACTTCCTGAATTACTGGAAAGAAAACTTTGCTTCCTCCTATGAGCTGAACCGGGTCTTTTTTATCGGTAATGACAGCACCTGTCTGGCTGATTTTGGCCCCGCCACCGAGCCTGCGGAACGGGAACGCGTGTTGAAGTCTCTGCGCGAGCGCATTCTGAAATATCGCAGTGGGGATGCCGAGGAGCGCAAAAGCAGTCTGTTCTGGGTGTATCCCGGTTCGCAGCCTGGGGTTGGCTATTACTACATGATCACGCCGGTCTATGTGGCAAATAAAGTAGCCGCTTTACTGGGCATAGAGCAGAGCATCCGCATGGATGATCTTATTATGCCGGGCAGTATGCCGGTCACGGCCACGCTGGTGGATGAGAATAACCAGCGGCTGCTCTCTTCGGCCCGCAATGGCCCGGAATTCTCTGCGGATGACCTGCCTGACGAGGCCGGATGGTTCGGCTACGTGTCCGACTATGACCAGTTAATTATGAAGAAGAGTCTGCTGCCGTCATCGCTCAGTATTGTCTACTCTGTGCCGACCAATGTGATGATCGAACGGCTCAAAATTCTGATTATTAATGCCCTGTTGCTGAATCTGGTCAGTGCGATCGTTCTGTTTACCCTGGCCTGGTTGTTTGAACGCAGAATGTTTCTCCCGGCCGAAGATAATGCCCACCGGCTGGAGGAGCACGAGCAGTTTAACCGTAAGATTGTCGCCTCAGCGCCGGTCGGGATCTGCATCCTGCGCACCAGCGACGGAACCAATATTCTCAGTAATGAACTGGCGCACAACTACCTGACGATGCTGACGCAGGAAGATCGGCTGCGCTTAACCGAGATCATCTGCGGGCAGCAGGTTAACTTTGTCGATGTGCTGACCGGCAGTAATACCAACCTGCAAATCAGTTTTGTGCACTCACGCTATCGCAATGAAAATGTAGCGATTTGTGTACTGGTGGACGTCAGCGCGCGCGTGAAAATGGAAGAGTCACTGCAGGAGATGGCTCAGGCCGCCGAGCAGGCCAGTCAGTCCAAGTCGATGTTCCTGGCCACCGTCAGCCACGAGCTGCGCACGCCGTTATACGGGATTATCGGCAATCTTGATCTGCTGCAAACCAAGTCACTGCCGCCAGGCGTTGAGTCGCTGGTAACGGCGATGAACAACTCCTCCAGCCTGCTGCTGAAAATCATCAGTGATATTCTCGACTTCTCCAAAATCGAATCGGAGCAGCTGAAGATTGAACCTGCGGAATTCTCCCCGCGTGAAGTGGTGGCGCATATCACCTCCAACTATCTGGCGATGGTGGTCAAAAAGCGCCTGACGCTGTGGTGCTTTATTGAAAGCGATGTTCCGGCCACCCTTGACGGTGACCCGATGCGCCTGCAGCAGGTTATCTCTAACCTGCTGAATAATGCCATTAAATTTACCCATACCGGCGGCATTAATCTGCATGTCTACGTCAAAGATGGCTACCTGGCCTTCCGCGTGCGGGACACGGGTGTCGGGATCCCGGCGAAGGAGCTGACACGGTTGTTTGATCCGTTCTTCCAGGTCGGCAGCGGCGTGCAGCGTAATTTCCAGGGAACCGGGTTGGGGCTGGCGATTTGCGAAAAGCTGATCAACATGATGGATGGCGACATCGAGGTAGACTCTGAGCCTGGCATGGGCAGCCAGTTTATTATTCGAATTCCGCTCTACAACAGCCGGGTAGTGGTACCCGAGTTGAACAGCAGCCTGAACGAGAAGCAGTGCTGGCTGGCGCTGCGTAACGAACAGCTGGAAAAATTCCTGATGCGGTTACTGGGCAATCACGGCATTCAGGTAAAACATTACGCTGGCCAGGCCGCAGCGGATGATGTGATTATCACCGACTACGATTTACAGCCGGAGCAGGGGGTTCGGGCGACCATCCGGTTTGATAATCGCCATAATGATGCTCCGCAACAAACGGTGTCCGGTCACTGGGTCTGCGCGACCACGACGCCACACGAACTGCCTTCCCTGCTGGCCCGTATCTACCGGGTAGAGACGGGGTTACCGGAAGGTCTGCCTGCGGCTCTCGCAAGAGAGGAACAGCACGCCAGCCACGATGATATTCTTATCCTGGTGGTAGACGATCATCCTATTAACCGTATGCTGCTCTCTGACCAGCTCGGATCGCTGGGCTACCGGGTGAAAACCGCGCGGGATGGCCTTGACGCACTGAATGTTATTGCTCGTAACGAGATTGATATCGTACTGACCGACGTCAATATGCCGAACCTGGATGGCTACGGCCTGACGCGGCGTCTGCGTGAACTGGGGAAAACCTTCCCGGTGGTAGGGGTGACGGCAAATGCGTTAGCGGAAGAAAAGCAGCGCTGTCTTGATGCGGGGATGGACAACTGTCTGTCAAAACCGGTGACTATGGATACGTTACAGCAGGCGTTAACGTTATATGCAGAACAGGCGCGGAAAGGCAGAAAAGAGGGGGGCTGACCGGAGAGTAAAATTAAAGATAAGGGCTGACCAGAGAGAGAAGGCCAGCCCCTACGTTCCGCAGGAACTTAATCTTTAACCGGCGACATGCTCACCGATGACAGATAGTTGAGTAGCGCAATATCGTTATCCACGCCCAGCTTCATCATTGCTGATTTCTTCTGGCTACTGATGGTTTTAATACTACGGTTTAGCTTCTTGGCAATTTCAGTCACCAGGAAGCCTTCTGCGAACAGACGCAGAACTTCGCTTTCCTTCGGTGACAGACGTTTATCGCCGTAACCACCCGCGCTGATTTTCTCCAGCAGTTTTGCCACGCTGTCCGGCGTATATTTCTTGCCTTTCTGCAGGGCAGCCAGTGCTTTTGGCAGGTCGGTTGGTGCGCCCTGTTTCAGCACGATCCCTTCAATATCCAGATCCAGCACGGCGCTGAGGATAGCCGGGTTATTGTTCATGGTCAGAACAATGATCGACAGATCCGGGTAATGACGCTTGATGTATTTAATCAGCGTAATACCATCGCCATATTTTTCGCCAGGCATCGACAGGTCGGTGACCAGTACGTTGGCATCAAGCTTGGACAGGCTGTTAATTAAGGCTGTGGAATCTTCGAACTCACCGACAACATTGACCCACTCAATTTGTTCCAGTGACTTACGAATACCGAACAGAACAATAGGATGATCGTCGGCAATAATGACATTCAGGTTATTCATATTATTGGTTACCTTGCTGCAGCAGTTCGTTGACGTAATTGTCAACTTCACTGGTGGTATTTTTAATGTTTGAATCGTCACACTGTTGAATGTGATGTTCTAACGTTTCACAAAGCTGCTTGCCGGGTAGCAAATTTAACATGGCAAACACGCCTTTCAGCCGATGCGCAGTCTGAGCAAGCGCATTAAAGTCCCTGTTTGCGGCCTCATTATACAGTCTCTTTACATCATCGGGTACTGTATCGACGAAAAGCTGAAAGTAGCCACTGGCGAACAGTTGAGCGGTGTCCGGCTGTTCAGCATTTTCGTCGTCCTGCCCGTCCTGGGCCAGCTGTTGTTCAATCAATGTCAGCAGCGCATCCTGCATCGCGCTACTGATGTTGAAGTTTACCCGGTACTGGTGGGGGGAAATCTGGCAGAAGCCCGGTTCATCATCCGTCAGCAGTAATGCCCACGGGGTTAAGTGTTCGGGGTCATCTGTGATCAGCACATCGTGCTCCTGACCGGAGAAGCGCTCATCAGGAGTGATACAGTTGGCCCCCCAGTCTTCCAACTGGTGAACCACGATTTTCCGCACGTCATCCACGGTAATATCAATCAGGACATTAACGTCCTCCAGCAGTTTTTCTTCCTGAAGCAGCTGCGGTTCCAGTGGAACCTGCAGCTGAATATTGTAGCGCGTACCGATATCCGGACTGGCGCTGATCTCCAGGTGCCCCCCCAGGTGTTTACACAGCTGTTTGCACAGGAAGAAGGCCATGCCGGACGCCTGACCGTAGCGATCCTCATGGGTTTCGCCCAGATAAGGGAAGTCGGTGTTCGACATTTCGTCCGCGGTGAGACCGGCTCCGGTATCCACGATCTCTATAATCAGGCGATCCTGACGCTCCGCCTGCGCGCTGACGGTGACACTGACCCGGCCCCAGGTTGTGGTGGTCACGGCATAGTGCAGCAGCGTGGAGAGAATTTTACGGATAGCCCGGCGATCGCCTAAGCGCGTCTCATCGCTGCTGCGCTGATTGGCGATCATGAGCGTCAGCCCTTTGCGACGCATCACCGGCAGGAGCTCGCTGACCAGGTCATCCAGTAGCGATTGCAGATTGAAACTGCCTGCATCCGGTGCCCAGTCGAGGGTTTCCAACTGATTGAGCAGGACAATATCATCGACCAGACGGCTCAGGGCCTGCGAAGCTTCCAGCGAAACTTCGACCTGTTCTGTTGGCTCGGTGTCGGCCAGTGCCTCTAAGCGCGTAATCACGTCGGTCAGCGGGCGCTGCAGGGCATGGCCAAGATTTTGTAACAGCTGCTGGCGCGACTGATGGTTTTTATCCAGCACCTGCTGGGCTTTTTGCAGTTTCTTGTTCACCAGCAGCTCACGATCCTGATCGCGCATCATGAACATCTGGGTGTGCGGAGAGATCATGCTGCGGGCATGGCGAATCTCATACACCTCGTTGTTCACCGTAGCCTGTAAAACGCCCTGATGCTGATCGGACATATTGATAATTTTTTGCAGGTTAAGATGTGGCAACAGATGCTCGGCAATTTTATTGCTGATGATGGTTCGGTTATTGGCAA
Source organism: Erwinia persicina NBRC 102418 (assembly GCF_001571305.1). Classification (GTDB taxonomy): domain Bacteria; phylum Pseudomonadota; class Gammaproteobacteria; order Enterobacterales; family Enterobacteriaceae; genus Erwinia; species Erwinia persicina. The sequence goes on along the minus strand of NZ_BCTN01000001.1, from coordinate 521,907 downwards.
AATCGTACACCAGCAGCCCCACTGGAAGCGTACCGACAATCTCTTCATTGAGAAGCCGCAAGGATTCAAGTTCGGCACTCTGATTTTCGCTCGGACGCAGCGACTGCTGGCGCAGCATCAACAGCCCGGCGAGCGACATCAGCAGCAGAGCCAGGTTTGCCAGCAATGGCCAAAGCAGGTTACGCAGCGTGTCAACGATCAGCCCGGTAACGGGCACCCGGTAGACCAGCTGTAACGGTGTGCTGGCCAGTGAACTGGTGATTTCAATATTGGGATTGACCCAATTGATGCGGGTACTGCCGCCGCTGTCCTGGTTATCGTCCCCTTCAGCGACTGGCGTGGTGTCCTGTTTTAACTGGAAATTCTCCAGTGGCATATTCACCGGAATAATGTCGTTGACCGGCAGGTCAAAGGCGACCACTGTCGCCAGGTGCCCCGGCTGATTAAAGGTGGTACGAACGGTGAAGTAGTGGTCATTCTGCCAGGTAAAACGGCGCAACGGGGAGAAGCTTTCCCGTTCATCCAGCGCATTCGCCTGCTGCAACATCTCTGCCCGGCGAGCCTCAACGATATTACTGATGGCACTCTCTTTATAACGCGATGCCATGTCTTTCAACGGCAGGGTAGAGACCAGTATCAGGCTGTTGTCCTGGCCGTTGAGGAAATACATTGACCAGGTGCTGTTTTCTGCGCCCCACAGCGTATCAAGGTAATTAGACATACGCAGTGTCATGTCCAGCGTGCCGCTGTCATGCGAACCAAAAATCAGTGCTTCGGTTTTCCGCCGGGTTTTTTCCAGATAATACACATCCTGACGCAGGCGGGTTTCCTGCAGACTGTTACTGGCGGTGCCGGTGGCGCTGGCGGCCAGATTTTCATAAATTTGCCAGGTGGCGAAACGATAGGTATCGACACGCTTTTGCATGGCGTGCGTAATATCGGCCATGGCGTAGCGTTTTTCCGTCAGCCAGGCGTTAACTGCGTTGTGGATCATAAATCCTGATGCCAGCAGCAAGACCAGGATAAATAACACAAAAAAGCGCGTAACATTGCCGGAAGTGAGTGGGAATTTATATGGCAACATGCAGTGAAACCCCGGTTAGCGAGTAATCTGTCGGGCGCTGGCCGCGACGACCAGCAGTAGCGCAGCGATACCGCTGAACGCCACGGACAGGCTGGACCATTGTGCGATAAACCCGACCAGGGCAGGGCCAGCCAGAATCCCGGCATAGCCAATGGTGGTCATGGCGGCGATGGCCAGATTCGCTGGCATCACCTGTTGTTTTCCCGCTGCGCTGAACATAATAGGCACCGCATTGGATGCGCCGAAACCCACCAGCAAGAACCCCGTCAGCGTCCAGAAGGCATCCGGCACGGCTACCGCCAGTACTAAGCCTGCTGCGGCGCAGAGTGTTCCGCAGAACAGCGTCGCTGTGCGCCCAAAAATCTGCACAACGCGGTCACCGAACAGACGGCCAATGGTCATGGCGACGGAAAAGACGGCATATCCCAACCCGGCCTGTGATGCCGCCAGGTCGCGGGTATGAGTCAGAAACAGCGCGCCCCAGTCAAGAATAGCGCCTTCGGTTAAAAACAGGATAAAGCACAGCACGCCAAGAAATAGCACCCAACCGCGCGGCATGACAAACAGCGGCGTGTCGGGCTGATGCAGACGCTGATTGAAAATATGACGCTGGCAGTAAATCCACAGCAGTATCAGCAGGAGATTGATCATCAGTATCGACATCAGCGGTGAGGCACCCAGCGCCAGCGCCACACTGACCAGACCCGCGCCGATAATCCCGCCCGCGCTGAAGAAACCGTGAAAACCCGACATCATGGCTTTACTGGCGCTTTTCTCGACCTCAACGGCCTGAATGTTCATCGCCACGTCGATGAGGCCGATGGCAGCCCCGAAAACCATTAACGTCAGCGCCAGCGCCAGGGGCGTGGCGAGCGTCGCCAGCAAGGGTAAGACGCACAGCAGCAGCAGGCTACCGGCAGCAATGACCCGTTTGCAGCCCACCCGGCCTACCAGCATCCCGGACAGAGGCATGGCTATCAGCGATCCCAGCCCAAGAAAAAGCAGCAGCGTGCCGAGAGAAGCGTCGCTTAGCAGCGCGCGCTCTTTGGCATAAGGAACCAGAGGAGCCCAGGCCGCCATACCGATGCCGGCGATCAAAAATACCGCACGCGTGGCACGCTGGGTAGCCAGCGCGTTCTTCTGTGTGGCAGGGTCTTCCTGAATCGTCATTTTATCCATTTTGCCTGTCGGGTAATCAACCTCATTTTTTACCATATTTAGTGCCAGTTATGAAGCTAAAACCCGGGCGGTGCGGTGACTTTTCACCTCATGATTCAGTTCACTTATGCGGTAAAGGCAACGTTAATAACCTGAAAAAATACGATGGTTAATCAGAATTATCCCTTAAAGCCAAATTTTAAGACAACTCCTGGCTTTTAGCCTGGAGTCGCGAGCTTAAATCAAATTATTGGTGAAAAAGATAAAAATCCATTTTTAAACCTCATCCTGCGCTGTGCCCCATGATGTTTTTTTAAGCGGGCGAGCTGTGCGGGTCATCACGATTCAACATGAAATTTTCGCGTCATTAACCCTACGTTATTACCAAGTTATTGATGTTTTTTGGCAAGAAATTACAAAACGTAACGTTAAGTAAAATTTTTTTCTGCGAGTTAAATCAAATCATTAATTCAGAATCCCTTTGTTTATGAGCATTTTCTGACAACGCTTCGGATTTTGTACTAAGCGCTCTTATTAATATTTTTTATCTTATCGATAAATTTTAATCAGATAAAACATTCAGTTTATTAATTATATCTGTGTGAGGTAATAAACAAAAAAAATGCAGTTTAAGCCATTTTTAGTTTTTTTTATCGGGGAGAGGCCCTCTCTGACTGTACATCAGGTGAAAAGTAGCGTCGGTCACGGCGTGAACAAAATTTATTCGGCGCCAGGAAAAGTGAAATTTTTTTTCACTTTCATCGCGTTGAATTTTAATCCTGTTATCTGGTGTACATGAGGTTACTAAAATGGCACAGCTCAATGATGGCCGCGTAAGCATTCTCTCACGCGACGACGGAACACTCCTTTCCCAGGCCAGTGCGGGCTCGTCTAAATCCGTTCTTCTCAGCCAACCCAGCATCGTTAAAATTAATGGCACACGTGACATGGTGGCCGAATTCGAACGCCAGGGTAATGACCTCATTCTGCACATGAAAGATGGCACCACCGTGCGCTATCAGCAGTTCTTCTTCGATGATGTCGATGGTGATCACAGTGAGCTGGTTTTTGATGACGGGGTAAACCCGCCTGAACATGCGTTGTTCCCGCTCACCAGTGAGGCGGCCGACGCCCAGACTGCAATGGTTCTTACTCCTCAGTACGAATCACTGGGCAGCATTGAACCCCTGCTGCTGGCGGATACGGGTGCCGGTAACGGCGTCATCACCGCCGCCGGTCTCGGTGCGCTCGGGCTGGTGGGCTTAGGCGCGGCTGCATTAGGGGGTGGCGGAGGTGGTGGTGGCGGTGATGATGGTAACAATGGAGGCGTGACGCCTCCTCCGGCGACCACGCCGACCCTGACCATCGCGACCTTTGCCGGAAATAACGTATTAAGCGCCGGCGAAAAAGACAGCAACCAACTGTTGAGTGGTACCACGACCAACGTGCAGGCCGGGCAGATCGTGACCGTCGTGCTGAACGGCGTCACCTACACCGCCACCGTGCAGGCGAACGGCAGCTGGAGCGTGTCTGTGCCGTCCAGCGCTCTGCTGGCGCTGGCGAATGGCACCACCACTATCACGGCCAGCGTCGCCAACAGTGCCGGACAGACAGCCACGGACAGCCAGGCCATCACCGTTGAACCCACCCAGACCGCGAACGAGCCGCAGATTGTGATTGGCACCTTTGCCGGCGATAACGTTCTGAGCGCCGGCGAAAAAGACAGCAGCCAGCCGCTGAGCGGCACCACCACCAACGTGCAGACCGGGCAGATCGTGACTGTTGTGCTGAACGGCGTCACCTACACCGCCACCGTGCAGGCGAACGGCAGCTGGAGCGTGTCTGTGCCGTCCAGCGCCCTGCTGGCACTGGCGAACGGTGCTACGACCATTACCGCCAGCGTCGCCAACAGCGCCGGGCAGACCGCCACCGACAGCCAGACCATCACCGTTGAACCCACCCAGACTCCGAACGAGCCGCAGATCGCCATTAGCGCCTTTGCCGGCAATGACGTGCTCGATGGCGCGGAAAAACTGGTGACGCAGAGCGTGAGCGGTACCACCCTCAACGTTCAGCAGGGGCAGACGGTCACCGTCACCCTGAACGGGAAAACCTACACCACGGTCGTCGGCGCGGATGGCACATGGAGCGTACCGGTGCCTGCTGCCGATCTCGCAGCACTGGCCACCGGGAATGCCTCGCTTTCAGCCAGCGTCAGTAATACCAGCGGCGTCTCCACCAGCGCCAGCCATGATTTCAGCGTGCAGGCCAGTACCACACCTGCCGTCAGCATCATTTCACCGGTCAGTGGTGATGGCTATCTCAATGCTGGCGAAGCTCAGACCACGCTGACCCTGACCGGGACTGCCAGCGGCGTCGCCCCGGGAACCCTGATATCCGTCACGCTTGGCGGACAAAGCTACACCGCGACCACTCAGGCAAACGGCAGCTGGTCGGTGCAGGTTCCTTCTGCCGATCTGCTGCAGCTCCCTCAGGGATCGAATCTGATTGTCGCCACCCTGACCCTGCCAGATGGCAGCACGCTGACCAACAGCACCACCGTCACCGTTGACGTGATCACCACGCTGCCCAGCCCGGTCATTGATCTGCCATTTGGCGATGGCGTCTTAGGCGGTCAGGAAGCGGCCCAGCCGCAGACGATCACCGGGAATACCGGCGTCATCGGGGCGGGGCAGACCGTTTCTGTGGTGTTCAACGGCAACACGTACACCGGTACGGTCAGTAACAACGGCACCTGGAGCGTGACGCTGCCGGCGGGCGCCGTCGCTGGCCAGCTTGATGCCACGCTGCCAATGGTGGTGAACGTCACCGACCCGGCGGGGAATACCGGCAGCACAACCCTGCAGGTCAGGGTGGACAGCACGCCGCCGCTGGTAAGCAATATTCTCTTTGATACCACGCTGAATGCGGCCGACATCAGTCAGCCACTGACGGTGACGGGGATCAGTGCGGGGGGGCAGTCGGTGACGATTACCCTGGAGGGGAAAACCTATACCACTACGGTGAATCCCGACGGCAGCTGGATCGTCAATATTCCCGCCTCGGCATTACAGCAGTTGGGTGAGGGTGGGCATAACCTGGTGGTCACCTCCACCGATCAGTATGGCAACGTCTCGACCGGCATCGGCAATAATCTGAACGTGGATACGCAGCCTCCGGCCGTCACGCTGGACGCCGTTACCGGGGATAACTATGTCTCGGTCAATGAGTCAGGCACCCTGAGCGTCAGCGGGACAGCCGAATCGGGCAGCATTATCCGCGTCTTTATTGGCGATCGCGAACTGAGTCTGACGGCCACTGCCAATGGCAGTAACGCCTGGAGCATCGTGTTGTCAGATGCGGATAAAGCCGCACTGGCCGACGGCAGCTATCCCATCCGAGTAGTGGCGACAGATGCGGCAGGCAATGAGGGAACGGCATTTGGTAATGTCGTTCTGGCCGTTGAGCCTGGCAGCCAGCCTGCGATCAGCGTCAATCCGTTTGCGGGTGATAATATTCTGCAAGACGGGGAGCTGCTGGTCGCTCAGGAGCTGAGTGGTACGGTGCTGAACATTGCCCCGGGGCAGGTCGTCACTGTCGTCTTTAATGGTAAAACCTACGATAATATCGTGGTTCAGCCCGGTGGGATCTGGCATGTCAGCATTCCGGCCAGTGAGTTTACAAACCTGGTGAACGGGGCAACAATTCCTTACAGCGCTTCGGTGACGGATCCCCGCGGCGGCACCATCACTCAGCCAGGTAACGTCAGCGTGGTTCGCGATCCGCTGGTTCCGGCACTGGGTATTGCTCCGGTCAGCGATGATAACTGGATCAATGCGGCGGAAGCGAAACTGCCGGTCGCCCTCAGCGGCAGCAGCCAGAATCTGGCTGCGGGCACTGAGTTAACCGTCACCTTTAACAACAAAACCTACAGCGCCACGGTGGATGCCAACGGTAACTGGAGCACGACCATCCCGCCGGCCGATCTGCTGGGCGTGGCCAACGGCACCTATGCCATCGTGGTCACCGACCCGGGGAATACCAGCGTGACCGCCACGCTGAATATCGGTGTTCAGGCCAACTTCCCGGATAAAGTTACCGTGAATGCCGCCTTTGGTGGCGACAACGTGCTGAATCTGACCGAGTCGGATACGCCGCAAACCCTCAGCGGCAATACCGGACTGACGCTGCCGGATCAGGTGGTGACCGTCCAGCTTAATGGCAAAACCTATACGGCGACGGTGAATACCGCCACCGGGGCGTGGAGCGTCAGCCTGTCGCCAGAGGATCTGAGCAACCTGCCGCAGGGAGGCAATAATCTGGTGGTGGTGGTGCGCGATGCCGCCGGTAACCAGGTGACCCACACCGCCAGCGTCAGCGTGGACACCGAGAGTCCTGAGCTGTCCGTTGGCCAGGTGGCCGGTGATGGCATCGTCAGCCGCGCGGAGCAGGGCCAGCCGCTGCCTGTTACCGGTACGGCAGAGGCCAACAGCACCATTTCCGTGGTGCTGAACGGCGTGACTTACCAGACCACCGCAAACGGTAACGGCAGCTGGAGCCTGAATATTGCGCCTTCAGCACTGCAAACGCTGGCCGACGGCCAGTACGATATCCGCGTGACCGCCCGCGACAGCAGCGGCAACGAAACCACCACGCTGATACCGGTGACCATCGATACAGCCTCCCCGTCTGTGACGGTCGCACCGATATCTGGCGACGGTTATCTCAATGCGTTGGAACATGGCCAGGCACTGGCGATTGACGGCACCACCGAGCCGGGGGCGGGCGTGATCGTTCGCGTGAATAACGTCAACTACACCGCGACGGTGGATCCTCAGGGTAACTGGACGGTCACGCTGCCTGCCAATGTGGTCTCTGGCCTGGCGGACGGCACTTATACCGTCAGCGTGACGGCCACCGATACCATTGGTAACACCGGCAGCAGCAGCCAGCCGCTAACGGTGATTGCCGGCAGTGGTTCCCTGCCGCAGATCGCCGTCGGCGCGTTTGCCGGTGACGATATTCTCGACGGGGCGGAAAAGGGCCTGTCCCAGCTGATGACCGGGACGACCAGCAATGTGCAGGCCGGGCAGGTGGTCACCGTCACGCTGAACGGCAGTCAGTACACCGGTCTGGTTCAGGGCGATGGCAGCTGGAGCGTTCTGGTTCCGGCGGCGGCACTGGTTAACCTCGCCAACGGCACTGATAATTACACCGTCAGCGTCAACGATGTTGCCGGAAACCCGGCCAGCAGTAACGGCAGCTTTACCGTGGATAACAGCTTCAGCGCCATCGCCATTGGGGTGATCAGCGATGACAATACCCTGAACGCCTCAGAGGCGCTGTTGCCGCTGTCGATCCACGGCTTCAGCCGTTTTGTCACCTTTGGCAGTACGGTGACGGTCTCTTTCCGCGGCAAATCTTACGTGACCACCACCAACAGCGATGGCAGTTGGGCAGTGAATGTCCCGGCAGCCGATTTAGTGGGACTGCTGAACGGCAATCAGCCGGTGACGGCCAGTACTGTGGATGTCAATGGCAACACCATCACCGTGGTACAGGCGCTGAACAGCGAGGTCAACCCAGGCTTCCAGCCAGTGATCGATCCGCTGTTTGGTGATGATTCTCTCAACGCGATCGAAGCAAACAGCACACAGACCATCAGCGGTTCTTCGGGCGTTGACGGTGCAGGCCAGACGGTCAAAGTCGTGGTCGGTGGGATTACGTATACGGGCATCGTGGATGCGCAGGGTAACTGGAGCGTATCCCTGCCATCTTCTGCACTACAAAGCCTGCCTCAGGGGGACAACGACCTGTCGGTGACGCTGGGAGACAATGCGGGCAATAGCGTCAAAATCGATACCACGTTTGTGGTGGATACCGTTGCCCCTGAGGTGTCACTGGACGCCGTCGCCACGGATAACCGTATCAACCTGGCTGAACAGAATGAGGTACAGATTATCGGTGGCTCCGGTGACGTGGGCGACCGCATCACCGTGACGCTCAATGGTCAAACCTATCTAACCATGGTGGACGGTACGGGTAACTGGCAGATTGAACTGCCGGTCAGTGCGCTGAAAGCACTGCCTGCCGGCAGCAGCAATATTCAGGTTACCAGCACCGATAAGGCGGGTAACACCAGCACCGTCATCCGTACCCTCGAGGTGGACATAACGCCGCCGCCGGTCAGCGTTAACCCGGTATCGGGGGGGTATATCAATGCCGCCGAAGCGGGGCAGCCACTGACCATCACCGGTAGCGGTGAAGCGGGTGACCTGGTCCGGGTTGAGCTCGGCAATATCAGCGTCACCGTTGTGGTCGGCAGCAATGGCCAGTGGTCAGCGCTGATCCCGGGCACGGCGCTGTCCGGTGTGGCCGACGGCAGCTACAGCCTGACGGTCACCGCCACCGATCCGGCAGGGAACACCACCACCACCAGCACCCCGCTGGCGATAGATACCGGCGTACCGTCGATTTTCGTCAACAACGTCACGGCAAATAATGTGCTGGATGGGGCTGAACAGCAGGTCGATCAGCTGATCAGCGGCACGGCGTCCAACGTGGAGGCCGGACAGACGCTGACGCTGGTTCTGACCGGTAACGGGAGCAGCTTCAGCACCACCACGACCATCCAGTCTGGCGGTGCCTGGCAGACCAGCCTGCCTGCCAGCGTGCTGGAAGGGCTGGCGAACGGCACCTATACGCTGACCGCCACCGTGACGGATAAAGCGGGGAATACCGGGACGACGGACAAGGTGTTCAGCGTTAATGATGCGGAGGTGGCCATTGCGGTCAGTCCGATCAGTGAAGATGGCTACCTCAACTTTACCGAATCGCAGGCGGCAGGTGGGCTGGATGTTACGCTTACCACCTCGAACGTGCCGGCAGGTAGCCGGGTCACCTTTGAGCTGAACAACAATATCTATAATGGCGTGCAGCAGCCTGACGGTTCCTGGACTGTCAATATTCCGCGCAGCGATGTGATCCAACTGGTTAATGGCACGCTGACCGGCACCGCGACGGTGCTTGATGCCGATGATGCCGTCCTCGCCACCAGCGAGGCTCCGCTGATCGTTCGCGTCTCCGACCTGCCGCAGCCGATCCTGGATACACCGGTCTTTGGTGACGGCACGCTGGACAACGCAGAAGCGGCGGCTTCGCAGATCCTGCAAGGCGTCACCGGGGTGTCCGGTAACGGCCAGATTGTAGAAGTGAACATTGGCGGTACTATTTTTAATGCCACCGTTAACAGCTCCGGCGCGTGGAGCCTGACGTTAACCTCCGCCGATCTTCAGGCGCTGCCTCCGGGCACGCAACCCATCATCGTGACGGCGACGGACGCGGCGGGCAATAGCGCATCGACAGCGCCAGCCCCGGTGAATATCGCCACGGTTCTGCCTGAGCTGACGCTGGAAACCATCGCTGCGGACGGCATCATTAACGCCACCGAACAGACTCAGCCGCTGGATATCAACGGCACCACGACGGCGGGGAATACCGTGGTGGTCACGCTGGACGGTAAAACCTATAACGCTGTGGTTGACGCCAACGGCAACTGGACCGCCACCATCCCGGCAGGGGATCTGGCCCTGCTGGATGACGGAGGCTATGACGTCACCGTTACGGTTACCGACCCTGTGGGCAACAAAACGGTCGATACGGCGCTGGTTCAGGTTAACACTGCGGCACCGGCTTATACCCTGGATCCGCTTGCGGGTGACGGCATTATTGACAGCGCCGAAGTCGCGCAGCCGCTGAAAATCAGCGGGACAGGGACAGTGGGCGATACCGTCAGTGTGATCCTGGGCGGAGAGACGCTGACCACAACGGTAGGCAACGACGGCAAGTGGTCGGTCACCGCGCCAGTCAGCACCCTCAATAATCTCGATGAGGGAACCAATCCGGTCACCGTCGTGGTCACCAGCCCGGCAGGTAACAGCGTGACGCAAAACGCGACGGTTGAGCTGGATACCACGATCGTCAATCCACTGCTGGTGAACCCGGTGACGGGTGACGATGTGGTCAATGCGCTTGAAGCAGGCGCAGGGATCACCGTGACGGGCAGCGTACCTGAAGGAACCACGACGGTTGTGGTCACCTTTAACAATCAGTCTTACACCGCAACGGTCGGCAGCGATGGTCAGTGGAGTGCCGCTATTCCGGCGGGCGCGTTTACCGGCCTGGCTGATAACGGCTATACCCTGACGGTGGTGGCCACGCCTCAGGGGGGAGACAGTGTGACGGTCAACCGGCCTGTCGTGCTGGATACCACGCCGTCACAGCCAACCATTAACACCCCGTTTGGCGATGGTTACCTTAATCTGGCCGAAGCCAGTGCCGCCGGTGGACAGACTCTGAGCGGGACGACCGGGGCAACCGGAGCCGGGCAGATCGTCACCGTCACGGTTGGCGGGCAGGATTACGCTATCACCGCTGACAGCAACGGTAACTGGACGCTGCCGCTCAGCAGCGCGACGCTACTCAATCTGGGTCAGGGCGAACTGCAAATCGAGGTGAAGGTCACGGACGCCAGTGGCAATGTGGGTACGGTGACGTCCACGGCAGAAGTGGATCGCACCCCGCCAGCGCTGGAACTGAACCCGGTGGCCACCGACAACGTCATTAATGCAACAGAAATTCTGCAGACGGTCACGGTGAGTGGCAGCACCACGCCGGATCAGGCGGGTCAGCAGGTCAGTATTACCTTTAACGGCAATCAGCCTGCTTATCTGGCCACGGTGCAGGAAGACGGCACCTGGCGCTTTGACCTGCCGGGTAACGCCACGCAGAACCTGGCGGACGGCAGTTATGTCGTGACCGCCACGCTGACTGACAAGGCAGGAAACACGTCACAGCCGCTGACGGAAACCGTTGAGGTACGGGCCGCTGCTGGCGACCTGCCGACGATTACCATCGCTACCGTATCGGGTGATGATTATCTTAATGCCAGCGAACTGGGCCAGCCGCTCAATCTGAGTGGCACCACCACCAATGTCGCCAATGGCCAGGTTGTGACGATTACCCTAAACGGACAGACCTATGAGGCCGTGGTACAGAACGGGACGTGGAGTTACGCCGTACCGGCTCAGGCGGTGAGTGATATTGCCGATGGCGCGCAGCAGGTCAGCGTGACAGTGAAAGACCGCTATGACAACGTGGCCGACGACAGTCGTGATTTTACCGTTATTGCACGGGGTGCCGATCTGCCCACCATCACCATCAATCCGGTCACCAGTGATGACATGATTGATTACAACGAGTCGCGTAATCCAGACGGGGTGACGATCACCGGCAGCAGTCAGAATATCCCTGCCGGTGGGACGATTACCGTCACGGTTAATAATACGCCTTACACCGCCACCGTTGACGCGAATGGAAACTGGACGGCAACTATTCCACAGAGCGATGCGCAGGCATTGCCGCAGAACAACAATACCGTCACTGCGACCGGCAATGATGTGGCAGGAAACGTAGCGACAGCCAGTGATAACTTCACGGTTCACACGCAGCCACCGCTACTGGTCGTTGATGCCAATCTGGCGACGGACGGTATTCTCAGTCTGGCGGATGCCCTGACCGGCCTGCTGTTGGGGGGAACCACCGGGCCGAATCTTAACGTTGAGATCACTATTGGTAGCAAAGTCTACAGCGTGCTGGCCGATGGCCTGGGTAACTGGAGTACCACCATTCCCAGCGCCGATCTGCTGGCGCTGGCTAACGGTGAGCTGGATATCGGTGTCTCTGTTAAGGATGCCTACGGCAATACCACCAGCGAGGTTATTGAGGCGGCGGTCGATGTTCAGGCTACCGTACTGACGCTGGATACGCCGTTTGCTGACGGCCTGCTGAACGGCGCGGAAGCGACGGTGGCACAGGTGATTAGCGGGACGGTAGCGAACCTTCCGGCTGGCGCCAGCCTGGTGGTCAGCGTCGGTACGCTGACCAATATTCCGGCGGAGCTGGATGGTCAGGGGGGCTGGACGGTGACGCTCCCGGCGGGGGTGCTGGTGGGACAGGACAACGGTACCATCCAGGTCAGCGTCTCCACCGTGGATGCGGTGAACCCGGCCAGCGTCTCGGTCGATGCCGAGCTGGTGCTGACTACGACGCTCAATCCGGTCATTGACCAGCCGTTTGGCGATGGCCTGCTTAACGTGGCCGAAGCTGCGCTGACGCAGACACTGACCGGCACGACAGGCGTGACGGGCGCAGGACAGACGATTGTGCTGACCATTAACGGGACGCCTTATGACGCCACCGTCGATGCTAACGGGGTCTGGACGGCCACATTAACGCCGCAGCAGTTGCTTGACCTTGGCAACAGTGCCAACCACGAAATTGTGATTGTGGTCCGGGATGCGGCGGGTAACGAGGCAGATGCCTCACTGGAGTTTGGTGCAATTGTCACCGGCCTGCCGACGGTGACCCTCGGTGGATTGCCGCTGGCGGGTGACGGCATTCTGACGCTGAATGAAGTGGCTGGTGGCATTACGCTGGGGGGCAGTGTGACTTACAGCGGTGATGTGGCAGGTACCCGGGTGTTTGTTAACGTCAACGGCACACCGATTGAAGCCATCATTACCGGCAATACCTGGAGCCTGGCGTTGCCCGCAGGCACACTGACCACGCTGCCGGATGGAAACTGGCCGGTGTCCGTCACGGTGACCGATGGTGCCGGTAACGTCGGGGTGCCGGCAACGACCTCGCTCACGGTGGCGATTAACGATGTGCCGGCGCCTGTCATTAATACTCCGTTTATTGACGGCTTGCTGAGCCTTGCTGAGGCCACGGCGGGCCAGGTGCTGCGCGGGTCAACCGGTATTAGCGGTGCCGGGCAGAAAGTGACGGTCAGTATTGACGGCGGCACGCCGGTGAATGCGACGGTCAATGCAGACGGAAGCTGGTCACTGAATCTTGACCCGGCGACGCTGACCGGGCTGGCGAATACCACCCATACGATCAGCGTCGTTGCAACGGATAGCTACGGTAACAGTGTACCGGTCAGCGAGAACTTCGATGCCATACTGAACCTGCCGGATCCGACCATTGTGAACCCGTTTGGCCCGGGCCTCGGCATCAGCGAAGCGGCGGGAGCGGTGATCATCACCGGTACCACCGGTATTCCGGTCGTAGCCGGTCAGGATCAGACCGTCACGCTGAAGGTGGATATCAACGGGGTGGTCTATGACGGCGTGGTGGATGCCAGCGGAACATGGACGGTCACGCTGCCGCAGGGCGCGTTAAGTGGTCTGAGCAATGGGGCACACCAGATTACCGTGACGGTGATTGATGCCGCCGGCAACCCGGCGACGGAAACGCTGGACTTCAATGCCTACCTGACGCTGCCGCAGCCCACGCTGGCCGTGCCGTTTGACAATGGCTATCTCAATGAAGACACGCTGGCGGGAGCCGTGCTGACCGGTACAACGGGGGCGGTTGGCGCAGGACAGAGTGTCAGCGTCTCCTTTGGCGGTCTGGCGGGGCTGCCTGCCGTGGTGAATGACGACGGCACCTGGTCGCTAACGTTAACCGCCGGTGAGATGGGTGATATTCGTGGGCTGGGAGAAAGTCAGCAGAATGTGGTGATCACCGTCACCGACCCGGGGGGGAACACCAATACCCTGACGGAAGGCTTCATTATCGATACGCTGCCACCGGCGATCACTGCACTCTCCTTTGCCGGCGACAACATCCTGGATTACGTGGAAAGTCTGAATACGCAGACGCTGATCGGGACATCAGGTGTAAATGACGCGGGTGCCACGGTCACGCTGACCATCGGCACGCGCACCCTGACCGGCGTGGTGGGCGCGGATGGCAAGTGGACAATCAACGTGGGGGCTGAGGCGCTGACCGAGCTGATCGCCGTTAACGGAAACTACAGCGTGGCCATCACCGACGCGGCGGGTAACACCACCACCCTGAACGAAACGGTGACCTTGAATATCAATCCAACCCAGGATGCCTTTATCACCCTGGTGCCGGTTAACGGGGACAATATCGTCAATGCCCTCGACCCGGTCACCACCACGCTGTCCGGTGCACTGAATAACGTGCCTCTGACGGTGTCTGGTGTGATCACCATTACGGTGGGGGGCGTAGAGGTCGCCACCATCCCGGTTGATGCGCTGCGTGCGAACAATAACTTCAGCAGCGAGCCGCTGGCAAACGCGCTGCTTGGAACGGGTTCGCAAACCGTGGTCGTCACCTTTACCCCGGATGGTGGGGCCAGCGTTTCCGCCACCAGCACCCTGCTGATCGATGTCGTGTCGCCGACGGTAGCGATTACGCAGTTTGCCGGGGATAACACCCTGACCGCCGCAGAAGCGGCGGTGTCGCAGACCATCACCGGTACGGCATCGGATATCGGCAGCACGGTTTCCGTTACGCTGGGCAGCAAAACTTACACCGCTGTGGTGCAGGTGGGCGGCACCTGGACGGTGAACGTACCTTCGGCTGACCTGCAGGCGCTGAGCCAGGGGGGAGGCACCATTACGGCCAGCGTGAAAGACGCGGCAGGTAACACAGGCGAGGCAACACGGCTGGTCGTCATTGACACGGTCGCACCGCTGCTGGATGTGGATGCCCTGCTGGGCAATAACGTTCTCAACTCGGTACAGGCGGTACTAACGCAGACGCTGACCGGGAAGGTGGAGGGGGCCGACGGACAGACAATTTCTGTCTATCTGGGCAACAGCGGCACGCCGCTGGCGCAGGGAACCGTCCTGAACGGTGCCTTCAGCCTTGACCTGACGCCGACGGCACTGGCCGATCTGCTGCAGGGTGGTAACCTGCTGACGGTGAGAGTCCAGGACGAAAACGGTAACCAGACCAGCGCCTCGATCACCGTCAACAAGGTGTTCAACAGCCTGCTGGCTCTGAACGTGGATACGGTGTTTGGGGAAACCGGCCTGTCCGGTTATCTGGGTGCTGCCGAAGCGGGGCTCGACCAGCTGATCACCGGGACCGCCGTGTCGGCTATCGGCGGCTTAGTGTCACTGACGCTGGGTAACGGTGAGATCGTCACCGCCACGGTTGGCCAGGGCGGTCGCTGGACGCTGGTGGTACCGACCGATGCGCTGGCGGCATTAGGGGACGGGACGGTACCGCTGGACCTGGTACTGACGGATGTGGTGGGTAACGTGACCACAGCAACGGCGTCGGTCACCAACATCATCAATAACCTTCCGGTTGTCGGTACGCTGACCAATCTGTTCGGCACGGATAACCTGATTAACGTGCTGGAAGCTCAGGCCGGGCAGACCATCGGCGGGACGCTGAATGCAGTGGCAGGATCGACCGTTACCGTGACGCTGGGAGCGAAAGCCTACACCACAACCGTTCAGGCGGGGGGCGCATGGAGCGTGAATCTCTCGCCTCTCGATCTGCTGGCGCTGGGCACCGGTAATCTCTCGCTGGGGGTCAAAGTGGTGGATCCGGCGGGGAATACCGCCAGCAATGCTGTCACTGTCGGTGTGTTTAACAAGCAGCCTGAAATCACCCTGAACACCATCTTCGGTGATGGCGTGCTGAATCTTGCTGATATCACCAATTTTGCCAGCCAGCTGATTACCGGTACGGTGAAAAACGTCGCGGCAGGATCCCTCGTGACGGTGAATCTGGGCGGGCTGGTGGATGTTCAGGCCACGGTCGATGCCAGCGGTAAGTTCAGTACCAGCCTGTCGCTGGGACAGCTGCAGCTGCTGACAGGCAATGCGCTGACCGTTTCTGCACAGGTGACGGATATTGCCGGCAACACGGCGACAGCCACAGGCGGGTTGCAGTTAAGCCTGACGCCGCCATCGCTGACCATTAACCAGACGCAGCTGTTTGGTGATGGACTGCTGAATGCGGCCGATGCGCTGACCACTCAGCTGATCAGCGGGGTGACGAGCGGAGGGGCCCGCGTGGTGGTCACGGTGGGGAACAGTACCACACCGCTGGTCGCGGCCACGGCGGACGCGAACGGCGTCTTCAGCCTGGGGCTGACGCCGTCCATGCTGGCCAGCCTGGGGGACGGTAGTCTGGCACTGAAGGTCACCGTCACTGATACGGCGGGGAATACCACCACCAGCAATCCACTGAGTGCCATTGTCGGCATCCACTCGCTGCCATCAGTGACGATCAATCCGCTGTTTGGTGACGGTATTTTGAGTGTTTCAGAAGCGCTCTCCTCACTGGGGCAACTGCTCAGTGGTCGCGTGAATAACGTGGCGGCGGGTACGCGGGTCGATATCAAGCTTGGCGCACTCTCGCTGGAAGCGGTAACTGATGCCAGCGGTAACTTCAGCGTACCGCTCAGTTCCCTGCAACTGCTGTCACTGGCAACGGGTAACCTGACGGTATCTGCCACGGTCACTGATGTGGTCGGTAATACGGCGAACAGCAGCCTGGGGGTGACCATTGGGGTGACCACGCAGCCAACGCTCACCGTGAACACGCTGTTCGGTGACGGCATACTGAGCGCATCTGAGCTGGCGGTAGCGCAGACCATCAGCGGGACCACCACCAATGCCGTGGCGGGGTCGACGGTCACCTTCAGCATCAACGGTAAATCCTACAGCACCACCGTCGGCAGCAGTGGCAGCTGGAGCGTCAGCGTTCCGAAAGCCGATCTCAGTGCGTTGCCAAACGGTCCGCTGACTGTGAATGCCACGCTGGCGGATCCGTACGGCAACACCGCCACGGGCAGCAGCACCGCGTCGGTCATTGCGCAGACACCGCCATCGATCAGTATCGGTACCCTGTTTGGTGATGGTGGTCTGAATGCGGTAGAAGCCCTGACCGCCCAGACCATTTCCGGCACGGCCACCAATGCGGAAGGGTCGACCATCTCGGTGCACGTGGGGGCAGCCACCTTAACGGCTATCGTGGCGGCCAACGGTACCTGGAGCGTATCGGTACCGTCTTCGGCTCTGCTGGCGCTGGCAGATGCCACGCAGTCCATCACGGCGGAACTGACTAACGGCGCGGGCAAGTCGGCCAGCGGATCGGCATCGGTGATTGTTGGCACGCACAGTACGCCTACCGTCACTCTGGGCAGCACCGCTGGCTTCAGCGATGGCTACCTCAACCTGGCGGAATCGGGTACGGCGCAGACCCTTACCGGTACCGCCACCAATGCCGCTGGCGGTACGGTCAGGGTGGTGATTGAAGGCAATGTCTACAGCGCCACCGTCGCCAGCAACGGGAGCTGGAGTGTGACGGTACCGCCTGCCGGGCTGTCCGGCCTGAGCGACGGCGTTCATTCGGCGGCCATTTCGGTTACCGACCGGGCGGGTAACGTTGCCAATACCAGCGCCAGCTTTACCAGCGTCACGCAGAACCTGCCGGTTATCGGGGTCGACCCGGTTGCCAGCCTGTTGAGTGTGTTGCTGACCGGCCTGACGATTTCTGGCGGTACCCTGCGGCTGGCCACCGGAACAACGGTGAATATCACGCTGTCTCAGAGCGGGCAGTCGCAGTCGATGACGGCGACGGTGGGCGCTAACGGTCGCTACAGTGCCAAGTTCGTCGGTGGGCTGCTGAGTTCGCTGAACCTGAGTTCGGTGGTCACCGTCACGGCGGTGGACACCGCAGGTAACCCGGCCTCGACGGTGACCACGCTGCTGCTGGGCTCCCTGATCCCGCTGGCCAGCACCTCGTCAGTCATGATGGCCGCGGCATCTGACGATTCCCTGGCCGTGGTGTCAAACCATACGTCTTCAACAACGACAGAGGAGAGCAGTACGGCCACGACCGTGCATACGGCGGCGAAAGTGGCGTCAACGCTGGTAACTGACAGTGATACCAGCAGTACCGACAGTGCCACTACCAGCGCAGTCGCCAGTACGGCGGCGGTGGCGGACACGGCGGCGCTGGATGACGGCAGCTACACCATCGGCGGGGTGACCATTCTGCTGGCCGACGGTCAGACAGTGCACGGTGAAGCCGTCACCGGTAGTGAAGGCAGCGACACGATCAGTGCGACCACGCTGGACTTCACGCATATCGACGGCGGGGCCGGTATCGATACGCTGGTATTGAACGGCGAGCATATGTCGCTGGATCTCACCGCGCTCGGACTGAAAATCGAGAACGTGGAGATTATTGACCTGGGCCTCTCGGGCAGTAACAGCATCAAGCTGGATCTGAACGAAGCGCTGAACATCACCGATAAACCGACCGATGATCTGTTCATCAAAGGGACACTGGGTGATCAGGTGACGCTGGCCAATACCGAGGGCGGCGTCTGGGCCACCACCGGACAACGCACGGTCGAAGGGCAGACCTTTGACGTTTACCACAACTCGGCGCTGTCATCGGACAACACCCTTGGTGATGTTCTGATCCAGCAGAATCTGCAGGTCCATGTCGTATAAAGAAAAAATAACGCCCGGGCGGGTCGCATTCCCGCTCAGGGTGTCTAAAGTTAAGAAGAAGTGATAGATTGTTAACGAGACAATCCAGCAGCGGCTTCGGCCGCTGTTGTTCGTTGTGTGATTGAAAAAATAAAAGAAAAGCAGTTTTCCATCCTTTTTCCTTGTTATGGATTACGTTGTGATCCGTTGTTCACCGGGTAAAGCTCGGCGCTATTTTTGTGGCGCTGGCTAATGTTTTGCGTGGAAAAATAGCCCTCAGCGGTTATTCCCCGCAGACGTTGACTGATTGACCGGTGCACAAGGGGATACACCATGACTCAGCGTTATCTGGCCTGTTATTGCGGCCTGAACACCATCGTTGCTGGCGTCTGCCGGCAGCGCTACCGCAGCGCATCTGCGCGTGACGGTGCCTTATCCTTCAGAAAATTTCCGCGTCTCCACCTCCTGGCCCCTGAAAAAAGTCCGCATCGGGACATGCTTGCCCGGCTTCATCTATTGAAACAAAACGCGTAATGGTGGGGCAGAAGCGTCGGATGATTTCCGGCTCTGGCCCGGAATGTCAGGATCACAGGTGTCCAAAATGAAAAATAGGGTGATATTACTTTGCGTTACAACCTGCCTGTTCACCTCCGCCTTGCAGGCGGCGAAACAGGAGCCGGTGGCCGAATTTAACTGGCGCGCGGCACCCACGGAAGAACAGATTGGCAGTCTGACGCTGCGGGATGCCATCCTGCGCGCCTTTGCCCGCAATCCCAAAATTTCTGAAGCCGCGGCCCAGATCCGCGTGGGGGAAGCCGATCTGGATGCCGCAAAAAGTGCGTGGTACCCACAGGTGTCACTGGTGGCGAGTGGCGGGCGTTCTCAGCAGACCGACTCTGCGGGCAGCCTGAATAACAGCGGCTCCGGCGGGATCACCCTCAGCCAGCTGCTGTACGACTTCGGGCGCACCGGGGGGGCTATCGACGAGCAGCATAAACTGTCCGATGCCTATCGCTACGCGCTGTATGACACCATGACCGTTGTGGCACAGGATACGCTACAGGCCTATCTGTCCGTAAAACGCTATCAGGCGCTGGTGGACGCCGCCCGGCTGAACATTGCCTCATTACAGCGGGTCAGGGACATGGCCAGACTGCGGGCCGATGCCGGATTAAGCTCACAGTCTGACGTGTTGCAGGCGCAGACCCGAATCGCCGGCATGAATGCCAGCATGGAGCAGTATCGTGCGCAGGCGCGGTCGGCCCGGGCGCAGTTGACGGTGCTGACGGGGGTGGTGTCCGAAAATCTGCCGGAACTGCCGCAGGCGTTGCTTAACCAGCAGGTCACGCTGGATAAAATTGCGTATGAAAAAAGCGCCGCCGTTCGCAGTGCGCAGGCCAGACAGGAGGCCGCGCTGGAGCGGGTACGCCAGGCCCAGTCGAATCACTGGCCGACCATAAAAGTGCAGGCGGGGCGCACCCGCTATGAGAACGAAAGCCGTTCCTACTGGGACGACGAACTGCAATTACAGGTAGAAGCACCGCTCTATCAGGGCGGGCTGGTCAATGCCAGAACCCGGGCCGCCGAGGGCGACCGCGCCGCCGCAGAAGCCGCCATTCAGCAGTCAAAACTGCAAATTAACCAGAATGCCTCCACCGCCTATGCCGACATGATCGGGGCGCAGCAGCGTAAAGAGGCGGGGGAGGAGCAGCTACGCAGTGCCGACCATACGCGGGATGTGTACGCCGATGAATACAAACTGAATAAGCGCAGCCTTAATGACCTGCTGAGTGTTGAGCAGGACGTCTTTCAGGCTGACAGCAGCCGCCTGACGGCGCTGTACGACGGCTGGGATGCCACGGTTCGCTACGCCGCAGCCGTGGATAATCTGCTGGATATTTTAGGCGTGGACCGGGAAGCAAACAGCGGACAGACGCTGCCCTCCCTGTGATGACGCTGTGCGAATGACAACCCGATAAGGCTGTTTTTATGACGAACAAAACCGCAACGACGGAAAACTGGATCGATGCCATGCTGCGCGTGGCGGCCCGCTTCGGTAAACCGGCGGATGGTAAAACCCTGCGCCAGCAGATGCGCTGGTTCGAACATCTGACGCCGCCGCAGCAGCTGGAGCGTCTGGCAGGGCTGCTCGGTCTGCACCTCACCATGTCCCCGCGTGACAAAATACGCTGGCGGCAGGAGGTAACGCCAGTGGTGCTGATTATGGACAGCGGTAGCGTGGTGGTGATTGAAGCCATCGACGGGGAGGGGAATGCCCGCTACTGGCTCAGCGACGGCGGTGATGTGGTGCGTGAAAGCGAACTGGCGTCGCTGCTGGAGCAGAGCCAGCCGGAGGTCGGCATCATCGGGGTTGCTGCTCGCGGTCGAGATGCGCGCATCGATGAGTTTGTTCAGCCCTATAAGAAACACTGGTTCTGGCAAAACTTTAAAGGCATGGGGCACAAGATTGGTGAAATCTCGCTGGCGTCGATTGTCGGTAACGTGCTGGCGCTGGCGGGCATCCTGTTCTCGATGCAGATTTATGACCGGGTGATCCCGGCGCAGTCAGAGGCCACACTTTGGGTGCTGTTCGGCGGCGTGCTGATCGCCGCGGTGGTGGAATACCTGATCCGCCTGATGCGTACCCAGGTCTCGGATATGATGGGAAAACGCATCGACCTGAAAGTCTCCTCCATGCTGTTTGCGCGGGCGATGAATATCCGCAACGAGGCGCGACCGAAATCAACCGGTTCGTTTATATCCCAGCTGCGTGAAATCGATCAGGTGCGTGAGCTGCTGACCTCCACCACCGTCGGGGCAGCGGCCGATATGCCGTTTGTTATCCTGTTCCTGTTTATTATGGCGTTTATTGGCGGGCCGCTGGTGATCGTGCCGCTGCTGGCGATCCCGCTGATCGTGATCCCCGGCCTGCTGATCCAGATCCCGATGGCGAAGCTCGCGAAAGAGGGGCTGCGCGAAGGGGCGCTGCGTAACGCTATTCTGGTGGAAACCATTGAAGGTATTGAAGATATCAAATCTCTGCAGGCCGAACCCTATTTTCAGCGCCAGTGGGAACAGACCCATGAAGTGAGTGCGGCGATTGGGATGAAGCAGCGCCTGTGGGGCGCGCGTCTGACCGGCTGGGCCTCCAGCGTTCAGCAACTGACCTATGCCAGTATGCTGGTCTTCGGGGTCTATCTGGTGCTTGACGGGCAGATCACCACCGGGACGCTGGTGGCCAGCAGTATGCTCTCTTCGCGCACCATTGCCCCGCTGATGCAGCTGACCATGGTCTTCTCACGCTGGCAGCACGCCAAAAGCGCGATGACCGGGCTGGATGAACTGCTGAAGAAACCACTCGACCAGCCGGAAGAGGGCGAAATGGCCCACTGCCCGACGCTGACCGGGCACTATGACCTGCGTGGCGTGCAGTACAGCTACGATGAGGAAAATGTCAAAAACGTTATTGCTATCAACCAGCTGCAAATTAAACCCGGTGAGCGTATCGCGATACTGGGCCGGGTCGGGGCCGGGAAATCCACGCTGCTGAAACTGCTGGCCGGACAGGCGCTGGCCTCTCAGGGAAAAGTGATTGTCGACGGCGTCGACCTGCGGCGCATTGACCCGGTGGATCTGCGGCGTCAGCTTGGCTGGCTGTCGCAGGACTCCCGTCTGTTCTTTGGCACGCTGCGTCAGAACCTGATGCTGGGGAATCCCCATGCCAGCGAGCAGGATATGCTGAATGCGCTGCGTATCAGCGGGGCGCTGGGCCTGGTTCAGCAGGATGCCGCCAGCCTTGACCGCATCATTAATGAGGGCGGGCGCGGTCTGTCCGGCGGGCAGCGGCAGATGGTGATGCTCAGCCGTATGATCCTGCGCCAGCCGCAGGTGGTGCTGATGGATGAACCGACCGCGTCGATGGATGAGCAGCTGGAGGAGCACGTCATCCGCCAGATGCAGGGCTGGCTGAGTGGCCGTACCCTGGTGCTGGTCACGCACCGCCCGGCGCTGCTGAAAATGGTCGACCGCATTATCGTTATGGATAACGGGCGGGTGATCGCTGATGGCCCGAAAGATGACATTCTGAAACGGGCTGCCTCCCAGACCGCCCAGGCGGCGGCCAGTGCGAAAGGAGATGCAGCATGAGCCTTGTACTGATGGATCGCAGCATGAAACAGAATGAGCGGCGCACCTCTGCCATCATCTGGGTTTGTACTGCGGCGCTGGTGCTGTTCTGCATCTGGGCACATTTCGCCATCCTGGATGAGGTGACCGTCGGAACGGGCAAAGTCACGCCGCTCAGCCGTGCGCAGGTGATAGAGAGCCTGGACGGCGGCATCGTCGATGAACTCAACGTGCATGAAGGTAATATTGTGGAAAAGGGTCAGATACTGGCCAAACTTGATCCGACCCGCTTCCAGTCAAACTTTGGTGAAGCGGCGGCACGGGCACGCACGCTGCGGGCATCGGCGGAGCGACTGCGGGCCGAACTGACCGGCGCGCCGTTAAAATTCAGTGCGGAAACCCTGAAAGAACCTGATCTGGTGGCACGTGAAACGCAGCTGTTCCAGTCCCGCCGGCGTAACCTGCAGGAGACGGTCAGTAACCTGGAGCAGTCGAAGAAACTGGTACAGGATGAGCTGCGGATGACGCAGCCGCTGGTGGCTAAAGGGGCGGCAGGGGAGGTGGAAGTGATCCGCCTGCGCCGTCAGGTGGCCGAGCTGCAGGGGAAAATTGATGAAGCGCGCAACGACTATGCCGTGCGGGCGCGCGAAGAGCAGGTCAAAAACAATGCGGATCTGGACGCGCAGCTTCAGGTGATGACCGGGAAAGAGGATCAGCTGACCCGCGCCACGATTTATTCGCCGGTGCGCGGGATTGTGAAGGATATCCAGGTAACGACCGTCGGCGGCGTGCTGCAACCGGGGGGCAAGCTGATGGAGATTGTCCCTCTTGAGGATCAGCTGCTGATTGAAACGCGCATTAACCCGCGTGATATTGCCTATATCCGTCCGGGGCTGGCGGCCACGGTTAAAGTCACCGCTTATGACTCGTCGATTTATGGCGATCTGCGGGGAGAGGTGGAAACCGTCTCCCCCGATACCCTGCAGGATGAGGTTAAACGGGACCAGTACTATTACCGGGTCTACGTGCGCACCGACAGGGCGGAGCTGACCAATAAGGCCGGGCGCAAATTTCCCATCGTGCCGGGCATGGTGGCCAACGTGGAAATCAAAACCGGTCAGAAATCCGTGATGGACTACCTGATCAAACCGCTGAATAAGGTTAAAGAGTCGATGCGCGAGCGGTAATCCCCTTGCCGGAGAGGGCGTGAAGTCGCACCGTGCTGCGGGGCCGTATCCCCGCAGAGCAGGTTAAAAGGGGCGCAATCACGCGGATAATATTCCAGTCTCACAGAGGTCTATTCTGCCGGGCCCGCGCAGGCGGGTGCACCTGAAATTGTCAGAAAAAAAGCAAAAAAATGCCAGGCACAAGGCCTGGCAACAATAATATTAGATGGTACAGCTCATTCGGGGTGAATGAAGATAATAATTCAATAAATGATGATAGCGGGATAATAATAGCCGTTCGTCACGGGAAGTTTTTATCATTCAGTGCCTAATATTACAGATTGCTGTAATGCGATGAATAACAAGAATTATCTTATTTCTTGTCTTTAGGTGCGCTATTTATTATCTGTTTGTGCTGTTGAAAAGTTCCCCGATATTTACATTTAGAGATATGTTTGAATCTCAATGAAACATTTTCGGAAGTTTAGTATCATTTTCTTGATAGATATTTACCCTACCCGCCTTAAGATGACACGAAGTGCTTAAAATGATTGATCGGCACGCAGTGGCAAAATAAATCTTATAATCGAGAGGGTATTAAAATGAAACTTCGCGTTCTTTCCCTGATGGTTCCAGCACTGCTGGTTGCCGGTACAGCAGGTGCAGCAGAAATCTACAACAAAGACGGTAACAAGCTGGATCTTTTCGGTAAAGTTGACGGTCTGCACTACTTCTCTGACGACGCCGGTTCAGATGGCGACCAGTCTTATGTGCGCTTTGGCTTCAAAGGCGAAACCCAGATTTCCGATCAGCTGACCGGTTACGGTCAGTGGGAATATCAGGCCGCGCTGAACAACGCCGAAAGCCAGGGAACCGCTGATAGCTATACCCGCGTGGGTTTCGCCGGTCTGAAATTCGGTGATGCCGGCTCTCTCGATTACGGTCGTAACTACGGCGTGCTGTATGACATCGGCGCATGGACCGACGTCCTGCCTGAGTTCGGTGGGGATACCTACGGTGCGGATAACTTTATGTTCCAGCGTGCCACGGGCGTCGCGACCTACCGTAACAATAACTTCTTTGGCCTGGTGGACGGTCTTAACTTCGCCATCCAGTATCAGGGTAAAAATGACAGCAATGCTGAAGTGGCGGGTAACCGCAGCGCGACTGCCCAGAACGGCGACGGCTATGGTCTTTCTGCGACCTATGAGTTCGCTCCTGGTTTGAGCGCCGGTGCTGCCATGTTCTCTTCCGACCGGACCGATACCCAGAACAGCAACGCGCTACTGGGTAACGGAGATAAAGCCGAGGCTTACTCCGGTGGTCTGAAATATGACGCCAATAACGTCTACCTGGCCGCGATGTACACCCGTTCGTATAACGCCACTCGCTTCGGCAGCACTGACAACCGTGCGGCTTACGGTTTTGCGGATAAAGCCGATAACTGGGAGCTGGTGGCCCAGTACCAGTTCGACTTCGGCCTGCGTCCGTCTCTGGCTTACGTGACCTCGCGCGCGACCGACATTCAGAACTGGGGCACCCAGAATCTGAAACAGTACATCGACGTGGGCGCGACTTACTTCTTTAACAAGAACATGTCGACCTATGTTGATTACCAGATCAACCTGCTGGACGACAACAACTTCACTCAGGCCGCCGGTATCAACACCGACAACGTGGTGGGGTTAGGCCTCGTTTACCAGTTCTGATCCCGCACGGGTTAACACCCGGAACCGATCGCTAAAGCCGGTCAGTTCTGCGGCAGGGGCCGATCGTCTTAGGCGATCGGCCCTTTTTATTGGCCAGTTTACAGTCTCACGTCCGGCTTCTTTCCGCCCGTCTCTTCATTAGTCTGCAGATAACGGCCTTCCAGCCCGATCCCACCCAGCGTAAACAGTGAAAAGCGCAGCAGGCGTTGCCTGGCCTGGTTCTCTTTGACCGCGTGTTTTTGACGCATTTATTATCCCCCACAGTGAACGTCCTCTTCACGCTGCAGAAAACGTGCCAGTTCACTTCAACGCTGTTGTCTGGCGGTTCAGGGGGAATAAGGCAGGATAAACGGTGCAATCAGGCGCAGGCTGCACCATATCAGTGCCGGTGATCTCACCCCGGTGGAGCCGGGGGAGGTCACCGAAGCCTTAACGATGACGTGGGCGATGAAGCTGTCGGGTATGGGTGTGCTTGTAATGCTTAAAGCCTGCAAAGATAATCAAAGCAATTGAAACCATGAGAAGCGCGTAATAGATCATTATGGCTCTCCTTATCATAGTGAATGAAGGGCGCCGGAGTGCCCTGGACAGCCCCCATCCTGGTGACCTATGACGGTAAGATCAAGGTGTCGAATCTGAGTTTTCTCTGCGGCAATGTCCGGTTCGGGCCAGTTTTTAATTAAGATTACAGGCGGATATGAAGAGTAATTGGCGGTATTTTTTAGGTTTAATGGTGGTTTGCTTGCTGGCAGGCTGTGACAACGCTAAGCCTTCAGCGGGATCTGAAGGAATGGTGCTGGAAGGGCGAACAATGGGAACATTCTGGAGGGTAAGTCTGGCGGGTGTGGCACCTGAACGTCGGGAAGCGCTGCAAAATGCCATCCAGCAGCAGCTTGACCAGGACGATCGCGAACTCTCCACCTGGAAAAGTGACTCGGTGCTGTCACGTTTTAACCAGTATCGGGGCAGTGCGCCGCAGCCGGTGAGTCATGATATGGCCGATATCGTCACGCTGTCGCTGCGCATTGGCCAGCAGACGGCAGGGGCGATGGACATCACCATCGGGCCGCTGGTCAATTTGTGGGGTTTTGGCCCCGATAAACAGCCGGTAAAAACGCCCACGCAGCAGGAGATTGATGCCGCCCGGGCGCAGACCGGGCTGGCACATTTGCAGGTGATTAACGCTGCCGGGCAGTCCTGGCTGAAGAAAGATCTGCCCGAACTCTACGTTGATCTGTCTACCGTCGGAGAAGGGTTTGCCACCGACCATCTTGCCCGCCTGATGGAGCAGGAGGGGATTAACCAGTATCTGGTCTCTGTGGGCGGTGCCGTGCTGACACGCGGTAAAAATG
The DNA here is from genome assembly GCF_001571305.1 of Erwinia persicina NBRC 102418. GTDB lineage: Bacteria > Pseudomonadota > Gammaproteobacteria > Enterobacterales > Enterobacteriaceae > Erwinia > Erwinia persicina. Next base: position 494,973 of record NZ_BCTN01000001.1, on the reverse strand, counting down.
CCCAGGGCAATGCCTGGCAGGTGGCGATCCAGAAACCCACCGACCAGGAAAATGCGGTGCAGGCGATAGTCGATCTGCAGGGGCACGGCATCAGTACCTCCGGCAGCTATCGTAACTATTATGAACTGGACGGAAAGCGTATTTCGCACGTCATTGATCCGGCCACCGGCCGGCCAATCCAGCACCGGCTGGTGTCTGCTACGGTGATCGCCACTACCGCGCTGGAAGCGGATGGCTGGGATACCGGGCTGATGGTGCTCGGCACGGAAAAAGCCAAAGCGCTGGCGCTGCGTGAAAAGCTGGCGGTCTATCTGATTTTTAAACAGGGTGATCATTTCACCAGCTGGATGTCGCCGCAGTTTGCCGCCTTTATTCAGCCGTCACCCGCACACTGACAGCCTGAGGAGTTCTGATGTTCGATCTGTTTGCTGACGATGCCCCGTGGCAGGAACCGCTCACCGAAGGCGCCGTGATCCTGCGCCGTCGCGCTCGGGAGAGCGCCGGGGAACTGATGGCGCAGGTGGAGGCGATCGCCGCGTGCAATCCTTTTGAACACCGTATTACGCCAGGCGGGCACCGGATGTCGGTCGCCATGACCAACTGCGGCGATCTCGGCTGGTCCACCGATTCCCGCGGGTATCAGTACAGCGCGCAGGATGAGGCCAGCGGCCAGCGCTGGCCAGCCATGCCGCCGGCCTTCCGCGAACTGGCCGTCGCCTGCGCCGCCGAAGCCGGTTTTAGCGCTTTCAACCCGGACGCCTGTCTGATTAATCGCTATGAGCCCGGTGCAAAGCTGACGCTGCATCAGGATAAAGATGAACGCGATCTGCGCCAGCCGATTGTCTCGGTGTCGCTGGGGCTTCCGGCGGTGTTTTTATTTGGCGGGTTCGATCGTGCGGATGCCTGCCAGCGGGTATTGCTGGAGCAAGGCGACGTGGTGGTGTGGGGAGGGCCCTCACGCCTGCGCTACCACGGCATCCTGCCGCTAAAACCGGGTATTCATCCGCTGACCGGCCCTTTTCGTTATAACCTGACTTTCCGCCGCGCACGCTAGCGCGCGGCCTGAATACGCCCGAATGAGAATTGTTATTGATCTCGTCTTGCTTCTCATTAAACTGCAAGCTGCTTTTTACCTGCCAGGACGTTTTCATGGAGTTGCTTCACGTTGTTTATAAGCAGTATCGCTGGCCGTTTATTCTGGTTATTGCCCTCAGTCTTCTCAGCGCTGCACTGGGAATTGGTCTGATTGCGTTTATTAACCGCGAACTGATCGTGACGCTAAACTCTTCGGTGATGGTGTTACCGCAGTTTCTCGGATTGCTGCTGCTGCTGATGGCGGTGACCCTGGGCTCACAGCTGGCGCTGACCCTGCTCGGCCATCATTTTGTCTATCGCCTGCGCGGCGAGTTTATCAAACGGATCCTCGACACCCGGGTGGAACGCATTGAGCAGATTGGTAATGCCCAGCTGCTGGCCAGCCTTACCAGCGACGTGCGTAATATCACCATTGCCTTTGTACGCCTGCCGGAACTGATTCAGGGTATCATTCTGACGCTGGGGTCGGCCGCCTATCTGGCCTGGCTGTCGCCGAAAATGCTGGTCGTCACCTCTGTCTGGGTAGCGGTCACCATTATTGGTGGCTGGCTGCTGGTCGCGCGGGTGTATCAGCACATGGCGGTGCTGCGTGAGACGGAAGACCGTCTCTACCACGACTTTCAGATCATTATCGAGGGACGCAAAGAGCTGGCGCTGAACCGCCAGCGAGCACAGCAGATCTTTGAAAACGTCTACGGTGAAGATGCCCGGACCTATCGCCACCATATTGTGCGGGCCGATACTTACCATCTCAGCGCCGTGAACTGGTCGAATATTATGATGCTGGGGGCCATTGGCCTCGCGTTCTGGCTGGCCAACAGCCTGGGCTGGGCAGATACGGCCGTCGCCGCGACCTATTCCCTGACCCTGCTGTTCCTGCGTACGCCCATGCTGTCGGCAGTGGGTGCACTGCCCACGCTGCTGACGGCGCAGGTGGCATTTAACAAGCTGAATACCTTCAATCTGGCACCTTATGAGGCCGACTTTCCGCAGCTTCCGGCGGCACAAAACTGGCAGACGCTGGAGCTGCGCAACCTGGTGTTCCACTATGGCGACAAGGGTTTTCACGTTGGCCCGGTGAATATGACCCTGAAGCGCGGCGAACTGGTATTCCTGATCGGCGGCAACGGCAGCGGTAAATCCACGCTGGCGATGCTGCTGACCGGGCTGTATCAGCCGGTATCCGGTGAAATCCTGCTGGACGGGCAAAGGGTGGCCCCTGAATCAATGGAGAGCTATCGCCGTCTGTTCTCGGCGGTATTTACCGACGTGCATCTGTTTGATCGTCTGATTGACGATCGCGGGCAGGCCGTTGATCCGGCGCTGGTACAAAGCTGGCTGGAACGGCTGAAAATGCAGGATAAGATCAAACTGGAAGGCAATCGGGTACTGAACCTGCAGCTGTCGAAAGGGCAGACCAAGCGCCTGGCGCTGCTGCTGGCAACCGCCGAGCAGCGCGACATTCTGCTGCTCGATGAGTGGGCCGCCGATCAGGATCCGCATTTCCGTCGTATCTTCTACCGCGAGCTGCTGCCGTGGCTGCAGTCACTGGGGAAAACGGTGTTTGCCATCAGTCATGACGATCACTATTTCCTGCACGCTGACCGTCTGCTGGAAATGCGCGACGGCACGCTGACCGAGCTGACGGGCACCGAGCGCGATGCCGCTACCCTCGATGCCGTCAGGCGCACCGAGACGCTGGGCTGATTTCAGATAACGTCCGTGTTGCTGGCCGACCGGGGCAGAGGGGCGGCCACGCCGGCAGTCACTATTGCCCGGCACGGGACGACCCTTTCCCCGGTCATCCCGTGCTGATGTCGGGAATTGTGGCTCAGGCTGGCCTCACAATACCTTCGCCAGAAAACGCCGCGTCCTTGGATGCTGCGGCTGGTTCAGTACCTGCCAGGCGCTGCCCTGTTCGACGATCTTTCCTTCGACCATAAACACCACGTTATCCGCAACTTCACGGGCAAAACCGATCTCATGGGTCACCACGACCAGCGTCCTCCCGGAGCGAGCCAGCTGCTTAATGGTGTCCAGCACCTCTCCGACCAGCTCCGGATCAAGAGCCGATGTCGGTTCATCAAACAGGATGACCTTCGGATTTAACGCCAGCGCCCGGGCAATCGCCACGCGCTGTTGCTGACCGCCGGAAAGATGGCGCGGCCATGCCCCGGCTTTATGCCGCAGGCCAACGGTGTCGAGCAGCTGTAACGCCCGTTCTTCTGCTGCCGCCCGCGTTAATTGCTTATGGGCCAGCGGCGCTTCGATAATATTTTCCAGCACCGTAAGATGAGGGAACAAATTGAAATTCTGAAACACATAGCCTACCCCGATACGCTGCCGGAGGATCGCCTTCTCCTTCAGCTCATACAGCTTATTCCCTTTGCGCTGGTAACCAATGTAGTCACCATCAATACGGATCAGCCCCTCATCCACCCGCTCGAGATGGTTGATGGCGCGCAGCAGCGTGGACTTCCCTGAACCTGACGGGCCGAGGATCACCGTCACTGAACCCGGGAGCAATTCCAGCGATACCTCGTCCAGCGCCTTAAAACGGCCATAGCTTTTACTGACCCCGGCAATGGAAATATGACCCAGCGTGGCGTCGCTGTGCAGATCGATAGCTTCAGACATTATGAGCTCCTGACGGGGGTGATGGCGGCATGCAGCCGGGTTGATGAGAGACGGCTGACCGGCTCACGGGTCGCCCCGCGTGCCAGCCAGCGTTCAACGTAGTATTGCAAAACCGACAGCACGGTAGTGATCAGCAGATACCAGACCGCCGCCACCATCAGCAGCGGGATCACCTGTTGCGTGCGGTTATAAACCATCTGGATGGTGTAAAACAGCTCCGGCATCGCCAGTACGTATACCATCGCGGTCCCTTTGGCGAGGCTGATAATTTCGTTAAAGCCGGTTGGAATAATGGATCGCAGCGCCTGCGGCAGAATAATGCGCAGCGTGCGGCGCGAAGAGGGCAGACCCAGCGCGGCGGCGGCTTCAAACTGCCCCTGATCCACGCCGGTAATGCCGCCACGAATGATTTCGGCAGTATAGGCCGCCTGCACCAGCGTCAGCCCGATCACCGCCGTACTGAACTGCCCCAGGACATCAATGGTTTTGTACTCCACCAGTGTTAACGGGGTAAAGGGAACGCCCAGCGATAAGGTGTCGTAAAGGTAGGAGAAGTTATAGAGAATAATCAGCACCACGATCAGCGGCAGCGAACGGAACAGCCAGATATAGCCGAACGCCAGACCGGAGAGTAACCAGGACGAGGAGAGGCGGGCCAGCGCCAGCCCCACGCCCAGCAGAATACTCAGCAGGCTGGCGATCAGCGTCAGCAGCAGCGTCTGCCCGAGGCCGCTGAGGATGGCGGGTGCAAAGAACCAGTGGGCGAATACCGACCACTCCCAGCGTGGATTAAACGCGATCGACTGGATCACTACGGCCAGAATAAACAGGGCAACGACCGCCCCAACCAGCCGCAGCGGATAGCGGGCAGGCACCACGCGCAGGGTTTCATTCGGTTTCATGGGCGGCTCCTGACTCGGCGTGATGGTGAAGTGCTTTGGTGAAACGCAGGCGGCCATCGTAAGGCGGCAGGCTGTACTCTTCCGGGTCACGCTGCGTGTCGAACTGTGGTTGATAGCCATGTGATAAATAGAGGCGTACCGCTTCCGGCTGACGAAAGCCGGTGGTCAGATAAACCTGTCGGTAACCCGCCAGTCGGGCGCGTCGCTCCAGCTCAACCAGTACTTTCAGCGCCAGTCCCTGACGGCGCAGATCGCTGCGCGTCCAGATGCGCTTTAATTCGGCCGTCTCTACGTCGAAAGCCTTATAAGCCCCCATCGCAATAATGACCCCGTCGCGCTCCAGTACCACAAACATCCCCTGCGGGGGCAGATACCATTCGGTCAGTTCGACTTCGGCATCCCGGGCAAAAAAGTCACCATAGCGGGCGCTGTATTCTCCGAAGAGTCCGTCAATAATTGATGTCAGCTCCGGTGCCTCCGGTGACAGCTGGCGAAATTGTTCATGGCTCATACTGACCTCCGTTAGTCACCCAGCCCCGGCGGGTTGATTTCAGAACGATCGAGGCGCTCAATGCTTTCGCCCCAGCGGTTGAGGACCTTGTCGTACTCGCCGCCTTTGATCACGCCATTCAGCGCAGCGTTAACGGCGGCCACCAGCCCGTTGCCTTTCTTCAGCGTCACCGCGATATGGGCCGCTTTCGGCCAGCCGCCATCCACGGTGCCCACCCGTTTTGTTTTACCGGTCAGTGCGGCTTTCCAGGCACCAATGACGTTCGGCCCGAAATAGGCATCGGCACGACCGGACTGTAATGCCAGCGTCTGGGCCGCATCATCTTTCACGTAGTTAGGCGTAAACGGCTTCAGCCCTTTTTTCTGATTCTCTTCATCCCAGGCCAGCAGGATCGCTTCCTGATTGGTACCGGAACCGACAATAATGCGCAGTCCGGCAATATCTTCGGCTTTGGTCAGTGAAGTAATTTTGCTGTCCGATTTCACGTAGAAACCGAGGGAATCTTTACGGTAGGTCGCGAAATCGAATTTTTCTTTGCGCGCTTTGGTGACGGTGACATTGGTGATGGCGGCATCATATTTGCCGGAGCTGACGCCCAGCGGCCAGTCTTCCCAGGAGGTCGGCACCACGTTCAGCTCCAGCCCGAGGCTGTCGGCGACCAGGCGGGCGATATCCACTTCACTGCCCTGCAGGGTTTTGTTGTCATCAGAAAAGAGCGTCAGCGGTGGGGAATTCAGCGCGGCAACCGCCACGGTAAACTTGCCCGGCACGGCCAGTTTCAGATCCTTTGGCAGCAGAGCAACGGCCTCGGGTTTCACCGGCGCATGCACGGGGGCCGCATTCGCCTCGACGCTGATGCCGGTGCCATTAATGTTGACGGTTTCTGCCTTTGCCGTGGTGCCAAGCCACAGGGAGGCACTGAGCAGGCCCAGTAATACGGATGTTTTTTTCATAGTGACTGACTCTTATTATGATGAAACTGCAGATGAAAAGGGCCGGTTCCTGCCCGTTAAGCGATCTCGTTCAGGGCCGCTTCCGCCAGCTGGCTGAAGTATTCTGCGGCGGGGTACAGCAGGGCTTCATCCGGATTAAAACCTGGATGGTGCAGACCAAATTCACTGTCGCTGCCGATGCTGACGAAGGTGCCCGGCGTGTTATGCAGATAGAAGGCAAAATCTTCGCCCCCCATCTGCAGCTCGGCCTCCTGCACGTCGTAACCCTGGCGGGCAGCCACCTGTTTACTGAACTCAGCCCAGTGCCCGGTATTAATTAATGCAGGCGGGCCAGGATGCCAGTTCAGTTCTGCCCGGCCACCCAACCCCGCGGCAATACCGGCTATCAGCTGACGCAGCCGCTGCGGCAGTTCACTGCGGATGTCATCGTTATGGGTGCGCACCGTGCCTTCCAGCACCACCTGCTGCGGTAAGACGTTCCAGGTGTTGCCGCCTTCAATGCGAGTGACGCTGACCACCACTGATTCCAGCGGGCTGTAACTGCGGCTGACCAGGGTCTGTAAGGCACTGACGATCTGGCTGGCGATCACAATCGCATCCACGCCTTCCTGCGGGCGGGCCGCATGGGCACCTTTGCCGTACACATCGATATCAAAACGGTCGACATTGGCATAAAACGGGCCGCCGCGCGTGGCAAAGGTGCCCACTGGCAGCTCCGGCGCGTTGTGCATACCGAAGATCGCTGCAACATCCTGTAATGCCCCCGCTTTTATCAACGTCCTTGCGCCGCCGAAACGCTCCTCTGCCGGCTGGAACAGCAGGCGTACACGGCCAGGGAGATCTGTTTCGCGCGCTTTCAGCAGTCTGGCCGCCCCCAGTATCACTGAGGTGTGCACATCATGCCCGCAGGCGTGCATCACACCCGCGTGTTGCGAACGGAACGGCACCGGGACGATCTCGTCAATCGGCAGGGCATCAATGTCGGCACGCAGGGCAATCAGGGGGGCGCCCTGGCCGATCTCCGCCACTACGCCGGTGTCCAGTCCGTAGGGCAGTAGCCGGATATCGGCATCTTTCAGCCAGCCGGTGATGCGTTCCGTGGTGGCAAACTCCTCGTTCGACAACTCAGGATACTGATGCAGTTCCCGACGCCAGGCGACGAGCTGTTGTGCAAGAGATGGGCTCATGGTCCGGTTCCTTATGCGGCAACCAGCTGGTGGGTGGCCAGCAGTTGCAGGGATTTCAGGCGTGGAGCACCGGCAGTGATCGGGGTATCAATAATGAATTCTTCCACTCCGAAACGCTGATGCAAAGCGTCCAGCTGGGCGTGAACCTGTGCGGCAGTGCCCTTCAGTACGGCGGATTCACGGGGTTCAATCCGGTGCTGCTTTGCACCTGACTGACGAATAAAGGCTTCGGCCTGGGCAAGATTGCCCACGGTGACGCTTTGGCCGTTATCCACATGCACGCGGAATTGTTGTAAATCAGCTGCCAGCAGATCGGCTTCGGCTTCGTTATCGGCAACAATGGCCTGTACGGCCAGCAGCGGGGATTGTCCTTTGCTGTGCGTGCGGTAAGTGGTCAGGGCGCGGTCCAGTTCCTGCCTGTCGCCATTCAGGTGGGCAGCAAACACAAACTGCCAGTTCAGCTCTGCGGCCAGTTGAGCACTGGCTTCGCTGGCACCCAGCAGAAAGCGGGTCGCCGGGCGGGGTGGCAGCGGCGTCGCCAGCAACGGATCTTCACCTTCAGTGGCAGGGGAAGACGTCAGCCACTGATCCAGCGCGCGCAGCTGGCTGATAAAGTCGCCTTTTGCCTCAGGGTTTATGCCCTGCTGTAAGGCTTTTGTGGAAAGCGGGAGCCCGCCAGGGGCTTTACCGACACCCAGATCGACGCGGCCAGGGGCCAGCGAGGCCAGCAGATTAAAATTCTCCGCGACTTTGTACGGGCTGTAGTGCTGCAACATCACGCCGCCGGAGCCCACACGGATGTGGCGGGTGTGCGCCAGAACCCAGGCGATCAGTATCTCGGGTGACGGGCTGGCCAGCGCCGGCGTATTGTGATGCTCTGCCAGCCAGAATCGGTGGTATCCCAGCGCTTCTGCGCGCTGTGCCAGCGTCAGGGTGCGTGCCAGTGCCGTGGTTGCGGTTTCGCCTTCGGCCAGCGGGCTCTTATCCAGTAAGCTCAGTCGGTAAGCCATAATGCATCCTTGAACGGTATCAGTTGCCGGCAATTATTGAAGCGGTGACCGCCGCTGTAAAACAACAATTCTGGCTAATATCAGTCCTGAAATGGGATAGGGGGCTTATGCCGGGAACTGGCAAAGGCTGTGCAAAATGGGTATTTTGCCAGGCAGAAAGCGTCAGGTTAAATAAAGGTTCACTTGAAAGAGGAACAGACGATGAATGGTATCTGGCTGCACTTCACACGATTTTTTCAGGCACCCTCGGGGATGGCAACACTGGACAGCTGTCGGGTGATCGAAGCAATGATGCCGATGGGCGAACTGTATGGCGTTCATCTGTACGATCTTCCTCCGCTGCAGCAGCGACCGGACGAATCGCGTTAATTTTCCGTCGACGACGAGGCGGTAACCCAGGTCATTACGCGATCGGCGTGCAGCAGGGCTCTGCCTTCGAAGATGCGCCCGACGGTCATTATCGGGGAAAATGTTTGTGTCAGGCGCAGACGGAGTGATTGCAGATCTGCACTGCAGGCGACGATCTCCGCTGCGCTGAAATCCATAAACTGCTTTATCTGCGGATAGAGCGCCTTGTACAGACTCTCTTTGACAGAGAATGCCACCGTCAGCGCGGTGGCGAAGGGCACCTCAGACTGTGCCAGCCGCTGTTTTTCCCCGACACCGATCAGCATTTTCCATGTCTCGCTGGCCATCTCTTCCGACATGATCGTTTCACAATCGACGCCCGGTATCACATCCTGACGCTGCGTCAGCAAAGCACATATTTGCTGATGGGTGTGAGACAGAGAGCCGTTAATACCCTCTGGCCATAGTGGGGCGCGATCCGGCCCGTTACTCAGGACAAAATCCGTAATACCCCAGTTGGCCAGCGCCTGTTGCAGGCAGTAACGGCTGGCGAGGTATTCCGCACGACGCTTTTTAACCGCCCGCTGCAGGTGAACAGGTGTCGGAATATTCAGCCGGTTAAACAGAGATTCACTAAAATGAGCGACGTCATAACGCACGTCCAGCAGGCTGATATCAGGGGCGTCAGGCAGCGGTTGCAGCGAACAGTCAGTAATAAAGGGTGAAGAAGGCGAAATATTCAGTGCAGACATAGCCACTAACCTGTTAAAAAAACGATAGATTATTTAAACAGGTTAGTGGCTGGATATCAAAAAACGTGAGGCATTATTGATTCGGTGGGATCGCAAAGCTTTTCAGCGAAACGACAAAATGGTCATGCCCTTTGGAGATTTTGGCACCGCGATCGCACCACTGGCTGGCAAGCCGGAAAAAATCGTCACTGTCGATATCATAAGCCAGCTCCACCTTACTGATACCTGAGTGAAGCAGCTCTTCCGCATCTTTGAAGCTCTTAGCTTTAATCATTGCCATTTGAGTTATCTCTGTCTACACAATGCCATAAAAGTGTAACGACAGCGTATGATATTATTGTGACAGTATTGTTGCAGAGACGGAGATTGAGAGTTTCGCCACGTTTTACGGCGGGGATTTACTACCCGGTGACGAATAATCGCCTGTAAAAACAGCAGGGAAGCTCTCCGGTGGCGAAACGCTGACGGTAAAACAGTCAGTCAAGGGTGATTAACCGTTGCCCGATCTTTGCTGCGGGCATCATCTGTTGCAGGCCGTCAACCAGTTCATCGCCGGCGCGGTGCAGTGCCTCCAGCGGCATCTCCGGCAGACTTTCCAGAATAAACCACATTTGCCGGGCGCTGGCATCTAACCGCGTGCGAACGCCCTGGCGCCAGTTCCAGCGGCGGCAGGTCACGCCGACGTCATCACACCAGATCACTTCCCCGGCTTCTGCCGTTTCATACACCGGCTCACCGTCTTTTAGGGTGTCAAACTGCTCTGTCCCTTCCGCCACGATCAGTCTGGGCTGGCCGACATAGGCGGCACTGTTTTCCCCGCCCACCGGCAGCGCATATTTAATGCTGATCGCATTATACAGATCCACGACCGGGTCGATGGCGGGTAGGGTGCCGTCTTTCAGAACGCGCTTGCGTAATGCTTCAGCAGAACAGGGCGTCCGTTTCGGTTTAGCACCGAAGGCTTTAAAGACCTCCGACCAGGCGCTGAGGTGAGCCTCAGCCCAGGGGGCATCGACCAGCACGCCCTGACAGGCGGCGGCCAGGGCCTGCTGGCCGATGGCCGCATTCACCAGCGGGGCGGCCTCAACCACAATACTCAGCGCTCTGAAGTGGGGGGCGATGATGGCAATGTCGGGATGGATTGACGGGTGGACGTTATGCATCAGATAATCCTGTAATGACTATTTTATTCCATGGTAATGACTAATGACGGAAAAAGTCAATATATCGACTGATTTGGGTGCTGATGTGAACTCGGTAAGCCACGCGCTGGCCGCCAGAATAAAAGATTTCCGTAAGCAGCAAAAATTCACCCTTGATGAATTATCACGCCGGGCAGGCGTCAGCAAAGGGATGCTGGTTGAAATAGAAAAGGGCACGGCCAATCCCAGTATTGCGATCTTATGCAAAATCTCTGCTGCGATGGGGGTATCGGTGGCGGATATTGTCGATGTCGCGGGTAAACCCGCCGCTCATCTGGTCGGGGAGGCCGACATTCCCGTTCTGTGGCGAGGGGAGCAGGGCGGAACGGCCCGTTTGCTGGCAGGCACCAGTGGGCCAGATATGGTCGAACTCTGGCGCTGGGAGATGGCCCCGGGCGAACGTTTCTCTTCTGCCAGTCATCCGGCGGGTACCTGTGAACTGTTTCATACCGACGAGGGAGTGTTAAGCCTGCAGGTGGATGGCTGCGTGCTGACCGTGCCGAAAGGGTGTTCGGCGGTGGCGAGAACCGATGTGCCACATCATTATGCCAATGAGGGAACAGGCTGGCTGATCTTTACCATGACGGTGGCAGAGCGCCATTAATGCAGTACTAGTGACTTTAATATGGCTTGGCTTTGTTGAGTCAATCGAACTTTTGACTGTCATCAGGATCAGGCCACTCCCTTCCCGATCCTGTAAGAGTGTCACGTGGCAAAACAAACCATGGGCAACGGGGGGTAATATATGACTTGTCACGTCATATCTCAGTGACTCTATAACTTTTGCGTAAAATTTAAAATTTTTTGCAATTTTGATTCCTACCTAAAACAGTTACTTCCCTAAACTCTCCAATATTCGTTGATCTAAATCAATTTCAGTTTGTTTGGTAAGTGTATAAATACGTCAACTTAATTTGCTTTGGAAATTAACAAATGAAAATGAAATTGATTGTAATTCTCATGTCTTCTGCTTGTTCTTTCTCAATTTTTGCTGCCGATATCCATCAGGGAGAACAGGCACTCTCACATGCAAGCCGTATGAGTTCTGCGGCTGAAAGCCGTGTAAATGCCGCCGCTTCTTCATATGGAAGTGGTTCTCCTTCTTCATGGGCTGATGCTTCTGAAAGTGCAGCAAGAGAACAGACTAATGCTAATGCACAAATGAGAGGTGCAATCAGCACACTGGCTAATGCTACAGCAACTCAGCGTGGCCCAATTGCTTCACCGCAGGTACAGCATCCACAGGCCACACCTACAATTAACGCACCTCAAGCAGTACCACATAAAACACCTTCTTACAGCGTGCCTACTAAGGCTGCACAGTTAACACCACAACGAACACCATCCATCCAGCGTACGCCGTCTTATAGTGTACCCACTGTGCAGAGGAAACAGTTAACACCACAAATGACACCATCCATCCAGCGTACGCCATCATATAGTGTACCCACTGTACAGAGGAAACAGTTAACGCCTCAGATTGCACCAACCAAACAGTTAACACCGTCTTACAGCGTGCCTGCTGTTAAGAAGAACCAGCTCACCCCCACTAAGCAGCCTCAAATTACTGGTGCTACTTACCGTTCCTATGTTACTCAATTACAGGTGGCTACAATTAACGTTTCAGCTAGCAGCCTGAAGCCAAACACACCTGTTAATGTCACAGTGAACGGTGTGACTAATACGGTACCTGCTTCTACTCTCGCACCTTCTACCCAGGTATCTGTTCCTCATGTACCGGCTTTCGTTAATGTGACTAACAGTAATACACATGATAAAGCCTCTCAGCATTCTGGAAATAACAATGATAATCGCGGCAGTGATAACGCTCACAGTCATGCTTTTGGTGGGCATGGTTACGGCGCAGATAACAGCCGTTCAGAGGGGTTCGGTGGGCATTCACATTTCCACTGATTAAGGTGCTTTCTACGGATAAAAAGGGTTTGATTCGGACGGGGCGGGTAAACAGACAAGGGTTTGGGATCAGTCGCCGGACGGGATATGACGCTGAATGAACCCTGTCACGGTAGTGGCTTGTGCCACGATGCGAACCCGGGTCGGGGAAGAAGTGAAACAGGGACGTTGCTGTGGGGAAAGTAAAAATTGGTCGGCACGGAGAGATTTGAACTCTCGACCCTCGCCACCCCATGACGATGCGCTACCAGGCTGCGCTACGCGCCGACGTTGAGACTATATTACTGAACTTCTTCCTGAATGCAAGATGCTAACGTCTTGACTGCTTTAGATTTATACAGTTAGTCGGCAATAAAGCGTTTTTCATCCGTCAAAACCTGCAACAGCAAGGCCAGCTGAGGTTTGTGGTTTTTCAGCTTCTGCCCCTGCAGATCCCACGCGGCATAGTTTCCGTTGTTATCCAGCACCAGCGTCTCCTGAGGGGTCGTTATCAGCAGTTGATGGTTGGTGCTGCTGGCCACCCAGTTGTGGCGGCGCTGAGCGGCAAACAAATCTTCGCCCTGTGAATAGTCTTGAGCTGGCGTGCTCACGTGCAGCAGGCGTTGCATCAGGGTGGTCATAATATCCTGATGGTCGGTCAGCTTATTGATGGTCTGCGCCGGCGTCTGTGGCCAGTGAACGACCAGGGGCACCTGCAGCATTTCCCGGTTTCCCTGACCCGATTCACCATTCAGCACAACGCCGTGCTGGGCAGTGATCACCACCACGGTATTGGCCAGTAATCCCTTCTGCTCCAGGGTGGTCAGCACGTTCTGGATCTGCTGGTCGACGTTGGCTGCTGCGCGGTTATAACGTCGTGCACTAAACTTCTCCGTCGCATCGCTGCTGTCAGAAGTCGACAGAGACAGGTAGGAAAACCACGGCATATCTTCGCTTTTATGGCCTTCCAGCCAGCGCTGCCACTGACGGGTTGTTTCTGCATTCGACTGGCTTTGCGTCGCCGGTAATGAGAAGTCAGTGAGCAAAGCCTGACGATAAAGCGGCGAGTTAAAGCCGTCGCTGGCAAACAGGCCGAACTGATAACCCTGCTGCCCCAGCGCATTAATCAGCGTGGAAGGGATACGCGACGACAGTACGCCATCCATATAGCTCGGCGAAATACCGTAAAACAGACCAAACAACCCGGTATCTTCATGGGTGCCCGAGCTGAAATGCTGGCTGAAGCGCACGTTACTTTCGGCAAAACGTGTCAGATTAGGCAGCGACTTCGCCATGGAGGCTTCATTCAGCCCATCAACGGTTATCACCAGCAGGTTATTGCGCGTGCCCCTGTCCCGGAAAGTAATATCATTGAGCGGATAGGCAACGGAAACCGCTTCAGGATTCCCCTGTTGCACCAACCGGCGCTGATACTCCTGTGCATCCAGCAGGCCGTGTTTTTCCAGAAACCGCCGGGCGGTCATCGGATAGGAGAGGGGCAGGTTAGAGCGCTGCATGGTCACAGGGCGATAGAAATTGGCATCAGCCCAGATGTACATCAGATGACTGGCAAAAAAGGCGCTGATAAACAGCCCTGCCAGCGGTTTACCAAAGCTGCGGCGGTTCAGACTGCGCAGCTTTTGCCAGCTCCAGGTGGCAAACAACATCTCCACCAGAAAAATGGCCGGCACGCTAATAAACATCAGCTGCCAGTCGCGCGCCATCTCACTTTGATCAGGATTCACCACCAGTTCCCAGACTACCGGGTTAAGGTGCAGGTGGAAGCGCGCGAACACAGCGCTGTCGACCAGGATCAATGTCATTCCGGCGGTGGCAATAATCGCCGAGAGAAAACGCAGCAACCGCTGGGACATCACCACAAAGGTGAGCGGGAACACAATCAGCAGGTAGGCGGCAAAGACGATAAAACTGAAATGGCCGATCCAACTGCTAAACGCGTAAATACGGCCGGCCAGCGAGGCTGGCCAGTCGGAGACAAGCAGGTAACGGCTGCCAAGAATGAAGGCAAAAATGATGTTAAACAGGGCGAACCAATGCCCCCAGCTAATCATCTGGGAGACTTTTTCACGGTAGCGCTGCCGATTTGTTACCATATTGGGGTCAGGATCGTCTCATTAATGGGCTTTTTCATCGCGTACCGAAGCCTGCAGGGCCTCGGCAAACGAACGTGCCATCGCCTGGCGCTGTGCCGGTGCCACGCTGGTATTCAGTAAGTTGGTCACCATATTTCCCAAAACCATCAGGGAAAGATCGGTTGGGGTCTGGTTAGTTTCCAGTACCTGGACCATTTCTGCGAGGATCTTCTCCACGCGCTCGTTGCTGTAGCGGGATGATTGTGCCATAACGTCTATTTTATTACTGAGGTTTAAAAAGCGCTATCTTACCGTAAGGACGCGCTTTTTTCTGCTTTTTTATCGCAAAGAAACGCGAATGAACTGTGCATGATTCTGGCAGTTGATCGAAAGGGCGCACAGTGATTGAATACGCGCCTGTGTCTAAAGGAGAGTTTACCATGAGTCTGGATATCGCCCAGATTGCCCTTCACCAGATGATCAAGCGTGACGAACAGACGCTGGAACTGGTTCTGCGTGATTCACTGTTACCGTCCACTGCGACGGTGACGGCAATGATGGAAGAGCTGCATCGGGTTTACAGCGCCAAGAGCAAAGCCTATGGCCTGTTCAATGAAGAGAGCGAACTGGCCGATGCGTTGCGCAACTGCCGCAAAGGGGAAAATGATTTTCTTGCTTTCAGCCGTGCCGCCAGTGCGCGCCTGCGCGACGAGTTAAGTAAATATCCGTTTGCAGAAGGGGGCGTGGTGCTGTTTGGCCACTATCGCTATCTGGCGGTGGAGTACCTGCTGATTGCCGTACTGAGCAGCCAGAACAGCATGCGTGTTAACGAAGAGCTGGATATCAGCAGCACCCATTATCTGGATATTAACCATGCCGATATTGTGGCACGCATCGATCTGACCGAGTGGGAAACCAACCCGGAGTCAACGCGCTATCTGACCTTCCTGCGCGGACGGGTAGGACGCAAGGTCGCCGACTTCTTTATGGACTTTCTCGGTGCCAGCGTCGGGCTGGATACGAAAGCGCAAAACCGTGGCCTGCTCCAGGCCGTTGATGACTATTGCGCCGAGGCCAGCCTGGATAAAAACGAGCGGCAGAATTATCGTCAGCAGGTGTCGGCCTACTGCAACGAGCAGCTTAAATCCGGTGAGGAGATCGCGCTGCAAGGGGTGTCTGACGAGCTGCCCCCATGGGGAGAGAAAACCTTCCAGGCCTTTACTCAGGAGCAGGGCTATGAACTGGAAGAGAGCTTTCCGGCCGACCGCAGTACACTGCGTCAGTTGACCAAATTTGCCGGTAGCGGTGGCGGGCTGACGATCAATTTTGATGCGATGCTGCTGGGTGAGCGTATCTTCTGGGATCCGGCGACGGATACCCTGACTATCAAAGGCACGCCGCCAAATCTGCGTGACCAGTTACAGCGCCGTACCAGCGGCAAATAACGCTCTCATTTTCCCGGTGGCGAACCTTCTTTTGCCGTTCGCTACCCATGCGACTGGCCAGACGGGGCATCCGGGAAAAAGGGCATTCCCGACAGCGGTGGATGACAAGTCGGGCTGCCGGATTCAGACGAAAAAAAACGCCGCATTAAGCGGCGTTTTTTCACATCAAACGGACGGGCGATTAAGCGCGAACGAAGTCGATGTGGTGCAGTTTTGGCTTGAACGGGTGACGCTGTACAGCCTGCACTTTTACTTTAGTTTCTTTGCCATCGACAACCAGAGTCAGAACTTCGTCGTAGAAACCAGGCTTTGCCTGCATGTTCAGTACGGAGTCATGGTCCAGTTCGATAGCAACAGCTGCTTCATTTCCGCCATAGATGATGGCCGGGAATTTGTTAGCTAAACGCAGGCGGCGGCTCGCACCCTTGCCCTGCTCTTTACGAGCTTCAACATTAATAGTGAACATTTTTAAGTCTCTTCAAGTTTTATTCCTGCTACAGGCGACCCAGCAACAGGTGGAGTGTTCAGCTTTTACCCGACAGAGCCAGGCAAAAGCGGGCGGAATTATACCCGGCTTTGCCCGTACAGGCAATGTAATAAGTCGTGGGGCAGGGCGCACCGTACCGGAGGCCCGTTTTAGCGCAGTTCGTTCGCCCGGCGAAAACGGCCTTCATAATCGAATATTTTCTCCCGAATCTGCCAGAAATGGCGCTGCTTACGGGCGACGACAAAATCGGGATGGCGCAGCAGCGGCTGCAGGGCAAGAATATCAGCGGCGTTCTTCCAACCCAGCGGGACGCCGGGGGCGCGTTGATGAGGGCGCAGGAACAGCTGCTCGAAGGCGGTTCGCTGGGCCGGGGTTTTCAGCCGGAAACGTTCGCTGACTTCCGTGGCGTCTTCATCAAAGTAGCGCGCTTTTAGCCATTCTCCCTGCTCATCGCTGCCGCTTTCCAGCACCATCGCGGCGCAGCGCAGCACCAGAGCGTCCTTCAGCTTTAGCGCGGCTTTCAGCATATCATCCGGGTCGACCAGAATGGCATCACACTCCCGGCAGCGCCGTGCGGCAATATCATTTTCAGCGTGACAGTGCGGACAGTTTTTAAAGCGAAAACGGTAGTCACACTGTTCACGCTGCCCGTCATCGTCTTCCAGCACTCCCTGACAGCGACGGCCAAAATGTTCGATAATCGTGCCATCTTCCGTCGCCTTTCCCCAGAAGGTGTTGGCAAAGCCACAGCCCGGACAGAAAACCTGTACCGGCTGGTTGTCGCTTTTTCCCTTCGGTGCGCCCACTTCAGGCGTAAAAAGATCGTGAGGGTTACCGGCATAATCGAGGATCAGACAGTCGGTCTTACCCGGGCTCAGGCGCAGCCCCCGCCCGACAATTTGCTGATACAGGCTGACCGATTCGGTCGGACGCAGAATCGCGATCAGATCGACATGCGGGGCATCAAATCCGGTGGTCAGCACGGCAACGTTCACCATGTAGCGCAGTTCGCGGGCTTTAAATGCGGTAATCATGGCATCACGCTCTGCGGCAGGCGTACCGGCGCTGATCAGTGCTTTGCTGCCGGGCAGCAGGCCGAGCACTTCGCGGGCATGTTCGACCGTTGCGGCGAAAATCATTACCCCTTCGCGCTGTTGGGCGAATTCCACAATCTGCTTGATGATATGGGGGGTGATACGCTGTTGCTGCCTGAGCTCTCGATTCAGGTCAGCCTCACTGAACAGGCCATTTTCCTGCGCCTGCAAACGGCTGAAATCGTACTGTACCACCGGCATATCCAGCCGCTCGGGCGGAACCAGGAAGCCGTGCTTAATCATATAGCGCAGCGGCAGCTCATAAATGCAGTCACGGAAGAAAGCGCGTTCGTTGCCTCTGACCATACCGTGGTAATGAAACTGATAAATCCAGCCTTTACCCAGTCGGTAAGGGGTGGCGGTCAGTCCCAGCAGCCGCAGTTGCGGGTTATGCTGACGCAGCTGATTGATGATTTGCTGATACTGGCTGTCCTCCGCATCGCTGATACGATGGCACTCATCGATGATCAGCAGAGAGAACTCTGCGCTAAACTGCGCCAGATTTCGGGCGACGGATTGCACGCTGCCAAAGACCACTTTGGCCTGGCTCTCTTTACGCTGTAAACCAGCGGCAAAGATATCGGCCTCCAGCCCGTAAGCCTGATATTTCGCATGGTTCTGAGCAACCAGCTCTTTGACATGAGCCAGCACCAGGACGCGTCCGCGCGCCACGCGCGCCAGCTCTGCAATTACCAGGCTTTTGCCCGCCCCGGTCGGCAGGACGATCGCCGCAGGCTGAGAGGAGTGACGGAAGTAGCTGATGGTGGCATCAACGGCTTCCTGCTGGTAGGGGCGTAAGGTAAACGACATGAAGACCTGTAAAGCAGCAACAAAGGGACATTATGCCATGAAAGCGCCATAAGAATACGATACCCTCTGTGCCTCAGTGGCTTCTGCCGCTATACTTGTGGCTTATCTGTTGACGTCTCCATTCCCGATGAGCGCCCTGCGCCACATCATAAGACGATTTTCGTCCGTTTCCATTCCAAACCAATTACAGGCAGTGCAGAGTTAATGCGACTTGATAAATTTATATCCCAGCAACTGGAAGTCAGCCGTGCCATCGCCGCGCGTGAGCTGCGTGCAAAGAAAGTCACCGTCGACGGTGAAGTGGTACGCGACGGCTCATTTAAACTGAGCCCTGAAAGCGAGGTTGAATATGATGGCAATCCGCTGCAGCAGCAGCTCGGTCCGCGCTATTTTATGCTGAACAAGCCGGTGGGTTATGTCTGCTCAACGGAAGATCCGGATCATCCTACAGTGCTGTTCTTCCTTGAGGAGCCCTCGGCCTACAAGCTTCATGCCGCCGGACGCCTGGATATCGACACCACCGGCCTGGTCCTGATGACCGATGACGGTCAGTGGTCACACCGCATCACCTCCCCGCGCCACCATTGTGAGAAAACCTATCTGGTGACGCTGGAATCGCCGCTCAGTGATGATACCGCGCAGCAATTTGCTGACGGGGTCCAACTGCATAATGAAAAAACGCTGACTAAACCCGCGACGCTGGAGGTGATCGACCCGCACCAGGTTCGTCTGACGATCAGTGAAGGGCGCTATCACCAGGTCAAACGGATGTTTGCTGCGGTCGGCAATCACGTTGTCGGACTGCATCGTGAGCGTATCGGTGCCATTCAGCTCGATGCTGATATGGCGCCCGGTGACTACCGGCCGCTGACGGAAGAAGAAATTGCCAGCGTCGGACTGACGCGTTAGTTAAATTGGGTCGATCAAAGGGGCAGTGTGTGGCAAAAGATAAAAACTCGTCCATCGGGTTAGTGGTGATCCTCGGCCTGCTGGCCATGCTGATGCCGCTGTCGATCGATATGTATCTTCCTGCCTTACCGCAGATTGCACGTGAGTTCTCGGTATCGGCGGGCAGCGTACAGATGACGCTGAATGCCTATATCCTTGGCTTTGCGCTGGGCCAGTTAATTTACGGGCCGCTGGCGGACAGTTTTGGCCGCAAGCCGGTGATCGCGGCGGGAACGCTGATCTTTGCCATTGCGGCGGCTGCCTGTGCGCTGGCACAAACCATTGACCAACTGATCACGCTGCGTTTCCTGCACGGCCTGTCGGCCGCTGCGGGCAGTGTGGTGATCAGCGCCCTGATGCGTGACAGCTACTCGAGAGAGGAGTTTTCGCGGATGATGTCCTTTGTCATGCTGGTGACGACCATTGCGCCGCTGCTGGCGCCGATCGTTGGCGGCTGGATGCTGCTGATCTGGAGCTGGCACGCCATTTTCTGGACGATCTCAGCCGCCGCAGTGGTCACCACGCTGCTGGTCGTGACCCAGATAAAAGAGACGCTGCCAAAAGAGAAGCGGCAGCCCTTCAGCCTGCGAACCACGCTGCGCAACTTCCTGTCACTTTTCCGCCATAAACGGGTATTCAGCTATATGCTGGCAAGCGGATTTTCATTCGCCGGGCTGTTTTCATTCCTGAATGTCGGGCCATTTGTCTACATTGAGCTGAACCATATCTCGCCGCAGGATTTTGGCTATTATTTTGCGCTGAACGTGGTCTTCCTGTTCCTGATGACGCTGCTGAACAGCCGCTGCGTACGCCGTTTTGGCCCGCTGGTGATGTTCCGTTTTGGCCTGCTGATCCAGTTCTCAATGGGGGTCTGGCTGGTAGTGGTCAGCGCGCTTAACCTTGGCTTTTTACCGCTGGTGTTTGGCGTGGCGATGTTTATCGGCTGCGTGGCGATGGTCTCCTCCAACGCGATGGCGGTGATACTGGAAGAGTTTCCTCATATGGCCGGAACGGCATCCTCGCTGGCAGGGACGTTACGCTTTGGCGTCGGGGCGCTGGCAGGCGCGCTGTTGTCGACCTTTACTTTCACCAGCGCCTGGCCAATGGTGGGGGCGATCTTTATCTGCGCCACGGTTTCTATCCTGCTGTTTATCTACGCCTCACGCCCACGCCATACCCCGACCGCAGGTTGATTTCGTATCGGGACGATAGCGTATTATCGTCCCGCATCCGACAGTACGACTTGTCCTGCACCGCCCTCTCATGTTGCCTTTTTGTAAAAACCTTCCCTGAAAAAAGTAACAACATCGGTTTAAAAACGATTGTTATCAGATGATGAACGCGGTAAAAGTATCGAATAAATGGGATCTTGCTCCCAAAAAAAGGCCGGAGACGTGTTTTATTTCGTCACCCGGTAACTGTGTTCAGGGTAAATAGTGCCAGTTATTAATAGCTTGAACGGCTGGCAAGAAATGATGATTTACCTTGTGAATTATTTGTGAAAATATTGTTTAAAAATCGCTCTGGGGAACCCTGTTGAATACGCTACAACATTCGGTGGTACATCGTTTGCCGCAACGCTATCGCTGGTGCGCCAGTCCACGTGGGCAGGTGATCGAAGCGCAGGCGCTGAACGGACTACATAATGAAGATGATCTGATCGGGCTTCGGCTGCTGAGTCACGATGGTGCCTGTGCCTGGGAGATCATGCAAAAAATTGAAGCTGCGCTGGCTGAAATTCAACTGGCCTGTACCGTCGTGGAATGGGAAGGGGAACCCTGCCTGTTTGTGCATCGCGACGATGAGTCCGCCACCACCTGCCGCCTGAAAAGCTTCGGGGTGGGGATTGCCGAACCTTTTCTCATTGACCGCCGTGCCTGAACCACTGACGATCAGGCCAGGGCCAGCAGCTGCTGTGTATAACTCTGCTGCGGGGCGCTGAAGACGGCTTCACACCCACCCTGTTCCACCACCTCTCCCTGACGCAGCACCACTACCTGATGGCACAGCGAACGTACCACGCGCAGATCGTGGCTGATAAAAATGTAGGCCAGACGGTGCTGCTGCTGAAGTTTTTTCAGCAGGGCGAGGATCTGCTTCTGCACCGATCGGTCAAGGGAAGAGGTCGGCTCATCAAGAATGATCAGCTGCGGCTGCAGGATCAGCGCACGGGCAATCGCGATGCGCTGGCGCTGTCCGCCGGAGAACTCTGACGGATAACGCTGACGCGTATCAGGATCCAGACCCACCTCCTGCATGGCGGTGATCACCCGTGCTTCGCGTTCGGCTGCGTTCAGCTCAGGGTGATGTACCTGCAGGCCTTCGGCGATGATCTGTAATACGTTCAGCCGGGGATTCAGGGACGAGTTGGGATCCTGAAATACGACCTGGATCTGACGGCGCACCGGCAGCATTTCCCGGCGATTCCAACGGTGCAGCGGCTGCTGGTTAAACCAGATTTCCCCCTCCGAGTGCAGCAGGCGCAGCAGGGCCAGCCCGGTCGTACTTTTACCGGAGCCTGACTCGCCCACCAGGCCGAGGCTTTCGCCCGGACGCAGGGTAAAACTGAGGGATTTGAGCGCGTGATGATAGCCTACCGTGCGTCTCATCAACCCCTGTTTAATCGGGAACGCAACGGCCAGGTTTTCCACGCGCAATAGCGGCTCTGCGTGTGCATCGGCCGGGTCAGGCTGGCCTTCGGGTTCGGCATTCAATAACTGCTGTGTATAGGCGTGCTGCGGGGTGCTGAACAGCTGGCGTGTGCTGTTGTGTTCAACCGCCTGACCCTGACGCATTACGGTGACGTTATCCGCCAGGCGCTGGACAATATTCAGGTTGTGCGTAATAAACAGCAGCCCCATATTGAGCTCCTGCTTCAGCTCTTTCAGCAGCGTGAGGATTTGCGCCTGTACGGTGACATCCAGCGCGGTGGTGGGTTCATCTGCGATCAGCAGTTCGGGCTGGGTCAGCAGCGCCATCGCAATCATCACGCGCTGGCGTTCACCGCCGGAAAGCTGATGTGGGAAATCGTTCAGGCGGCTGGCTGGCTGGCGGATGCCGACGCGGTCAAGACAGGTCAGCATTTCGGCCCGCGCCGCCTCACGGCGCATTCCGCGATGCAGCGACAGCACCTCGTACAGCTGTTTTTCAATGTTATGCAGCGGGTTAAGCGATACCATCGGCTCCTGGAAGATCATCGCGATGCGATTCCCCCGCAGTCCGCGCAGCGTGCGCTCATCGGCACGCAGCACGCTTTGTCCGTCAAAGAGAATATCACCCTGCGGATAGACCACCGGCGGGGTGGGCAGCAGGCGCATGACTGACAGCGCGGTGACGCTTTTCCCTGAGCCGGACTCACCCACCAACGCCAGCGTCTCGCCGGCGTCGACGGAGAGTGACAGCCCGTCAACCACCTGCCGTTCTTCACCGCCCTGGCGAAAAGCGATACTGAGATCCTGAATGGTTAGCAGTGCCATATCAATACACCTTGCTCGGGTCAAAGGCGTCGCGTACCGCTTCACCGATAAAGATTAACAGCGACAGCAGGATCGCCAGTGAGAAAAAGGCGGTGAGGCCAAGCCACGGCGCCTGCAGGTTATTTTTGCCCTGTAACAGCAGTTCGCCCAGCGAAGGCGAGCCCAGCGGCAGGCCAAAGCCGAGAAAATCCAGTGAGGTCAGGGTCGTGATCGATCCGCAGAGAATAAAGGGCAGATAAGTGAGAGTCGCCACCATAGCGTTTGGCAGCATATGCCGTGACATGATGCGCCAGTCGCTGACACCCATCGCCTGCGCAGCACGGATATAGTCAAAGTTACGGGTGCGCAGGAACTCTGCACGCACCACGCCCACCAGTCCCATCCAGCCAAAGAGCACGGTAATGCCCAGCAGCCACCAGAACCCCGGCTGTATCACGCTGGAGAGCAGGATAATCAGAAACAGGGTGGGCATCCCGGACCAGACTTCAATAAAACGCTGCCCCCACAGATCGACCCGGCCACCGAAGTAGCCCTGCACGGCACCGGCAAAAATGCCTATCACGCTGGAAGCTACCGTCAGCATCAGCCCAAACAGCAGAGAAATACGCGTGCCATACAGAATGCGTGACAGCACGTCGCCGCCGTTAGCATCCGTTCCTAACCAGTTTTGCGCTGACGGTGGCGAAGGGAAGGGCACCGTGCTGGCAAAATTAATCGTATCATCACCAAAGCGGATCGGGGCCCAGAGTGCCCAGCCACTTTGGGCCAGGCGGGATTTAAGCCACGGGTCCTGGTAGTCGGCCGGGGTCGCCAGCGGGCCACCGAAATCGCTCTCCTGATAATTTACCAGCAGCGGGAAGTAGGTGCGGTCCTGGTAATGCACGATGAGCGGCTTATCATTGGCCAGCAGCTCCGCGCCCAGGCAGAGAATAAACAGCACAGCGAAGATCCACAGTGACCAGTAGCCCCGGCGGTTATGGCGAAAGCGCGCCCAGCGTGCCTGATTAATGGGGTTTAAACGGCTCATGAGCGCCCCTCAAAATCAATGCGCGGATCAACCAGCGTATAGGTAATATCGCTGAGAATATTCAGCAACAGCCCAATCAGCGTAAAAATATACAGCGTGCCGAACATGACCGGGTAGTCACGCTGAATAGTGGCATCGTAGCCCAGTAAGCCCAGGCCGTTGAGGGAGAACATCACTTCGATCAACAGTGAACCGGTGAAGAACATACTGATAAAGGTCGCCGGGAACCCGGCAATGACTAACAGCATGGCATTTCGGAAAACATGGCGGTAGAGGATTTTCTTCTCGTCCAGCCCCTTGGCACGGGCGGTCACTACGTACTGTTTGCGGATCTCATCCATAAAGGAGTTCTTTGTCAGCATGGTGAGGGTGGCGAAGCCGCCGATGACCGTCGCCAGCACCGGCAGGCAGATGTGCCAGAGATAATCGGTCACTTTGCCATACCACGGCAGGGTATCAAACTGTGGGGAAACCAGTCCGCGCAGCGGGAACCAGTCGAAGTAGCTGCCTCCGGCAAAGACCACAATCAATATAATACCGAACAGGAAGGACGGGATGGCATAGCCGATGATGATCAGCGTGCTGCTCCAGATATCAAAGGCGCTGCCGTTGCGTACTGCTTTTTTAATCCCTAGCGGGATCGACACCAGGTAGATAATGAGTGTGCTCCATAACCCGAGCGTCACCGAGACCGGCAGGCTCTCTTTGATCAGCTGGATCACCGAACTGCTGCGGAACAGACTGTCGCCAAAATCAAAGCGCACGTAGTTCCACAGCATGGTGAAATAACGCTCATGCAGCGGTTTGTCAAAGCCGTAACGACGGGTGATTTCTGCGATCACTTCCGGGTCAAGGCCGCGTGAACCACGATACTCTCCCTCCCCCGGGGATGCATTGAGGGCGCTGCGGCCGTGGGCCGATCCTTCCCCGGCAGCACCCGGCATGCCGGTGGTCTGGCCGAATTCAATATTGGCAATCGCCTGATCCACCGGGCCGCCCGGCGCAATCTGCACGATAAAAAAATTGATGGTGATAATCGCCCACAGCGTGGGGACGATCAGCAGTAAACGACGAAGTAAATAAGCACCCACAGTCTGACTCCTTAGCGACGTTGCGCCGGCAACTGTGCGGCTTTGTTAACATCGTACCACCAGTTATCGAAACCCTGCGCATAGGTTGGACGCGTCGTTGGCATCGAAAACTTATTCCAGTAGGCATAACGGTCGTTGGCGGTGTACCACATCGGTATCATGTAATAGTTCCACAGCAGGACGCGATCCAGTACCCGACCCAGCGTCAGCAGCGCCGGGGCATCGCCCTGATGCTGGTTAATGCGGGCGATCAGATCGTCAATCAGCGGGCTGCTGACGCCTGGCGTGTTATAGCTGGAATCCATATAGGCGGTCGCCCAGTAAAACTGCAGGCCGGTATCCGGGGTCGGGAAAGCGGAGTAAACGGTTGGCAGCATATCAAAGTCACGCTTGCGCAGGCGTGCCAGATACTGCGAACTGTCCACCTGGCGTACCTTCATGGTGATCCCGACGCGGGAAAGGTTATGCTGGAAAGGCAGCACCCACTGGTCATTACCGCCGCTGCGCAGCAGCAGTTCAAACGCAAAAGGCCTGCCGGTTTTGACGTTCACCAGTTGCTGGTTTTTCAGCTCCCAGCCCGCCTGCTTCAGCAGTGACAGTGCCTGGAGTAATTTGGGCCGGTCGTAGCCGGAACCGTCAGAGGTTGGTGGCTGATAGATCTGATCGATCACCTCTGGTGGATACTGCCCCTTCAGCGGACCGAGTATCTCCAGTTCTTTGGCATCCGGGTAGTGACGTGCCGCGTAATCTGTATTCTGGAAATAGCTGTCCACGCGCTTGTAGGCATTATAAAACAGCGCTTTGTTCATCCATTCAAAATCAAACAGCAGCGAGAGGGCTTCCCGTACCCGCCGGTCGGCAAACTGAGGTTTCTGCGTATTAAACGCCAGCCACTGGGTATTGGTTGCTACGGTGTTGGGCACCTCTTCTTTGCGGATATAACCCCGATCGAAGTTAGTGCCGTTGTACTGCGTGGCCCACTTTTTCGCCGCCCCTTCGGTGCGGAAATCAAACGCACCGGCTTTGAATGCCTCAAATGCCACATTATCGTCCAGATAATAGTCGTAGCGGATGGTATCGAAGTTATAGCGGCCTTTATTGACCGGCAGATCTGCCGCCCAGTAGTTTTTTACCCGGGAATAGGTGATCGACTGGCCCACTTTATAGGCGCTGATCCGATAGGGGCCGCTGGATAACGGTGGCGCGGGCAGCGGTTCTCCGAGTTTATGATCCTTCCAGTATTTTTCCGGAAATACCGGAGAGGCGAGCAGAGACAGCATCTTATCGCGGTCGCTTTTCGGCAGATCAAAGCGGACAGTAAAGCGTGACAGGGCTTTTGCCGTCACGCCTTTATAAAACACGCGATACTGCGGTACGCCCTGGGTCATAAACAGGTTGAATGTAAAGGCAGCATCCGCAGCGGTAATGGGTGAACCATCCTGAAAACGCGCCCGCGGATTGATGGTCACTTCCACCCAGCGGTAATCATCGGGATAGCGGGCAAACTCCGCAATCAGTGGATACAGGCTGCCCACTTCATCATCGGAAGAGGTAAACAGGCGGTCATAGAGTGATTCTGTTCCCACCCCTGGGCTGCCGCGCATCGCAAAGCGATTAAAATTATCAAAGGTGCCTATTGCCGACAGTGTCACACTGCCGCCTTTCGGTGCGGCAGGATTGGCATAATCAAAATGGGTAAACCCACCGGCATACTTCGCCACACCAAGCTGGGCGAAGCTGTCACTTTGATTGATTTTCTCAGCCTGGACGCAGGCCGTATACAGGCTGAAGATGACTAAGGCAATACCACGCATAATCATGGTTCAACAGACTCCCACCGGAAACACATTGGTTAATTTCGCCAGCCTGGCAGTAAAACCACGATGACACAATGATATTAAAAGGTTTTCCCCCGTTCAAACCCGTATGTTGCTCAGGGCCGGCGCGTGTTGCTGCCGATAGTAGCCGATAAGCTGTGGGACGGTACAGGGGGGGCTGAACAGGTAGCCCTGCAGATGCGTCACGCCACGGTTAATTAACCACAATGCCTGCTCTGCGGTTTCGACGCCCTCTGCCACCGTCTTCAGGTTGAGTTTTTTCGCCAGCGCCAGCACGGCATCCAGTACGGGGGTGTTGACCGTTTCCATGCCGATACTCTGCACAAAGCCGCGGTCAATTTTAAGGTAATCAAACTGGAATTTCTCAAGGTAGATTAACGCGCTGTGGCCGGTGCCAAAGTCATCAATGGCGATGCGGATATTCTGCTGACGGATCCAGTCAAATATTTTATCAGCGTTATTATCATTGACCATCGCACTTTCTGTGATTTCAAAAACATATTCAAAATGCCCGGTTGGCATCTTGGCTATCCAGTCCAGCACATCCTGGCAGAAACTGGGGTGTGCAAGATGATGAGAGGACAAATTGACGCCCATCCGCGTCCCGACGGGGGCGACTTTGCACAAACGATGGGCATCCTGAGCCACCAGTGTAAACAGATGCCGGGTCAGGGGCACAATCAGATTCTGGCCTTCGGCGTAGCGGATAAATGAATCCGGTGGAATACGCCCTTCCGTCGGGTGTGTCCAGCGTAAAAGCGCCTCCAGACCGTAAGGTTTTCCACTGGCTGTTTCGATGACAGGCTGATATTCCACATGAAACTCCCCGCGCTTAATGCCCAGCATAATCTCTTTGCCCGCTCTCAGCCGCAGCGTAAACATCAGGAAACATCCGCAGGTAATCAACATTCCCATCAACAGCCCCGACAAAAGAATGAGATGGATATCACGCTGCGGCAGGGCTTCTCCGTAGAGATTCAGCGTCAGGGGATATCCCGGGATCGCGATGGTACGCAAGGCATGTCCAGGCAGTGCGCTGCGTTTGATCACGCGCTCATTCCAGGTGGTCATCGCACTCTCTCCGGCCACTATCGCTATGCCGCTAATTTGCTGATCGCGGGAGGCCAGTAAAAGATAAGGCGTGAGGTTGATATTGAGGGTAGTGAAAACGCCGCTGCCCGGATAAGCAGGATTTTTCAGCCATAAAACGATGGCGGGTTTGCCACGCATCATTGGCGTCCCGGGGATCAGCCGGATATCTGTAGTGTTGCTGACCTCGGTGAGGGGGGATATCTGTTGGACATCCATTTGCATAGGGCCGGTGGCAGATGAGCAAAAAGCACGGCGGTTATTGACTAACAATATCGCCCGCACGTTGGGCGCAAAGGCTGAACGCTGCGTGAGATCGTTGCGCACCTGTTCACAGGAGGAGTGGATGTTTGCCTGAAGGGGTTGCAGGGTCGTGCGCAGATCTGAGAAGACGCTGGCCACATAACGCTGCGTATAGCTGGCGAGGCGGTCATGCTCTGCAGAGCGGCGGTTCCAGGTCAGCGTCAGCATAATGATGAGAAACAGCAGAAAAAAAATAAAACCGATGGTCGCACTGAGAATTACTATCTTACGCGGCTGAGTCACCTGCCGCCTGACGGGGGTAGATAGTGGCATTCGGTTATTTCTCCCGTATTCGCCGATTTTATTATTGTTGATAACGAGCAAATTTCTTCTGGCGTCAGCCAGTGAGAATATAACGGGGGAGGGGAGTCTGTCTCTATCTTATTGTTGATAATCAATCCCTCAACTGGGCAGGTGAGAGGTGGGGAATAAAAGGCAAAAAAAACGCTGCCATAAGCAGCGTTTTTTATCTCGTGTTCGCAGACTTCAAGGGAATGAGGTCAGCTCTGCGTTCGGCTCAGTACCCGACGAGCGTCGCGATAACGGTTTTTCCAGTAAGATTCATTCAGGTTCGAAATCATCACACCGCTGCTCGTAGAGGCATGAACGAAGTTGTCATTACCGATATAAATACCGACATGACGACCCGTGGAACCTGCACGGAACAACACCAGATCACCGGGGCGCAGTTTCGCGCGCTGGATACTTTTTCCGGTATCTTCCTGCTCGTAGGTTGAGCGCGGAAGATCCATACCAAACTGTTCACGGAATGTGGTCTGGACAAACGCAGAGCAATCGATGCCACGTTTACTGGTACCGCCAAGGCGGTAACGTACCCCTTTCCAGTCCGCATACTGGTCCATCAGGCGGGATTTAATATCCACATTCTGAACCATCTGTTCGAATTCATCCTGAGACGCTTGAAGTAAAAAACCATTCTGGTTTTTAACTGCATGAGTATCAGTTTGTACATTGTGTCCGCTGTTCGAACTACAGGCTGACAACAGTGTCGCGAGCGCGACAGCGGGAAGAACCCGCAAGATATATCTCAGTATAGGTTGAGACTTGACCATTATTTTTGTGATCCCTTGAAGTCCTTAACGACGAAGTCGTTAGCAGAATTGCGAAACGAGACGAGATTAATTAGTGCCGGAGGGTAAGACAATTCGGAAAACGTTAAAATGTGTTATTGAGCACAATTTAAAATGTAACTTACCGAAATACTTTAGCCATTTCGCCTAATCGAAGACGAGGTTACCCCATTACATAGCCCATGGCGAGGGGTTTTAAGCACTTTTTTGTCGGTTTTTGTGATATGAAATCATTAAGTAACGAATTGATTACATTATCGTCAATTATCAGCTGATCCGTTTGTGCTTAAGGGCAACTTTGCTGCGACATGCCGTGGGTCAAGTAACAATCAGAATAATCTCACTGGACAGGCGTGGGTTTCAGGGGTTTGCGCTGAGGGAAACGGGGGAGGTGGCAGAACGAATCTCCCTGTTTTGCCGCCAGAAGTCTTCTCTGACGGCAGGGTGACGGTCGCCCTATTCTTTTCCGCGTGCATGGAGAAATACGGATTTATTTAACCGGTTTGTATTTTCCCGGAAGATTACGATACAGCCAGTTCACCAGATAATCACTGGCGGGTGTCAGTAACCACCAGCTCATACCTACCAGCACAATGGAAAGGGAACCCACCGCAATATCGGTAAACCAGTGTGCCCCAATCATTACGCGCGGCAGGGCAAAGACCAGCACAATTATGACTGCCAGGGTAAAGGCGCGACGGGTGAAATAACGCAGCATAAAGCAGGCGAATATCATCAGCATCATACCGTGATCACCGGGGAAACTGTCCGCGGAAGAGTCCTTAGTCGGAATGCCGGTGAGCTGTGTCACATGATTGACATCCGGGAAGAACTTTGTCGGACTGGCGTGAGATACCGGGATCTGATGACCAAGCTGATTCAGACACACTGCGGTAATTAACATGGTGATGCCAATGGCAAACATGCGGCGACGGCCCTGAGGTGTCTCCTGACGCCAGAAGTGCAGATACAGGGCGCCCATCGCCAGGAGGGATACGGCATCAAACGCGCGGAAGTTGGTGATCGCCACCAGCCACAGCAATGCCTGGTTCGTTACCAGACGCTGGTTGAACCAGTAAAAAATAGTTTTATCCAGCGTGAACCACTGCCCGTGATCCACTGGCAGGTACCAGGAGAAAAACAGCGCCAGGCCGAGAGCATTCAGCAACAGAATAAGCAGCAATCGTTTAATATTCATATCAGAATTAAGGTTTTTTTAAGAAAGTTCGCGCGTAGAGTATGCCTGATATTATAAACGAAGATTCAACAGAGCCGTTTGTAAAATATTCCAGTTTGCCTGCTCATCGTGGATCAGCTCAATCCGGCTGTCAGGCGGTGCTGATGGCCGCGTTTCAATATGAAAATCTGCCCCCTGGCGATTAATGCTCACCAGCCCTTCGGCAATACGCAGTACGCCTTTCACCCGTGACACCGGAGCCTGCCTCGCCCACTCCAGCAGACCAATGGTATCAAAGACGGTATCACTGTCGAAAATCCAGCCGCAGGCGTAGTAGCCCTGACCCTGATTGAGTGCCCGTCGCCAGCGTGCACTGTCGTTCAGCTTCAGGGCTGCCAGGCCATGCTGAGACGGCGAGTGATGGTGCGAAGGTGCAGGCAGCACCGCCTGATGGGTCCGTGGCAGGTCAAGCAGCGCCGGATCAATCTGACCGTGAGTGGTGACGATCAGCTGGCGCGACGGCGATGATTGCTGATGCCAGCTCTGCAGGGCTTCCCGGTCAGCCTCTGCCCAGCGGTCCTGCTTATTGGCAATAATAATGTCGGCAGCGGCCAGCTGGTCGCGAAAGTTTTCATTCCGGATGACCCGTTCATCCGCCAGCTGTCGTGGATCCAGCAGGCACAGCGTGGCGCGGAGGTCTATCCAGGGTTGATAAACTGCAGCAGACAGCATATCGAGGATCTGTTTAGGATGCCCGAGCCCGGTAGGTTCAATCAGCAGGCGGTCTGGTTTAGCCTGCTTCAGCAAGGTATTCAGCCCGACCTGCATCGGCAGACCATTTACGCAGCACATGCAGCCGCCGGGGATCTCCTTCAGTACCGCGCCCGTCTCTGCCAGCAGGGCGCCGTCTATGCCAATTTCACCAAACTCGTTGACCAGTATGGCCCACCGTTCGCCTGCAGGTTTAGTCGCCAGCAGATGGCGCAGGGTCGTGGTTTTGCCGCTCCCGAGGAAGCCGGTGATCAGATTGACGCGGGTCATGTGCACTCCTGAGTAAAACTTTAATGATATTTACTGTTCTTCAGCGCTATTTGTTTTCATCACGAGATGGCGCGTTGTTGACTAAGGTAAGGGGGAGTAATAACACAACAGAGTACGAGGTAAAAAATGCACAGCATTCTTGCGGCCGCTGCCGTGATGCTTTTTGCCTCATGGACGAGCAATGCATTGGCAGGGAATAGTCAGGAAGCAGCAAATTCGGGCACTATTCTTTTTACGGGCAGCATTGTTGAATCCCCCTGTCAATCTGAAATCAATCAGAGATCTGTTCAGGTCGCCTGCCTGCGCGATGGGCAGACACAGGCGATAACACTGGCGCTAAACACCCGCGCTTCACAGCCTATGCCTTATAATATCGGCCATAGCCAACTTCAGTGGCTGGATGCTGAACACCGGCTGGGCATACTCACGATGGAGTATCGTTAATTGTTATAATATAACATTAAGGGCGGTCAGCTGACAGCCCCTTTTTGCAAGTTTCTAGTCGGCGCGGCTCATGTAGCGACGCTCAGGGATATGAATGCGGATTTTATCGCCATTACTGAGGTACTCAGGCACCTGAACAATCAGACCTGTCGCCATTTTTGCCGGTTTGGTTCGTGCACTGGCTGAAGCGCCTTTAATGCCCGGCGTTGTTTCAACAATTTCCATATCCACCGTCTGCGGCAGCTCCAGCGCCAGGATCTGGCCATCCATTGTCAGTACCTGAATGCCAGGAATACCGCCTTCCGGCAGGAACAGCAGCTCATCTTCAATCTGCTCCTGCTTGAAGTTATAAGGCGTATAGTCTTCGTCATCCATAAACACATATTCATCCCCGTCAATATAGGAGAAGGTGACCTGACGGCGACTGAGAGAAATGGTGTCGATGATGTCATCGCCTTTAAAGCGCTCTTCCACTTTCATTCCGCTGCGGATATCGGTGAAACGCATTTTATACAGTGTGGAGGCCCCGCGTGCGCTCGGGCTTTGAACATCAATATCTTTCACTAACAGCAGCTTGCCGTTAAAACTCACGGCCATGCCTTTTTTGATTTCGTTAGCTCTTGGCATAAAACAGATCTCGTATGAATAAGGAGGGGAAAATTATCGCGACACGTTACTCGCGCCTGCGTCACCAGGCAAGATGGCCCGGAGAAAATATCTGCCTGGCGGAATGCGCAGCAGACGTTGGCCGCAAGGGCGCCGTCATAAAACAAGCATAGTATTCGTACCGGCAGGCTGCTATTGTCGCGCTTTCCCTTCGGAGGTCAGTCATGGAGTGTCGCGCCGCCTGTGGTGCCTGCTGTACGGCCCCTTCCATTTCATCGCCGATTCCCGGGCATCCGAATGGAAAACCAGCGAATACGCCCTGCGTGCAACTCGACGCGCAGATGCGCTGCAAAATCTTCGGTTCGCCGCTGCGACCCGCAGTCTGTGCAAGTTTACAGCCTGAGGCCGAAATGTGCGGACACAGTCGCGCCCAGTCGCTGGTCTATTTACTGAATCTGGAAGCGCAGACTGCGCCCTGATTCAGGCGGCAGTAGCCGTTTCTGCCACCTCCGGCTCCGGCACCCGTAACAGACAGAGCAGGGACGCCGCCATCATCACCACGGCAAACCAGAAAACGGCATGGAAACTCCATACCTCTGCCACCATCCCGGCCAGCGAACCGCCAACAATCCACCCCATACGGGTTGAGTTGGTGAACAGCGTGGTAGCAGCGCCGGCCTGACCTGGCATCATATCCTGGAAATAGATCATGCCGATGGCCGCCACTACCCCGATAAACATCGCATTCAGACCCTGAAGCAGCAGCATTGCCGTTTGTCCATTGAACAGCAGCGTGCCGCTGTAAAACAGGAATCCGCAGAAAGCCGCGCCGCACATTAACCGCCGCTTACCGCAGCGCCTGGCAAAATAACCGGCCAGCAGCATCACCGGGATCTCCAGTCCGGCGGCTAACCCCATCATCAGGCCCGCCAGTTTTTCCGGCAGATGCAGTTCATTCACCACATACAGCGGCATCGTGATCAGATACAGGCCGTTGCTTGACCACATCAGAGTACAGGCAATAAACAGCATCAGCGTGGCACGTCGGTGACGGCGCGGCGCCTGTAAAGGCTGGCTCAGGATCACCGTGGTTTTACGCATCGAAGGCAGCAGATAACGCACGATAACGGCACAGAGCACAAAGGCGATAGCGGCGCAAAGGTACATGGTGCGAAAGCCGTAGCCCAGCGCGAGGGCAAAGGCCAGCGGTGGGCCGACCATCCACGCCAGCGAGATCTGGGCGCGCATTATCGAGCTGAACATCACATTCTCCCGCCCGGTCTTATCGGAGTGCTCACGCGCCAGCGCAAACATCTGCGATGTGGCGCTACTGCCAAAGCTGGAGAGCAGAACGCCGACGAACAGCAGGATAAAATAGTTGCGGTTCCAGGCAAAAAGCAGAGAGGCCATGGCACCCAGCAGGCAGCAGTAGAGGATCAGCGTTTTACGGTCACCACGGCGATCGGAGTAGCGCGCCAGCAGCTGGCTGACGACGATGCCAATCACGGCGCTGAGGGTGAAGAACAGGCCGACCATAAACGGGCGCACCTGCACTTCCGTACTCAGGAACAGGCTGAGCGTCGGGGTTTGCAGCGCCCCCGCCAGCCCGGAAATAAACGCCACGATGAGAAAGGCCAGTGACTGGCTGTCGGGCAGGGTGCGTGCGGGCGCAGCGGGAAGTGACATGTTTTCATTGGCCTGAAGAAGGAAAAAACGGCGAGATCTTACGCCGTATTGCAAAAAGCGGAAATGCTTTTTCAAAGGGAGACGAAGCAAATCTTAGATTGCGCACTTTTTGCACCCTTTACACCGCACAGCGTCGGTCAGCACCCCGTCAGCTTTTCCTCTTTCCACCACGCTTTTTTCTGAAAAGAAAGGATGAAATGTGCGGGACGTCAAAAATCTGCTACGCCGTTCACAGTAAAACTTGCAACAAATCTACGAAAGGCACCACACTCATTGAAACGTTTCAGCGTTGTCTCGTCAGCTTGTTAGTCCCGGGATGGCGCTTTTTTTCTCAAATTAGCTGAAACGATTCAAATTCAGCAGCGAGGAGAACCATGTTCCAGTTAGAACTCAATGCCATCAAGCCTGGAGCCCAGGCTGGCGACAAACACGATGCAATTCGTCAGGTGGCCGCCGCGCTCACCGCCGCCGGTAACGTTGGCGAAGGCTATGTCGACGGGATGCTCGCGCGTGAGCAGCAGACCTCCACCTACCTTGGCAATGGCATTGCCATTCCACACGGCACTACCGATACCCGCGATCTGGTGTTAAAAACCGGCGTGCAGGTCTTCCAGTTCCCGCAGGGCATTGCCTGGGGTGAAGATCAGACCGCGTATGTGGTGATCGGCATCGCAGCAAAGTCAGACGAGCATCTGGCGCTGTTGCGTCAGCTGACGCACGTGTTGAGCGATGACAGCGTGGCCGCGCAGTTGCGTACCACCGACTCTGCTGAAACCCTGCGCAGCATCCTGATGGGAGAAAAGCTGGCAGCAGAATTCAAATTTGATACCTCGCTGATCAGCACCGACGTCGCCGCCAGCGACCTGATGACGCTACAGGCCCTGAACGCCGGACGTCTGCAGCAGGCGGGTGCGGTAGACGCGTCATTTGTCAGCGATGTGATTGCCGGAAAACCCCTGAACCTCGGGCAGGGTATCTGGCTCAGTGACAGCACGAACGGCAACCTTGCCAGCGCGGTGGCCATCAGCCGTGCGGCGGCACCATTCAGTGTTAACGGTGAAACGGCGTCCATGCTGATCACCGTGTCTGTTACCGACGATCAGCCGCTGCACGTGCTGAACTATTTAAGCGATCTGCTGATTAAGCAGAAAGCCGACCGCCTGCTGAGTGCGGATGCAGCCGGTATCCTGGCGCTGCTGACCAGTGAAGTTTCCGAGCAGGCTGATGTCCTGACCGAAGAGTTTACTATCCGCAATGAACATGGCTTACATGCCCGTCCGGGTACGGCGCTGGTCAGCGTGATTAAACAGTTTAACTGTGATGTGACCGTCACCAACCTTGATGGCAGCGGAAAACCGGCAAACGGTCGCAGCCTGATGAAAGTGGTCGCTCTGGGCGTGAAAAAAGGCCATCGTCTGCGCTTCACCGCCAGCGGTGAAGATGCCCGTGCGGCGCTGGATGCCGTTGGAGAAGCGATCGCTGCCGGTCTGGGCGAGGGTGCGTCATGAGCAGACGTGTCGCCACCATTACCCTGAATCCGGCTTACGACCTGGTGGGGTATACCCCGGAAATTGAACACGGCGAAGTTAACCTGGTGAAAACCACCGGGCTGCACGCGGCGGGAAAAGGCATCAACGTTGCCAAGGTACTGAAAGACCTGGGCATTGATGTCACCGTCGGTGGCTTCCTTGGCAAAGAGAACCAGGACGGCTTCCAGCACCTGTTCAGCGAACTGGGCATTGCTAACCGCTTCCAGGTCGTTGAGGGACGTACCCGTATCAACGTTAAACTCACCGAGAAAGACGGCGATGTGACCGATCTTAACTTCTCTGGTTTTGACGTGACCGCGCAGGACTGGGACCGCTTTACCGCCGACTCGCTGACCTGGCTGGGCCAGTTTGATATGGTCTGCGTCAGCGGCAGTCTGCCGGCGGGCGTGGATCCGGATGCCTTCACCGAGTGGATGACGCAGCTGCGTACCCACTGTCCGTGCATTATTTTCGACAGCAGCCGTGAGGCGCTGGTCGCGGGCCTGAAGGCCGCGCCGTGGCTGGTGAAACCTAACCGCCGTGAGCTGGAAATCTGGGCGGGCCGCAAATTACCGACATTACAAGATGTGATTGAAGCAGCACATGCGCTGCGTGAGCAGGGTATCGCTCACGTGGTGATCTCTCTTGGTGCCGAAGGGGCGCTGTGGGTGAATGCTTCAGGCGAATGGATTGCAAAACCACCTGCCTGTGAAGTTGTAAGCACCGTGGGTGCTGGCGATTCGATGGTCGGCGGGCTGATTTACGGCCTGCTGATGCGTGAATCCAGCGAGCACACGCTGCGCCTTGCAACTGCTGTTGCGGCCATGGCCGTCAGCCAGAGCAATGTGGGTGTTACCGATCGTACCCAGTTGGCCGCAATGATGGCGCGTGTCGACCTACAACCTTTCATTAACTAACAGCAGGAGACGCATAATGAAAACGCTGCTGATAATCGATTCCTCTCTTGGGCTGGCAACGGGCTACCTGGCTAAAAATATAACCACTGCGGCTGCGGCAAGCGCAGGACTGACGCTGACCGATAATCCGGCAGAAGCGGATCAGGTTATTGTCGCGGGCAAGAACATTCCGGCTGACAGCAACCTGAACGGCAAGGCCATTTACCTGGCGGATATTGAGCAGTTACTGCGTCAGCCGGCAGAGGTGCTGGCAAAAGCGCAAACGGAGGCCCGTCCTTATCAGGCACCGGCAGCCGCCGCCCAGCCGGCAGTCGCGGCACCGGCAGCCGCAACCGGACCTAAACGCGTTGTGGCCATTACCGCCTGTCCAACCGGCGTGGCGCATACCTTTATGGCTGCTGAGGCCATCGATACCGAAGCGAAAAAACGCGGCTGGTGGGTGAAGGTGGAAACCCGGGGTTCAGTGGGTGCAGGCAATGCCATCACCCCTGAAGAAGTTGCGGCGGCCGATCTGGTGATTGTGGCCGCAGACATTGAAGTCGATCTGGCGAAATTTGCCGGCAAGCCGATGTACCGCACCTCGACCGGACTGGCGCTGAAGAAAACGGCTCAGGAACTGGATAAAGCCGTGGCAGAAGCCCGGGTTTACCAGCCTCAGGGCGGTCAGTCTTCCGCCCCGGATGAGAAAAAAGAGAAAGCAGGCGCTTATCGTCACCTGTTGACCGGCGTGTCTTACATGCTGCCGATGGTGGTGGCCGGTGGTCTGAGTATCGCACTCTCCTTCGCCTTTGGTATTACCGCGTTTAAA
Organism: Erwinia persicina NBRC 102418; assembly: GCF_001571305.1. Taxonomy (GTDB): domain Bacteria; phylum Pseudomonadota; class Gammaproteobacteria; order Enterobacterales; family Enterobacteriaceae; genus Erwinia; species Erwinia persicina. The sequence goes on along the minus strand of NZ_BCTN01000001.1, from coordinate 457,483 downwards.
GAGCAGGGTACGCTGGCCGCTGCGCTGATGCAGATTGGTGGCAGCAGTGCGTTTGCACTGATGGTACCGGTGCTGGCAGGCTTTATTGCCTTCTCCATTGCCGACCGTCCAGGTCTGACCCCGGGGCTGATTGGCGGTATGCTGGCAACCAGTATCAATGCCGGTTTCCTTGGCGGTATTATCGCTGGTTTTATTGCCGGTTATGCGGCGAAATTCCTCAGTTCGAAGGTTAAACTGCCGACCAGTATGGAGGCGCTGAAGCCGATTCTGATCATTCCGCTGGTGGCGAGCCTGATTACCGGTCTGCTGATGATCTATGTGGTCGGTAAGCCGGTCGCGGGTATCATGTCGGGTCTGACGGCCTGGCTGGCAAACATGGGTACGGCTAACGCGGTGGTGCTGGGCGCGATCCTCGGTGGCATGATGTGTACCGACATGGGTGGCCCGGTGAACAAAGTGGCCTATGCGTTCGGTGTGGGGCTGCTCAGTTCGCAAACCTATGCCCCGATGGCAGCGATTATGGCGGCCGGCATGGTGCCACCGCTGGCAATGGGTCTGGCAACGCTGGTTGCCCGTCGGAAATTTAACAAAGGTCAGCAGGAAGGCGGCAAAGCGGCGCTGGTACTGGGCCTGTGCTTTATCTCCGAAGGGGCTATCCCGTTTGCGGCCCGCGATCCGATGCGTGTTCTGCCTTGCTGCATTATCGGCGGCGCAGTGACCGGTGCGATGTCGATGGCGATTGGTGCCAAACTGATGGCCCCTCACGGCGGTCTGTTTGTTCTGCTGATCCCTGGCGCAATCACCCCAGTCGTGGGTTACCTGGCGGCGATTATTATCGGTACGCTGGTGGCGGGTCTGTCTTACGCGGTGTTGAAACGCCCGGAAGCGGAAGCGCTTAAGGTCTAATCCTGGCAACGGGATAACAAAAAAGGGGCTGACCTTCTTCTCTGGTCAGCCCCTTTTTCATTTCTTCATTCAGGCAGATTGTTGCTCTGACTTCAGCCAGGCAATCTCATCTTTCCAGATATCCGGATTGACCGTCTCCAGAATCATCGGGATACCGTCAAAACGCGCATCCTTCATCAGCCAGCTGAACACGGTTTTACCGATATTGCCCTCACCCAGGCTGTGGTGACGATCGACCCGGCTGTTAAACTCGCTTTTCGCATCGTTCAGATGCATGCCGCGCAGGTACTGAAAGCCAACAATACGCTCAAATTCAGCGAAGGTCTTCACGCACTCTTCATCGGTACGCAGATCGTAACCACCGGCAAAGGCGTGGCAGGTATCAATGCAAACCCCAACGCGGGATTTATCTTCCACGCCATCGATAATGGCCGCCAGATGTTCAAAGCGGAACCCGAGGTTGCTGCCCTGGCCGGCGGTATTTTCAATTACCGCCGTCACGCCTTCGGTTTTATCCAGCACGATATTGATCGACTCAGCGATGCGCTGCAGACACGCTTCTTCACTGATCTGATGCAGATGGCTGCCAGGGTGGAAGTTAAGCAGAGTCAGCCCCAGCTGCATGCAGCGCGTCACCTCATCATGGAAAGCTTCCCGTGACTTCTCCAGCGCTTCCGAAACCGGATGACCCAGGTTAATCAGATAGCTGTCGTGAGGCAGGATCTGCTCCGGTTTGAAGTGATGTTTTTCACAGGCGGTACGAAAGGCCGAAATCACTTCATCAGTCAGCGGGGCCGCGCGCCACTGGCGCTGGTTTTTGGTAAAGAGCGCGAAGGCCGTGGCTTCCAGCTCTACAGCGCGTAGTACCGCCTGATCCACACCGCCAGCCGCGCTGACGTGGGCACCGATATATTTCATGCCGTTCTCCTGTTGATGATCTGCTCAATGGCAGGCGGATCATCATAACCGGAAACGGACGGAAATCATGCCATCAAATGCGCAACCAGCAGGTTGATCGCACCGCCACCGACAATCAGCCAGATAAACAGAATCAGTCCCAGCAGGATTGGACGCAGGCCCGCGCGCTTCAACTGGCTGAAATGGGTGGTCAGGCCAAGCGCTGCCATTGCCATCGCCAGTAGGAGGTTATCCAGTTGATTAATCATGTTGACCGCGTGCGCAGGCAGCAGATGCAGGGAATTAAACAGTGCCACGATAATGAAAAGCAGGGCAAACCATGGGAACGAAAGGGCGCTTTTCGTCTGCCCGTCTGCCAGTGGCTGGCGGCGTTTTACCCACCAGCCGAGGGTCACCAGAAACGGAGCCAGCATCATTACGCGCAGCATTTTTGCAATGACCGCTGCATTCTCAGCCTCCGGGCTGATGGCATGCCCGGCGGCCACCACCTGGGCAACTTCATGCATGGTTGAACCGGTGTAGACACCATAATTTTCCGCCGTCACCCACGGGAACCAGTGAACAGCCAGCGGGTAGAGCAGGGGATAGAGAAATATTGCCAGGGTACCAAAGATCACCACGGTGGCAATCGCCACGGCTACCTTCGAGGCTTCTGCCTTGAGTACCGGCTCGGTCGCCAGCACGGCGGCAGCACCACAGATACTGCTGCCCGCGCCAATCAGCCAGGCGGTATCACGATCCAGCCCGAATAGTTTGCGACCAAGCCAGCAGGCCAGCATAAACGTTGAGCAGAGCGTCAGGGCATCGATAATGACCCCACTCACTCCCACATCGGCAATCTGCTGAAAAGTTAAACGGAAGCCATAAAGAATAATGCCCAGCCTTAGCAGCTTCTGTTTAGCAAAGATAATGCCCTCATCGCAATACTGATAGATTCGTGGATACAGCGTATTGCCCACTATGATGCCTGCCACGATGGCCAGGGTGAGCGCCCCCAGCCCCAGTGACGCAATCTCAGGGATGCCCCCCGCCCAGATAGCCAGTGCAGCAATCCCTGCGGCCAGCGCGACCCCCGGAATGAAATGCGTGAGCGGATGATGATGTTTATTGAGCACGATGTCAGCCATATCTCTCCCTCCATAAATGACAGGGATATGATGAAAGCAGTTTGCTTAAAAGTGAAATTGATTATATTTTTATAATTAACAACTATAAGTGTTAAGGGAAGGCCGCTGCGTAGCATCATGACGGGCCACATGAAGAATGTTCAGGTTGAGGAAGGATCATGCATATAACGTTGCGACAGCTGGAAGTGTTTACAGAGGTGCTAAAGAGCGGTTCAACCACTCAGGCATCTCAGGTACTGTCGTTATCACAGTCAGCGGTCAGCGCGGCACTGGCCGATCTGGAAGGTCAGCTTGGCGTGCAGTTATTTGACCGGGTAGGCAAGCGTCTGGTGATCAATGAGCACGGGCGACTGCTGTATCCGCGGGCCGTCGGGCTGCTTGAGCAGGCGCTGGAAATTGAACAACTGTTCCGTGAGGACAACGGCGCGCTGCGCATCTCTGCCAGCAGCACCATCGGCAATTACCTGCTGCCGGGCATGATTGCCCGTTATCGCCGTGATTACCCGCAGTTGCCGCTGGAACTGAGTGTGGGTAACAGTCAGGATGTCATCACGGCGGTGGCCGACTTTCGCGTCGACATCGGCCTGATTGAAGGTCCCTGCCACAGGGCCGATCTGGTCACCGAGCCCTGGCTGGAAGATGAACTGGTGGTGTTCGCCGCCCCGGGGGCAGAGATCCTCAGCAAACCGGTGTCGTTACAGAGCCTGGCGGGCGCGCCCTGGATCCTGCGTGAGCATGGTTCGGGCACCCGTGAAATCGTCGATTATCTGCTGATCTCACATCTGCCGCAGTTCGATCTGGCGCTGGAACTCGGGAATTCAGAGGCGATTAAAAACGCGGTACGACACGGTATGGGGATCAGCTGTCTGTCCCGCCGAGTGATTGCCGAACAGCTGGAAATGGGCACGCTGGTCGAAGTGGCGATCCCTCTCCCTGCGCTGAAGCGCACACTGTACCGGATTCACCACCGCCAGAAGCACCTCTCTAAGGCGTTAAGTCGCTTCCTCAGTTACTGCACGGAATAAAGAGGCAGGATCGCCAGGCAGGGATAAATCCGGGGCCGCACGGGCGAGCCTTTTTCCGAATGTCCCGGGCGACTGGGGGGCTCCAGCTTCGTCAGCCTCACCACGCCGCGCTAATAATTCCCCGCCAGTTATGAAGCTAACTTATAACGTGGTGTTATCGCTATACGACCCCGGGCAGGTTGCTATAATCGCGCCTTATTTTTTGCAAGGCGCAGCGTTTAAACATGGATCATGACACAAAAACAACACAACCCCCTGGGTTAAGACGGGCTCTGAAAGCACGTCACCTGACGATGATCGCCATAGGCGGATCGATTGGTACCGGCTTATTTGTCGCTTCTGGTGCCACCATTTCACAGGCCGGCCCCGGCGGAGCACTGCTCTCGTACATGCTGATCGGCCTGATGGTGTACTTCCTGATGACCAGCCTCGGTGAACTGGCGGCATTTATGCCTGTTTCAGGCTCATTCTCTACCTACGGCGCGAAATACGTCGAAGAAGGCTTTGGTTTCGCCCTGGGCTGGAACTACTGGTACAACTGGGCGGTGACCATCGCCGTTGACCTGGTGGCGTCCCAGTTGGTGATGACCTGGTGGTTCCCGGATACCCCGGGCTGGATCTGGAGCGCGCTGTTCCTCTGCCTGATCTTCCTGCTCAACTACATCTCGGTAAAAGGCTTTGGTGAGGCAGAATACTGGTTCTCCCTGATCAAAGTCGCGACCGTGATCATCTTTATTATCGTCGGCGTCGCGATGATCGCCGGCATTATGCGCGGTGCAGAAAGTGCGGGCTGGCATAACTGGGAAATCGGCGATGCCCCCTTCTCCGGAGGCTTTGCGGCAATGATTGGCGTGGCGATGATCGTCGGCTTCTCGTTCCAGGGCACCGAACTGATTGGTATTGCGGCCGGTGAGTCCGAAGATCCGGCGAAAAATATTCCGCGTGCGGTGCGTCAGGTATTCTGGCGTATCCTGCTGTTCTATGTGTTTGCCATCCTGGTGATCAGTCTGATCATCCCATATACCGACCCCAGCCTGCTGCGCAACGATGTCAAAGACATCAGCGTCAGCCCGTTCACGCTGGTATTCCAGCATGCCGGTCTGCTGTCGGCGGCGGCAGTGATGAATGCCGTGATCCTGACAGCAGTGCTGTCAGCGGGGAACTCCGGTATGTACGCCTCAACCCGTATGCTTTATACCCTGGCATCGGAAGGGAAAGCGCCGCGCATCTTCGCCAGACTGTCGAAGGGCGGAGTGCCGCGTAACGCGTTGTATGCCACCACGGTAGTGGCCGGGCTGTGCTTCCTGACCTCGATGTTCGGCAATCAGACCGTGTATCTTTGGCTGCTGAATACCTCCGGGATGACCGGCTTTATCGCCTGGCTGGGCATTGCCATCAGCCATTACCGCTTCCGTAAAGGTTATATGGCACAGGGACGCGACCTGGCAGACCTGCCGTACCGTTCAGGTTTCTTCCCGCTGGGGCCGATTTTTGCCTTCGTGCTCTGCCTGATCATCACGCTGGGCCAGAACTATCAGGCATTCCTGTCGGATACCATTGACTGGGGCGGCGTGGCGGCGACCTACATCGGTATTCCGCTGTTCCTGCTCATCTGGTTTGGCTTTAAACTGACGCGTAAAACGCGCTTTGTGAAGTACAGCGAAATGGAGTTCCCGACGTTCGATAAGTAACGTTCAACGGGGTAAAAGAGAGGCGCGTATCCCGCGCCTTTTTTTATGTTACGAAAACAGACTCAAAATATTACTGATAAGTATTATCATTTGCTTTATTTTAAGCGGCATTAATGACAATGAACAGGTATTGAGTATGAGCTTAACCCAGGAACCCGTGCAGCATACGGGTAAGACAGCGCCTGAGGGCGTGATGGGCCGTTATCACCAGCTACTGCGCCATCGTCTGTTGATTATGGCCGTACTGGTGGTAGCGATTATTGCCTCGCTGGTGCTGGACTTTACCCTCGGTCCGTCAGGGCTGTCGTTACCGGTGCTGTGGCAAACCCTGCTGTCGCCGGAGTCGGTGGATGCTGGCACACGGGTTATTGTCTGGGACATCCGGCTACCCTATGCGCTGATGGCGGTGATTGTCGGCCTGGGGCTGGGGCTGGCCGGCGCTGAGATGCAGACCATCCTCAATAACCCCCTTGCCAGTCCGTTTACGCTGGGTGTTTCCTCTGCGGCCGCCTTTGGCGCGGCGCTGGCGATCGTGCTGGGTATCGGTATTCCCGGCATTCCCGACCAGTGGTTTATCTCGGCCAACGCCTTTGTTTTTGCGCTGATTGCCGCTCTGATGCTGGATGCGGTCACGCGCTGGACCCAGGTGTCCACCTCCGGGGTGGTGCTGTTTGGTATCGCGCTGGTCTTCACCTTCAATGCGCTGGTTTCCATGATGCAGTTTATTGCCAGTGAAGATACCCTGCAGGGCCTGGTGTTCTGGACGATGGGCAGCCTGGCGCGCGCCTCGTGGGAAAAACTCGGCGTGCTGTGCGTTGCCCTGCTGGTTCTGGTGCCGTTCTCCATGTTAAGCGCGTGGAAGCTTACCGCGCTGCGTCTGGGCGAAGATCGTGCGGTCAGCTTTGGGATTGACGTGCGTCGTCTGCGTCTGATGACCCTGCTGCGCATCAGCGTGATCTCTGCGCTGGCGGTAGCTTTTGTCGGCCCGATAGGCTTTATCGGCCTGGTTGCACCGCATATTGCGCGAATGATTTTTGGTGAAGATCACCGCTTCTACCTGCCGGCCAGCGCACTGACCGGGGCGCTGGTGCTGTCGATGGCGTCAGTGGTGTCGAAGAATCTGATCCCGGGCGTGATCATTCCCGTCGGCATTGTCACCTCGCTGGTGGGCGTGCCGTTCTTCCTGAGTATTATTCTGCGCCATCGGGGGAGTGTCTGATGCAGGGGCTGAAAATAAGCGGCTTTCATGCCGGGTATCCAAAACGTCAGGTCATCAGCAATCTCAATGTACCGCTGCTGCCGCAGGGAAAAATCACTGTCCTGCTGGGGCCTAATGGCTGCGGGAAGTCGACGCTGCTGCGTTCGATGGCCGGGCTTAACCGTGCCAGCGGCGAGCTGTGGCTGAACGGAGAAGACCTGATGGCGCTGCCGTTCGCCCGGCGCGCGTCACGCGTGGTGTATCTGCCACAGTCGCTGCCTGCGGGGGTGCACCTGCACGTGCTGGAGTCGATCATCGTGGCACAGCGGGCCAGCGGCGGGCGCAGCAATGCCAGCAGCGAAGCCGAAGTGATGGCCCTGCTCGAACAGTTGGGTATTGCGCATCTGGCCCTGAGCTATCTTGATCGGCTCTCCGGCGGGCAGAAGCAGCTGGTCGGTCTGGCACAGTCGCTGATCCGCCGCCCGGAGCTGTTACTGCTGGATGAACCGTTAAGCGCCCTGGATCTGAATTACCAGTTCCACGTGATGGATTTAGTGCGCCGCGAGACCCGCCTGCGCAACATCGTCACGGTAGTCGTCGTGCATGATATCAATATCGCGCTGCGCCACAGTGAACATGTCCTGATGCTGCAAAACGGGGAGCTGGTTGCTGACGGTCTGCCGGAAGCGGTGATTACGCCGGACAGTCTGGCGCGGGTCTACGGGGTGAAAGGGCGGATTGAGCGCTGTTCGCAGGGCGTACCGCAGGTACTGATTGACGGCCTGGTGGAAGCACCGGCATTTTGATAGAGGAGCGACCGAAACAGAAGGTCGCTCCTGCAGATAGCCGGATGTAAGGGCCGACCTTTTTGGGTCGGCCTTTTTTTACACCAGCAGGTGCTGCGCGTGGAAGCGCAGATGATCTTCCACAAAGCTGGCGATAAAGAAGTAGCTGTGGTCGTAACCGGGCTGAATACGCACGGTTAACGGGTAATTCAGCTCTGCCGCGAGGGTTTCCAGCCGTTCCGGACGTAACTGATCGGCCAGGAACTGATCGCTGTCACCCTGATCGACCAGCATCGGCAGCACCGCGCCGCCGTTACGCATCAGCCAGCAGCTGTCATACTGCTTCCACGTGCTGACATCCTCTCCCAGATAGGCGCGGAAAGCTTTCTGTCCCCAGGCCACTTCCAGCGGGTTAACGATCGGCGCGAATGCCGAGGCGGAACTGAATTTTCCCGGGTTGCGCAGGGCAATCATCAGTGCCCCGTGGCCGCCCATGGAGTGTCCCATGATTGCCTGACGATCGCTGACGTTGAAATTACCGGCGATCAGCGCGGGCAGTTCGCTGTTGATGTAATCATACATGCGAAAATGGTCTGCCCACGGCGCTTCGGTGGCATTGAGGTAGAATCCGGCTCCCTGACCCAGGTCATAGCCGTCATCGTTTGCCACGTCATCGCCGCGCGGGCTGGTGTCCGGCATCACCAGCACCAGCCCCAGTTCGGCAGCGACGCGCTGCGCACCGGATTTGACGCTGAAATTTTCGTCACTACAGGTCAGGCCTGCCAGGAAGTACACCACCGGAGGGGGCATGCTGCCCTTAGGCCCGGGTAAAAAAATACTGAAGGTCATCGCGCAGTTGAGGCTGGCAGACTGATGGCGATAGCGCTGCTGCCAGCCGCCAAACAGCCGATGTTCTTCAAGCAGTTCCAGAGTTGATGGCATCCTTTCCTCTCTTATTTTTTTGCGAAATGCACCACGGAACGGATCGACTTCCCTTCGTGCATCAGGTCGAACGCCTCGTTAATCTCTTCCAGCGGCATGGTGTGGGTAATAAAGTCATTAAGCTGGAACTCACCGTTCATATAGCGATCGACAATACCCGGCAGCTGTGAGCGGCCTTTTACGCCACCGAAGGCGGAACCCCGCCATACGCGGCCGGTGACCAGCTGGAACGGACGGGTGGCAATCTCTTCACCGGCACCGGCCACGCCAATAATCACGGATTCGCCCCAGCCTTTATGGCAGCATTCCAGCGCGGAACGCATCACGTTCACGTTACCGATGCACTCGAAGGAGAAGTCCACGCCGCCGTCGGTCATCTCTACGATCACATCCTGAATCGGCTTATCATAATCTTTCGGGTTGATCAGGTCGGTCGCGCCCAGCTTACGGGCCAGGTCGTATTTGCTGGTATTGATATCAATCCCGATGATACGGCCCGCTTTCGCCAGTTTTGCCCCAATGATCGCCGACAGCCCAATACCGCCCAGGCCGAAGATCGCCACGGTATCGCCTTCTTTTACTTTCGCCGTATTGGTCACTGCCCCCATGCCGGTGGTAACACCGCAGCCCAGCAGGCAGACTTCTTCCAGCGGCGCTTCTTTGCTGATTTTTGCCAGCGAAATTTCCGGGATCACGGTGTATTCAGAGAACGTTGATGTGCCCATATAGTGGAAAATCGGCTGGCCGTCTTTGAAGAAACGGGTGGTGCCGTCCGGCATCAGGCCTTTTCCCTGGGTAGAACGAATGGCCTGGCACAGGTTTGTTTTGCCGGACAGACAGAATTTACACTGGCCGCATTCCGGGGTGTACAGCGGGATCACATGGTCTCCGACGGCGACGCTGGTGACGCCTTCGCCCACGGCTTCTACTACACCACCGCCTTCATGGCCCAGTACCGCCGGGAACACACCTTCGGGGTCTTTACCTGAAAGGGTATAAGCATCGGTGTGGCAAACGCCGGTGGCCACGATACGGACCAGCACTTCTCCCTTCTGCGGAGGCATCAGGTCCAGCTCTTCAATTTTTAGGGGTTCACCGGCGGCCCAGGCGACGGCGGCACGGGTTTTAATCATCTGCATGTGTTGCTCCTGTCATTTTGAATAGTGTAATAAGCGTAACCAGGCTTGACGAAAACAGCTGTTAATCGCTGGACTTCTCATCAAATTGTTCAATAATCAGGTACTTCAGCGCCTCGACATTCGGTGTGAAGGCATCGCGACGCCACACCAGTCGGGTCTCGGTATCGCGCAGGTCGGGCGGCAGGGGATGCTGACGCACGCGAACATGGCCGGGCATCTGCGCCAGCAGCGCCGCCGGCAGTAAGGCCACTCCGCCCCCGCTGGCGACGCAGGCCAGCATGGCGTGGTAAGACTGGATTTCCATCACGTTACCCGGCTGGACGCCCGCAGCACGGAACCAGTTCTCAAAACGCAGGCGGTAGGAGCAGCCGGGACGAAAGGCAAACAGCGTACAGCCTGCGGCATCGCCTGGCGTCACAATCGGCGGATGCTCCAGGCTGGAGATCAGTATCATCTCTTCCCGAAACGCCACGCAGCTGTTCAGTTCGTCGCCGTTAACCGGGCCATCAGCGAGCGCAGCGGCCAGGGTGCCGATGCGCACTCTTTCCATCAATTCGGCGGAGGTGCCGGTGCTGAGTGCCAGGTTCACGGCAGGGTAGCGCTGGTGAAACTCCGCCAGCAGAGACGGCAGCCGTGTTGCAGCGGTGCTCTCCATTGAGCCCAGCGCAAAGTTGCCTGCGGGTTTCCCCCCGTGCGCCATATTCATTGCCTCTTCACTCAGCGTAAGAATGCGCTGGGCATAGCAGAGAAAATTATGGCCCATCGGTGACAGCCGCAGACGCTGCTTCTCGCGGATAAACAGATCGGTACCCAGCTCTTCTTCGAGCTGACGCAGGCGCGTTGTGAGGTTTGACGGCACCCGGTGCAGCTGCTCGGCAGCCCGCACCAGCGAACCGCTGTCGGCAACGGCGCAGAACATTTTTAGCTGAGTCAGATCCATTTATTCTCTTATCGTAAGCAACTTAGTTAATATTATTCACTTTTCGTGATTCTAACCATCACGCATGCTGATGGCAACTAAAATGGGGCAGGAGTTAAAAATGGCGGTTCGTGTTGCTTTGTGCGCTTTTCTGACGCTGGTCGTGGCCATGGGAATAGGGCGCTTTGCCTTTACGCCGCAGGTGCCGTTAATGATAGCTGAACATCAGCTGTCGCTGACCAGCGCTGCCGTAGTGGCCGCATTCAACTACCTCGGCTACCTGTGCGGATCCTTTGATGCGATGCGGGCGACGCGGCGGGTGGAGTGGCGTCTGCAGGCGGGCGTCTGGGGGGCGGTGATACTGACGCTGATGTCTGCGTGGGCCTCCGGCCCGTGGCAGCACGGGCTGGTTCGCTTTCTGGTGGGCTGGGCCAGCGGCTGGGCGATGGTGCTGATTGCGGCGTGGAGTAACGAACAGCTGCATCGCTACCAGCGCCCCGGATTGAGTGCCGCGGTGTTTGCCGGCCCGGGTACCGGGATTTTCATCAGCGGGATGCTGGCGGTGGGGCTGCACAGCCATCAGGTCAGCGCCGCCTGGGCCTGGCTCGCCTATGGCGTTCTGGCACTGGTGCTGGTGGTGCTGATAGCGCGAACACTGCCGCGTACCGGTCAGCTGCATCGCCCGGAAACCGCCCCGGAACCGCTGCGTCTGACCCCCGGCCTCCGGCGGCTGGTGTGGAGCTACAGCCTGGCCGGGTTTGGCTATATCCTGCCCGCGACGTTCCTGGCGCAAATGGCGACCACGCGCTTTCCCGGGCTGATTAGCCAGTTTGTCTGGCCGGTGTTTGGCGGGGCAGCGGTGGTGGGCATCGTCATCGGTATCCTGACCCGCCACCTCGGCAGCAGCCACCGTCGTCTGGCGCTAGTGCTGTGGGTGCAGGCGGTCGGGGTATTTGCCTCTGATATGATCCCCGGACTGGGTGGGCTGGCACTGGGATCGGCACTGGTCGGCGGCGGGTTCCTCTGCGTGGTGCAGCTTTCCCTGCAGTACGCCCGCGAACTGGCCCCGCTGCATACGCGCTATCTGGCCGGATTACTGACCACTGGCTATGCGGTAGGGCAACTGGTGGGGCCGCTGCTGTCGGCGCTGTCCACTCTGCTGACGCACCGGCTGGAACCGGCGCTGTATGTGGCGGGGGCCGCCCTGCTGGTCGCGGGTGCGCTGGTGTGGCGACGTGAGCCTGCGGCCGAGTGACAGGGTTTCAGTGACAAATACGCTGATTCACTGGATCGGACACCAAATGTGTACCAAAATAGCGCCTCAGAAATTCCACCGGGTTGCGTTAACCTGGTCAGTCACACCAGCCGGAGAAGAGAAAAACATGGCGACGTTAAGTCAGGAAGCCACACAGGTTCATGAGGCACTGGTTGCCCGTGGCCTGGAAACCCCGCTGCGCGCACCCGCACGTGAAATGGACGATGACACTCGCAGGCAGCTGATCGCGGGTCATATGACCGAAATTATGCAGCTGCTCAATCTTGATCTGGAAGACGACAGCCTGGCGGAAACGCCGCAGCGTATTGCTAAAATGTATGTGAATGAGGTCTTTTCCGGACTGGATTATGCCAACTTCCCGAAAATCACGCTGATTGAAAATAAAATGAAAGTGGACGAGATGGTCACCGTGCGGGATATCACGCTGACCAGTACCTGCGAACACCATTTTGTGATTATCGACGGCCGGGCGACCGTGGCCTATATTCCGAAAGATAAAGTCATTGGCCTGTCGAAAATTAACCGTATCGTGCAGTTCTTCTCTTCGCGCCCGCAGGTGCAGGAGCGTCTCACTCAGCAGATCCTGCTGGCGTTGCAGACCCTGCTCGGCACCAATAACGTCGCGGTTTCCATCGATGCCGTTCACTACTGCGTGAAGGCCCGCGGTATTCGTGATGCGACCAGCGCCACCACCACAACGTCGCTCGGCGGGCTGTTTAAGTCCAGCCAGAATACGCGCCAGGAATTTCTGCGCTCGGTTCGCCATCGTTAACAGGGCCTGACGCGGGCGGGTCCCTCGGGGGCGGCCTGCGCCAGCCTTTATCCCCTGTCGGGGCGGATTCTTTTTCGGTCCGCCTTCTTGCCACAGCGTCGTTGTGGGGAACCTTTTATGTCCCGTATTCTTCCTCTGGATTTTATTCGCGGGCTGGCCATTCTCGGCATTCTGCTGCTGAACATTACCGCCTTTGGTCTGCCGAAAGCGGCCTATCTTAATCCTGCCTGGCAGGGGTTGCCCTCGCTGTCTGATTTCGTCGTATGGGCGGCAATGGATCTCTTCGCTCAGGCAAAATTCCTGACGCTGTTTGCCATTCTTTTTGGCGGCGGGCTGCAACTGCTGCTGCCGCGCGGCAAGCGCTGGATACAGTCACGCCTCTCCTGGCTGGTGATCCTGGGCTTTTTGCACGCGCTGCTGCTCTGGGAGGGGGATATTCTGCTGGCGTACGGCCTGACCGGACTGATTGCCTGGCGCATGATCCGCGACGTGCCCGGCACGCGGCAGCTGTTTAATACCGGCGTGATGCTCTATCTGATTGGCAGTGGGGTGCTGGTGGTGCTGGGCATGGCCTCCGGACACACGCCCAACAACTCGTGGCTGCCGGGAGCCGCCGACGTTCAGTATGAAACGTTCTGGCGCACGCACGGCGGCTGGGAGGCGGTGGCTAATCGTCTGGATATGCTGGGTTCATCGCTGATGGCACTGGCAGCGCAGTATGGCTGGCAGCTGGCCGGACTGATGATGCTGGGGGCGGCATTAATGCGTTCGGGCTGGCTGCGCGGCAGCTGGAGTCTGCAACACTACCGCCGTACCGGGGCACGGTTGGTGATCTTCGGGATGCTGATTGAGGCCGCGTCAATTGCGTTACAGTGGTACGTCAAATGGGACTTCCGCTGGGCCGGGTTCTTCCTGCAGGTGCCGCGAGAAATCAGTGCTCCCCTGCAGTCGCTGGGCTATGCCGCGCTCTGCTTTGGCTGGTGGCCACAGCTGCAGCGCTGGCGTCTGACGCTGATGGTCAGTGCCGTCGGCCGAATGGCGCTGAGCAATTATCTGTTACAGACGCTGATCTGCACCACGCTGTTTAACCACTTTGCCTTGTTTAACCACTTCAACCGCCTGCAGTTATTGCTGATCGTGCCGCTGGTGTGGGGCGTTAACCTGTTGTTTTCCCACTACTGGTTACGGACTTTCCGGCAGGGGCCGGTGGAGTGGCTATGGCGGCGTCTGACCGCTGCCGGACTCTCTGCGGAACAGAAACCCCCGGCGGAAGATGATATGCATCACAAAGGTTAAAAAATTGTATGTAACCGTTTTCAAGCCTGTGACGGAATTCACGTAGCATGGGGCTCCCGCCTGACAGAATAGACGCCAGAATGCGTTTGGGTCAGGAAGAGCTATGCAAAAAATATGCTTCTGTGGTGATTGCTTATGATTACCATACGTGATGTCGCCCGTGAAGCGGGTGTTTCGGTTGCCACCGTCTCCCGGGTGCTGAATAACAGTGCGGCGGTCACCGGCGACACCCGTGAAACGGTGCTGAAAACGGTTGCACGCCTTGGTTACCGCCCCAATGCCAATGCTCAGGCACTGGCCACTCAGGTCAGCGATACCATCGGCGTGGTAGTCATGGACGTGTCCGATCCCTTCTTTGGCGCACTGGTGAAAGCGGTAGACACCGTGGCCCAGCGCCTGCAAAAACATGTGTTAATCAATAACTCCTATCATCAGGCTGAAAAAGAGCGTCACGCCATTGAGGTGCTGATACGTCAACGCTGTAATGCCCTGATTGTGCATGCAAAAGCCCTGGGCGATCAGGAGCTTGCCTCGCTGATGCAGCAGGTACCCGGCATGGTGCTGGTCAACCGTATTATCCCCGGTTTCGCCCACCGTTGCGTCTGTCTTGACAACGTGAGCGGGGCGCTGATGGCGATGCGTATGCTGCAGCAGCACGGGCATCAGCGTATCGGCTATCTTGGCTCGGTTCACCCCATCGAAGATAACGACCAGCGGCGCGATGGCTGGTCACAGGCGTTGAGCGAGCAGGGCGTCACCCCCGTGGAGAGCTGGTGTGCGTCAGGCGAGCCGGATCTGCAGGGCGGTGAGGCGGCCATGGTCGAGCTGTTAGGCCGTAACCTGCATCTGACGGCGGTGTTTGCCTATAACGACAGTATGGCTGCAGGCGCGCTGGCCGCGTTGAAAGATAACGGTATTGCCGTGCCACAGCAGCTTTCGGTGGTGGGCTTCGACGATATACCGATCTCGCGTTATACCGACCCGCAGCTGAGCACAGTCCGCTACCCGATTGTTTCTATGGCAAAACTGGCCACCGAACTGGCGCTGAAAGGGGCTGCGGGAGAGCTGGACAGCAGTGCCCGACACTGCTTTATGCCGACCCTGGTGCGGCGGCATTCGGTAGCAACCCGGCAAAATGTGGTGGCCGTCACTAACTCAGGCGAATCTGAGATGTAACCGTTTCCAATCTGTGAGTAAATTCACAGTTAATTAACAACGTCTTCTCTATGATGACAGCGTCCTGCAGGGTTTGAAACATTATGTAACGGCAACCAGGCCCCATCTGATGGTGACGTTGCCCCCCTGTGAAACAGTTTTACACACAGCATTCAGGAAGCATTCCGTACAGGGAAGTCGGGCTTAACGTGAGCCATTGTCGGTGAGGCAGATCGTAAAATTAACATTTACGCCTCGCGGTCACCTAACTGATCGCCCCGTACCCGGTCATCTGCCGGTACGCGGCGTTGAGTACTACCCTATAAAAACCGGAGATACCATGAATAAGAAGGTTTTCACTCTCAGCGCCCTGGTTGCCACCATGCTGTTTGGCGCAACTGCTCAGGCAGCAGATACCCGTATCGGCGTCACCATTTATAAATACGACGACAACTTTATGTCGGTTGTGCGCAAGGATATTGAGAAAGAAGCCAAGAATAACCCGGGCGTGCAGTTGCTGATGAATGACTCGCAGAACAGCCAGTCTACTCAGAACGACCAGGTTGACGTACTGGTCGCGAAAGGTGTGAAAGCCCTGGCTATTAACCTGGTTGACCCGGCAGCGGCAGCCGTCGTTATCAGCAAAGCCAAAGCGAACGATATCCCGGTAGTGTTCTTCAACAAAGAGCCAACGGCAAAAGCCCTGGCCAGCTACGACAAAGCTTACTATGTCGGCACCGACTCGAAAGAGTCTGGCGTGAAGCAGGGTGAGCTGATTGAGAAACACTGGAAAGCTAATGCCGCGTGGGATCTGAACAAAGATGGTCAGATTCAGTTCGTGCTGCTGAAAGGCGAGCCAGGACACCCGGATGCAGAAGCCCGTACCAAATACGTGATCGACACGCTGAACAAAGACGGTATCAAAACGCAGCAGCTGCATCTGGATACCGCGATGTGGGACACCGCACAGGCTAAAGATAAGATGGACGCCTGGCTGTCGGGTCCAAACGGTAACAAAATTGAAGTCGTTATCGCCAACAACGATGCGATGGCGATGGGCGCTGTCGAAGCCCTGAAAGCCCACAACAAATCCTCGGTACCGGTATTTGGTGTTGATGCCCTGCCAGAAGCGCTGGCGATGGTGAAATCTGGCGCGATGGCCGGCACCGTGCTGAATGATGCGAAAAATCAGGCCAAAGCCACGCTGGACATGGCGATTAACCTGGCGGCGGGCAAACCTGCCACCGAAGGCACCGACTATAAACTGGACGGTAAAGTTGTCCGTGTTGCCTATGTACCGGTAGATAAAGACAATCTGGCAGACCTGCCTAAATAAGTACAACCTGATACGGGTGCTGACTGTCAGCACCCTTTTTCAGGTGTTGAGTCAGGGTGACCTGACTCCACACCACTCAGCCGGGTAGAGATATGGGCAGCGATAACGTGCAAACACAGCGCGAATTTTTACTGGAGATGACCGACGTCAGTAAGTCATTCCCCGGGGTTAAAGCGCTCGATAATGTTAATTTAAAAGTTCGTCCACATTCAATTCACGCCCTGATGGGGGAGAATGGTGCTGGAAAATCAACACTCTTAAAGTGCCTTTTTGGCATTTACAGTAAAGATACGGGGAGCATTCTTTTTCAGGGCGAGGAAGTTAATTACAAGAGTTCTAAAGAGGCGCTGGAAAATGGCGTGTCGATGGTGCATCAGGAATTAAACCTGGTTCTGCAACGTACCGTAATGGATAACATGTGGCTTGGTCGTTATCCGAAGAAAGGCTTTTTCGTCGATCAGGAGAAAATGTATCGCGATACCAAAGCGATCTTCGACGAGCTGGATATTGATATTGATCCACGAGATAAAGTGATTTCACTGTCTGTTTCTCAAATGCAGATGATTGAAATTGCCAAAGCGTTTTCTTATAACGCAAAAATCGTGATTATGGATGAGCCGACTTCCTCCCTGACAGAAAAAGAAGTCAACCATCTGTTTACGATTATTCGTAAGCTGAAGGATCGCGGCTGCGGGATTATTTATATTTCGCATAAAATGGAAGAGATTTTCCAGCTGTGTGATGAAATTACTATCCTGCGCGACGGTCAGTGGATTGCCACTCAGCCCCTGGAAGGGCTGGATATGGACAAGATCATTGCCATGATGGTAGGGCGTTCGCTGAACCAGCGCTTCCCGGATAAGAGCAACGTGCCGGGCGAGACGATCCTGGAAGTGCGTAATCTCACCTCCCTGCGTCAGCCTTCTATCCGCGATATTTCCTTCGATCTTCGCAAGGGTGAAATTCTCGGGATTGCAGGCCTGGTCGGTGCCAAGCGTACTGATATTGTGGAAACCTTATTTGGTATTCGCGAAAAGTCAGGCGGCACCATTAAGCTGCACGGCAAGGCGATTAATAACCACAGCGCTAATGAAGCAATAAACCACGGTTTTGCGCTGGTGACGGAAGAGCGTCGTTCCACCGGGATTTATGCCTACCTGGATATTGGTTTCAATTCACTGATTTCCAATATCAGTAAATATAAGAACAGCATTGGCCTGCTGGATAACAGCCGGATGAAGAGTGATACCCAGTGGGTAATTGACTCTATGCGGGTTAAAACGCCGGGACATCATACGTCGATTGGTTCCTTATCCGGCGGTAACCAGCAGAAGGTGATTATCGGTCGCTGGTTATTAACTCAGCCAGAAATATTGATGCTCGACGAACCGACGCGCGGTATTGACGTTGGGGCGAAATTTGAAATCTATCAGTTGATTTCAGAACTGGCGAAGAAGGGTAAGGGCATTATTATTATCTCTTCTGAAATGCCAGAGTTATTGGGCGTTACCGATCGTATTCTGGTAATGAGTAATGGCCTGGTAGCAGGCATTGTCGAAACGAAGACAACCACGCAAAACGAAATATTGCGTTTGGCATCGTTGCACCTTTAATGATGTAAGGGCTGTTACTATGAAAGCAGTGAATAAGAAAAGTGCACTCACCTGGCTGAAAGAGGGTGGGATTTATGTGGTGCTGATGGTATTACTGGCCATCATTATTATCCAGGATCCGACGTTCTTAAGTTTAATGAACCTGAGTAACATCCTGACGCAATCCTCGGTGCGTGTGATTATCGCCCTGGGCGTTGCCGGTCTGATTGTCACCCAGGGAACCGACCTGTCAGCCGGACGTCAGGTTGGTCTGGCTGCGGTGGTCGCCGCGACGCTGTTGCAGGCGATGGATAATGCTAACAAGGTGTTCCCACACCTGGAAACGCTGCCCATTGCGGTGGTTATCGGCATTGTCTGCGCCATCGGTGCGCTGATTGGCTTGATCAACGGTGTGATTATTGCCTACCTGAAGGTGACGCCGTTTATCACCACGCTGGGCACCATGATCATCGTTTACGGCGTTAACTCACTGTATTACGACTTCGTTGGGGCTTCCCCGGTGGCAGGCTTCGATGAGAAGTTTTCTACCTTTGCTCAGGGCTTCCTGCGTCTGGGTGATTTCAAACTGTCGTACATTACTTTTTACGCGATTATCGCCATCTTTGTGGTGTGGATCCTGTGGAATAAAACCCGCTTCGGTAAGAACATTTTTGCCATCGGCGGCAACCCGGAAGCCGCGCGCGTGTCTGGCGTTAACGTGCCGTGGAACCTGATTCTGGTCTATGCCCTGTCCGGCGTGTTCTACGCCTTCGGCGGCATGCTGGAAGCCGGACGCATCGGTTCTGCTACCAACAACCTTGGCTTTATGTATGAGCTGGATGCGATTGCGGCCTGTGTCGTCGGCGGTGTGTCGTTCGCCGGTGGGGTTGGTACGGTGGCAGGCGTGGTGACCGGGGTGATTATCTTCACCGTCATCAACTACGGTCTGACCTATATCGGCGTGAACCCTTACTGGCAGTACATTATCAAGGGCGGCATCATCATCTTCGCCGTGGCGCTGGACTCCCTGAAGTACGCGCGTAAGAAGTAATTTTGCTAACCTGCCGGGTTGACCGAAAAAGAAGGTCAACCCCGGGAAGGGTGCAGAAGATCATGTTGGGGCCGACCGCTTTTTGGGTCGGCCCTTTTTATTGCTTTAAACTCACCGCAACGGTAATGCTGAAGGGCGAACGGGGATATCAGGATAAGCGGACCGTCGAGCACAGGGATGTGCGAGCACGAGCCTACAGGGAAGTATTTACGGCGAGTCCGCGTTACGGATATCCCTGAAAGCCATATACCGACCTGAAGCCACAATTTTATTTCTTCTGCTGGATCTCCAGCAGCTGCTCTGGCGTCACGGCCGGGTAACTCTGTGCATCTTCAGGCACTTCATATCGGGCCGGAATAGGCACCAGCGGGCCGAGAAAACGGGGTTCCCGTTTCATGATATACAGATCGGCCAGCGCACCCAGCCGGGCACCCACCTCACGCATCCGTACGCTCCACATATTTTTGGGCGAAGGCACCGCGTAACACTGGGCCTGGATGCCCATATGCAGAGCAATAAACAGCGCGCGTTCACAGTGGAAGCGTTGGGTGATAATAATGAAATCATTGGTATCAAATACCTTGCGGGTGCGCACTATCGAGTCGAGGGTACGGAACCCGGCATAATCGAGCACGATATCCGACGGGTCGACCCCGGCGGCGATCAGGTCGCGGCGCATAGTCATCGGTTCGTTATAGCTTTGTTGGGCGTTATCGCCAGACAGCAGCAGATAATTGACCTTACCGCTGTTGTAAGCGTTAATCGCACCCTGCATCCGGTAGAGGTAATACTGGTTAATCACACCGGTACGGTAATACTTAGCCGTACCCAGCACTACGCCAACCTGACGGTGGGGCAGCGCCTTCATATCATCGTAAATATAGGGGGCCGTTTTCCAGCTGATCCAGCGGTCAAGCCCAAGCGCGGTCAGAACCACCAGGGTGATGATGATAATCAGACCATAAGTCAGGCGTTTCAACATGCTGAACGGTGCTCGGGTTGCCAGGGAGAAGTGGTTTCAAGGCTACTTGAGCCGGAGGAGTGAAGCAAGTAACAGTGTGTTGAATGGGCTTTTTTCACCCAAAACCTGCCCGACGCCCAGTGATGGGCGCCGGGAGGCCAGCCGTCAGATGGAAGTGCGACGGTAGTTACGATACTGCGGCAGCCAGAAGTTAGCGGCGATGGCTTTAGAGAGCACATCTTCGGACGTGACGACCGCGACGCCAGCCAGCTGGGCCGCCTTACCAACCGCCATGGCGATCAGTTTTGACACGCCCTGAATATCTTTCACTTCAGGCAGTACCGGGCCGGTACCGTCATTGGCCAGTGGTGAGCAGTCTGCCAGCGCACGACTGGCGGCCATCAGCATACTGTCCGTCACGCGGGTTGCGCCGGAGGCAATAACCCCAAGGCCAATGCCCGGGAAGATATAGGAGTTGTTGCACTGGGCAATTGGATAGATTTTGTCTTTCCAGCTGACCGGAGAGAACGGGCTGCCCGTGGCGACCAGTGCATTACCATCGGTCCACGCCATGATGTCCTGTGGGGTCGCTTCCACACGGGAGGTTGGGTTTGACAGCGGCATGATGATCGGGCGCGCACAGTGCTTATGCATTTCACGGACGATCTCTTCGCTGAACAGGCCCGGCTGCCCCGATACGCCGATCATGATGTTTGGCTGCACATTGCGCACCACATCGAGCAGCGAGAGGGAATCACTGCTGCTGTCCCAACCGGCCAGGCTTTCGCTTTTCTGCACCAGTCGGCTCTGGAAATTCAGCAGGTTGGGCAGCTTGTCCGTCAGCAGGCCGAAACGGTCAACCATGAAGACGCGCGCACGGGCTTCTTCGTCGCTCAGGCCTTCTGATTTCATCTGGGCGATGATTTGTTCGGCAATTCCACACCCGGCAGAACCCGCCCCGAGGAAGACCACTTTCTGCTCGCACAGCTTGCTGCCGGCAGCGCGGCTGGCGGCAATCAGCGTACCCAGCGTCACCGCCGCCGTACCCTGAATATCGTCGTTAAAGCAGCAGACTTCATCACGGTAGCGCTCAAGCAGCGGCATCGCGTTTTTCTGGGCGAAGTCTTCGAACTGCAGCAGCACGTTAGGCCAGCGGCTCTTCACGGCGTGGATAAAGTCATTGACGAAGCTGTCGTACTCTTCGCCAGTGATACGCGGATGACGCCAGCCCATATACAGCGGGTCATTCAGCAACTGCTGGTTATTGGTGCCCACGTCCAGCACCACCGGCAGGGTGTATGCCGGGCTGATGCCGCCACAGGCGGTGTAAAGAGACAGTTTACCGATGGGGATACCCATACCGCCGATCCCCTGGTCTCCCAGACCGAGGATGCGCTCACCGTCGGTGACCACAATCACCTTCACATTCTGTTTGGTGGCGTTCTGCAGCATGTCTTCAATGTTGGCGCGGTTCGGATAAGAGATAAACAGGCCGCGCGCGCGACGATAAATTTCTGAGAAGTGCTCACAGGCGGCACCCACCGTTGGGGTGTAGATGATCGGCATCATCTCTTCCAGATGATTGTCGAGCAGGCGGTAAAACAGCGTTTCGTTGGTGTCCTGGATGTTGCGCAGGTAAACGTGCTTGTCGTTATTGTTTTTGAAGTCCTGGAACTGACGCCACGCCCGCTCTGCCTGCTCCTCAATGCTCTCGACGGTTTCCGGCAGCAGACCATTCAGGTTGAAGTCGTTACGCTCTTCAATGGAGAACGCGCTGCCTTTATTCAGAAGGGGAAATTCCAGCAAGATGGGCCCAGCATAAGGGATGTATAGCGGTCGTTTACTTTCGTATTCGAGTTCCATGCAATTCATACTCTATTAGGATCGGGATGGTGTGGGGCCAATCCTAAAATAATTCATCTGAAAGTACAGCTTTTGTTAACACGCAATAACAAAAGCTGCGATCTTTCTCGAATTACAACGGCTTTTCTTACGACTTCACCAGGGGAAGGGTGCTGAATTGCGTGCATCCCAGCGCGGCCAGCGTGGCAGCGGTGGCGCTTTGCTGACTCAGTAAGGCATCCGGCGCTTCGGCCAGAACGGCACGCTGAATAGTGCTTAATGGGCGGCCGCTAAGATTAAGCAGGTTCAGCGCCCCCTGCAACGGCGGCAGGCTCGGGTTGAAGGCGGCATTTTCTGCATAGCTCCCGGCAAAGAGGGCCCCGTCAGTGGTTTGCAGCGCCACACCGCTCCACGCTTTACTGTAGGGCGCGTGGCTACGGCTGGCAGCAGCCACAGCAGCCTGATCGACGGCATCACCGCTGGCGACAAAGCCGTGGTCAATCTTATCCATCAGCAGGGTGGTGATCGCCAGGTCGCGCGGTCCGAAGGAGTCAGGCAGATAGTGACCTAACGTGGCCGCTGCGCGGCCGGGCAGTTCAATGGTCAGCCCGGTGCCGCTGTTCAGCTCATTCATAAACTGACGGCAGTGGCCGCATGGCGTGTAGTTAACGGTAATACTTTCCAGCGCGCTTTCCCCCCTGAGCCAGGCGTGCGTCACGGCGCTCTGCTCGGCGTGCACGGTCTGCTGCATGGTCGCCCCGGCAAACTCCATGTTGGCACCAAACCACAGCGTGCCACTTTTGCCGCGTGCTATCGCGCCCACTTTAAAGTCGGATAGCGTCGCTACCGCACAGGCGGCCGCCAGCGGTAGCAGGGCGAAGGCCAGTTCGCTGTCGCTGTAATTGCAGTGGTTTTTCAGCGCCTGTGCCTGGCTGGCGGTGATAAATCCGGCAAAATCGTCTGCGGATAAAACCGGCTGCAACGCGCTCTGTAACAGGGTAGGTAGGGTGGCAAATGCCTGCTGATAACGTGGGTGCATAGTGGGGCCTCTTTCGCTGGATGCAGCCCATGGTAGCGGGCCGGCAGCCAGTTATATGTGATCTGTGTCTCTCTATCAATGTAATAAATGAAATTGATCAGCAAAATGCGAGACTTATCGCAAGTTTTAGCCCCAGAGCGCCATCAGCAACGGAAAAATGAACGGTGCCAGCAGTGAGGTAATGATGCCGCACAGCACCAGCGCCAGCGAGCTGAATGCTCCCTCCTGATAGTCGATTTCAGCAGCGCGCGCGGTGCCCAGCGCATGAGAGGCATTACCGATGGCCAGGCCGCGTGCCGATTTACTGCGCACCCGTAACAGGTTGAGCAGCATATGGCCAAACACCGCACCCAGCACGCCCGCCAGCAGCACGCAAATGGCGCTGATGGCCGGAATCCCCCCCAGCGTGCCTGAGACCGCCATGGCAATCGGCGTGGTCACCGACTTGGGCAGCAGGGTGGCGGCAATCTGCGGCGTGGCACCCAGCCACAGCGCAATGGCCGTACCCGACACCATCGCCGTTATGCTGCCAACGAAGCAGACGCTGATAATGGACCGCCAGCGTGAACGGATCTGATGCATCTGCTCGTACAGCGGCAACGCCAGCGCCACCACCGCCGGTTGCAGCAGATCGTTCAGCAGGGCGCTGCCCTGGAAATAGCGGGTGTAGGGCATCTGTAACAGCAGCAGAAGCGGAATGATCACCGCCATGGCAATCAGCAGTGGGTTAACAATCGACATTTTTACCCTGGCCGCCAGTTTACGCGCGCCCAGAAACACCAGTACGGTCAGCGGCAGCGACCACCAGATATCACTCATCCTGTGCTCCTGTACGCCGCTGGTGGCGGTCGTTAAGATGCTGCGACATCAGCCCGATGGTCACCAGTACGATCAGCGTGCTGACGACGCAGGAGATAACAATCGGGCCAAACTGGGCGGTGAGAATATCCATGTCGTTCATCACGCCAACGCTAATCGGCACGAACAGCAGCGCCATATAGCGGATCAGCAGGTGACAACCGGGCTTGACCCAGTGAACCGGCAGCAGCTGCGAGGCCAGGAGAGCAAACAACATCAGCATGCCGAGAATACTGCCGGGGATGGCCACCGGTAGCAGGGCAGAAAGTCCGCGCCCGGCATACAGGCACAGATAGATAATGAGAAAAGCGCGGAGATAGTGCCATAGCGTAACGAGGGCGGTATGCATTCAGTGTCCTGAACAGTAGGGGGCGACCCTTTTACCGGCCGCCCCGTGCAGATGACTGACATCTTAACAACGGGTTGACCGGTACAGAAGGTCAACCCCTACACAGCATGAGGGTTACTTCACTTGCTGGCCCGGCTGGGCGCCGCTGTCAGGGCTGAGCAGGAAGATATCTGTTCCGCCGGGACCGGCTGCCATGACCATACCTTCGGAGAGGCCAAAGCGCATTTTACGCGGAGCCAGGTTGGCGACCATCACCGTCAGGCGGCCCACCAGCACGGCCGGATCCGGATAGGCAGCCCGGATGCCGGAGAAGACATTGCGCTTTTCTCCCCCCAGATCCAGTGAGAGGCGCAGCAGCTTGTCAGATCCTTCAACATATTCTGCGTTCTCAATCAGCGCAATACGCATGTCGACTTTAGCAAAATCGTCAAAGCTGATGGTGTCCTGAATCGGATCGTCCGCCAGCGGGCCGCTGGCCGGGGCTTTCGCCGCCGCAGCATCTTCTTTTGACGCTTCGATCAGTCCGTTCACTTTATCCATCTCAATGCGGCCATACAGGGCTTTGAACGGCGCAATGCTGTGGTTC
Organism: Erwinia persicina NBRC 102418; assembly: GCF_001571305.1. Classification (GTDB taxonomy): domain Bacteria; phylum Pseudomonadota; class Gammaproteobacteria; order Enterobacterales; family Enterobacteriaceae; genus Erwinia; species Erwinia persicina. Next base: position 432,720 of record NZ_BCTN01000001.1, on the reverse strand, counting down.
AGCAACGGCTGCTGGATGCCGTCCCAGGTCAGCTCCTGATTGAGGAACGCTTCGGTACGCGCAGTAAGCGAAGGCAGCACCGGCTTCAGCCAGGTCATCAGCACGCGGAACAGGTTGATGCCCATGGAGCAGATCGCCTGCAGGTCGGCATCCCGGCCTTCCTGCTTCGCGACGACCCACGGAGCCTGCTCGTCAACATAGCGGTTGGCGACGTCGGCCAGTGCCATAATTTCACGCACCGCGCGGCTGAACTCACGGCTGGCCCAGGCTTCCCCGATGCTGGCAGACGCATCGGTAAAGGTCTTGTACAGCGCAGGATCGGCCAGTTCAGCGGAGAGCTGTCCGTTGAAACGCTTGGTGATAAAGCCGGCATTGCGCGATGCCAGGTTAACCACTTTGTTGACGATGTCAGCGTTTACGCGCTGCACGAAATCTTCCAGATTCAGGTCGATGTCATCAATGCGCGAGGAGAGCTTCGCCGCGTAGTAGTAGCGCAGGCTGTCGGCATCCAGGTGCTGCAGCCAGGTGCTGGCTTTAATGAACGTGCCGCGCGATTTAGACATTTTCGCGCCGTTCACCGTGACATAACCATGCACAAACAGGTTGGTCGGTTTACGGAAATTGCTGCCTTCCAGCATCGCCGGCCAGAACAGGCTGTGGAAATAAACGATGTCTTTACCAATAAAGTGATAGAGATCGGCATCAGAATCTTTCTGCCAGAAGGCATCAAAGTCGATATCGCCACGCTTGTCGCACAGGTTTTTGAACGAGCCCATGTAGCCGATCGGCGCATCCAGCCAGACGTAGAAATATTTGCCCGGGGCGTCAGGGATCTCAAAGCCGAAGTACGGGGCATCGCGGGAGATATCCCACTGCTGCAGGCCGGATTCGAACCATTCCTGCATTTTGTTTGCCACCTGCTCCTGCAACGCTCCGGAGCGGGTCCAGGCTTGCAGCATGGCGCTGAACTCTGGCAGATCGAAGAAGAAGTGCTCAGAGTCACGCATCACGGGGGTCGCCCCGGATACCACGGACTTAGGATCGATCAGTTCGGTCGGGCTGTAGGTGGCCGAACAGACTTCACAGTTATCACCGTACTGATCCGGCGCCTTACATTTCGGGCAGGTGCCTTTGACAAAACGGTCGGGCAGAAACATGCCTTTTTCCGGATCGTAGAGCTGAGAAATGGTGCGGTTCTTGATAAAACCGTTCTCTTTCAGTCGGGTATAGATCAGTGCAGACAGCTCACGGTTCTCTTCGCTGTGCGTTGAGTGATAATTGTCGTAGCTGATATCAAAACCGGCAAAGTCGGTCTGATGTTCCTGACTCATATCGGCAATCATCTGCTCAGGCGCAATGCCCATCTGCTGGGCTTTCAGCATGATCGGCGTCCCGTGTGCGTCATCGGCACAGATGAAGTAAACCTGGTTGCCGCGCATTCGCTGGTAACGGACCCAAATATCTGCCTGGATATGCTCGAGCATGTGGCCGAGATGAATGGAGCCATTAGCGTACGGCAGTGCGCACGTTACCAAAATTTTTTTCGCGACTTGAGTCATAGTAAGACTTAGCTCATACCTGTTGAAAAAGGGGGTTTAGATGGTAACCGATTGCCTGTCCCTGCGTAAACAAGGGGTTCAACTCCCTGCGGTTTTTTCCCGGGCGATAAGTTACCCCCGAACAGATCTGATATGCTTAAAGGCATAAATACAGAGTCGCCATATCAAGGAACCCAGATGACTTCACAATCCCAGGGGCATCACTCCCCCGAAGCGCTGCGCGCTATCGTGACGGGCGTGCTGACCACGTTTGAACATCCTACATTGCACCATAACCTCACCGTCCTGAAGGCGCTGCACCACTGTGCGCTGATGGACAATACGCTGCATATTGAACTCAGTATGCCGTTTGTCTGGCAAAGTCCGTTCGAGACACTGAAAGCCACGGTTAGCGCAGATCTGTTGCGCCTGACCGGGGCGGCGGCCATCGCCTGGCGATTAACGCTGAACGTGGCCACGCTTCAGCGCGTGAAAAACCGTCCAGGCGTGAACGGGGTGAAAAACATTATCGCCATCAGCTCCGGCAAGGGCGGGGTGGGGAAATCCACGACGGCGGTGAACCTGGCGCTGGCGCTGGCCGCAGAAGGGGCGAAAGTGGGCCTGCTGGATGCTGACATTTATGGACCGTCAATCCCGGATATGCTGGGGGTTCAGGATCAGCGCCCGACCTCTCCGGACGGCACCCATATGGCCCCCATTATGGCGCACGGCCTGGCGACGAACTCTATTGGCTATCTGGTCACGGAGGATAATGCGATGGTCTGGCGCGGCCCGATGGCCAGCAAGGCGCTGATGCAGTTGCTGAACGAGACGCTGTGGCCGGAGCTGGATTATCTGGTGCTGGATATGCCACCGGGGACCGGCGATATTCAGCTCACGCTGGCGCAGAACGTGCCGGTGACCGGTGCCGTTGTGGTCACTACCCCGCAGGATATTGCGCTGATCGATGCGCGTAAAGGCATCGTGATGTTTGAAAAAGTGAATGTGCCGGTGCTGGGGGTGGTCGAGAACATGAGTATGCATATCTGCAGCCAGTGCGGACACCACGAGCCGATCTTCGGCACGGGAGGGGCGGCAAAACTGGCGGAACAGTACCACACGCACCTGCTGAGTCAGCTGCCGCTGCACATCAGCCTGCGGGAAGATCTGGATAACGGGGAGCCCACCGTTATCCGCCGGCCCGGGAGTGAGTTTACCGGGCTGTATCGCCAGCTGGCGACCCAGGTTGCCTCCCGGCTTTACTGGCAGGGCGAGGTCATCCCGGAGGATATCGCCTTCCGCGCGGTGTAATGCTGGCGGGCCGGCCCGCGACGGGGCCGGCCGTGATTAGCCTCATGTCAACCGGACATGCCTTTGCTGAAAACCCTCCACCATCGAATAATCAAAATCAATTTTACCGGCATCAAACAACTGGAGGATCAGGGTAAAGTCATTATCGGGTGTGACGTTACAGCGGTGGTTAAGCAGCGTGTCCAGAATCGTGAACGCCCGATCGCCACGGGCGATGCGGTTCAGGTACTGCAGCATCTCGTAGGCACGGGCGCTGACGCCAGCTTGTTCATGTGGGGATCTGCTTATCATCGGGAAAGGCCATTCTCTGTGCTAAAACGTTATTATAATCCGTTGTGTTTAATCAACGGCAAGCCGATTTTATATTTTAGTGCCATCAGGCGCAGCAACGTGCAGACCGTAATGGCCAGCCAGGCACTCCACATCTGCGGAATAACCTCGGCCGATCCGGTCAGTTCAATGGCTGCCCCCACCAGCGCTGCACTGGCATAAATATCCTTGCTGAAGATGGCCGGGGGCCTGCCGGTTAACAGGTCGCGCAGACAGCCACCCCCCACCGCACTGATGCATCCCAGCAGTATCGCCAGCTCAATACTGTGGGTGTGCTGCCAGGTTTTATTGGCCCCAAACGCGGCAAAAAAGCCCAGCCCCAGCGCATCAAAAAACAGCGTGGCTTTCTCGAAAGAGAGGAGCAGACGCTGGAAGAAGGCGACGCACAGGACGGCCACCAGAATGATGACCAGATAGGCCAGGCTGACCAGCCCCGCCGGGGGCAGGCTGGCAATACATATATCGCGGATAATGCCGCCCCCCACCGCCGTTGTGGCAGCCAGCACAAACACGCCGAAGACATCGAAATCCTCCCGCACCCCGGCCGTGGCACCGCTGAGGGCAAAGGCCAGCGTGCCGGCGAGGTCAACCAGATGAAATACATTCCACATGCCACAGTCCCTGGTGAGCGTGAAAAGGATTTTTCAGCGCACGTCAACGGCTACAGATAGCCCGTCCCGGGCACACGCGTCGTGAGCAGATAATGCGCGGAAAGCGTTACAGCACGTAGTGCATCAGCAGGTATTCCCCCTGATCGCTGTCACCTTCAGCCACTACGCGCCAGCCGTGCTTTTTGTAAAAACGCTGCGCCTGCACATTTTCCGCCAGGCACTTCAGCGCCCCGGTTGAGGTGAAGCTTTTCTGCACCGCCTGTAGTAAGGCACTGCCGGCACCGCTGCCCTGGCAGGCCGGGTCGATAAACAGACTGTGCAGGAAGTTATCGTTATCCAGTACGGCGGCAAAACCGACACGATGACCGTCTTCCTCGGCAACAAGTACCCGCTCGCCCAGCGTGATCCTGTCGAAATCTTCCAGCTGCCACTGGCTGTCATCCAGCCAGGTCCAGTTTGCCTTACGGGAGGCAAGAAACAGCGTGCGTAAAAACGGCCGGTCGGCTTCGGTAAAGGGACGGATTGTCATCGTTAAACTCCTGCTACAGATACGCCGGGTGGCTATGGCGCAGAGTGTAGCGCAAAAAAAAAGAGATGAAGGCATCATCTCTTTTTTCTCATAGCGTCAGGCCTGTTACTGCATTTTGCGAGCGATCTCCGCTACGTATTTACCCTGATGTCTGGCAATAGCCCGCTCACGTTCGTCCGGCTGACGTGAGCCGTCGCCGCCTGCCAGCGTTGACGCACCGTAGGGTGTTCCCCCACTGACCTGAGAGATATCGAACAGCTCGGGGGTGCTGTAGCCGATAGGGACAATGATCATCCCGTGGTGAGCCAGCGTGGTCCAGGTAGAGGTAATGGTCATCTCCTGACCGCCGCCGGTCCCGGTAGAGGTAAAGACGCTGGCAATTTTGCCGACGAGTGCGCCTTTCGCCCACAGGCCGCCGGTTTGATCAAGGAAGTTACGCATCTGGCCCGACATATTACCAAAGCGGGTCGGTGTGCCAATAATAATGGCATCATAGTCCGCCAGCTCGGCCGGGCTGGCAATGGCGGCTTTCTGATCGGTTTTACCGCCATAGGTTTTGAACGCTTCGCTATCCATCGTTTCAGGCACGCGTTTGACCGTCACTTCTGCACCCTCAACGCTGGCGGCGCCTTCAGCAACGTTTTGGGCCAGCGTTTCAATATGACCGTACATTGAATGATAAAGCACTAAAATCTTTGGCATTTTATTTTCCTTTTCGGGATGAATGGCATTCTCTTTTGGTGTAAAAAAGCGTGTAAAAAGACGACGTAACACAGTCACAGAACAGAACTCCGCTGAGGGCCAGAATAAGCCACGTTATTGATAAACCGGCAGGGAGCCGGACTGAGGCTTGCCCCGCATTTCTTCGCGCAGCCGGTGACCGATCTCTTTAATTTTAGCTTCGCCTGCGCGTAATGCTGCTTCACTGGTGTGAACGGAGTAGTTACCCAGCGAAAGCGGCCAGGGATGATCAACGGCCGAGCCGATGACAAACCGTGTTTCTTCCTCTCCGGCCTGCAGTGTCACGGGCTCTGTGCCGGCGCTGAAAATAACCATCTCACCTTTGGCTACCGCATCAGGCGTATGCAGCGTTCCCTGACTGAGACTCAGCCACAGGCAGGTATGATTTTCAGGAGGGATATAGTGCCAGACGGTGCGGGCGGGAAGCGTCACCAGCAGATAGTTGATCCCCTCGGGGGAACGAACCGGACTTTTGACGCCGTTATATTCGCCAAGGATGACCCGGGCCGGGCCGGTTTGCGGCACCGACGGCGCCTCAAGATACTGGCTGTCGACAGGGCCATTTTCCAGCGCCGGGGGCAGGGCCAGCCAGAGCTGAAACCCTTCCACGCGGGCAGAGTCCCCTGCCGACATCTCTTTACCGTGCCAGACGCCGCCGCCGGCACGCATCCATTCGACGCCGCCGTAGCCAATGGTGCCCTGTCCCGCGTCCGGGTCGTCAAAGCGCAGATCGCCGGCGGTGAGCACGGTGACCGTGGCGATACCGGAGTGAGGGTGCAGGGGCATATGTTCGATCATCGTGCTGTCGCCGCTGAAACGATCGAGAAAAACGAACGGTTTGACGAGAGCGCCATAGTCAGAGGGACTCATCAGGCGAATGATTGGCCCTGTTCCCCGGCCGCTTGTCCGGTAGGCAATCTGGCGTGCAGCTGCATGTTCATCGGCAGATAACGAAGACATCTCACTTCCTCATAATGTGGGGAACACAGGCAACGACGGATCATTCCCGGGCTGCCTGTCACAGTGGAATATCTTAATCCTCCGGACACGGCATGATTAGGGGGTGTAATATCATTGCACTCATCCATTTTTGGACGTAATAACATGCTCGATCTCAATGACGTTGCGATCTTTGTCCATATCGTTGAAACGGGGAGTTTTGCCGGGGCCGCGCGGCGGCTGGGGATGCCAGCGAATACCCTGAGCCGGCGAATCAAACTGCTGGAGGCAAGCCTCTCCGTGCGGTTATTCCATCGCTCAACCCGCAAGCTGACGCTGACCGGAGCCGGGGAGCAGCTGTATGCGCACAGCGCGCAAAAAATCAGTGAACTGAACGCCATCAGCACGCAGCTGGCCGGCGAAAATCAGGCCCCGGCAGGGCGTATAAAAGTGGCGGCACCGGCTGACTTTTTTGATCTGTTTTTAATGGAGTGGGTGGCAGAATTTCTCGCGTTATATCCCGGTGTGCATCTGGATTTTGTCCTCAGCGACACGCATGCGGATATGATTGGCGAGGGGATTGATGTGGCCTTTCGTGGCGGGGAGCTGAAGGATTCCAGCCTGGTGGCGCGCAAAATCAGCACCGGCCGCCGCCTGCTGGCAGCCAGTCAGGCTTACCTCGATGCCGCTGGCATGCCTGACGATATCCTCGCGCTGCAGCATCACACCTGTATTACTCACTGTCATGCTGCCGCGCGCACGGTCTGGCATCTGAGGGGGCCAGAGGGCGAGGTTCAGGTTGACGTTAGCGGACGTTTTTCAGCCAATACCGCACAGGCGCAGCTGAAAGCGGCGCAAAACGGGCTGGGGATCTGTTTTTTACCGGAGTCGCTGTTATATGACAGCATAACGCGTCAGCAGTTGATTGCGGTCCTGCCGGATTACGGGCAGATGAATAACGATCTGTCGATTGTCTACCCCAGCCGTCACCATATCCCGCTGGCCGTGGCGACCTTTGTGGAGCATACCGCTGCACTGTTGAAAAAAACGATCCTGCAAAAACACGGCCAGCCCGCCGCCGGCAAAGACTAGGGGATACCGATAAAACGCAGCAGGGCCGTCACCGCTGCCGCCGCAAGGATCACCACAATCAGCGGCATTTTACGCCAGGCCAGTATGACGGCCACCGCGACGCCGGTGACGCGGGCGATCCCGGAAAAATGGGTGCCTTCGTAGAAGGTACTGGCCAGCGCAACCGCAAACAGCAGGGTTGTGGCCGCGTCAGACAGCAGCCTGCGGGCATCCTCCGACAGCGCCATCCTGTTGCCCAGTTGAGCGCCCGCAAAGCGCATCAGCCATGTGCCCAGCGCCAGAACGGCGATACCGCCAATTAACAGAGTGTTATCTGCCATTATTTTTTCCTCGCCAGCAGGCCGATCATAGAGAGCAGTACAGGCAGCCCGGTCGGGGTAAAGGGTACTGCCAGCAGAGAGATTGCCGCCCCGCTGGAGGCGCGCAGCAGCGTCGTGCGTGATTTCAGCGCAGGAATGACCAGCGCCAGTAAGATCGCCGGAAAGACGGCATCCAGACCAATCATCTGCGTATCAGGCAGCAGCCTGCCAACCACGCTGCCCAGCACTGTCCCCAGCGGCCAGACCAGTGCCACGCCCAGGCCACATAGCCAGAAGGCGGCTTTACGCTGCGCGTGTGTGGTCTGCGACAACCCAAACACCACGCTTTCATCGTTCATGATATGGCAACCCAGAACGGCAGAGAGGCGCGAACCCACGAGGTCGCGCACGGCAATGCCAAAGGGAAAGTGGCGCGCATTGACCAGCAGGCCGGCGACGGCTGCCGCCAGGGGATTACCGCCTCCCGCGACAATAGCAATAAACATAAACTCCGAGGCGCCGGCCAGCACAAACAGGCTGGAGAACAGTGGAACCCAGAGCGGGAAACCATAGGCGGTGGCCAGCGAGCCATACGAAATACCCACCACCCCGACCGCCAGGCAGATCAGATAGATGCCTTTACGTGTGTCCGGGCTGAGTGAAGAAAAATGACGGGTCATCATAAAATTTTACCATAACGAACGAAGTATCCATTATAATGAACGCAGTGCAGAAAGAGATCAACCCGAACGTAACGTTCGATTTAGCGAACGATAAGGCAAAAAATGACCCAGCCCATTGCAGTAATTGCAGAAAGTTTGATCCGGGAGCGTACGCTGACCGGGCTGTCCCTGGCGGAAGTCGCCAGACGGGCAGGGATTGCAAAATCAACGCTGTCCCAGTTAGAGGCGGGGAACGGTAATCCCAGCATTGAAACGCTCTGGGCGCTGTGCGTGGCGCTGAATATCCCTTTTGCCAGACTGCTGGAGCCTGAGCTGCCTAAAACCCAGGTGATCCGGCGCGGTGAAGGACCGAAAGTCGTCGCCGGGGAAGCGAACTATCAGGCGATCCTGCTGGCCAGCTGCCCGCCGGGTGCGCGGCGTGATATCTACCTGCTGATGGCCCAGCCCGGCGCTGACCGCCTTTCACAGCCGCATCCGCCAGGTTCGGTGGAGCATATTATTGTCACGCAGGGACGGGCGCTGGTGGGGCTGAAGGAGGAAGCTGAAGAACTGGCTCCAGGAGATTACATCTGCTATCCGGCCGATCGCGAGCATATCTTCAGGGCGCTGGAGCCCGACACGCTGGCGCTGCTGGTGGCCGAGCAGGGATAGTGGCCTTTTTATGCAGCGGTAATACTTATTATTTCCATGTCCCGAGACAGCGCGTCCCTCCCGCCTTCTGCGTGTTGAGGGGAAATAACGAATGACAGCGCTACGTCCGCTGTTCACTCGCTACTGAGCGTGAGTCCTGCCTCCTTTGCCTGCCCTCACTGTCTGTCCTGTTCCTGATCAGGCCGCCCCGAAAGAGGGTGAGGCTTTATAATGTATTGCTTCCGGTAATGCCGTTCAGTGCATTCAGGGCGTCATCCGGCAGGTGGAGTGACGCCGCTGCCAGGTTTTCCTGCAGGTGGGCAACGGATGATGTGCCCGGGATCAGCAGGATGTTAGGTGAACGGTGAAGAAGCCAGGCCAGGGCGATCTGCATGGGGGTGGCGTTGAGCTGTTCGGCAACGCGGGTCAGCGTAGCAGACTGAAGCGGATTAAAACCGTTAAGCGGGAAGAACGGCACATAGGCAATCCCTTCCCGGGCCAGCGCATCAATCAGCGCATCATCCGTGCGGTGTGCCAGGTTGTAATGATTCTGAACGCAGACGATTTCGCAGATTGCGCGTGCTTCGGCAATCTGCGCCGGGGTGACGTTGCTCAGACCAATATGCTTAATCAGCCCCTGCTGCTGCAGGGCGGCCAGCGCCGTCAGCGGTGCTTCAATGGAACCTTCCTGTGGCTGGGCGGCATTAAACATGATCCTGAGGTTCACCACATCCAGCTGTGCCAGCCCCAGGTTTCGCAGGTTGTCATGGACGGCATTGACCAGCTCCCCGGGGGACATGGCCGGGATCCAGCCGCCTTTTTTATCTCTCAGCGCCCCAATTTTGGTCACCAGCGTGAGGTCGTCAGGATAGGGCGAGAGTGCCTCGTGGATCAGTTTGTTGGTGATATGCGGGCCGTAGAAATCACTGGTATCAATATGATTGACGCCGGCCGCCACTGCCGCTCTGAGAACCGCCAGGGCGCGGTCAGGATCGTTGGGCGGGCCAAAAACGCCGGGGCCTGCCAGCTGCATGGCACCATAGCCCAGTCGTTTTACCTGACGCGAACCCAGAGAGAAGAGGCTGGATGTACGGATGTTGTGCATAGTCATTTCCTGAAGGAGAGGTGGGATAACACGGAACAGCGAGGTTTTATCTTAAGCCCGCGCATCACGTCCTATCCATGCTATAAAGTCCGTATTATCTTTTTAATCGTCCAAAATTAATCATGGATCCTCTTTCTGATATTCTCGCGTTGCTCAAGCCACAGCAGTATGTTTCCGGCGCCCTCGACGTGGGCGGTGACTGGGCGGTGCGTTTTCCACCTAACGTGGGCATCAAATGTTATTCGATGGTGTCGGGCGGCTGCTGGCTGTCCGTCGAAGGGGAGACTGACCCGGTACGATTGTCGGCGGGGGACTGCTTCCTGCTTCCTACCGGACGACCCTTTGTTATGGCCAGCGACCTGTCACACCCGGCGACAGACTGGGCGGTGGTGTTTGCCGCCCCGCGCGCCGGCGGGGTGATCCGTCACAACGGCGGGGGAGACTGCCTGATGACCGGCAGCCGCTTCTTCCTGGACGACCCCCACGCCACGATTCTGCTGACCATGCTGCCTGCGGTGATCCATCTGCGGGCGGAAAATGACCAGGCGACCCTGCGCTGGCTGGTTGCGCAGATGATGGCCGAGCTGGATGAACAGCGTCCGGGACATGCCCTGATCGCTGAACATCTGGCGCATATGATACTGATTCAGGCGCTGCGGCAGCATATGGAGTCGGGTGGTAAAGGGGACGCCGTGGGCTGGCTGTATGCCCTGGCCGATCACCAGCTGGGTGCGGCGCTGCAGGCCATGCACGCCGATCCGGCTTATCGCTGGACGTTACCATCGCTGGCACAGCGTGCCGGTATGTCCCGCTCGGCCTTTGCGCTGAAGTTTAAAACTAAGGTCGGGTCGTCAACGATGGATTATCTGACCCGCTGGCGCATGCTGCTGGCCGGAGACAAACTGCTGAACACCGACCTGCCCATTTCTGCGCTTGCGCCCTCGCTGGGCTATGAGTCCGAAAGTGCCTTCAGTACCGCCTTTAAACGCACGATGGGCTGTTCGCCGCGTGACTATGTGCGGCGTCATTCCCCGCCGGGGGGCCGATCGCGCTGAAGATACCCTGATGACCGACGGCAGGGCAGCACGGCCCGGGGCTTGCCAATACTCTGCCACTTCCTTATGCTGGCACCGACTGTAAAAAAATCATCACTGACTCGGGGTGCCCTTCTGCGTGAAGGCTGAGAAATACCCGTATAACCTGATCTGGATAATGCCAGCGTAGGGAAGTCAGATGCCCGACCGGCATCGCCTTCTTGATCGCCGGTTGGGAGCGAAGAATGATCCAACCTCAAGACCTCAGCCATGCCGATATGGCGCATTCCCTGCGGCTGTATCGTCAGCATTCCCCTCTGACCCACTGTATGACCAATGATGTGGTACAGGCCTTTACGGCTAACGTGCTGCTGGCGCTGGGGGCTTCCCCGGCAATGGTGATCGATCCGCAGGAGGCGGCACAGTTCAGCCCTGTTGCCGATGCCCTGCTGGTGAATGTCGGTACGCTGACCCGCAGCCGCAGCGAAGCGATGCTGGCGGCCATTAATGCCGCCAGGCAGGCCGGGCGTCCCTGGACGTTAGATCCGGTAGCCGTTGGCGCACTGGACTTCCGCACGGCCTTCTGCCAGCAGACGCTGGGACTGAAACCGGCCGCTGTCCGGGGTAACGCTTCCGAAATCATGGCGCTGGCCAGGCAGAGCGTCAGCGGCCGGGGCGTCGACAGCCGGCACGCCTCCACGGCGGCGCTGCAGGCGGCTGTTTCGCTGGCGCAGGAGACAGGCGCGATTGTGGCCGTCACCGGTGAAACCGATTTTATTACCGACGGCCTCCGTACCCTGAGCGTGGGCGGCGGCGACCCGCTGATGACGCGGGTGGTAGGGACCGGCTGTGCGCTGTCGGCGGTCGTGGCCGGCTTTGCCGCACTGCCGGGCGACCGCCTCACACATGTGGCCAGCGCCTGCCGCGTGGTGTCGCTGGCCGGCGAGCGTGCGGCTACAGCGGTGGACGGGCCAGGCAGTTTCATTCCGGCCTTTCTTGATGCCCTGTACCGGCTGAACCCGGAGGTGCAGTGATGAAAAGGATTAACGCGCTGACAATTGCCGGTACCGACCCCAGCGGTGGGGCAGGGATCCAGGCTGATCTGAAAGCATTCTCCGCGCTGGGTGCGTATGGCACCAGCGTGATCACCGCGCTGGTGGCGCAGAACACCACCGGCGTGCAGTCGATCTGCCGCGTTGAGCCGGCGTTTGTTGCCGCGCAGCTGGATTCCGTTTTGTCCGACGTGCGCATCGACACGATTAAAATTGGCATGCTGTCAGAAAGTGCCATCGTTGAGGTGGTGTCCGGGCGGCTGAAACAGACCCGCGTTCCCTGGGTGGTGCTGGATACGGTGATGCTGGCCAAAAGCGGCGATCCGCTGCTGTCGGCCGAGGCGGTGAGTACGCTACGGGATCGACTGCTGCCGCAGGTTTCACTGATTACACCTAACCTGCCGGAGGCCGCCGCACTGCTGGGATGTGCGCAGGCGCGCAACGAGGAGGAGATGCGCGAGCAGGGACGGGCGCTGCTGGCCCTCGGCTGCCAGGCTGTGCTGATGAAAGGCGGTCATCTCAGCGAGTCGGAAAGCCCGGACTGGCTGTTCACCCGTGAGGGAGAACAGCGCTTTACTGCGCCACGGGTGAACACCCGTAACACGCATGGCACCGGCTGTTCACTCTCGGCGGCGCTGGCCGCGCTGCGCCCGCGCCATGATGACTGGCCCACGACCGTTCAGGCGGCCCGGCACTGGCTGCAGGGCGCACTGGAGCAGGCAGACTCGCTGGAAGTGGGACACGGACAGGGGCCGGTACATCATTTTCATCAGTGGTGGTAAGCGGTAAAACCCGGGTTCCAGGGGAAGATTTGTTGAAAACAGATCTTTCCCCTTCATCGGTTGGCGAAGGCAGGGCAGTTTTCAGTCCACTGCGGGTATGAGGACCGTGATGACGAGGCCTGCGCGAGGCCTCTTTGGCCGGTCTGGTTTGCTCAGACGTGACCGATGAAAAAACTGATAATTCATCCGAGGGCTTGCTTCCTCTTCGGCTACTAATACCATCGCCAGAGGAAGGGGGAGAAAAGCCCTTTACATTCGCCATTCAGCCGCGAGCATTGTGATAGATTTGGCAAACGCATAATCAGTTCTTACCGCAGAGGTGTGCTTTGCATCCTGAATCCGTGTTCCTTAGCCAGTTTAAAGCGATCTCACAGCAACTGATGATCGATCCTCGTGAGAAAATTAATCAACTGGCTCTTCTTTTATCAGAGAATAGTATATTTCTGGATGAAAGTAGCGAAACGATTGATATGATTAACGCCATTTCTCATTCGATTGAGAGTGACTTCACAATAGCTTCTTTACAGGCGATTGAAAAAAGTAACTTCTGTTTCTGGCAAAAGCTATTACTCAATAAGAAGATGGATATTTTCTTTTTCGGTGATGAACGTCATGCTGCTTTCTTTTTTGACATTCTTGATAAAGAAAAGGTCGGCAACCTTTTTTATATCAACGTGACTGCCGGAGGGGAGATGGATACCGAAGCCTTCCTGTCCCCGTTACAAGAAAGCTGTCATCCGGTAATCATTTATGACCATGGGGCTGATGCGGTAAAGAGTCTCCCTGAAACCCAGGGGGTAATGTTGATGGCTGATTTTCAGCAGGTGATGGTATTAAAGGCACTGCCTTTCTCTGTTGAGCATGATCCCTTCATCGCTTTTCTGCAGCATAAACATAATATGATGCTGGCAAAGAAGCCGCCTACGCTCGTGTTGGGGAACTCTTATGGCTATTATGCTTTACCAGCAAACTGTCTGAACAAGGCGGTTAACCTGTCAATGCATAGTCTGGATCTTCGACAAGCACACACCATGATTCAACATTATTCTGAAAGTAAAAAAATCAAATCAATCGTGCTGGTCTGTGGTTATTTCGATCTTTTTTACGAGTTATATAAAACGCGTGAGAAAGAAAACGTGCGCGTGGTACATATCATGAGTCATTATAATCATAAAAATAATATTATCCCTGATAATGATATTTCAACCAAATACCTGCATCATTCTGATGAAAGTCTGCTGGCTCATTTTTTACCCGTGCTGAAGTCCAGCGATCGCCTGACGGAATTTAATTACGCACTGGATGATGCAGTCAGTCTCGCCAGCACCAGTGAGAACCTCGAAAAGCAGATTAATCAGGCATCTTCTATTGCCTGTGAATTGTATGAAACCACGTCTGAAACTCGTGCGGCCTTGCACAGTAAGCTTTATAAATACAAGGAAAGTAAAAATATTAATTCAAGATTGATCGCAGAGATGCGTGATCTGGCGAAAGATAAAGGTATTCGCATTCACTATGTTATTCCTCCTTTTCCAGAAAAGTACGTTGAATCTGTTCAACCCGCGATGATCGCTGAAACCCGGGCTTTCCTGAAAAGTATGGAAACTTATCATTTCAGCTATCATGATTTTAATGAGGATAAAAGCTTTATCCGCACGGATTTTCGTGATGGCGATCACCTTAATTATCATGGGGCGGTTAAATTTGTAAAAGCGCTGAAGAAGAAAGGGCTGGTGTTGTAAACCTCACGACGTTAGCTCAACGATGTCCCGGACAGCTTACCCCGATGCACGCTCATGACACCCGCGCTTTTTTGTGCGGATCGTTCTGAAAAATGGAGTCAGCAATTTGCCTTAGTGCCGGTTTTGGGTTCACCCTGTTGAGGTCAGAAAAACTGACCCGCGGGCCGTGGCAGCATGGCCCCGACACCACTTAACAGGAGTTATCATGACGGACATCGTTCAGTTATTGGGCAAAGAAGCGGATTCTCTTTTGCAACATCGCTGCATGACTATTCCAGCGGACAACCTCTACCTGCCGGGAGCGGATTATGTCGATCGGGTGATGGTCGATAACAATCGTCCCCCGGCCGTACTGCGCAATATGCAAACCCTGTACAACACCGGACGTTTAGCCGGGACAGGTTACCTCTCTATCCTTCCGGTCGATCAGGGTGTTGAGCATTCCGCCGGCGCCTCCTTTGCGGCGAATCCGCTCTACTTTGATCCGAAAAACATCGTCGAACTGGCCATTGAGGCAGGCTGTAACTGTGTTGCGTCGACTTATGGCGTGCTGGCCTCAGTGTCGCGGCGCTACGCACATCGCATTCCTTTTATGGTCAAACTCAACCATAACGAAACCCTCAGCTATCCGACCCAGTATGACCAGACACTGTATACCAGCGTGGAGCAGGCCTTTAATCTGGGAGCGGTCGCCGTCGGGGCCACCATCTATTTTGGCTCTGAGCAGTCGCGCCGGCAGATCGAAGAGATCTCGGCAGCGTTTGAACGGGCGCATGAACTGGGGATGGTCACGGTGCTGTGGGCCTATCTGCGTAACGATGCCTTTAAAAAAGAGGGCGTGGACTATCATGCCAGTGCGGATCTCACCGGGCAGGCCAACCACCTCGCTGCGACCATTGGTGCGGATATCGTTAAACAGAAGATGGCTGAAAATAATGGCGGCTATCAGGCGCTGAAATTTGGCCATACCGATGCGCGGGTGTACAGCACGCTGACCAGTGAAAATCCGATCGATCTGGTGCGTTACCAGCTGGCGAACTGTTATATGGGCCGTGCGGGGCTAATTAACTCCGGCGGAGCAGCAGCGGGCGAGACCGATACGGCAGAATCAGTGCGGACGGCGGTGATCAATAAACGGGCCGGCGGCATGGGGTTGATCCTCGGGCGCAAGGCGTTTAAAAAATCGATGAAGGACGGGGTGGCGCTGATCAATTCAGTGCAGGATGTCTATCTGGCGAAAAACGTCACCATCGCCTGACGGTAAAAAGGGCTGACCCAAAAAAGAAGGTCAGCCCGTGCATGATACGGTTAAGCATGCATTGTCGCGGTGAAACGGGAATCCATGTTCTGTTCTCTCGGGGCGGCCTTTTTCCGGTCGCCCCGCTATCGTTTAAAGCGTTTCAAACCATTCGCTGTTCTGCTCGGCAATCGGGGTAATGGAAAAAATCATCTCCTGCAGATGACGTTGCAGCGCCAGCCCGGCGGCATCGGCATCTTTTGCGCACAGCGCCTGATAAATCTGCTGGTGCTGCTCAATCAGGCTCTCCGGGGGAGAAACCTTACTCAGCGTCAGAAAGCGCACGCGGTCCATCGTCGCCTTGATATTCTCCACGGTCTGCCACGCCAGCTCGCAGTCAATACTCTGCGCAATCAGCCGGTGAAATTCATCGTCCAGCAGCAGGAACGCCTGGCTGTCGTGGCGGTCGGCAGCCAGCCTCTGTAACTGCAGATTATGTTCCAGAGCCGCCAGCCCTTCAGGCGTGGCCTCTGTCGCCGCCCGACGCACCACGGCAGCCTCCACGGCTTCCCGAATAAACCGACCGTCAGCCACCCGCCGGGCAGAAATTTTACGCACAAAGGTGCCACGCTGAGGCAGGATCTGCACCAGGCCCGCCTCTGCCAGCTTGATAAAGGCTTCACGTACCGGCTGGCGGGAAACATCAAAGCGCGTGGAAACCTCTTTCTCGGAAAGAAACGCGCCAGGGGGGATGACACAGGTGACGATATCCTGGCGCAGAAAACGGTAAATCTGCTGGTTGACCGGCTCACTGGCGGTAATGGTATAGACAGTCGACATTCGGCAACTTCCCTTTAGCGGCGGGGTGACAGCCCGCCCGCACGTGGCGTGAAAGCCTTCAGTCTAATCAGGCTGGCGCATCAGCGCCAGAGTTAAACGCGGGCAACCAGTTGATGCACGGTTTGTTTTGCGCCCCGGGTTAACAGCAGCTGGTAATAATGGTTCACCTGGCGCACAAAGGTGTCGTTGCCGGGCAGGTCGTCGCCGAAGATATTCTTTAACCCAAGCAGCGCCGCCACGCGCGGTTCTCCCTCTTCTGTCTCCGCTACGCGCTTCGCCAGCTCGTCACGGAGGGGATCGTTGATGGTAACCGGCTGCCCCTGCTCGTCGCAGCCGCTGACGTAGCGGATCCAGCCTGCCACTCCCAGCGCCAGCAGATCGAAGCGGCTGCCGTGGGCCAGATGCCAGCGAATACTGTCCAGCCAGCGCTGCGGCAACTTCTGGCTGCCGTCATTGGCGATCTGCGCGGTGCGGTGCTTAATGGCGCGGTTGTCGTAGCGGGCAATCAGTGAATCCGCATAGGCCGTCAGATCAACGCCGGTGGCACGCAGAGTGGGGGCCTGCTGATCGAGCATCAGCTGACGCGCTGCGTTTTTAAAGTGCGCATCGGCCATACAGTCGCTGATGTGCTCATAGCCAGCCAGGCTACCCAGATAGGCGAGGAACGAGTGGCTGCCGTTCAGCATGCGCAGCTTCATCTCTTCAAATGGCAGCACGTCGTCCACCAGCTCCGCCCCGGCTTTTTCCCAGGCCGGGCGACCGCTGACAAAGTTATCCTCGATCACCCACTGGAAGAAGGGTTCGCAGGCGACAGCAACCGGATCGTCACAGCCCAGCTTTTCAGTCAGTGCCCGATGAGTCTCACTGGTCATCGCCGGAACAATGCGGTCAACCATGGTCGACGGGAAGGTCACGTGCTGACCGATCCATTCCGCCAGCTCAGGGGCCTGCTGGCGAGCCAGCCCGGTGACCACGTTGCGGGTGACATGGCCGTTTTCCGGCATATTATCGCAGGACATCACGCTGAACGGTGGCAGTCCCCGTTCTCTGCGGCGAAGAATGGCGGCCAGAATAATGCCCGGCAGGGACTGCGGCGCCGCCGGATGGGCCAGATCGTGGCGGATAGCAGGGTGCTGGAGATTTAATTCACCGCTGGCCGGATGGTGGCAGTAGCCTTTCTCCGTCACCGTCATGGAAACAATCGCCACGTCCGGCTGACACAGCGCCTCCAGCACCGCTTCAATACCGTCGCTCTGGCCGTGCAGCGCGTCGGTGACAACCCCGATAACGCGCAGATTGAGCTGGTCATCGGCCATTTCGGCCACGGTGTAGCACAGCTGCTGCTGACGCAGGGCGGTAATAAGCTCCCCGCTGTTCAGGTTGATTTCGCAGTAGCCCCAGTCACTGCCCTGTTCTGCGGCGAGTCGATCGCTGCAGACGGCCTGATGGGCGCGGTGGAAGGCGCCAAAACCAATATGAACCATGCGGGTGCGCAGTGCCTGGCGGTTGTACAGCGGGCGCTGCACGTCGGGGGGGAGTGAATTGGTAGATAACATAACCCATCCTCGGGAAAAAGCGGGCAGGGCGGACCCCACCCGCAATGATCAGACGGACACCGGAGTATCCAGTTTTTTCGGCGGCTTGATCACGAACAGCACCAGGAAGGCCCCCAGCGCGGCGACGACGCCGGCCAGGATAAAGGCACTGTCGAACTTGCCGGTATGCTGAACGATATAGCCGGTCACAATCGGGCCGATAATCCCCGAAAGGCTGCCGACCAGATGGATAAATCCGCTGATGCTGCCGACCCGACTCTTGTGAACCACATCCTGAATAATCGCCCAGTAAA
The DNA here is from genome assembly GCF_001571305.1 of Erwinia persicina NBRC 102418. GTDB lineage: Bacteria > Pseudomonadota > Gammaproteobacteria > Enterobacterales > Enterobacteriaceae > Erwinia > Erwinia persicina. The sequence continues at coordinate 414,376 of NZ_BCTN01000001.1, read as the reverse complement.
TCGCCCCGGTGATATACAGGAAGAAGATAGAGATCGACATCAGACCCACGGCCGAAGTGACTTCTTTTACCGTACCGGCAAAGGCGACACAAACCGCCGCCGCCATTAACGAGACCACCAGCACAATTTTGCGCGACAGCAGCAGCTTACCGGTTATTTTAAAGATTTTATCTGAGATGAATCCACCCAGTGCCAGGCCCACGAAGCCGACAATCCACGGGATCATGGTGGTGATACTCATCGCCTTAATATCCAGCCCGTGCGCCTGTACCAGGTAGGCCGGGAACCAGCTCAGGAAGAAGAACAGAATGTAGTTGTAGCAGAAGAAGGCGAAGGCGGTGACCAGAATAATCGGCTGGCGCAGGTAGTAGCCCAGGCCATGCTGCGACTGTGACAGCTCCTCTTCCGGGCTGAGCTGCTCGTCTTTCAACTGGGCAATCAGGGCGCGTTCACGTTCACTAATTAACTTACTTTTCAGCGGGTTGTCGGCGGCAATAAAGAACCAGATCACCATCCAGACAATACCAATCGAACAGATAATGGCGAACGCCGGACGCCAGCCGAAGGCGAGGGCCAGATAACCAATAATCGGACCGGCTACCGCGCCGCCGAGCGGTGACCCGGCGCTCAACAGCCCCATTGCCGTGGCCGCCTGCTTTTTAGGGAACCAGCCGTTAATGGCTTTGTTCGCCGAGGCGCAGATTGGCCCCTCTGCCATCCCGAACAGCACGCGCAGGATGAGCATCGACCAGAAGCCGGTGGCCAGCGCGGTAAAGCCGCAGAAAATCGACCACATGCCGACGGCAACGCCCAGGGTGATCGTCGGGCCGAATCTGTCGGTGGCGAGTCCGCCGACAAAGTTGAAGATCGCATAGCCAAAGAAGAAGCTGCCGAAGATCAGGCCAAACTCTTCTGCGTTCAGCATCAGGTCTTTTTCGATCATCGGCACGGTCAGGGACAGCGCTACCCGGTCAAGGTAGTTAATCATGTAAACAAGGAACAGAAGCAGGACGATCGTCCAGCGCAGGTTTTTAAACATGGGAGTGACTCCTTCCCCTTATAGCGGGGATTATAGGTAGAGGTATTAGGGTTGACCGCAGGGCAGGGTCATTCCCCTGCGGCGTTCTGGTGTCAGTTAACCTGTAAAATCACTTTGCAGCAGCTGCGCGGATCCTTCTCAAACAGCGTCATTGCCTGTTCAATCTGCGCCAGCGGCAGCGTATGGGTCACCAGCTTTTCTGGCTGAATCAGGCCCTGTTCCATCCAGTCGATCACCTGCGGGAAGCGGTGGCTGTTCAGGCGCGAGGTAAACAGCGACAGCTCTTTACTGGTCAGGCTCTGCTGCGTCACGGTGCAGGGCTCGCTGGAGAAGCCCAGCAGACCGATACGTCCGGCCGGGGAGGCCAGCGCCGCGGCTTCTGACAGAATCGCCGGGTGGCAGGCTGCATCAATAATCAGTGTCGGCTGTACGCCATTAAGCTGTTCAGCCAGCGGCGTGGTGCTGTTGTTCAGCGCCTGGTCCGCTCCGTTGGCCAGCGCCATGGTCAGGCGCTCTTCCAGGCGGTCAGCCACGATCACCGTTTTCACCTTATAGACCCCTTTCAGCACCTGAATGGCCGTCAGACCCATCGGCCCGGCACCATAAATCAGGGCGATATCCTCAGGCTGTGGCCTGAGAAATGCGCTGATATTGGCCGCGATGGTAAATGGCTCCACCAGGCTGGCCAGGCTGTCCGGGATCGCCTCCGGCAGGAGATAGGCATTGGCAGCAGGGGCCAGCGTGTATTCACTGAAACCGCCATCAAGATGAACGCCTATCACCTGCAGGGTGCTACAGACGTTGGGGCGACCCACAGAGCAGGGGTAACAGTGGCCGCAGCTGACGACCGGGTCTACGGCAACGCGCTCACCAACCCGCCGGCTGTCCACGCCGCTGCCCACCGCATCGATCAGGCCAAAAAACTCATGGCCGATCACGCGTGGATAGCGCGCAAAGGGGTTGTGCCCATGCCAGATATGCACGTCAGATCCGCAGATACTGGCGTATTTCACTTTGATCCTGACTTCGCCGGCCGCCGGCTCAGGCAAAGGACGCTGCTGTAAAAACAGCTCACCCGGACGTTCAATCACCACGCTTTTCATGTTGTGCTCCTCACCAGTTCCACAGGGTGCCGTCTTCCAGACGGGCGACCGGAAGATAAGCCGGTTCATAGGGGTATTTCGCCGCCAGCTTTTCATCGAACTCAATGCCCAGACCGGGTTTATCGCCCGGGTGCATATAGCCATTATCGAAGCGCCAGCTGTTCGGGAACACTTCCAGCATCTGCTCGGAATAGCCCATATATTCCTGCACACCGAAGTTCGGTACCCACAGGTCAAAGTGCAGCGCGGCCGCCATACAGATCGGTGACAGGTCTGACGGACCGTGGGATCCGGTACGTACCTGGTACAGCGAGGCGAAGTCCGCGATGCGGCGCATGCCGGTGATGCCGCCGGCGTGGGTGATGGTGGTGCGGATATAGTCGATGAGCTGTTCTTCGATCAGCTGCTTACAGTCCCAGATGCTGTTAAACACTTCTCCTACCGCAATCGGTGTCACGGTGTGCTGGCGGATCAGGCGGAAACTCTCCTGGTTTTCTGCTGGTGTCGGATCTTCCATCCAGAACAGGCGGTAATCTTCCACGCTTTTCCCGAAGCGGGCGGCTTCAATCGGCGTCAGGCGATGATGCATATCGTGCAGCAGATGCTCGTTAAAGCCGAACTTATCGCGAATGGCGGCAAACAGCGTCGGGGTGAAATCGAGGTATTTTTCGGTTGACCACAGCTGCTCTTCCGGACGGGCACCTTTGGTCGCCGGCTCGTAGGCTTCGCCTTTGCCTTTGGCCATCCCGTAGGTGGTTTTCATGCCCGGCACGCCGCACTGCGCGCGGATAGCTTTGAAGCCCAGCTCTTTGTGCTTTGCGTAGTCGTCCATCACTTCGTCAATACTGTGGCCGGTGGTGTGGCAGTAGACCATCACGCCCGTGCGTGAAGCGCCGCCCAGCAGCTGGTAGACCGGCATATTCGCCGCTTTGCCCTTAATGTCCCACAGCGCCTGATCCACGGCGGAAATGGCTGACATGGTGACCGGGCCGCGACGCCAGTAGGCACCTTTGTAGAAGAACTGCCAGATATCTTCAATCTGATGGGCATCGCGCCCGATAAGCTGCGGACAGACATGATCTTTCAGATAAGACGCCACTGGCAGTTCGCGCCCGTTGAGCGTGGCGTCGCCCACGCCGGTCAGGCCCTGATCGGTGGTGATTTTTACCGTGACAAAGTTTCTTCCGGGGCAGGTCACGAATACTTCTGCTTTTACAATTTTCATTCTGAATCGCCTTGTGCGCCAACAATGATGAAAAAATACGCTGATAACGTACTACCATACAAGTTGCATGTGCAGGATTCGCGAGAGGGATCACATTAGTATGGGCAGAGGCGGGACGGGATGAAGACGAATCCTGACGTTCGATGGCCAGGATTCATGGGGCTGTGATCGACGGATTACGCCAGCAGTTCACAGGAGGGCGGCAGACGGCACTCCAGTGCAGAGGGCATCACTTCAATACGAAATTCGGTGCCCGTTAACGGTTCGCCGTCAAGGTTGAACGTCATTTCATTGGGTGCCCGGATTGTCAGCCACGGCAGGGAGGCGGTGATCAGATTCGGGTTCTCTTCGTCACTGGTGAGTTTATGCACCAGCGTCTGGAGCAGCTCCTGTGAGGTGGCGATACTGAGTTCCAGCTTGCCGTCATTAATCAGCGCGGTCGGGCAGAGGCGTTGTCCGCCGCCCGCCTGGCGGCCATTGCCGATGCCGATCACCAGCGCATCACCCTGCCAGTGAAAATCCGGGCCTTCCAGCGTGCAGCTGTCGGCCTTCAGCGTATCCATCCTCATCAGGCCGTGGATAAAGTAGGAGACGCCACCCAGTGCTGACTTCAGTTTTTCCGGCGTTTCGGTGGTAATTCGCGTGCCAAAGCCGCCGGTAGCCATATTGATAAAGTAACGGTCGTTATTCACCCGCGCGAGGTCAATGGCGCTGGCTTTGCCCTGAATAGCCAGACGCAATGCGTTGTCCATCTCCAGCGGGATGCCCGCGCTGGTGGCAAAATCATTGGCGGTACCGAGTGGCACAATGCCCAGTACCGGCCGACGTTCGGGAGATAACCGCGCCAGAGCAGTCGCCACTTCGTTGATGGTACCGTCACCGCCGGCGGCAATCACCGTTTGCGCCTGCAGTTCAACCGCCTCCCGCACATAGCGCTCGCCGTCACCGTATTCCCAGGTAACGCGGATTTCCAGCGGGAAACCTTCCTCGCGTAGCGCCGCAACAGCTTCACGCAGCGCCTCATTGCCGGCGCTTTTACCATTCAAAATGGCCAGCGTAAGTGAATGTTTTTCCATTTTTAATCCCTGAAAGCCTGTGTGATTTGCATCAAGATATAGCATACCCTGGGTAAGAAGGTGAGCCACGGGTGAAAAAGCGGAAAGTTTTCTGAAAAGCGCCCGGAAGGGAACCGATAAAAAAAGAAATGGCCCGCACGGGGGAGCCGTGAGAGCCAAATGAGGTGATACAGATCATTCATCATTCAGGCAGAAAGTTGAATGGATCATAACGCTATTTGGATTTATTCGTTAGGAGCGCGGGCATCATAGCGAGGAATCCCACACGGTAATGTGATCGCATTCTAAAATCAGTTACATCAAGTAACTTCTTTTGCCCGGACCGCTGCATGAGGATCCCGCGTGGTGGTACCCGGCAGGTTGCGCATCAACAGGGCATACTGCACATCCATTTCTTCCGGCAGGGGGAGCCAGACCAGATGGCCGTTGCCGGGCGCAACGTCAACCGGTTGCGCTTTGCCATTTTCCATCTGCGTCAGGGTAAAGTTGATATTGCCGGAAGGGGACATCAGTTCCAGGCTGTCCCCGACGCTGAATTTGTTCTTCACATCCACCTGCGCCAGCGATCCCCGCCGTTTACCGGTAAACTCGCCCACAAACTGCTGGCGGTCGGAGACCGAGTAGCCGGCATCATAGCTCTGATAACTGTCGTGCGTATGGCGGCGCAGAAAACCTTCGGTATAGCCCCGATGCGCCAGCCCTTCCAGCGTTTCCAGCAGCGCGGGATCGAAAGGCTTGCCGGCGGCGGCATCGTCAATCGCCCGGCGATAGACCTGGGCGGTACGGGCGCAATAGTAAAATGACTTCGTACGCCCTTCGATTTTCAGGGAGTGGATACCCATCTGCGTCAGGCGTTCAACGTGGGCCACGGCCCGCAGATCCTTCGAGTTCATAATGTAGGTGCCGTGCTCATCCTCAAAGGCGGTCATATACTCGCCGGGGCGCATCGCTTCCTCAATCATAAACACTTTGTCCGTCGGCTGTCCTTCACCCAGCGTGGGTTCCACATTCTGCACGGCAATCGGGGCCTGGCGGTGCACAATATTGCCGACCGCGTCCTCTTTGCCTTCCTGCACGTTATATTCCCAGCGGCAGGCGTTGGTACAGGTTCCCTGATTGGGGTCACGCTTATTGATGTAACCGGACAGGAGACAGCGCCCGGAATAGGCCATGCACAGCGCACCGTGAACAAAAATCTCCAGCTCCATCTCCGGCACCTGCTGGCGTATTTCACCGATCTCTTCCAGCGACAGCTCGCGTGACAGGATCACCCGCGTCAGGCCCATCTGCTGCCAGAATTTCACCGTCGCCCAGTTCACGGCATTGGCCTGCACCGACAGGTGAATATCCATCTGTGGGAAGGCCTCACGCACCAGCATAATCAGCCCGGGGTCGGACATGATCAGCGCATCCGGCTGCATATCCACCACGGGTTTCAGGTCGCGAATAAAGGTTTTCAGTTTGGCGTTATGCGGGGCGATATTGACCACAACATAGAATTTTTTACCGAGCGCATGGGCTTCATTGATGCCCGTCGCCAGATTATCATGGTTAAATTCATTATTGCGAACGCGCAGGCTGTAACGAGGCTGACCGGCATACACAGCGTCTGCGCCATACGCAAAAGCGTAACGCATATTTTTCAGTGTCCCGGCCGGAGAAAGCAGTTCCGGTTTGTTCATGGTGTCTCAGTCTGATGTCAGGTCAGACCCGTCTTATTTCACGCGGCAACTGCATGGGCGGCACTTGTTCACCCTGGTCACAGCGCTCTCTCTGCTTCCAGGGCGATGAGCCTCATCCGGGAGGCTCATCCTGCGGGCCTGCCGCTCGCCTGCAACGTGAATTAATCAGGGTTAATTCGGTTTTGCGGGGGATTGTAAGGCGGCGGCAGGTTGGGGAAATTGATCTAAATCAAACGACAGATATCTGCTTCCCAGCGATAACCCATGCCGTACACGGCGCGGATAAACGGCTGGTCGGCATCCAGTGATTCCAGTTTGCGGCGCAGGTTTTTTATATGGCTGTCGATGGTTCTGTCGGTGACGACCCGGTAGTCGTCATAGAGATGATTCAGCAACTGCTCGCGAGAGAACACCTTGCCCGGTTCCTGCGCCAGGGTTTTCAGCAGGCGAAACTCTGCCGGAGTCAGGTCAAGGGGCTTCTCATCCCAGCTGGCGTGGAAGCGCTTTTCATCCACTTTAAGCAGGGAGATCTGCCGGGCTTCCTCGGGGGTGCGCTGGCAGCGCTTGAGAATAGTTTTTACCCGGGCAACCACTTCGCGCGGACTGAACGGTTTGCAGATGTAATCGTCCGCGCCGATCTCCAGCCCCAGCAGGCGATCAATCTCTTCAATTTTTGCCGTGACCATCACTACCGGCAGATCGGAAAAGCTGCGCAGCTCACGGCAGACGGAGAGTCCGTCCAGCCCGGGCAGCATCAGATCCAGCAGCACCAGGTCCGGGGAGTGCTGTTTCACCCACGGCAGCACTTCATTACCGCGCAGCAGATGATGCGTGCGGAAGTTCGCCGCCTGCAGATAATCGATCATCAGCTGACCCAGCTTGGGTTCATCTTCAACGATTAAAATCAGTGGAGCGGGCGTATCCATATCCAGAGTCATTGTATACAACCATTGTCAGTGAGTCTTATAGGGTAAGTGTACCGTAATTCTCACGCCTCCTGCATCGGAGTGCTCCGCAACGATAGTACCATCGTGGGCTTCAACGATGTTCTGACAGATAGCCAGACCCAGCCCGGATCCCCCACTGGCGCGATTGCGCGAACCCTCCGCCCGATAAAAGCGCTCAAAAATTTGCTGCCGCTGCTCGTTGCTGACGCCAGGTGCACTGTCATCAAAGTGCAGTATGTTCCCGCTGGCAGTGGGGCGCAGGATAATATGCAGGGTGCCGCCAGGGTCGGTATAACGCAGGCTGTTTTCTAACAGATTAGTAAACAGCTGCATCAGGCGGTCAGGGTCGCCAAACTGCGGGGCCTGATCCGGCAAGGTCAGCGTCAGGGATAAGGGATGCTGTTCGAAACGGTGGCGGAAGTTACCGGAAACCAGCTCCAGCAGCGGGACGAGGTCAGTCTGGCTTTTGCGATAGGCCAGCGCGCCCTCGTCGGACAGGGACAGCTGGTGGACGTCATCAACCAGTTTCGTCAGTGTGGTCACTTCCCCCTGCAGGGAGAGGATCGACTCCGGGGTCAGCTTGCGTACGCCGTCCTGTATCGCTTCCAGCTCACCGCGCAGTATCGCCAGCGGCGTGCGCAGCTCATGAGAAATATCGGCCATAAAGGCGCGGCGCATTTTCTCATTTTTTTCCAGCGTGCTGGCCAGGCGGTTAAAATCCTGTGCAAGCCGGCCAAGTTCGTCACGGCTTGAGGCCTGTACCCGACTGGTAAAGTGCCCGGCCGCCAGGTGATGCGTGCCTTCGACCAGTCGCTTAACCGGAGCCAGCAGCCCGCGGGACAGCAGCCAGGTGACCGCAGCGGCCAGCAGCATGGTCAGGCCAACAATCATCCAGCTGGTACGCTTCTGCTGCTGATCAAAATTAATATCGGCGCTGCGCGTGAGCCGCTCAGACGGTGAGCCAATCACCCAACCGACGACTTTGCCGTTACTGGTGGTGATACTGCGTCGGGATCCCTCCTGCGGGACGGGGGCTCGCGGGCCGATCATCACGCGATACTGTTGATCAATAATCCAGAACTGGGTGCGCCAGCCGTGCGGTGGCAGCTGGTTACTGGCATCCGGATTCTGCTCCAGCGAACGCAGGATATTGAACACCAGCTTGTTATTGTTACGCAGGAAATCCCAGTTGCCGTGCTGTTCGTACTGGTCAGCCAGCGCATCCCCCAGCATCATCAGCCGCTGCTCGTTGCCGCGTTTGATGTAGTCAATAAAACCGTGCTCAAAGCTGAGCCGCACCCCCCAGTGCATGGTAATCAGCACCAGCATGCAGGTGGAAAAAATCGCCGCGAACAGCTTGGCGGTGATGCCAATACGTAATTTTGCCAACATTAAGGCTTTCTCCTGCGCGCGGAAAGCGCATTGGGTTGAGTCTCATCGGGGACGCGCCAGAATACGAAGACGGGCAGGGCAATCACCAGCGCCATACACAGCCAGGTATAGATAAAGGCCTCGCTCATTTGCGGGCTGCCGGTCAGCGCCGGGTGGGCGAAGGTACCCAGCAGCAGCCCGGCTACGGTAACGCCGATGCTCATCGACAGCTGCATAACCATCGACAGCAGGCTGTTGCCGCTGCTGGCCAGCTCGTCCGACAGGGTTTTCAGTGTCAGGGTATTCATGGCGGAGAAACGGATAGCATTGACCATTCCCTGCAGGAACAGCACCACTGGCAGCAGAGCAAACCAGCCCATCATCGCCACGGCGGGGAACAGCAGCACCACCAGCGCCAGCGCCAGGGTCGAACCCACCAGCACCTTGCGGTAGCCGAAACGGTTAACGATCTGCACCACAACGCGCTTCATGCCCATATTGCCCAGCACCATCGGGATCATCATCAGTCCGGCATGGAACGGGCTGTAACCCATGCCGATTTGCAGAAAAATAGGAGTCATAAACGGCAGCATCCCGCTGCCGATGCGTCCGGTCAGGCTGCCCACCAGGCCAATGGCGTAAATACGGTTATCGAAAAGCTTCAGGCTGAACAGGGCGCGCTCATTATGCCGGGCGTGCAGCAGATAGAATAACAGGCTGAAGACGCCACAGAGGATCAGCAGACACAGCAGCAGGGGAGACATACCGCTTCCGCGCTGCCCGTCCAGTGCCAGAGTCAGGGTGGCCATGCCGGCGGCCAGCAACAGATAGCCGGTAAAGTCAAAGCGACGGGTTTGCAGGGTAAAATTCGACATCAGGGTCAGGGTGGCGATGGCCCCGACGATCCCGACCGGGATGTTGATCAGGAAAATCCAGTGCCAGCTGGCGTACTCCACCAGCACGCCGCCCAGCGCCGGGCCGAGCAGCGGGCCAATCTGGCCCGGCAGGGTCACAAAGGTCATTGCCGCCATGTATTCTGCCCGCGGCACCAGCTTCATCACCGTTAAGCGGCCCACCGGCACCATCATCGCCCCGCCAATTCCCTGCAATACGCGTGAGAGGATCAACTGGTCCAGCGTGGAGGAGAGTGCACAACAGAGTGATCCGGCGCTGAACAGCACAATGGCGCTGAAAAACACGTTGCGCACCCCGAAGCGGTCTGCCAGCCAGCCGCTGATCGGCAGCATAATGGCGACAGTCAGCACGTAGGAGACGATCACCGAATGCATATTCAGCGGGCTTTGCCCCAGGCTGGCCGCCATTGAGGGCAGGGCCGTATTGACGATGGTGGTGTCCAGCGTCTGCATAAAAAAGCCGAAGGCAACGATCCACAGTTGCCAGCGTACCGAGGCAGGGGAGGCGGTCATGGCATCAGCGTTCCTCTGTGGCGACCGGTAAGCGCGGTTTACGCCGCAGTTTATCCATATACAGATAGACCACCGGGGTGGTGTACAGCGTCAGCAGCTGGCTCATCACCAGACCGCCAACGATGGTGATCCCCAGCGGCTGGCGCAGCTCCGCCCCGTCACCGCTGGTCAGCACCAGCGGCAGTGCGCCAAACAGTGCGGCGAGCGTGGTCATCATAATCGGGCGGAAACGCAGCAGGCTGGCCTGGAATATGGCGTCGCGCGCCGTCATCCCCCCGTTACGCTGGGCATCGAGTGCGAAGTCGACCATCATAATGGCGTTTTTCTTCACGATGCCGATCAGCAGCATAATGCCTATCAGGGCGATCAGGCTGAACGGCGCACTGAACAGCTCCAGCGCCAGCAGCGCGCCTACCCCGGCGGAAGGCAGGGTCGAGAGAATGGTCAGCGGATGAACATAACTTTCATAGAGGATCCCCAGGACGATATACACCGTAGCGATGGCGGCGACGATCAGCCACAGCTGGCTGCTCTGCGTCTGCTCAAACACAGCGGCGGTTCCGGAGAAACTGCCGCGTACGCTGGACGGCACGCCCAGCGACGTGATGCTGCGATCAATGGCGGCCGAGGCCTGCGACAGCGACACCCCTTCCGGCAGGTTAAACGAGACGGTAGAGGCCGCAGACAGGCCCTGATGGTTCACCGACAGCGGTGAGTTCGCCGGCTGCCAGCGGGCAAACGACGACAGCGGAATGGACTTACCCTCGCTGTTGATCACGAACATCTGCTTCAGGGCGCTGATATCCTGGGTGTAGCGCGGGTTCACCTCCATTACCACTTTGTACTGGTTCAGCGGCTGATAGATGGTGGAAATCTGGCGCTGGCCGAAGGCGTTATTCAGCAGATTATTGGCATCGGCAACGTCAATTCCCAGCCGTGACATGGTGGCGCGATCGTAGGTCAGCGCCATCTCCGCCCCCTTATCTTCCTGGTCAGAGTTGACATCCGCCAGCTCCGGCAGGGCGGCAAAGGCGCGACGGATTTTCGGCTCCCATTCGCGCAGATCGTCAAGACTGTCTGACAGCAGCGTGTACTGATAGCCGGCATTGGATTCGCGTCCGCCGACGCGGATGTCCTGTACCGCCATCAGGAACAGGTTCGCGCCTGGTTCTTTCGCCAGTTTACCGCGCAGACGGGCAATCACCTGCTGGGCCGTATCGCTACGCTGGTTCAGCGGTTTGAGCGAGATAAACATCGAGCCGCTGTTAGTGCGCGACCCGCCGGTAAAACCGACCACGCTGTCGACCGCCGGGTCAGCATGGACAATGCGCATAAAGTCTTCCAGCTTACCGCGCATGGACTGGAACGAGATGCTCTGGTCGGCCTGGATAAAGCCCATCAGTCGCCCGGTGTCCTGTTCCGGCATAAAGGTTTTAGGAATGGAAATATAGAGGTAAACGGTCAGACCGATGGTGGCCAGGAACACCAGCAGCGTCCAGCGCGCATGCTCCATCACCCGGTGCAGCGTGCTGCCATATCCCTGCTGAACGGCCAGCAGTACCCGGCCAAACCCGCGAATACGCGGCTGGGTGTGTTTGGGCTTATTGCGCAGCAGCAGCGCGCACATCATGGGCGTGAGAGTAATGGAGATCACCAGCGAAATAGCGATCGCCACCGACAGCGTGACGGCAAACTCCTTGAAGAAACGACCGATGATGCCGCCGAGCATCAGCAGGGGGATAAACACCGCGATCAGCGAGACGCTCATCGAGACGACGGTGAAGCCGACTTCGCGTACCCCCTGCAGTGCGGCCTGCAGCGGCTTCATCCCGGCTTCGACATGACGCGAAATATTTTCCAGTACGACGATGGCATCATCGACCACAAAGCCGGTCGCCACGGTCAGTGCCATCAGCGACAGGTTGTTCAGACTGAAACCACACAGGTACATCGCGGCAAAGGTGCCGATCAGCGACACCGGCACAGCCACTGCCGGGATCAGCGTGGCACGGCCGGAGCGCAGGAAGACGAACACCACCAGGATCACCAGACCGACGGAGATAGCCAGCGACTGTTCCACCTCATGCAGCGAGGCGCGAATGGTCGGTGAGCGATCCTGGGCGACCTCCAGGTGAATCGACGCGGGGATAATGTTGCTCAGTTCAGGCAGCTCACCCCGGATGCGATCAACCGTATCAATGATGTTGGCTTCGGGTGCTTTGCGGATCAGCAGCAGGATCGCCGGGCGGGCGTTGGACATCCCGGCATTCCGCACGTCCTGCACCGAGTCGGTCACGCTCGCCACATCCTGCAGGCGCACCGCCGCGCCATTATGGTAATGCACGATCAGGGGCTGATATTCAGCGGCGGTCTTCAGTTCATCGTTGGTCTTCAGCCACCAGCGCTGGTGGCGATCTTCAATGGCCCCCTGCGGCTTACGCACGTTGGCGCTCGCGATGGCGGTACGTACCGCATCCAGCGACACCCCCTGATTAAACAGGGCCTGCGGATTGAGCGCCACGCGCACCGCCGGCAGTGAGCTGCCGCCGATGCTGACGTCCCCGACGCCCTCAATCTGCGACAGTTTCTGCGCCAGCTGCGTTGAGGCATAGTCATACAGCTGGCCCGGCGAGTAGGTGTCTGATGTCAGCGTCATGATCATAATCGGCGCATCTGACGGGTTCGCTTTACGGTAGGTGGGGCGGCTGGGCATCCCGGTGGGGAGCAGGCTCTGTGCGGCGTTAATGGCCCCCTGTACATCGCGCGCGGCACCGTTAATATCACGCTCAAAATCAAACACGAGGATGATGCGTGTGCTGCCGAGCGAGCTGGTCGAGGTCATTTCGGTGATCCCGGCGACGCGGCCCAGCGCACGCTCCAGCGGTGTCGCCACCGAGGAGGCCATGGTCTCTGGTGAGGCACCCGGCAGCGAGGCACTGACCATGATCACCGGGAAATCGACCTGCGGCAGTGGGGCAACCGGCAGGAGCCGGAAGCCCAGAATACCGGCCAGCAGGATCGCCACGGTCAGCAGTGTGGTGGCGATGGGGCGGTGAATGAACAGGGCGAAGAATTTCACTCGGCCTCCCGCTTCACCAGGCGACGGGTCGCCCGGGACAGACGGTCAAACAGCAGGTAGATCACCGGGGTGGTAAACAGCGTCAGCACCTGGCTGACCACCAGGCCCCCGACCATTGCCGTCCCCAGCGGGCGGCGCAGCTCCGCGCCGACGCCGGTACTGAGCATCAGCGGCAGAGCGCCGAACAGCGCCGCCAGAGTGGTCATCAGGATCGGACGGAAGCGCAGCAGGCACGCCTGGTAAATGGCCTCGTACGGGGTCATCCCTTTTTCGCGCTCGGCCGCCAGGGCAAAATCGATCATCATGATGGCGTTCTTTTTCACGATACCGATCAGCAGAATAATGCCGATGATGGCAATCACATCCAGCTCGCTGCCACTGATCAGCAGCGCCAGCAGAGCACCCACCCCGGCGGTAGGCAGCGTCGACAGGATGGTGACCGGATGAATAAAGCTCTCGTACAGCACGCCCAGCACGATATACATCGCTACCACGGCGGCGACAATCAGCCATACGGTACTGGACAGTGCGGCCTGGAAGGCGAGTGTGCTGCCCTGGAACTGCGTCATGATCTCCGACGGCATGGCAAGGGATTGTTCCGTCTGGTTGATGGCATTGACCGCCTGCTCCAGTGAGTATCCCTTATTCACATCAAACGAGAAGGTGGTGGAAGGGAACTGGTCAAGGTGATTAATCGTCAGCGCCGTGTGGCGCTGCTCCACGCGGGCAATCGCACTGAGCGGCACGCTGCCACCGTCCGTACTCTTCAGCCGGATGCTCTGAAGCGCGGCCAGGCCCGGGGTACTGGCCGTGTCATGCTCCAGCACCACCCGGTACTGATTGGCCTGAGTGTAAATCGTTGACACCAGACGCTGGCCGAAAGCGTTATACAGGGCATTATCCACATCTGAAAGAGAGATGCCCAGGCGGCTGGCGACATCACGATCGACGCGGATATAGGCTTCCAGCCCCTGATCCTGCCAGTCGCTGCTCACCCCTTTCAGCTCGGGGCGGGTGGCCAGTTTCGCCTGTAATTTGGGGACCCACAGGCTGAGCGACTCCAGTGAACCGGCCTGTAGCGTGAACTGATACTGCGTCCGGCTGGCCTGGGTATCAATCGTCAGGTCCTGCACCGGCTGCAGCCAGAGGGTAATACCGGGCAGGTTGTCGATCTGCGCCTGCAGACGGGCAATGACCGCCGGAATGCGGTCAGCCCGTTCATCCAGCGGTTTAAGGTTAATCTGCAGTCGCCCGCTGTTCAGCGCGGCATTGGTGCCATCCACGCCAACAAAGGAGGTCAGGCTCTGTACCGCCGGATCTTTCATAATGATCGAGGCCACTTCCTGCTGGCGCTGTGCCATATTGCTGTAAGAAACCGACTGCGGGGCCTGTAAGGTTCCCTGAATAATGCCGTTATCCTGTACCGGGAAGAAACCTTTCGGGATCACCAGCCACAGCAGCACCGTCAGCGCCATGGCGCCGATGGCCACGCCCAGCGTCAGCCACGGATGGCGGAGGACTTTTTGCAACATGCGGCCATAGCGGGCAATCACCCGTTCAAACATCGCTTCGCTGGCGCGCGAGAAACGGTTCTGTTTACGCAGTGATTCCGCGCTTAACATGCGTGCGCACATCATCGGCGTCAGCGTCAGTGACACTATCGCTGAGATGAGAATGGCCACTGCCAGCGTAATGGCAAACTCGCGGAACAAACGGCCGACGATGTCACCCATAAACAGCAGCGGGATCAGGACTGCGATCAGCGAGAAGGTGAGGGAAATAATGGTAAAGCCAATCTCTCCCGCCCCTTTCAGCGCGGCAGTCAGCGGCTTTTCGCCTTTTTCGATGTAGCGCGAAATATTTTCAATGACCACGATGGCATCATCGACCACGAAGCCGGTGGCAATGGTCAGCGCCATCAGGGTCAGGTTGTTCACCGAGAAGCCAAAGAAATACATTGCCGCGAAGGTGCCGATTAATGACAGCGGCACAGCGACGGCCGGAATAATCGTGGCCGCCACGTTGCGCAGGAACAGATAAATAATCATCACCACCAGCGCCAGAGCAAGCAGCAGCTCAAACTGCACATCATGGACGGATGCGCGGATATTGGTGGTACGGTCGGTCAGCAGTCTGACGTCCACCGACTTAGGCAGTGAAGCGGTCAGGGCAGGCAGCATCTGGCGAATATTATCGGCGGTGGCAATGATGTTCGCCCCGGGCTGACGCTGAACATTCAGCACAATCGCCTGCTGCCGGTTGGCCCAGGCCCCGAGCCAGCTGTTTTCCGCGCCCTGTTCCACGCTGGCGACATCGCCCAGCCGCACCGGCGCGCCGTTCTGGAACGCGACGATCAGCTGCCGGTAACCCTCGGCGGTTTTAATCTGGTCATTGGCCGACAGGGTAATTGAGCGTTCCGGCCCGTCCAGGCTGCCTTTGGCCGAGTTCACGTTGGCGTTGCTGATGGCGGTACGTACGGTTTCGCTGGTGATATTCATCGCCGCCAGCGCCTGAGCATTGAGTTTCACCCTGACAGCCGGACGCTGCCCGCCGGACAGCGTGACCAGGCCCACGCCGGAAACCTGGGAAATTTTTTGCGCCACGCGGGTTTCCACCATATCAGCGACCTGAGTCATCGGCAGGCTGGTGGTGGTGACGGCCAGGGTCATAATGGGCGGATCCGCCGGATTCACCTTGCTGTAAACCGGTGGGTTAGGCAGGTCAGACGGAAGCAGGTTGGTGGCGGCATTGATCGCGGCCTGCACCTCCTGTTCGGCCACGTCCAGCGGCAGCTCCAGCTGGAACTGCAGGGTGACGACCGAAGCGCCGCCAGCGCTTTGCGACGCCATCTGTTTCAGGCCGGACATCTGGCCGAACTGCCGTTCCAGTGGCGCAGTGATCGCCGAGGTGATCACGTCCGGGCTGGCCCCGGGATACAGGGTGACGACCTGAATTGTCGGATAGTCGACTTCCGGCAGGGCAGAGACGGGCAGGGCGCGATAGCCGATAATCCCTGCCAGCAAAATAGCAATCATCAGCAGCGTGGTGGCTACCGGACGCAGAATAAACTGGCGGGATGGCCCGCCGCCGGGCGTTGGGGGCATCACCTGCATCAGTCGCTGGCTCCCCTGGCGGGCTGGGCACTTTTACCCGAGGTCAGCGGTGTGGCCTGTGGGGCAACCACCTCGACTTTCGCCCCTTCTGTCAGGCGATCAATGCCATCGGTGACCACCTTTTCCCCGGCCTCCAGCCCGGCGTTGATCACCACTTTTTCACTGTCCTGGAATTCGATGGTGACGATTTTTTTACTCACCTTATCGTCACTGTTGACCACCCAGACAAAGCTGCCCTCATTGCCCATCTGCAGCGCTGCGGCCGGTATAACAATCGCATCCTGCAGCGTGCTGACTTTCAGTCGGGCGTTGACAAACTGATTCGGGAACAGGCGGTCGTCCTGATTGGTAAAGCGGGCTTTCAGCTTCACCGTACCGGTGGTGGTATCGATCTGATTATCCATACTCAGTAACGTTCCCTGGGTCAGCAGCGTGGTGTTGCCGCGATCCCAGGCTTCGACCGGTACGGGCCCGCTTTTTTGTGCGCTGAGGATCGCAGAGATATCATTTTCCGGCAGGCTGAAAACCAGGTCGATCGGGTGAGTCTGGGTGATCACCACAATGCCGTTGGTGTCGCCACTGGAAATATAGTTGCCGACGTCGACCTGTTTCAGGCCCACGCGACCGTCGATAGGGGCAGTGACCCGGCTGTAGGTGAGGTTGAGCTTCGCACTGGCGACGCTGCCCTCATCGGCTTTCAGCGTGCCCTGGCTTTCACTGACCAGTGAACGCTGGGTATCCAGCTCCTGCTGTGACACCAGACTGGTTTTTGCCAGTTTTTCATAGCGGGCGAGGTCGCGCCGCGCATTGGCCAGCGTGGCCTGACTTTTCGCCAGTTGCCCTTCGGCCTGCATCAGTGCCACCTGATAAGGACGGGGATCGATCTCTGCCAGCAGCTGTCCGGCTTTCACTTCCTGGCCTTCTGTAAAGTGCAGCGCCATCAGGTCGCCATCGACCCGGCTGCGCAGCGTGACGGTATTGGCCGCCGTGACCGTACCCAGCCCGGAGAGATATTGCGGCACGCTCTGCCGCACCGCCTCAGCCGCCTGTACCGGCGAGGCCATGCCACCCGCTGCCCCTGTCCGTCCCGCGCCGCGAGGGCCTTTGCCCCGCGCCGGTTGCGTTCCCTCTGCGGGCTGTGCCTGCGGGCTGGCACTGTGGCTGTACCACCAGTAACCGCCTCCGGCTATCAGCGCAACGGCTATCACCAGTGGGATCAGGGGGAAACGACGCGGTGTATTCATGTTGTTGGCTCTCAGTGGATCAGGCTCATGCCCAGGCAGGACAAAAAGGTGTCCCGAATTTTGTCAGGATAGCGAATTTCAACCGCTGAAAAATGAAGGAATTAAGGATAACTGTATCCTTTACCACTGTCGCGGCGGCATCGTTTCTTTTTTATCTTTTCTGGTAAATACATTGCCACAAATGGACGAAGCAGGATCCGGGTTCTTTGTTAGACTTACGGGCTGCGTTACTGGCTTCTAATCAGGAGGATCATTATGAGTACTTTAGAACATCGCCAACTGGGCCGCTCCGGTATCCAGGTTCCGGTGCTGACCTTTGGTGGTAATGTGTTCGGCTGGACCATCGATGAACAGACCTCGTTTTCTCTGCTGGATGCGCTGGTGGAGAAGGGGCTTAACTTTATTGATACGGCGGATGTCTACTCTCGCTGGGCACCGGGTAATAAAGGTGGTGAATCAGAAGTCATTATTGGTAACTGGCTGAAAAAAAGCGGTAAACGTGACCAGATAGTGCTGGCGACCAAAGTGGGAATGGATCTCGGGGATGGCAAAACCGGGCTGGCACCTGCCTATATTCGCCAGGCGGTGGACGCCTCGCTGAAACGTCTGCAAACCGACTACATTGATCTGTATCAGGCTCACCGTGATGATGCCGATACGCCGCTGCAGGAGACCCTGGCCGCGTTCGATGCGTTAATCAAAGAAGGTAAGGTGCGTGCTATCGGTGCCTCTAACTATGCTGATGACCGCCTGCGTGAGGCGCTGAAAATCAGTGCTGACAACGGGCTGGCGCGGTATGAAACGCTGCAGCCGGAATATAACCTCTACGATCGTGCCGGTTATGAGAGCGGGCTGGAGCAGGTGGCGGTGGAACACGGCCTCGGCGTCATTAACTACTACTCCCTTGCCAGCGGCTTCCTCAGTGGCAAATACCGCAGTAAAGAGGATGCGGCGAAAAGCGCCCGCGGCCAGGGCGTCGTCGAGAAGTATCTGAACGATCGCGGCCTGAAAATCGTCAATGCACTGGTGCAGATAGCGGATGCCCGTCATGCCTCGCCTGCGCAGGTGGCACTGGCCTGGCAGATTGCCCGTCCGTCGGTCACCGCGCCGATTGTCAGCGCCACGTCGCTTACGCAGGTCGACGAACTGGCGAAAGCCGCCGTTCTCAGACTGAAAGATGAGGATCTTCGTCTGCTGTCGGAAGTCAGCAGCTACTAAACGTCGCTGAATATTACGCACATCAGGCCCGCCTTCGCGGGCCTTTTTTCGCCCGGCCGTCACCCCGGGTCTGGCCGATATTTTTTCACCCGGTTTCAATTCGTTACTCTCCTGCCCGGTGACTTATTACCGTTTTCAGGCATGATAGGCGGAATCTTATATTTAACTTTTCGTGCCATTTTCGGTCTCACTGACCTTTCTGCCAGGGGAAATATCATGTCCCAACGATCGCTTCAGGCGTTGTGCCTGATGAGCTTTTTTCTTGCCGATGTGCGTGATGGTCTTGGGCCTTTTTTAGGCATTTTTCTCACCGACAGGCAGTGGACGCCGGATGATATTGGCCTGGTGATGACCGCCGGCGGCCTGGCCGGTCTGCTGGTCACTATTCCCGCCGGGATCATGATCGATGCCACCACCCGCAAACGTCTGTGGTTGCTGGTCTGCTGTGCCCTGATAACGGCGGCTACGCTGTGGCTGTGGTATCGCCCTGAGCCGGTTGCCGTTACGCTATCGCAGATAGCCACCGGCATCGCCGCCGCCTTTATCGGCCCGGCGCTGGCGGGTATCACGCTGGGGATTACCGGGGAGGCCGGTTTTAACCGCCAGATGGGACGAAATGAAGCGTTTAATCATGGCGGGAATATGACGGCGGCGGTGCTGGCAGGCGTCGCCAGCTGGTACAGTGGCATTGGGGCCGTTTTTGTGTTGATGACCGGCATGGCGGTGCTGACCTCCGTTGCGGTTCTTGCCATTCGTGAACAGGATATCGATCATGCCGTTGCCCGTGGACTGACCTCTGCGCAGGAGGCCACGTCGGTACCACGCCTGTCGGTACTGATAAAAAATCCGCTGTTGCTGATTACCGGGCTGACCCTGCTGCTTTTCCATCTTTCCAATGCCGCGCTGCTGCCAATGTTAAGTATGCGCGTCGCCTCGGCAACCGGTCCCGGGGCCATTAACCCCGGGCTGTATGCGGCTGCCACGGTGGTGATTTCGCAGTGCGTGATGATCCCGGTGGCGCTGTTTACTGCCGCGCGTATTGAGCAATATGGCTACCGGCGCCTGATCATGGTGGCGCTGATGGTGCTTCCCTTCCGTGCCGCGATTGCCGCCGGATTTGCCGAGCCACTGGCGATGATCCCGGTACAGATTATGGACGGGCTGGCGGCGGGCATTCTCGGCGTGGCGCTGCCGGGATACGTGGTCAGCGTGCTGAAAGGCACAGGGCATGTTAATGCGGGGCAGAGCATTATTATGTTTATGCAGGGGGCCGGGGCGGCGTTCAGTCCGGCGCTGGCCGGATTCATTGCCACGCGCTACTCGTTCAGCGCGGCGTTCAGCGTGCTGGGCGGGGTGGCCCTGTTGTCGCTGCTCCTCTGGTGGCGGGCGGGACGGGCGCATTCAGCGATCTGACCGGGCAGCCCGGTCAGATCGCGAACGGTTAACGGAACATCACCTGCGCCCAGCGTGCGAGGCCCGCGGTAACGGAGCCGAAGTCATCGCCGCTGGCCAGCGGAATATCCGGCAGCTGCTGCTGTAATGCCGCACGCAGCACCGGCGACTTCGCGCTGCCGCCCGTCAGATAAATCACGTCAGGGCGCGTGCCGCTGGTATTTAAGGCCAGGGTGACCTGCTCCTGAATGCGCTCAAGCGGCTGGCTGATGGCCGTTTCCAGTGCGGCAACGCTGATGCCCGTTTCCAGTCCGGCATCGATAAAGTCCAGCGCGGTCTGAACCTCGTCACGCTGCGACAGGATGATCTTGCTCTCTTCGGCGGCGCGCACCAGACGATAGCCCAGCCGCTGCTGCCAGACTTTAAGCAGTCGCTGTACTTTAGCCGGTTCGGCAGCATCGCGGATCAGATCCTGCAACTGTTTGCGTGAGGCGGCGGCATAGAAGTCACTCTGCGCCGGGACATCATTAATCGCGACGGCATTCCACCACGGCAGGGCCGGCAGCCCGGTGCCTTTCACGGTTTCACCGCCCAGCCCCAGCAGTGGCATCAGTTCTTTAAACGCCAGCATGATATCGAGGTCGTTTCCCCCCACGCGACAGCCGCTGTGACCCAGCAGACTGTCGCCGCGATCCGCTTTATCGTGCCACTGCGGCCCCATCAGCAGCATGGAGCAGTCGGTGGTTCCCCCGCCGATATCCACCACCAGCACCCGCGTTTCTTTCGTCAGCGTCGCTTCAAAATCCAGCCCGGCTGCCACGGGTTCAAACTGGAAAACCACCTCCTGGAAACCGGCGCGGCTGGCCGCGCGCGCAAGGATACCTTCCGCCTGCTGGTTGGCGTCATCACCGCCCAGCCCCTGGAAGTTGACGGGACGACCGATCACCGCCTGAGTGACGCGCTCATTCAGGTGGCTTTCCGCCGTCTGGCGGATGTGCAGCATCATGGCGCAGACCAGATCTTCGAAGAAAGCGACCTGCTGTGGTTTCAGCCCGCTGGCCCCGAGGAACGATTTCGGGGATTTCACAAACCACACGTCCTCCGGGTCATCCATATACTGTGCCAGTGACGCGAGGCCGAACTTAACGCTGCCCGGCAGGACGTCGATATCCTCTTCGCGGTTAAACGCCAGCGCACGGCGCAGCAGCGCCTGGTTTTCTGCCTGTGGAGTAGGGACCTGATGATGACGGAACAGCCATTCGCTGACGGCATCACGGGTGGGCGCACACAGCATTGAGGGTAAATAAGGCGAGTCCTGCTCTAACGGCAGCAGCTTAGGGGCACCGTTTTCCATGATGGCAATCGAGCAGTTTGCCGTACCGTAGTCGAAACCGATAAACATCGTTTCCTCCGCTGAGTGGGAAAAAAGGGGGCGACTTTAGCCTGAGTGCGCTGGCGGCGCAAGCGGCAAGAGAAGGTTTACGACGTCGTCTTTTATTTATCGCTCGGCTTTGTATAGAATCGCGTCCACAAAATGGAATAACCGCCCTGCCATCCGGCAGAGGGCAGGGAGTGGATGTGAGCTTGTCTGTATTTTTAATCCTGGTGTCACTGACGATTGCCCCTCTGGTCCTTGGGATCACGGCGCTGGTGCTGGCCCTGCGCTGGCGTCATACCCGCTCCCGCTGGGTGCTGCTGGCGTCGCTGCTACCGCAGTCGCTGATCATTGCGCTGTTACTCTGGCCGGGTGGGCTGAGGGTCGTGGAGTTTGCGCATGAGATACTGCTGTTACTGGTGAGCCTGCTGACCTGGCTTACGCTGCTGATGGCACGCTGGCAGCGACGTGATGCTCCGCCGGTGCGCGCGCTGGTCACCGGATGGCTACTGTTTACCGTCCTGACCGCCGCCTTCTGGTTTAACCCGGGCCATCAGAGCACCATGGCATGGACGCAGCACGAGCGGCAGATGCAACATAACCTGACGTTGCTGGAGCAGGGGGCCATCACGCAGCTGAACCGACTCCCTGATGACAGTGCCCGCGAGCTGTTTTACCGCGCAGCGGCAAAAGTGTATCCCGAACAGACCCTGCGTTATTTTATCCGGCGCGGACTTTCGCCGCTGGATAAGGGGGAAAATGGCTACTCAGTCCTCAGCAATGCGATTGAAAGCCACAATGCGGTCGCCCTGAGGCTGTTTTTCTCGGTGATGACCCCGGCTCAGATCCAGTCCCTGACCTTTGATTACGATCCGCTGCGCGATCTGCGTCACGAGCCGCCTGCGGGCGAGGCGCGGCAGCAGCGTTTTTATGCGACGATGGCCCAGCTGCTGGCGGCGCGCCCTGACTGGATAAAGCCCCGTCTCCCGGACGCCCCCTCCTACATGACCACCGCCCTGTTTACAGGTATGGGCAGCACGGCGAATTTCCTGCTGGCGTATGAGCCTGCCCCGCAGGGCCTCTGGCGGCTGATGCTGCTGGCGCTGAATGACGACACCGCAACGCTGATGGCGGCAGTGCGTCAGCAGCCGTTGCTGCTTGAGCAAACGCTGTCCGACGGCAGCGGGCGCGATCTGACACTGATGGCCTGGATGATTAAGTATGCTCCACCTCAGACCCGGGCGGCGTTACTCAACAGCGGGCTGATTGTCTGGGATCATTACCTTGAGCCGGAAAGGCAATTCGGTCAGAAAGGGATGACCAATGCCCTGATTGATGAAGCCCGGGGGAACTGGCGCTACCGCGACGAAACCACCAGCGTGCTCCAGCAGGTGCTGGCCAGCGCCATTGCTCAGGGGGTGACCCTGACGCCGAAGCAGATGCTGGCGGTCTTTCGCTATGAAGATGATCCGCACACCCTGCATATCATGCTGAAAGCCGGGCTGCGCTGTGCGCCGCTGCTGTCGGCCAGCGCGCAGCTGCTGACCGACGCGGAGCAGGATGCGAAGGTGCGGGGCTGGATCAGTAAGGCCTGTCAGCGCGAGCCGCAGTAAGGGGAAATTATTTGATGGCGAAGTAGCTGTTCATCAGCATCGATGACAGCGACTGACGGGGCGCGATGGTGTCGCCCCACACCATGTCGATGCCAATGGAGGAGAGGGTGTTAAGGGCCACCGGCAGCTCTACGGGCCCGGCCAGAGTAGCAATACCCAGCCGCCTGGCGTGGCCGTGAATGATCGACACCATCATCTCATCCATCAGGTTGCAGTGGACGTTGGCCACCAGCTCGCTGGCGAGGTAAAGATAGTCAATCTCGTCGGCGGGTAGCTGGTTAAACGCATCCAGATTGCGGCCAAAGTCGCGCAGGACAATCCGGCTGCCGGCGGCGCGAAGGCGGGCAATGTTGCGGTGCAGTGCCTCATCAGGCTGGCTGAGAACATCGGCATTGATGGCAAACCAGAGGGTATTGGCCGGTACGCGGTAGCGTGCAAACTGGTCCAGCGTATCGTTAATGAAACGGTCATCGCACAGCCCAAAGCCGGAGACCGGCAGTGTCAGGGTCAGGCCTTTACTGATGGTCCCCTGCGCATAGTTCTGGAAGAACTCCCTGATCAGCTTCCGGTCCAGTTCGACAAAAAGATCGCTGTCCTGCAGCCCGGCGCGGAAGCTGGTCTCTTCAATTTCATCTCCCTCTGGCGTAAACAGCTGCATTTCTGCCAGCCAGAAACTGGTGGCATGGATTTTTCCTGGCGGAGAGGCGGCCCAGACCTGCAGACGCATAGGTTGCTGAGCAATAATCTGTTCATTTTGCACGCGGCTCATTTCCGGCTTCAGCCGTTTCAGCAGGTGGCTTTCGTAGACGGACAGTCGGCCGCGCCCGTTATGCTTGGCGTGGTAACAGGCCAAATCGGCCTGTGCCATCAGTTCACTGGCGCTGACACTGTCCGCGCTGACGGGGGTGAGACCGGCGCTGGCGCCGACGTGATGTACCCGGCCTTCCCACAGGAAACCATAATCGTTAACGGCGCTGATAATCCGACCCACTGTCTCGCCAGCCTGCTTCAGCGTACAGTCCGGCAGCAGGACGCCAAACTCATCACCACCGAGGCGGGCGAGGAAATCGCCCGTTCCCAGATGGCGCTGCATCACGCCAGCAATGTCCCGCAGCAGGGCATCACCGGCCGCATGGCCCGCGGTATCGTTGACGGATTTAAAGCGATCGAGATCGAGAAACACCAGCACGTGCTGCTGCTCTGTGCCGGAGAGGGTCAGGCGTTTAAGCTGATGTTCGAAGCTGACGCGATTAGGCAGGCGCGTCAGCATATCATGGGAGGCACTGTAACTAAGTCGTTTCAGCATTTCACGGGATTCGCTGACGTCCTGGATAACCATCACGCTGCCGATGTTTTCACCGGCCAGGGTTTTCAGTGGTGACAGGCTGTAATGGACAGCGAACTGCTCACCGGAGCGGTTATGCAGCACCAGCTCCGCATCGGGCTCTCCCGGGGTTTTCTGCTGTGGCAGGTCGCACAGCAGCAGATTTTTACGCTCCGGCCCCTGGCTGCCCTGGGTCAGGTGCAGGATTTCGCTCAGGGGGATACCTGATGCCTGATGCTGGAGCCAGCCACTCATTTTTTCCGCCACCGGGTTCATAAAGATCACCCGCATCTCTTCATCGGTGCTGATCACCGCTTCACCGATGGCATCCAGGGTGATATGCATACGCTCTTTCTCTTCGTAAAGGGCGTTGGTAAGCAGACGCAGGGCGGTAATGTCCTGATTTATACCGAGCATACGCTCGACGTTGCCATTCCGGTCCAGCAAAATATTGCACTGAGCACGGATATGACGCACGCCGGTCTCCGTATTAATACGAAATTCAACATCAACCGGTGTGGCATTTTTAGCCGCGTTATCAAACATGCGGATAGCGCCCTCGCGGTCGGCCGGATGCAACCTTTTGACCCAGTCCTGATAGGAGGCCTGTGCATTGGCTGGCATCTGATAGAGCTGAAACATACGCTTATCCCAGCTCATCACCCCGTTTTGTAAGTCCCACTCCCAGACGCCAATCCCGCCGGCTTCATTCGCCAGGGTAATGCGTTCCATCAGCCGCTGGTTCACCTCTTCGGTCTTTTTCAGATCGGAAATATCTTCAATCTGCGCAATAAAATAGAGGGGCTGTTGTTCGCTATCACGCACCAGTGACATGGCCAGCAGGACCCAGAGGATCTGGCCATTTTTGTGGATGTAGCGCTTCTCCAGACTGTAGCTTTTAATCTCGCCTGCCAGCAGAGCCTGCATCTGTTCCAGATCGGCGTCGAGATCGGCGGGGTGGGTCAGCGCCTGGAAGTTATGGGTGCTCAGCTCAGCTCTGTTGTAACCCAGTATTTTGCACAGGGACGGATTGACCTGCATCCAGTCGCCGCGAGTCGATACCAGCGCCATACCAATGGCTGAATACTCCATGGCGTGACGAAAGCGCGTTTCGCTTTCAGAGATATGCTTACGCTCCTCGCGAAACGAGTGCATCACCAGCGTCATGATATGGCTGGGGATCAGCGCCAGCAGGAACGGAACCCAGGGCATGGACACCAGCATTCTGGCATTGGTGATGTCGTCAGGGATCAACTGCAGGGCCAGCATCAGCGACATCATTGAGATGGTCGCCAGGTAGATCACAAAGGCTTCAAAACGGGGCAGACGGACCGCGCTGTAAAACAGGATCACAATGACAAAGGTAAATGGCCAGGGGATATAGCGCAGTGAGAACCAGCACAGCGCCAGCGTTACCATCAGGGTGAGCAGGGTTTCAAACAGCACGTTCTGGCGCAGATGACGGCGCAGATAATCCGGCTGCCACAGCAGACAAACCGGGCCCAGTGCCAGCATGCCTATCACCTCAGAGATGGTCCAGGTGGTGAAGAACCGCAGCGTCGAGTGGCCGTTAAAGTGCAGCAGCCAGCTGGCCAGCAGCCCGCCGATCAGCGGCGTCATAACGCCGACGGCAACCATCATTTTGCACCAGCTGAACAGTGAGTTCAGCGGTTTGTCACGATCCAGCAGCAGGCGCAGCAGGGCGCCTCCCAGCAGTGCCTGGAGCAGATTGACCAGCGGGAACTTCAGGTTGGCCAGCGAAGGGCCGATGACCATAGCGTTCGCCAGCGAGACGCCGAGAACGCAGCCCAGCAGCAGCAGGGGCAGGCGGTGTAGCGGATGACGGAACACCACGATAGTCATCAGCGCCGTGGAAAACCAC
Organism: Erwinia persicina NBRC 102418; assembly: GCF_001571305.1. Lineage (GTDB taxonomy): Bacteria > Pseudomonadota > Gammaproteobacteria > Enterobacterales > Enterobacteriaceae > Erwinia > Erwinia persicina. The sequence continues at coordinate 388,266 of NZ_BCTN01000001.1, read as the reverse complement.
AGCGGCGAGATCTGACCGCTGACCTTGATCAGCTCAAGGCAGTAAAAAGTGACGACAAAACTTAACAACCCCAGCAACAGGGCGTTAACCCATTGCGAATGCGGGGATGTTACAGATGATACATTTTTTGTCGTCATTACATATCCAGCATGGCGCCGATATAGGCATAATCTTAATATCTTATGCTCTTGCTGGCATAACAAATAAGCACTATTTTCGCCAAAACCAAAAGATCGCGTTATTCGGACGATTGAACCGCGCGCTGTCCGCAAAAAGCCGGCTTAAGCGCCATCACTGGCGCAGTTTAAGTAGCTCCTCGCGGGTCCAGGCGTGGTCGATACCCGCAATCTGCACAGACAGCCGCTGCAGGAACTGCTGGGTGGTGGCGATGCGACCGTGGCCAATCAGTAATAACGGCAGCAGCAGGGCGATCGCCAGCTGTAAGGGGGAAAACCCCCGCGGCCGGATATGACGCTGGCTGAACAGAAAGACGCTGCTGAGGGTAAACCCCAGCGTCAGTCCGGCGATCACTTCACTGACGGAGTGATAATTCAATACCAGCCGGGAAAGGCCCACCATCAGGGGGATCAGATAACCACAGGCCACCGCCACGCCGCGCCAGACGTTCGCCAGGCGGCCACTCAGCAGCCAGAGCATCACCGGCCACAGCGTGGCGGACATAGCGCTGTGGCCACTGAAACCGGTAAAGTTGAAACGCGCGCTGCCAATACCAAACCCCAGAAAAGCAATTTTAGACAGGCTCACCACGGCCCCGGCCGTGCAGAACGCGAGCACCCAGTACCAGGCAGTACGTTTATCATCGCTTTTATAGTGGAGCAATAACGCCATAATGGCAGCGGTAGGGATCAGCAACATGCTGTCACCGAAATAGGTTAAAATATGGACGAGATGCCAGGACACACGCTTTCCTTTTTACTGTTTTTCTGCCGGCCAGTTTATCGATGAAAGTGATTGTCGCCTAACGGGAAAGTCTGAAAAGGTTTCAGGCGCTTTTTTCTGGTATCAGCAGGGCTAACTCCCTATAATTGCGCCCGCTATACCCTTCAAATTCATGCTGCAGGTGTGTTGGCAGCCACTGTCTGCCTGTAGCGCTAAATCTGCCGGGTGTGCTCACCCTTATATTGTCTCAGAATCAGGTCTTTAATATATGACTGACAAGTCACATCAGTGCGTCATCGTAGGTATCGCAGGTGCTTCTGCCTCGGGAAAAAGTCTTATTGCCAGTACGCTGTATCGTGAAGTCCGCGATCGTGTCGGTGATGAAAATATTGGTGTCATCCCCGAGGATGCCTACTATAAAGACCAGAGTCATCTCACCATGGAGGAGCGGGTCAAGACCAACTATGATCATCCCAGCGCCATGGATCATAACCTTCTCTTACAGCATTTACAGATGCTGAAAGCCGGGCAGCCGATCGATTTGCCGGTGTACAGCTACGTTGAGCACACGCGAACCGCACAGACGCTCTGCCTGAAACCCAAGAAAGTGATTATCCTTGAGGGGATCCTGCTGCTGACCGACGCGCGCCTGCGCCAGGAAATGAACTTCTCTATTTTCGTTGATACCCCCCTGGACATCTGCCTGATGCGACGCATGAAGCGCGATGTTAATGAGCGCGGGCGTTCAATGGACTCGGTGATGGCACAGTATCAGAAGACGGTGCGGCCGATGTTCCTGCAATTTATCGAACCGTCAAAGCAATACGCCGATATTATCGTGCCGCGCGGCGGGAAAAACCGCATTGCCATTGATATCCTGAAAGCGAAAATTAATCAGTTCTTCGAATAATCGAAGCGCCCGCTGGAGACCCTCATGAGATTATGTGACCGCGATATCGAAGCCTGGCTCGATAACGGCAAACTGGGTATCGATCCCCGCCCACCGGTAGAACGTATTAACGGTGCCACTGTTGATGTGCGCCTTGGCAATCAGTTCCGCACGTTTCGCGGTCACACGGCACCCTTTATTGATCTGAGTGGTCCGAAAGACGAAGTGAGTGCGGCGCTGGATCGCGTGATGAGCGATGAGATTGTGCTGCCGGAAGGGGATGCCTTTTATCTGCACCCTGGCGAGCTGGCACTGGCCGTGACGCTGGAGTCCGTGACGCTGCCGGACGATCTGGTCGGCTGGCTCGACGGACGCTCTTCCCTGGCACGACTCGGGCTGATGGTGCACGTTACCGCACACCGTATCGATCCGGGCTGGCAGGGCCGGATCGTGCTGGAGTTCTATAATTCAGGTAAACTCCCCCTGGCGCTGCGTCCTGGGATGCTGATTGGTGCGCTCAGTTTTGAACCGTTGTCCGGCCCCGCGGCAAGACCTTATAACAGTCGGCAGGACGCGAAGTACAAAGGTCAGCAGGGCGCAGACGCCAGCCGTATTGATAAAGACTAAGCTTAACAGCAACGCGGCCAACGTCTCTGCGGGTTGAAAGAGTGGGGTTTAAGGAGAAGGCATGAAAAGATTTATTACCACCCTTGCCATCTTACTGGTGGTGATGGTGGCTGGCATGACCGCGCTGGTCGTGCTGGTTAATCCTAATGATTTTCGCGCCTATATGGTTCGCCAGGTTGAACAGCACAGTGGCTACCAACTGGCACTGAATGGCGAGCTGCGCTGGCACGTCTGGCCGCAGCTCAGTATTCTTTCCGGCCCGATCACCCTGACGGCGCCGGGTGCCACCCAGCCTGTTGTCAGTGCGCAAAATATGCGGCTGGATGTTAATCTTTTACCGCTGCTTTCACACCAGCTGTCCGTTAAACAAGTGATGCTCAAAGGTGCCGTGGTGCGGCTGATGCCGGACAGTGAGCGCCAGCGACCGTCAGATGCCCCGATAGGCCCTGATGATAACGACGACGCCTCACCGGTCAGTGATATCACCCATGGCTGGAAATTTGATATTGCTCATCTGCGTATTGCCGACAGCTTACTGGTCTGGCAGCAGAGCAACGGCGAACAGCTTAATGTGCGTGATTTTAACCTCTCCCTGGATCAGACGCAGCCGCGCCTGGCGCATCTGGCCCTGAGTAGCCGCATTAACCGTGACCAGCGTGAACTGCAGATCAGTATGGAGAGCGATCTGGATATTACCGATTACCCACGGCGTCTTGATGCCGTGATTAATCAGCTTGATTACCAGATGAAAGGCGCTGATCTTCCTCGTGAAGGGGTAAAAGGCAGCGCTCAAATGAAAGCGACATGGTTGTTGCCGAAACAGCAGTTCAGTCTGGCCGATATTCAGTTCAGCGCTAATGACAGTCAGCTTACCGGTAATCTCTCGGGTTTCATGAGCCCACGTCTTCAGATCAGCGCAGATCTTCACGCTGCCACTCTTAACCTTGATGCTTTACTCGGTCTGAATGAGGTCTCATCCGGGAGCTCCACCGGTGCAGACCAGCGTTCCGGACCTGCGCCGGTGGTGGCGGCCTTGCCCGAGTATGACAATGCCAACTCTCCGCTGAATGCCATAGACGGTAAGGTCGGGCTGAGTGTTGATGCGTTACACTGGCGTGGCGTGCAGATGAAAAATGTTCAGCTAGCGGCAGTGAATAAAGCCGGATTGATGACGATCAATACCTTCAGGGGGAATATCCCTGGCGGCAGTTTCTCGCTTCCCGGCACCATCGATGTGCGCAGCGAACAAACTAAAGTGACCGTGCAACCGGATCTGAAACAGTTCGCCCTCACTCCTCTGTTAAAGAGCCTGGAACTGCCGGATAAAGTGAGCGGTGCGATCTCCCTGACCGGCAACTTTGCGGGAGAAGGTTTGTCCGTTGACGACGTTAAGCGTCACTGGCAGGGTAGGGCCGATCTGACGGTTAAAGATGCGCAGTTTGCCGGCCTGAACCTTCAGGAGCTGGTTCAGCGCGCGGTAGAAAATAATAACAATAATGTGGAAGGAAAGCGGAGCGACGGTCAGGCCAACCTTCAGCAAATTACGGGATCAATGGCCCTGAAAAATGGGGCATTCACTTTCAGTCGTCTGGATGCCCATTCCGGCACGCTCAACTATACCGGTCAGGGGACGATTGATGTGGTTAACCGGGCGCTGGATTTCCGCTTTGGCGTCACCGTGACGGAAGGCTGGATGGGTGACAGTACGTTGATAAAGCGTTTACAGGTGACGCCCGTGCCGCTTCGTATTTACGGGCCGTGGTCGGGTATCAATTACAACCTGACCGTAGACCAGGTACTGCGCGGTCAGTTACGTGACGAAGCGCGAGAACGGCTGAAAAAGTGGATAGATCGTAACCCGGAAAGCGATAAAAATAATGATGTGAAAAAGGTGCTGAAGGATCTGTGATTCACTGTCGGGGCTGACCAGTTTACCGGGTCGGCCCCAACAGTGAGTTGCTCCGGTCAAGATTAACCTTCGTTGTTATTCGGGATAATCTGGACTTTTTGTACCCGGTGATTTTCAACCTGTAAGGTGCGGAAAAGATAGTCCCCGACCTGCACCTCTTCCCCTTGCTGCGGTACATGCTGCAAATGCTCCATTAACAGTCCCGCCAGTGTATTGTATTCACGCTTCTCATCCAGCGGCAGCGGCAGATGCATAGCCAGGTCATCCAGCGGCATATGGCCGTTGGCCGTCCAGCTGCCGTCAGCATTTTGCTGAATGTCATGGCGGGGGTCGAGCTTTTCCCCCTCATTCGGCAGATTACCGGCAATGGTTTCCATCACGTCACTCAGCGTGACAATCCCCTCGACGGAGCCAAACTCATCCACCACAAAGGCGAAGTGGGTTCGCGCGGTGCGGAACTGTTCAAGCGCAGGGAGCAGTGTCAATTGTTCAGGGAAGACCAGCGGCTGGCGGATGAGCCCGCGAAGGTCAAGGTCATTGCCATGCAGTGCCTGTTTAAGCAGGTCAATCACATGAACGACACCGAGAGGTTCATCGCTGTTCTCGGTGATGATCAGACGGGTATGTTGATTGTGATCGAGCCGGGCCATGATAGTTTCCGGGGATTCTGCCAGATCTATATGCTCTATATCATGCCGGGAGGTCATAATGCTGCTGACGCTGCGCTGACCCATGGCCAGCACGCGTGCAATCATCATGCGTTCCTGCTTGTTAAAGATAGCCTTGCGTCCGCTGCTGTCTGCCACCAGCGAAGAGGTTTCCGTATCCAGTTCCGCCAGCTCATGATGGCCCCGCAGTAGCCTGAGCACGGCTTCAGCCGTTCGCTTACGCAGTGGGGAACGGGCGGAGAGAAAACGGCGGCGGTTAAACTGTGCCAGCTGGTTCAGCGCTTCGATCACCACCGAGAAACCAATCGCCGCGTACAGATAGCCTTTGGGAATGGAATAGCCAAAGCCGTCGGCCACCAGGCTGAAACCGATCATCAGCAGGAAACTGAGACAGAGAATAATGATGGTCGGGTGACCATTCACAAAACGGGTGAGAGGCTTACTGGCCAGCAGCATCAGCAGGATGGCGATAATCACCGCGGCCATCATGACGGCCAGATGGTCAACCATACCGACGGCAGTAATCACTGAATCAAGGGAAAATACCGCATCCAGCACCACAATTTGCGCCACCACCGGCCAGAACCGTGCCCCCCGTTTTTGCGGCCCCTCTTCTTCATCTTTCCCTTCCAGCCGTTCATTCAGTTCCATTGTCGCTTTAAACAACAGAAAAACACCGCCAACCAGCATGAGCAGATCACGGGCGCTGAATGCGTGTCCGCTGAGGTTAAACAGCGGGGTAGTCAGCGACGACAACCACGAAATGGATGCCAGCAGCGCCAGCCGCATCAGTAACGCCAGCAGCAGGCCCGTGACGCGCGCACGGTCGCGCAGTGTGGGAGGGAGCTTCTCCGCCAGGATGGCAATAAATACCAGGTTATCAATACCCAGAACCAGTTCCAGCAGGACTAACGTGACCAGGCCGGCCCAGATTGACGGGTCGGCGATCCATTCGAACATTATTTTCACCTGAAAAGCATAAGTAATGATCAATGATGAGTCGGAATCGACACCATTTCAACCGCTAATCTGGGCATATAGCCTCATGGCTGGCCGCAGGGTAGAGGAAAACATCAGGAGTGACGGATAAATAACCGCCGGTGCCGAAATTCTTAAACTGTTTCTTTTCAGGAATAATCGTATAGGGCCAGATTGATTAAAGAGTAATACTTATCACCGGAATACAGCGACGTAAGATTAATCTTATTTTTAGGCAGGGAATTAATCTTGAATTTACTTTATGAGGAGTATGGGAATGAGCGGTACTGACGCAGCATTAACGTAGTCTTAATCCTAAAAGAAGGTACGGGCGCGGGGAGCATCTTGTAAACAGGCCAGTTATAACTAGTATAGCAACGTGTTACTGAATGTCTGCGTGGATGTTGAATTTAGCGCAGTGCAGGCGGGTCCAATGTTGATTTATGTGAATGAAGACACATTTCCGCTGAATGAACGCTAAAGCCTGCCGTGTGAGATGGCAGGTAAACAACATGAAACGGCAACATTTTACAGCGCATTGGCAGCTACAAGCCAGGGGCGGTAGCGTGTCCTGACGAGTCTTGAGACTGTTCAGGAAGCGCCGCGGAACAGTAAACGTTCATGTTGATTTTCTTGCCAAAATCTCTAGCCGCTATGCCAGCTACGATGACCTTTTTGTCAGACTCCCTAAATAAGTTTCCTGTGTAATAACTGATGGGTTGACTAAATACTCATCTCACCAGGTCAGAGACCAATAAAACACAGGCTTTCTAAGATAAAATTAAGAGTTAACTATGCGCGATATTGAATTTACCTTTAAAGGGTTGTTAATAAAACTGTCATTAGCTCTCTCAGATCTCATCTGTTTTAATGCAGCACTGGCCGTGGCCATTTTGCTGATTAATAGTTTCCCTGGTGATATTCTGTCAGAAATTCCTTCTGTTGATCTCAAATTGACGATAGCCACACATATTATGCTCTCCATTGTCTGTGTTGGCTGGTTCTGGGTGAGATTACGTCATTATACTTACCGCAAGCCTTTCTGGTTTGAATTAAAAGAAGCATTGAGAACGGTTCTGGTATTTTCCGTCATTGCTTTATCCATTAGCGCATTATCCAAATGGGAACTCTCCCGCTGGATTTGGGCATTAACCTGGCTGCTGGCCATGGTGATGATACCCGTCGGCCGCGCCGTGGTGAAACGGGTGCTTAACCGTAAGAACCTGTGGAAGAAGCAATCCATTATTCTCGGCAGCGGTAAGAATGCGGAAGAAGCCTGGCAGGCGCTGCAGAGCGAAGAAGTCATGGGCTTTGATGTCGTGGCTTTCTTCGACGTTGACGGCAGCCAGCCAGCGCATGAGCTATTTGGTGTGCCGGTCATTAAAGATGAACAGGCACTCTGGGCGCTGGTGAACAGTGAGACACAGTTCATTGTGGCGGTGGAATATGAACAGAGTCAGTCACGCGACCTGTGGCTGAAAAACCTGGCCAAACATAACTGTCGTTCGGTCTCGGTTATTCCTTCATTACGTGGTGTGCCGCTTTACGGTACGGACATGGCCTATATCTTCAGCCATGAAGTGATGATCCTGCGTGTGAATAATAACCTCGCCAAGCGAACGTCACGTTTCCTGAAGCGTACTTTCGATCTCGTGGGTGCCCTGAGCATTATTACCATGCTGCTGCCGGCATTAGCCGCCCTGATCTTTATGGTCTCCCGCGATGGTGGTGCGCCAATTTATGGCCACGAACGCGTTGGCTTAAATGGCCGCAAATTTAAATGTCTGAAGTTCCGCTCAATGGTGGTGAACTCGAAAGAGGTGCTGGAAGAGGTGCTGCGCACCGATCCGGCCGCTCGTGAAGAGTGGGATAAAGACTTTAAGCTGAAAAATGACCCCCGTATTACACGCGTAGGGCATTTTATCCGCAAGACCAGCCTGGATGAATTACCGCAGCTCTGGAACGTGGTTCGCGGTGAGATGAGTCTGGTGGGGCCACGTCCGGTGATTGAAGCCGAACTGGAACGCTATGCGGGTGATGTTGATTATTACTTTATGGCCAAACCCGGCATGACGGGTTTGTGGCAGGTGAGTGGACGTAACGACGTGGATTATGAAACCCGTGTCTACTTCGACTCATGGTACGTCAAGAACTGGTCACTGTGGAACGATATCGCCATCCTGTTCAAAACCGTTGGTGTGGTGCTGAAACGCGATGGGGCTTATTAAAACGGAGCCAGGGGGCTGACAGATAATGACCAACAGATACAGTGCCTGATTTGAGCAATGAGCAATTCTTAGACGCTACACAGCGGCGGTCTCGCCACTATCATTCACATTACTGATAGCGATGAACTAGATGATTACAATCAAAACTAAATTGATTCCCCTGCTGGTTTCAGCAGCGTTCCTTTCCGGTTGTACTATCGAACCGGGTAGCCACCTTTCCACTTCGGGTAAAGATGTTGTCAAACAGCAGGACAGTGATTTTGACATTGATAAATACGTCAATGTCTTCCCGCTGACACCGAGCCTGGTTGAGCGTATGCGGCCAAAACCGGTTGTTGCTCAGGCAAATGACGCTCTGCAGCGTGAACTGCAGTCGTATGAGTACCGCGTTGGCGTGGGCGATGTCCTGACCGTCACCGTCTGGGATCACCCGGAGCTGACGACGCCATCCGGCCAGTACCGTAGCGCCAGTGACACCGGTAACTGGGTTCATTCTGACGGCACTATCTTCTATCCGTATATCGGACGGGTGAAAGTGGCAGGGCGGACGGTACAGGAGATCCGCGACGAGATCGCCCGTCGCCTGGCCCAGTACATTGAAAGCCCGCAGGTTGATGTCAGCATCGCCTCGTTTAAATCACAAAAAACTTACGTGACGGGTGAGGTGACCACCTCCGGCCAGCAGCCGATTACTAACGTGCCGCTGACCATTCTTGATGCCATCAATGCCGCCGGTGGCTTAACCGCGACCGCTGACTGGCGCAACGTGGTGCTGACGCACAACGGACGCGAGCAGCCGATCTCCCTGCAGGCACTGATGCAGAACGGCGACTTGTCGCAAAACCATCTGCTTTACCCGGGTGACATTCTGTATGTACCGCGTAACGACGACCTTAAAGTCTTCGTGATGGGTGAAGTGAAACAGCAGGCCACCCTGAAAATGGATCGCAGCGGCATGACGCTGTCCGAAGCGCTGGGCAATGCACAGGGCATGGATCAGACCGTCGCCGATGCAACGGGCGTGTTCGTTATCCGTCCGACCAAAGGGCCTAACCGCAGCAAGATCGCCAACATCTATCAGCTCAATACGAAAGATGCCGCCGCGATGGTAATGGGAACCGAATTCCAGTTAGAACCGTATGACATTGTTTACGTCACCTCGACGCCTCTGGCACGTTGGAACCGCGTAATCTCGCAGCTCGTTCCGACCATCAGCGGTGTTTACGATGCGACACGTACCGTGCAGACGCTTCATAACTGGTAACCGCCGGGAAACATTATGATTAATTCAATCTTAGTTGTTTGTATCGGAAACATCTGCCGTTCCCCCACCGGGGAACGGCTGCTGAAATCCGCACTCCCTGAGAAGAATATCGCATCCGCGGGACTGGGGGCCATGGTAGGCCAGGCTGCTGACGAGACTGCCAGCAGTGTGGCCGCAGAACGTGGGGTGTCACTGCAGGGGCATGTGGCACAGCAGCTCACTTCTGGCATGTGCCGGGATTACGATTTAATCCTGGTGATGGAAAAAAAACATGTCGACCAGGTCTGCCGCATCAACCCTTCCGTACGAGGCAAAACCATGCTGTTTGGTCACTGGATCAACCAGCAGGAAATTGCCGACCCGTATAAAAAAAGCCGCGATGCCTTTGAGGCCGTGTACGGAATCCTTGAAAACGCTGCCCAGAAATGGGTCAACGCATTAAGCCGATAGTTGGGATGATCCATGAAAATAAAAAGTAAGGCACCGTCAGCGCCGCAAGACGATTCGAACGGGTTCGATCTGGCGCATCTTGTGGGGCAACTTATTGACCATCGCTGGATAATTGTTGCGGTTACCGCACTGTTTATGCTGATGGGTACGCTGTACAGCCTGTTTGCCACACCTATATACAGTGCGGACGCGATGGTGCAGGTTGAGCAGAAGAATGCCAACACCGTACTGAATGACCTGACGCAGATGATGCCGAACGCGCAGCCCGCGTCAGCGACTGAAGTTCAGATTGTGACGTCACGTATGGTGCTCGGTAAAACCGTGACCGACCTCGGTCTGGATGTGCTGGTGCAGCAGGATTACTTCCCGCTTATCGGTAAAGGCCTGTCGCGCATGATGGGCGGAAAGCCGGAGCAGATTGCCGTTTCGCGCCTGAAAGTACCGGCCGTGTGGGATAAGCGCCAGTTGACGATCGAAGTCAACGGACCGGACAGCTACACCGTGAGCAAAGACGGTGATGAGCTGTTTAAAGGCAAAGTGGGTCAGTTCGAGCAGCACGGTGATGTCACTATGCTGGTCAGCGACATTAAAGCGGATGAAGGTACCAGCTTCACCGTGACAAAACTGAGCGACCTGCAGGCCATCAAACTGATTTATAACAATCTGACCGTTGCCGATATGGGCAAAGACACCGGCGTGCTGGGCCTGACCTATACCGGGGAAGATCCGGTATTGATCAGCCAGGTGCTGAACCAGATTATCAATAACTATCTGTACCAGAACGTTGAGCGTAAGTCTGAAGAAGCGGAGAAGAGTCTGGCCTTCCTGAAAAATCAGCTGCCGGAAGTGCGCGGTAAACTGGATCAGGCAGAAGACAAATTGAACGTCTTCCGCCGCCAGAATGACTCAGTGGATATGTCGCTGGAAGCGAAGTCGGCCCTCGACTCTTCCGTCAGCATCCAGAGCCAGCTGAACGAACTGACTTTCCGTGAAGCTGAAGTGTCGCAGCTGTTTACCAAAGACCACCCGACCTACCGCGCGCTGCTGGAAAAACGTCAGACGCTGGAAAACGAGCAGAAAAAGCTGAACGGTAAAATCAGTCAGATGCCGCAGACTCAGCAGGAAATTGTGCGTTTAACGCGTGATGTGCAGGCCGGGCAGGAAATCTACATGCAGCTGCTGAACCGTCAGCAGGAGCTGAGTATCAGCAAGGCCAGCACCGTGGGTGATGTCCGCATCATCGATCATGCGGAAACCGCCGGGACACCGGTGGCACCGAAGAAACTGATGCTGATTGTCGCCAGCCTGCTGGCCGGTCTGGTGGTTTCCGTCGGTCTGGTGCTGCTGAAAGCGCTGTTCCATCACGGTATCGACAATCCGGAGCAGCTGGAAGAACTGGGCCTGAGCGTTTATGCCAGCGTTCCGCTCTCCGAGTGGCAGCGTAAGAAAGATGCGGAGGCCCTGGCCAAACGTAATCTGAAAGGGAAAACCGACCCGCATAACAGCCTGCTGGCGTTGGGTAACCCGACAGACCTTTCTATTGAAGCGATCCGCAGCCTGCGTACCAGCCTGCACTTCGCCATGATGGAAGCGAAAAACAACATTCTGATGATCACCGGTGCCAGTCCGGGAATAGGTAAAACCTTTATCTGTTCTAACCTGGCGACGCTGGTGGCGAAAGCCGGTCAGAAAGTGCTGTTTATCGATGGTGATATGCGCCGCGGCTATACGCACGAACTGCTGGGTGCCGAGAGTAAAACGGGCCTGTCCAATATCCTGTCAGGTAAGACGCCATTCACACCGGATTTAATCCAGCACGGCGACTTCGGTTTTGACTTTATTGCGCGTGGTCAGGTGCCACCGAATCCGTCAGAACTGCTGATGCACAGCCGCATGAACGAGCTGCTCGAGTGGGCCAGCAAGAATTATGACCTGGTGCTGATTGATACACCGCCGATTCTGGCCGTCACCGACGCCTCGATTATCGGTAAGCTGGCAGGAACCTCGCTGATGGTGGCACGTTTCGAAACCAACACCCTCAAGGAAGTGGAAATCAGCTACAAGCGCTTTGCCCAGAACGGTATCGATATAAAAGGGGTTATCCTCAACGCCGTCGTCCGTAAGTCAGCCAATGCCTATGGTTACGGCTATGACTACTACGACTACAGCTACAAGCAGGATGCGAAAAGCTAATAACCCTGAGGAACCTTTATACCCCGTGGGTAAAGGTTCCTTTTTTTCTGGTGAATCTCTGTTTGTGACCGTTTATAAAGGTGCCTGGCAATGAAGGATATTTTCTTCTCGATCGTCATTCCTGCATATAATGCATCCGAATCTATCGTGACGACGCTGGACTGCGTGGCAGCCCAGAGTTATCAGCATTTCGAAGTGATCATCATTGATGATAAGTCTGCTGACGCAGAGCAGCTGGCCGCGGTGGTGCAGTCAGAACGATACCGCCATCTCAACATCAACCTGGTGCTGTCGCAGGAGAAGCTGAACGGTTCCGGCGCGCGTAATAAAGGCATTGAGCTGGCGACCGGGGACTATATCAGCTTCCTCGACGCGGACGATGAGTGGCATAAAGATAAGCTGGCAGAAAGCCTGAAGCTGATCCATCAGCTGGAAGGGCAGGGGAAGCAGCGGTTTATTATTTACAGCCAGGTGAACATTATTCAGGACGGTGAATTCCTGAAAGTGCTGCCGTTACAGCAGGTCGGGCGTAACGAAACCGTCGCCGAGTATCTGTTTGGCTGCTACGGCTTTATACAGACCAGCACCATTGTGCTGAAGCGCGAGTACGCGCAGGAAATTCGTTTTGATCAGAAGTATATCCGCCATCAGGATTACGACTTCTGCATTCGCGCCGACAAACTCGGCTATGCGTTCTTTATGATTGATCAGCCGCTGGCTAACTATCACCTGGTGACAAAGTTTGGCTCAAAGCATAAAGGCGAGTCGGTAAAATACTCGTTCTTCTGGCTTGAAAACATGAAGCCGTATCTGACCCGGCGGGATATTCACACCTATAAAGCGTATAAGCTGCCGCTGCGTTACAAGATGGACGGGAAATCCCTCCAGGCCAGCCTGAGCTTTGCCCGCTACTTTTTCTTAACCAATAAAGATAACCGCACCTACTTCCTCAACCGCGTAAAAGACAAATTACGGGCGCGGCTTGGCGGAAAGTAACGTGACCAGAAGAATAATAATTGGGTGGGAAACTCTATGGCAATATATTGGATAGTCAGTTACAGCATACTGATTTTATGCTTCTTTGAACTGGCGACCATCAACCAGGCGAATGAGCCAAAAATGAAGCGCGTGACCACCTACTTCTTCTTTATTGCGGTGGTGGCGTTGATCATGTTTGCGGGTTTCAGGGGCCCGAACTCCGGTATTGATGACTGGCAGTATCTCGGCTTCTTTAATGATTTCTCCCGTCAGACCAGTATCAGTGGTTACGAAACCGTAGCGGATATTTACCGCTATGAGAACCTGTTTATGCTGCTGGCGTGGGTGCTGTCGTGGTTTACCCATGAAAGCTACTTTTTCCTGCTGTTTATCGCGTTTATTGCGGTGTCGACTAACGCCTGGCTTTTTAAAAAGTACTCACCGCTGATCCTGTGTTCGCTGTGTCTTTACTCCGCGCACCTGTTTATCAACAAGGATATGAATCAGATCCGCTTCGGCCTCTCCAGCGCCTTTGCGGTTGCCTGTCTTTGCTCGGCGGCAGGGCGAAAGTATTTCGTGGCGTTGGTCTTCCTGGTGTTAAGTACCCAGTCCCACTCCACGGGTTACGCTGTGCTGATGGTGGCGCCGTTCCTGTTCCTGCGCGAGCGTAAATACTTTGGTATTGCGATGGTGCTGGCGGCGATCCCGCTGGGGCTTATCGGCGGGAAAAAACTGTTCCTCGATTCTCTGGGTATTGTGCCCGTTATCGGTGACCGTGCGATGGGCTATAGCGGGACGGTGTTTGATGCCGCCTCGCCGGTGTTTGGCCTGGCGAACTTAAAAAATATTGCGTTTATCGCTTTCTTTACCGTGGTCTATTTTAACCGGCCAATTAAACCGGAAGACCGGGTCGCCTATATCCTGTTTATCGCCTATTCAGCCGGGGCGGCCGTGCGCATTATCTTCTCCGATTTCTCTATTATCGGAGGGCGCGTCGGTAACCTGTTCCTGCACTGTGAGCCCTTGTTGCTGGCGTTCCTGATGACGCGCATACGAAATCCGCTGCTGAACTTTGGACTGTTGTTTGCCATGACCTCTTATTATCTGGCGTATAACACCATCCTCTCCGTGCAGTCGATTAATGGCTACAGCATTGCACCGTTGTTCCGTCTCTTTTAACGTCCGGGCCGGATTACCGGCCCGGAGGATCACTATCACTTAATGAATGACTCAGATTCAGGGTATCAGATGAATAATCAAATCGGCACGGTAGGGATTATTATCCCGATGTACAATGCGCGCGCGACCATTTTGCGGGCGGTACAGTCGGTGATTGATCAAACCTATACCGACTGGCGGATTTATCTTATTAACGATAAATCTACCGATGACTCACTGGAATTTGTGCAGCAGCACTGTACCGATCCACGTATTACCATCCTCAGCAATGAGGTGAATCGTGGCGCAGCGGAAACGCGCAATGTCGGATTGATCGCGGCGACCGAGCCGTTTATTGCTTTCCTTGACAGCGATGACGAATGGGCTCGCGACAAACTGATGTTGCAGACCGCCCAGCTTAACGCCGGGCATGACCTGGTGATCAGCGATTATCGCTACCAGTCGCGCAGCAAAGCCTATGATGTTCGTTACGGTAAATCACTGTTGATGAAAGATAATTTCGTTAAAAAGCAGTTCCGTATCTGTTTCTCTTCCGTCTGTTACCGACGCCCGGCGAAGCCCGTGCTGTTTAAGAAAAAAGGGCATGAGGATTTCCTCTTCCTGTACGAACTGTTTGACCAGTATAAGCAGGCGCGGGTGATTGATAAGAATCTGGTGACCTATTATGAAATGGGGAATTCCCTGTCGCGCAATAAAAATAAAGCGGCAAAGTGGCACCTGGACTTACTGAAATACATCTATAAAAACAATCCGCTTAAAGTTTATTACTACTACGTCTGGTACATGGTTAACGGCGTGTTATTTACCCTGAAGCATCGTTAATCTGAGGTGATGAAGACAATGAAAAAAATCGTACTGGTCATCAAGGATGCATATTCCTATGCCGGAACTGAGAATATCTGCAACTTCATGTCAGAATGCTTTGGTGAGCAGCATGAAGTGACCATCTATTCGCTGGAAGGGTCAGGGAAACCGTTTTATCCTTTCAACCAGGTACAGCAAATTGTCAGCTTCAACGGTGAAAAAAATCCCCTGAAGGCGGCGGTGAACAAGATCCATCAGCAGCAGTTTGATGCGGTGTTTCTGATCAGTATGGGCCGCCTGAGCGTGATGTTTGCGCTCTACAGCATGATGTCGATGAAAAAGAAGCCTGCCCGCGTTTACGCCTGCGAGCACGTGGCGATCAACTCCTTCAGCAAACCGATCAAACTCCTCAAATACCTGGCGCTGCGTTACTACGATCGCGTGATCGTGCTGACCGATAAAGACCATCAGGTATTTAACGGCTGGAATATTCCCAGCAAAACCATCCCCAATCCTGTGGTGTACAAAAATCTTCAGCGCACGCAGCGTCACTATCAGGCGCTGGCGGTGGGCCGTCTTGATCACCAGAAAGGGTTCGATCTGCTGCTGGACGTCTGGCAGGGGTTTGTGGCAACCCACCCTGACTGGAAGCTGGTCATTGCCGGCGACGGTGAGCTGAAGGAGGCGCTGGTGGCCCAGGCTGCCCGGCTGAATATCAGCGACAGCGTCAACTTCGTTGGCCGCGTCAGCAATATCAATGATTACTACCGCGACAGCGACATGGCACTGATGACCTCGCGTTACGAAGGGCTGCCGCTGGTGCTGCTGGAAGCCAAGTCATGGTCGTTGCCGGTGGTTGCCTATGACTGTCCGACCGGACCGCAGGAAATCATTAACCATGAGAAAGATGGCTTCCTGGTGGCGATGAACGACAGGGCGCGCTTTATCGACTGTATGAACCAGCTCGTTCATGACGACGCCCTGTTCTATGCCATGAGCGCGGCAACCCAGACCACGTCGCGCAAATTCGACGGCAAAGTGATTAAAGAGAGCTGGCTGTCCCTGCTTTAAGGACAGCACAGGTTCCGCAGTGAGTATCTCTGGACATCTGTTCCATGCCTGCTTTGCAGGCCCAAAAAATTGACCACGGGATAACACCAATGAAAAGAAGAGAATTACTGACGGCGTTCTCGTCGATTCTTGCCGGGCTGTCTGTCAGCTCGTTTTCCAGCGCCGCAGCGAAAAGCGAGCCTTCCCTGGCGCTGAAAGGGATCGGACCCGGCGAACTGCCTAAGGGCGATGTACCGATCCTGACGCCGGAAAACGTCTATACCATGCCGGATCAGTTCTGGAAGAATTTTAACGGTAAGCTCTGGATCGGTAAGGCGGGGGCAGACCCGACTCAGCCAGGAAACCTGATTAACCTCTATCTGCGCGATGCCTCCGGCAAACTGTCGCAGGTACAGCAGCCGGTGGCGCTGAATAAAGGCAGCTTTGAGCAGTTTATTGCCGACAATGCCGCCCTGATCGCTGACCCTTCCCACTCGATGGCGGTCGTGGACGATGCGGGCAACACGCTGTTTAACATCCCGGATGTGACCCGGGGGGCGAATAATTTCAGCCAGCGCCTGGCGCAGCCTGCGGGCTATCAGCTGATTGGTGAAATTGCCTCGGTCGACGATCTGCGGAAAACGCGCCCGCTGTTCAGCGGCGCTAAAATCAAGCTGAAAAGCTGGCATGAAGGGCTGGAAGTGGGCGGCGGCGAATTTGTTGGCACGCTGGAAGCCGCGAAGGACGACGGCGGCGTGACAATCTCCTCCGGAGCGGATTACCACTGGCGTCGCGTGGTGGAAGATTTTAACCGGCTGACCCTGTTTGATTTCGGTGCCATTGCCGACGGTAAAACGGATGCTGCCCCGGCGATAAAAGCCATGTACCAGTGGGCGCAGGACGCCAGCCAGCAGATCTGCCTGCAGTTCCCGGCGGGGACGTTCTTTGTCAGCGGCTGTGATTTTTCCCGCGAGCAGACCCGCTTCTTCCGCGTCTCCGGGGCAATGGTCAACTTTGGCTATTTCCCGGCGACCACCATTGTCTCCGACGGCGAGTCTGACTTTGTCTTTAAGGTTAACACCCGCTGGGTAGAGGTCAGTAACCTGCAGTTTAATGGCCGTACGGATACGCAGGCGAACAAACAGGGCTTCTTCGACAACAAATGTGAAGGCGGCCAGTATTTCCGTGGAGCCTGTCTGCGCTTTGTACGCGTCGGCGGCACGGCGATCAGTCTGATGGATACCCTCGACTGTAAAATTGACCAGTGGTATGCCCTGCGCTGCAGCGGCGATGTCATTAAGTCGGTCTGGTCGAATGCGCCGAAGGGCAAATGGGACCACAGCACCGCCATCGAACTGTCCAACTTTAACGCCCAGTACTGTACCGACGGCAAGGTGCTGAACCTGCAACGCTGCGGGCAGTCGCTGATCCACAACGGCTGGATTGAACATACCGAATTCCCCGGGGATATCTCCAACGGACAGTGGATTATCGATGCCCTGAGCCTGGAAACCTGTAAAAACCCGCTGATTGCGCATAATTCGCGCCTCAACATGCGTCAGACCAATCTGCAGGCCGGAAGCTGGATCGATAACTCGCTGGCGGAAGGCGAGTGGCTGGGCGCCTGGGAGCGGGGATCAACGCGCGTTGAGTCTTACGGTATCGCCGTTGATGGCAGTATGAAATACAACTACCTGACTTCGCGTTTCCGTATTGAAAACAACACGGCGCAACAGAAGTGGGTTGAACTCGGCAACATTTATACGCCGGACGTGGGTGATGCGTGGGAGATCGAAATCTTTGGTCAGTCTTCCTTCAGCAATGGCAGCGGCAGCACCCCGCTGAATAAAGTGGTGGGCGACAAAACAACCGGCGGCAGGGCGGTGATCAGCCTGCAGCGTAAAACGCACAAATTTGAAGCCGCCTGGCATGCCGAAGGTGCCAGTCCGGTGCTGGACGTGATGATTGAAACCCCGCATGACACGGATGTGCGCGTGTTTGTCAAAATCGACGGCTGGGTGGCCTCTGCCGGCGTGCTGATCAAGACCACGGCGAAAGACCGTTTTAAAACCGGTCGCTGCGCCCGTTTCGACAGCAGCATGGCCTTCGGTCAGCCGCCCTCAGGGAAAGACGTCAGCCGCGCCAGCCAGCGTTTCAGTCTGCACAACGGTAAGGCCGGCATCGGGGCGAATGAAGCAGGGGATCTGCTGATGGCCTCACGACCGCTCACCGCAGACCAGGTGAATACCGATCGCCCGGAAGGGTATGTCTCTGTCGTGCTGAATGGCCGTCAGGTTGCCATCCCTTACTTTTCGCTGAAATAAGCGTCAGCTCGGCGTTAATACCAGGAATTTTCAGAGTTATCAGGCTGTTTTTCCAGGGCAAGGACAGGCAGCCTGTTTTACATGATTAGAGTGAATCGAACGCATTTTGGCATTTTATAAACAATAAGACTTATTAATTAATCACTTATTGGCTAATTAGGCCTGTAAAAAATTACAAAAATTTTTCTGGAGTAGTTATGAAGATTTTATTAGTTGGCAATCATACATGCGGAAATCGCGGGGATGGCGCAATTTTACGCGGAATTATTGATTCGTTAAATCTGGCAAGGAACGATCTCGATATTGATGTGATTAGCCGTTATCCAACCAGTTCTGGTTATCTGCTCCAGCAAGATATTCTGCCTGATGCCCTTTTTCTGGAAACTAAAAAGGGAAAAAATAAGCTGGTCGATAAGATTAAGCGTCGACTGATGCCAAAGATCATGATGGCCCACATTGCCAATCGCGGGATTTTCAAGCTTTTCCCGGTGCCGGATTATCTCCAGGCTTTCAGTGATAACCTGAAGCAATACGATGCGATTATCCAGGTCGGCGGCTCGTTCTTTGTCGATCTGTACGGTCCACTGCAGTTCGAACATTCACTCTGCGCGCTGCTGGCAAAAAAACCGATCCACCTGATTGGCCACAGTGTCGGGCCGTTCCAGAAGCCGCGTTTTAATGAGATTGCGAATTTCGTGTTCGACCGCGTCGACAGTCTGGTGCTACGTGAGAGCGTCAGCCTGGAGATGATGAAGCAGGGCGGTATCACCACCGGGAAAGTGGTAAAAGGTGCTGATACCGCCTTCCTCGTGCGGGCACGTGAGGTGGCGGAGCCGGGGCATAACCTGGTGCACTGGCAGCAGGTGATTGGCCAGCAGAAGACCATCGCGATCACCGTGCGCGAGCTGGCCCCGTTTGATAAGCGTCTGGGCGTGACTCAGCAGCAGTACGAGGCGGCATTTGGTCGCGTGATTAACGCGATGATCGCCCGTGGCTACCAGGTGGTGGCGTTCTCTACCTGTACCGGCATCGACAGCTACAACAAAGATGATCGCATGGTGGCGATGACCCTCAGCGATCACATTGATGAGAAAGATAAATATCACGTGATCATGGACGAGTTTAATGACCTTGAGCTGGGCATTCTGCTGGGCCAGTGTCACCTCACCATTGGCACCCGTCTGCACTCCGCGATCATCTCCATGAACTTTGGTACGCCTGCCGTGGCGATTAACTACGAGCACAAATCTCTCGGCGTGATGAACCAGCTGGGCCTGCCGGATATGGCCAGCGATGTGAAAAGTCTGATGGATGGCAGCATTATCACCCGCGTGAATAATGTGCTGGATAACTACGATGCGGTGAAACAGCAGGTTGACCTCGCTGTGGAACAGGAACGGATTCTGGGTAACCGTATTACCGACGACGTGGTTAAACGCTTAGGGTGAACCCATGAAACTGACATTCTTCACAATGCGATTTCCGGTTTCCTCTGAAACCTTTGTACTGAATCAGGTCACGCATTTTATTGATATTGGCTACGACGTCGAGATTATCTCGGTGTTTCCTGGCGATCTGGTTAACCGTCACGGGGCGTTCGATCGCTACAACCTGGCAGAGAAGACTCACTATCTGCTGCCCGAGGAGAAGGTCAGTAATGCCGATAAGCTGAAACAGCGTCTGCAGATTGTCCTGCCAAAGATCCTCAATACGGCCACCTTAAAATCCTTCAACATCGGGCGCTACGGCGCCCAGTCCAGCAAGCTGCTGTTGCCGGCTATTGTTGCCGCTAACAAAAAGCCGTTCGTGGCGGATGTGTTCCTCGTGCACTTCGGCTACGCCGGCGCGCTGGCCAACAAACTGCGCGAGCTGAATGTGCTGCAGGGCAAGCAGGCCACGGTATTCCACGGGGCGGATATCTCCCGCCGTCATATCCTTGACGAACATAAAGAGGACTATGCGCGCCTGTTTACCCAGACTGAACTGCTGCTGCCGATCAGTCATCTGTGGGAAAACAAGCTGATTGCTATGGGCTGTCCCCCGGAGAAAATTCACGTTACGCGGATGGGCATCGAGCCGGAGAAGTTTAATCTCAAAATCCGTGACGCGCTGCACCAGCCGTTACGCATACTTTCCGTGGCGCGCCTGACCGAAAAGAAAGGGCTGGGGGTGGCGATTGATGCCTGCAAACTGCTTAAAGCCCAGGGCGGCAAGTTTGAATTCACCATCGTCGGCAACGGCGATCTGGAAGCATCGCTGCAGTCAATGATCGAGGCCGCTGACCTGAATGACTGTGTGAAAATGGTCGGGTTCAAGCCGCAGGAGGAGATCAAACGCTATCTGGATGAAGCCGATATCTTCCTCCTGCCTTCTCTGACCGCAGCTGACGGCGATATGGAGGGTATCCCGGTGGCGCTGATGGAAGCGATGGCGGTGGGATTACCGGTCGTCTCCAGCGAGCACAGCGGTATTCCCGAGCTGATTGAGCACAATGTTTCCGGCTGGCTGGCCCCGGAAGGGGATGCGGAGGCGCTGGCGGCGATCCTGCTGAAGCTGTCACGCGGTGAGGCGGATGTGGCTCCCGTGGTTATTGCTGCCCGTCAGCGGGTGGAAACCGAATTTAACCAGCATATTGCCTACCGTGAGCTGGCAGAAATTCTGGAGCAATTAGCGTGAGTAGTTTAAAAAATCAGGCCGTATGGCTGTTTGGCGGTACCTGTTTCGCTGCGGTGTTACAGGTCGTACAGCTGGGGGTGCTGGCACGCAAGCTGGAAACGCATGAACTGGGTATCCTGGCGATTATCAATGCTATCCTCGCAGTGGCGATGGTCCTGCAGGATATGGGCATGAGCAGCTACATCGTGCATCGCCAGAATATTACCCGCAAAGAACAGAGCACCATCTACTGGGTGAACGTTCTGCTCAGTCTGCTGACCGGGCTGCTGCTGATAGCGATTGCCTGGCCGATTGCCCATTTCTATCATATTCCGGAGCTGACCGGGCTGATCATGCTGACCAGCATCAACTTCCTGGTGCTGGGCTCACTTTCGCAGTATCAGGCCCACTTTGTTAAAGCCAAACGTATGGTGCTGCTGGCTAAGATAGAGATGGTCACCAAGTTCCTGGCATTTGCGCTGACGGTTGGGCTGCTTTATTACTCGCCACTGAACGTGTCGGCGGTGATCCTCGGTCTGTTTGCTAATGCCGCCATGCGTATTCTGTGCATGATCTGGTTTGGTGAGAAGTCCTGGCGGCCTACCTTTGAATTTGATAAATCCACCTTTTTCAGCTCGATGAAATATGGCGTTTATCAACTGGGTTCGCAGACCATTAACCAGCTGCGTACTCAGGCTGACTCGCTGATTGTCGGTAAAGTGATGGGGGCCGAGATGCTGGGCGTCTACTCGCTGGCCAAGGAACTGGTGCTGCAGCCGCTGAAGCTGGTGACGCCGGTGATTAACCGCCTGGCGCTGCCGCGCTTTGCCGAGAAACAGCATGAGCCTGCCCAGTTGCAGAAGCTGTTCCTGAAGGGCACGTTCATGATTATGCTGTTCAGCAGCCTGATGTATCTGGCTATCGGCATTCTCTCACCCGTCGTGGTACGCCTGCTTTACGGTCCGGCGCATGAGGCGGTGGGGCATCTCATCCCGCTGATGCTGCTGTTCGGTATGCTGCGTCCGATGGGGGGGCTGACAGGGGCGATTTCTCAGGCAAACGGCCGGACCAATGTCGAGTTCTGGTGGAATGTCGTGGCGAGTATCATTGTCGTTATGGTGCTGGCAACCACCTGGATCTGGCCAAATGTCTGGTACGTGGCGCTGACGCTGTCGATTTCACAGGTGCTGATATCGGCCTTTGCTCATCCGTTCTTCATTAAGCCGGTGATTGGCATTCCGTTTATCCCCTATGCCCGTCAGTGGATGTCGGTGGCGCTGGTATTTACCGGCATCATGGCACTGGTCAGTTATTTTAATCTGTTTATCAGGCCGGAATGGTTCACACAATGGCTGTAACCCGGTAATAAATATAAGGTCACCCAGCGGGTGGCCTTTTTTATTGCTGGCCCTGGCAGATAATTTTTCAGATAAAGATTATACTTGTGAATCATCTCTTTATTGCATAATCAGTCAACGTTTTTACTTCATTTATATGGAAACACTATGACCAAGCTTAAAGCAGTTATCCCGGTTGCGGGTCTCGGTATGCATATGCTCCCTGCTACAAAAGCCATTCCTAAAGAGATGTTGCCTGTTGTCGACAAGCCGATGATTCAGTACATCATCGATGAGTGTGTGGCGGCGGGTATCAAGGAAATTGTTCTGGTCACCCATGCCTCCAAGAATGCGGTTGAAAACCACTTTGATACGTCTTACGAGCTGGAAGCCCTGCTTGAAGCGCGTGTAAAACGTCAGCTGCTGAGCGAAGTGCAGTCTATCTGCCCGCCGGGTGTGACGATCATGAACGTTCGTCAGCCGCAGCCGCTGGGCCTGGCCAACTCCCTGCTTTGCGCCCGCCCGATGCTGCACGATCAGGCCTTCGTGGTGGTGCTGCCGGACGTGCTGCTGGACAACGCCAGCGCCGATCCGCTCCGTTACAACCTGGCCGCGATGGTGGCCCGTTTTGAAGAGACCGGACGCAGCCAGGTACTGGCGCACCACATGCCGGATGACGATCTGTCTGAATATTCCGTGATTACTACCCAGGAGCCGCTGGACTTCCCGGGCAAAGTCAGCTCTATTGTTGACTTCGTGGAGAAACCAGAGAACCCACAGACGCTGAACTCCGATCTGGCTGCGGTAGGGCGCTACGTCCTGTCTGCGGACATCTGGGCGGAACTGGAGAATCTGGAACCCGGGGCGTGGGGCCGCTACCAGCTGACCGATGCTATCGCTAACCTGAACAAGAAACAGCCGGTTGATGCGCACCTGTTGAGTGGCGACAGCTTCGACTGCGGGCGTAAACTGGGCTACATGAAAGCCTTCGTCACCTGGGGCCTGCGTAATCATGCTCAGGGCCGTGAGTTCCGCGAAGAAATTCAGAAAATCCTGGCAAAATAAACGTAATTGATGAGGGCCGCGTCCGACGTGGTCTGAAGGAGTCAAGATGGCTATTTTAGTAACGGGTGGGGCAGGTTACATCGGTTCTCATACGGTATTGTCATTACTGCAGCGCGGTGATGACGTGGTGGTACTGGACAACCTGAGTAACGCCTCTCGTGAGTCGATTCGCCGCGTTGAACAGCTGACCGGTAAGACCGCGACCTTCTGTGAAGGGGATATCCTTGACCGGGCCTGTCTGCGCGATATTTTTGCCAGCAACCCCATCACTGCAGTGATCCACTTTGCCGGCCTGAAGGCGGTAGGGGAGTCCACCCGTAAGCCGCTGGAATACTACCAGAACAATGTCACCGGTACGCTGGTGCTGCTGGAAGAGATGCGCAGCGCCGGGGTCAATCAGTTTATCTTCAGCTCTTCGGCTACCGTATACGGTGCTGATGCCCCGGTTCCCTATGTGGAAACCACACCGATTGGCGGTACCACCAGCCCTTATGGCACGTCTAAGCTGATGGTTGAGCAGATCCTGCGGGATTACGCCAGGGCGAACCCGGAATTTAAAACTATCGCGCTGCGCTACTTTAACCCGGTGGGTGCACACGAGTCGGGTCAGATTGGTGAAGATCCAAACGGCATCCCGAACAACCTGCTGCCCTATATTGCCCAGGTTGCCATCGGCCGTCTTGAAAAGCTCGGCATCTTCGGCGGGGACTATCCGACCAAAGACGGTACCGGTGAGCGTGATTACATTCATGTGATGGACCTGGCCGAAGGCCATCTGAAAGCGCTTGACCACATTGCTTCCGTTGAGGGTTATAAAGCCTACAACCTGGGGGCAGGGGTAGGTTACTCCGTGCTGGAGATGGTCAAGGCGTTTGAGAAAGCGGCCGGCAAAGCCATCCCTTATCAGATCCTGCCGCGCCGTGATGGCGATTTACCGGCCTTCTGGGCGGACGCATCGCTGGCAGACAAAGAGCTGGACTGGCGCGTGTCACGCGGTATTGACGAGATGATGCGTGATACCTGGCACTGGCAGTCTAATAACCCTAATGGGTATCGTTGATCGCCTGATTTTTTAACGTTAATCACAAAACTCCCGCATCAGGGAGTTTTTTGTTTTATCCACTTTAAGTGTTTTAGTTATTTTGATAATGCTCACATATACATAGACTACCGTAAAGGCGTGATTTATCAGCTTCTGCTTAAAAAGCGTCCGCTTTTAAAAAGTAATCTGTTTAAGAGCTGTGCAATTGAAATGTTAAGTCAAAATCCTGACAGATTATGCTTGAACCGCCGCGGGTGAAGTATGAGAATTGCGACTGTTTGTGTCAGGACATGTGTGAAACTGTTTCTGGGAATTTTCCTGGTAAAAATGGACAAGTCTCCTAACATAGTCAGACTATGCTTATTGAGGACGACTGCGAATGGAGCGATCTGGCAGCTATAGTCAGGGGCGGTAGCGTGGGGGTCCGTAAAAAACACACTTATACTTCGTGAGCGCGGGTACAGATATGGAA
Source organism: Erwinia persicina NBRC 102418 (assembly GCF_001571305.1). GTDB lineage: Bacteria > Pseudomonadota > Gammaproteobacteria > Enterobacterales > Enterobacteriaceae > Erwinia > Erwinia persicina. The sequence goes on along the minus strand of NZ_BCTN01000001.1, from coordinate 363,254 downwards.
GATATCGTTCTCCTTTTTGTCGGGACAATGACGCTGCTGTTTATCGCGCGTAAAGTGGCCCGACGTGTTGGTTTAGTGGATAAACCTAATGCCCGTAAGCATCATCATGGGAATATTCCCCTGGTGGGCGGCGTGTCGGTCTATTTTTCGCTGTGGCTGATCTATGCCCTGCAGCCCGGATGGCTGCCTGAATTCCCTGCTTATATGTGCTGCATCACGCTGCTGCTGATCGTGGGGGTGCTGGACGACCGCTTTGACCTTCCCGTGGTTCCCCGCATGATCCTGCAGGTTGGCGTGGCCGTTATTATGATGTGCCAGGGGCTGTATCTGTCCTCACTGGGTAATGTCCTGTTCGGCTATCCGCTGGTAATGGGAGCGGCAGGGTATCTGGTCACCATTTTCGCGGTTATTGGTGCTATCAATGCTTATAACATGGTGGATGGCATAGACGGCCTGCTGGGCATGCTGGCCAGTATTACCTTCTGCTTTCTCAGTATTATCTTCTTTATGGGCGATCGCGAAGACCTGGCGATGTGGTGCCTGGCGCTGGTGGTGGCCTGCCTGCCGTATATCCTGCTTAACCTGGGGATCCCGTGGGGGCGGAAGTTTAAGGTCTTTATGGGCGATGCCGGCAGCATGCTGATTGGCTTTACCGTGATCTGGCTTCTGATTATTGCCTCCCAGGGGCAGGACGCCGTGATGCGTCCGGTGACGGCGCTGTGGATCATCGCGCTGCCGCTGATGGACATGATGCGGGTGATGATCTCCCGGCTGCGTCGCGGCCACAGCCCGTTCCGCCCCGACCGTGAGCATTTACACCATATTCTGTGCCGTACCGGGTTTAGCGGGCGCGGCACTCTGGCCATCATGACGGCCGGACAGGTACTGACAGGCATGACCGGTATCATCCTGGAAGGTTGCCATGTTTCTGATAACTGGCAATTTATGTTATTTATTTCCACCTTCCTTTTCTTCCTTTACGCGGTGAGGTCTATTGAAAAAGTAAAGCACCCCGCTGAATGCAGGGAAGGCAGTGAAATCAGCGTACAGATCGGTAATCCCCGCCAGTGATAAATTAAAGAGAGAATTCCAGCGTGAAAATTTTAGTGACCGGCGGTGCCGGATTTATCGGCTCTGCCGTTGTTCGCCATATCATTACTCACACGTCTGACAGCGTCATCAATGTGGATAAATTAACCTATGCGGGCAATCTGGAATCCCTTGCCAGCGTCAGCGATGATCAACGCTATACCTTTGTTCAGGCTGATATCTGCGACGGTGCTGCGCTTAACGCCATCTTCACGACCCATCAGCCCGACCGGGTGATGCACCTGGCGGCTGAAAGCCATGTTGACCGGTCAATTACTGGCCCCGCTGAGTTTATTGAAACGAATATCGTAGGTACCTATGTGCTGCTTGAGGCAGCACGTAGCTACTGGAATGGTCTGGATGATGAACGCAAGTCAGCCTTCCGTTTCCACCATATTTCTACCGACGAAGTGTATGGTGATCTGCCCCATCCGGATGAAGCTGGTGAGAGCGCTGATGCTCTGCCACTGTTCACCGAGACCACGCCGTATGCGCCAAGCAGCCCTTACTCTGCTTCTAAGGCTTCCAGCGACCATCTGGTTCGGGCCTGGCTACGTACCTATGGATTCCCCACCATAGTGACTAATTGTTCCAATAACTATGGTCCTTACCACTTCCCGGAGAAACTGATCCCACTGGTGATCCTTAACGCGCTGGAAGGCAAAGCGTTGCCTGTATACGGCAAGGGCGATCAGATCCGCGACTGGCTCTATGTGGAAGACCACGCTCGTGCGTTATACACCGTGGTGACTGCTGGTAAGGTAGGGGAGACCTATAATATCGGCGGGCATAACGAGAAGCAGAACCTGCAGGTGGTAGAAACTATCTGTGACCTGCTGGATGAAATGGTGCCGAAGTCAGATAGCTACCGCCAGCAGATAAGCTACGTTGCCGACCGTCCTGGCCACGATCGCCGCTACGCCATCGATGCCGCTAAGATTGGAGCAGAACTTAACTGGCAACCGCAGGAAACCTTTGAAAGCGGGATCCGCAAGACGGTGCAGTGGTACCTGGACAATGCGCAGTGGGTAAGCAACGTGAAAAGCGGGGCTTATCAGTCCTGGATCGAACAGAACTACAGTGAACGCCAGCCATGAATATTCTTTTGTTCGGAAAAAATGGACAGGTGGGCTGGGAACTTCAACGCGCCTTAGCACCGCTGGGTAACATCACCGCGCTGGCAACTTCTTCAGTTGATTACTGCGGGGACTTCACCAATATCGCAGGCATCATTGCTACAATCCGTGCTCTTCGACCTGACGTCATTGTAAATGCCGCCGCTTACACGGCCGTTGATAAAGCGCAAAGCGAGCCGGAAAAAGCGCAGTTAATCAATGCAACCACCGTAGAGGCCATCGCGAAAGAAGCTCAGGCGCTGGGTGCATGGCTGGTGCATTATTCCACAGACTATGTTTTCTCCGGAAATGGCGAAAAGCCGTGGTCAGAAGAAGACTTGACCGGACCATTAAACGTATATGGAGCCACCAAGCTGGCGGGTGAGCAGGCAATCCAGCAGTATTGCCAGAAGCACTTGATTTTCCGCACCAGTTGGGTTTATGCGACTAAAGGTAATAACTTTGCTAAAACCATGCTGCGTCTGGCAAAAGAACGAAGTGAGCTGGGGATTATTCACGATCAGTATGGCGCGCCAACTGGTGCGGATTTGCTGGCCGATTGTACCGCTCATGCGATCAGCACTGCTTTAGGCAACCCAGAATGCGCCGGCCTATATCATCTGGTCGCTTCGGGTACCACAACGTGGTTTGAATATGCGAGTCTGGTCTTCACTGAGGCGAGAAAAGAAAATGTTGAGTTAGCGCTTATTGCGGCTAAACCTCTCGCCACCAGTAGCTATCCAACTCCAGCTCAGCGCCCATTAAATTCTCGCCTTGAAAACAACAAGTTTCAGCAAACCTTCAGCCTCAAATTGCCTGAATGGCAAACAGGCGTCCGGCGCATGCTGTCTGAGCTTGCAGCCCTTCAGGCAATTTAACCCTACATTCTAATTCTGAGGTTTGCTCAGAATGACAGATTAGAGATATCCAATGCGTAAAGGAATTATTCTTGCGGGCGGCTCCGGCACCCGTTTGTATCCGGTCACAATGGCCGTGAGTAAGCAGTTATTACCCATCTATGATAAACCGATGATCTATTACCCACTCAGCACCCTTATGCTGGCGGGGATTCGGGATATTTTGATTATCAGTACGCCGCAGGACACTCCACGCTTCGAGCAGTTACTTGGGGATGGCAGCCAGTGGGGACTTAACCTGGAATATAAAGTACAGGATAGCCCGGACGGACTGGCTCAAGCTTTTATTATCGGTGAAGAGTTTATCGGTAATGAAAATGTTGCGCTGGTATTGGGCGATAATATTTTTTATGGACATGACTTGCCGAAAGAACTTGAAGCTGCAGTAAACCAGAAATCTGGCGCTACGGTCTTTGCTTATCACGTCAACGATCCTGAACGCTACGGTGTGGTGGAATTCGACAAAGATGGCATAGCCATATCCCTCGAAGAAAAACCGCTTGAGCCAAAAAGTAACTACGCTGTTACCGGGCTATATTTCTACGATAACAACGTAGTGAGTATGGCTAAAAGCCTGAAACCCTCACCGCGCGGAGAGTTGGAGATCACTGATATCAATCGCCTTTACATGGAACAAGGTGATCTTTCTGTTGCTATGATGGGGCGCGGTTACGCGTGGCTGGATACAGGCACACATCACAGCCTGATTGAGGCAAGCAATTTTATTCAGACAATTGAACAGCGCCAGGGGTTGAAAGTCTCCTGCCCGGAAGAGATTGCTTACCGTAAAGCTTTTATTGATGCAGAGCAGGTCAAGAAACTGGCTGTACCTCTATCGAAGAATGAGTATGGGCAGTATCTGCTCAAGATGGTCAAAGGATACTGATGCCATGAACGTAATTAAAACTGATATCCCTGATGTACTGATCTTTGAACCCAAAGTGTTTGGCGATGACCGCGGTTTTTTCTTCGAAAGCTTCAGCCAGAAAGTGTTTGAAGAGGCAGTAGGGCGTAAAGTTGAGTTTGTTCAGGATAACCATTCTAAGTCTTCCAAAGGTGTTCTGCGCGGGCTGCACTATCAGGTAGCGCCACATGCGCAGGGTAAATTAGTACGTTGCGTTGTTGGTGAAGTATTTGATGTGGCTGTTGATATTCGGCCTCAATCATCCACATATGGAAAGTGGGTCGGGGTTAATCTCTCTGCTGAGAACAAACGACAGTTGTGGATACCGGAAGGTTTTGCACACGGTTTTTTAGTATTGAGCGAAAATGCTGAGTTTGTGTATAAAACTAACAGTTATTATCAACCTGTTAGTGAAAGATCGATTATATGGAATGATGAGACTTTAAATATTAAATGGCCGATAATGGAAGAATTTGTTTTATCAGCTAAAGATAGTGAAGCCAAGACAATCGCGGGTAAAACCAGTAGGATTATATGAACAACCGCTTAGCAATAAAAGAAAATATCGCATATTATCTTCCTCAGTTTCATCAAATTGCTGAGAATGATCAGTGGTGGGGAGAGGGGTTTACTGAATGGACACAAGTGAAGTCAGCGCATAAATTATTCAAAGAGCATGATATCTTGCACCCACTGGATGAAGAATATTATGAATTGAACGATGCTTTAATTTTAGAAAAACAATACAAATTAGCTAAGGAACACTCTGTAACAGGTTTCTGCTTTTGGCATTATTGGTTTGGAAATGGTGAAAAACTGCTTGAGAAACCTGCTGAACTCCTATTGAAGAGTAATGCTAATGTAAGGTTTTGCTTTGGATGGGCAAATCATTCTTGGTGGAATAAAAGCATTAATAAACTATTGAAAGAACAAAAATATTTAGGGCGTACTGATCAAGAGTTGCATTTTAATTATCTTTTGGATTTCTTCAGGGATGAACGATATATAAAAATAAATGGCAAACCTGTTTTTCTAGTTTTCAAAATATTTGAAATACCAGATGCGGTTAATTGGGTTAAAAATTTTAGAGAATTCGCAAAGAAAAATGGATTCCCAGACTTATATATAATAGGTGAGTTTTGTAAGTTTGAGGACTTAGAAATATACAATATTGACGCAGTAGTGAACTCTCGTGGAATGTTTAGAAACAGGAGCTTCTACGAAAAAGTACGTGATAAGTTAATACGAAAAAAAATATTACCCGAGAAGTTCTTTAATCCTAGAGTTTATTCATATCCATCACTGGCACCCGGTTTTAATTATGCAGGAACCGCTAAAAAAAATGTGTTCCCAGTAATAATCCCCCGCTGGGATTCAACTATTAGACATGGAAAGAATGGGTGGCTTCTGAATGGTTCTACGCCACATACATTCGAGAATCATGTGCAACAGGTTAAAGAAATTCTTTCAAAGAAAGAGTTGGATGATCGTGTGGTAATTTTGAAATCTTGGAATGAGTGGGCTGAAGGTAATTTCATAGAACCGGATGAAAAATATAAAGACGCCTATCTTAAAGTTATTCAAAAGCATTTTGAAGTAATAAAATGAAAATCATATTGGAACTATACAGATTATTAGGTTTGGCAAAAATTAAAAGCAAAATTAAAAATTTAATTTTTAATATAAAAATGAGGAAAAAAAATATATATCTTTCTTTAGATGCGAGTGTTAAAAATTGCAGTTTTGAAACGAATATTGCAATACTAGGAAATGCAGTTGTATTGAATTCAAATATTGGGAGGGGTACTTATATAGGTAGTGGCTCCTTACTAAAAGGTTGTAAAATAGGGCGATTTTGTTCAATTGCTCCTGATGTGAAAATTGTAACTGGAAATCATCCCACCTCTGGTTTTATATCTACACATCCTATGTTTTACTCCGCTACTAACGAGACTCTACCACTTTTAGGGCTTGATACACTTAAAAAAGACAAGTTCGCCAATTACTCTTATGCTGATTCTGACAAAAAATTTGTTGTAATTAATAATGATGTGTGGATTGGTCAGAATGTACTTATTATGAACGGTGTATCCATAGGTAATGGTGCTGTTATTGCAGCTGGGTCAGTCGTTAACAGAAATGTAGAGCCCTACTCAATTGTGGGTGGAGTACCAGCCAAGTTGATTAAGAAAAGATTCTCTGAGGATATAATAGATAAAATAAATGGCTTTGCATGGTGGGATCGTGAAATTGATGATTTGAAGATGGATGCGGAATTATTCGAATCAATAGAAGAATATTACAGTAAAAAAGCAAGGTATTTAAGTGATTAGAAAAAATGCTTTTGCCAACCTTCTTGGTAGATTGTGGGGAATTATTTCTCTTTTTGCATTTGTGCCAGCCTATATATCTTATTTGGGTGAAACTAATTATGGATATATAGGTTTTTACGCAACATTAATGGCACTGTTATCATTTGCAGATTTAGGTTTTTCTTCTACAACCACTCGTGAGTTCGCAAGACTTTCTGTTGATCCTTCCAGGGGGAACGAAAAAGCAAATTTGTTATTTACCTATGAGATATTGTATTTGGGTATTTCTTCGTTTTTATTATTAGCTATGTATTTAAGCTCAAGTTATGTATCCTCTCATTGGCTTAATGTTGAAAATAGTTCAGGGTCAGTATCGTTATTAATATTCCTTATGGGGGCTTGCATTGCAGTTCAATTACCATCGAATCTTTATATTGGTGCACTCATGGGGACCCAATTGCAGGTCCAGGCAAACGTCATCCAAGTTGGATGGGGGGTCTTAAGAGCCGGTGGTGTTATTTTTGTTTTAGAGTATATATCAAATACTCTGTATGCATTTTTCATCTGGCAGTTGCTCACTAATGTTATTTATTTAATAGTTCTTCATCGCGTTACATGGGGAAAGATAGAATATAAATCTCGGTCTATAGATATACTGATTATTAAAAATACTTACAGATATTCATTAAGCATGGCAGGTATGGGGGTGCTATCATCCTTAGTGGTTCAAATTGATAAATTGGCGGTTTCTAAAACATTTAGTATAGAAATGGTTGGTTATTATAGCATAGCAGCCACCTTTTCTTTAATACCTTTAATATTAATAACAACTATAGCAAAAGCAGTATTCCCAAAGTTTACTGCAATGAGAGAAGCTGGTGATCTAACGCAGCTAAATGCCTTTTATTCTAAACTAACGCGCTATTCTTGCTTGATAGTAGTTCCATTATCTTTTGTTTTAGCCGGGTACTCTAAGACACTACTGCAAATATGGACTAAGTCAGAATCGATATCAAACAATATGGCATTAGTGGTTAGTTTTCTGATGATGTCCCAGATGTTGCAGGCGCTTACTGTTTTACCCTACTATTTGTCCTTAGGGTATGCACGAGTAAGAGCCAGTCTTGCTTTTAGTATGGTTTTATTAATTCTAATTCCTATTTTAATAAAAGTCTTATTACCAGACTATGGGGTCAATGGTGTTGCAATGTCAGTAATGATAGCTAATGCAATAATATTTATTCCATATATGGTGTCTATTCATCGGAAGATATTAGTAGGATGTTTGTCGAAATGGTTTGCTTATGTTTTAGGTTCAGTCATATTCTCATCATTGTCGATGTATATATTGACATTACTTAACATCAAAGATGGTGGTGGGATTTATCATGCCTTCTTTAGTGCATTCTCAACATATTTAATTTTGATTTTGATAAACATTATTGTACTTAAGATATCGCTCAAAGATTTCTACAAAATAAAAGAACGCGGATAGTTACCCAAATATATATAAGATTATCAGCTTCTTTATATACCTTCAATGCGTCAATTGGATTCGTTTATGTTATTCGTAACTTCACTAGTGCTAAGTTTTATCTTAGCAGCGTCTTTATCTCGTTTCCAACGGAACAGCAGGGTCTATCTAACAGTAGTTTCGTTTTCTTATATTTATAGCATATTTTTTATGTGCCTTATCTTCTTGCTGTTGAAGTTTAATGGTGAGAATGGTTTAGTGTTTCCTGATGAAAGTTTTTATGTCAATGAGAATTCTTCTAAACTACCTTTTTCTATTTACGTGCGGGAGATAAAAGAATTATTTGGACTTGATTTCATCAGGGTCGTAAATATTTTTGTTTTTACAACTGCATTTGCAGCATTAACCTCAGAGATTATGCTGAAAATAGAAAGTAATAAAGCCCGATGGTTAGTCATGACTTTTGCATTCTTGGGGGTTATTGTCGGCGGTTATTGGTCTTATTTCATACTGAAAGAAGCATTCAGTATTGCCGCGCTATCATTTCTTTTAGTTGCGTCTTTAAGAAAGAGTTCTATGTATTTTTTGGGCTCGTTAGTATTCCTAGGTTTTGCTAGGCCTGAACTTTTTATTCTTTACGTAGGCATAGTGTTTAGCTTCTATCTAAAAAAGAAAAACAAAAGTTTATTTTATTTTTTGGTTATAATTTTTTTGCTCGGTTTTATTTATTACCTAAATAGTCCGTATGCTCATACGTTGAAGCTGTTTACTTTGTCTAAGAGGTTTGGTGAATTAAATGTCAGCTATGACGCAGAAACACTCTCCGTTAGTGATTACAATTTAATTCCATTTGTTCTGTCAGGAGCTTTCCATCAAGCATTGATTACGAATATAGTCAGTACATTTTATCCTTTTTTGGATATGAACCCTTTGGTTATTTTGCAAAGGATATTCAATATTCTAGCAATGGTGTTATTTTTAAAATGTATTAGAGGTCATTTGCTAAGGGATAGAGCCTTTACCTTTTTATTTGTAATATTAATTGGCCTCTTAACTACCCATTCTGTTTACAGATACATCAATACTTTGCTAATTCCTTTTTCAATATATATTATATATTTAAACGAACAAAAAATAAGAAAGGTTGGTAATGGAAAAGATTTCAATAATAATACCTGTTTATAACTCATCTCAATATTTGAAAGATGCCTTAGATTCTGTTGTCCAACAGGAATTATCAAATTATGAGATTATAATAATTGACGATGGTTCCACTGAAGAAGAACATAATAAATATCAACTTATAATCGATTCATTTAATGAAACGTTACTTTTCACAAAAAAAAATGGTGGTGCAGCATCTGCTCGTAACCTAGGCGCTCAAAAAGCCACTGGAAACATCTTGGCCTTTCTGGATTCTGATGATATATGGCTTCCAGGTAAACTAGCCAGTCAGCTTAAAATCATGAATGAAGAAAAAGCTGACTTAGTGCTTGGGAATATTCTGGTGGCGAACCATAATTTGAATGTTAAATATAAAGCAAAAAAAACTCTTCCTGCTGAATTTAAGAAATGTATGGAAGATTTTTTTTATGGCAAAATTCTAATGAATACACCCACAATTATTGTCAGAAAATCTTTCTTTGAAAGAATGAATGGCTTTTGTGAACTTCTCAAGTACCGGGAAGATCATTATTTTCTTATCAACAGTGCTGCTGAAGGAAAAATTGCTCTTGATGATAAATTCCTTACTATTCGGCGCGAACGAGAGAATAGCTTAAGCATGGTTTCAGATATTAACGCAGAAGTATCAAAGCACGCTAAATTCTGGGAGTTGATAAGTAACAAATATGGATTCCTGAACATAAGAAAAGCAAAAATTATATTATTTATAAGGCTGTATGTTTATTATATTAGAAATAATAGAACGCGTGACTTATCCGGAACCTTGAAATATATTAAGCTAGAAAGTACAGTGTTATATTTCATCCTTAAACCTGCACAATATTTCGGTTTGCCTGTGAAGATTTTGTTTAATCTTAGAGGAGCTTTAAGACGTGCTTTTAAATAATTCCATAAAACTCATAAGAAGAATTATTTCAGTGATTTATCTTTGTATTCTGAAAATATTCTTCGGGAAATCAATAAAGTTACCGCGGCTCTTTAGATCTTTTATTGCTTCCGGTTCGCTAATAAATATCATTCAAGGCGACCTTATATTTCATGGGAGATTTTATTCTCGTAGGTTCTTGACTATAAATATTAATGGTGGTCGTGTAGTTATTGGTGATGAAGTTTTTTTTAATCAAAATGTAAGTATCAATTGTCAAAAGCTTATCACAATTGGTGAAAATACTATCCTTGGTGAAAATGTAAAGATCTATGATCACAATCATAGATTCCGTAGTTCTGAACCAATACTCCAGCAGGGATTCAAATCGAAGCGGGTTAATATTGGTAGTAATGTATGGATTGGAACTAATACAGTAATACTTTCTGGTGTATCAATTGGAAACAACACTGTTGTTAGTGCAGGGTCAGTAGTCAAAAAAGACATTCCTGATAATTCACTCTTTGTTGATGGAAATTTCGAGATGATAGTAAGGGATAAATTGTGAGTACTGCGATAGTAACGATAGAGCGAAGATATAAATACTTCAATGGTGAGTTTTACGTTCAAGGAATTGAAGATGATGATTTCTTTAGTCGTTATCTTGATACGTTCGATTTTGTAAAAATCATTGCTAGAGTTGAAACTGTAACTTCTACTCCTGATAATTATAAAAAATTTAATAATAAGAAAATCAGTTTTTTGCCTATATTTACTACAGGTACAGGGATAAGGGAGTTCGCTACTATTTGGCGAATATTGTCAATGCTTGAATGTAGCGGGCACTATTTAATTATTAGGACTCCTGGAATATTAGCATATTTAGTGTCATTGATATGTATATTAAGGAATAAAAACTTTAGCCTTGAAGTTGTAACGAATCCAGAACAAGAAGCTCTCCATTCTACCAATATTAAATTAATAAACTACGTATTGTTCATCATATTTGGATTCATCTTTAGAATGCAGTTATATTTTTCAAATTTTGTTTCATTTGTCACTGAGCATGAGATTCAAGATCAGTATCTAAAAGAAAATAAAAAAGTGAGTGAAAAGTTTAACTCTTCGTACAGTAGCATAACTTTACCAAAACAACTTTATGCCACAATTGAATCAGTTGAAGAGCGTTCGAGAAGGTATGATCAAAGTGATGATGACATCGTTCTTCTTTTTATGGGTGTATTGGACAGGAATTTCAAAGGATTAGACGTTTTTATTAAAATACTCGAGAAGTTGCCAGTTAATTACAAAGGGATAATTGTAGGTGATGGTTTATTATTAAATAAGTATAAAGAATTAGCCAAGAAGCTAGGTGTTTATGAGCGTGTTTTTTTTACAGGGTACATAAACTCACCTCAGATGAAAAAAGAAATAATGCACCATTCGGATATATTTATCCTTTCATCACGTAGAGAAGGCTTACCAAGAGTGGTTATCGAAGCTATGTCAAATGGACTTCCATGCATTTGCACCAATGTTTCTGGTGTAAAGGAGTTAATATCTTCTTCTATGATATATCCTGTCGATGATTCAGCAAGTGCAGCAGTAATCATTCTTTCCTTGAGTAAAGATGAATACAAATTTCACTCCAATAACAATTATGTTAAAGCATTAGAGTTTGAGAAAAATGAACTTCAACTTAAGCGTAATTGCTTCTATTTTAAGGTAAAGAACAGTGAGAGTTCTTCATTTAAGTAAATATTATAAACCTTTCTCTGGTGGGCTCGAACAGGTTGTCGCTGATATTTGCGAGGGTTTGGTTGAGAAAGGTATTCCTACCAGTGTACTATGCGTAAATCATCTGAAGGAAAGTTTCAAAACCTATTCATATAATAATGTAAGTGTTTCGAGCTGTCCTTCTGATCTTCATCGACATTCCGCCGATTTTTCATTAAGTTATATAAATAAATGCAGGCACATGGTGAAGGATTTTGATATCATCCACGTCCATTTACCTAACCCTCTAGCTAACATAGCGTTGATGACATCTAAACTTAGTGGAAAAAAAATCATTGTCCACTGGCACAGTGATATTATCAAACAGAGAAAAATAAAGTTTTTTTATCAACCATTCCAAGACTGGTTATTACGTCGGGCAGATAAGATTATTGCTACATCATCAGTTTATGCTGAGAATTCTAAAGATATTATTGGGTTTCATCAAAAAGTCGTGGTTATTCCAATCGGTATAGCTCCTAATGGATTGATACCAAATATAAATGTAGTAGAGCACTTAAAGTCTAAGTATAAAAATAAAAAGATTATATTTTCTTTAGGTCGGTTAGTTTATTATAAAGGTTTCGAATATCTTATCGAAGCTGCTAAATTTCTCCCGGAAAACACAGTTGTTGTAATAGGTGGTACTGGGCCAGATAAATTAAAATTGGAAAAGCTGATTGAGGTCAATAATCTATCTGGAAAGGTAGAGTTGCTTGGTTTTGTTAAAAATGAAGATTTAGCATCATGGTATGAAGCTTGCGATGTTTTTTGTTTACCCTCAATCGAGAAATCTGAAGCTTATGGTGTTGTACAATTGGAGTCTTTTTCACTCAACACACCAGTTGTATCTTGTAGTATCCCTGGCTCTGGCGTTGGCTGGGTTAATAGAGATGGTATATCAGGTTTAGTAGTTGAACCTAAATCTGCTAGATCACTTGCACAAGCCTTGAATTCTATACTTTCTGAGAAAGTAGCTTTTGATAACGTTAGAGCTTATTTCGATGATAATTTTAATTCCAAAATTATGGTCGATAAGACATATGAATTGTATAGATCTCTCGTCTGACTTAATCAACGATTCGCATATCAAATAAGGCATTAAAATGCTACTTCCTGTGATTCTCGCTGGTGGTTCTGGTACTAGAATGTGGCCTTTATCTAGAATGAGCTACCCTAAACAATTTCTTTCTCTGTATTCTGATGATTCAATGATACAGGACACTTTTAATCGAATTAAAAATTTTCATTACGATGAGTCTCTTGTTATCTGCAATGATGAACACAGGTTTCTTGTGGCGGAACAGCTGAGAAGGATTAATAATAAAAAAGTTGATATCCTCTTAGAACCTGTCGGTAAAAATACAGCACCTGCAGTTGCTCTGGCCGCAATAAAAGAGGTATTGTCTGGTCGCGACCCTATTTTGTTAGTGCTCGCTGCGGATCATATAATAAAGGACGTTATCTCCTTTGAAAATGCTGTTCGAGATGCAACAATACTTGCTGAAACGGGTAAGCTAGTTACTTTCGGGATTACGGCTAATAAACCTGAAACTGGATATGGCTACATAAAAAAAGGGGCAAAGATTTCAGAGTCTGGCTACGCAGTAGAGAGTTTTCATGAAAAACCCACCGTGGATTTAGCTCGCGAGTTTCTGTCAGAAGGGAACTACTTATGGAATAGTGGTATGTTTCTCTTTAAAGCTTCATCTTATCTTAGCGAATTAGAAAAATATCGCCCTGATATTTTACTTTCCTGTAAAAAAGCTTATGCCGGTTCTTATAACGATCTAGACTTCATAAGAATTGATGCGAACTCATTCTCAAGTTGCCCTTCTGAATCCATTGATTTTGCTGTAATGGAAAATACTAAAGAAAGTATAGTAGTCCCGATGGATGCTGAATGGAATGACGTCGGTTCATGGTTATCACTTTGGGATATTTCAAAGAAAAATGAAGATGGAAATGTCATCCGTGGTGACGTTATACAAATAAACAGTTCGAATAACTATCTACACAGTGATTGTGGTTTGCTAGCTGCCGTAGGCATTAATGACTTAATTGTAGTCAAAACTAAAGATGCGACTTTAATCGCTAATAGTAAAGACGTCCAAGATGTTAAAAAAGTTGTAGATAAGCTTAAAGAGCTCGAACGTACTGAACATATTAATAATCACGTCATATTTAAACCTTGGGGTGAATTTGACATGATTGAAAACGGAAAAGATTATCAAGTTAGCAGGATTATCCTGCGGCCCGGGAAAAAAATAAATAACCAAATTCATTACCATAGGGCTGAACATTGGATAGTTATATCTGGTACTGCATTAGTTCACTGTGGTGAGAATACATTTGTGTTAGAGAGTAACAAATCCACGTTCATTCCGGCAGGCGTGAGCCACTCCCTTGAAAATCCTGGTAAAGTGCCATTGGAAGTTATTGAAATCAAGACAGGTAACTATCTTGAAGACGACGACATGGTTAGAATGCCTTAAGGTTTATTTATTCTGAATACATGGACATTCACATGATTAGCTCTGATATCTTGAACAATAGTGATATTATTTTCGGCACCAGTGGAGCAAGAGGACTCGCTACAGACTTCACAACTGAAGTTTGCCAAGCTTTTACACATTCATTTGTAGATGTTATGCTTAGAAAGTATCAGTTTTCTAAGTTTGCACTTGGCATAGACAATCGCCCAGAGAGTGAGATAATCGCCCGTCGTTGTGGTGCTGCTTTGAGTCAGTATGGAATTGAAGTAATCTATTGTGGTGTGTTACCAACGCCGGCGCTTGCCTTTTATTCAATTGAACTCGAAATACCATGTATAATGGTAACAGGCAGCCATATTCCCTTTGATAGAAATGGCCTTAAATTTTACACCCCTGAAGGAGAAATCAGCAAGGCTGATGAAGCTAATATTTTAAATAATAATAAAAATTTCATTCCACTACCACCATTACCATATCTTTTGAAAACGAATGCTGCCAGTGAACGATATATATCACGCTACACAGACTTTCTTCCATTTGGCATCTTAAAAGATAAGACTATTGGCATTTACGAACACTCTAGTGCAGGTAGGGATATCTACCCTGAGATATTTATTCGTCTTGGTGCTAATGTTTTCTCTCTAGAGCGTAGCGATAATTTTGTACCTATAGACACTGAAGCCGTTAGCCCAAGTGATATCCAAAAAGGTAAAAAATGGGCATCTCTTTACGATTTTGACGCAATTTTTTCTACTGATGGTGATGGCGACCGTCCTCTTGTAGCTGATGAAAATGGCGAATGGTTACGGGGGGATATGCTTGGCTTGCTGTGCGCAGAAGAATTGAATATCAATAAGCTAGCAATCCCTGTTAGTTGTACTACAGCAGTCGAATTAAGCGGTAAGTTTGAGAAAGTGTCGCGAACTAAAATCGGCTCCCCATTTGTAATTGAGGAGCTTTGCAGCTTACGTGACCAGAAATCTCGTATCGCGGGTTTTGAGGCCAATGGCGGTTTCCTTTTAGGTAGCGATGTGCATTACAAAGGAGGCTATTTACATTCTTTATATACTCGTGATGCTGTTCTTCCTGCTTTGATGCTTTTGGTGGCTAGCAGAGAAATTTCAATTTCCAAACTCCTCGCAAAACTTCCGTCGAGATATACATCTTCAGACAGGATTAAGGATTTTCCAACAGATATTAGCCTTGCAATTATCTCAATGGCTTTGGCAAATACGCAGGATTTCATTAATGAACTAGGTTTCCCTGAATTGCTAGTTACTAAGGTGGATGTTACTGATGGACTGAGAATTATCCTTAAGAATAATGATATTCTTCATTTACGTCCTTCTGGAAATGCGCCTGAATTGCGTTGTTACGCTGAATCTGATGATGCGAATGCTGCTGCTTTTTATGTTAGTCACACATTGGCATACTTTAAAAAGCTTTACCTAAAGTAGACTATTAGCCCTAAATTATAATGTTAACATCTGCTTAATTGTCTATAAACCATCATTTTTATAAGGTATTCATTAAGTGGTCTCTGTACTGTCTATCGCACCAATCACTACCATCCCCCCCTAAACCTGAGTTAACATGTTCAGAACATTGACCGCAGTCACAGAACTGCTGGTTTTCTCACCCAGACAGGAGTAGGTATGTCCAAGCAACAGATCGGCGTTGTAGGTATGGCTGTGATGGGCCGTAATCTGGCACTCAACATTGAGAGTCGTGGCTACACAGTTTCTATCTTTAACCGCTCGCGTGAAAAAACCGATGAAGTAGTGGCAGAGAACCCGGGCAAGAAACTGGTTCCGCATTACAGCATCGAAGAGTTTGTTGACTCTCTGGAAAAACCTCGTCGTATCCTTCTGATGGTGCAGGCCGGTGAAGCCACCGACAAGACCATCGCCTCGCTGACCCCACACCTCGACAAGGGTGATATCCTTATCGACGGGGGCAACACATTCTATAAAGACACCATTCGTCGTAATCGCGAACTGTCTGAGCAGGGCTTCAACTTTATCGGCACCGGTGTTTCCGGCGGCGAAGAGGGCGCCCTGAAAGGCCCGTCCATCATGCCTGGCGGTCAGAAAGAAGCTTACGAACTGGTGGCACCAATCTTAACCGAGATCGCGGCTGTCGCCGAAGGCGAAGCCTGTGTGGCCTATATGGGGCCGGACGGTGCGGGTCACTACGTCAAGATGGTGCACAACGGCATCGAATATGGCGATATGCAGCTGATTGCAGAGGCTTATGCCCTGCTGAAAGGCGCGCTGAACCTGAGCAACGATGATCTGGCGAAGACCTTCAGCGAGTGGAACGAAGGCGAGCTGAGCAGCTATCTGATCGACATCACCAAAGATATCTTCACCAAGAAAGATGAAGAGGGTAACTACCTGGTCGATGTGATCCTGGATGAAGCCGCTAACAAAGGTACCGGTAAGTGGACCAGCCAGAGCTCGCTGGATCTCGGCGAACCGCTGTCTCTGATCACTGAATCAGTGTTCGCACGCTACCTGTCCTCGCTGAAAACTCAGCGCGTGGCGGCCTCTAAGGTGTTGAGCGGCCCGATCGTGCAGACCGTGAGCGGTGATAAAACCGAATTCGTTGAGAAAGTGCGTCGCGCACTGTACCTGGGCAAGATTGTTTCTTACGCACAGGGCTTCTCCCAGCTGAAAGCGGCCTCTACCGAAAACAACTGGAACCTGCACTACGGTGAGATTGCTAAGATCTTCCGTGCGGGCTGCATCATCCGCGCCCAGTTCCTGCAGAAAATTACCGATGCCTATGCGGACAACGCTGACATTGCTAACCTGCTGCTGGCACCGTACTTCAAAAACATCGCGGATGAATACCAGCAGGCCCTGCGTGACGTGGTGGCTTATGCTGTGCAGAACGGTATCCCGACGCCGACCTTCTCTGCGGCTATCGCTTACTACGACAGCTACCGTTCCGCAGTACTGCCAGCAAACCTGATCCAGGCCCAGCGTGACTACTTCGGTGCGCATACCTACAAGCGTACTGATAAAGACGGCGTGTTCCACACCGAGTGGCTGGACTAAGCTGTTCTTCAACCTCCCGCATGGCGGGAGGTTTCCTACCTCCTTTTAAGAATCTATCCATAGCGTTTTATTCTCAACTCAACTACATTTATTCAGTTAACGCCTCAGGTTAATCTTATTTTCTTTTGCGCAGAGTTTACTGACTATATGAATCCCGATAATAAAAATGTTGAGCTGTCCTCCCATCACCAGAAACGTTCCAATACAGCCGATGAAATCGATTTACTGGAAGTCATTACTCAGCTATGGAATGGCAAAAAAACAATCATTATCGGCGTGATTGTTGCTATGCTGTTCGCTGGAGTATATCTTTTTTTCGCGAAAGAAAAATGGACCTCAACTGCCATTGTTGCTACCCCCACTTCAGGGATGATTGCTAACTACAACGCCTCTCTGAGCGTGCTGTATAAACAAACTCCGGCAGACAAACCACCTCTTCCCGATCTGCAAAACCAGTTCTTTGGCCGCTTTGCAGCCTCGATGACTGCGCTCTCATCAGCGTTGCGTAATCTTGCAGAACCCCAGATGCTTAAAGTTGATCAGGTGGTTAAAGGCAGCAACGATCAGCTTAGCGTTGCTTACACGGCAAATACATCGAAGGATGCGCAGGCGCAGCTGACCAAGTATATCGAACATATCAACGATAAAATCGTCGACGGCTACACCGCCGATCTCAGGCGCACGCTGGGGGTAAAAACCAACGAGCTTTCCAGCGCGCTGGATACGCAGAAGCAAGTGGCGATTGATAAAAAGCAGCAGCGTATTGATGCCATCAAACAGGCGCTGACTATTGCAGAAGCCTCCGGGGTGAAGACTTCGCAGCTGAATCAGGCGGAGTACCTGTCGGATGATACGCTCTTTCTGCTGGGTACCAGCGCACTGCAGTCGATGATTCAGAATGAGGCGACTAAACCGTTGCTTTACGATCAATCCTATTATGATACCCAGAGCGCCTTGCTGGCGGTGACGCATATGAAGATTGACCTGTCACATCTGCAGTCGTACCGCTACATCTCTACCGCCGACTTGCCCATTCGCCGCGATAGCCCGAAAAAGATGTTAGTGATGCTGCTGGCGATTATTCTTGGCGGGGTAGTGGGTTCAGGGATAGTGATTGGACGCAATGTCAGCGCCAGCTACCGCTTGCGGAAAAACAGTTAACTTAAAAGCATCTAACAAAAGGCCGGAGTCTCCGGCCTTTTTTATGTATAACGATAAAGGCCGGTTAACCGGCCTTTGCTGTTTCTGCTGCCGTTACTTATGACGCTGACGCAGATTCTCAATGACCGCAGACAGGTTCAGATCCTGGTCCTGAAGCAGTACCAGCAGATGATAAACCAGATCGGAGGCTTCATTGGTCAGTTCATGGCGGTCGTTGACTGTCGCGGCCAGTGCCACTTCCACGCCTTCTTCACCCACTTTCTGTGCGATGCGCTTGGTGCCGCTGGCATACAGGCTGGCAGTATAGGAACTTTTCGGATCGGCATGCTTGCGCTCTGCCAGCAGCTGTTCCAGCTGGTACAGGAACGTCCAGTCACTGGCGGCCGGGGAAAAGCAGCTGGAGGTTCCCAGGTGGCAGGTAGGCCCGACCGGGTTGACCAGCAGCAGCAGAGTGTCGTTATCGCAGTCCTGGGTGATGCTGACCACGTTCAGGAAGTGCTCAGAGGTTTCACCTTTGGTCCACAGGCGCTGTTTAGTGCGCGACCAGAAGGTGACTTTGCCGGTTTCCAGCGTTTTGGCCAGCGCTTCCTGATTCATGTAACCATGCATCAGCACTTCGCCAGAGACAGCGTGCTGGACGATAGCAGGCATCATGCCGTCAGTTTTCACCCAGTCGAGCCGGGACAGTTGTTCTTCAGTTAACACGCGCGAATCTCCACACCTTTTTCAATCAGGAACGCCTTCAGCTCCCCGATATTAATAATCTGTTTATGGAACACGGAAGCGGCCAGTGCGCCATCAACATTGGCATCACGGAAGGCTTCATAGAAATGTTCCGGGGTACCGGCACCGCCGGAGGCAATCAGTGGGACGTTGCAGACGGCACGCACCTTCTGCAGCTGGACCAGGTCATAACCGTTGCGCACGCCGTCCTGGTTCATCATGTTCAGCACGATTTCACCTGCACCGCGCTTCTGCACTTCCTGCACCCAGTCGAGGGTTTCCCATGTGGTAACTTTCGTTCGGCTTTCGTCACCGGTGTACTGATTGACGTGATACTTGCCGCTTTCGCTGTCGTACCAGGTATCAATGCCGACCACGATGCACTGCACGCCGAAGCGGTCAGCCAGGCGAGTGATCAGTTCAGGATCGGCCAGTGCCGGGGAGTTAATCGAAATTTTATCTGCGCCGAAAGAGAGCAGCAGGGCGGCATCTTCCACCGACTTAATCCCGCCCGCCACGCAGAAGGGAATATCAATCACCTCTGCCACGCGCGAGATCCAGCTCTTATCGACGACGCGTCCGTCGCTGGAGGCCGTAATATCATAAAAGACCAGTTCGTCCGCGCCTTCCTGCGCATAGCGCTGTGCCAGCGGCACGATATCACCGATGATCTCGTGGTTGCGGAACTGCACGCCTTTCACCACCTGGCCATCACGTACGTCCAGGCAGGGGATTATCCGTTTTGCCAGCATGAAATTGCCTCCGATACGGTAAATTTATCTTCCAGCAGGGCGCGACCGACGATCACACCCTGTGCGCCACAGCCGCGCAGGGCGGCAATGTCCTCCAGTGAGCCGATGCCACCAGAAGACTGGAAAGCAATGGTCGGGTAGCGCGTGGAAACTTCGCGATACAGCTCAACGTTAGACCCGCTCAGCGTGCCGTCACGAGAAATATCGGTACAGAGCACGTGTTTCAGCCCGAAGGGTAAGAACTGGTCAATGACATCTTCCAGTGTAATACCACTGGCTTCCTGCCAGCCGCTGATGGCCACGTCTTTACGGCCGCCGTTAATGCGTACGTCAAGGGCCAGCACAATGGCTTCTGCGCCATACTGCCGGAACCAGGCCTGCACGTCCTCCGGCTGTTTCACCGCCGTGGAGCCGACCACTACGCGCGTAGCGCCGGCATTCAGCAGGGCCTCTACATCCTCTTTCGTGCGGATGCCGCCCCCTACCTGCACCGGTACGCTGACGCCCGCCAGCAGTTTGGTCAGCAGCGGGATCTGACGCGCTGCCGGATTTTTCGCCCCGGTCAGGTCCACCAGGTGCAGCAGCTGCGCACCCTGTGCTTCATAATCCTGTAAGCGCGGCAGCGGGTCGCTGCCGTAGTCACGCTGCTGGCCGTAATCGCCCTGATGCAGACGTACCACGTTGCCATCAATTAAATCTAATGCCGGGATAATCATGCCGGTTACATCTCCAGGAAGTTTTTCAGCAGCTGCGCGCCGGCGGCACCGGAACGTTCCGGGTGGAACTGCACGCCAAAGAAGTTATCTTTCTGCACCGCGGCGGTAAAGGCTTCGCCGTAATGGCATTGGGCAATGGTGTACGCATTCACTGGCATGGCGTAGCCGTGGACAAAGTAGAAATACGCACCGTCATCAATGCCGCGAAACAGGTGATTACCCGCCTGGGCGGTGATCTGGTTCCAGCCCATATGCGGCAGCGGCAGACCATGGTCGGTCATCCGCTGCACCGGATGCTCAATAATATTCAGCGTGGTAATACCGCCGCTCTCGTCGCTGCCGCTTCCCAGTAGCTGCATGCCCAGGCAGATGCCCAGCACCGGTTGGGTACAGGCTTTGATCAGGTCAATCAGGTCGCGTTCGCGCAACTGATCCATTGCGGCCTGGGCCGTGCCCACGCCGGGCAGGAACAGCTTATCCGCGTTGAGTACCACATCGGCTTCTTTGCTGACGACGGGCTCATAGCCCAGTCTCTGCACCGCCCATTTAACGGAGGAGAGGTTGGCACAGCCGGTATCCAGGATCACCACATCCATCACAGCACTCCTTTTGAGCTGGGCAAGGTATTACCCTCTACGCGGATCGCCTGACGCAGTGTGCGGCCAAAGGCTTTAAACAGGCTTTCGACACGGTGATGATCGTTTTTGCCCTTAGTCCGCAGGTGCAGGGTACTGGCCATGGTGTAAGAGAGTGAGCGGAAGAAGTGTTCGACCATCTCGGTACTCAGGTCACCGACACGCTGATAGCTGAACTCGGCTTTATATTCGAGGTGCGGGCGGCCGGAGATATCCAGTGCACAGCGTGCCAGACATTCGTCCATCGGCAGGACAAAGCCGAAGCGGCCAATGCCGCGTTTGTCGCCCAGCGCCTTCAGCAGCGCCTCACCCAGCGCAAGGCCGGTGTCTTCGACCGTGTGGTGATCGTCGATATACAGATCGCCTTTCACATCGATGTTCATGCGGAAACCGCCGTGAGTGCAGATCTGGTCAAGCATGTGATCAAAGAAGCCCACGCCGGTATTAATTTTGCTGTCACCTTCACGATCCAGCCACACTTCGACTTTAATCTGTGTCTCTTTGGTGTTGCGCTGTACCAGTGCATAGCGGTCGCGCTTTGTCAGCTGCTGTTCAATAGCGTTCCAGTTAAGATCTTTGCCGTACAGCAGGCCGGTAATGCCCATGTTCTGCGCCAGCTGCACGTCGGTGGCACGGTCGCCAATCACATAGCTGTTGGCGGTATCGATCGCGCCTTCTGCCAGCCAGGCGTCGACCATTTTGGTTTTTGGCTTGCGGCAGTCGCAGTTATCTTCCGGCAGGTGAGGGCAGATCAGCACATCGCTAAAATTGACCCCCTGCGAGCGGAGGATCTGCATCATCAGATTGTGCGGACCGTCGAAGTCACTTTGCGGGAAACTGCGGGTGCCCAGACCATCCTGATTAGTGATCATCACCAGCTGGTAGCCTGCTTTCTGCAGGGACAGCAGGGCCGGGATCACGTCCGGCTCAAAGGCCAGTTTGTCCATACGGTCGACCTGATAATCTTCCGGTGGCTCAGAAATAAGGGTGCCATCGCGATCGATAAAAAGGACTTTCTGACTCATGCTTGCTCCTGAGAAACGGGGGGGCCGGGTAATAATTTTAGTGCAGCAACGGCGCGTTCGCACTCTGCGGGTGTACCGATTGAGATGCGCAGGCATCCGGCCAGACCTGGCTGCTTATTCTGGTCGCGCAGGATAATACCCTGGTTCCAGAGCGTCTTAAACACGCCAGCTGAGTCAGCGAAACGCGCCAGGATATAGTTGGTGTCGCTCTCAAACACCTGTTCAACACAAGGTAAGGTGCGCAGGTCGGCAATCATCCGCTCACGGGTGGCAATCAGCTCGCTGACATGCTGGCGCATCAGGGTAATCCCCTCGTCACTCAGCGCCTGACCCGCAATATCTGCGACCGGTGTAGAGAGCGGATAAGGAGCAATCACCTTCATCAGCAGCGCAATCACGTCCGCATTCGCCAGGGTGAAGCCACAGCGCAGGCCCGCCAGGGCAAAGGCCTTGGACAGCGTACGCAGGATCACAAGGTGTGGGTAATCCTTCAGCCAGCCGGCGAGAGACGCCTGCGGACAGAACTCAATGTAGGCCTCGTCGGCCACGACCAGGGCCTGACCTCGCGTCATTTCCAGCAACTGACGGAGATCGTCCGGGTTAATCAGGTTACCGGTCGGATTGTTCGGGCTGCAGACATACACCAGCTTTACGCCATCCAGCTGCCCGGCAATGGCCGGCAGGTTGAGCTGCCAGCCTTCACCGGCTTCCACCGTGCGGTATTCAATGCCAATGGTTTCGGCGCTGACGCTGTACATACCGTAAGTCGGCGGGCAGAACAGCACGGCATCGCGGCCGGGCTCACAGAAGGCGCGCATCAACAGTTCGATGCCTTCATCGGCCCCACGGCTGACCAGCACCTGCTGTGGCGTCAGGCCGGCGTAGGCGGCATACCGTTCGATCACCCGCTTTGGCTGACATTCCGGATAACGGTTCAGCGTCTGCTGACTGAGTTCAAACGGCACCGCCAGCGGATATTCGTTGGCATTCAGCCAGACGTCACCGTTACCCCCCAGGCGGCGTGCCGACTGATAGGGCGTCAGTGCGCGCACGTTAGCACGCGCCAGGTCTTCTATGCTGTTGCTCATGATGGCTCCCTGTTCAGTGCGGCCACCCGCAGGGTGACGGCGTTTTTGTGGGCGGTCAGCTGTTCGGCCGCCGCCAGGATCTCAATGGTCGCAGCCAGACCCATAAAGCCCTCGCGGGTCAGCTCCTGTACGGTCATCCGCTTCTGGAAATCCGCCAGCCCCAGGCTGGAGCAGGTCGCGGTATAACCGTAGGTCGGCAGCACGTGGTTGGTGCCTGATGCGTAATCCCCGGCAGATTCCGGTGACCAGTCACCGAGAAACACGGAGCCGGCGCTGGTGATGCTGTCCACCAGGTCGCGCGCCTGGCGCGTCTGGATAATCAGGTGCTCCGGCCCGTAGCGGTTGCTGATCTCGACGCACTGCTGCAGATCACGCGTGACGATCAGGCGGCTGCTCTGCAGCGCTTTCGCCGCCGTCGCGGCACGTGGCAGTTCAGCCAGCTGACGCTCAACGGCGTCTGCCACCCTTTCGGCCATCTTCTGTGACGGCGTCAGCAGGATCACCTGTGAGTCAGGGCCATGTTCTGCCTGCGATAGCAGGTCGGAGGCAACAAAGTCCGGCGTGGCACCGTCATCGGCAATCACCAGAACTTCAGAAGGCCCGGCCGGCATATCGATGGCGGCGCCATCCATACGCTGGCTCACCTGGCGTTTTGCTTCGGTGACCCAGGCATTGCCCGGGCCGAAGATTTTATCCACTTTCGGCACGGATTCGGTACCGAAGGCGAGAGCGGCAATAGCCTGGGCACCGCCCACCTGGAAGACTTCCGTCACGCCGCACAGCTGCGCCGCGTACAGAATTTCATCGGCTACCGGCGGCGGAGAGCAGAGCACCACGCGACCGCAGCCGGCGATACGCGCCGGGGTAGCCAGCATTAATACCGTGGAGAACAGTGGCGCTGATCCCCCCGGAATATAAAGGCCAACGGAGGCAACCGGGCGGGTCACCTGTTGACAGCGCACCCCGGGCTGCGTTTCGACATCCACTGCGGGCAGCTGCTGCGCAAGATGAAAGGTCGTGATGTTGGCGACCGCAACGGCCATCGCCTGTTTGATCTCGTCACCCAGTCGTGCACAGGCATCGGCGATCTGCTGTTCGCTGACGCGCAGCACATCGACCCGGGTTTTGTCGAAGGTCGCACTGTATTCACGCAGTGCGTCATCACCTTCCGTTGATACTCTGTCCAGGATGCCACGGACGGTAGCACTGATGCTGTCAGAGGCTTCCAGCGCCGGACGGCGCAGCAGCGCCTGCTGCTGTTCCGTACTGCAATCCTGCCAGGAAATCGGGGTCATCAGGGTCGCCATCGGGTTACTCCATCATCTTCTCAATCGGCAGTACCAGAATGGAACTGGCACCGAGCGCTTTCAGTTTTTCCATGGTTTCCCAGAACAGCGTTTCACTGCTCACCATGTGCATAGCCACGCGGCTTTTGTCACCGGCCAGGGGCAATACGGTCGGGCGCTCGGCACCGGGCAGCAGGGCGATGATATCGTCCAGACGCTCGCTGGGAGCGTGCAGCATGATGTATTTGGACTCACGCGCCTGGATCACGCCCTGGATGCGGGTCATCAGCTTATCAATCAGCTCCTGCTTGGCCGCCGGCATTTCACCGTCGCGCTGAATAAGGCAGGCTTTTGAACGGTAGATCACTTCCACTTCACGCAGGCCGTTGGCTTCCAGCGTGGCACCGGTGGACACCAGGTCACAGATCGCATCGGCCAGACCGGCACGCGGCGCGACTTCCACCGAACCGTTCAGCAGGCAGGATTTGAAGTTGACGCCCTGCTTATCCAGGTACTTTTTCAGCAGGTGAGGGTATGAGGTGGCGATGCGGGTATTTTGTAAGCACTGTGGGCCGGTATACTCATCGTCTACGTTCATTGCCAGCGACAGGCGGCAGCCGCCAAAATCAAGGCGGCGCAGCGTAAAGTAACGCGGATCGTCACCCTGGGCGCGGCGGGTCAGCAGCTCTTCTTCCAGCACGTTTTCCCCGATAATGCCCAGGTCAACCACACCGTCCATCACCAGACCCGGAATATCGTCATCACGCACCCGCAGAATATCGATGGGCATGTTTTCTGCGAAGGCAATCAGGCGCTGCTGCTGCAGGTTAATTTTGATACCGCAGCGGGCGAGCAATTCGCGTGATTCATCGCTTAAACGGCCAGATTTCTGCATAGCTATGCGTAAACGGGTGTTATCTAACATGGGTTATTATCCTTTTCCTGTCTGATGTTGTATCCGCGTTCTGCTTATCTCAGGGCATAAAAAAAGCCCCCGGAAGGCGATCTTCCGGGGGCTGAGTTTGCGTTCTGCACCACTGGAAGATCCTGATCGTCTTCCAGCACACATCGCCTGAAAGACTAGTCAGGGTGATGGTGATGATGGTGATTGAACTGAACGCGTTTCATAAAATTCTCTTGGATGAATGGATATTCATTTCGTGACAATTAACCTAACGAGATTAGGCGCGTGGCGCAACCCTTTTTTATGAATGTTGAAAAATTCTCTTATCATCTGTGGGTTGTCACCCGGGAAGGGCTGGCGTAGCCTGAGGGAATTACCGTCTGTATAAACAGGAGCTGAGGGATGAAACGAGTCGCAATAGTGGGGCTGGGATGGCTGGGAATGCCGCTGGCCATGTCGCTGACGGCCGCAGGCTGGCAGGTGACGGGGACGAAAACCACCCTTGACGGGGTGAATGCCGCCCGTAACAGCGGTATTGACAGCTACCAGCTGGAGTTGACGCCGGAGCTACACTGCGAGGCCGATGACCTTGACGCGCTTCTTGACGTGGATGCGCTGGTGATCACCCTGCCTGCCAGCCGGACCGCCGCCGGGGGTGAAAATTATCTGCTGGCGGTGCAGCAGCTGGTGGACAGCGCGCTGGCCTATAGCGTGCCACGCATTATTTTCACCAGTTCGACCTCGGTCTACGGCGATGGCCAGGGGCTGACGAAAGAGAGTCATGCGCTGGAGCCGGTCAGCGTGGCTGGGCAGACGCTGAGGACGCTGGAAAGCTGGCTGCATCAGCTGCCGAATACCTCTGTTGATATCCTCCGGCTGTCGGGACTGGTGGGGCCAGGGCGTCATCCCGGTCGTTTCCTGGCAGGGAAGACCGATCTGAACAATGGTTCGCAGGGGGTTAACCTCGTGCATCTGGACGATGTGATAGAGGCGATAACCCTGCTGCTGCAAACGCCCAAAGGCGGTCATATTTATAACCTCAGTGCACCCGCCCATCCGGCGCGTAAAGCATTTTATCCGCAGGTTGCCCGTCAGCTGGGCCTCGAGCCGCCTACCTTTGTTGACGACAGCGACAGCAACACCGGCAAGCTGATTGATGGCAGTAAAATCTGTCGCGAGCTGGGGTTTGAATATCAGTATCCTGACCCGAACCGAATGCCGCTGTCGTAATGAATGACGGCTGACCCAAACAGCAGGTCAGCCGGTACAACGGGGGAGGCCAGCCGCGCCATTGTCCGACCTTTTTTACGATCCCCCTTACACCCCCAACCTGTCTCTTAACGCATACCACGCCGCGCCGATAGCCGTTAACGGCACCCGCAGGCGGCGTCCCCCCGGGAAAGGCAGATGGGGAAGTTTTGCAAAGGCATCAAAGCGTTCCGCATCACCTCGCAGTGCTTCAGCAATCAGTTTGCCTGACAGGTGAGTGCTGGTGACTCCATGCCCGCTGTCCCCCTGCATATAATAGACGCCATTTTCCAGCCGCCCGAACTGCGGCATGCGCGACAGGGTCAGCAGAAAGTTGCCGCTCCAGGCATAGTCAAACTTTATTCCGGCCAGCTGCGGGAAGGTTTTCAGCAGCTTGGGGCGGATCAGGGCATCGATATCCCCCGGGTCGCGCGCGCCGTAGATCACGCCACCGCCGTACAGCAGTCGGTTATCGGCGGTCAGGCGAAAATAATCCAGCAGATAGTTGCAGTCTTCTACGCAGCGGTGATTGGGCAGCAGCGCCAGGGCCTGGTCAGCTGACAGCGGCTCGGTGGCGACAATCTGCGAGCCACAGGGCAGGCTTTTTTTCGCCAGGCGCGGCTCAAGATGCGGGGCAAGATAGGCATTGCCGGCAAAGATCACAAAGCGTGCGCTGACGCTTCCGCGTTCAGTACGGAGGCGGTGGGGAGAACCATAGTGCACTGCCGTGACTGCGGAGTGTTCATAAATACGCCCGCCGTGACGCCGCACCGCCTCCGCTTCACCCAGCGCCAGATTCAGCGGATGAATATGCCCGCCGCGCTTGTCCAGTAGCCCGCCGACGTAGCGTTCTGATCCCACTTCCCGGCGAATACCGCTCTGGTCAAGCAGCTCAACGTCATGATTACCATAGCGCTGCCACAGCTGATGCTGGGTCGTGAGATGCTGCATCTGACGGTTATTCAGCGCGGCAAATATCCCCCCGGGGCGATAGTCACAGTCAATGGCATAGCGATCGATACGATCGCGGATAATCGCCGCCCCCTCGAACATCATGCTACCCAGCAGGCGCGCTGTTTCTTTACCGTAGCGCTGCTCAATCACATCAACATCGCGGCTGTAAGAATTGACTACCTGACCGCCGTTGCGTCCGCTGGCACCGAAGCCTACGCGCGCGGCCTCCAGCAGGACCACATCGTAACCCGCTTCGGTCAGGAACAACGCGGATGACAGCCCGGTAAATCCGCCGCCAATGATGCAGACATCACACTGAATATCCTCTTCCAGCTGCGGCCAGGGAGCGTGTGCGTTGGCGGTGGCGGCATAGTAGCTGTGAATATGTTCCATGCGCTCTCCTTGATTCCGTAAATAAGTCAGAGTGTGGCCGGAGTATGTGCGCTGATAATTCGGCACGGCCGGGTGGACGAATTGGTAAAACTGTGGGGTTGACCGGTGTCGATGACATAGCTCTGACCGGTATGCAGCCTGTAGTTCTGGCCGCTGAGGGTCAGAACGATCTCGCCTTCCAGCACGGTACCGGTCTCTTCACCCTGATGGCGGATCCGCTCACCGGTGGTCGCCCCCGGCTCATACGTTTCCAGCAGCATCGCCAGCGTGCGCTGTGGATCCCCGTTATGGATCAGGCGCAGTGAGACGCCCTGACTGCCAATCTCAACCAGCTCGTGGGCATCAATGACCACTTTTGGCGCTGCATCGATGACCTTTTCGGCAAAAAACGCCGACAGCGACAGGCCATAGACCTTCAGGAGTTTTTGCAGGGTACTGACGGCCGGACTGACTTTGTCCTGTTCGATGGTGCTGATGGCGCTGTGCGTCAGCCCGGACAGCTCGGCCACGCGCCGCTGCGACAGCCCCATCTGCTGGCGAATTTCTGCCAGTCGCCGTCCGGGGGCGAGAGAGGTTTCGCTCATTGTCGTGCATCCGCTCTGGCCTGCTGACAGGCCGCAATAAAGCCCGCAAACAGCGGGCGGGAGAGGGGCGATGAGTCGCTATGCCATTCCGGATGCCACTGGACGGCGAGGGCAAACGGGTGCTGACGATGGCTGACCGCTTCAATCAGGCCGTCTGCGGCGCGGGCCTCAACGCGCAGGCAGTCACCCAACGTGCGGATACCCTGCTGATGTAATGAGTTGACCCGGAATGTCTCTCCGTCACCGGCCAGCGAAGCCAGCAGGCCACCGGGCGCAAGCCAGACTTCATGGGCCGGGGCATACTGCTGGTCAAGAGGGAGCGCTTCATCCTCGCGGTGTTCCTGCAGGCCCGGCACCTCGTGCAGCTGACGGTGCAGCGTGCCGCCGGTGGCCACCACCAGTTCCTGCAACCCCCGGCAGATCGCCAGCAGCGGCATGCGATGTTCAAGCGCGTAGCGGATCAGGGCAAAGGCGAGGCGGTCGCGCCCGGGGTCAGCCAGCGACTCCACACCACTTTCACCGTAGTGCCGGGGTTCAATGTTGCTGGGACTGCCGGTCAGCAGGATGCCATCCAGAACGGTCATCGCGTTTTCTAATAGATCAGGAGACGACATCAGCCCGTGGGGAAGGGCCAGCGGAACGCCGCCGTGCATCAGGATCGCGTCGAGATATTTGTTATGCACCATCTGCGTGGGATGGCCGCCTTTGTCAATCTGGCACATCACCACGCCAATCAATGGCTTGTCAAAAATAATGCCCATTACTCCCCCTGTCTGGCTGGTCAATATATCAACCACGCGGGCCCCGAAAGGCCGGAAACTGTGCAATATATTTTCAATCTAGCAATCACCTGCTTAATATTCAAACGCAATAAGGCCAGAAATAAAGCGCCCTGTAACATTTGCACACTTTTTCTGTTAGCGCTATGTTAAGAGAGTGGCTGTTATTTTGAGCAGTTTTCAACAACCTGAAAGGGTGACGTGATGACCAATATTGTCGAAGTAGAAGACTTCACGCGGCACAGTGAAGAGAAACGAACCAGCGCGTTCCGGAATGAGGTGAAGGCCTATCTGGAACGCTATCCTGACACGCAGTATGCCGATATTCTCCTCAACGATTTAAACGGCGTTTTTCGTGGAAAACGCATCCCCATCGCCAGCCTGAGCAAGCTTGATAAGGGCTGCTACTTCCCCGCCTCGGTTTACGCCATGGACATTCTGGGCAATACCGTAGAAGAAGCCGGACTCGGTCAGGCTATGGGGGAGCCCGACAATATTTGTATGCCGGTTGAAGGCTCGCTCACCCCCTCTGCCGCCGACCCGCAGCATCTTGCACAGGTCCTGCTGACCATGTGCAATCAAGATGGCACTCCCTTTGACGTTGAACCCCGAAATGTCCTCAATCACCTCTGGCAGCGCCTGCGCAACCGGGGACTGTTTCCGGTGGTAGCGGTAGAGCTGGAGTTCTATCTGGTCGATAAGCAGCGCGATGCGGAAGGGGATATTCAGCCGCCGTGTGCGCCGGGCAGCGACGAACGTAATATGCAGAATCAGGTTTACTCGGTCGATAATCTTGATCATTTCTCTGCGGTGCTCAGTGATATTGACGCGCTGGCACATTTACAGGGGATCCCCGCCGAGGGGGCGCTGGCGGAGGCCTCGCCCGGGCAGTTTGAAATCAACCTGCACCACACGCGCAATGTGCTTAATGCCTGCGACCATGCCGTACAGCTGAAAAGGCTGGTGCGTCAGGTGGCCGAGCAGCACGGCATGAACGCCACCTTTATGGCGAAACCTTATGAAGCCTATGCGGGTAGCGGAATGCATGTGCATATCAGCATGCTGGACGCGGCAGATCATAATGCCTTTGCCGGGGATGACGGCAGTGATTCACCGCTTCTCAGGCGCGCGCTGGCCGGGATGATCGATTTGATGCCCGCCTCCATGGCGCTGCTGGCCCCCAATGTAAATGCTTATCGCCGTTTTCTGCCGGATGCGTTTGTACCGCTGCAGGCCTCATGGGGCCACAATAACCGCACCGTGGCGCTACGCATCCCCTGCGGGGATCGTGACAACCACCGCGTCGAGTATCGGGTGGCCGGAGCGGATGCCAATCCTTATCTGGTGATGGCGGCGATACTGGCCGGCATTCTGCACGGTCTGGATAATCAGCTGCCGTTGCCCCCTGCGGTAAAAGGCAACGGGCATGAAGCGGAGGGGAACCCGCTGCCCATTCGTCAGAGCGATGCGCTGGTAGCCTTTGAGCAAAGCCATGCGATGCAGGCGCTGCTGGGCACGCGTTTTGGTTTTGTCTGGCATCAATGCAAACACCATGAACTGATGCAGTTTGAACGGCTGATTACGGCGACAGAAATTGACTGGATGCTGAAAAATGCCTGAGGTTTCCCCCCTGCAGGCGTGCCTGTCACGCCTGGCTTACTGTTGAGATAACAATTAATTGTAAGTGAAGCTCTCGGGGGGTTGTCTTCGTGCCTTAATCTGGTGCAAAATACGCGCCCTGCAAAACGATACCTGTAAACCGACGCTGATTTACCCGGCGGCGGTATTTTTTTATTCGTCGCTTAAGCAGGAACTTTTTTCGCCTTTAAAGAGGCCGGTCCAGAACCGGATAGATATTCGCTTTTAAATACACTTTGACGTGTCTTATTGAGGAAACAACCATGGGGCTTCACCTTCTTACTCCAGCGTTTGCTGGGATCCGCCAGCGCGATGACTACGGCGCCACAGCAGGTAATACCTTCACGCCTGCCTGTTATTCCCAGAATCCTCTTTTGAAAAGCTATCGCACCCTGCGTAGCTCCCCTGTGGTTCAACCCAGAACGGTTGATGCTATGGGGAGATTGAATCATGTCGCTTGATCACCTGAATCCCGCCGCCCAGCCGCGTGCAAAACTGAAAAAAACGCTGACGTTACTGCCTGTTGTCATGATGGGTCTGGCTTATATGCAGCCAATGACCTTGTTTGATACGTTTGGCATCGTTTCTGGCCTGACGGATGGCCACGTCGCGACCGCATACGCATTCGCGCTGATTGCTATTCTTTTTACCGCACTGAGCTACGGCCAGTTGGTACGTCGTTTCCCTTCTGCGGGTTCGGCTTATACCTATGCGCAGAAAGCGATCAGCCCGCACGTCGGCTTTATGGTCGGCTGGTCTTCGCTGCTTGATTATCTGTTTATGCCGATGATCAATATTTTACTGGCGAAAATTTACTGGGAAGCGCTGGTTCCCGGGGTTCCCTCGTGGATCTTTGTGGTGCTGCTGGTGGGCTTTATGACCCTCTCGAACCTCAAAGGCATTAAAACCGTTGCCAACTTCAACAGCGTGATTGTGGTGCTGCAGGTGGTGGTGATGGTCGCGATCATGGCGATGGTGGTCTGGGGTGTGGCGCACGGTGAAGGCGCAGGCACGCTGGTCAGCAGCAGGCCATTCTGGTCGGAAAACGCCAACGTGGTGCCGATGATCACCGGGGCGACCATACTCTGCTTCTCGTTCCTCGGTTTTGATGGCATCAGCTCGCTGTCCGAAGAGACGAAAGACGCAGAGCGCGTGATCCCAAAAGCGATCTTCCTGACCGCGCTGATCGGGGGCGTCATCTTTATCGTGGTGTCCTACTTCCTGCAGCTGTACTTCCCGGATATCTCGCGCTTTAAGGATCCGGACGCGTCACAGCCGGAAATCATGCTTTACGTGGCGGGCAAGGCCTTCCAGTTCGGCATTCTGATCTTCTCCTGTGTCACGGTGCTGGCTTCCGGTATGGCTGCGCATGCGGGCGTTTCGCGTCTGATGTATGTGATGGGGCGTGACGGGGTCTTCCCGGTCAGCTTCTTCGGCTACGTTCATCCGAAATGGCGTACGCCAGCGCTGAACGTGCTGTTGGTCGGCGTGATCGCGCTGTCCTCCATCACCTTCGATCTGGTGACCGCAACGGCGCTGATTAACTTTGGTGCGCTGGTGGCCTTCACCTTCGTTAACCTGTCGGTGATTTCACAGTTCTGGATCCGTGAGAAGCGCAACAAGACCTTCAAAGACAACATCAAGTTCCTGGTGCTGCCGCTGATGGGGGCGCTGACCGTCGGGGCACTGTGGGTTAACCTGGAAGAGAGCTCAATGATTCTTGGCCTGGTGTGGGGGGCGATTGGCCTGCTGTATCTGGCATTTGTTACCCGCAGCTTCCGTAACCCGGTGCCGCAGTGCAGTGAAGATCTGATGTAATCCTGCGGGGTCATCAATCTGTTTTAAGGGCGGGCCGCCTGTTGCGGTCCGCCTTTTTCATATCAGGACACCAGTTCCCTTGCATACTCAAACAGCGCCTTCAGCTGGCCGAGCTTCACCTGATCCCCTTCGTACTGATTAAATAGCATTTCCAGCTCCTGGACGTAGCGCTGTACCCGTTCCGGGTTCAGCATCTCGCGGCGATGCTGTAACCAGCGTTTCTGTTCCGCGTCGTCCAGCGTGCCGGGGAAGTTGCGTGCGCGGAAGCGGAACAGCAGCTTCTCAATACGCCCGTCATTAAAGGCTAAATCCAGTGCCGGCAGGTTTTCCGGGGCGGTCTGCCGAATGATATTCATCGCATTCCGGTCGGCGTCGCTGAAGAAACCGTTATAGAGCTGGGCATCTACGTCGTCCGACGGCGTAAAGGGTTCCGCTTCGGCAAACAGGGCCACCACTTTTTCGCGAATTTCCGGATGCTGGCGCAGCAGGGCAAGGTTGTCCAGGCAGCGCTGGCGGTCAATGCCGATGCGTTCGGCATCTTCCGGACGCAGCGTATTCGCCGGGGCCACCACCGGGCACTTATTGATATGCACCAGCTTTAACGGCACCGCAGAGGCACCATCCAGCTCGCTGCGCGGGGTATACAGCCGTTCGCGCAGCGCGTCGGCATCCAGCTCAAGCAGGGGGGCCATATCGCCGCCGAGATCGCAGGTAATCAGGGCATTGCGGTTATCCGGGTGCCAGGCCAGTGGCGCTATCCAGCTGGTGTTGCCGCGTGCGGCACCAAACATGCCCGAAATGTGCACCAGTGGCTTCATCTGGGGAATATCCACCAGTGCGCTGATCTTCTGTTTGTTGCGGTGGCTGAACAGGAAGTCATACAGGCGTGGCTGCTTCTCTTTAACCAGCTTCGCCATGGCAATAGTGGCGTAGACGTCCGACATGGCATCATGGGCGTTTTCGTGGGCGACGCCATTGGCTTTGGTCAGATGTTCCAGGCGGAAGCTGGGTAAACCGTCGTCATTTTCCGGCCATTCAATGCCGTCCGGGCGCAGAGCATAGCAGGCCCGCATCACGTCCAGCAGATCCCAGCGGCTGTTGCCGTACTGCCAGCTCCAGGCATAGGGATCGTAAAAATTGCGGTAGAGCAGATTACGGGTGACTTCATCGTCAAAACGCACGTTGTTATAGCCGACCACGCAGGTATTGGGCTCGCTGAACAACTGATGAATACGGCGGGTAAACTCCACTTCACTGACGCCGCGTTCGCGGGCAATCTGCGGAGTAATGCCGGTGATCATCACGGCTTCGGGCTGCGGCAGGTAATCATCCGCAGGCTGGCAGTAGAACACCTCCGGCTCACCGATAATATTAAAATCCATATCGGTACGGATACCGGCGAACTGCGCAGGGCGGTCCAGCGACGGGCTTTTACCGAAGGTTTCGTAATCATGGAAAAGGAAGGTCGGTTGGTTCGCTGTGTCTTTCACTGTTTCGCTGTCCACTTCTGTTTGTTAACTGTTGAAAACGCAGTGCCTGATTCCCTGTGTGAACCTTCCCGCATTGACATAGGCTGTCAGTGTAAACCATATCTGAAGATGCACGAAATGGGTCAGCGGCTGACCGCTCTGGCTCCCTGGCATTGCCTCGCGGCAGGACGGAAACATCCCGCAGGCAGGAGAGGGAGAGCCAGAAAAAAAATTTCCGCTAATCCCCTGATTTATTCATATTTTCTTGCAATTTAGTCACGCAAAGACATGGCGGATGCCGTACAACAGGCGCAGTTTTTTATTCTGGATATGTTGAGGATTGATCGTTGAAAAAGCATCAGCTTGTAAGTTTCTGTCTGGCCATGGCGCTGAGTCGTGTCGCCGTTGCTGAAGTCCAGCCCGCGCTGGCATTCCCGCTCACGTCCCCGGCGATTGATGCCGCCTCCTGGGTGCTGATGGATGCGACCACAGGCCAGATCCTGACCTCAGGCAACCCGGATGAACGCCGCAACCCGGCCAGCCTGACGAAGCTGATGACCGGCTATGTTGTGGATCGCGCCATTGATAAAAAGCGCATCACCCGTGACGATATTGTTACCGTTGGTAAGGACGCCTGGGCCGGGGGCAATCCGGTGTTTAAAGGCTCTTCGCTGATGTTCCTTAAGCCGGGTGATAAAGTGTCCGTTCGCGACCTCAGCCGGGGGGTAATTATTGATTCAGGCAATGATGCCTGTGTTGCCCTGGCCGATTATGTTGCTGGCAGCCAGGCGAGTTTTGTCACGCTGATGAACCAGTACGTTGAAAAGCTGGGTTTGAGTAATACCCACTTTGAAACCGTACACGGGCTGGATGCGCCCGGACAGTTTACGACGGCTCGTGACCTCGCCATTCTCTCCCGGGCCATTATCAGCGGGGAACCGGATTTTTATCAGATGTACAGTGAAAAGTCGCTCACCTGGAACGGTATCACCCAGCAGAACCGCAACGGGCTGCTGTGGGACAAAACGCTGCACGTCGACGGCCTGAAAACCGGGCATACCGAAAGTGCCGGCTTTAATATCATCGCCTCCAGCGTCGACGGCCAGCGCCGCCTGATTGCGGTGATCATGGGCGGGAAAAGCTCAAAAGGGCGGGAAGAGCAGGCGCGTAAGCTGCTGACCTGGGGCCAGAATAACTTTGATACGGTACAGCTGTTCCACGCTGGCAAAGAGATTGGTCATGAAACCGTGTGGTACGGCAACCCGCACCGTATTTCTCTGGGCAGTGAAAAAGACGTTTTCCTGGCGCTGCCACGTGAAGAGGTGCAAAAGGTGAAAGCGAAATATGTCATTGACCGTAAGGATCTGGAAGCGCCAATCAAACTGCATGAGCAGGTGGGCACCATCCAACTGGTAGAAGGTGACAAAACGCTGGCCAGCTATCCGCTGGTGGCGCTGCAGCCGGTTGAGGAGGCTGGGATCGTGACCCGCATCAGCGACTGGATCAAGCTGAAGCTATGATCCTCGTTGTGATAAAAGTGTGAATGTCATCCGTCAGAAGAAAACGGTTGATTAATGCTATGTTTCCGCAGGGTAAGTTAAGTGTTTTCTGCTGCTTACCCTGATTAAATGAGAGGAAAAACAGCCGTAAAACGACGATTCTCCGTCTGCTCCCGTCCCCCGCTTCAGGTATGATGTCCCGCTCATTCTTCTTCTTTCGGAGCCACCTTTGCGACCGGACAAGCCGCTGACGGCCTTTGAATTCAGCCTGTATCGTAATTATCGCATCGTGCACGGCGTGCGTATCGCGCTGGCTTTCATTCTGACGTTCCTGCTGGTCAGGGTGATGGCGATCCCGGAAGGCAGCTGGCCGCTGATCACCCTGGTGGTGGTGATGGGGCCGATCTCCTCGTGGGGCAATGTTTTCCCCCGCGCGGTGCAGCGTATTGGCGGCACGATCTTTGGTTCTATCTCCGGACTGATTGCGCTCAAACTGGAGCTGATCTCCCTGCCGGTGATGCTGATATGGTGTGCAGCGGTAATGTTTATCAGTGGTTTTCTGACGCTGGGTAAGCACCCGTATATGGCGCTGCTGATTGGTATCACGCTGGCGGTGATCTGCGGCGGGGTGCCGGGCGATATGACCACCGCACTGTGGCGCGGGGGCGATGTGATCCTCGGGTCGCTGCTGGCGCTGCTGTTTACCAGCATCTATTCACAGAAGGCCTATACCCACTGGCGCATTCAGCTCTCCGACCTGCTGCTGGAAACCGCCCGCGTCTATCATGCCGGATTTTCGCCTAACCTGGTGGAGAAACCGCGCCTGACGCGTCCGCTGCAGCGTCTGCTGAGTAATGTGATCAAAATGCGGGCGCTGATTGAACCCTCCAGTAAAGAGACGCGCACGCCGCGCTCGGTGTTTGAGGGGATCCAGACCCTGAACCGTAACCTGGTCTGTACGCTCGAGCTTCAGCTGAATGCCTGGTGGGCATCGCGTCAGAGTCATCTGATTATGCTCAATGCCCCGGCGCTGCGCAGAACCCAGCAGATGACGGAAAATACCCTGCGCGCGCTGTCACGTGTGATCGTTGAAGGTGATACGGGTAAAATGGCGGCTAACAGCGAGGAACTGGCAGAGATCACCCGTGAATTGCGCCAGCTGATCGCGGAATCGGACAGCGATGAACTGGTTGAAACGCCCATCCACGGCTATGTCTGGCTGAGCCTGGAAATGGCCAGTCAGTTAGAAAGACTGACCGAGTTGATCCGCCTGACGTTGCGAAAATAGAATGTTCCAGCAACAACTTACTGCGAGCTGACTCGCTTCAGGGTAAGATAGGGGGAATCCGGTTCAGTAAGTTTAAAATTGCCATCGGCAGCGGCCCGCCGTTAAGCTGATAGCCACGATAATGATGCCTGTATGCGCAGGCCCAAATGAAAGGTGTCTTCATGGAAAATGCAAAACAATCATTTCAGGACGTACTGGAGTTCGTGCGTATGTTCCGTCGTAAAAACAAGCTTCAACGTGAAATTACCGACAATGAAAAGAAAATCCGTGATAACCAGAAGCGTGTGCTGCTGCTGGACAACCTCGGCGAATACATCAAGCCAGGCATGAGCGTAGAAGCTATCCAGGAAATCATCGCCAGCATGCGCAGCGATTATGAAGATCGCGTTGATGACTACATCATCAAAAATGCTGACCTGTCGAAAGAGCGTCGTGACCTGTCCAAGAAACTGAAATCTCTGGGCGAGCCGAAAGCGTAACAACGCACGGTCAGAGCAGAGCAGTACGATAAAGCCGGGCTTCAGCAGCCCGGCTTTTTTTATGGCACGTCATTGTCCAGCTGCTGCGCCAGTCGTCGCAGCTCAGTCGCAATCGGATGCGCGAGGCGTTTTGCCGCGCGCGGTGCGGCCGTGCTGGCGCGCACCACCAGATCGGTGGCAAAGGGCGGCAGCAGCGCCTGTCTGCCGGGTTGTTCAAGCTGCCCGGTCAGCCACTGAACGCTTCTTTCACCCAGATGGCGCATATCCTGGCGCACAGTGGTCAGGGGCGGCTGATACCAGGCACTGTCGGCCGTATCATCGTATCCCACCACGGATACCTCCGCAGGGACGGCCACGCCCATCTGATGCAGCGCCTGCATCGCCCCTAATGCCATCTGATCATTTGCCACCAGCAGGCCAGTCGGTAACGCCTGCCCTGCCAGCTGCATCACGGCCAGATAGCCCGACTGCGCACTCCAGTCACCTTCTAACTGCCGGAAGGGCGTCAGATGATGCTCCTCCAGCACCTGACGCCAGACTGCGGTGCGCGCGCGTGCCGCCACGGAGTCTGCCGGACCGTTGAGCAGTGCAATACGCTGGTGCCCGAGCTGCAACAGATGCTCCGCGCCCTGGCGCGCACCGGT
Organism: Erwinia persicina NBRC 102418; assembly: GCF_001571305.1. Lineage (GTDB taxonomy): Bacteria > Pseudomonadota > Gammaproteobacteria > Enterobacterales > Enterobacteriaceae > Erwinia > Erwinia persicina. The sequence goes on along the minus strand of NZ_BCTN01000001.1, from coordinate 324,977 downwards.
ATGGGCGCTGAAGCTACAGCTGGCCACATTGGCATCGTCAGCGACATCCAGAAACAGACAGGGCAGGGAGGCCGCCATTCGTTCTATCTGCTGCGCCGCCAGGGCATCCAGCGGCACATTGATTAACAGCGCATCCACGCGTTGAGAGAGCAAATCGCTGACCGCCTGCTGTGCGCCACCCTCGTCGGCCATGGCAATCACCAGATGATAGCCCAGCTGGCTGGTTCGCTGCTGGATGGCTGACGCGATCTGCGCCGGGGCCAGCAGCGCCAGATCGCTGGTGGCGAGACCGAGCGTACGGGTGTTTTTCCCGGCCAGCTGCTGCGCCACCCGGTTGGGCACGTAATTCAGCGCCTGCATGGCCGCTTCCACCCGTTTGCGGGTCTGTTCTGCAACCTGGTCTGAATGGTTCAGTACCCGGGAAACGGTCTGATAAGACACACCGGCGGCGCTGGCGACATCTTCCAGCGTCACAGAGCGGGATCTCATGGTTAACTCCTGTTTTTAATCGCGCAGTTTAGCAATAAAAGTGATCCGCATTCGGTGCTGCGTAGCGGCACCGGTTCTGTCCATCCGGTTGAACTCTGGTTTAATTTTGATTTAACCCCGGGAATATACTGTTCGCTAATCTCACAGGATCTTACCGCAGTCTATAAGGATATAATATGGCAGAACAATCGTTATCCCGGGAGCAGGTCATCTGTACGCTGCCCCTGACCCGCTGGGATGAGTTACTCCCAGACACCCACGCACTGGAGTCGCTGGAGCAGGGTAAAGTCCTGTTTCTACCCCGCCTGACGTTCTCCCTGCTGCCGGAGGAACAGGCGTTACTTACCCCCGCACTGACCGATCCTAAGCGTAAAAACATTAGCTTTAATGCCGGAAAAGGGCAGCTGCGCGGTCTTGCCCGTCCGGAAAATGCGCCTCAGGTCAGCCAGCTGCTGGCACGTTATTATCAGCACTGCCTGCAACTGGTGGATGCGCTTCTGCCCGAATACCGGCATGCGCTGCACTCGCCGGTCAATACGCTGCGCCTGCACCCGGTCACGGCGTGGCGGGAAAAGAGCTCATGGCGCAAAGATGACAGCCGCCTGCATGTTGATGCGTTTCCTTCCCGACCCATTCAGGGGGAGCGCATCCTGCGCATTTTTACCAATATCAATCCCGCAGGTGAGAGCCGCGAGTGGCGCGTCGGTGAGCCGTTCCCGGTGCTGGCGCAGCGCTTTATGCCGCATATGAAAGGCTATTCTCCCCTGAACAGCTGGCTGCAACACCGTCTGGGCATGACCAAATCCTACCGTACGCGCTATGACCATATGATGCTGCGGCTGCATGATGCGATGAAAGCTGACCAGGGCTATCAGGAGCAGGGGCCTCAGGTCGCTCTGACCTTACCTGCTGGCAGCAGTTGGGTCTGTTTTGCTGACCAGACGCCCCATGCCGCCATGCGCGGTCAGTTTATGCTGGAGCAGACGTTTTTACTGCCGCTTACCGGCATGAAACATCCTGAACAGGCCCCCGTCGCGGTGCTGGAAAAACTGTTGCACCGGCGGCTGCTGTAAAGGGACCGGGCGGCCCCGGGCCGCCGCCTTTTTTTGCCGTATTTTGAAACATAAAAAGACTTTGCATATTGACCGGTCTTTTACCATCATCTGGTTAGCGTAGGCTCATTTCTCCTGTGAAAAACTGGATCAATCTTGCAAAACCTCAGCGTTTCTCTGCAGCAGGCGATAAAGCGTACTGCATGGTATCCGAAAAGACGTTCTTCGCGGGTACTGTTCTGGCGTGAAATAACCCCTCTGGCCGTGCCTATCTTTTTTGAGAATCTTTGCGTCCTGCTGATGGGGGTACTCAGTACCTTCCTGGTAAGCTGGCTGGGCAAAGAAGCGATGGCCGGGGTCGGTCTGGCCGACAGTTTCAACATGGTGGTTATCTCCTTTTTTGCCGCTATCGACCTCGGTACCACGGTAGTCGTGGCGTTCAGCCTCGGTAAACTTAACCGGGAAAGAGCGGTCGCCGCAGCCCGACAGTCGCTGATTATTATGACGGTGTTTGCCGTCCTGCTGGCGCTGACGATTGAGTTTGCAGGCCCGCAGATCATCGATCTGATTGCCGGTGAAGCCGAGCCGCAGGTGAAAGCGCTGGCGCTCTCCTATTTGCAAACCACGGCCTGGAGCTACCCGGCTGCCGCCATTGCGCTGATCGGCTGCGGGGCTCTGCGCGGGGCGGGAAATACTAAAATTCCGATGCTGATCAACGGCGGGATGAATATCCTCAACATCATCATCAGCAGCATTCTTATCTACGGTTGTTTCTCATGGCACGGGCTGGGATTTGTCGGCGCGGGGTTAGGGCTGACCATCTCGCGCTATATCGGTGCGGCGGCAGTGATTTACGTGCTGGTGATTGGTTTTGTCCCGGCGCTGAAAATCTCGCTGAAAAGCTATTTCACCCGTCTGAATATGAGCATCCTGCGGGAAGTCCTCGGGATTGGTATTCCGGCCAGTATCGAATCCGTGCTGTTTAACGGCGGCAAGCTGTTAACCCAGATTTTTGTCGCCGGGATGGGCACGGATGTCATTGCCGGTAACTTCATTGCTTTCTCCATCGTGTCGCTGATTAACCTGCCGGGCAATGCGCTCGGCTCGGCCTCCACGATTATTGTCGGCACGCGCCTCGGACGCGGGCAGCTAGGCCAGCCGGAGCGCCAGCTGCGCTATATCTTCTGGATGTCGACCTTCTTTCTCTGCGCGCTGGCGCTGCTGACCGTGCCGTTTGCCGGACTGCTGGCGCAGTTCTACACCCGCGATGAAGAGGTCATCCATGTGGTGAAACTGCTGGTGTGGCTTAATGCCGCCTTTATGCCGCTGTGGGCGGCATCGTGGGTGCTTCCCGCCGGGTTGAAGGGCGCGCGGGATGCGCGCTATACCATGTGGGTATCCCTGCTGAGTATGTGGGGCGGACGGATTGTGGCTGGCTATCTGCTGGGTGTCGTGCTGGGCTTTGGCGTGGCGGGCATCTGGATGGGGATGTTCCTCGACTGGATGATCCGGGGCGCGTGTTTCTACCGCCGGATGAACAGCGGACGCTGGCTGTGGAAATACCGGCCACTCCCTGAAAAGCAATAGCGCACAGATTGCACCCTTTTCCCCCCGGAAACCGGCAGCCCGGGGTTGCTATCAAGATATATCATAGATATATTTTACCCTTAAATGAGAATGATTCCTGATTTCAACAAACACTAAGGGTAAACATGTCCACTGATTCTGTAAAAGCAAGCCGTGCGCCGCAGCGCGTGCGAAATGAGCTGCGTTTCCGCCAGCTGACTGTCACCGGTAAAACCCGGGTGGCCGAAAGCTTCTGGCGCATCGACTTTGGCGGTGAGGATCTGTCGGGCTTCACCTCGCCCGGTTTTGATGACCACATCAAAGTGTTCTTCCCGGACGCCAGCGGCACGCTGAACCTGCCCGAGGTCACGGAGGAAGGCGTGGTGTGGAAGGAGGGACAGCGTCCAATTTCCCGTGACTATACGCCGCTGTTTTTTGACGGGGTGGCGAACACCCTGACGCTGGATTTCTTTATTCATGACGGCGGCGTGGCCAGCGACTGGGCGGCACAGGCACAGCCTGGCGACAGGCTGGCCATTGGCGGGCCGCGCGGTTCGCTGGTGGTGCCGGATGATTATGCGTTCCAGCTGTATGTCTGTGATGAAAGCGGGCTGCCCGCCTTTAAACGCCGCCAGGAAACCCTCAGCGGTCAGCAGCATAAGCTGTTCGCGTGGGTGGATGAAGCCGTCGGTCAGGCTTACCTGGAAAAGCTGAACGGCGTTGATGTCACCTGGATGGGCAGCGGCAATATGCAGTCAGAAAATCTGGCTGCACTGATTGATACCTTCAATACGCTGCCGCTGCCGGCCGGGGATTACTTTATCTGGCTGACGGGTGAGGGTGAGTTTGTCAAAAAACTCAGTGATTACTTTATTGAACAGCGCGGCTGCGATGCGACCTATGTGCGTGCCGTCGCCTACTGGCACGACAAGTAAGATGCGGTCGGGATCCTCCGCCTGCCAGGCAGACAGCACAGCCCGCGTGGGCCGCAGGAAGCGTCGGGAAAAAATAGTGGATGCCAGCGATATCCGGCTGCTGCTGCTGCATTTTCTTCGTCAGCGGCCCGCGCACGGCTACGAGCTGATCAAAGCCATTGAGGAGCTGTCGAAGGGGGAATATACCCCCAGCCCGGGGATTATTTATCCTAACCTGACGCTGCTGGAGGAGATGGAGTGCATTGCCGTCGTCGATCCGCTGGCGGCACGTAAAGCCTACCGTCTGGAAGCGGCGGGACAGGCGCAGCTGGCGCAGCATCAGCCTGCCGTCACGGCGATCGTCCAGCGCCTTTCCACGCTGGCCGTACTGGTCAATAACCGCAGCCTGCCGGATGTGGAGCGCGCTATCCACAATATGAAGACGGCGCTCAACGTGCGCCTGTCGCAGGACGGGCTGTCACAGCAGACGCTGTTTGCCATTATTGATGCGCTGGATGAGGCCGCAAAGAAGATTGAACGTAGCTGAAGCAGATCGGGGCGGTCGGGGATGAACGCCCCGGTCTTCAGTGAACTACTCTTCTAAACGATAGCGTTGCAGCCAGTGCGCATAGGTCACAGGCAGAACCCCGGAAGGCTGCTCAACGTTAAGTTTTTTTGCCATGTAGTACGGATAGTGGGGGTTGGCGAGATGGGCGCGGCCAATCATCACCAGGTCCATCTGCTGTTCCGCAATGACCCGCTCGGCCACCTCTGGCACCTCAATGCCCCACGACGACGCCACGGGCAGATCCGCTTCACGACGCACGCGCGCTGCCACCGGAGCCAGGAAGGCAGACCCCCACGGGATCTCAGTTTCCGCAATCGAGAAACCGACGCTGACGTTAAGCATATCCAGGCCACCCTGCTTCATCAGCCGGGTCAGTTCAATGGATTCTGCCAGCGTCTGCTCGTCACGTCCGTCATATTCAATCACGCCAAAACGTGCCGTCAGCGGCAGGTTTTCCGGCCATACTTCACGGACGGCAGCCAGGGTTTCCAGCAGGAAGCGGCTACGTCCGGCGAAGTCACCGCCGTACTCGTCGGTGCGCTGGTTAGCGTGAACGGAGAAGAAGCTCTGAGCCAGATAACCGTGGGCGAAGTGCAGCTCCAGCCACTCAAACCCGGCATCACGCGCGCGGCGCGCAGCAGCGACAAAATCCCTTTTCACCCGGGCAATATCCTCCAGGGTCATCGCCTTTGGCACCTGCGGCAGATGATGGCCGAACGCCACGGCGGAAGGGGCGAGAGTCTGCCAGCTGCGCGGATCTCCGGCGGCGATATGATCGTCGCCTTCCCACGGACGATTGGCACTGGCTTTACGCCCGGCGTGCCCAATCTGGATACCCGGTACGGCACCTGCGGCTTTAATCGATGCGGCAATCCGGGCCATGCCCTCTGCTTGCTGGTCATTCCACAGTCCGGTACATCCCGGGGTGATACGCCCTTCCGGTGATACTGCGGTCGCTTCCACGATCACCAGAGCGGCACCGCCGCGTGCCATGGCCGGATAGTGAACCTGGTGCCAGTCAGTGGTCAGGCCCTCTTCGGCGCTGTACTGGCACATAGGGGGGACGGCAATGCGGTTACGTAACGTGACATCTTTCAGGGTAAACGGCGTAAACAGTGCGGACATAATCAACCTGTAATATTAATGGGTTAGAGAGACAGTCAATAACATTACGCCACGAAGCACGCGGGCTGATAAGCGTCGCGTGCTAATCACGCCGACAGCGTAGCGAACAGCAGCGCCCGCAGCCAGCGGTGTCCCGCATCGCGGTGGCTGCGCTCATGCCAGGCTAGGGTTTTACTGAATCCGCTAAGGGTGACGGGCGGGACCATCTGCACCAGATCGGGAGCGCTGGCTGCCAGACGCTGCGGCACAACGGCGATCAGGTCACTGCTGCGCAGGATCTCCGGCAATACCAGAAAGCTGCTGACCGCCAGCGTCACCCGGCGCTGCCGGCCGACAGCCGCCAGCGCCTCATCGGTGACGCCACGAAACTGCGTTCCGCTGTGTGAGACCAGCGCATGATCGAGCGCGCAAAAACGATCTAAGGGCAGGGTGCCTGCTGCCGCATCCGGGTGCCCGGAGCGCAGCAGGCAGACGTACTGCTCGTCAAACAGGTGGCGGGCATGCAGCTCCGGCGGCGTGGTGTCCGGAGTGACCAGTGCCAGGTCGGTTTCACCCCGGGCCATCTGCTCTGCCAGCCGCCCGTCGATCACCGGCTGCACGCTGACGCGCACGCCGGGTGCCTGCTGGCGCAGCGCGGCAATAAAGGGGACGACAACGGCACTGAGCGCATAGTCGGTAGCGGCAATGTGCAGTGACATCTGTGCGCTGGCAGGCTGGAAAACCGTCGGCTGCAGCAGCAGGCTGACTTCGCCGAGGATCTGTTTCACCGGCGTAGCCAGTTCCAGCGCACGCAGGGTAGGGGTGATGCCGTGACGGGTACGGGTAAACAGCGGGTCATCAAAACACTCGCGCAGCCGGGTCAGCATCCCGCTGACCGCCGGCTGCGTCAGGGCCAGCCGCTGCGCGGCGCGGGTCACGCTACGTTCATTCAGCAGCGCGTCCAGAGTTTTCAGCAGGTTAAGATCCAGCGTGCGGATATCGGTCATGATGGCAGGCTCACAGATTAAGATATTTGTTTTGATGATATCTTAAATACAAGATGGCGATTGGTTTTATGTCTCAGGCGGGCGCAGCATAGCCTCAACTTCACAACGAAAAGGCATCTTCCTGATGAACAGCATTATCTGGCCACAAGGCTATATTCCCGGTTTTAGCGATAACTTTGCCTCCAATGAAATGATCATCACCGGGGTCAGCGTTGAGGCGCTGTGGGACAAGCTGACCGATACGGCGGCATGGCCGGGTTACTACAGCAATGCCAGTGATATACGTTTCTACGATGGCACTGGCCCACGTCTGACGGATGGCGCACGCTTTCGCTTCACCACCTTTGGTTTCCAGGTTGAGGCCGAAGTAAACGAATTTGAGCCGCCGCTGGCGGGGCGGGCAGGACGCATCGCCTGGCATGGCTGGTGCGGAGACGACAGCGAAAGCCGCCTGGATGTGCATCATGCCTGGCTGATTGAAGCACTGCCGGGCGCCCGCGTCCGCTTGCTGACGCAGGAAACACAGAACGGTAAACCTGCCCGCGATCTGGCGTCTGTACGCCCCAATCCGATGACCAATGGTCATCAGGCGTGGCTGGACGGCATGATTGCAGCAGCCCGCGCGGTCTGAAACGGACCGGACGCGGCTGCGGAAAACCGCAGTCTGATCCTTGCCGGGGGGCCGCCACGCGGTTTATTCACCAAAACATGAGAGCCAGATCCCAATCTGTTATGGGAGTCATTGCCAGTTAACGCCGGAAATGATGATAATCGCGGCGCAACGGTTTGACAGGTTGCGCCCTTTTTTATTGCGGCATGTCACTGGTAAAGCAGGCAAGACCAAAATGAAAATGCACGTCCTCTTTGATGAGGCGCATTTTTATTTTGGTCTTTTTTTTTGGTTTTTTTTGAGGGAATACCGTGGATTACAAACAACTCGGCCATGAGATCCTGGCGCTCACCGGCGGTAAAAATAATATCAGCAGGCTGACGCACTGCGCCACGCGCCTGCGCCTGGAGTTCAGTGACCCCCGTCTCGTACAGAAGGAGAAGATCGAAAAACTCCCCGGCGTGATCGGTGTGGTGGAGAGTGGCGGTCAGTTCCAGATTGTCATCGGCAACCAGGTGCAGCAAACCTATCGAACGCTGCTGGATGCCCTCGGCACGGCAGCCCCGGCGGGCAAACCGGCAGCGGCAAAGGGCGGTATTTTTAGCCAGATCATCAGCGTGATATCCACCACCTTCACGCCCGTTATTCCGGCCATCACCGGGGCCGGGATGATAAAGGCGCTGCTGGCCATTCTCAAACTCAGCGGTGCGATCGAAGCCAGCAGCACTACCTATCAGCTGCTGGACACCATTGCCGATGCGGCCTTTTTCTTCCTGCCGGTGCTGCTGGCATACGGGGCGGCGATCAAGTTCGCCTGTAACCCCATCCTCGCCATGACCATTGCCGGCGCGCTGCTGCACCCGAATCTGGCCCAGATGCTGGCAAAAGGCGGGGAGATCACCTTTATCGGCATTGACGTTCGCCTGGCTGATTATGCCGGCTCGGTTCTGCCGATCATCTTTACCGTGTGGATCATGTCGTGGGTGGAACGCTTCGCAGAGCGTGTATCCCCCCCGATGATCACCTTCTTTACCAAGCCGATGATTGTGCTGCTGGTTACGGCACCGCTGGCGCTGGTGGCGATCGGGCCCTTCGGTATTCTTCTCAATGACCTTGTTGCCAGCGGCGCAGCGGCGATCAACGTCAAGGCCAGCTGGCTGATCCCGATGCTGATGGGCGGCCTGCAACCCTTCCTGGTGATCACCGGCACGGCCTGGGCGATGACCCCGATTGCCACCATGCAGTTAACCCGTCAGGGATTTGAAACCATTAACGGCCCGGGCATGCTGGCGTCCAATATCGCTCAGGGCGCTGCCACTCTCTGCGTTGCACTGAAAACGAAAAATAAAGATCTGAAGCAGCTGGCCTCTTCCGCCGGTTTTACCGCGCTGCTGGGCATTACCGAGCCCTCCCTGTACGGCGTGACGCTGAAGCTTAAACGCCCGCTGATTGCCGCGATGATTGGTGGCGGCTGCGCCGGGATTTACGCGGGACTGAGTGGCGTGGTGCGCTATGCCTTTGTCTCGCCGGGACTGGCCGCGCTGCCGGCGTTTATTGGCGAAAACCCGATGAATATCGTTCATGCGCTGGTGACCTGCCTGATTGCGATTGTGGTCACCTTTGCCCTGACCTGGGTGCTGGGTTTTGACGATCCGGTTAACCCTGATGAAGTGGTACACCCGGATGCGGCAGCCACACCGGCTGTTCCGGTGGCCGTGGCTCAGGTAAGCGAAACGCTACTCAGTCCGTTAAGCGGGCGCGTGTTGCCGCTGTCGGCGGTGCCGGATGACGTCTTTTCGAAGGGGCTGCTGGGGCAGGGTATCGCCATCGTTCCGGATCGCGGTGAGCTGCGCTCGCCGGTTAACGGCGTGGTGGTCACCTTCCTGCCGTCGAAACATGCCGTCGGGATCCTGTCAGACAGCGGTGCAGAAGTGCTGATCCATATCGGCATCGACACCGTTAACCTCAATGGCACCCATTTCACCTCCTCACTGCAGGTGGGCGATCGGGTACGCAGCGGCGAGGTACTGGTCACCTTTGACGCTGAGGCCGTGATCGCCGCCGGATATGCGCTGATCACCCCGGTGTTGATCGTCAACAGCGATGACTACTCGTCCGTGCAGGTGCTGGCCGGAGAGACGGCAGCGATGGGGACACCTTTATTAGCCCTGACCACCACAAAACAGGCGGATACCTTATGATTTATCAGCAGTCAGCGCCTTTCCCTGACGGGTTTTTATGGGGGGCATCGACCTCTGCGTATCAGGTCGAGGGCGCGTGGAATGAGGACGGAAAAAGCCCGTCGATCATTGATATGTGCCAGCACCCGCAGGAAACGGCCGACTTTACCGTCGCCAGCGATCATTATCATCACTGCCTGGAGGATGTGCAGCTGTTTGCGGAGCTGGGCCTGAAGGCCTACCGTTTCTCCATTGCCTGGACGCGGATCCTTCCCGACGGCGTTGGCGAGGTCAATCCCGCCGGTCTGGCCTTCTACGATCGTCTGATTGATGAGCTGAACCGCCACGGTATTGAGCCGGTAGCGACCCTCTATCACTTCGACCTGCCCTGGTGCCTGGAGCAGCAGGGCGGCTGGGAAGATCGCGCGACCATCGATGCCTTTGTGGCCTATGCGCGCACGCTGTTCAGCCACTTTGGTGGTAAGGTCAGACACTGGCTGACCATCAACGAACAGAACACGATGATCCTGCATCCTGGCGCTATCGGTCTGCCGCCGGGGGGCGAGCTGCCCTCAGCGGCCTCGCTGTGGCAGCAGAACCATCATATGATGCTGGCCCAGGCACGGGTGATGGCGCTGTGCCATCAGATGCTGCCCGGCAGCAAAATTGGTCCGGCTATCAATACTACCTCAATGTATCAGGCAACCTGCCGCCCTGAGGATGCGATTGCCGCTCACAACTGGGAAACCCTGCGCTGCTGGAGCTTTCTCGATGTGGCGGCACACGGGCGCTATAACTCGCTGGCCTGGCGTTATCTGCAGGATCGCGGCATCGCGCCACAGATGGCCGCAGGCGATGCCGAGATCCTGCTGGCCGGGAAACCGGATTTTCTGGCGATCAATTACTACTCGACGGCGACCATTGCCGCCAGCCGGGGCGATGCATCGGACATCAGTGCCCGGGCGGGTGATCAGCAAATCATGCTCGGTGAGCCCGGTGTCTATCGCGCAGCCGATAATCCATGGGTGGAGAAAACGCCTTATGGCTGGGTTGTTGACCCGGTGGGGCTGCGTCTGACGCTGCGAAAAACCTGGGAGCGCTATCATTTGCCGATTCTGATCACAGAAAACGGCATGGGCGCGCCGGATGTGCTGGAGGAGGGGGATATCATTGCCGATGATTACCGCATTGATTTCCTGCGTCGGCATATTGAGCAGATGCAGCTGGCAATAGACGATGGCGTGTCGCTGATGGGTTACTGCCCGTGGTCTGCCATTGACGTGGTCAGTACCCATCAGGGGTATGGCAAACGTTACGGGTTTATTTATGTCGATCGTGACGAGCAGGATCTGAAAGCATTACGGCGCATCCGCAAGGCCAGTTTCAGCTGGTATCAGCGGGTGATCGCCAGCAATGGTACGGTCCGTTAAGCACGGGCGCACAGCAAGCCGCACAGGGGCCGGGTGGCAGTACGATGAACAATATGACCGTAGAAAAGGTGCTTAACAACAGCCTGGTGTTATCCCGCAGCGCGCAGCATGGCGAAGTGATTGTCATGGGCAAGGGCATCGGCTTTAACAGCAAGGTGGGGGATACGCTGGACGCAGCGCAGATTGAAAAAATCTTCGTGGTGCAGGGTAGCCAGACCCGCCGCGATTATCTGCGGGTGATAGAAAACGCCCCGGAATCGCTGTTGCCGCTGGTGCAGAACCTCATTGACCGCGCCAGCGTGGCGCTGAACGCCACGCTGAGTGAGCAGCTGTTTTTTACGCTGGTGGATCACATCAGCTTTGCTATCGAACGTTTTGCCAGAGGAATCGCCATCCAGAACCGGCTGCTTTTCGAGGTGAAGCGCTTCTACCCGCGTGAATTCGCGGTGGCGCAGGCGGCGGTGCAGGAGATTAACCGGCAGCTGAAGATCGCGCTGCCGGAAGAAGAAGCCGGCAATATCGCCTTTCACCTGGTTAACGGACAGACCGATGTGCAAAACATGGAAACCACGCTGCAGTCGGTGAAGATGCTGAAGGATATTTTTACCCTGATAAAGTATCACTTTCGTACGGAAATTGATCAGGACTCACTGAACTATCAGCGTTTTGTCACCCATCTGCAGTTTTTTATTCAGCGGTTGATGGAGGGGCGGCAAATGGTCGCCACAGACGACTTTATTTTTACCCAGGTCAAAAGTCAGTATCCCGACCACTTCCGCGCCAGTCAGCTGATTGCCGGGTATGTCCATAACCAGCTGCAGGTGACGCTGACCCATGATGAACTGCTCTATCTGATGATCCATCTGGTGCGGATCGTCGGGCCGGATGACGATGAGCCGGACGCCGGATAAGGCCGGATAGCCTATTTTCTTTTATGGGCGACGGCCATCATGGTGCGGTTGAGCTGTTGCTCGGCGTGGGCATAGTCACTCTGGGCGACGACAACGAACAGGGCATCCAGAATGTTAAGCTGCGCCACGCGTGCGGCGGCATTTTCGCCGGTGAGGGGCGATCCCTGCGCGGTGGAGCAGAGCACGGTATCGGCCAGATTGGCGAGGGGAGAGCCGGAGTAGTTAGTGATGGCAATCACCGGCACGTGGTTCGCCTGGGCCGCCCTGACCGCCTCAAGGATATCTTTGGTCTGACCCGAGTGCGAGATCGCCAGCACCACATCATTTTTTCCCAGCAGTGAGGCCGACATCAGCATCATATGGGGATCGTCCCAGGCGGTGGCGCGCGCGCCAATGCGCAAAAACTTATGTACCGCATCGCGGGCAATCTGCGCTGACCCGCCAAAGCCGTAAAAATCCCGCTGCTGCGCTTTAGCCAGCAGCTCTGCGGCGCGTTCAAACGCTTTCATATCGAGGATCGCCAGCGTCTCCTCCAGCGCCTGGGCGGAGGTGCGGAACACTTTGGTGACAATTTCGGCCGCCGTATCTGTTGGCGAGAGTTCCTGATGCATCTCATTGATGGGCAGCCGGTTATATTCTGCTGCCTTACTGCGCAGCTCGCGGAAACCGCTAAAGCCCAGCTTTTTCGCCGTCTTGACCACCATCGCTTCCGACATCTCACACCGGGCGGCCACCTCTTTCAGGGCCACGCGTTCGTCGAAGTCGTTCGCCAGTACCGCGTTAACCAGCCGGGTCTCCAGGGGGGTCAGCACCGAGACCATCATCCGTAACCGGGGGCCAATCGAACTTGTATCATCGGCAATATTGACCATGAGATGACTTATTCCCTGACTAAGTGATTGTTAATTCATAAAGATATCATGCCATACCAGGAGGGGCTATTGATTTCCCGCACGGCTCCGTTGCCAGCCGTGCGGGAAAAATCAGCGCCTCAGACCGTCCGGGTACGCGTGGCGGTTTTCGCTTTTGACCGCTCTGACATCCACTCTCTCAGCACCAGCCCGCCCGAGGCCAGCAGCAGGATCGCCCCCCACAGGGCCAGGGTGATAAACTGGCTGAGGTCGAGCAGTATCGAGGCCGTAGACATCAGCTGCAGGATCAGCAGCGACAGGATCACGCCGCTCACCCGGCCAAACCCACCCAGCGGATCGACCCCGCCAAGCACGGCGGCAAGGATAGCGACCAGCAGATAGCTCTCCCCGTAGGCGGCATTGGCCGAGTCGAAGCGGGCCATCATGATAATCCCCGCCACTCCGGCCAGCAGAGCCGAAATCAGGTAGACCCACACCAGGCTGCGGCGCGTATTCACGCCGGAGTATTCTGCCGCGCGCTCGTTCGAGCCGATCATGGCGATGGCGCTGCCCAGCGGCGTTTTATTGACAAAAACGCTCAGGGGGAACACCACCGCTGCAAAGATGATCAGCGCCACCGGGATACCGAGCAGTGTTCCGTTGCCGATAAACACGATGGGTGCCGGGAAACCGGAGATCACATTACCGTGGCTGAAGCCAATGGCCAGGCCTTTGGCGGCAGTCATGGTGCCGAGCGTGGCCAGCATCGGCGGTACCCGTAGATAAGCCACCAGCACACCGTTAAGCAGGCCGACCAGCGCGGCCACCAGCAGACCGGCCACCAGCGCCCCCACCTGCAACATTCCCCAGCTGACGCCGTGGCTGTCCGGCATCAGCGGCATCAGCGCCGTCAGCGTCCAGGCCACGGTCAGGGCACACAGGTTAGCGGTGGCGATAATTGACAGATCGATGCCGCCGGACAGCATCGGGATCATCATTGCCAGCGCAAGGAAACCCAGTTCAGGCAGCTGAAAACCCATCGACTGCAGTCCGGCCACGCCAAACAGTTTGCTGCCTTCCAGCAGACCAAGGCCGGTGATCATCAGCGCCAGCATCACCAGCAGACGTGCATTGGTGGTACCAACGCGCCGCTGGATGCGGTCGGAGAGACGGTTAACGTTATGCTTCATGGCACCACTCCTGCTTCAGCCTGCTTATGACGTTGACGGGTTTCTCTGGCCATCATGATCATGGCAGCAATAATTACCAGCCCTGTGCTGAACAGAGACCAGTACGACGAGACCCCGAGAAGGATCAGCCCGTTCTGTAAGATGGCGATAAGCGCCAGGCCGAGCACAGTGCCGAGCACAGTGCCGGAACCGCCGGTCAGGCTGGCCCCGCCGATCACCACCGCCGCCACCACATCCAGCTCGCGCCCGACCAGGGCCGTGGGGGAGACCGACTGCACCAGCTGCGCCTGTACCAGCGAAGCGATCCCGGCCAGCGCACCCATGTAGCCGTATACCAGCATATTCAGGCGATAGACGTTGAAGCCCACGCGCTGGGCCGCATCGGGGTTGCCGCCCATGGCGTAAATCTGGCGGCCGACATTGCTGCGGTTAAGTAGCAGCCAGGTCAGCAGAAACACCAGGAACAGCGCCATAATCTGGAAGTTAATGGTATAGGGGATGCCCTGGGCGTCGGTATAAAAGACAAATTCAAAGCCGGCGGTAAACCAGTCCGGCAGGGCGAAGATATCCGCGCCACCGGTCACGGTGAGCAGAATGCCAAAGAAGACGTTCAGCGTGGCAATAGTGATAATCAGCGCTGAGGTTCTCAGTGCGTTCACCAGCAGGCCGTTAATCAAGCCCAGCACCACGCCGAGGCCGACCGCAATAGCAAACACCCCGACCCAGCCGATGCCAAAATGGTTAGCCACCGTCAGCGCAACAAACTGAGTAATCGATGCCACGGCGGCAAAGGAGAGATCGATGCCGCCAGTGATGATCACTACCAGCAGACCGGCGGCGAGAATACCGGTAAAGGCCGTGGCACCCAGCACATCCACCAGGTTTTGCAGAGAGGCAAACTCCGGCGTAGAGAAAGCCAGCAACAGCACCATCAGGGTGATGACAATCAGCAGCCGGCACTCATGCGTCGGGATAAAACGCTGGAAAAAATCACGCATTGACCGCCTCCTTCAGCTCGTCTTCAGAGCAGCGCCCTGGGATATATTCGCCGTTTAAGCGACCGGCACGCATGACCAGCACGCGGTCACTGTGGTAGTAAATTTCCGGAATTTCGTCGGAGATCATGATGATGGCCATACCGCTGGCGGCCAGGCTCCTGATGATGGCGTAAATGCCGTCTTTGGCATGAATGTCGACCCCCACGGTCGGACTGTCGAGGATCAGCAGGCAGGGATTGGTGGCCAGCCATTTGGCCAGCACCACGCGCTGCTGGTTTCCCCCGGACAGCGTTTTCACTTTATTGTCGGGGTTACCGGCTTTAATGGTCAGCGACTCGATGCCGTGACGCACAGTGCTCTCATACCAGTCATCGCGGATCAGGCCGCCTTTACCGACCAGTTGCTCCATCACGGACAGGGTGATATTGGCGCTGATCGACTGTTCCAGCACCAGACCCAGCGCCAGACGATCTTCGGATAAATAGGCCACCCCGCGCCGGATGGCATCGCGGTTTGACCGCAGTCGGGTGACCTCGCCGTTCAGCACAATCTCGCCCTGTTCAGGGCGGGTGAGGCCAAACAGCGACAGCGCCAGCTCCGTGCGTCCTGACCCAAGCAGCCCGGTCAGGCCTAAGATCTCCCCACGCCGCACATCGAAGTGAATATCCTGATATTCGCCGGAGCGCGACAGCCCGCGCACCTCCAGCACCGTTGCCGTTTCAGGGCGATCTTTGGCCGCGCACTGATAGCTGAACTCTTTGCCGGTCATCAGGGTCGCCAGCTTGCGGTCCGACATGTCACGGGCATCGTAAGTGCCGAGCATCTTTCCGTCACGCATTACGGTGACCCGGTCGGCAATTTCCAGCACCTCATCCAGACGATGGCTGACAAAAACAATGGTGATCCCGCTGGCCTTCAGCTGCAGGGTCAGTTTCAGCAGCGCGTCCACCTCATAGCGGGTTAAGGAGGAGGTGGGTTCATCCATGATCACCAGGCGCGCGTCGGCGGCCATGGCACGGCAGATCGCGACCAGTTGACGCTGGGCGATCGAGATATCCGCCACCTTATCGTTCAGCGGCAGCGATACGCCGATGCGCTGCATGGCATCGCTGGCCAGCTGCTGTACTTTTTTCCAGTTCACCCGGCGCAGCCCACCCACGTGCAGGCCGATGGCAATATTTTCCGCCACGGTCAGATTGGGAAACAGCGACAGATCCTGATAAATCACCTGCACGCCGAGGCGGGTGCTTTCGACCGGCGTCAGATGGGCGATCGGCTCCCCGGCGATCGTAATTTTGCCACCAGGTTCAGGCTGGTGGACGCCGGACATGATTTTGATCAGCGTGGATTTACCGCAGCCGTTCTGGCCGCACAGGCAGTGAACCTCGCCGGTTCTGAGCTGGAGCTCCACGTCAGACAGCGCATGGACGCCACCAAATATTTTCGAAATTCCATTTAGCTGTAAGAAAACGGACATCACGCGGCCCCTTGCAATAAGTGAGGGTACAGGGAGGCCGTCCCGGCGGGTCGCCGGGACGGTATCAGGCAAATGGAGTGGTTCAGAGGCCCAGTTTGATGAGCCCGGCGATGTTAGATTTGTTGATGGTCAGGATACGATCGACCATGACCACGTTGTTTTCGCTGTCGACGGTCGCTTTCCCCAGGCCGGGGATGGTCATACCGTTTTCAAATTTGGCATTATCCAGTGCCAGACGGGCAACGGAGGTCATGGCCAGGCCAGCTTCTTTCGGGTTCCACAGGAAGCCTTCACGGATTACGCCAGACATAATGTAAGCCCGGGCTTGCGAAGGGATGGTGGTGCCGACCAGCGCAATCTTTTTCTCCAGATGGCGTTTTTTCAGCACGTTACCCGCGCCGATAGGCCCGTTAGATCCCATCGACATGATGCCGGTCACTTTCGGATAGGCTTTCAGGATATCCTGGGTGACGCGCTCGGATTCATCAATAAAGTCCGCACCGGGGAAGCGGTCGGCCGCCAGTCGCATGTCAGGGTAGTGTGCTTTCTGATAGGCAATCGCCGCATCTGCCCACTGATTGTGTCCGGTGGTGGTCAGCGTGCCGACCAGTATCACGTAGTCACCCTTTTCACCCATCTCACGGGCCAGCGCCTTCATCTGCGCTTCCCCGTAGGCCTGCGCGCTCATCAACTCCACGTCCCAGGTTTTGCCCGGCTGATTGGGGCCTTCCTGGGTGATCACCATGATCCCGGCGTCACGCGCACGTTTCACCACCTGCGCCGTGACTTTGGTGTCCAGCGGCACCAGGCCAATCACGTCCACTTTCTTGGCAATCAAATCTTCAATCAGCTTAACCTGCTGCGCGGGGTCGGCGCGGGTTGGCCCGACCATAGAGGTTTTCAGGTTAAACTGCTTACCGCCTTCTTCCAGCCCCTGATTGAGGATGTTAAACCACGGCACGCCGACGGCTTTCACCACGGTGACCATGGTTTTGGTTTCCGCGGCAGCGGCGATAGTTGACCAGCCGAGACCGGCGCTCATCGAGATAAGCACGGATAAACTCATTGCTTTAACAAAAATGCGGCGATTCATGGTGTTACCTCTTCATTATCATAGTTATCTTCGCGCATCGTTCTCTGGCAATACGCCGCAGAGGAGTAGGGTGACAGGCTGGCCTGTCGCCCCGGATCCCGTCGGGACAGTGAACGTGGCTAAACGGTAAAAAAGGGAGAAGGTAAGAAGAGGAAGTCCCGTCTTCAGCACCCCTGGAAAACTGTCTCGTCTTCTCTCAGTGCCTGGAACAAACCGCATTAAATGTCCCGCTGGCAAAATTGACTTTACTCAAAAAAGTTTCAAAGTAAATTTTATTGCGTAACCAAAGTGTCCTTATTTGATTCAGCTCACAACTCGGATTTCCCAGAGTGATAAAAGCGCGCTAGCGTGACGCCTGCACCATTGCTGCTTCCAGAACGGCCTCCTGCGCGTTGAGATAGCCGAGCGTCAGGGTGAAGCTGGCCGACTCTCCCCCCCTGAGCGCGCGGACGTTGCCGCGCTGTTTTTCAGCCTGGTAACCTTCCACTCCACAGGTGGCGGGCATGGCAAAAGCGCACACTTTCTGCCGGTTGTTGGCGAGGATCCAGCGCACCAGATGGGAAAACTCTTCCGGGTGGTAACACATTGAAAAGGCGTCACCCTCTGGCCGGCGCAGCATCACATGCACCCGGCCGTCCGGCGCGGTCTTCAGGTTTTTCAGATAGAAAACCAGCTCGGGATCCACGCCGAGGCGGGCGCTGATGGTGCGGGTGACGGAGGGATCTTCCTGCAGCGTTTGCAGGTGGGCCAGGTAGCTGTCGCTGGCCCTGACGAGGGCGGGAACCGAGGTGCGGACCACCATGTCGGCGCTGCTGAAGCCGGTGGGCTGCAGGATTTCCCCCCCTTCAACAAAGGCAAAGTTGGCGTGGCACATGTACATCAGATCCATATCATCCGCGGAGAGGTTTTCCACCGCCATGCGCAGCTCAAAGGTGGCCGCCGCCGGGCGCAGCACCACGCGCGGGCGGGCCATGTAGTGATCGCCAAAGCCCATCAGATACTCCCGTTCGCCGGCCAGCGCCATCCACGGCCCGTGCTCATCCTCTCCGGTTTCAATGCTGGCGCTATCCATGGCCGCCAGCGGCATCTCACCGTGCAGCGCGTGGCTATCCTGCGGGCCGGGATTGCCATTGCGCAGCAGGCCGGAATGATACATAAAGCAGCCGTAGGTGCCGACAATGTCCGCTGCGGGCCGGGGTTCTTTGAAGGCGCTCTGCATGGTCAGGTCAACGCCATCAAACGTCGCCTGCCAGATCATCTGACCGTACCAGGGCAGGATCACCAGGTGCCCGCGGCGGTTACTCAGACGGACGGCCTCAATGCCGGACGTCGTGCGGTAGATTTCAGCGCGGCAGTCGCCTGACCGCACAATCTCACGCGGTGTGCTGCTGAAAAAGGACTTTTTAAGGGTGATTATGGTGTGTGACATCGCTTTCCCCGCGTGGTTTGAATACGTTAAAATTTACTGATGAGATTGAAACAGTAAATCTTTCCTCCCGGGCGCACAACGGCCAACGCTCCGCTCACGCCTTCCCCGATGTTCAAAATGCGACCTGCAACACAGTTACGCAGATTTTTGCCGTGGCCGGATTTCTGCCGCGCAGATTTCGTGAGGCAGCGCCCAAATTGCTGATGAAAACAGCGGCCGTGGTTGCGGGGAATTTTTGTTGGTGATAGTAATGCACTTGTTCACAAATAAATGTAAAGTTGTAAAGTAATTCACAACTCAACAACCAGGGACACCGATATGTCAGAACTGAAATTTGCTACCCGCCTCAACTCCTTTGCGTCCGGCGCGTGGCGCTACTGGCCAGAGCTGAAAGGCAAGCCTTCCGTGTTGCAGATGATTGAGCGTGCTGCTACGGCGAAAGGCCTGACCCATCTGGATCTGAACTATCCGCAGCACATCACCGATGATGTCAAAACCATGCGTCAGAAAATTGAAGACGTGGGGCTGGCGGTGAACGGCATGCAGATGCGCTGGGATGCACCGGAATTTAAAATCGGCGCGTATACCAACCCGGATGCCAAAATCCGTCGTCAGGCGATCGAACTGACCAAGCGCGGTATTGATGCCGGACGCGAATTTGGTGCCAGCATCATGACGCTGTGGATGGGGCAGGACGGTTTTGATTACTGCTTCCAGGTCGACTACAAAAAAGTCTGGGAAGATGCGGTCAGCGCGGTGCGTGAAGTGGCGGAATATGCCGGGGATATGGACGTCAGTATTGAGTACAAGCCCAACGAACCGCGGGCTTTCGCCATTTTCCCGAACGTCACCACCTGCCTGCTGGCGGTGGAGGAAGCCGGCTGCCCGAATCTGGGTATCACCCTCGACTTTGCCCACGTGCTGTATGCGAATGAGATCCCGGCCTATGCCGCCGCCATGGTGGCCCGCCGTTCACGCCTGCTCGGCCTCGATCTGAACGACGGCTGGGGCAAACGCGATGATGGTCTGATGGCCGCTTCCGTTAACCCGCGCGCTACGCTGGAGTTCCTCTGGCAGATGAAGCGTGACGGTTATAACGGCGCTTACTATTTTGACACCTTCCCGGATGCCAGCGGTCTTGACCCGGTGCGTGAAGCGGAAACCAACATTGCCACCGTTACCCGTTTACTGCGGCTCTGCGACAAGCTGGATAATAACCCGGCCCTGCTGGACGCCATCAGCCGCCAGGATGCCGTTACCTCTCAGCAGATTGTTAACGACATTATGCTGGCACCTTAATACGTCTCTCCCCCGGGTTATAAACCCTATAAAAATAACAGGATAGATTATGAAAAAGCACTTACTCTCTGTACTCACCGCGACACTGTTCTGCTCGACCGTTTATGCAGCGGATCTGCCGCCACTGCAGTCCGATACCGAAGCTGACCGCACCGACTGGACGCAGCTCACTGAAAAATACGGGCCGTTGCCGGCACCGGACAAAAAACTGAAAATCGGTGGCGTATCAAAAACGCTGACCAACGAATACTGGCGCTCGCTGGGTGAAGGCTACAAAGCCGCAGGCGCAAAATACGGCATCACCGTCGAATATCAGGCGGCCGCTAACGAAGACGATCAGCTGGGCCAGCTGTCGATCGCCGAAACCCTAATCTCACAAGGCTTTAACGGCCTGCTGGTCTCCCCGCAGACCGATGCTAACCTGCAACCGGCCTATGAAGAAGCGAAAAGCAAAAACATCCCGGTGGTCAACGTTAACGATGCGGTGATGCCGAATGCGGCCCACTACGTCGGCAACGTGCAGAAAGACAACGGCGTACGGGTGGCCAACTGGTTTATCCAGCACTATCCGAAGGGCGGCAAGGTCGCCGTCATTGAAGGGCAGCCGGGCGTTTACGCCGCCGCACAGCGGACGAAAGGCTTCCGTGAAACCATCACTAAAAACGGTAAGTTCACGCTGGTGGCCAGCGTGCCGGCCAACTGGAGCCGCGAAAATGCCTACAACGCCGCCTCGACCATTCTGCAGCAGCACCCGGATCTGATTGGCTTCTATGCCAACAATGACGGCATGGCGCTGGGCGTGGTAGAAGCCGTGCGCTCACAGGGTAAATCGGCGCAGACTGCCGTCTTCGGCACGGACGGTATTTCCGATGCCTACGCCTCGATCAAACGCGGTGAGCTGACCGGTACCGTTGACAGCTTCCCGGTGCTGACGGGCGAAGTGGCGATGGACGTGATGCTGCGCCTGGTCGCTGGCCAGAAACTGTCGCGCGTCGTCTCCACGCCGCAGGCGTTGATCACCAAAGACAATGCCGATGCCTTCTCGACCAAAGACAATAACAAGCTGCGTCAGCTTTTAGCACAGCAGTAATCACGGCGGAGGGTGTATGGAACAGTTTTGTCTGACGATGCGTGGCATCAGTAAAACCTACGGCAGTGCGGCAGCGTTACAGACGGTGGATTTCTCCGTCAGACCGGGTGAGGTGCATGCCTTAATCGGTGAGAACGGCGCTGGCAAGTCGACGCTACTGAATATTCTCTCCGGCGTGCGCCCCGCCGATGCCGGTGAGATCGCCGTCAACGGCGTGGTGGTGCAGATGAAAAATCCCCTGTCCGCGCGCCAGGCCGGGATTGCGATGATCCATCAGGAGTTGCAGCACGTTCCTGAGCTCTCCGTGGCTCAAAATATGTTTCTTGGCCGGCCACTGACGCGCTTTAAAGGCTGCTTTGTTGACCGTAAGGCACAGCGTAAGCGGGCAATCGCCATCCTGCGGCGTCTTGATCCGAGCATTGACCCGGACGAGCCGATTAAGAATCTGAAAGTGTCGCAGCAGCAGATAGTGGAAATCGCGCGTGCGCTGCTGGATGAGGCCAAAATCATTGCGATGGATGAGCCGACCTCCAGCCTGACGCCGCGCGAGTTCGACCGGCTGGCTGAGCTGATCTCCGATCTGAAGTCGATGAACGTGGCGCTGATCTACGTGTCGCACAAGATGAACGAGATCTTCAAGGTCTGCGACCGCGCCACTATTCTGCGCGATGGCCGACAGGTCGGGGTGGTGAACATCGGCGATGAAACCGAAGAAACCATCGTCACTAAAATGGTCGGACGCAAAATTGAAAAGGTACAGCATCAGTCTTACATCACCGGGAAAGAGGTGCTGCGGGTTGACGGACTGGGGCGCGATAAAGCGGTACAGTCCGCCAGCTTCAGCGTTAACGCGGGTGAAGTGCTGGGCATTGCCGGGCTGGTTGGGGCAGGGCGTACGGAACTGCTGAAGCTGATTGCCGGTATTGATACCTGCACCAGCGGCAGCGTACGGGTGGACGGCGTGGTGGTGAAAACGCTTAACGTCAGCACCGCCATCAAAGCCGGCATTGGCCTGGTGCCGGAGGATCGTAAAAAAGAGGGCATCATCAAACAGCGTGCGGTGAAAATGAATATGGCGCTGCCGTCGATGATGAAATTTACCCGAGCCGGACTGTTACGCCAGCGGCAGCTCGATAGAGTGGCGCTGGAAGTGATGAGCGATCTGAATCTGCGTCCGTTAAATATTGAAAAGCCGATTGGCACATTAAGCGGCGGTAATCAGCAGAAAGTGATTATCGGCCGCTGGGTGGCAGCGGATAATAAAGTGTTTCTTTTTGATGAGCCAACCCGGGGAATTGATATTGGTGCCAAATCAGAAATTTATAATCTGATAGAGAAATTAGCCCGCCAGGGCAAAGCGATTGTGGTGGTGTCTTCTGAAATGCCGGAAATTATGCGTATTTCAGATCGGGTGCTGGTCATGCGTGAAGGGAAGATCACCAAAGAACTGAGCGGTGAGGCTATCACCGAAGAAAACATCGCCCGTTACGCGATTAACGATCTGGCTTAAGACCGAATAAAGGTAATGATTATGATGACGCAAGAGAAAACTCAGCCAAAGGTGCCGGCCCCGGCACTGTTTAAATTTAATTTGCGCGACGCAGGAACGCTGATTGGTTTATTAATTATTGTGGTGACATTTTCATTTCTGTCACCGGTATTCTGGACCTTGCCAAACCTGCTGAATATTCTGCAGCAGTCATCCATTAATGCCATTATCGCGCTGGGCATGACGCTGGTGATTATTTCTGGCGGTATTGACCTCTCTGTCGGGCCAACGGCGGCATTATCAGCCGTACTGGGTGCCACGCTGATGGTGGCTGGCGTGCCGGTGCCGCTGGCGGTGATGGCGACGCTGGGCGTTGGTGCACTTTGCGGCGTGTTCAGCGGTACGCTGGTGGCCTATGCCGGACTGCAACCCTTTATCGTCACCCTGGGCGGGCTGTCACTGTTCCGTGCGCTGGCCCTGATTTTTACCAACGGCAACCCTGTTTTCGGCATTCCGATGGCGTTCCGAAACCTTATCAACAGCACGGTGTTTGGCATACCGACGCCGATTATCGTGGTGGTGGTGATTGCCCTGTTCCTGTGGGTGGTGATGAACAAAACCCCGCTGGGCGAATATATTCTCGCCGTCGGGGGCAATGAAGAAGCTGCGCGCGTGGCAGGTGTCCCGGTTAAGCGCACCAAAGTGACGGTGTTTGTTATTTCCGGCGTACTTGCCTCGCTGGCGGCACTGATTCTGATTGCCCGCCTGGGGGCGGCAGAACCCACCATCGGTAACCTCTGGGAGCTGGATGCGATTGCCGCGGCAGCCATCGGCGGTGCCTCGCTGATGGGTGGTAAAGGCAGTATTGTCGGCACGCTGATCGGCGCGGTTATCCTCGGCGCGTTACGTAACGGTCTGACACTTCTGAATATTCAGGCGTTTTATCAATTGCTTGCTACTGGCCTTATAATTATCATAGCGATGTTGATTGACAGAGCGACACGAGGCAAGTAATGAAGCAGGATCCGCGAGCCATAGGCGCTCAAATACGTATGCGATTACCCAGCCTGACCCCTCTGGAAAGAAAGGTGGTTGACTCCGTTACGTCGAAAACGGATTTGTCTGAGCAGACGTCAATTAAAGAAATTGCCCAGATGAATAATGTTTCTGAAGCCATGGTGGTCAAAATTGCCAAGAAGTTAAATTTTTCAGGGTTCAGGGATTTCAGAAGTAGTCTGATTTATTATAACTATTCTGAAGTGGCCGGGATGCATGCGGAAATTGAAGCGGATGACTCGTCGGAGCAATTACTGGCAAAAGTCTTCAGGACGTCAATTCAGGCAATAGAAGAAACACTGACTATTCTTGATGTCTCTGAATTTAACCGGGCAGCGGATATTCTGTTTAAAGCGCGTCACATTGATTTATATGCCGTCGGCGGTTCCGCGACGGTCGCGCGGGATTTATCCCATAAGATGTTAAAGATTGGGATTAAAACCACGGTGTACGATGATGCGCATATTATGCTGATGTCTGCGGCAGTGTTATCGGATGACGATGCAGTGATCGCCATCAGTCATTCCGGCGCAACGCGCGCGGTAAATGACCCGATAAAGCTGGCGGCGCGTAACGGGGCCAAAGTTATTGCAATTACGAACTATGCCGAGTCGCCCATTGCGCGCAGCGCGCATGTGGTGCTCAATTCAACCTCTCAGGGCTCGCATTTGTTGGGGGAAAACGCCGCGTCACGCATTGCCCAGTTGAACATACTGGATGCACTGTTTGTGGCGATTGCGCAGAAGGATCTGAAGACGGCGGAGAAGAACCTGAAGAAAACCCAACAGGCAGTCCAGGATCTCAGAGAATACTAGTATGAGCCACATCTTAGTCATCGGCAGTCTTCATTACGATATTCTGCTGCAGGCCGACCATCGCCCGGAAAAAGGGGAAACGGTGATTGGCAGCGGCTGTGCCTATAAGTTTGGCGGCAAGGGCGGTAATCAGGCCGTGTCGGCGGCGCTGGCCGGTGCCCGGGTGCGCTTTGCCGGGGCCGTAGGCGACGATGTGCAGGGGGCGTTTTTACTTGACGTGCTGCAACAACACGGCGTGGATACCACGCATGTCGCGATCGGCGCGGGTCTCTCCTCCGGGATGAGCGTCGCCATTCAGGATGCGGAAGGCGATTATGGCGCGGTGGTGGTGTCGAATGCCAACAATCACATAACCCTGGCGTCCCTCAGCGATGATGCTCTCTGGCAGCAGGTGAGTATGCTGCTGCTGCAGAATGAGGTGCCGGAGGCGGTAAATCATCAGGCCGCCGCCGAAGCGAAAAAGCGCGGCATCCGCGTGTGTCTGAATGCCGCCCCGGCGCGCCCGCTGACTCCGGAAATACTGGCCGGTGTGGATCTGCTGGTGGTCAATGCGGTGGAGGCCCGCGATCTCAGCCAGATTACCGTGGCCGATTTAAGCGCCGCCTGCCTGGCCGCAGAGAGCCTGGGGCGTGATTTCCCGGCGGTGGTGGTGACGGCGGGGGAACACGGTGTGGCGTTCTGCGAGCAGGGGGCAGACAGCCAGTCGCTGCCTGCCCGCAAAGTGCAGCTGGTCAGCACCCACGGGGCAGGCGACTGCTTTATGGGCATGCTCTGCACCACGTTGCTGAACGGTGAGCCGCTGGCGGTGGCGGTGGATAAAGCCAACCAGGCGGCCGCCGAACACGTATCGCGCCCGTTGCTGTAAAACGGGCTGACCGAAACAGAAGGTCAGCCCCTGCGGGAGATATCTCTGGCTGTATGAGGGATAATGTCCACCTGCCGGGGCCGACCTTTTTCCGGTCGACCCGTCTGCTCGTTCCGGCGGCTTAAAAATCCCGTAACCGATCGAACAGATCCATCATGGCGTGTCTGTCGAACCGTTCAGACGCGTCTTGCCCCAGCTGCTGCTCCATCTGGCAGAGCAGCCCGTAAATCACGTCGGCAATCTCTTCCCGCTCAATGGTTTCAATACTACTGCTGCGTCGATCCATCGCGTTGAAGGCCTCTGCCCAGCTGCGTACTAAGGTCTCCGCCGTGGCGTTAACGCTCGCGGCATCGCTGGAACCGTTGATCTCACGCAGGGAGATGCACGCCTGCTTATACAGCGCGGCGGCCTTTTTCGCATGGGCCGGGCTGATATTTTCGCGGCCGTCCCAGTCGCGAAAGGGATTGTTCAGATTTTCTGCCAGCCACTCTGGCTTGCGCGGTTTAGTGATGGACAGATCGACGCCATCCACCTTTTTCCAGCGCTTCTTCACCGACGTCGCCACATCAGCGGGCAGGCTGGTCATCCACAGCATCGCCATGTGGGGCAACGCCTCCGGTGACGGGACATCCTCCGGAGCGAAGCCGAACAGATCGACCGTGGTGAACATCTGCAGCGCAGACAGGCGCGCCAGGCTGTCCATATGGATCAGAACACCCGGTTTACCCCACAGCCTTAATTGCGCCAGCGCCGGGAAGCGGTCAGCAATGGCGGTGATATCGGCCTGAGCCACCTGGGTAAGATGCAGTCCGCGCAGCGCGTCCAGGCCCTGCAGTGAGGGCAGCGTCTGGCCGTGCATCAGCGTCAGATCCCGGCCCTGATGGCGGCTGTGGATCGTCAGATCGGGGGCCGGTGTAGCGCTCAGCGAGAGCAGGTTAAGCCCGTCGTTTACCCTGAGCGAGGTCAGCCCCGTCGGGTCAATAATCAGCCGCTTCAGCGGGCTGCCGCTCAGATCCAGCGCGGTCATACCGGCTGAAGAAGCCCAGTGCAGCTCCATGATAAACGGGTGCTGACGAAGATACGCGGCCAGCCCCTCGCTGCCCTGTGCTGTTTCGACCGTCGTCAGGCAGGGCAGCTGGTCCAGCAGCGCGTAATCCGTCAGGCCTGCCAGATGGGTATCGGTGATCTTTGTCGTATTCTCGGGCAGTACGCCAGCGGGCAGCGTCACCTGACGGTCGCGCGAGGCGGCTTTAAACCGGGCGCGCTTATCCGCATCAATGGCGTTCCAGTGCCGCTGATTATACAGACTGTTGCCGACGTTCCAGCCGCCTGCATAGCTGTTAACTTCTTCATTGACCAGCGGCGGGACATTCCCGACCAGTGTGTAATGGGGCGGTACGCTGGCCGGCAGGAACGAATGATCGTAGCGACCGCGCCAGAAATAGTAATCGCAGACCAGGGGCTGCATGGTCGCCAGCGCTGCCGCATCCGGCAGGGATGCGCCGCACCAGTCGAGATCGAGCACGGCGACCATAGTCTTGTCTTTCAGCGCTGTGATCTGACAGGCGACATACTGTTGAAGCAGGGGATGATAAACACAATAAATATCGCCTGGGGTGGGTTTCATACCGGCTCTGAGTTGTTGTTAATGTTGTGAAACTATAGCCAAAAACACCCTCTGCTGATAGCGAAAATCCTGGCTGGCGGAGCCAGACCGTTAACCGATAATCAGATAAAACCTTTCTTATTGTAGGGGGACGCTTTACTCCGGGCGAAAACGCCGTCATTGTCGTTATTCGCAGGGTGATGGCAAAAAACTCACATTCAGAGCTATCGAATACATAGGGTAATACTGGTGTGACCTGGTGAGCTCTGCGTATAAAGTAGCCATGACAATAAATAAGGGAGTGTGAGCATGAGCCATTCATTTGATGAAAAACCCGAAGAAGAAGCGAAGCCGATCGTTGAGGCTGACCGCGAAGCCCCGGCCGGGAAATGCCCTTTCCACGAAGGAAAGAGTAATAAAGCCTCCGGCGGCGGCACAACCAGCCGTGACTGGTGGCCTAATCAGCTTCGGGTCGACCTGCTAAATCAGCATTCCAGCCGCTCTAACCCGCTCGATGAAGGGTTTGACTACCGTAAAGAATTCGCCAAATTAGATTATTCTGCGCTTAAAGCCGATATTAAAGCACTGCTCACTGACTCACAGTCCTGGTGGCCTGCCGACTGGGGCAGCTACATCGGCCTGTTCATCCGCATGGCCTGGCACAGCGCCGGCACCTACCGCTCGGTTGACGGGCGTGGCGGTTCCGGGCGTGGCCAGCAGCGTTTCTCCCCGCTGAATGCCTGGCCAGATAACGTCAGCCTGGATAAGGCGCGCCGCCTGCTGTGGCCGGTGAAGCAAAAATACGGTCAGAAAATTTCCTGGGCCGATCTCTATATTCTGGCGGGTAATGTCGCGCTGGAAAACTCCGGTTTCCGCACCTTTGGCTTCGGTGCCGGGCGTGAAGACGTCTGGGAACCGGATCAGGACGTGAACTGGGGGGATGAAACCACCTGGCTTGAACACCGTCACCCGGAATCTTTAGCGGCTTCCCCGCTCGGTGCTACCGAAATGGGGCTGATTTACGTCAACCCTGAAGGCCCGGAGCACAGCGGCGACCCGGCGTCGGCCGCCCCGGCGATCCGCGCCACCTTCGGTAACATGGGGATGAACGATGAAGAGATCGTCGCCCTGATTGCCGGGGGACACACGCTGGGTAAAACGCACGGTGCCGGCGATGCCAAACACGTCGGTGACGACCCGGAAGCTGCGCCAATTGAAGCGCAGGGCTTGGGCTGGGCCAGCACCCACGGCAGCGGTGTCGGAGCCGATGCCATCACCTCCGGTCTGGAAGTGATCTGGTCGCAGACGCCAACGCAGTGGAGCAACTACTTCTTTGAGAACCTGTTCAAATATGACTGGGTGCAGACGCGCAGCCCGGCGGGTGCCATTCAGTTTGAAGCCGCTAACGCAGCGGATATTATTCCTGATGCGTTCGACAGTGGCAAAAAACACAAACCCACCATGCTGGTAACCGATCTGACGCTGCGTTTCGACCCGGAGTTTGAGAAAATTTCCCGTCGTTTCCACGGCGATCCGCAGGCGTTTAACGAAGCCTTTGCCCGCGCATGGTATAAGCTGACCCACCGCGATATGGGGCCAAAAGCCCGCTATATCGGCCCTGAAGTGCCGAAAGAGGATCTGATCTGGCAGGATCCGCTGCCGGTACCGGTGTATCACCCGACGGTGGCGGATATTGCGCTGCTGAAAGAGAACATTGCTACTTCCGGTCTGACCGTCAGTGAACTGGTCTCGGTTGCCTGGGCGTCGGCCTCAACCTTCCGTGGCGGTGACAAGCGCGGCGGGGCTAACGGCGCCCGTCTGGCCCTGCTGCCGCAAAGGGCGTGGGAGGTCAACGCCACGGCGGCCCGCGTCCTGCCGGTGCTGGAGGCGATCCAGCAGTCAACGCAGAAAGCCTCGCTGGCCGACATTATCGTGCTGGCGGGTGTGGTCGGTGTGGAACAGGCGGCGAAAGCCGTTGGCGTGACGATCGAAGTGCCGTTCATCCCGGGCCGCGTGGATGCGCGTCAGGAACAGACAGACATTGAGTCGTTTGAACTGTTGAAGCCGAAAGCCGACGGCTTCCGCAACTATCGCGGCGTTCACGGCCGCACGTCGACGGAAAATCTGCTGATCGACAAAGCGCAGCAGCTGACGCTGACCGTACCGGAGTTAACGGTGCTGATTGGCGGCATGCGTGCGCTGGGGGCCAACGCTGACGGCAGTCAGCACGGTATTTTCACCCAACGTGTCGGTGAGCTGAATACTGACTTCTTCGTCAATCTGCTGGATATGCGTACCGAATGGAAGGCGGCCGACGGCAGCGGAGAGCGCTTTGAAGGGCGTGACCGACTGAGCGGCGAGGTGAAGTTCACCGCGACCCGCGCCGATCTGGTGTTTGGCTCCAATGCGGTACTGCGTGCCTCTGCTGAGGTGTACGCCAGCAGCGACGCGAAAGAGAAGTTTGTAAAAGACTTCGTGGCTGCCTGGACGAAGGTCATGAATCTGGACCGTTTCGATATCTGAGCACGCTGACCCTGAAGGCCCGCTGGAGGAAACTTGAGCGGGCTTTTTTTGCGTTGGGCTTTTTGTCTGGCGTGGTGTAAAGCGTTATCTCAGAGAGCGCAGTCGCTGAGGGGAAAACCTGTCAACGATAAGAATCAGTGCTCACTTCCGCTTTTTGCTCTGCGTTTCACCAGATCCCACTTCTCTGTCAGATTTTTTCCTTCCTTAACTGCCCGTGTTGCTCAAGCTCATAGTCGATAAACGCGCCGATCATGGTTCGGTAGACTTTTTCGATAATGACGACGGGAAGGCCTTCCTCAACGGCTGTCTTACACACCTTATCAATAACCTGCTGGACGCGGTCCGGAGCGCGAACTGCCGAGGCGTCTTTTTTAAAAGACGCTGCCGCTTTCACACATTCGGCGCGTTGAGCGATGATGTGAACCAGTTCGCTATCAATCTGGTCAATACGCTGTCTGACCTCTTCGATGGTGGTAAAATTCACTGTTGATCTCCATGGCTAGTACGCAAGTACATAAGCATACACCAAACCCTGATTTATTCTATGACTTCATCGCCGTGATGTTCAGACCCCCTTAATCTGCCGATGCCTGTAGAATACCGCCATATTCTCCTGTCTTTTTAACAAGGAACGCCTGTATGAATGCCCGGAATATTTTCGATGCGATAAAGAGGGGGGATGCCGGAGAGGTCAGCGCGTGCATCGCTGCAGGCGCCAATCTTGCGGCAGTGAACGATTGGGGATTCACCGCGCTTCAGGCGGCGGCGATGGGCACTCACAACCTGATGGCGACTCAGCACACCGCGATGCTGGACATCCTGCGTATGCTTATTGATGCCGGCAGCCCGCTGGAGGCCAGGGGCCCCTCCGGAGGCACGGCGCTTTACTATGCAGCCGAATTCGCCAGTGACGTTGCACATGTCCAAATACTCCTCGACGCGGGGGCTGAGGCGGATATCTGCGATGTGTGTGGTAATCACATCATGACGAACGCTTTCTCTGATGAGGTCATCGCGCTGCTTGCTCATGTGACAGGCAGGTCCGTCCCCGTTAAACAGCCAGACCCGGACCCTGTCAGGATGACCGCCGGGCAGTGGCGAGCCGCTAAAGCGCGCCTTGATACCCTCTTTGTCACCCTTGAGCAGGAAGGGCTTATCGCGCTGCAGGATGCGGGTGACACCCAGAGTGACGCCTTTGCGTCCTGTACTGAGCGGTTTCACCAGCGTAATGGTGAAAAAACCGGCATACAGGGGTTCTGTTTCTACACCCGGCAAGATCAAAACCGTGCTAAACGCACAAGCTATCTTTCGCTGGGGTTTTGGGGCGCGCCAGAAGGCGCCGAGGCCGATTTACTGCGCGTTGGCACACTCATCACCGACTGCTGCAACAAGTGCGGCTTTGAGGTGCGCTGGAACGGATCGGCCTCCACGCGACCGGAAGTCAGTCTGTTATGACGGTGTGACGGGCTTTTCAGGCCGTGTTGAGTGCGAGGGGGGCTGTCGGGAGATGTGCCCCTCAAAGCTCAGTCCCCTTCACCTGGCACAGCCCCGGCAATTACAGGTATAATCCCGGCAAATTTACAGCGGATTCAGAAATCACCATGACAAAACTGACCTTACAAGAACAGATGCTGAAAGCAGGGCTCGTCAGCAGCAAAAAGATGGCCAAAGTGCAGAGAACGGTCAAAAAATCCAAAGCGCAGGCCCGTGAGGCCAGAGAAGCGGTGGAAGAGAATAAAAAAGCCCAGATCGAGCGTGATAAGCAGCTGAGCGAACAGCAGAAACAGGCTGCGTTATCCAAAGAGTACAAAGCACAGGTGAAGCAGCTGATCGAAATGAACAGGGTGGATATCTCAAGAGGCGATATCGGCTTTAACTTTACCGATGGCAACCTGATCAAAAAAATATCCGTTGATAAGCTCACCCAGTCCCAGCTGATCAGCGGCCGACTGGCCATTGCGCGTCTGGTGGCCGATAACAGCGGCGAGAGCCAGTACGCCATTATCCCGGCCAGCGTTGCCGACAAAATTGCCCAGCGGGATGCCAGCAGCATTGTCCTGAACAGCGCACTGAGTCAGGAAGAGCAGGACGAAGAAGATCCGTACGCTGACTTTAAGGTGCCGGACGACCTGATGTGGTAAACGGCGCTGGCGGCTGATACGGCATTCGCGCCGTATCAGCCCGTCACCGTCCTGTTATCGCCCGCTTGCGTCGGATGCTGCAGCTGTTTTCTCAGCATCAGGCAGAAAGCCTCACTGGCCGGATTATGGCGGTGTTCATTGACCCGCAGCAGGGCGTCTACCGCCGGCAGCGGCATCCTCTGTTCCAGCTCTGCAACCGGCTGGACGCCGCGATCCGCGCTGGCTTCATTCAGGATGCCGACGCCCAGACCGGCATGGATCGCCGCCAGCATCCCGGCGATGGAAGGGCACGCCAGCATCACCCTGTAAGGCAGGCCAGCCTGGTGCAGCTGTTCCTCCGCCAGGCGGCGGTAAAAACAGTCCGGCCCCCAGCTGATAAGCGGCAGGGGCCGTGCGGATGGATAGCGCCAGGTCGCTGGCGCGCACCAGTACAGCTTCTCACTCCACAGCACGCGGTCTTCCGCTGAACGAACGCCGGTGAAATCCTGATGCAGGATCAGGTCCCGCTCTCCCGCGTCATAACGCTGCCGCAGCACATGGCTTTGTTCCACCTCCAGCTGAATCTCTACCTCCGGATGATGATGGGTGAAACGCGCAATCGTCGCACACACCGCGGGTAGCGAGATCTGCTCCGTCACCCCAACGTGCAGCCTGCCCCGCAGCGCAGACGGGGAAAAAAAGGCCACGGCGTTGTCGTGTTCATGGAGTATTTTCTCCGCATGCTGCAACAGCACGCTGCCTTTTTCCGTCGGCGCGGCTCTGCCGGCGACCCGCGTCAGCAGCGGGCAGTGCAGCTGATCTTCAAGCCGCCGCAGCTTCCAGCTCACCGCCGACTGGCTCAGGTTGAGGAGCGAGGCGGCTTTGGTCATGCTGCCGGTTTGCACTACGGTTCTGAATACCCTGAGCGCATCCACTGAAAGACGTTTATTCATTTAAGTATGACAAAAGTGAGTTTTCATCGGTAAACAATGTCACTGGTGTCATACCCCGTCAAGCCGTAGCCTGCTGAGACCACGTTAATGTGACTCAGGAGCAGACAATGCCTCGCGAACATTCATTACTGAACCAGCACGTTGTGATTAATGGCTGCCGCATTGCGGCGGGCGTTCACGGTTCCGGTATCCCTCTGGTGCTGGTTCACGGCACCCCAGCCCATACGGTTATCTGGCAGGCGCTTGTGCCGCTATGGGTAGACGCCGGTTTTCAGGTACACCTGTATGACCTGCCCGGGTATGGCGCATCCGAGCGCCCATTGCATGCCGATACCTCAGTGGCGGCGCAGGTCGCGTTCCTGCACGATCTGCTGGATCACTGGCAGCTGGAAAAAACGCATCTTTTTGGTCACGATATCGGCGGGGCGATTGCCCTCCGGCTGGCCCTGGACGAACCGCAGCGTCTGCTGACCCTGACGGTTGCCGATGCGCCGTGCTACGACTCGTGGCCGTCGCCCACGTGGCGGGATATGCGGGATCGCTATGCAGAGTATGCGCTGACACCGGCCAGTGAGCATCGCAGCACAATGACGCGTCAGCTGAAGATGGCGGTTTTTAATAAGCCGTTGATGGCCGGTGAGCGGCTGGAACAGTTCCTCGCCCCCCTCTGTGGCACGCTGGGGCAGGCCTCCTTTTATCAGCACCAGGTGGCCCACTATAATGCCTGCTACACGGCAGACTTCGCGGAAAGGCTCCCGCAGCTCCGGCTGCCCGTGCAGATCCTATGGGGTGCAGACGATGAATGGCAGCCCGTCCACTATGCCCGACGCCTGCAGCACGATATTCCCGGCTCCACCCTGCATATTTATCAGCACGCCGGACACTTTTTGATGGAAGATATCCCCCAGCCTGTCGCTGCACAGGTTATAGCGTTCGTTAATCAATCTACCCGGAGGTAAGCCATGGTTTTGATCGGTATGCTGGATTCGCCCTATGTCAGACGCGTTGCCGTCTGTATGAATGTGCTCGGCCTGCAGTACGAACACCGCCCCCTGTCGGTATTTGGTGATTTTGAGGCGTTCGCTAAAATCAATCCGGCGGTCAAAGCCCCGACGCTGATAACGGATGACCAGCAGATCCTGATGGAATCTTCACTGATTATCCGTTATCTGCAGGATCTGTCGCCGCACACCTCTGCACTGGTGCCTGAATCCGCAGAGGACAGGGTGAGGGATGTGAGCCTGACCGGCCTGGCACTGGCGGCCTGTGAAAAAGCGGTACAGATCGTTTATGAACGGCGTCTGCGGCCGGAGGAAAAACAGCATCAGCCCTGGGTCGACAGGGTGACCCGACAGCTTCATGGCGTATGGCAGGCGCTGGAAGAGCAAGTGCAGGCACACCCCCCCGCGATCCTCACCGTCGGGGGGATCAGTATCGCCGTGGCGTGGCGTTTTACCTGCCTGATGCTGCCGGATGTGGTCAGCCGTGCGGATTACCCCGGAGTGGACAGCTTCAGTCAACAGGCCGAACAGCGACCGGCGTTTCTGGCTGCCCCGGCAAACTGAAACGGCAGGCCCGCCGGATGCTTTCCGGGCAGGATCAGAACGGGCTGGAGTGGCGGGCGGTCACCCGCTCTCCGCTGACGGGGTGAACAAAATCCAGCTCGCTGGCGTGCAGCATCAGCCGCGTGGTCTGCTCCGTTCCCGGCAGCAGAAGGCCGCCGTACAGGTCACATCCCAGGATGGGGTGACCAAGCTGCTGGCAGTGAATACGCAGCTGATGGGTTCGCCCGGTCTCCGGCATCAGCTGCACCCGCGTTAACGGCAGGAAGAAACCTTCCTGCGGCGCAGGGGACAGGCGCTCAATCACCCGATAGCGCGAGCGGGCGGGTTTGCCGTTAAGCGGGCAAATCGACATCCGGGGAAACAGCGCCGGATCTTTGGCAATCGCCGCGTCTATCACCCCTTCATTGTCCGCCAGATGTCCGCAGAGCAGGGCGCTGTAAACCTTGCTCACGGTGCGCTGGCTGAACTGATGGCAGAGGGCGGCATTCACTGCCTTATTGCGCGCCACGACCATCAGCCCGGAGGTCCCGAAATCCAGACGATGGACCAGAGTACAGCCGGGGAAGATCTTCACCAGACGGTGATGCACCGAATCGAGATTGTGCGCATTTTTCCCCGACAGGCTCAGCAGGCCGCCAGGCTTATTGATCAGCACCAGATGGTCATCCTGAAAGAGGATCTCAATGTCGTCATGGCAGGGTGGAGCAATAAAGTCATCAATAATGGCAGACATCAGGCGGCCCGGAGCGAGAGTGGGGGCAGGGATCACCCCGGCTGAAAGCGTAAATGAAAAAGCCCGCTTAAGTTTCCTTAAGCGGGCTTCTCGAATTTGGCTCCTCTGACTGGACTCGAACCAGTGACATACGGATTAACAGTCCGCCGTTCTACCGACTGAACTACAGAGGAATTGTTGGAACGGGGCGCATCATATCCAGCGGGGCAGGGGATGTCAAAGCCTGATTTCACGCTTTTGGTTCAACTGCTGAATAAAGCAGCATCTTCCTGACATCGGTGTGAGTTTCCCCACACTAATGATGCTTTTGCGGTGTGTCTTGCAGGGTGTGACGGGGCTTGCAGCCGTGTTGCACTGATTTTCGTCAGGGTGATCACGTTTATTTCATTTTGACGTTGATACGCTAAGTTTCGGTATATACATTCCATGGATGTTGAATGTTTGTTTCATTTTTCTCCCACCCTAAGGACCCACCATGAAAAAAGTCAGAATCGGGCTGATCGGTACCGGTTATATCGGACGCTGCCACGCAATCGCTTATGCTCAGGCCCCGACGGTCTTTAACCTGAAAGGGGAGCTGGTGCGTGAGATGCTGGCAGAGGTCAATCCGGAGCTGGCGAGCGCACAGGCGGCAACGCTGGGGTTTAACCGGTCGACCGGTGACTGGCGGGAGCTGGTGGCGGATGAGAATATTGATGTGGTCGATATCTGCGCGCCTAACTTCCTGCACAAAGAGATGGCGCTGGAGGCAATCCGGCACGGTAAGCATGTTTATTCTGAAAAACCGCTGGCGCTGGACGCGGCCGATGCTGAAGAAATGGTGCGGGCGGCGGAAAAAGCCGGGGTGAAAACGCTGGTCGGCTTCAACTATATGAAAAATCCGACCAGCCAGCTGGCGAAAGAGATCATCGCCCGGGGGGAAATTGGCGAGGTGGTGCATTTTTACGGCACCCACAACGAGGACTACCTGGCTGACCCGATGACGCCGCTGGACTGGCACTGCCAGAAAGCACTGGCCGGTCTGGGAGCGCTGGGCGACCTGGCGGCGCATATCGTGAATATGGCGCACTATCTGGTGGGCAATATTGATGAAGTCAGCGGCGATATGATGACGGTGATCAAACAGCGTCCGGACCCGAAAAATCGCTCCCTGATGCGCGATGTGGAAAACGAAGACCAGGCCAGTGCACTGCTGCGCTTTGCTAACGGTGCGCACGGGGTGATTGAAACCTCGCGCATTGCCTGCGGCAGCAAAATGGGCCTGACCTACGTGGTGACGGGCACCAAAGGCAGCCTTCGTTATACTCAGGAGCGCATGGCGGAACTGGCGCTGTATAGCCATGACGATCCGGCAGGCCGCCAGGGCTTCAAAACCATCCTCACCGGCCCGGCACACCCTGACTATGCGGCATTCTGCATCTCTGCCGGGCACGGCATCGGCTTTAACGACCAGAAAACCGTTGAAGTCCGCGATCTGATTAACGGTATTGCCGCCGGGGATCGCATGTGGCCTGATTTTGCAGAAGGCCTGCAGGTATCAAAAGTGCTGGAAGCGATAGCGGTTTCAGCCGCAGAGCGGCGCTGGATGAAAGTCTGACGCGCTGTCAGGCCGGGGGGACCCGGCCTTTTTCATTTCTCTTCCTGCCCGCCCGCCCTGCACCCGCGATAAGCCGTTTAATTTGTTCGCCATTAAATGTATGATAATAAGACTCATTTGCAACGTAATGGCCAAGATGAAAAAACCCTTCTCCTTCCCGGTACTGTGCGCAGTACTGGTTGCCGCCGCCCTGATCTTTGTGGTGTCTGTCCGTAGCTGTTCAACACAGCATATCGCCGATCGGCCGGACGCTTCGCAGGCGTCTGCGGTGCCTGCTCCAGCCTCAGCGGAAGCACAGCAAGGCTGGCCGCGCACCCTGCAAACCCCCAAAGGGCCTCTGACCCTGAAGCAGGCCCCTGAGCGTATCGTCTCTACCAGCGTGACCATCACCGGCACCCTGCTGGCCATTCACGCGCCGCTGGTCGGGTCGGGCGGCACCAGCCGTAACAGCACGGTGTCTGACGATCGCGGTTTTTTTAAGCAGTGGAGCGCCGAGGCCGCTCAGATCGGGCTGAAGCCGCTGTATATCACGGAACCCAACGCAGAGGCGATTGCCGCGGCCGCACCGGACCTGATCGTGATTTCCGCTACCGGGGGGGACTCGGCGCTGAAGCTGTACGATCAGCTCTCCGCTATCGCCCCGACGCTGGTGATCGACTACGGTGATAAAAGCTGGCAGCAGCTGGCGGTACAGCTGGGGGAGATCACCGGGCATGAGAAGGACGCCAGTGCGGTGATTGACCGTTTCGAACAGCGGGTGCAGGCGGTCAAACAGGCGATTGCGTTACCGCCGCAGCCGGTCTCGGCACTGGTTTACTACGAAGACGGCCGCGGCCTGAACCTGTGGACGGAGGCGTCTGCGCAGGGCAAGCTGCTGTCGGCGCTGGGCTTTACGCTGGCGATGCCACCCGCAGACGTACACGGTGGCACCAGCATGGGCAAGCGTAACGATATTATTCAGCTGTCAGGCGAAAATATGGCGGCAGGATTAACCGGGAAAAGTCTGCTACTGTTTGCCGCAGATGATGCCACGGTAGGCAGGGTACGGGCGAATCCGTTCCTGGAGCATCTTACCGCAGTAAAAAATAACCAGGTGTATGCGATGGGGCCGGATACCTTCCGCCTCGATTACTTCAGTGCCAGCAATATGCTGGACAGTATTGAACGGCACTTTAAAGCCCGCTAAGCGGGCCGTTTGAAGAAGGCCCGCCTGTTTGCCCGGCCGGCCCCTGTCAGATGATGCCGGTTACGAATGGGTTACCGGCTCTGACGCCTCCGACGGGGCAGAGGGCTCTGCCGTCAGCGTTGCCCGCCGCAGTGTCCCTACCAGGCCGGCCAGCACCAGCGCGACCCCGGCCGCTGCCGCACCGAACGACAGCACGCTCACCACCGGCGTTAACAGCTTACCTAATACGCCCAGGCCCAGCGCCCCCACGGAATCTCCCGTCACATCCTGAGCGGTACCCAGACTGTTGACGCGCCCCAGCAGGTGGTCAGGCGTATGGTGCTGAATCAGCATATATTGCAGCAGCGAAGCAATGGCATTGCAGTAGCCGTATACCACCAGGGCCAGCAGGGCAGGGATAAAGTGGCTGTAAAGCCCCAGTGAAGCAATCGCCAGGAACGCGCAGGTGGCGCTGACCAGCACCAGAATCCCCGGCCGTCCGTGACGCGGTACCCAGCCGCTGGTAAAGGCACCGATCATCGCCCCCAGCGGGACGGCGGAATACATCAGCCCAATGGCGGAGGCATCCGCGTGATAGCTGATGGCCAGCGCCGGAAAGAGGATGCGCACCGCGCCAACAATGCTGACCAGCATGCCCAACAGCACCACGGAACCCACCACTTTCTGCCGGCAGACAAACTGAATGCCGCTGGCCAGCGCGCGCAGCGGGTGTTCCGGCTCCTGCGCGTCCGGTTTCATCGTCGGCAGGCGTACCAGGGGGATCAGCGTGGCCAGCGTGCCGACGGCAGCAACGGCAAACGCCCAGCCGACGCCACCGGCGACAATGATCACCCCGCCAATCGCCGGGGAGAGGATCGCCCCGAGGCGCACGGTCACCATACTCAGCGCCCCTGCCGCACCGAGGTTTTCCCGGCCAACCAGCAGCGGGATCACCGCCATCAGTGCCGTCATCCCCAGCGCACCAAAGAAGCCATCCCACGCCGCCAGCACATACAGCGCCCACAGCGACGGTGCGGGAAGAAACGCATTGAGGCTCAGGGCGGCAAAGCCAATACCGCAGGTACCGCGGGCAAACAGGATCAGCTTACGCCGGTCAAGGCGGTCCGCAAGGATACCGCCGAGCATTAAGCCAATAAACATACCGACCCCATCCAGCATCACCGCGACCCCCACCTGCAGGGTGGAGCCGGTCATTGCCTGGATCTGGATCGGCACGCCGACGGCCAGCATGCCCAGCGAGAAGACGGACAGCATGCGGGCACAAAAGATGGCGCGGAAAGGGGCGTTATTTTTCAGCAGACTGAAATCAAGCAGGATGGAGGGCTTAGCCATGAGTGTCCATGTGTGTTGATGGGCCGGTGCCTGGCAGCCGGAACGCTGTCCGGTGCGGCGCGTAAGGATGCCGATGTTTTTCTGGCGGTGCGCATGGTAACATAATTGGTTTGTAACGTTAATGATAATAATACTCATATTCATTTGCATGTATGGAGGATCTGTCAGGGATGTCATTGCAGCACGCTTCCCCTCGTACCACTCCACTGCCGGCAGGCATTTCACGCGCCGGGGGTGTCATTATCTGCCTGGGCCTGCTGGCGGCCGTCAGCCTGGCAAGCCTGATGCTGGGGGCCAAATCCATTGCACCAGCGGTGGTGTGGCAGAGCCTGTCCGGTCAGCTGACCAGTGCTGACAGCATCATCATTCTCAATGCCCGCCTGCCGCGCACGCTGGCCGGGATCCTGGTCGGCCTGGCGCTGGGCGGTGCCGGGGCGGTGATCCAGGCGCTGACGCGCAATCCGCTGGCCGACCCCGGCATACTGGGTGTTAATGCCGGAGCCAGCTTTGCCATGGCCGTGGGCATCACCCTGTTTGGCGTCAGCGGCATGGCCGGCTGGCTGGGGTTTGCCTGGGGCGGTGCGCTGATTGCCAGTGTTGCCGTCTGGGCTATTGGTACCCTCAGCGGGGGACGGGTGAATCCGGTCCGCCTGACGCTGGCAGGGGTAGCGCTGAGTGCGGTACTGGGCGGACTGACCTCCTCACTGTCGCTGCTGAATCCGCAAACTACTGATCAGCTGCGCTTCTGGCAGGCGGGAACCCTGGATATCCGCACAATGGATAATCTGCTTATTGTTGCTCCGGCGATTGTAGCGGGAGCGGTGCTGGCGCTGGCAGTATCGCGTTCGCTGAACAGCCTGAGCATGGGCGAGGACATTGCCGCCGCGCTGGGCACAAGGGTGGTGCTGATCCGCCTGCTGGCGCTGCTGGCGGTGATGCTGCTCTGCGGATCGTCTACCGCGCTGGTGGGGCCGATTGGTTTTGTCGGCCTGATGGTGCCTCATGTGGCGCGCTGGTGGGTGGGGGCCGACCAGCGCTGGATACTGATCTATTCATTTTTAATGGCCCCGGTGCTGCTGCTCACCGCCGATATTGCCGGGCGGTTTATGGCGCAGGGCGAATTACGGGTGTCGATTGTCACCGCCCTGATTGGGGCACCTGTCCTGATCTGGCTGGTCCGTCAGCGCAGGCATTAGGCTTTGTTACCTGCCATTTTGCAGCCTGGTTGAGTTGAACCGGGGCTTTAAGGGAGATCTGCATGCACAGCAGAACGTTAATAATAGGGCGCCCGGACGGCTGGCTGAATCTGCGCCTGTCATCCCGGGTGATGTGGGTTAACCTGACGCTGCTGCTGCTGGCCGTCGCGCTGGCGCTGTTTGCCCTGTGCTACGGCACGCTCAGTATTCGCCCCGGGCAGGTGTGGCAGGCGCTGCAGGGAGAGGGGCCGCGCGGTATTATCACCGTCATCCGGCAGTGGCGTGCGCCGCGCGCAATGTTGGCGCTGGTGCTGGGGGCCGGCCTCGGCGTCAGCGGCGCAATCTTCCAGTCAGCCATTCGTAACCCGCTGGGCAGTCCGGACGTGGTCGGTTTTAATACCGGCGCTTTTACCGGCGCACTGGTGATGATTATCGCGTTTGGCGGCGGCTATTATCAGATTGCGGCAGGGGCACTGGTCGGCGGCATCGGTGCGGCGGCGCTGGTCTATCTGCTGGCCTGGCGTCAGGGCATTGTGGGTTTCCGCCTGATTATCGTCGGTATTGGCGTCGGCGCGGTGCTTTCCGCGCTGAATACCTGGCTGATTATCAGCGCTTCGCTGGAAAGTGCCATGAGTGCGGCGCTGTGGGGGGCCGGATCGCTGAACGGTATCACCTGGGCGAAAGGTCAGCCTGCGCTGCTGCTGGTGCCGCTGACGATTCTGGTCGCGCTGCTGCTCAGCCGCCGTCTGCAACTGATGGAGATGGGCGATGACAGTGCGCGGGCGCTGGGGATCAGTGCGGAATCCAGCCGCCTCTGGCTGATGCTGTGCGGCATTATCCTTACGGCGATTGCTACCGCCAGCGCCGGGCCCATCGCCTTTATCTCTCTGGCCGCCCCGCAGATCGCAAAGCGGCTGACCGGCGCACATGCTGTGCCGCTGTTCTCTGCCGCCACAACCGGGGCGCTGCTGCTGCTGCTGGCAGACGTCGTCGCGCAACATGCTTTTAACGGGATACAGCTGCCGGTGGGGGCCGTCACGGTCAGCATCGGCGGGCTGTATCTCATCGGGTTACTTATCAGGGAGTCACGTCGTTAACCATGGAACTTTCTTCCCCCTCACGCCTTCAGGCCAGTGGAGTGACGCTGGCCTACGACCAGAAGGTGATCGCCCGCGAACTCAGCGTGCAGATCCCCGACCGCAGGTTCACGGTGATCATTGGCCCGAACGCCTGTGGCAAATCAACGTTATTGCGCGCCCTGTGTCGTCTGCTGAAGCCGCGCAGCGGCCAGGTACTGCTTGATGGCGAGGATATTCACCAGATGGGCACCAAAGCGCTGGCGCGCCAGCTGGGTCTGCTGCCACAGCATGCCATTGTGCCGGAGGGGATCAGCGTGGCCGATCTGGTGGCGCGCGGGCGCTATCCGCACCAGAGCCTGCTGAAGCAGTGGAGCGAAGCCGATCGCCAGGCGGTGGCCGGCGCGATGCAGGCGACCAACGTCAGTGAACTGGCAGAGCGCAGCGTGGATGAGCTCTCCGGCGGACAGCGTCAGCGCGTATGGGTAGCGATGGTGCTGGCACAGCAAACGCCCCTGCTGTTACTGGACGAGCCGACCACCTGGCTGGATATCGCCCATCAGATCGAACTGCTGGATTTGTTCCGTCAGTTAAATCAGGAACGCGGGCATACGCTGGTGGCCGTGCTGCATGATTTGAATCAGGCCTGTCGCTATGCCGACCATCTGGTGGTGATGCAGGAAGGGCAGATCGTGGCCCAGGGCCAGCCAGCAGAGATCGTTGATGCGTCGCTGGTCCGGCAGGTCTTTGGCATGGAATGCGTGGTGATTGACGATCCGGTATCGCACACGCCGATGATCGTCCCCTGCGGACGTTATCACCGGCCATAAAAAAAGGCCGACCGTTATAAAAGGTCGACCTTGATACGAGGATCCCAGAGGCGGACCGGGTTTTGGGTCCGCCTCTGTTTTAGGCCAGGTCTTTACACTCCACCATCAGCTGCGCCAGCAAGGGCCCCAGTGTGACCAGGGATGCCGGGGACAGGATATCCATGTGATCGCAGTCCAGTTCGTGTACCCGTAACTGCTGCAGGTAAGGTGCCCAGCTTTTCTGCACATCCATCCCGACGGGCAGCGTCTTTTTCGCCACAAACAGCGTGGCCTGACCGGCAAAGCGCGGGGTAGAGGCGGTGCTCAGACGCTGGACCGCATCCGCGTAGTTCGCTACGATGGTACTGAACATCGCCGCTTTTTCCGCCTGTAACAGCGCATCGTCACTGTCGGTCGCTGCCATAAACTCCGCTTCCTCACGTTCGACTTCCGCGCGGGCCTCCTCCTCTGACGGCCGTGTCCAGTCCTGACCCTCTGGCGGATAGGTATCCAGCAGACCCAGGAAGCTTACCGTCTCCCCCTGCTGCTGCAGGCGGGCCGCTATCCCGTGGGCAAGGGTGCCGCCCAGCGAGTAACCCAGCAGATGGTACGGCCCCTGCGGCTGAATGCTGCGCAGTGTCGCCAGATGGCGATCGCACATTTCATCCACGCTGGCACAGGCGGCGATCACACCGTCAGGACGCGGCGACTGCAGGCCAACAATCGGGAAGTGACCGCCAAGATGACGCAGCATACCGGAATACTGCCACGCAAAGCCGGATGCCGGATGAATACAGAACAGCACCGGCCCGGTCCCGCTGCGGAAGGGCAGGCTTTCACCGTTGGCACGCGTCCCGGCGTTGGTGCCGTGGGCACCCTCATCCAGCAGACGGGCCATGTTCTCCACGCTGCGCGCAGCCATGATCTGCCCGATAGTGAGCGGCGTTGCCAGGCGACGACGCAGTTCGGCAGCCAGACGCATCGCCAGCAGCGAGTGCCCGCCCAGCGCGAAGAAATCATCATCGGCATACACGGTTTCACGCGCCAGCAGGCGGGCGAAAAGTTCCGCCAGCAGTTGCTCATGCTCACCGTGCGGCAGGCGGCCAGCCGACTGCGGGGCCTGTGGGGATGGCAGGGCCTTGCGGTCCAGCTTACCGTTGGCGCTCAGCGGGAAACGGTCGGTCAGCACGTAGCTGACCGGCAGCATATGCGCCGGCAGGCGCTGCGCCAGCTGCTGGTGCACGACCCGGGTATCCAGTGCCAGCCCCGGTTGGGCAATCAGCCAGGCTACCAGCTGACGGGCATCGGCCCCGACGGCGGCCACGCTGCCCAGTTCGCGCGCGCCAACTACCGCCTGCGCCACGCCGTCCAGGGCCAGCAGCGCCTGTTCAATTTCGCCCAGCTCAATGCGCTGACCGCGAATTTTCAGCTGATCGTCGCTGCGGCCGAGGTATTCCACGGCACCGCTGTCCAGCCAGCGGGCGATGTCGCCGGTGCGGTACATGCGCTCACCGTCGGCAAACGGATCGGCGACAAAGCGCTGGGCAGTCAGGTCGGCACGGTACAGATACCCCTCCGC
Organism: Erwinia persicina NBRC 102418; assembly: GCF_001571305.1. Lineage (GTDB taxonomy): Bacteria > Pseudomonadota > Gammaproteobacteria > Enterobacterales > Enterobacteriaceae > Erwinia > Erwinia persicina. The sequence goes on along the minus strand of NZ_BCTN01000001.1, from coordinate 281,219 downwards.
CAGCTGCACACCGCAGAGATACAGGTCGCCCGCCACGCCGACAGGCACAGGGCGCAGCAGGGCATCAAGGATGCGCAGTTCGGTGTTCCACACCGGGTAGCCAATCGGTACGCCCGCGCCGCTGCACTGCTTCAGACTTTCACCGCTGGCCGGATGCCAGGTCACATCAACGGCGGCCTCGGTCGGGCCATACAGGTTATGCAGCGGGGCGGCGATCAGGGCTTCATAGCTGGCGGCCAGCTCGCAGGAAAGGGCTTCCCCGCTGCAGAACACGCGACGCAGGCTGTGACAGCCTTTATCCTCGCCGTCGCGGCTTTCCAGCGCCGTCACCCACGCCGCCAGCATCGATGGCACGAAGTGCATCGTGGTCACGGCGTAGTCTTCAATCAGCTGTACCAGTGCCTCCGGGTCGCGATGGGCTTCCGGCGGGGCCATCAGCAGCGGCGATCCGACCATCAGCGGCCAGAAGAATTCCCACACCGAGACGTCAAAACTGCACGGGGTTTTCTGTAACACCACGTCGCTGGCGTCCAGCGGGTATTCGTCCTGCATCCACCACAGGCGGTTAACGATAGCCTGCTGGCCCACCACCACGCCTTTCGGTCGCCCGGTGGAGCCGGAGGTGTAGAGGACATAGGCCGGGCGGGTGCTGTCTGCCGGTGGCAGCGGGTGCCGTGGCGAATGCGGTTCCTCTTCCAGCTGGTCAAAGGTCAGTATCGGCCCCATCACGGCAAAGCGCGCGGCTAAGGCGCTTTCGCTGATAATCAGACGCGGCCGCGCATCGTCCACCATATAACCCAGACGGTCATCCGGGTAGCCGGTATCCAGCGGCAGCCAGGCAGCGCCGGCCTGCAGAATAGCGGTCAGCGCCAGGCTCAGGCGTACCGAGCGCGGCAGGGCGACGGCGACGATATCCCCGGGTTTTACTCCGGCATCAATCAGGCGGTCGGCCAGCCGCCGCGCCTGCTGCTGCATCTGGCGATAGGTCAGACGATGTTCGCCGTCCAGCAGCGCCAGCGCATCCGGCGTGCGATTCACCTGCTGCTCAATGGCCCCCTGCAGCGTGCCGGGGGCGACCGGGTAAGCGGTGTTATTGATGCTGGCAATCAGCGCCCGTTCATCCGGCGTCTGCAGCTGCCAGCGCGCCAGCGGCAGGTCAGGCTGTGCCACCAGCTGGGCAATCAGCATCAGCAGGCGGTCGGCAAAACGCTGCGGGTGCGGCACCGCATCGCGATATTCCATCAGCAGGTGCAGGCGCTCGCCCGGTAGCACCAGCAGGGTGAGTGGGTAGTGGGTGTAGCCCCGGTTGCTGATGTGGTCGCAGCGCAGGCCGTTGTGCCCCTGCAACAGGTCGGTGTTATCCGGATAGTTCTCCACCACCAGCAGGGTGTCGAACAGCGTGCCGCTGCCGGCCAGCTGCTGGATCTCGCCCAGGCCCAGATCGTCATGTTCAATCAGCTGGATCTGCTGTGCCTGATGATCGGCCAGCTGCTCCAGCAGCGGTCGCTGGCTGTCAAAGCGAACCCGCACCGGCAGGGTGTTACTGAACAGGCCAACATGCTGATCCTGGCCGTCAATCTGACCGAAGCGGCCGGAGACCGGGGAGCCGAACACCACGTCCTGATGGCCGCTTTCAATCGCCAGCTGCATGCCCCAGAGGCCCTGCATAACGCTGTTCAGGGTCAGGCCACGGCGGCGGCACAGCGCCAGCAGGCCGCGTTCCAGCTCAGGCTCCAGCACCAGATCAAGGTCGTGCACCGGGCCGGTGTGGGCCTCACTGCCGAACAGCAGCGTCGGGCGTACGTCCTGTAATACCTGCTGCCACCGCTGACGCGAGGCCGCCGCGTCGCGCCCGGCAAGCTGACGGACGATATCCGCGTAGCTGAAGCGGTGCGGCGTCAGCGCCTGCGGGCCGTGCCACAGGGCGGTAAACAGGTCGGCTAAAATCACCGGCGTTGACCAGCCGTCCACCACCAGGTGATGGGCGTTCAGCATCAGGGTAAAGCGGTCGCCTCCGGCGTGCTCCACCAGCAGCGCGTGCAGCATCACCGGCTGGCTGAACAGGTCCCGCGCCAGCTCGCGTTTTTCCAGCGCCAGCAGGGCGTTTGTTTCGTCCTGCGGGGGGAGCACCGGCAGCGTATGGCGGTCGAGCGTCCAGACGGACTGGCCGACCGGCAACACCGGGATCAGCTGCAGCGGCTGAAGTGTCTGCTCGCTGTCAAAACGTGCTGCCAGCTGCGGATGGTGACGCACCACGGCATCCAGCGCCGCCCGCAGGCGATCCTCCTCCAGCGCGCCGCTAAAGGTCAGGCGGGTCAGGGAGTTATAGCTGCCGCTGTTATCGGCGGTGGCCGCATGGAACAGCAGCCCCTTCTGCAGCGGCAGCAGCGGCAGCACGGCGGCCAGCGGGCCGTGGCGGTCACCCAGCGCCACCAGATCCTGCTGGCTGACATCGGCCATCGCGACCTCGGCGGCCACTAAGGTATCGCATGCCTGCTGAGGATGGCGGCGGGCAAACCCGGCCAGCGCATCGCAGGCGTCTGCCATGGCCTGATGCAGGGCATCAATATCCTCTTCGCTGAATACGCCGCTGAGCCAGCCCCAGTTGATCGCCAGCTGCGGCATCGCGCCGTTTTCATCCACGAAGATATTCACCTCCAGCCCGTGCAGCTGCGGCATCGCCGGGGACTGATACACGGCAAAGGCGTCGCGGAACTGCCTGCGTGTGCGCTGGGGTGTCCAGAGTTCGTCCCCGGCGCTGAAGCGTCCGAGGTAGTTAAACAGCACTTCCGGTGCGTGCTGCTGCGCCAGTGTCTTAAGCTCTGGCCCACGGACGGCGTCGAGGTAGCGCAGCTGACCGTAGCCAATGCCGCGATCCGGTACGGCCCGCAGCACATGCTTGACCGCGCGGATGGCGTCGCGCAGCGTGCCGTTATCGCTATTTCCCAGCGTGATCAGCAGCGGGTATTCGGCGGTCAGCCAGCCGACAGTGCGGGCCAGGTCACGATCGCCTTCCAGCTCAGCGCGGCCATGTGACTCCAGGGTATAGCGCAGCTGGCGGACCTTAAAGCGATCGGCCAGCGCCAGCGACAGGGTGCAAAGCAGCGTCTCCTCCACACTGGCGCGGAACTGTTGCGGCAGCGTGGAGAGCAGGGCCTGCGTCTGACTGCCGTTCAGCAGCGTGCGCTTCTCTTTCATCTCACCGTGGGTATCCTGTTCGTGCACAGCGCGCTGGCCGAGCAGCGGAACAGGATCCTGCAACATGCTCTGCCAGAAGGGCAGCTCAGACACCCGGTGGGCGGTATCGCGCAACAGCGCCGCTGACCAGTCGTGCAGTGAGGTTTCTTCTGCCGGCAGGGTTACTGGCGTGCCGTTGATGACCGCTTCGGCCGCTTCGCGCAGATCTTCCAGCAGGACGCGCCACGAGACACCGTCCACGACCAGATGGTGGATCACCAGCACCAGACCGAACGTCTGTCCCTTATGCTGCAGGAGCGTCGCCTGTATCATCACGCCGTTCGCCGGATCAAGGCGGTGCACGGCCGCGTCAAACGCATCCTCAGCGCAGGCTTCCGGTGCATCATTCAGCCTCAGCGTACTGACCCGGGGGGGCGATCCGGCTGGAGGCGTTTCGCCGACCACCAGCTGGCCGTCGCGGGTAAAGGCGGCGAGTGCCGGATGCGCCTGGCTGAGGGTGGTCAGTGCCTGTTCAAGCTGCGCAGGCTGCAGCGCCGACGGCACCTGTAACCAGACGCCATGGGCAAAGCGTTGGTCAATACCGCCGTGTTCGTTAAACCAGTGCAGGATCGGCAGGCCAGCGATCGCCCCCTGCTGTTTCACCTGACTGACCGCCGTGCGGGTCGCCAGTGGCGGCATACTCTGTGCCATGCGCGCCGGGGTGCGCTGGGCAAAAATATCACGCGGGCGCAGCAGATAGCCTGCGCGGCGGGCGGCGGTGCCGAGCCCCATAGCAGATATGCTGTCGCCGCCGAGGGCGAAGAAATCATCGTCAGCGCCGACGCGCTCCATGCCCAGCAGGTCGGCCACCGCTTTGCAGATCAGCGTTTCTTCCGCTCCCTGCGGTTCGCGGCCGGGAGTAAAGGCCATCTGTTGCGGTTCAGGCAGCGCCTGACGGTCAATTTTGCCGTTGACGTTAAGCGGCAGCTCATCCATCACCATCAGAATGGCCGGCACCATATAGTCGGGCAGGGTCACGGCCAGCTTCGCCAGCAGCTTCGCTGAGAGCTGCGCGTCGGCGCGCAGGGCATCGTCAGACACCGAGCAGTAACCGATCAGCCGGTTTGTGGCGCCGACAGGCTGGGCGATCACCACGGCGGTACTGACTTCTTCCAGCGCCACCAGGGCATTTTCCACTTCCCCCAGCTCGATGCGGAACCCCCGCACTTTGATCTGATGATCGACGCGGCCAATAAACGCCAGCTGCCCGTCGCTGCGCCAGCGCATCAGATCGCCGCTGCGGTACATCACCTCGCCCTCAAGGAACGGGTTGGCGACGAAGCGGGCAGCAGTCAGATCCGGACGGCGGAGATAGCCACGCGCCATCCCGGTGCCGGAAATGTAAAGTTCACCGACACAGCCCACCGGGACGGGGCGCAGCCTGCTGTCCAGCAGCCAGACCCGGGTGTTACCCACCGGACGGCCGATCACCGGCTGGTCAGAAACCATCACGCTGGCACCCAGCGTATCGATGGTGTATTCGGACGGGCCGTAGTAGTTATGGATCTCCAGTTCCGGGTGCTGCTGCATCAGCTTCCACAGGGTCGGCGTGGCGGCTTCACCGCCGATCATCACAAACGCCGGACGGTGGCTGTCGGCCTCGAACAGACCGGCATCAATCATCTGCGAGAAGAACGACGGGGTGATATCCAGCAGGTCGACCGGCACCTGTTTCATTTTCTGTAACAGGCCCCACGCATCACGGCGCAGCTCTTCATCAAAAATGTTCAGCTCACAGCCCATCATCATGCAGAACAGCGGCTCCCATGACGAGTCGAAGGAGAACGAGGCGGTGTGGCCGGTGCGCATGCGGCGCGGCTGGCTGCGATGGAAGCGCTCAATGGCCGGGCCGAACAGGTTGGCCTGGTGCGACAGGAAGAGGTTCAGCAGGCCGGCGTGGGTGCTCATTACCCCTTTCGGGCGTCCGGTAGAGCCGGAGGTGTAGATCATATAGGCGAGGTGCTCACCCTGCTGGGCGACGCGGCGTTCGCTGTCGCTGACCGGGGTGGCGGCGCGGGCATGACAGCGGGCGCGCACGTCGGCATCATCAATACACAGACAGACCCCTTCCGGCATGCGAGCCGCCAGGCTGCTGTGCGTCAGCAGCAGCTGTGGCTGCGCATCGTCACACATCAGCGCCAGACGCTCGCGCGGATAGTCGAGATCCAGCGGCATATAGGCGGCCCCGCTGGCCAGTACGCCAAAAATGGCCACCAGCGAATCCACCGAGCGCGGGAGGCCAATCGCCACAACATCATCCGCACCCAGACCGCGGGCCATCAGCTCACGTGCCAGCTGCATTGCCCGGGCAGAAAGCTGTCCGTAGGTCAGGCTGATATCACCGCAGACGACGGCGGTGGCATCGGGCTGTGCTTCCACCTGGCGCTGCAGCATGGCCAGTATCGACACCACACCCTCCGGCGGCGTCACGGCGATCCCCTGCGACCACTCATCAATCTGCTGCTGCTCAAGCCCGGCAACCAGCGCCAGTCTGGCCAGCGGCAGACGCGGTTGCTGCGCCAGCTGTCTTGCCAGACAGACGATCCGTTCGCCGTGCCAGGCCAGCATCTGCGCGTCATATTTATCGGGATTGGCGACCAGCGTGACCTGAAGCTGGCCAAGCTGGAAGCCGATCTCAAACTCCAGATCGTCCACCGGCCCCATCGCCAGGGTGTGGCTGACGGCATCAATACCGTCAAATGCCAGGCTGTCGTGATAAATCTTGAGGTTAATAACCGGGCCATACAGGGGCTGGCCGCTACCGACCAGGCCGAGATCGCGACGCAGCTGCTCTGCTTCATAACGCTGGTGACGGCGCACCTGTTTGATTTCACTCTGCAGGGCCTGGCTGACATCGGCCAGCGTCATGCTGTCATCAATGTCAGGCAGCAGCGGCAGGACGTTGACCACCGGTCCCGTAGCGGCCAGCGCGGCCGAACCGATCCGGCGCATAAACGGGAAGCCGATGCTCAGACGGGATTCACCGCTGATGCGTGCCAGATAGGCAACCAGCAGGGCGCTGGCAATCTCCGCCGGCGCGGTTTCCCGCAGGCCTGGCTGCTGGGCCAGGGCCGCCAGCAGGGCGGGCGGCAGGGTGACCTGCTGTTTCAGCGGTGACGTGCGGCCGTGGTGGCTGAAGGTTTCACCCGACAGGGAGATCGCCGTCGGAAAGTCTTTACCGTGCTGCTGCCAGAACAACGCCGCACGCTCACAGGCCGGTGAGTGCTGCCAGGCCTGATATTCGGCAACCACCTCACCAAAGGAGATAAACGGCGAGGGCGACGGCGTCTGGCCCGCGCGCAGGGACTGATAGACTGCCGCCACGCGCCGGGTCAGCGCCTCGAAGCTGAAGCCGTCCAGCATCAGATGGTGATAACGCTGATACCAGAACCAGCGGTCAGCGCTGACGCGGATCATCAGCTGACGGTACAGCGGACGGTCACCGTCAGCAGGGAGGTCGGCAGCCAGGTCGGCCTGCATCAGATCCTGCGCCGCCTGCGCGGCATCGCTGTGCTGGCTGACATCTACCCATTCAACAGGCTGTACCTGCTCGGGAGTACGCGCATGAGGAAGGCGCTGAACGACACTGCCGTCTTCCGCCAGGCAGAAAACCGCCTGCACGGTATCAGCTTCGGACATCGCCTGGCGGATCGCGGCGTCCAGGCAGTAGCGGTCAATGTCGCCGTGCAGCTCACTGTAGTGGGCGACGGCATAGCTGTTTCCTGTCGGGGCGATCTGATCGGCGATCCAGATCCCCGGCTGCGCGGCAACCAGCGGATATTCGGTAAATTCAGCCTGTATTTCAGGCGCGATCTGAGCTTCTGACACGGTGGCAATTCCTGTCGATAGAAAAATGAAAATCCAGTGTGAAAGCGGCGGGGCCTGGGCTGACTGAAACAGCCGGTCAGCCTCTACGCGGTGGAAATATCTCCGGCTGCCCCGCCGGGCAACGACTGCACCATTAACCCGCCGTATTCAACCCGGCCGGGCGCATGTCCTGCCAGTGTTCTTCGATATAGGCGATACAGGCCACACGCGTCGTCGGGCCGGCCACGGTCTGCCAGCCGGCAGGCACATCGGAAAAAGCAGGCCACAGGCTGTACTGCTGGCGCGCATTCAGCAGCACCAGGAAGTCGAGGCTCTCATCATCGAAGGGATTGAGTTGTTCAGTCATGGTTGTTACCTGTTCCTGCCATAAATTGTGGAGAGTTTAAGTCGGCCAGCAGCCAGCGTAAGCCGTCAAGCAGCCCGCCGCGCCAGCACAGGGCATCATGCCCGCCGGAGAAAATACGGAAGTTAATGTCATGTCCGGCCGCCAGCAGCGCCTTGCGCATCTGCTGGTTGACCCAGGCCATATCGCCTTCGCGATCGCCCGCTTCCTGAAAGATTTTTAAGTGGCTGTCAGGCAGGGCCCCGTTGATCGCCTGTTCAGTCAGCCAGCCCATGTCGTGTTCCTGAGCGTCCGCAAAATGAGTTACCAGACGAACGTTGGGCCACCAGAACGATCCGGACTGACTGAGGATGCGGCCAAAGCGTTCAGGCCAGTGCAGCCCGGCATACATTGCGGCCAGCCCGCCATAGCTCTGGCCGGCCACCACCGTGCGGTCGCCCCGTTCGCTGAAGGCCGCATGACTGCGTGCCAGCGGCAGCAGCTCCTCCTGTACTGCCTGCCAGAACGCGGCATTGCAGGGCAGCTCTTTTTCCCGCCAGTCACCGTTGATCACATCGATAAACAGCCAGCAGGCGGCGGGCAGCTGGCCACTGCCGGTGGCGGCCTGCAGGGCAGAAAACAGCGGCTGTCCCTCTACCCAGTTCTGGCCATCCAGCAGGATCACCAGCGGGCGATCTTCCGCGACCGGGGACGTGCCGGTAGTAAAGAGCCAGATACGGCGCTGGTTGCCGAGCAGGGTGCTGTTCCAGGTGAAGGTGTGCAGGCTCTCAGCCTCTGGCTGCAGCGGATGACCGGCATCCAGCGCATGCCACAGCGACTGGTCAGGTGCCGCAGGCATATGGGCTGCGGACAGGGCCTGCCCGCGACTGTTGAAATGGGGGGCGCAGGGGTTAAGCGGGTCAGCGATCGCGTGCGGGAAAAGGGAGATCCACCACGCGCGCTGCTGTTTTCGCCGCGTGTCGTCGTCATCACTGAAGGCCGGAGGAAGCCGGGCGGCCTCTACCGGGATCAGGCTGTAGCTGCCGCGCCAGTGCTCATCAATCTCCGTTGACCAGTGCCAGACATCGGTGCCGGGTAAACGCTGCAAACTCTGTGGCTGCGGGCTGTGGTGATCGGTCACGCAGTTAATATCGATGTAGACCTGACGTGTGGCTGACCGGCTTTCGTCGCCGGCCGGATCGCGCCAGAAAAAGGTCATTCTGACGCATCCTTCACTCGCCGCTTCCACCAGTGGCGTACCGTGCGCGGCGATTTCCTGCCACCAGCGGTCTTCACCGGCATCAACGGCGGCCAGCCACTTTGCAGCGCGGCCTGCGGGCTGACTCTGCGGCCCGGGTCTGTGCCGTGTTGTCACGATAATTTTCCTTGTTTTACATTTAATGACTTAAACCGAGAGACTTTAATCGCTCTTACAGTAAATGACGCTAATGCAAATACTATTGAGAATAGTTTGCATTTGCAATAAGATGCGTCGCAACTTTCTAAAGAGCCTGATATTTGTACGTCATTACGGGTTTTCTTAAGAAGGGAAGAGGAACTGACGCCAGGAGTGGCAAAGGGGGTGCTTTCTGACCGCCGCAGCCAATCAGCGCAACTAATGAATTGGCGGGGTTTAACGTTTTTTTTATCGGCAAGTCTGTTCAGACGGGATAACAGAACATGTTTAATAAAATTAAAAAGCAGGCAACACCAGGCATTGCAGCATTCTCTGATAAATACAGCACGCGTTTATTACTGGCATCGGCACTGCTTATGGCCCCTGCCGTGCAGGCCGCCACCGGGGCCGACAGTACGATGACGGTCACGGCAGAAAGCCAGGAAAGTGTCACTGCGCCCAACAAAGGAATTGTGGCGAAAGCGAGCGCGTCCGGCACCAAGACCGCCACGGCACTGCGCAAAACCCCGCAGTCGATCTCCGTGGTGACGCGCGATCAAATGGACGACCAGGATGCACGCTCCGTGGCTGATGCATTGAGCTACACCAGCGGCGTGGTCGCCACCTATCGCGGTAACTCCAACCGTAATGACGAAGTGATCAGCCGCGGGTTTCGCTATGCTCCCAAGCTGCTGGATGGTCTGCACTTCGGTCTCTCTTCAGAAAACGGCGGGGCGGGGCAGCTCGATCCCTGGCTGTTAGAGCGCGTGGAACTGGTTCACGGCCCGGCCTCGGTGTTGTATGGCCAGGTCAGCCCGGGCGGCCTGGTGCTGATGACCAGCAAGCGCCCCACGGCAGAAAGCATTCATGAAGTTCAGCTCAGTACCGGTAACCGCCACTATGGCGAAGCGGCCTTTGATTTTGGTGGCAAGCTGAATGATGACAATACGCTGTTTTACCGCCTGAACGGCATTGGCAGTACCCAGAACGAGTTTGTGAAAAACAGCAAACAGCAGCGTATGGCGATTGCTCCGGCACTGACCTGGCTGCCAAACGAAGACACCAGCTTCACCCTGTTAACCAGCTACCAGGACGATCCGAAAGCGGGGTCACGTAACTTTCTGCCGCGTGCGGGGACGCTGTATCCCACTGCAGCGGGCTATGTTCCTTACGATCTGAACGTCAGCGATTCCGACTTTGCCAAATCAAAGCGCCAGCAGACCTCCATCGGTTACAGCCTGGAGCACAGTTTTAATGAGGCGGTATCATTTACCCAGAACCTGCGTTACACCCACCGTAACGAAGATTACAAATATCTGGTGTACAACGTCGACGACGGCGACCATACCCTGACGCGTATGGCCCAGCATGAAACGGAGATGACCAACGAGTTCAATGTCGATAACCAGCTGAAAGCCGTGTTCGACACCGGCGAGGTGCAGCATACGGTGCTGACCGGTTTTGATTATCGTTACTCGCATATCAACAGCAAGATGTACCGGGACTACGGCAGCAGCTACCCGATGGACTGGAGGACCCAGAGCCGCGTGGACGTGGATGAAAGTCTGTTAGCGCTGGCGACCAATAACAAAAAGACCCTGAATCAGTACGGCGTGTATCTGCAGGATCAGCTGGAATGGAATAACTGGAACCTGCTGCTGTCCGGTCGTAACGACTGGTCTCAGGTGCGCAATCAGGATCTGACCACCGGCGGATCGGATATCACCTATAACGACAGCGCCTTTACCGGTCGTGCAGGTCTGCTGTACGCCTTCGATAACGGCATCTCCCCTTATGTCAGCTACAGCACTTCGTTTGAGCCGGTGCTGGAACAGGCCGCACCGGGGGCTGACCCACTGAAGCCGACGACAGGGGAACAGACCGAAGTCGGGGTGAAATTCCAGCCGAAAGGCGTCGATGCCATGATGACCGTTTCCTGGTTTGATATTAACCAGAAGAACGTCTCCTCTTACAACCGTCTGACTAACGCCTATGAGCAGATTGGTAAGGTGAATTCTCAGGGGGTGGAAACCGAACTGCATATCCAGCCCACCCCGGAAATTAAGCTGATCGCGGCGTATACCTACACCGACGTGGTGACCAAAAGGTCCACTGACCCGGATGAAGTGGGCCACAGCCCGAACGCCATTCCACGCCATGCAGCGTCGGCCTGGGGCAGCTACAGCTTCCTGAACGGCGCACTGAATGGCCTGACTGTCGGCACCGGGGTTCGCTATGTCGGGAAAGCACCTGGGGATGACATTGGCGAGTACACTGTGCCGCATTACACGCTGTATGACGCGATGGTGAAGTATGATCTGGGCCAGGCCGTTACGGCGCTGAAAGGTACTACGCTGCAGTTTAATGCGCAAAACCTGACGGATAAGCACTACGTTTCATCCTGTGCCGGTCAGTATGCCTGCTTCTATGGGGCAGGGCGGACGTTTGTCGCCTCCGTTAACTACCGCTGGTAATCCCCGCTCAGACCAGCGTTTAGCCTCCTCATTCAGCCATCCCAACGGGGTGGCTTTTTTTTACCTGTCCTCTGTCTGTTGCCCCGCAGTTTGCGCATTCCGGCGCGCGCAAAGATCATCTCTCTTTTGACACGTTAATTTTCTTTATTTTACATGTCGTTGCATTTACCGGTGAGGACGGGGGCGGTGCGAAGGTAAGCAAAGCTAATGCAAATGCTATTGAGAGTGATTTACATTTGCATTACTATGCATCGCAACTTCGCTTAATGCCGCGATAACGCTGTATTTTGTCAGGTTTTTTACCCTGATCGCGGGGTGAGTGCGGGCAGGCATGACTCGCGCCACGCTGGGATTCAGCCCTCGCCGGTCAGAAATATTAATGGATGGGTGGGCTTTACCGGTGCTTTTCGCAGACAAGGCTGTTTCAGACGAGATGACAATTCATGACTAAAATGATGAAAGCCCAGGTACGACCTGGTGTGGCAGTAACCTCCGGCAAGGCCAGTTTGCGCCTGTTAGTGGCTTCAGCGCTGGTGGGCGTACCGGTGTCTCAGGCCGCCACAGAAAATACCCTGACCGTGACGGCAGAAACCCGTGAAAGCGTCACCGGACGTAACAGCGGGCTGGTGGCAAAGGAGAGTGCGGCAGGCACCAAAACGGCCACGCCGCTGCGCAAAACGCCGCAGTCGATCTCTGTCGTGACGCGCGAACAGATGGATGACCAGGCGGCCGCTTCGGTGTCTGATGCGCTGAGCTACACCAGCGGCGTGGTCACTAATTACCGCGGTAACTCCAATCGTAACGACGAAATTATCAGCCGGGGCTTTCGCTATGCGCCGAAACTGCTGGATGGCCTGCACTACGGCCTCTCCAGCTCCAGCGGTGGCGCAGGGCAAATCGACCCGTGGCTGTTAGAGCGCGTGGAGATGGTCCACGGCCCGGCAGGCGTGTTATACGGACAGGTCAGCCCCGGCGGGCTGGTGGTGATGACCAGCAAGCGGCCAACCGCGGAAACCGTGCGTGAAGTGCAGCTCAGTAGCGGTAATCATCATCAGGGGGAAGCTGCCTTTGACTTCGGCGGTCAGTTGGACGACGACAGCACGCTGTTCTATCGCCTGAACGGCATCGCCAGCACCCGGCATGAAGACGTCAAAAACAATAAGCAGGAGCGCGTAGCCATTGCCCCTGCCATCACCTGGCTGCCGGATGCCGACACCAGTTTCACCCTGCTCGCCAGCTACCAGAACGATCCGAAAGCCGGTTCGCGCAACTTCCTGCCGATGGCCGGGACGCTGAAAGCGGCCAGCACCGGCTATATTCCGTATGATTTCAATATCAACGACCCGAATTACTACGGCAACCGGCGGGAGCAGGCGTCCGTGGGCTATGAATTTGACCACAGTTTCAATGAGGCCGTGTCGTTCATCCAGAACCTCCGTTACACCCATCGTGATGAAGACTATAAATATATGGTCTACACCACCAGTTCTCCGGTGAACGATCACACTATTGAGCGTCGCCCCCAGCACGAAACGGTAATGACCAACGAAGTGGGGGTGGATAACCACCTGAAAGGGCTGTTTGCGACCGGTGACGTCGGGCATACGCTGCTGGGCGGGCTGGATTATCGCTGGAGCCGTGTTGCCAGCACCCTGTCCCGTCACACCTCCAGCCAGTATCAGCTTGACTGGGCGAACCCGACCCGGGTGGACGTGGACGAGAGTGATATGAGTGTAAGCAGTAATACGCTGAAGCAGCTCCACCAGGTGGGCGTTTATCTGCAGGATCAGATGGAGTGGAACCACTGGAACCTGGTGCTCTCCGGCCGGAATGACTGGTCCCAGATCCGCACGGTTAACCGTCTGTCTGCGACCGATGAGAAGCAGAACGACAATAAGCTGACCGGTCGCGCCGGGTTGCTGTATGCCTTTGACAACGGCCTGTCGCCTTACGTCAGTTACAGCACTTCGTTTGAGCCGAACCTCAGCACCGGCGAGCCGGGAAGCGATCCGTTCAAACCGACGACGGGTGAGCAGACCGAGCTGGGGGTGAAGTTCCAGCCTGTGGGCTCGAATACGGTGATGACCGTCTCCGTGTTTGATATTACGCAGAAAAATATCACCTCCGTTAACCCGGTAACCAAGTATAACGAGCAGATTGGTAAGGTTAAATCGAAGGGGGTCGAGGCTGAAATTCATGCGCAGCCGACGCCGGAAGTGAAGCTGATTGCCGCCTACACCTATACGGATGCAGTTACCAAAGAGACGTACAACGCCACGCAGCTGGGGCACAGCCCTGCCAGCATTCCACGCCATGCGGCCTCAGCATGGGGCAGCTACAGCTTCCAGGATGGCGTGTTAAGCGGCCTGACCGTGGGGACGGGCGTGCGCTACACGGGCGATGCCCCTGCCGACAGTACCGGGACTGACGAGGTGCCGCACTTCACACTGTACGACGCCATGGCAAAGTATGAACTGGGCGAGGCGGTGGCCAGCCTGAAAGGCACCACGGTTCAGCTTAACGTGCAGAACCTGACCGACAAGCACTACGTCGCCTCCTGCAGCGGCAGTGAGGCCTGCTTCTATGGTACCGGTCGCAACGTTGTCGCCTCAGTGAATTATCGCTGGTAATGGCCGCGACAGCGCTTACCGCTGCATGACGGCGAGACGCTGCAGTGCAGAATGATTGCCCGTTAACCACCCCGTTGGGGTGGTTTTTTTTGGGCGCTCTGTCAGACTGAGCGCAGCCGAAACAGGAGAAGACTATGTTGTCATTAACGGGCCGTCAGCGTGCAGGCGCACTCTGTTTTGCTGCGGGTGGGCTGCTGTATTTGCTGGCAGAACGCCTCAGCGCCCTGGCCTGGCATCACCCGGCCTATCGTTACAGCCACAACTATATCAGCGACCTGGGGATCCCGGGCTGCGGGCCACAAATCTGTTCCCCGCTGCACGACGTGATGAATGCTGGCTTTGCGGCGGAAGGGCTGCTGTTTATACTGGCCTGCGGGCTGCTGCGCCGGCAGATCCCCGGACTGACCGGTGGGGCCGCGCTGCTGGCAGGCGGTCTTCACGGCACCGGCGGAGTGTTAATTGCGCTGTTCCACAGCGGCGGCCCGGCGGCAGGCATCACGCTCCATCAGATTGGTGCAGTCATGGCGATTGGCGGCGGTAACCTCTGCCTGATCGCCGTGGGCCTGGCAGGGCGGCGAGTATCCTGGGTTTATGCGTCTTTCAGCCTGATACTGGGGGTCTGTGGCCTGGTCTGTATGCTGGCGATCCCCTGGGTACCCGTGCATGTCGGCCTGATTGAGCGGGCCGCTGTCTATCCCATCACCCTGTGGCAGATTGTCACCGGGGTGTCGTTGCTGCTGGCGGGATCCCGTTACCGTATTGATAAATAACGTCGGCAGCGGAGAGTCTGCCACCCCACTGCGCCTCCGCGCAGGTTCCTGAGGAGAGTGTCTTGAATCATAGCCAGCGTGAACATATCGCCGCCGTGGCCGCCACCGTCAGCCAGCACGCCTCTTCCCTGGCGCTGCGCCAGCACGATCGGACGATCCTTGACTCGTGGCAGCGCTGTGTCGACCATCACGGGCTGGATCCCAGCCGGATGCAGGCGGCGCGGATCCTGCCGTGGCATGAACTGCGTGAGCACCGCCAGCAGCTGGAGGAGTTTCGCCACATTGCCCGTCACTGCCTGGAGGCGCTCTACCGGCAGATTGCGCCGGCGGGCTATGTCCTGCTGCTGACGGATGCCACGGGGGTGACGGTCGACTATTACGGTGATGACAGTGCAGAAATCAGCCTGCGTCGCGCCGGGCTGTTTCTGGGCGCACACTGGTCGGAGGCCTGGGCGGGCACCTGTGCGGTCGGCACGGCGCTGGCAACCGGAAAAGCGCTGACCGTCCATCATAATGACCATTTCGATGCCACCCACATCGCGCTCTCCTGTTCGGCGGTGCCGCTGTTCGATCCCCAGGGACAGCTTTACGCCATCCTCGACGTCTCTGCGCTGACCTCGCCGCAGCCAAAAGCCGGTCAGCAGCTGGCGTTGCAGCTCGCCAGGCTCTGTGCGCAGCGGATAGAAAATGCGTGGTTTGAGTACCGGCACCGTCACGACTGGATACTGAAGCTCAGTGCGGAAACGCCGTTTGTGGAGGTCAGCCCGGATTATCTGATTGCCATCGACGCAGGCGGCCGGCTGGTGGGGCACAATCACCGTGCGCAGCGGATGCTGGAACAGGAGCTGGGCCTGACCGCGCCATCTCCCCACAGCCGCAGTGTGCTGCCGGGTATGCCAATCGAACAGCTGTTTCACACCTCGGTTGACCGCCTGCCGGACTGGCTGGCCAGCGCCAGCGGACGTCACGGCCAGCTGCAGCGGATCAACAGCGGGGAGCGACTGTACGTGACGGCGGTACAACCGGCAACGCGGCCTCAGCGGCAGGCTGTTAGCGTCCCTGCGCCGCTACCCGCCCCGCTGGCGTCACTGACCGGGGGCGATCCGGCTTTTCAACAGCAGTTACAGCGTGCGTCACGCCTGCTGAACGCGTCCCTGCACCTGGTGGTACACGGTGAAACCGGCTGTGGCAAAGAGTATTTTGCCCGGGCGTTTCACCAGGCCAGCGCGCGCCGGTCGCAGCCGTTTATTGCGGTGAACTGTGCTGCGATCGCCCCGACGCTGATTGAAAGTGAGCTGTTTGGCCACCTGCCGGGCAGTTTTTCGGGTGCCGGCAGCCGGGGCCGACGCGGGCTGATCCAGGAGGCCGATGGCGGCACGCTGTTCCTCGATGAAATCGGTGATATGCCGCTGGAGTTGCAGACGCGTCTGCTGCGCGTGGTGGCCGAACAGGAGGTGCTGCCGGTGGGGGCATCGCGTCCGGTGCCGGTCAATATCCGCATTATCTCCGCATCCCACCACGCGCTTGAGCAGCGGGTTGAACAGGGGCGTTTCCGTGCCGATCTGTTCTATCGTTTACAGGGGGCGCGGATCTCCCTGCCGGCGCTGCGTCACCGCGACGATCTCGACTGGTTGATTGATAAGCTGCTGGGCAACCGGGCTTCGCTGACGGTCGCAGCTCGCCAGTGTCTGCATCAGCATGAGTGGCCGGGCAACCTGCGCGAGCTCAGTAATGCGCTGGAGTATGCGGTGGCCATGAGCGACGGCGGTGAGATAACGGCGCAGGATCTGCCGGAAACCCTGACCGGCCCTGCTGAACCGGCGTCGCTCCTGACGGATATCCCACCGGAGGCCGTGCTTCTGCTGCAGTCCCTGCGGGCCGCACGCTGGAACCACAGCGCGGTCGCGCGTCAGATGGGCATCAGCCGCATGACGCTCTACCGCCGGATGCAGCGCTACGGCATTCAGTCGCCGAATACCGCCCCGAAACGCGGCGCAGAAGGAGAATGATGAAAGCATTTTCTCCTGTTACAGGTGAGGGGCCGTTTTCAGTTCCTGAAGGGGGACGGCAGCACTGTGCGGACCCGACTCAGGCTGAGAGTGGGCTGTTTGAGTTAGCCGCCGCCGGTCAGAAAGTCGCCCGCATCTGGTCCGGGCCAAAGTCACTGGTGGTGCCCGCCAGCTACCGGCGTTTTGCGCGGCTGGAGGCGGTGCGTGACGCCTTCGCGGCTGACGGCTGCCCGGTATTTTTACGTAAGTCCGGCGGCGGTCTGGTGCCGCAGGGGCCGGGGATCCTCAACCTCAGCCTGGCGTACCCGACGGCGCTCACGCTCGGCGAAGCCGCCGAAGGGGTGTATCACCATTTGTGTGGTATTTTGCGCGCCGCGCTGGCAGAGACAGGGGTGGCCACCCAGTGGCAGGCGGTGGAAGGATCGTTCTGCGACGGGCGGTTTAACCTTGCCTGCGGGGAGGGCACGGCGGCACGTAAAATTGCCGGCACTGCGCAGTACTGGCAGGCGATACCCGGCCAGTCCTTCGACGGGCCGCGTCGCCATGTAGTGCTGGCGCACGCGGTGCTGCTGGTGGACTGCGATCTGACGGCGGCGCATCGTCTGGCGAATCAGTTTGAAGCGGCACTCGGCAGTGGGCGCTTTTATCAGGCAGCGAAAACCGTCAGCGTGGCGCAGAGGCTGCCAGCGCCGTCTCCGCATCTGCGGGATGACGTCACGGAGGCGATCATCGCACAACTCGCGCAGGGATGACCCGGCTCATCCCGCACGGTCATTATCTGAACGACCGGAGGCCTGAGCGGGCGGGATGCCTGCGACAATAGCCCCCGGTTTACCGCTTTACCTGCCGGACACCGGCTTCTCATACCGCACAAAATACCCATACCTGACCCTTTATCCGGGGAAAAAGCTGCGCTACTCTTTTATCTAGCGCGCTAGATAATCAAGCAACAGATAAAAACCGGAAATGAAGATGCAGACACCACAGCAAATCGGTACCCAACTCTCCTTCGCGTTATACGGCGCGGCGAACCGCATGAACCGGCTGCATAAGCCTTTTCTCGATCCGCTGGGCCTCACGTTCCCTCAGTATCTGGTGATGCTTGAACTGTTTAACGGCACGCCGCGCACGGTGGGGGACATCGGAACCCAGCTCGGTATGGACACTGGCACCATCACGCCCGTTCTCAAACGGCTGGAGGCCGCCGGGCACATCTGCCGCACGCGGGACCGCAGCGATGAACGGCGGGTGCTGATTACCCTGACGGAGGCGGGGAGTGCCCTGCAAACCGAACTGTGGCGCATTACCGACCGCATTAAATCAGCCTGTCAGTTATCAGAGACAGAGCTGGTGGCGCTGCGCGACACCCTGAACAATTTCGCGCATCCTGCTGAAAAATAATATCTTTCCACTCAGACCAAAAGGTGTACTTATGAACATAGGCATTATTGGCGCGGGAAATATTGGCTCAACGCTGGCGCATAAACTCGCCGGGTGTGGTCACACCGTTAAGCTGGCGAATTCGAGAAGCCCGGATACCATCGCGGAACTGGCGCGTCAGCTGGGGGTAACGGCGGTAGAACGTCAGGAGGCCGTTCGCGATGTTGAGGTGATCATTCTCTCTACGCCTTTTGATAAACATGCTGAACTGGCCACCCTGTTGCGTGACGTGCCGCCAGCGGTGATTGTCATTGATACTGCCAACTACTATCCCTTCCGCGATGGCGACATTGAGGCGCTCCGCCAGGGCACCCCTGAGAGTGTTTACGCCAGTGGCCTCCTGCAGCGTCCCGTGGTGAAGGCGTGGAATGCTGTCCTTGCCGCGACGCTGAAGGAAAAAGGCGTGGCTGCCGGTTCTGCAACGCGTATCGCCATCCCGGTAGCTGGCGACAGTCCTGCAGCAAAATCCGTGGTGATGTCGCTGGTCAGTGACACCGGTTTTGATGCCGTTGACGGCGGCACGCTCAGTGAATCGTGGCGGCAGCAGCCCGGTACGCCTGCCTACTGCACGGAACTGGACAGTGACGGGCTGCGTGCGGCGCTTCAGGCGGCCGATAAAGATCGTGCCCCGCTGAACAGAGAGGCGTTGCTGCAGGAATTTATGTCAGCGGGCGACAGGCTCACGCATGAGGCCATTGTTGAACGTAACCGGGCGGTCACGGCCTGAGCATGAGGAACACAATATGAAACACACAGAAAATCTGCGTATCGGCATCCTCGGCACCGGTCACATCGGCAAAACGCTGGCGCGCACACTGGCCTCCGCCGGTCATCGCGTCAGGGTGGCCAATTCCCGCGGGCCAGAAACGATCGCCGCAGAGGTGCTTGCCACGGGCGCGGTTGCCACGGACGCCGCCGCTGCGCTGGCAGAGGTGCAGGTGGTGATCCTGTCGGTGCCGCTGACCCGGCTCAGCGATCTCGTCCCGCTTATTCAACAGTTGCCTGAAGACGTGATTATTGCCGATACCTCGAACTATTACCCGCATCGGGACGGCATCATCAGCGCGATCGTTAACGGGCAGGTTGAAAGCCTGTGGGTTGCCGGGCTGCTGGGGCGACCAATCGTCAAGGCGTGGAACGCAATCGGTTCGGACTCGTTGGTGAAGAAAGGCCTGCCTGGCAAAAGCGCGGCACGGCTGGCCATTCCCGTGGCGGGCGATACCCTGCAGCGCCGCACGGTGATTATGGATCTGGTGAATGACACCGGTTTCGATCCCTTCGATGCAGGAACGCTGGCCGAATCCTGGCGACAGCAGCCCGGTGCGCCCTGCTACTGTACCGATCTCACCCGGGAAGAGATGGGACCTGCACTGGCCTCTGCGGAGATAGCGCGTTTACCGGCCAGACGGGATCTGGCGGTGGCGGCGATTCAGGAGCGGATGGGGGACAACAAAACCAACCCAGATGCGGATTATCTCGTTCGCCTGCACCGGGCACTGTTCATGTAGCGCAGTCCGGCGGCCCGCCAGCGCATCGTCTTACATCTTGTCTTCTAAAAATGTCATAAAGGCCCTGACTTTTGAGTTCAGGGCCGAACGTTCATTGACGCAGGCATAAATATTCATGGGTGAAGACTCGGTGTAACGCCCGTCACGGTTGTCTGCGCTGAATAACGCTGTGAGCTGGCCGTTAGCGATCAGCGGCCGGGCAATAAAACTGGCCAGCCGGGCAATTCCCCCGCCGTTAACGGCTATATTGGCAATAATATCAATATCATCGCTGATGAATTCCGGATTAAGCTTCGCGTTAACAGGCTGGCCGTCGACGGTAAAATGCCAGGGAAGAAAACGCCCGTCTGTCGGATAGCGGAACACCAGACAGGCGTGGCGGCTGAGGTCTTCGGGTGAGCGGGGAAGGCCGGCGCGCGCCAGATAAGCGGGGGCCGCACAAACGATAAACGGCAGCGAGGCGATTTTCCTGGCGATCAGCTGATCGTTCAGCTGTGCCTCGATGCGGATACTGACGTCAACGCCTTCCAGCCGGTGATCGACGTTGCGATCGGTACTGATAAGCTCAATATCAATATCGGGAAAAGAGGCTTTAAATTCGGGCATCAGTGGCGCGATAACGTAGCGGCCAAACGCCGCTGTTGTCGCGATGCAAAGGGGCCCCTGTGGCCGGGACTCCATCGATGCTGCCTGCGAGGCCAGGTCGATATCATGCGGAATATGGCGCACTTTCTCAAAATAACGCTGCCCGCTTTCGGTCAATGTCATGCTGCGGGTGGTGCGCGACAGCAGACGCACGCCCAGATGGGTTTCCAGGCGGGAAAGACTCTGGCTTACCGCCGCCGGGCTCATCCCCCTGGCACGGGCCGCTGCGGCAATACTGCCGTTTTCCACCACGCGGATAAAATTGCCGATCAGCCCCAATACGTCCATCGATCCCTCCCTCTCTGATTCGTCACATTTGCTTAATAATGAATAAAGCATAACGGCTCTACCGCCGCCCGGGCCGGCTTGTTAGGTTAGTCGCTGTTTTTCACTCACCCACCAAAGGGACCCGATGATGACCCCTGTTATTGCGAAAAATAGTGCCCGCACCCGCCTGCCAAAACCGGCTTCACCCTATATATTTGCGCTGTATATGGCAACGATTATGGCGTTTTTAATGAGCCTGGTGATCACGTTGGCGGAATCGGGCCTCGGGCCACATTACATGGAAAATGTGATGAATGCTTATAAAGTCGCCATGCCGTCGGCTTTTGTCTGCATCCTTGTTGTACGTCCGATGGTGATGCGGCTGGTAGGGCTGACGGTGCACGGTCACTGAGTCAACCTGAGCTTCTGTTTGCTTTGCGGCAGGCTGTGAGCGTCGCGCACGTTAATGGCGCGGTAGATGAATGCCGTTGTGGACGGGGCCGGGCGGGAGAGTGGGGCAATCCCAGCGGGGGATTGCCCTGAGCAGTCAGTTACTGCGGTGGACGGACCAGGATTTTCACCTGGTTTTTCTCTTTCACCAGCGCGTCGAACCCTTCGGTCACCAAATCGTTCAGTTCAATGCGTTTGGTGACCAGCTTGTCGGCCTGGAAATACCCCTGGGTCATCAGCTCCATCACCGCCGGGAAAATATGGCGATAGGCGATGATGCCTTTCACACTGCGTTCGGCCAGTACCACCCTGTTCGGGTGGAACGAGGCTTCACCCTCCCAGATGGAAACGATGATGGTTTCGCCTTCGTAGCGGGTGGCATCAATACACTGCTTCAGCACCACCGGCACGCCGGTCACTTCGAACGACACGTCAACGCCGCCTTTGCTCAGTTCACGGATGGTGGCTACCGCATCCTGCTTGCCCGGGTCGATGACCACGTTAGCCCCCAGCTCGCGGGCTTTTTCGGCGCGCTGCGGCGACAGCTCGACGACGTAAATCTCCGAGGCTCCCGCCGCACGCAGGGCTTCGATCACCAGCAGACCAATCGGGCCGGCACCAAATACCGCCGCTTTATCCCCGGCTTTCAGTTTGCTCATGCGCACGGCATGCAGGGCCACGGCGGCAGGTTCCACCAGCGCGCCCTGTTCGTAAGACAGACCGTCCGGCATGCGGTGCACCATATGCTCATCGACCATGGTAAATGACGAGAACCCGCCACCGCCGCCGGACAGACCGTGGAAGCCCAGGTCGCCGCACAGATTGTATTTGCCCTCGCGGCAGGCTTCACATTCGCGGCACGCAAGGATTGGCTCGACCACCACACGGTCGCCCGCTTTAAATTTACTGACGCCAGCACCAACCTCAACCACTTCGCCCGAGAACTCGTGGCCCATCACGATAGGAGCAATGTCGTGGCTGATTTTGTGCGGCTTGCCGACCGGAACAAAGATCGGGCCGGCGAGGTATTCGTGCAGATCGCTGCCGCAGATGCCGGTCCAGGCCACTTTGATTTTCACCTTACCGGCTGAAACCTGAGGCTCTTCGATATCGTCAATGCGGATGTCATGTGCTTTATACCAACGTGCTGCTTTCATCTTCTTTTCCCTTGAGATTGGTCTACATCCTGTCCACTGCCACTGATGGGGCCGGATCAGGAACTCAGGGCTGCATAGTGCGAAAAGCGTGCCAGAAGTGAGAGTTTGGGTAACCTGTTGATTTTTTTGAGAAGAGGGTTGGCGTAGAAGCAGGAAAAGGCGTAAGGGTGTGACAGGTGTAACGGGGTGCGGGTGTAACAGGTGAGAGGCGGGGGAGGGGGAGATTGAGAGTGTTCGGGAAAAGTGCGGGTGTCTTCTTTTGTGCCAGGAGCGGAAATTGTCATTTTGGAATCATCAATACTGCTAATAGCTTTCGGTTGTGTTAAAAAATTACTTCAAGTCAGTAGTGTCTGAAATCTTATGGAGCAGAAATGAGAACGCAAAAGCGATGCATGGGGTATGTGGCTATCGTGGTCGACGACTATGACCGTGCAATTGATTACTACACCGACAAGCTGGGCTTTACGCTGGTAGAAGACACGCCCCAACCGGGTAAACGATGGGTCGTTGTGACGCCCAATCCCGAAAGCCACTGTAATCTTCTCCTGGCCCGTGCTTCAAACGAGCGTCAAGAAGGTTTTATCGGCAACCAGTGCGGCGGGCGGGTATTTCTGTTCCTGCAGACTGACGACTTCTGGCGCGACTATAACGCCATGAAGGAAAAGGGTGTTCACTTCTGCCAGGAACCGCGGGAGGAGGAGTACGGGATAGTCGTTGTGTTTGAGGACATCTACGGCAATCGCTGGGATCTTTACCAGAACAAGCAAAATTAAAGCCCTTTTACAGTTGGGGCGTCACGACTTTTCCGGCCCCACTACAATGTCCGCTTTTCGCTCTTACCCGCCATCCGTCCCCTAACACCCACACAAAAAAATGCCATCCCTCAACGGGATAGCATCCTGAATTTATCCAAACAGCGCTTACCTCAAAGGCATAAGCGGTTTTACCCTAAATATCGATCATCACCGGAACGGCGGTTCGTTGAACGTCCGCAGCTTGCGTGAGTGCAGGCGGTCGCCCTCGGCACGCAGCAGATCGATGGCGCGGATACCAATCTGCAGGTGCTCGGAGATCGCGCCTTCATAGAAGCGGTTGGCCTGACCCGGCAGCTTGATCTCGCCGTGCAGCGGTTTGTCAGAGACGCAGAGCAGGGTGCCGTAAGGCACGCGGAAGCGGTAGCCCTGGGCAGCAATGGTGGCGCTTTCCATATCGACCGCCACGGCGCGGCTGAGGTTGAAACGCAGCGCGGAAGCGGAATAGCGCAGCTCCCAGTTGCGATCGTCGGTGGTGACGACCGTGCCGGTGCGCAGCCGCTCTTTCACCGCTTCACCCGGCATGCCGCTCACCTGTTTGGTGGCGTCGTACAGCGCGCGCTGCACTTCGGCAATGCTCGGAATAGGGATATCCGGTGGCAGCACGGCGTCCAGAACGTGGTCGTCGCGCAGATAAGCATGTGCCAGTACGTAATCACCAATGGTCTGGCTTTCCCGCAGCCCGCCGCAGTGGCCAATCATCAGCCAGGCGTGCGGGCGCAGCACGGCGAGATGGTCACAGATGGTTTTGGCATTGGACGGACCCACGCCAATATTCACCAGCGTGATCCCCTGGCCGTCTTTGGCGATCAGATGCCAGGCCGGCATCTGGTGCTTTTTCCACGCCAGGTCGGAGATCGTTTGCTCCGGGTGCGGCGTGTCGTGAGTCAGGGTGGTGCCTCCGGCACAGGAGAGGGCCAGATAAGGGGAGTCCGGGTCTGCGATCTGTTCGCAGGCCCAGGAGACAAATTCATCCACATAGCGCGTGTAGTTGGTAAACAGCACGTAGGGCTGGAAATCTTCCACCGGGGTGCCGGTGTAATGGCGCAGGCGGGCCAGCGAGAAGTCGGTACGCAGCGCGTCGAAGTGGGACAGCGGAAACGTTTCGCCCGGCACCAGCAGCCCGTCGGCGTTCTCATCACCAATCTGCGACAGTTCGGTGGTGGGGAAATGCTGGGCGATGCCTGCGCTCATACTGCGATCCAGCGCCAGCCCGGACCCGTCAATCACATAGGGGAACGGGATCTCCTGCTGCGACGGCAGCACGTCGATCTGCACCTGATATTCACCGGTCAGCATGGTCAGCTGTTCGCTGAGGTAGTGGCGCAGCAGCGCCGGGCGGGTAATGGTGGTGCTGTAGCTTCCGGCGCGGGTAAAGCGGCCGAAGGCACGGGTCAGACGCTGCGAGGGTGCCACGCCATCCCAGGTGACGCGCAGCTGCGGGTAAACAAACAGCCCGGCGGCGCGCCGGGTCGCATCGGGCAGGCTGCCGTCAGCGACAAAAGCGGTGATCGCCTCGCGCAGGGCCTCAACGGCGGCGTTGTAATGGTTTTCCAGGCTATCCAGCGCTTCAGTGACCGTCAGGGATCGCGCTACGGGGTAAGTCATGGTATCTCCTTGAATCGTTTGCACGTTTGTCTCACAGACTACCTGAAGATAACAGCAAAAGGATAGCGCATGAAACCCCTCAGCTGCTGGCCCCGGGCTCCAGGCTGAATCTGACCTGTTCTTCCTGTGGCGACGGGGCATCATCCAGCATCGCCATCAGCTGCTGTCCCACCTGGTGTCCCAGCTTTTCGTAATTGAGGCGCATGGAGGTGAGGGCGGGGAAGGTGTGATCGCAGTTGTCAGAACCATCCAGACACGCCACGGCCAGGTCATAAGGCACCTTCAGCAGCCGGCGCTGGCACTCAGACAGCACGCCGAAGGCGATCTCCTCATGGCTGCAAATAATCGCGTCCAGATCCGGCTGGCTTTGCAACAACTGACCCAGCGCATAGCGGCCAAACTGCAGGCTTGGCGCATCCGGAACGGTGATCATCAGATCCGCATTCTGATAGTGCATCAGCATCGCTTTGTGCCAGCCATTAAGCTGCTGTTTGTGCAGGCGGTTATCTGTCTGCGCACCGATAAACCCGATACGGCGATAGCCTTTATCCAGCAGATGGGCGGTCAGACGTTCAGCGGCATCGCTGATGGCAATATCGAGGGTGATGTCGGCGGAAAACCGTTCCGCGCCGCAGACGTTCACCGTCACCAGTTCGGCGGATTCAATCAGCTCACAGGTCTTTTTCGACAGCTGCGCGCCAAACAGGACGAGGGCAGAGGGGCGGTTTTGCAGCAGTTTTTCCACCAGCGGCGTTTCGCCATACTGATGATATTCGTGGCAGGCCATAATCAGCTGGAAGGGCTGCTTACTCAGCGTCTGCTGCAGGGCCTGAACAAAGCGGGTGCTGGCGCGGTCGTGCTGAAAAGGATACAGCACCGCGACGGTGTGCAGCTGCGAGGAGGCCAGACTGCTCGCGGCCTGATTGGGCACATAGCCCAGTTCCTCCACGGCCTGGCGGATTTTCTCCAGCGAGGCCGCAGAGACCTGGCCTGGATCGCGTAGCGCACGGGAGACGGTCATCGGGCCGACACCGGCATGGCGCGCGACATCCTGTAGGGTCACGCGGTTTACCCCCTGCGCTGACAGCGCGCTGGCTTCCGTATTGGCTTCGTAGCCGAGCACGCTGACGGCCTGTTCTACTTTATTGCGGACTTTTTCAGAAACCAGCTCCGGCGTCCGCATGACGCGCGACACAGTCATGGCCCCGACACCGACATAATCGGCGATATCCTGCAACGTTACCCGGCCACTGCCGCGACGCTTGCGCATCCTGGTTTCTCCTTTACAACCCTGTTTATGGCACCTTCGCAGTGTGCCGATACCGACATCCGGCAACAACTTATTCTCCGGCAGATGATAGGCCGGTCACAATTAATGATAGTTATAACAGTTAGCGTTATCTTTTTAGATGCCCGTCACATTATTCCCTTTGCTCTGGCACTACTCTGCTCCTGCGATTAGAGAGAGGTGACAAACAATGCTTAAAGAATTACTGACAGCCGATGTTGTTCAGATTATCCCTGCCTGTGCTGACTGGCGTCAGGCTGTCTCACTTTCCTGCCAGCCGCTGCGTGATAACGGCACCATTGAAGCCCGCTATGTCGAAGCGATTTACCGCTCACATGAGGCCATTGGTCCATATTACGTGGTTGGCCCCGGCATCGCTATGCCTCATGCGCGTCCGGAAGACGGCGCGAACAAAATGGGCGTCAGCCTGACGGTGATCCGCGAGGGCGTTAACTTCGACTCAGAGGGTAACGACCCGGTGCATCTGCTGATCGTGCTGGCCGCGACCGACAGTAACAGCCATATCGGCATTATTACGGCGCTGGCCCATCTGTTCGATACCCCTGAGGACACCGCGTCGCTGATGGCGGCGACGCAGCCAGAGCAGATTTTATCCATTATTTCACGTTATTAATAATCTCCAGAGGACAATATGAAAATTACCGTGGTATGTGGCAATGGTTTAGGTACCAGCCTGATGATGGAAATGAGCATTAAGAGCATCGTTAAAGAACTGGGCGTGAATGCAGAAGTCGACCATGTTGACCTCGGTTCCGCCAAAGGGACCGCCAGCGACATCTTCGTCGGTACCTCCGACATTGCCGAGCAGCTGGTCGCCCAGCAGGTGGGCGGTAAGATTGTCTCCCTGAAAAACATGGTCGACAAAGTGGCAATGAAAGAGCGTATTTCAGCGGCTCTGACAGAGCTCGGCGCGTTATAACAGGGAGCCAAAAATGGAATTTTTCCGTTTTTTAATGAGTGATGTGTTATCGGAGCCGTCGATTCTGGTCGGCCTGATCGCGCTGATTGGCCTGGTGGCGCAAAAGAAACCGGCGACGGAAGTGATCAAAGGGACGGTGAAAACCGTCATGGGCTTCCTGATCCTCGGTGCCGGTGCGGGCCTGATTGTGTCATCGCTGGGTGACTTTGCGGCTATCTTCCATCATGCCTTTGGCATTCCGGGCGTTGTGCCGAACAACGAAGCGATTGTGGCGGTGGCGCAGAAGAGCTTCGGTACCGAAATGGCAATGATCATGTTCTTCGCCATGGTCATCAACATTGCGATTGCCCGTTTCACCCCGTGGAAATATATCTTCCTGACCGGTCACCACACGCTGTTTATGTCAATGATGGTGGCGGTGATCCTGGCCACGGCAGGTATGAAGGGCGTTCCGCTGATTGCCGTGGGTTCGCTGGTGGTGGGGGTCTCAATGGTCTTCTTCCCGGCGATTGTTCATCCGTACATGAAGAAGGTCACCGGCTCAGACGATGTCGCCTTCGGCCACTTCTCGGCCATTTCTCAGCTGCTTTCCGCCTGGATCGGCAGCAAGTTTGGTAACAAAGAGAAATCGACCGAAGATATGGAAGTGCCGAAAAGCCTGCTGTTCCTGCGTGATACGCCGGTGGCCATCGCCTTTACCATGTTCTTCATCTTTATCTTTACCTGCCTGGTCGCGGGCCCGTCAACGGTCAAGGAGATGAATGCCGGTGGTAAGAACTGGTTTATGTTCTCACTGATGCAGTCCATCACCTTTGCAGCCGGTGTTTATATCGTCCTGCAGGGCGTGCGCATGGTGATTGCAGAAATCGTCCCGGCCTTTAAGGGGATCTCTGACCGGCTGGTGCCGAATGCCAAACCGGCGCTCGACTGCCCGGTGGTGTTCCCGTACGCCCCGAATGCGGTACTGGTGGGCTTCCTCAGCAGCTTTGTGGCCGGTGTACTGGGCATGTTCCTGCTGTATGCGCTGAACATGACGGTGATTATTCCGGGCGTGGTACCACACTTCTTTGTTGGTGCTGCCGCCGGGGTGTTTGGTAATGCTACGGGGGGCCGCCGGGGAGCGATTCTCGGTGCCTTCACCAACGGTCTGCTGATCACCTTTATCCCGGTGTTCCTGCTGCCGGTACTGGGCAGTATTGGCCTGGCGAACACCACCTTCAGTGACTCTGACTTCGGTGCCGTCGGCATCCTGTTAGGCCTGATTGTGCGTTAATCTTCCCGCAAAGCCGGTCATCTGATGACCGGCTTTTTTTCACTCTTCACTGCCGTTCCCGCCTTTCGTACTTTCAAATGCCCGTAAAAGCACATGCATCGGGATCCTACGTTTTCTCTGGCTGAAACGGGGCGCAAGGCGGCCTGGGAAGGGGAGATTTTCTACGCTTTTCGGCAGGGCTCGCAGAAAAATGCCGCCAGAAGCTGAGGGGGGTTACCGATAACAATTCAAATAAAGTTGTGTTTATATCGGAATTTTTTAGTTAAATTAGTGTAAGTACGTTGTAATTATATGTCAGTTAATAATTACGCACTTTAACACTAAGGGATACCAATGCTTAACAAGATAACCGGTATAGTCATCGCAATCGTTGGGATTGCGCTGCTCTATATGGGGACAAAACTGCTGCTGGTCGGCGGAACACCTTTTTATGTGCTGATGGGTCTTGGCCTGTTAGTGACGGCCATCCTGCTGTTGATGAGAAAGAGAATCGCGCTGTCTCTGTACGCTCTTCTGATGTGGGCGGTACTGGCATGGATGATTTATGAAGTCGGTTTCGATAAATGGCAGTGGATCCCCCGAGGCGACATCATCGGGGTCATCGGCCTGTGGCTGGCGCTTCCCTGGGTGGTTCGTCCGCTGTACCCCCAGCAGGGACGCCGCTTTCATCCGTTCCTCGGCACTACGGTTATCCTGATCGTGGCGCTGGTGGTGGGAATGATGTTTTACGATCCGCTGCCGCAGGCAGGTACCATCACCACCCAGCGTCAGAGCAGCGATACTGAGGTGGCGGGCAGGGACTGGACGGCCTACGGCGGCACCAGCAATGGTCTGCGTTTCTCCGACCTGAAGCAGATCACCAAAGACAACGTCAGCCAGCTGGACGTCGCCTGGACGTACCATACTGGTGACGTGCGTGACGCGGCCAAAGATGCCACTGAGTACACCTTTGAAGCGACGCCGCTCAAGGTGAACAACACGGTCTATTTCTGTACCCCGCACAATGAGGTTCATGCGCTGAACCCGGAAACGGGCGCGCTGAAGTGGAAATATCAGCCAGCGAAAGAGGCCTCGTACCTGCAGCAGCATCAGACCTGCCGTGGCGTGAGCTATTATGACGGCAGCAGCGTGCAGGCGGAGGCGACGGCAGCCCAGCCTGCGATATGTCGCAAGCGCATCTACAACGCCAGCAACGATGCCCACCTGATCGCCCTGGATGCGGATACCGGCAAGCTGTGTGCCGACTTTGGCGATAATGGCGTGGTGGATCTGCACGCCAATATGGGTAAAGTCCGCCCTCATGCGCTGATGCAGACTGCGGCCCCGCTGGTGGCGGGTAACCTGGTGATTGTGGGCGGCTCAGTGATGGATAACGGCTTCAACAGCGGCAATCCGTCCGGCGTGATCCGCGCGTATGACGCGATAACCGGTAAGCTGGTATGGAACTTCGACCCGGCCAACCCGGAAAATACGCAGCCGATTGCCGCTGGCCAGGACTACCCGCAGGACACGCCTGTGGCCTGGGGAACGCTGAGTGCCGACCTGAAAAATGGCCTGGTGTATGTGCCGTTTGGCAATGCCTCGCCGGATGAAGTCGGTATCGGACGTGATGCCAGCAGTAACACCGAGAAATTCCGCGATACGCTGGTGGCGCTGGATCTGCAAACCGGCCGCTTTAAATGGCGCTTCCAGTCATCGAAAAATGATCTGTGGGATCGCGATAATCCGTCGCAGCCTTCGCTGCTGGATATCGACTATCAGGGCCAGAAACAGCCGGTGGTGATCCTGCCGACCAAAACCGGCAACCTGTTTGTGCTCAACCGTCTGACCGGGCAGCCGGTCTATCCGGTTAACCAGGTGGACGTCTCTACGCAGGGTATCAGCGGTGAGCAATACGCCCCGACGCAGCCGGTTTCCGCGCTGAACTTTATTCCGGCACCGCTGACCGAAAAAGCGATGTGGGGGCTGACCCCGTTTGACCAGATGGCCTGCCGCATCGACTTTAAGTCACTGCGTTATGACGGCAATCCGTGGACGCCAGCAACGGAAGCCGGGTCGATTATCTTCCCGGGTAACATTGGCGTGTTCAACTGGGGCTCGGTGGCGGTCGACCCTGAGCGTCAGATCCTCATCGCCTCGCCGGTGCGTCTGGCGTACAAATACAACCTGATCAAACGCACCCCGGCTAATGCGGATCAGCGCCTGTTCACCAAAGACGGTACGCCGTACTGGAATGAGAACTTTGACGGGGATTACGCAATCCACATCCAGCAGCTCTCCTCCAGCCTGGGCATTCCGTGCATTGCACCGCCGTGGGGTCGGATGGTGGGCGTGGATCTGAAAACCGGTAAAACCGAGTGGCTGCGCCGCGTGGGCACTACGAAGAACCTCAACACCAGCTTCCTGCCGGGCCGCTTCCCGATAGGCTTCCCGATGGGGATGGTGGCACACGGTGGGCCGTTAACCACGGCGGGGGACGTGGTGTTCCACGGTGCAACGGCAGATAACTTCTTCCGCGCATACGATGTCAGCACCGGTGAACTGCTGTGGCAGACTGAACTGCCAGCGGGGGGTCAGGCAACGCCGGCCACCTACATGGGCAGTGATAACAAACAGTATGTGGTGATTGCCGCAGGGGGACACGGTTCACTCGGAACCAAAGCGGGTGATGCCGTGGTGGCGTACCGTCTGAAATAACCGCTGTATCACGCGGGCTGACCGAAACAGCCGGCCAGCCTGAACCTGAAGGGCCGATCTTTCTCCGATCGGCCCTTATCTTTTTCAGTCAACAAGACAGATGCGGCAGGTATTCGCGCTGCCAACCTGCCCGACGCTGTCCCCCTGCGACAGCACGACCAGATCCCCTGAATTCAGATAACCTGCCTCTCGCAGCACGGCAATCGCGTCCTGCGCCGACTGCACCCCTTCGGCATGACCGTTAAACAGCACTGGCGTCACGCCACGGTACATCGCGGTGAGATTCAGCGTGGCCTGATGGCGGGAGAGGGCGAAGATCGGCAGAGGTGAGGTGATACGTGACATCATCCTTGCTGTCCGTCCCGACTCGGTCATGGCAATCACCGCTTTAACGCCGGTCAGGTGGTTAGCGGCGTACATGGCAGACATCGCCGTCATCTCTTCGATATTGCTGAACTCAACCTCCAGACGGTGTTTAGAGGTTGTCGTGCCGGGCACCCGTTCTGCCCCCAGGCAGACGTTATGCATGGCGGTTACCGCCTCTACCGGGAAGCTGCCTGCGGCGCTTTCCGCTGAGAGCATAACGGCATCGGTGCCGTCGAGAACGGCGTTCGCCACGTCCATCACCTCTGCGCGGGTGGGCATCGGATTGGTGATCATCGACTCCATCATCTGGGTCGCGGTGATCACCACGCGGTTAAGCTGACGGGAGCGGGCAATCAGGCGTTTCTGCACCGCGACCAGTGCGGCATCGCCAATTTCGACGCCCAGATCGCCGCGCGCCACCATAATCACGTCCGAGGCGAGGATCATATCATCCATGCTTTCCTCGCTGGCGACCACTTCGGCGCGCTCCACTTTCGCCACAATCAGCGCCTTACAGCCCGCTTCCCGCGCCAGCCGACGGGTGAGGCGAAGGTCTTCCCCGCTGCGTGGAAACGACACGGCCAGATAGTCGACGTTCATTCTGGCGGCAGTGAGAATATCGGCTTTGTCCTTTTCGGTCAGGGCATCGGCGGACAGCCCACCGCCCAGCTTATTCACCCCTTTGTTATTGGATAACACTCCGCCGACGGTAATCACGGTGAAAATTTCGCTACCCGCCACGCGCTGCACGCGCAGCTGAATGCGGCCGTCGTCCAGCAGTAAGATATCGCCGGGCACCACGTCGCCCGGCAGGGATTTATAGTCGATGCCGACGCGCTGGTTATCACCCAGCCCTTTTTCCAGCTGTGCATCGAGGATAAACACCTCGCCCACCGTCAGCATCGCCTTACCTTCTTTAAAGGTCGAAACGCGGATCTTCGGCCCCTGAAGATCGCCTAAAATCGCCACCTGACGGCCAAGGCGGTGGGCGACATCGCGGACCTGCTGTGCGCGGGCAATATGGTCATCGGCGGAGCCGTGAGAGAAATTCAGCCTGACGACGTTGGCCCCGGCCTGGATTATTTTCTCGAGGTTATTGTTACGATCGGTCGCGGGGCCTAAGGTGGCAACAATTTTCGTGCGTCTTAATACTTCAGACATGATCACATCCTTGGTTAAATTTCATGTTAGCGCCCCGGCTCGCTGACGGATCAGGCGGCGCGGGGTGTGAAGTCAGCTTGCAGTGGTTTTTTTAATTAAACGGCCAATGTTTTCGCAGGTGCGCGCCATATTTTGCTGGCCTTCCTGCATCAGCGAATGAATATCCGCCGCGTGCGGAATAATACCGAAAATCGCATCAATACCTGTGTCATAGAGTGACGCCACATCATCGCCAATACTGCCTGCCACGGCAATCACCGGCACATTATGCTGGCTGGCAATCCGGGCCACGCCGTAAGGCGTTTTGCCAAAACGGGTCTGGCTGTCAATACGGCCCTCACCGGTGAAGCAAAAATCGGCGCCGGCCATTTTGTCGCTCAGGCCACTGTACTCGACAACAATGTCAATTCCTTTACGCAGCGTGCAGGGGGTAAACGCCATCAGTCCGGCCCCCAGGCCGCCAGCGGCACCTGCGCCGGGCAGGGTGGCCACATCCTTACCCAACTGCTGTGACACAACTGCCGCGTAGTGTGCCAGGTTGCGATCCAGCAGGGCGACCATCTCCGGGGTGGCTCCTTTTTGCGGCCCGAAGACGGCGGATGCGCCTTCGGGGCCGCACAGCGGGCTGGTCACATCGCAGGCCACCTGAATGTCGACACCGGCCAGCCTGCTGTCCAGCGCGGTGATATCAATATGATGCAGCGCGCCCAGCCCGCCGCCTCCCGCTGGCAGCCGGTTGCCCTGGCGATCGAAAAAGCCGACACCCAGCGCCTCCGCCATCCCCGCACCGCCGTCGTTGGTGGCGCTGCCGCCCAGCCCGAGAATGATTTTTTTAATGCCGCGATCGAGGCAGGCCAGGATCAGCTCTCCGGTGCCCCGGCTGGTGGTCAGCAGCGGATTGCGGGTGTGCTGATCCACATAATGAATGCCGCTGGCCGAGGCCATCTCAATCACCGCGGTATCCCCCCGGCCCATGATGCCGAAGCAGGCGGTGACCGGGGTCCCGAGCGGGCCGGTCACCGAAAGCGAAATCAGCTGTCCGCCGGTGGCATCAATCAGCGACTGGGTGGTGCCTTCGCCGCCGTCTGCCATGGGAACGTGAAGATAGCGGGCATCAGGGAAGACGCGTCTGAGTCCGGTTTCCATCGCGATGCAGACCTGCTTTGCGGTCATGCTCTCTTTAAAGGAGTCAGGGGCTAATACAAAGGTCTTTTTCATCCGGGAGCCTTATTTTAATCTGCAAATCGTGGGGAGGATGATGATCAGCGTCATACGTTGCCGGAGGAATGTCAATAAACGCCCCGGTGGCTGCCCGTGGGATCATACGGCAGGACAGGGTCAGGCGGGCGCAGGGAGCCGCAGACGACAGCCCGTTTACCCGGCGTGGAGGGCTGTCAGAACAGAAAAGAGAATAAATTACAGGGAAAGAGAAAAGTGTTTATTCAGCTGTAAGCGGCCTTTTGCCGTCAGCGTCACCACCCGATAGCCAGGTGTTCGCGTCAGCCAGCCCTGTTTTTCGCCGTGCTGAAACAGTGCGGCCCCCACGTAGCCGCCCACGTGAAAGCATCGCTCACTCCAGTCCAGACAGGCGCAGCAGTTTTTACGCCGCGTGGCCGCCTCTGGTGGGATCCCCATGTCCGCCAGTTTCACTCTGCCAGCGGCGGTCAGCGCCTCGCCATCATCGCTCAGCCACTGTTCCCTGAGCATGGCATCATAAATCTGTACTGCCACTTCTCCCGCCAGATGGTCGTAACAGGTCCGGGCAAAACGCATATCAAGTGGGGTACGGGATACCGGGCCGGGGACGCGCCGCCATGAGACACCCATCATGGTTTCAATCAGCTGCGCAATATCACTGCCCGCCAGCCGGTAGTAGCGGTGCCGCCCCTGGGACAGGCAGACGATCAGCTGACTCTGTACCAGTCGCGCCAGGTGGGCGCTGGCGGTGGACGAGGCGACACCGGCCGCCGCGCTTAACTCGGTAGCCGTCCACGCCCGCCCGTCCATTAAGGCACAGAGCATTCTGACCCGGGATGTCTCGGCCAGGGCCGCCGCCACGGCGACCATAGCCGACTCCAGCAGGGGTTCATCATCGGTGACTACCGTCAGTTTCTGCATATTCACTCTGCTGTTACGGCCCAGGGTCGGGTCACGCGTTCGGCGACGGCGGGGTTATCCGTCACCAGGATTAACTGATTAGCATGATCGCTGTACTGCGTGCAAACGGAGACTCCGGCCCCGGCCAGCGCGGCGGCAATCTCGCCCAGTTCCCCCGGGCGAAGCTGCGGCAGCTTGCGGATCAGCGGCTGGCAGACATTCTCTACCTGAAATCCCGCCGCCTCAAGCACCTGACGCGCACGTGGGCCTTCTTCCACCAGAAAATGGGCATGGCTGACCTCGCCGGCGCTGAATACACCGCCGCCTTCCAGCCCGATGCCGTTGCGCCCCAGCAGGCCAGCCAGGGCGGCGAGGGCCCCGGGAGTATTGGGTAACAGGATATGGAGATCAAACATGCTGTAGTCCTTGCGTATCAGAGGCGTAGTCGCGCACTACCTGAGCAATGCGGATGCGGTAATAAGAGAAGATCGACTCGCGACCTTCACGCTGTGCAGCCTGGTGGAAAATATTCTCTTTCCAGGCCAGTACGGCGGCTTCATCCCGCCACCAGGACAGTGACAGGATCCGGTCTTCGCAGGCCAGGCTGCGAAAACGTTCGATGGCGATAAACCCGTCAATCTCCTCCAGCAGCGGTTTCAGTTCTGCGGCCAGATGCAGGTAACGTGTTTGCCCGTCAGGGCTTATTTCGGCTTCAAAAAGGACGGCGATCATCAGTACGCTCTCGTAGCAGGGGAGAGGCCACTTTACTGCGTATAAATATGAATACTTCGGTGAGGAACGAAACGTGGATGGAGGGGACGCTGCGTTTTACTGCAAGGGTGTGTTCAGGGAATAAAATGGAGTTTCAGAGGGAGAAGCGAATCACGGATTATTAATGTTTTATCGAGCCTGAGTTCTTGTCTTTTTTCACCAAACAACGATTGCTCTACAAAATGAAAAATCATGGGTCCAAACTTTATCAGCATGTTGATCATGATCTCTCTAGAATATTGATGAAGTTATCAAGAACAGCATCAAATGATTTTTTTTAGAATTAAAAATGCTCTCATAAATGGTTTAATGGTGTTTTTACTAAAAAGTAGAAAAGGTTCAGGTTGCCTAAATGACTCATTATCCAATAAATTACAGGGAACTCTACCATCAATACTCTTGAGGGGTAAACGACTCTTGATACCATAGATCCTAATCCTAAACATGAGGTGATAACAAAACTACTTGCTATTTTAAATTCTATTCTGGAAGAAAAAATGGCGTCAATCACTGATGCATAAGAAAAAATTCAGCCAGCAACCCCGTTTTTATGAGAATGAGGTGGATATCGATTGGAATCCAAAAATCGGTGCAGACTGGCAAAAAACTCCGTCAGCAAGACCGGGAATTGATTTTGGAATAAACTGAACGGTTACTATTAAATAAACCCAAAGCCGTAGTTGGTTTTAATGGGAAGTTACAGCATACATTTTCCAATCTAAATGATATGCTCAACCACTAAGGATATAACAGTTTATACAGGAGGTAATGTTATGTTTTTTGACTCTTTTGTTGCAATTTTTTTTGGCTGCATGTTCGCCATTACGCTAAGTGAAGTAACGCGATTTTTTTTCAGGATAAAACGGTGGGGTCATGCTCAAATGCTCCTGATCTCTCCGTTGCTATTAGCAATGCCAGTCTTGTTCTATGGAGTGATGGATTCCTATGAAGGTACTTTGAGTGGACTAGGGAGTATTACCCCTTTAACAGGCGCTATCTATGGAACAGGAATGTTTCTGATTGGCTGGTTGTTCAGTGCTATTGCAAATATAGGGGACAAGAAAAGATTTTTTTGCTGCCTTTTTCTTTACCTGTCCACCGCAACATATATGGTCTATCACTCGCTGATGGACGTCGCACGACCTGTTATTGGTTAAGGGCGTCTTCCCACGGTAACAGATGAGTTGATTTTATTTTTACCCAATCTACATCGGAGAACACGACAAAATCCCCTCCTAATCCAGTCGTTTCTCTGAAGGCAAGAAAATCTGAATTACGCACATCAGCGACTTTGAGCACATTCTTACCGCTGTATACGTTCATACCATTTATAGCCGCAGCGGCTGACCCGCCTCGCGTGAGGATACTGTCTTTTGTCCAAAAACCCAGACGCTGATCTGAGCCATCATCGTTGTTAAAATCATAAAAATCTTTGACATATACCCCAACATATTCTGATTCAATGTAAACTTTTCCGTCAGAATCACGAAATGCGGTACCTATTACGGCACATTTCATGTTGTACGTCCCAAGTGAGCCGAATACATCGTCAATCGTATCAAACAGTACGTGGGTGACGGCATTATCTCCGACCGCAAGGTAATTATTTTGATAATATTGCTCCAGTTCTCTTGCTGACATGCCTGGGCGATCAAGAATATTGCGTCTTCCAAAGATGTATGAATTTTGCCCATCCCATCCAAGAAGTTTCAATCTGTCAGCGATCATACGCAGGCCAGCAGGTGAGAAAGCTCGCTTTCGTATCAGTTCTTCAGCTGATTTCTTTGCGTAAGGATATTGCATAAGCCATGACATTTTTATTGTCATGTCATCACAGTGCTCATCCGGTAGATAAAGACCCTTTGGCAATGTCTGCCACGCTTCAGGACATTTCCATGCCGGGGACTTAAGCCAGCGTGTCATGAGCGCTGCTGACTTACTCCATCCCATCTTCCTCATAGCTGCCGGAATATCAGTAATCTTCAATGGTTCGATATTAACCTCGGAAGACGAACTCCGGCCGTTGGGTCTGGTTTTTTGCGACTCAATCAAAAAGAATGTATCTTTTTCGAGTGCGTTGTATGGGCCAAGATTGATCCTGACAGTCATATAACACTCCTTATTTTAAGGCTGGGCGAGGGGCTTTGATCGCCAGGTGTATTTTTTTAGATTCAGATAAATTAACCACTGAGGAAGTTCGGCAACTGAACTTGCTTTTTGTCGCTGTGCCAATATCAAGTAGATTCCCGTCACTGTATATAAGATACTCTACGGGGTGGTGGGAGTGATTGTTAATGGTGAAGCGGTGGGAATATCCACCGTCAGTCTGTTGGTTTTTTCGAGCCTGCACCCTTAATTGATTTCTTCTTCGAATTTTCGATGCTGCAAAACTTTCAGTGGTTTCTTCTATCCGATAGCTAAATCCAAGCCGATGAATGGCGACAGCGCCACAGGATGTTGAATGTCCCTCAAGTACACGTTGTTTACCCTGGACTCGATAACGGTTCGTTCCTTCAATAAATTTTGACCAGCATTGACATGTAGGGCATCAAAATTTATGACCGACTAATACTGCATTGTGTGATGAATTTTTTTCTCCCCAGGTGTTAGTGGGTTCCCCCTCAGTGAGGATCCCGCCGTGTGTGGTTGTGTCACCCGTCCAGATAGCATAGCGCATCATGTCATAAGCCTCTCGATGGGAGTCTGGTAAGTGATTCCTTATTTTTGATTAGCTTAGTGGTGGGTTTAGATGAAGAGATAATGTCCACTTCTACACTCCTTTGAGTTGTATTCAATTATCACTGGTGCAAGGTGTTTATAATCTTATAAAGGATGGATGGTAAGGTGATGTGGTAATTCCAACGCAAAACAGAGTTATCACTACGGGATGAATGTCATTGAAAGTGGATTTAATAATAATTTTGTTCATGAAGGTCTGCTTTGTGAGGGGAAGTGATTCTGTAAATTATATCGTTACAATGAAGTTAATTTAACATTGTGATATATAAGGCAGTATCAATATAAAGTCCATTTTAAAACTAATGTGAAGAATGTCTTATTTTTTATTTCAAACTCTGGGCTTGTTAAATATTAGCGTTATTAGAATAGACAACCGCAGCGCTATCGCGCTGATAGCGCTGCGGGAAAAATATTAAAGCCGGGCAATCCTCAGCAGATCGTCTCTGGCTCCCGGTGCCACCGCCAGCACCGGCGCTCCGCGCAGCAGGTGGTCACCCTCGGTGTTGAACGGGTGCGTCCAGCCGCCAGCTTCACTGACCAGGCAGTAACCCGCCAGGCAGTCCCAGGCGTGCATATAAGGTTCGTAATAGCCGACCAGGCGTCCGGCAGCCACATAAGCCAGCATCATCGCTCCTGACCCGTTACGGAAGAAATTACCGCCGACGGCGATAATCCCGGCGGCAATTTCACCCACCCGCTCCGGGGTGACATAGCTGTTGGCACCAAAACCGGTGACGTGGTTCTGCATGGTACGCGCCGGGTCCACGCGCAGCGGCCTGCCGTTGAGCGTTGCGCCCTGGCCACGGGCAGCGACAAAGCACTCCTGCTGACACGGGGCCATAATCACCCCAATCACCGGCTCACCGCCGGCAATCACCGCAATCGATACGCACCAGTTCGGCATGCCGTTAACAAACGGGCTGGTGCCGTCAATCGGATCCACCACCCAGGTGAAACCCGACTGACCCGCCTTTAAGCCGAACTCTTCACCGAGAAAACCGTCTTCCGGGAAGGCAGCGGCAATCTGCCCGCTGATCAGCTGCTCAACGTCGCGATCGGCAATCGACACCACATCCTGGGCATCGCGTTTTGTTTCAATCACCAGCTGGTCGCGACGGTTAAAAAAGTCCAGCGCTTTAGCGCCAGCCTCGCGTGCCACCCGTTCGGCCAGCGCCAGGCGGCGGGAAATATCGTCACTCATATGCAGTCCTTATTAAAGAGGGTTCACTGGGCAATCAGCGCCAGACCCTGAGGTTTGAAATCCACGGCGACACCGGTGCCCGGTGCCAGCTGGCCTTCCATCTGTACATCGATAATAAACAGTGCGCCCAGCGCGGTCTGAACTTCATATTCAATATGATCCCCCAGCCAGGTGCTGTGGGTGACTTCGCCGTTAAGCGCCCCGGTCGGATCGGTACGCAGCGTAATAAACTGCGGCCGCACCGACAGCTGCGCCGATCCGGGGCGGGCGTGAGCACCGGGAACGCGATACTCGCGGTTGCCCAGAGCCACTACGGCTTCATTGCCTTCTATCCGGCGAATATCGCAGGGCAGGATATTGGCTTCGCCCATAAAATCAGCGATAAACACCGAGGCGGGCGACTGATACAGCTCCTGCGGCGCACCCTGTTGGGCAATATGCCCCTCTTTCATGACAATTATCTTATCGGAAACCGCCAGTGCCTCTTCCTGATCGTGGGTAACGTACACCGCCGTAAAGCCCAGGCGCTGCTGCAGGTCGCGGATCTCGGTGCGCACGCGGCGGCGCAGGCGTTCATCCAGGTTAGAAAGCGGTTCGTCCAGCAGCAGCACCTGCGGCTCCAGCACCAGCGCACGCGCTACGGCGATACGCTGCTGCTGGCCACCCGACAGCTCCGCCGGTAAGCGCTGGCCCATGCTCTCCAGCCCGACCAGCTTCAGCCCTTCACGGGCGCGATCCTGCGCCTCTTTTTTGGACAGCCCGCCGGACAGCAGGCCGTACATCACGTTATCCAGCGCGTTCATGTGCGGGAAGAGGGCATAAGACTGAAACACCATCGCCACGTCGCGCTCGTTGGCGGGCAGATGGGTGACATCCTTACCGCCAATCAGAATCCGCCCGGAGGTGGGGTGCTCCAGCCCGGCCAGCAGGCGCAGCGTGGTGGTTTTGCCGCAGCCGCTGGGCCCGAGCAGCGTCACCAGCGTGCCCGGCTCCACGGTCATCGACAGGCCGGGCAGGGCGTTAAAATCGGCAAACTGTTTGGTGACATTGTCAAATACCACCGAGCCTGAGCGAATGGTCGTCATACGGCACTCTCCTGATGTAAAGCCGGGGGCGTGGCCACCGGGGCTGCAGCAATGCGGGTGGCGCGGCGCAGGCGGCGTTCACCGACCAGCAGCTGGAAAGTGATAATCACTGCCAGCATCACCACAATAAGAACGGAGGAGTAGGCGATAGCTACGCCGTATTCTCCGTTTTCGACCAGGCCTACGATGTACGAGGTGGCCATGTTGTACTGCGCGCTGACAAGGAAAATCACTGCGCTGATGGAGGTGATCGCGCGGACGAAGGCATACACCAGCGCGGCGCTGATCGCTGGTTTCAGCAGCGGCAGGATCACCTTCCGCAGCGTGCGGAAGCTGCTGGCCCCCAGCGTCAGCGAGGCTTCATCCAGGCTGCGGTCGAGCTGGCTCATCGCGGCAATCCCGCCGCGCACGCCCACCGGCATGTTACGGAAGACAAAGCACGCCACGAGGATCAGCGCGGTCCCGGTGATCTCCAGCGGCGGCAGGTTGTAGGCCATGATGTAGCTGACGCCAATGACCGTGCCGGGAATGGCAAAACTGAGCATCAGCATAAACTCGAAGGTCTGACGTCCGGCAAACTTCTGCCGCACGATCAGCCAGGCAGTCAGCAGGCCAACGATGGCAGTCAGTGGCGCGGCGATCAGGGCAATCTCCATCGTGGTCCAGAACGAGTTCCAGGCCACGCCGGTCCAGACCATTTGCCCTTCGCCCCAGTGGAAGCCAAAGGCCCGGGCGTAGTGCGCCAGCGTCAGGCTGCTGTCCAGGCCCCACGACTGCACAAAGCCGCCAATCAGAATCATGCCGTAGATCACCAGGGTAAACAGGCCCCACGGGATCACCAGCGCATAGACGCCGTAGCGCAGCGCGCGCGGCAGCCCGCAGTGCTGGCCGGAGTCTCCTTTGCCGGTGACGGTGGCAAAGTTTTTACCCGACAGCCACAGGCGCTGGAGAATAAAGGCGCTGAGGGTGAAGCACAGCAGGATCATTGCCAGCACCGCCGCCCGGCTCGGGTCGTTCTGCGCCCCGACCACCGAGAAGAAGATCTCCGTCGACAGTACGCCGTGGCTGCCGCCCAGCACCATTGGATTGCCGAAGTCGGCCATACTCTCGATAAAGCTGATCAGGAACGCATTGGCCAGCCCCGGGGCCATCAGCGGCAGGGACACATAGCGGAAGGTGCGCCAGCGGTTAGCGCGCAGCGTCTGGGAGGCTTCTTCCAGCGACGGGCTGACGCCTTCGACCACGCCAATCAGCACCAGGAAGGCGATGGGCGTAAACGACAGCACCTGGGCTATCCAGATGCCGGTCAGCCCGTACAGCCAGCGACCCGGTTCGATGCTAAACAGCGTTGCCAGCAGCTCGGTGACCACGCCAGCGCGACCGAACAGCAGCATCAGCGCGAGGCCAATAACAAACGGCGGCGTGATAATGGGCAGCACGGTCAGCATGCGCAGCGCTTTTTTAAACGGCAGCGGCGTACGGGTTGCCGCCAGTGCAAAGGCCAGACCGAGCAGCGTTGAGCCTCCGGCGGTCATCAGCGCCAGCCACAGCGTGCGCCAGGCGGTGCCACAGCCGCCGCTGCCGGTCAGGCAGCCGAGGCTCCAGATCGCCGGATCCTGAATACTGGCGATCATCCCGTCCGGTTTAAAGGAACCGTCCACGTCCTGTACTGAGGCGACAAACATGCTCAGTACCGGATACAGCACGAAGGTGGTAACCAGCGCCACCAGCAGCACGATGGCGGCCACCACAAAGGCGTCACCGCGCAGCACGCCGCGCTCTGCCAGCGCAAACGAGAACAGCAGCAAAAAGGTGGTCAGCAGCAGAATCGCTCCGGCACCAAAGGCAGGCTGCCCGTCGCTGAGTGCGCCAAACAGCTGTTCGCTCCACAGCCAGTTCCAGCCGGTATAGCCGATAGCATGGCCTTCAAACAGCAGGAACAGGACGCCAGCGGTCGCGGCCCCCATGATCAGCACGCTGCGCTTATTGCCGACGGGCAGCAGGCGGCCCAGCCCGGCGGTCAGCAGCATCAGCACGGCGACAGCCAGCCACGGACGCTGGAACAGCGCAATCTGCCACAGGGCCGGTGCGCTGTCGCGATCCATCCAGAGGGTTGTCACCCAGCTAAAATCGAAAAAACCGGCTTCCAGGCTGTACCAGGGCAACAGCAGGATGGCAAATGCGCCCAGCGCTAAAGCCCCGTTCAGGCGGCGGTTTTGAGCATTCATCATGACCTCGATCGTTCATTGCTCTGCCTCCCGCCAGGGCGGGAGGGGGAGGGGGCGGGATTATTGTGCGCTGGCACCGATCTCTTTGTCCCAGCGGCTGAGCAGGGCTTTGCGTTTAGTCGAGTCGCCATAGGTTTTAAAGTCGTAGTCGATCAGTTTGATGTTTTCGAAGCGCGGGGCATATTCAGAGATGGCCGCATTTTTGTTCGACGGGAGCTGGAAGGATTTAGCGTCTTTCATATGGGACTGCGCGTCAGCACTCAGCGCCCAGTCGTACCACACTTTGGCGGTCTTCAGGTTTCGCGCGCCTTTCACGATTGACATCGAACCGATCTCATAGCCGGTGCCTTCACAGGGGGCGACGGCTTTGATCGGGAAGCCATCCACCTGCATAGCGACGGCATCATGCATAAAGACGATGCCGATGGTGGTTTCGCCGCGTGCGGCCGCTTTCACCGGAGCCGAGCCGGATTTCGTGTACTGAGAGATATTGGCGTTGAGTTTTTTCAGATAGTCGAAGGCTTTCTCTTCGCCCATGATCTGCACCAGCGTGGCCAGCGTATTGTAGGCCGTACCGGAGGAGTTCGGATTAGCCATCTGGATTTCCCCTTTCCACGACGGGTCCAGCAGGTCGGCCCAGCATGCCGGGGCTTTGTGTTTTTTCTCTGCGACCAGTTTGGTGTTGTAACCCCAGCCCAGCGCCCCGGCATACACGCCGACGGTACGGTACTGTGCGCTTTCCGCCTGCTTGCGCGCCCAGTCCTGCTGCTGGTCGAGCAGCGGGGACTGATAGGCCTGAGTGAGGCCTTCATCGGCGGCCTGCATATGCGGGTCACCGGTGCCTGCCCACCAGATATCGGTGCGCGGGTTGCGGGCTTCGGTGCGGATACGGGCGTAGGCTTCCCCTGCGGAGAGGCGCACCATACTGACTTTGATATCCGGGTGCTGTTTTTCGAACAGGTTGGTCATCTGTTCACAGACAACCACATCGGCGGAGCAGATCATATTCAGCTTTTCTGCGGCCTGAGCCGGCAGGGCGGTGAGCGCAGAGCCGGCGGCGATGACCGCCATCAGAGTGATGCGATGCATGGTGTTCTCCTTCGGTGTAGGGTCGGCGATACGTTGTCGCCGGTTTTTATGTGCATATGTTTTGCACGTGTGTGCAATTAATTAATGGTTAATAATTACCCTGTCAATCGTGCTGTGATGCAATTCAGTTGCTGCGTCACAAAAATGAAACAATTACACAACATAAATAATTGCACAGCCGTGCAAAGTGCGACAGACTCACAGCAGGTCAACCCTGCGGACAACGTAAAACCATGGAAAAAGCAGCAGTCAGTGCGAAAGACGTCGCCGAGCGGGCGGGGGTATCCCGTTCGGCGGTCTCACGAACCTTTACGCCGGGAGCCAGCGTATCGGCAGCCACGCGTAAAAGGGTGATGCAGGCGGCCGAAGCCCTGGGCTATCACGTTAATCATCTGGCGCGAGGTCTGGTAAGTAACCGCAGTGGTATCGTCTGCCTGATTGTCTCGGATCTGGCGACCCCGTATCGTGCCAGCCTGGTACGGCTGGTCACCCAGCACCTGCAGGAAGCGGGGAAAATTGCCATGCTCATCAATACTGACCGCTCCGATGACAGCGTGTCTCAGGCGTTGCAGCAGGCGATTAACTTCCGCGCAGACGCCTCGTTTGTGCTCTCCGGGATGCCGGAAAGCGCCATCGCACGGCTGTGTCATAAGCACGGGCAGCGTCTGGTACTGATTAACCGTGACGACGTGCTGCCGGGATCACTGAGTATCAATCTTGATAACGGAGAGGCAGCCAGCCGGGTGGTGATGGCCTTTGCCCGGGCGGGCTGCCAGCACGTGGCCTTTGCCAACTCGCTGGCGGGAACGCCCAGCCTGATGGCGCGTGAAAATGGGTTTATCCAGGCCGCCGTTGCCGCGGGTATGAAGGTGAGCGTGGAACGTTTCGGTACCACCTCGTACGAGAGCGGGCAGATCCTCGCACATCGTCTGCTGACCCGCCGCGACCGCCCGCAGGCGGTATTCTGCGTCACCGATCTGCTGGCGTGCGGGTTTATGGATGAGGCGCGTCACCGCTTCTCGCTGCGTATTCCCGACGATCTCTGCGTGGCGGGTTACGATGATATTCCCCAGGCGGCCTGGTCCTCCTATCATCTGACCACCTTTACGCAGCCGGTCGAACAGTTTGCCCGCGACTCGGTTGCCTGGCTGGTGAGTGAGGAGCGGCGTGAAGACAGCCAGCCCCCGGCGCTGGAGCAGGAGATGCCGGGTGAAACGCGGATGTATCACGCGGACTTTATCTGGCGT
The DNA here is from genome assembly GCF_001571305.1 of Erwinia persicina NBRC 102418. Classification (GTDB taxonomy): domain Bacteria; phylum Pseudomonadota; class Gammaproteobacteria; order Enterobacterales; family Enterobacteriaceae; genus Erwinia; species Erwinia persicina. The sequence goes on along the minus strand of NZ_BCTN01000001.1, from coordinate 236,484 downwards.
GGGACGATACGCGGCGGGTAACCGGACAACACACGGACATTCCGTGTGGGCACCTCCCGCTCCCCACTCTCCGGGTGCCGCTGTGGTTTACCCCCCCGCAGAACGTGCTGCTGACGCCCGCCACCTTCAGTCGTTAACCGGTCTGTAGGTTATTATTCTCCTTTTCTCCCGGGCAATGAAACATCAACTTTAATATTATTTAAGAAAACGAAGATGCACGGTTTTTTATTTTTCTCTTTTTTTCGTGCTTTATTATTCGTGGTTTATTTATTATTTTTTTGACTGTCCTTATGCGGGATGGTTTTTTTATCTGTCGGTGAAATATAAGGTTTTTTATCAAAAGATATTTCCCACTCCAGACAGGTAACGGTGCCGGGAGGCATGAATAGAAAAGGCTTCTGTATTATGAAACAACCCCTCGCCAAGCAGGTCATTATTGTCTACTATCTAACTCAAGTCCTTACCTGATGAAGTTATTAAAATGGAAATAAAGAAAACAGACCCCAAGCCACGCACCAAACCGGCAGAAGTCCGTCTTGATGAACTGATGGATGCCGCACAGCATCTGTTTATCACCAAGGGATTTGAAGCAACGACCATCAGCGAGATCGTACGCGATGCGCAGGTGGCAAAGGGAACCTTCTATCATTACTTTCCGTCGAAAAATGAGATGCTCTCCGCACTGCGCGAGCGGTTTACCCGACACTTTATCGGGCAGATCCAGCAGGCAGTGGACGCCTGTCCACCCCGGGACAGCATAGCGCGGCTGCGCGCCTGGTGTGATGCCGGTATCACCGCCTATTTTGACGGCATGGCGCTGCATGACGCGTTGTATCACGACCACCATTATCACACGCGTGGCAATCAGGATCGGGATGCGGTGCTGGATCAGATACTGACGATTCTGAATGAGGGCAGCGCCTGTGGGGCATGGCAGCTGGATAATCCACGCCTGACCGCCATTCTGATGTATCACGGCATGCACGGGGCCGTTGATGACGCGGTCGTCAGCGTGGAAAGCGATAAAACCCGTCTGGGCCAGCAGCTGGCAGAGGAGTTTCTGCGCCTGTTGGGCCATCGTCCGTCCTAATCAGTCAAAGGGACGTCACCGCTACGTCTCTTTGCCCCTTCAGTGATTTCCCTCCCTCCTGTTCTGTGCCTTATACCCTTACAAGCATAAGTTTTATTAATTAATTCATTTTACATTGTGCCCCGCTTCCGTCATAAAAAAGGTGTTGACCGACTGGCGGTCAGTGATAATAATAATCACTTTCATTAACCTGTGAGGTGTATTGATTATGGATTTTAACGGTATCTTGGCCCTTCTTACTGACATTGGCATTCCGGAAGAGGTGCTGGGAGATGCTGACGGGAGCTGGCATCTGCGCAGCGATCTGGCGCTTTCCTCGGCAGAAACGGTCGCCTTGCAGGCACAGTTACAGCCGCTGGTGGGGGGGCCTGTTTCGTTGTGGGGCGGTCAGGATTTTACGCTGGATGATCTGGTGGCGCTGGTGAATGGCACGGAAAAAGCGGGGGTGAGCTAACTCCCTGAATCCTGAAGGCCAGGGGGCCGCAGTGCAAGGGGATTCAGGAAAATACATATAAAATTAATATATTTGATTGACTGACGGTCGGTCGTGGTGTTTAGTGTTGTCCATAAAATAATTAATAAAGACCAGTAAGTAAATTTGCCCTTCCATGTGAGTAAGCACAGCAGTGAGATCGACGTTCAGGCACGCCCGGAGAAGGTTGGATTCATGCATGATTGCCGTTGAAAAGTATTTCAAAACAATCAATTAGTTCGCACATCATGGAGTTAAAATGGTCAATTTTAGTGGTTCACTGAATCAGCGCCTGCTGGCTGCGCTGAGGGCAAACACACACCGTCCAGCGCTGTTTGAAGACGGCGGCATCATCACCCACGGCGAATTAGCCGATCGCGTTGCCTCCTGCAGCTTCCGCCTGCAGCAGCGCGGGGTGAAAAAGGCCGACCGGGTAGCGATGCAACTGGGCAATACCCATCAGGCCGTGGTGCTGATGCTGGCCACGCTGATGATCGGCGCGATACCTGTTCCCGTTCTTCCCTCATACCGTGAAAAAGAGCTGCGCCACATTCTGCAGATCACCCGGCCAAAAGTCGTGGCCCTGCAGCGCAGCACCCGCCGTTATCATCCGCTCTCCTGCCTGCAAACGTTACAGCAGGAAGGGATCTATGTTGATGTGGTGCTGGTGGGGGACGATAACGACAGCCAGCACGATACGCGTTACCTCAATCTCGGGGAATTTTGTTCGCGACTGACCCCCGTCCCGCCCCAAATCCTGACCCCACTGACGCCTGACGACACCGCGATGATGCTGTTGTCCAGCGGTACCACCGGCCTGCCAAAAGCGATTGCCCGTAAAAACGGCGGTTACAGTCATATGATTGACTGCGGATGTGACGTCTTTGGCCTGACCGAAAGCGCCGTGTATCTGGCCGTCATGCCCGTCTCTCATGGCTTTGTCATTAACTGCCCCGGTCTGCTTGGCACCCTGTCGCGCGGCGGTGCCGTGGCGCTGGCCGATGTGTCGTCTGCGGCACAGGCGCTGGATATTATCGCCCGGTGCGGCGTCACACATACCACCCTCGTGCCTGCGCTGCTGTCGCAGTGGGCGGAGACACAGCGTGAAAACCCGCGCGCGATTGACTCACTCTGGCATGTCCAGGTGGGCGGCGCTCGCGTCAGTCCGGAACTGGCGGCCTCGGCCTCTGCCGCACTGGGGATTACCCTTCAGCAGTGTTATGGCATGAGCGAAGGACTGCTCTGTTTCAACCACATCAGCGACGACGATCGCCTCCGCTTCCATTCTCAGGGGCGTCCGCTGTGTGCAGAGGATGAGGTGCGTATTGTTGACGGGCGGGGCGACGACCTGCCGGTAGGGCAGACCGGCGAACTGATCACCCGTGGGCCCTATACCATCACCGGTTACTACCAGAATCCTCAGGCGGACAGCCTGGCATTTACCGCTGACGGCTTCTACCGGACCGGCGATCTGGCCCATGTCGACCCGCAGGGCAACGTGTTTATTGACGGGCGGTTGAACGATGCCATTAACCGTGGCGGGGAGAAATTTTCCCCCCATGAAATTGAAGAGCTGGCGCTGCAGCACCCGGCGATCCGGCAGGCGGCCTGTGTCGGGATGGCAGATGCCCTGTATGGCGAAGTTCCCTGCCTGTTTGTCACCACGGCGGATGCCACCCTGACGCTGGGTGCGGTGCGACGGTTCTTTGAACAGCAGGGGCTGGCCTCGTTTAAAGCGCCGGAGAAGTTGGTTGTGCTGGAACACATTCCAATGAAGGGGATCGGTAAAATTGACCGGCTGGCCCTGCGGGCGCTGGTGGCTGACAACGATCGTCCCCGCTTAGCGGTGACCAGCGGGAGGGCATCATGATACTGACCGCTGTCAGTCATAACCGCACGGTGATGCGCTTCAGTCAGCGGCGCACGGCACCGGTAGCGCAGCAGCTGGTGGTGTTTCCTCACGCCGGGGGCGGTGCCGCGTTTTATCAGCCGTGGCGCGAAAGGCTGCCGGCAGAGTGCGACCTGCTGGTGGTGCAGTATCCGGGAAGGGAAGAGCGGCAGGGTGAGGCGCCATGGCAGAGTGCACAACAGGCCGTCACCGCCTGCTGTCACGGCCTCACGGAATTGCTGGGCGTCGCACCGGTGACTTTTTTTGGCCACAGTATGGGCGCCCTGCTGGCGCTGCAGGTAGCGTCGGCACTGTGGGCGTCACGCTTTTCCTGCCGTCGTGTGGTGCTCTCGTCACAGCATCCGCCTGAAGCCTTACTGATGCTGCAGCAGCCGGCGGCACGTCAGGATCTGCTCGCCTCCATCCTCAGCGACAGTGAACAAAGCGGGGTGATGCCGCTGGATACGCTGACGCGTCCGGCAGTAGCGGCGCTCATTTTGCAGGATCTGACCCTGCTCGGACAGCTGGCGGTGCTGCCGGTGGCTGACCTCCCGTTAGCCATCACCGGCGGAGACGACGACCCACTGGTCGGACGGGCGGCGCGTGAAGGCTGGTCAGCCCTTGTCACCCGGAGTGAGCAGCGCAGCTGGCCGGGCGGTCATTTCTACTTCCGGGAGGATCCGGATGCCTTTCTACACCAGCTTTTGCAGTAAACAGAAGGCTGGCTCACTCAACTGATGGTCAGATAAGGAATATGTGATGAACTTTGAGCTGTTTAATCCCCAACATGCTGCACCCGATACCGATAAGGCCTTTACCTTATTCCCGGTATTGAAAAAGTTTTATGCCTCGCTGGGTAAAACTCCGCTGATCCCCGTACCGGGCCCGCAGGGACAGGCGACGATCCTGGCCAAGTACGAATTTACTAATCCTTTTGGTTCAGTCAAAGACCGGACGGCCTTCGGCCTGTTTTGTGATGCCATCAACCAGCATGATTTTTCCCGTGGTGAACTGAAACTGCTCGATTCATCCGGTGGCAATATGGCCAAAGCGCTGGCGAAGCTGGGCAATATGTGTGGCATCACCGTGCAGGTGGTGATCCCGGACTCCTCCTCTGAACAGTTAATTGCCACCCTGAAAGCCGATAACGCGCTGGTGACGCTGGTGGACAAAAGCCAGTTTTTACTCGGCGTGATTGCCCGCAGCCAGCAGATTGCCCGCGACGATCCCAGCTGGACGCTGCTTTCCCAGCAGCTGAACCTGGTGAATACCGCCGTTCATCAGTATCAGACCGGGGCGGAAATCCTCCATCAGCTGAATGGCACCCGCGCCGACGGCTGGGTTTCGGCCGTGGGAACGGGCGGTACGATAACCGGCGTCTATGCTGCCCTGCGTCGCCACAATCCGGAGATTATCGCCTGGGGAACCACACCCGCTGAATTGCCGTATGGCACGCTGAATGCCCCTAATGGCGACGCTAAATTTGCCGGGGCGGGAGGGCTTGGTTTCGGCTTCCGTCAGCCTTTTATCAGCCAGATGATGCCGAAAAACCTGCCGTTTAATGAGGTCAGCTATCGGGAAGCGCTGGCCGCCATGTACGAGTTCTGGCATCTCACCGGGGTCAAAATTGGCGCCTCCTCTGCCGCCAACTGGAAAACCGCATGGAAGCTGGCCGCGACGCTGGCGAAAGGCCAGCAGGTGATCACGCTGTTTGCCGATGCCGGCAGCGATGTGGAAAGGGAAAAAGGCGAAGTCTGGTTTAAACAGTCGGAAATTGTCGTGGCATAACCGCACTTAATTTATAAAAAGGTCATTAAAATGGAAATAATACAAGGCAATAATAATGTATTGTCAGAGTTGATAATGCTCGCAAACTGGGTTCGTGCAGAGCTGGATAAAGGACTTGCGGTCAGTGATATTGAAAAAACACTGGCGTCAAATAAAGGGTATAAAAATGCCACGGTTATTTCTGTTACAGAAATGGCCAATATTCATTTCAACGCAAAAACGCAAAACGGGCCCACCGTCGGCGATGCAAATTCTCATGTCGATCAGTTTATTGATGACCAGGGAAAACCGGCGGGAACCATGACCGGCAGTGGCTGGAAAATTGCCGCCCTGGCCGATGACAGCGTGGTGTCTTACTACCATGAAACGGCAGAGACACCGCAGGGCCGCATCGAAACCTCAGGTATCTGGAATTCCAGCGCCATCTGGGCTTCACAGTGGCAATCGCTGCTGGCCGTGGGGGTCAGCGGGGATGTGATGGGGAAGGTGGGGGTGCGCCAGCTTTATCAGGAAATCCCCAGGGAGAAATACCGGACGCTACTGGTGCTGGTGCCGCTCGACCAGATTAAAACACTGACATCCTGATTTCCTGTTAAATAAGACATCAACCTGATAAGGGGTAGGTATGCGCACGTCTGAAGAGTGGGATGTTATTATTATTGGTGCAGGCCCGATAGGATTATCCAGTGCCTGGAATTACGCCCGAAATAATAAACAACATAACGTTTTGGTGCTGGATAAATATAGCCTGATGACGCAGCTCGCCGGAACCAGCGGCGAAGAGCGCCACTGGCGATTGCAGTATTCTGAAATTGATATTTTCCGCCTGACGCTGGCGGCCGATACATTGTGGCAGGCGCTGGAAAAAGAGGCCGATCGTCGGCTGATACATCGCACCGGCAGCCTGTGGTTCGGCGATGCCGATGTCTGGACCAATGAAGGGCAGATTACGCAGACCATGGCCTCCATGGATGAGATGGGCCTGCCGTATGAACGTCTGGGCATACGCGCTATTGAGCAGCGTTACGGCTTTTCGCATTTTGATGCGAACTACGAAGGCTTTCTGCAGCAGGATGGCGGCGTCATTGATGTCAGGGGGACGCTGTCTACGCTGTATGCGCTGGCCTCGGAACTTAATGTCAGCTTCGGTTTTGGCCAGGACGTGCTGGCGCTGGAACCGGACAGCCGGGGCGTCACGGTGATCGGCGCAAACCAGCGGTTCAGGGCGCGGAAAGTGCTGGTCGCCAGCGGACCGGGGAGCAAAAAACTGCTGCGCGGGCTGGATATTGACCTTGAGCTGGCCACCTATGAGATGGCCTGCATCAGTATGCTGCGCAGTCAGCGTACCCGGGCGAATGATCCGTTCTGGTTTGCCTTTCAGCAGCCGGTAGAAAGCGACAGCAATCTGTTTTATGGCTTCCCTCCTAATCCCTGGTCGGTGAACGGTTTTGATCGTCTGGGCACCGATTTCGAAGTGGACCCGATCGCCGGGAATCAGGAGCCAGCGTACCGGGCCAACCCGCAGCACGTCGCGCGCGCGCTGGAGTTTGCCCGTCGTCATATGCCTTTCCTCGCCCCGGATCGTCAACATTCTTCCTCCAGTTGCCTTGCGGTGTTACCCACTAACCCGCAGCGGCAGTTCTATCTGGACAGCGCCCGTGGGCGCTGCCACGGCGGTGAAAACGTGGTGGTCTCTGCCGGGGGCTGGGCGTTCAAATTTACCCCCCTGATGGGGCAGGTCTGCGCGGATCTGTTAAGTGATCACGCGCCCCGCTGGGATATCAGCGCCTTACGCTTCTGAAACCGGAGGGCAGTATGCAAGAGCAAAACGGCGTGAACCACAAAATAGCGCTGGTGGGAATGGCCTGCCGCTTCCCCGGTGCCGGTGATATCGAAACCTGGTGGCATAACCTGATTAATGGCGTTGAGTCGCTGGTGACAACGGATGAGCGTGCAGCGGACGAACCCGGTTTTGTCGGAGTTGCAGCGCCTCTGGCGCAGGACATTGCCCGCTTTGATGCCGGATTTTTCGGTCTCAGCGCCCGGGAAGCGGCGCTGATGGATCCGCAACATCGTCTGTTTCTGGAGTGTGCCTGGCACGCGCTGGAAAGTGCAGGGATTGTGCCCGGCGCTCTGCCGGAGGCGGCTCTGTTCGCCGGCTGCAGCAGTTCGGCGTATTTAAGAGAAAACGGCAGGGCACAGCGCTTTGCCGCGCTGGCACCGTCGGCCTTTGAACAGCAGATCACCAATGATAACGACTACCTCAGTACGCGTGCGGCATGGCATCTGGGGATCGGTGGCCCGGTAGTGAATGTTCAGGCCGCCTGTGCCACCTCGCTGGTGGCGGTGTGTGAGGCGGTGTACGCCCTGCGCAACAGACGCTGTGACCTGGCGCTGGCCGGCGCCTGTACGTTACGCATCCCGGAGCTGGCGGGCTACGTCAGCCAGCAGGGAATGATCTTTGCGACAGACGGACACTGCCGGCCATTTTCCGCGGATGCCAGCGGCACGGTATTTGGCAGCGGGGTTGGGGTCGTGGTGATGAAACGCCTGGAGGATGCGCTGGCGGCCGGTGATGAGGTGATCGCAGTGATTGACGGCGTGGCGATGAATAATGACGGCGCGGAAAAAGTCAGTTTTACCACCACCAGCCTGGCGGGGCAGCAGCGCTTATTGCGTCAGGCTCTGCAGGATGCGCACCGGCACCCGGAGACCTTTCGGGCGATGGAAGCGCACGGCACGGGCACGCTGGCCGGAGATCCGATTGAATTCTCCGCGCTCAGTTCCGTGTTTCGCGAGTTTACCGGGCGTGAAAACTTCTGTGCGCTGGGAGCCGTGAAAGCCAATGTTGGTCACCTTGAAACGGCCGCCGGAATGGCCGGACTCATCAAGGCGGCCCTGCAAATCAGGCACGGCTGGCTGACGCCGCAGATCAACTTTACGGCGGCAAATCCGGCCTGCGAGCTGGCACACAGTCCGTTTACCGTCCTGCGTGCCGCCGAACGCTGGCCGCAGGATGATACCCGCTGTGCCATAGGCGTCAGTGCCTTTGGCATCGGCGGCAGTAATGCTCACGTGGTGTTAAGCCGGCCGCAAAGGGCAGACGCAGCGCCGGACGTCACTCCGGCGTCTCTGGCCGATCGGGTCATTCCGCTGTCTGCCCGTTCTGAACAGGCCTGGTATCAGCTGGCGAAGCACTACCGGCAGCACGCCGTCGGGGCAGATGTGGCGGCCATGGCCTGGAGCGCACAGACCGGCAGGCAGGGAATGCGCTATCGCGGCACGCTGGGGCCGGATGAAGAGGGCCAACTGGTGATCAAAGAGGGGATGGTCGACAGCGGTAAAGGTCGCCTGAGTGTCATCTTCCAGTTCCCTGGTCAGGGCAGCCAGTTTATCGGCATGGCGCGGGAGCTGATGGCCCGCGACAGCCACTTTGCGCGGCTGATGAAGGAGAAAATGGCGCTGCTGCACCGGCGGGAGCAACTGGATATCTCCCCGCTGTTCAGTCCCGGGGGCGACAGCACCATGCTGAATAACACCGCCCTGACGCAGCCGACGCTGGTGGCCGTAGAGATATCGCTGGCCGAACTGCTGATCTATTACGGCGTGGTGCCCGATCGGGTGATGGGCCATAGCGTTGGCGAAATTGCCGCGGCCTGGGCCGCCGGTGCTTTTACCGTCGAACAGGCCCTGGTCTTTGCCGCGCAGCGCGGCAGGCTGATGGCCTCGCTGGAGGGCGGCGCCATGCTGGCCGTTGAGCTGAGTGACAGCGATTGTCAGCCGTGGCTGGGGGGCGGGGTTTCGCTGGCTGCGGTGAACGGTGAAAACAGTTGTGTCCTGTCGGGTAACCGGTCTGCACTGGCTGACTGCGAGCAGCGTCTGCGCAGAGAGGGCATTCGCTGCAAGGCACTCAGTGTGTCTCACGCCTTTCACTCGGCAATGATGGAACCGATCCTCAGCGATCTGCGCCATGTCGTGCCCGCCGTCAGCGCGGCACATCACGGGGTACGGTATTACTCCGCGCTGCAGGCACAGGAGATCAGCGATCTGCGTCAGCTGGATGCGGACTACTGGAGCCGTCACGCCCGTGAGGCAGTGCAATATCACCAGACACTGCAGCAGATACCGGATCGGGGCAGGACGCTGTTTATCGAAGTCGGGCCGGGTTCGACCCTGACCGCGCTGGTGGCCCGCTTACGCCAGCAAGGCGGTAAGACGTCTGCGGTGCGCACGCTGCGCCGCCGCGATGATGCCCTCACCGAGGAGGCGCTGTGGATCCAGGCCCTGCAAAAAATCTGGCGCGCCGGGGTCGCGGTCTGCTGGTCACGCCTGTGGGCCTCTCCGGGGCGGCGTGTAGCCCTGCCGCTTTATCCCTTCGACCCCCAGTTCTGGTGGATGGGTGACCGGGAACTCCCGGCCAGCCAGCAGGCTGATGTTGCCGCCCGCGATCCCCGGGAGCAGGACGCGCTGATGGCGCGTATTCGTCCGTTGTGGCAGGAAGTCACCGGGGCGTTACCGGCATCGGCCTATGAGGATTTTTATGACGCCGGAGGACAGTCTCTGATGGCTTTACGCCTGATGGCCCGGCTGGAACAGGAGTTTGGCGTGGCGATCAGTATGGCTGATTTTTTACACCAGCCGACGCCGTCGGGTATCCGCCATTGTTTGCAAAAATCTGGCGTTGTTGAGCAACATCTCACTCATTAACAGGATGAATATCATGTCTGCATTGAATGCAACACTGAACACGACACAGTATCAGATTGAAACCGTACAGGTTGACAGCGAGACGTCCTTTACGCTGGCTTACTCGCCGCACATCAAACGCCTTCCGGCTAACGGGGGTATCCGCTGGCGGCAGTACAGTTCACGGCAGCAGCAGGAGAGTGAGGCGGTGATGCTGGCGCAGCGTATGTCCCTGAAACACGGACTGTATAATACCGGGTTCAGCGGCGGCAAAATTGTCGTCAACAGCCCGCATCTGCCGGCACAACAGCCGGAGGTGATGGCGGAGATCGGGGCGCTGCTGAACCGTTATAATGGCACCATGTTTACCGGGTGTGACATCAACACCAGTAATCAGGATATGGACTATCTGCGTCGTTTCACCCCGTGGATACTCAATGCCATGGACAGCCCGCAGATTGATACCTCTGTCGCCACCGGGTACGGCGTCTGGAGCTCCGTTCATAAAATTATCACCCTGCGGCTGTCCGGGGTTGCGCAGCCAGTGGTGGCCATTCACGGTATGGGCAAAGTCGGGGCTGAGGTGGCCAGACAGTCTCTGCTGCACGGGTGCGACGTCGTGGGGTACGACATCAATCCGCAGGCGGTCTTCCCTGAGGGGGTGCGCCGGGTTAACGAAGCGCAGCTGTTCGGTGAGAAAAGTCATGTGCTGTGCATTGCCTCGCTGTCCGGTATTTTAACCAGTGAAAATGTGCCACAGATCAATACCGGCTGGGTGGTCAGCAGCGCCAATTCCCCGTTCAGCAACCCACTGGCAGAAGCGGTGCTGGTTGCACGCGGCATTCATTACCTGCCTGATTATGTCAGCAATGCCGGAGCGGTAATCTGCGACAGCATTGAAATGGCCTTTACCGAGCGTTACAACCAGATGAGCCAGGAGCAGGTGAACGCTTATGTCTGTTCGCTGATTGGGGCCAAAACGGAAGAGTTACTGCGGCGTTCAGCCCTGCTGGACTGCGAGGTAGGCAGACTGCTGCAGCCGGTTAAATCCGCGCTGATGGTGGCCTGAAGCCAGAGGGATGGCCCTGCGCCATCCCTTATTTATTACCAGCGATAATCCACGGTGGCGGTGACCGTTCTGTCCTGACCCACAAAGCAGTACATCGCCGATGTACAGCTGGCAACATAGCGCTTGTTGGTCAGGTTGTTGACGTTAATCGCCAGGGTGGTGCCTTTAAGAGAGGAAGAGAGCTGCCCCAAATCATAACGGCCCGCTACATCTACCAGCGTGGCTACCGGTACTTTGAAGGTGTTCGCCGGGTCGCCGTAGCTGGTGCCGAGGTAGCGCACACCGCTTCCCAGCTGCAGTCCTGACAGCACACCTGAATCAAAGCGATAGTCGAGCCAGGCGGCGGCGCTGTTGGCCGGAACCTGGGTTAACGTTTTACCGCGATTTGTCGCATCCTGGGTTAACTCATTATCCAGCCAGGTATAGCTGGCTATCAGATTGAGATCAGGCACAATTTCCGTTGTGGCCTGCAGATCGATCCCCCGGGTGCGCGCCTTCCCGGCCTGGGTATTAAAGCCCAAATGTTCGGCGTCACTGGTTTTGACATCAGACTGGGTCAGCTGGAACAGGGCGGCACTGAGCAGGGTTTTCGAGCCTTCGGGGTGGAACTTGATCCCCAGTTCGCTCTGCTTCGTTTCCACGGGCCGGAAGGCTTTGCCATCATATCCGCTGCCCAGCAGCGGATCGAAGGAGGTGGCGTAGCTGATATAGGGCGCCAGCCCGCTATCAAACTGATAGCTCAGTCCGGCGCGCCCCGTCCATTTCTCATCCGTCTGGCGGGTTTTTACCGTTACCGGCGAGTAGCTGTTGGTATCATGGTCGGTATCCGACCAGTCATGGCGACCGCTGAGCGTCAGACGCCAGCGGTTCCAGGCAATCTGATCCTGCAGGTAGACGCCGGTACGGGTAAATTGCTGTTTTTCCCGCCACGGCGCGGCCCGGCTGGCGGTGAAATCGGGATGCAGATCCGGCCGGTAGTCAGGGCCGTACGGATCAGTCAGCACCGGGCCCACGCTGTAGAGCGCATTGTTCAGACGCCCAAGCGAAAAGTCGACGCCGGCCAGCAGCGTGTGGCGGGTTGGCCCGGCATCAATATCCCCGCTGATATGATTATCCATTGAAAAGGTGCTGACCGTCGCCGGGGTCAGTTCGTCATACGCTTTCAGCCACGGCTGCGCATTCACCAACTGATAACCATAAATCACCCCGCGCTGAATATCGGAACGAACATTCATATAACGGGCATTGCTGTTAAAGGTCCAGCCGTTATCAAACTGATACTCAAAGAGTGAGCTGACGGTCTGCTGGCGGCGGGTGGAGTCCGCGAAATGCCCGTCGGTATAGTTTTTATGACGGTCAAGGGGGGCATAAGGACTGTTGTTCAGCCCCAGCAGGTCGGCGGGCAGGCTGTTGTAGTTCGCGATATCCGGCTCCCATGAATATGTCGCCATTAAGGTCCAGGTCGCCTTATCCGTGGGCCGCCAGGTCACAGACGGGGCGAGGTAGAGGCGACGGTGGCGGCTGTCTTCGATCTGCCCCCGCGTATCCAGGCCGCTGGCGGTAAACCGGTAAAGCAGGCTGTTATCGTCTGTTACCGGGCCGGTGGAGTCGACGCCAAACTGCTGATGGTGGAAGCTGCCGTAAGACAGACTGATATGGTGCGAGGCGATATCCTGCGGTTTAAGGCTGACCTGATTGACAATGCCCCCGCCGGTTCCCTGGCCGTAAAGGGCCGCTGCCGGTCCGCGCAGGACTTCAATCCGCTCCAGCGACCAGGGATCGATCTGGGGCAGCCAGCTTCCCGGGTTACTGATGATGCGCAGCCCATCCAGATAGTAATCGGCGTCGACACCGCGTATGCGGGTCATGTCGAGATAGTCACCAAAACCGCCATAGCGTTCACTGGTCGCGCCAGCGGTATAACGCAGCGCAGCACTACTGGATGACGGCTGCATTATCTCCATCTGCCTGCGGGTCACCACAGACACGGACTGCGGGATCTCCAGCACCGGGGTGCGGGTCTTCGTCCCGACCCCGGACTCTTCCGCGACATAACCGTTTTCCGGGCCTTCCGTTCTGTCCGGAGCGGCTGCCGTCACCGTCAGCGTTGTCGGTTCAGCCGCGCTGTCGCTCTTTTTCCTGTCTGCCGTTCCCTCAGCGGCGGAGGCGGGGGCGGTCAGGTAAAGAGAGAGCATCAGCGACAGGGTTAACCTGTTCAGTACAGACGGCAGCAAGGGCAGGGGTAAAACGCGTACAGCGACAGCGTGATTTATCAGCATAAAGAGTCCTGGAACGAGCGAAATGTGGGGGGGCCGTGCGCACATGCTTGCTATTAACGTGATGAAAATAATCACTTTCTATAAAGTTTCTTAACGTCTGTAAATGCGAATGATAATTATAATGAAGGCATATTATACATTGACCGTCAGTCGGTCAATGATATGATGGCTTATCCTATCGCCAGCCGACAGACCTTGCTCTATGCCAGCACCTTTAGTTTCAGCCAGACAAAAAGCAGCCAGCCATTACGGCCCGGACTCGGTAACCCGTCGCTCGCTGCTCTGTGGCTTGCTGGCGGCAGGGGTATTGATCACCACGCAGCCGCTGGCCGCCATGGGCAGGGCAAAAACCCTGACCGATATCGCCGGACGTAGCGTGACCCTGCGCCACCCGGTCAGCCGGATCCTGTTGGGTGACGGTACGCTGGCCTATGCGCTGGCGCTGCTGCGCCCGGAAGATCCCTTCCGTGGCGTGGTCGCCTGGGGAGATAACTTTCGCGCTGCCGATCTCGACGGATACCGGGCTTATCAGCAACGCTTTCCGCAAATCGACCGCATACCGCGTTTTTCCGGTAAAACCGTCGATGCCATTGGCGGAGAACAGGCCATTGCGTTGCAGCCCGATATTGTGGTGCTGAACCTGAGTTCGATGACCGCAGCGACCGCCTCAGGACTGCTGTCCCTGCTGAAGCAGGCGGGTATCCCGGTGCTGTTCGTGGATTTTCGTACCAGAATGTTTGCCAACGCGGTGCGCAGCATGCAAATTCTCGGCGAGCTGTTTGGACGGGAGGCGCGGGCAGCCCGTTTCCTGGACTTTCGCCAGCAGCAGATCGACCGGGTGACCGGCCCGCTGAAGCAGGTCAGGACGCGACCGCTGGTGATGGTTGAACGTGCTGCGGGGCTGTATGACGACTGCTGTCTGACCTACGGTGACGGCAACTTTGGCGAGCTGGTGGCGGTGGCCGGAGGGGAGAATCTGGGGACACGACTGCTGCAGGGAACCTTCGGCACACTCAGTCAGGAAAAGGTCATTACGTCCGATCCCGACATGGTCCTGGTCACCGGGGCGAACTGGTCGCTCTATTCCCCCGGGGGGAACTGGGTCAATCTGGGGCCAGGGGCTGACCCCGCTGAAGGTCGCGCCCGTCTGCAGCGGCTGATGCAGCGGCCTGCCTACCGCACGCTGCGCGCTGTCAGAGAACAACAGGTTTATGCCATCTGGCATCCCTTTTACGACAATCCCTACTATTTTATCGCCCTGCAGCGCGTGGCGAAATGGCTGCATCCCGATCTGTTTTCTTCACTCGACCCCGAAGCGACGTTCCGCGAACTGCACGAGCGTTTTCTCCCTGTCCCGTACCAGCCCGGTTACTGGCTCAGCCTGAAGGAGGCCACCTGATGACCCGCACTTCTCAACTTATCCTGCTGGCAATGCCCAGCATCCATGCCGGCGCATGGCGTTATCCTGGCGCTGTCGCCGATTTTCAGTGCCGCTTTGAGCAGATGAAGTGGTTTGCACAGACCCTGGAGCAGGGACGGTTCGACGGTCTGTTTCTGCCCGATACGCTGGCGTTACGTGCAGTTGGCCCGGCGGCGCTGGCTCGCGGGCACAGCACGGTGACGCTGGATCCGCTGACGCTGCTGCCTGCGCTGGCTGCTGTTACCCGGCACCTCGGGCTGATTGGCACGGCGAGTACCACTTATAACGAACCCTATATGCTGGCACGCCGTCTGGCATCCCTTGACCACATCAGCGCAGGCCGCGCCGGGTGGAATCTGGTGACCTCCAGCAATGCCAGCGAAGCCGGTAATTTCGGCCAGAAAACGCATATGGAGCACAGCCAGCGCTATGCGCGGGCGCGGGAGTTTACGGCGGTGATGAACGGTCTGTGGGACAGCTGGGAGCAGGATGCGTTTTGCCGTGATGCTGACAGCGGCGTATTTCTGCAGGTTGAAAAAATGCACCGGCTCGACCATCACGGGGACTATTTTTCGGTGCAGGGCCCGCTGAATATTGAACGCTCTCCCCAGGGGCGGCCGGTTATCGTGCAGGCCGGGGCGTCAGAAGCCGGCAGGCAGGTTGCGGCCGAAACCGCCGAAGTGATATTTACCTACCAGACTGATCTGGATTCCGCCCGTGAGTTTTATGACGATATGCAGGGCCGGGCGCAGGCTGCCGGCCGCCGTAAACCGCTGAAAATCATTCCTGCTGTCTTTGTGGTTCTCGGCGCGACCGAAGAAGAAGCCCGTCAGAAACGTGCCACGCTGGACAGCCTGGTGGACGAGCAGAGCAGTCTTGCCACTCTCTCGGTGGCGCTCGGGCACGATATATCAGCGTATGATATCCACGGCCCGTTGCCGGAAATCCCCGCCAGTAATGCCAGTAAAAGCGGGCGCGAGCGGGTGGTGCAACTGGCGCGACGGGAAAACCTCACTATTCTGGCGCTGGCACGACGCATTTGCGGTTATCAGGGGCTGGAAATGGTGGGGACGGCCTCCAGCGTGGCAGAGACAATGCAGCAGTGGTCAGAGCAGGGCGCGGCCGACGGTTTTAACGTGATGTTCTCGCATTTCCCGGGTGGGGTCAGCGAATTTGTCAGTCAGGTGATCCCGGCGTTACAGCATCGTGGTCTGCTGCGGAAACACTATACGGCGTCGACGCTGCGGGGGAATCTGGGGTTGTAACCGCGTTAGGGGCGGCGGTTTGCCCGCCCCGTAAAGTGGCGCTTCGCTGAAAAAATATCACCGGTCTGCTGCGCTGTTTTTCATTGACCGTCGGTCAGTCAATTGCTACGGTTACGATAACCAGCCCATCATATAAGGGATTTTTATGCGTCTCAGCCGTCATCACGCCGCACTCGCTGCGGCTTATCTTGGTACTTTTCTTGCCTCGCTGGATATCAGCATCGTCAACGTTGCCCTGCCGACCATGCAGAGTGCACTGCGAACGGACATTGCCGGGTTACAGTGGGTGGTTAATGCCTACGCCGTCTGTCTGTCTGCTTTTATGCTGTCCGCCGGACCGCTTGCGGATCGTTACGGACATAAACGCGCCTGGGTGAGTGGCGTAGTGCTGTTCACCTGCGGGTCATTACTGTGCGGTATCGCCCCTGACCTGGCGGTGCTGCTGACCGGGCGGGCCATTCAGGGGGTATCGGCAGCGTTACTGATTTCCGGGGCCATGCCGATTCTGACCCATGCTTTTCCCGATCCCCGCCAGCGGGCTCATGCTATCGGGGGCTGGTCAGCGTTCAGCGCGCTGGCGCTGATCCTCGGGCCGCTGCTCGGCGGCGTACTGCTGCAGTGGCTGGGCTGGCAGAGTATTTTTCTGGTGAATATCCCACTGTGCCTGGTGGCTGTCGCTGCAGGGCTGTGGGGCATACCGGAGCGTAAATTTCCTGACCATGCGGCGCTGGACACCGCCGGGCAGCTGTTGGGCATTTTATCACTGGGGGCGCTGGCCTGGGGGATGATTGAGGCGGGTAAATACGGCTTTAGCGGCCGCCTTCCCCTGATGATCCTCGCTGTTGCTGCGGTGGGTTTTATCCTGTTTGCGCTGGTGGAGAAACGGACGCCGCGACCGTTACTGCCGCTGGCACTGCTGCGCGAGCCAGCGTTTGTCTGCGTCAATCTGGCCTCCTTTATTCTCGGGTTTTCTTATTACAGCTGCCTGTTCTTTTTTTCGATTTTTCTGCAGCAGATTCAGGGCTGGGCCCCGGCGGAAGCCGGGCTGCGTATGCTGCCGCTGTTCGCCGTCACCGGACTGGTCTCGCTGCTGTTTGGCCGAATCAGTGCCCGCCTGCCGATGCGCGGACTGATGGTCGCCGGTTATGGCATCGCCGGCCTGTCGATGGTGGCGATGGCACTGCTGCATGCGCAGTCTGCTTACTGGCTGGTCGGGACGCTGTTCGCGCTGCTGGGGGCCGGTGCCGGACTGGCGGTGCCGGGGATTGGTATGCTGGTGATGGGCATGGCGCCCACTGAACAGGCCGGATCCGTTTCAGCGATGATGAATGCGCTGCGTCAGGCGGGAATGACCATTGGCATTGCCTTACTCGGCACGCTGATGAGTGGACAGGCGATACGCACGCTGACGGCTTCGCTGAACGGCAGCGGCATTGATGATGCGGCACAGATTGCGCATCAGGCTGTCACGCGTCATCTGACCTCCCCGGCGGTGACGGACTTCAGCGCCCGCTATACGACGGCGATGGAAAGCGGGTTTCATCTCGCCATGCTCTGTGCCGGCGCGGCCTGCTTTGTGGCGATGGCGTTACTGTTTCGCCTGCAGCCCGTCACGGAGGGCAGGGCATCAATTTCGCGTGACAGCGCATAGTGCGTACCCGATGAGCGTCAGTGGCGTGTAAGCTGGTACTTTCATTCGCTGGCATCAGCCAGAAACAGATCTATCAGGAGAAGATGATGAAAGCAGCAGTGATTAATACCCCCTTTAATCTCGACAGCGTGACGCTCACCGAACGCAAGGATCCGGGACAGCCGGGCAAAGGAGAGATCAGAGTGGCAATTAAAGCCAGCTCGCTCAATTTCCATGATCTGATGGTGGCCACAGGCGGCATGGCCGTTGACGATGGCCGTATCCTGCTGTCTGACGGTGCCGGTATTGTTGAGGCGGTAGGCGAAGGCGTAACCGATTTCCGCGTGGGTGATGCCGTGGTTTCCACCTTCTTCCCGGTATGGGCGGCAGGTAAAGCGACCCCGGCCGTGGGCGGATTTGCCCATACGCCAGGCGATGGCGTCGATGGCCTGGCCTGTGAAAGTGTTGTGCGCGCGGAAAGCGCCTTTACCCACGCACCGGCAGGCTGGTCGCACGTGGAAGCCGCCACCATCACCACCTCCGGCCTGACCGCATGGCGGGCCTTAGTGGTCAATGGCCGCTTAAAAGCGGGTGAAACCGTACTGGTGCAGGGCACCGGCGGGGTTTCCATTGCCGCGCTGCAGCTGGCCAAAGCGATGGGCGCACGGGTCATTGCCACCTCGTCTTCTGATGAGAAACTGGCGAGAGTGCGCGAACTGGGCGCAGATGACACCATTAACTACCGCACGACGCCAGAGTGGGGCGACAAAGTCCTTGAACTGACCGGCGGCATCGGTGTTGATCACGTGGTTGAAGTGGGCGGGCCCGCCACGCTGAATGAATCCCTGAAAGCGGTGAAGGTTGGCGGCCATATTGCCGTGATCGGCGTGTTGTCCGGCACGGATGCGGCATTGTCCGTCTTCAGCGTGCTGGCTAAACAGGTGCGCATTGAGGGGCTGATTGTCGGCAGCCGCCAGGATCAGATTGACTATGTCAACGCGCTGGCGCTGATGGCGCAGAAACCGATCATCGATCGGGTCTTTACCTACGATCGCTTAAGCGAGGCCTTTGCCCACCTGCAAAGCGGCAAACACCTGGGTAAGGTGTGTGTCAGCTGGTGATGGCATAAATAACAGCCCGCCCGGGGACCCACCGGGCGGGTTTTTTAATGCCTGACAGGCGGAAGCGCCAGCGTGAATTAACGCGCTGAAACCCGCTGCCTTGTCTTCACCCCCGCGATAAAATGATCCCTGAGCCGATCCTCCGTTCTGCCGTCCCATGCGATACCCACCTGCCAGCTTACTGACGCTCCCGTTAACGGCATCATCGCTAATGCCGGAGGGGCGATATGCATCACGCTCTCCGGTAACAGTGCAGCCCCGGTGCCGGCCATCACCAGCGCGACGATGGTATGAATATCCTCAGCCAGCTGTGTGGCAGAGGCCATCAGCCCGTTGTCCTGCATATAGCGATCAATCTGGGTATTCAGACCGCGGCCACGTTCCGTGCGCAGCCGCAGCAGAGGCCACTTTTTTAAACACCCGGCCACGCTGACCGACGAGGCATCCGCCGCGACCAGCACCAGACGGTCAGTAAACAGCGGCAGATAATCCAGCGGTACAGGCGGTGGTACCCGAACAAATCCCACCTGAAGTTCGTTGTTTTGCAGCTGGGCATACTGCTGCGCGGAGGGCAGGTCAGTTAAAGAAACCTCCACGCCGGGGAAACGCTGGCGAAATTCGGCCAGACACTGCGGGGCCAGGTAAAAGCTGGAGAGGCCGAATCCCACCGCCAGAGTGCCCTCATGGCCTTTTGCCACCTGCCCGGCATGGTGCAGGAATGAGCGTGCCTGCCCGAGCACTTTCTGCGCCTCCGGCAGCAGGCGACGACCGCCGGATGTCAGCGCCGTACCGTGCCGGCCGCGTGAAAAAAGAGCGACGTTGAGTTGCGATTCCAGCAGGTTTATCTGTTTGGTTAATGCCGGTTGCGAGATAAACAGGGCCCGCGCGGCTTCGGCATAGTTTCCTTTTTCTGCCAGCATCACAAAGGCGTTCAGCAACCGAAGATTCATCATGACATTCCAGAAAGTTATCAGAATTGAAAATAGTTTGATTATACCGTTATCAGTGAGCCTGCTGTAATGCCTTTCCGATCACTTCTGGAGTTTCATCATGTCAGAGAGAACCGCCCTCAGGGCCGCCACCGTACAGTTTCAGCATCAGGCCGGAAATAAGCAGTACAACCTGCTGATCATGGAGAAGTTTATTCAGCAGGCCGCCCTGCAACAGGTAAAGATTCTGACCTTCCCGGAAATGTGTATCACCGGTTACTGGCATGTGCCACGGCTTTCCGCCAGTGAGGTGTCTGCGCTGGCTGAACCGCTGAACAACAGCCCCTCGCTGGCGCTGATCCGTGCGCTGGCGGTAAAACATCAGATGCTGATCGGTGCCGGGCTGATTGAACGTGCCGATGACGGGCGTCTCTATAACGCCTATGTGGCCTGTATGCCCGATGGTTCAGTGCATACGCATCGCAAGCTTCACGCTTTTGAGCACCCGGCCATCAGCAGCGGCGACAGATTCACTGTGTTTGATACTCCCTGGGGCGTGAAAGTGGGGATCCTCATCTGCTGGGATAATAACCTCGTTGAGAACGTGCGCGCCACGGCGCTGCTCGGTGCCGATATCCTGCTTGCCCCGCACCAGACCGGGGGAACACAGTCGCGCAGTCCCTGTGCCATGAAGCCGATCCCGCTGGCGCTCTGGGCGCAACGGGCGACGCGCAAAGAAGAAATCACGGCGGCATTTAAAGGGGCCAGTGGCCGGGAATGGCTGATGCGCTGGCTACCCGCGCGTGCCCATGACAACGGGCTGTTCGTGTTATTCAGTAACGGCGTGGGCGCAGACCAGGACGAAGTGCGCACCGGCAATGCGATGATCCTGGATCCCTATGGCCGGATAGTGGCAGAAACCTGGGTGGCAGAGGATGCGATGGTCAGTGCCGAACTTGATTTAACCCTGCTGGCGATGAGTACGGGGCGGCGGTGGATCCATGGTCGTCGTCCGGACTTATACCACATCCTGACCGAACCGCAGGGCTATGAGCGCGATGCGATCAGCGCCAGATTCTCAACGGATATCCCCCGCCAGCAGGATCGGTAACGGCCCTGTCGCCGGGCCGGGCCAGCCCTTCATCCCCGGCGAAAGGGGCGGATCATCAGTGCTGCAAGGCCGGCAGGGGATAACCGTCGCCGGTTAACCTGTCGCCGGTGGCCGGTTTTCGGCCATCATCCCGGTGAGGTGATGCGGCTGGTAACAGGCTTCAAGAGAGTGAATCTCCTCCACACTCAGCTTCAGGTCAACTGCCTTAACCGCACCGTCAACGTGGTGTCGGCGGGTGGCGCCGACCACCGGTGACGTCACTCGGGTCAGTAACCAGGCCAGCGACACTTCGGTCATCGACACGCCCCGGCGCGAAGCCAGCTCACTGACACGGTTGATGATCGCCTGGTCCGCCCCGGCGGTGCTGTCGTATTTGCCTTTTGCGTAACTGTCCTCACGGGAACGCCGGGTCTGCGAGTCTGCCACCCGCGACAGCCTGCCGCTGGCCAGGGCGCTGTAAGGCGTCATGGCAATGTTATCTTCCGCGCATAGACCGGCCAGCTCCCGCTCGTCTTCGCGCATGATCAGGTTGTAGTGGCTCTGCACCGACACAAACGGCGTCAGGGCTTCCTGCCGCGCAAGGGCATTGGCTTTGGCCAGCTGCCAGGCAAAGCAGTTGGAAAGCCCAATCGCACGGACTTTACCGGCGGTCACGGCCTGATGCAGCGTTTGCAGAATCTCGAGGATCGGCGTGTGGTAATCCCACCGGTGGCAGATATAGAGGTCAATATAATCCATGCCCAGGTTCTGCAGGCTTTGCGTCAGCGAGAGGGTAATGGCCTCTTTAGCCGTCACCCCCGCTGCCATTTGCTGCGCGGTACGCGGCAGAAATTTCGTCGCCAGCACCACCTCATCCCGTTTTGCCATATCGCGTAATGCCCTGCCGACATAGCGCTCGCTGGAGCCGTTCTGATAGGCAATGGCGGTATCAAAAAAATTGATGCCGTTTTCCAGCCCGTAGCGGATGATGTCGCGACTTTCCGCTTCGTCCAGCGTCCAGCTGTGTGGCCCGGTGGTCGGGTCGCCAAAGCCCATGCAGCCCATACAGATGCGTGAAACGTTCAGGTCGCTGTTGCCGAGGGGGGTGTACTGCATGCTGCCTCCTTGTGGGGGTTATTTTCTGGCCAGCTGCCGGGCCAGTTTCCTGATCCCGTCAACGATCTCCGCCGGTGTATGTGCGGCAAAGCCGAACAGGATCGCCTGCTTTTCCGGTCGGGTCTGGCAGTAGCGTGCAAGGGGTTGCGCGCCCAAACCCGCCTGACGACAGTGCGCAAGGATAACGGCTTCGTCAAGATGCTCCGCCAGCCAGCAGACAAGATGAATGCCGGAATCCGCAGGTTCTACGCTGAAAATGTCGGGAAGATATAAGCGGATGGCTTCTGTCATCACCCTCTGGCGTTCATGGCAGGCTTTCCTTACGCGCCTGACGTGGCGGGCATAATGCCCCTCAGCGATAAAGGTGGCGAGAAGGGTTTGATCCAGATAAGCCGTCCGCGTGTCCGCATAGTACTTCGCGATTTTAAAGGGCTCCACCAGGTGTTCAGGCACCACCAGGAAACCCAGATGAAACCCCGGGAACATCATTTTGGAGAAGGTTCCGGCGTAGATCACCCGCTGATGCTGATCCAGCCCCTGCAGGGCCTGGATTGGCTGGGCGGCATAGCGAAACTCACTGTTGTAATCATCCTCGAAGATCCACGCGTCACGCTCTGCGGCCCACTCCAGCAGCGCCATTCTTCGTGACAGACTCAGGGTTCCGCCCAGCGGAAACTGATGGGAAGGGGAGGTGAAAATCATTTTCGCCCCCGGCCACTGGCGGATGCCGCTGGCGATGTCCATTCCCTGTTTATCGCCGCTCACCGGGCGGATGACCGCCCCCATGGAGGTAAACGCCCCCAGGGCACCGTCGTATCCCGGTTCATCGAGCCAGACTTCATCGCCCTTCTGTAACAGCACCTGCGCGGCCAGATTCATCGCCTGCTGGGTTCCACTGACAATCAGGATCTGTTCCTCTGTGCAGTTCAGGCCCCGCGTGGTGCGGACATAGTCGCAGAGGGCCCGTCTCAACGGTCGGTAGCCCATCACCTCATTGTGCCGGCCGTCCAGCTGGCGATACTGCCGCCAGAGGCGGCCGGAAAGCCGCCCCCACAGCGCATAAGGGAATAAGTCCGTGCAGCCGATACCGATATTAAACGTCAGGTTTTGTCCGGAGTGGGGCAGCGTCGCGTCCCACAGCTGCTTCATCACCTGCGTCTGCGGATCCAGCCGGGGGCGACTTTTTTCCCGCGCCGCCTGGGGGGAGGGGGCCACAGCCGCCGTGTGGATCATCTCATCAGGAATGACCGGCGCAACAAAGGTGCCCGCGCCCTGTCGGGTTGTCAGATAGCCCTCATCGCAGAGGCGTTCCAGACCCGACAGCACGGAGTTCCTTGAAATGGCCATCATTTCAGAAAACGTTCTGCTGGAGGGCAGCTTCCGCCCGGCTTTAAGCTCGCCGGTCAGGATCATCTCTTTAATCACCTGATAGAACTGTTCTTTAATTTTCCCTTTTTTAAGCAACAGGCCCGGGAAGCTGGCAACGTTCTTTTCTGGGCGCAAAGTGGATCCATAATATTTCAACAAAGTGTATCTTACAGGATACCACTGGGCGCGTTACTCTTGCATCTTCTTAACGATGAGGGGTAATTAAATGATTGATAAAAATAGAGAAAGTGCAGCGATGAACGTTATGCCTGTTCAACAGAAGGATTACGCACAGTGGCTGCCGTACTGGCTGAGTTATCAGGCTTTCTACGAAGTTCAGTTATCTGAAGACGCCACGGCGGCTGCCTGGCAGCGTTTTTTTGACGCCGACAGCGCCATTTTTTGTGCCGTTGCCCGGGAGGGGGAAACCGTTATCGGGTTTGCTCACTACCTGTTTCATCCCTCCACCTGGGCGGTCAGCGAGTACTGCTATCTTGAAGACCTGTTTGTTGCGCCCCACTGTCGCGGCAGAGAGACGGGAAAACAGCTGATTGAATATGTTCAGCAACAGGCCCGTGCGCGGCAGTGCGACAGGCTTTACTGGCACACCCAGGAAAAGAACGCCACGGCCCAGCGGCTGTACGACCGGGTGGCAGAGAAACCCGGCGTGATCCAGTACAGAATGCCGCTGTAAGGCGCGGTCTCCGTCGCGGGATTTTTCCTTAAACAGGCCGTGGCGATCAGGACAGGACAGGGAGCTGCAGGTGCAGGCCATTTCGCGCCGTCTGCCGGGATGGCCTTTACCCGTCGCGGGCTAATCGGTAAGCTCAGGCAGCGTGTCTTTTTGTTTACCCTCTGCCGACGCTGAAAGGATTATCTGTCGCTATGCCCGTCAATTTTGATCTCAACGATCTCTACGCCTTCCGCGCACTGGTTGAATACGGTAATTTTCGCCTTGCAGCTGAGTCCATCTGCCTGTCTCAGTCGGCACTGAGCCGCAGGATTGAGAAGCTGGAGTCTGCGCTGGGCATCCGGCTGTTCGACAGAACCACCCGGCGCGTGACGCTGACGCTCTACGGCCAGACCTTCGCGGCGCGTTCCGATCAGCTGCTGTTCAATGTGGAGTCGCTATTAGGGGATATCACTAAGGTCAGTCAGGAACGCGTCGGGCTGGTTACCGTCGCCACGGTGCCCTCGGCGGCGTACTATTTTATGCCCGATGTGATCCGCCGTTTTCAGGCGCGCTACCCGCAGGTACGCGTCAGGATTATTGACAGCAGCGCAGGGAATGTTATCGAAGCCGTTGCCAGCGGAGAGGCGGACTTCGGCCTCTGTTTTGCGCGCAGTCTGCAACCCAATATCGACTTTCTGCCGCTGGTGGGGGATGTCTACGTGGCGGCCTGCCGGCGCGATGGTCCCATCGCCAGCAGAAAAAGCCTGACGTGGCGGGAATTCTATCAGCAGGATTATGTGGGGCTGGATAAGTCCTCCGGCAACCGTAACCTGCTCGATCAGATGCTGGAACACATCATCCCTGAGCGTCCCAGTATCTGCGAAACCCGCCACGTCACCACCATGCTGGGCATGGTTGAAGCGGGGGTCGGTATTGCTGCCGTCCCGGCGATGTCGATGCCCTCGTCAGAATATTCGCTCCTGACATCCGTACCGCTGACTGACCCGGTGGTCAGGCGGACGGTGGGGCTGATCAGACGCAGCGGACGGATGCAGTCTTACCTTGCTGCCGAACTGGAAAAGTTGATCACCGAACAGTATCACGCGGCTTAACAGGCTGTTCAGCGCTGACCGTGACCATGCCGGTGGCCTGTATAACGTTTTGTGCCGAAGCAGAAGATAAAAAAGCCAGTAGCGCTTTTCCTTCCCGCGGGTGATCTGCTTTCGCGGTGACCGCACCGGCAAAGCGGGTCACGTACTGCAGATCGGCCGGCAGCTTGCCAATAAAGGTGACGCCCGCAACAGGGAGCAGCTCACTGACCTGCTGAAAACCGAGCGTATATTTCCCTCTGGCCACTTCGGACGCCACCGGAATGCGCTCAATCATCTGCGCTTTGTGCTTCATTTCGTCTTCAATACCCAGTTTTTTAAACAGCTGGCCGCTGACATAGCGGCCGCTGGCGCTGTCAGAATACGCCACCGACCTGGCCTGCAACAGGGTATGACGCAGTGCCGCCGCGTTGTTGATATCAGGTTCAGGGTCCCCCTGTCTGACGACCATGCCGACCGGTGAGTCAGCCAGCTCTACGCGGGAACCGGGTTGCAGCCGGTTATCCTGTGCCAGATGAGTCAGCGCGTCACCGACCATGATCACCACGTCGGCCTTTTCCCCCCGCGCCAGCCGCGACGGGATCGCCTGTGGGCTGTTCCCCATTGAGGGGCCGGGAACCAGCCTGATCGTGTCGCCGCTGCTGGCTTCATACTGCGGGGCCAGTTTTTCCAGTGCCGCTTTAAAACCCCCTGAAATCATCACGGTCACTTCTTCGGCCGGTACGCGCGGGCTGACGGAAAACAGCAACAGCGTCGCCGGGAGTAAATAATAAAATTTTTGCATGATAGCGTCCCTGTTTTAACCTGCGGTTTGCAGTGATAACCCGATGCGGCGGTACAGATAAAGCGTTGCCAGTAAGGCACAGACGGCGGCAAAGCTCATCCAGTAGCCCGGTGAGGCCTTATCGCCGGTGTACTCAATCAGCGCGGTGGAGATGACCGGGGTAAATCCGCCAAACACGGCGGTGGCCAGACTGTAAGCCAGTGAGAAACCGGCCACCCG
Organism: Erwinia persicina NBRC 102418; assembly: GCF_001571305.1. Taxonomy (GTDB): domain Bacteria; phylum Pseudomonadota; class Gammaproteobacteria; order Enterobacterales; family Enterobacteriaceae; genus Erwinia; species Erwinia persicina. The sequence goes on along the minus strand of NZ_BCTN01000001.1, from coordinate 210,488 downwards.
CACTTCCACCGGCATAATTTCCGTCAGCGCCGGGATCATGGCACCGTTATACAGGCCATAAAGGAAGGAGAGCCAGAGCAGCACCGCCAGCATCATCGAAAAACCGGGGGCCTGAGCAAGCAGATGAAGCGCCGGATAGGCGGTAACCAGGGCCAGCAGCGCCATGGTCACCAGCACCGGTTTGCGGCCAAAGCGGTCTGACAGAGCGCCCCCGACCGGCAGCCAGAGGAAGTTCGATACTGCCACCAGCAGCGTGACCAGCAGGCTGTCCGGGGCGCTGAGCATCAGGACCTTCTTACCGAAGGTGGGGGCATAAACGGTGATCAGATAGAACGCGGTGGTGGTCATGGCGACCATCAGCATACCGGCTATTACCACCTGCCAGTTCGCTAACAGGGTGGTAAACACCTCGCGCATTGCCAGAGGGTTGCGGCGGCGGGTGAACTCTTCGGTCTCTTCCAGCTTACGGCGCAGGATAAAGATAAAGGGCACAATCAGGCAGCCAAACAGGAAAGGCAGACGCCAGCCCCAATCGCGAATGGCACTCTCTTCCATCAGCATATTGAGGCCAAAGCCCATGGCCGCGGCGACCATAATCGCCACCTGCTGACTGCCGGATTGCCAGCTGGTGTAAAAGCCCTTGCGGCCCGGCGTGGCAATTTCCGCCAGGTAGACGGAGACGCCCCCCAGCTCTGCGCCCGCCGAGAAGCCCTGCAGCAGGCGGCCCGCCAGCACCAGCAGCGGTGCCCAGAGCCCAATCGCCTGATAGGAAGGGATGAGCACAATCAGGAAGGTGCCTGCGGCCATAATCGACAGGGTCACAATCAGCCCTTTACGCCTGCCGACTTTATCGATGTAGGCCCCCAGCACGATGGCGCCAATCGGACGCATCAGAAAGCCTGCCCCAAAGACCGCGAAGGTCATCATTAATGAGGCAAACTCACTGCTGGCCGGAAAGAAGGTATGGGCAATGTAGGTGGCATAAAATCCGAACAGGAAAAAATCGAACTGCTCAAGAAAATTGCCAGAGGTCACGCGCAAGATGGCGCTAATTCTTGCCCCGGTGGTCATGGGGGCGTGAGAGGAATGCATGGTTATCTCCAGTTTGTCGTTGACGCTTTTACCGCGCCTGTTGCTGCAGACTGGATCAGAAAAATAGCGTAAATAAGCGCAATAAACTCATCGATTCATGCGTCTGGCGCATCAATGGGTTTTAACCATCATGCCAGACAAGCTGTAACAGGCCATTAACAGGGGGGAAGCTGTTCACCCGGTTCGTTACAGACGAAAACATGGATTACCGGTTTTGTGACGGGGCGCATGCGGGGCAGGTGGGACGAAAGGCTGAGGGGGGGATAAAAGGAGGGACGACGTTTGTGACGCGTCCCTGAAAAAAGTAGCCGCGCCTGGTGTCAGCAGCATGCTGGTGTTAAAACCGTTTCGGCATCTGCCACCGGGCTATTTCAGGCGGGATTTCTGATTTTCTCCAGGCCTTTTTCCAAGCGGGACAGGTTATCAACGGTTCCCCCTTTGTCTAAATAAGTAAACCAGCCCGGGACGACCTTCCTGAACATTTCCACGCCCTCCGGGGTGACTTCAGATTGTTTTAACTCAAACGCTTTATTTAAACTTCCGTCTTCATTGAAAGGATCTTTCGCGAACAGCTCGTTAGCTTTCATGAACGTCAGCAGCGCGGTCAGCGAGCGGGTTATTCGTTCGTGGTACGTCCTGTTTTTATTGCGCGAGTAAAGCATAGGAAGACTGCATAAGGTAAAGTCTGTCTCATTCACGATAGTGCCCTGCCATATCCAGACGGTGTCTGTATCTGAAGTCAACGATGCCCGCGGGCATCCGTATTGTTGCCGGGTATCAACCCCGGCACCGAGTTTAGCATTTCCGTTAATCCATAAACAGGCAGCAAGCGGAAGACAGTCATCGCCGTGGCTTAACGGGGGGGAAGACAACAGAGGCATAAATAAGACGGCCCTTACAGGCAGACTTTCGTGATATCCGATGGGGGAAATGTCTGTTAAAAAATCACGCCGCTATCGCTGGCCGATTTTAATCTTTCGCCGTAAGGGCTTTTATTAAACTCTTTGACTTTTTTATAATTAAATAATTTATCTTTTTCCTTATAGTCATCTACGCTTGAAAAAGCCTGAAACGTATTATCGTTGAGCACTCTGATGTGTAACTGGAGTTCGGGAGAGTCGTAACCATAAAGTTCGACAAACCCAGCAATTTCACTTTGACGTGCAACCATAATCGCTTCTTTACTGACAGATTGATAAGTGTAAAAAATAGCTTTGACCATGATGGAACTACCGGAAATCTGATCGTTTTTACCGAAGTCAGGATTGTCGTAAGCTTCAAAAACCACCCCGCCATTCATTTCAGGTGTTTGACCAAGCCACTTATAACCCTCAATAACTTTAGCGACCGACTTGATCTGACTGGCATACTGAAGGCTGGTTCTGTCTTTATTGAGATCTAAGCGTTCAAAGGTTTCTGCATTCGCAATAAAAGATGAAGTGACCAATATGACAGCGAACCACAATCCGAGGTTTTTTTTCATTTATTGTCTTTACCAGATATAAAGGATAATAGGAATCGATATATCAGCACGGGCTGATATTAAAAGGCCAGTATGCACAATTTTACGCTCTACAGAAAGCAATGAAAGTTAAAAAAGGCTACCGGATACGATAGCGTTATAACGGTGAAAAAAATAAAAATCAAACTTAATTTGATGATGTTAGTAATTAACCACATCTGTTTTTAACACGGGAGTTGAGCCTTCGACATGCCGGTGAAACATGATTCGTCGTTATCCGTTCCCCATTTTTCGCTGTCACCCGTTTCTTTGCTATCGGCCTGCCCGAATCAGAGAACTGGAGGAGGTCAGCACGCTACCTGAGTCGTCAATGACAGGGCAGGCGATCGCCGAACCGGGAAGCGCGTAATTCAGCAGACCGATGTCGGTTACAAGGCCACTTGGATAAGCCTCTGTTAAGATTTTCCTTGTGCTTTACTTTACTCAGAATCATTGGCAGGAGCAGGCAGCCTTTACCGGCCTTCCGGGATTAAAAGGTATGCCGGATGAAAATAGGGGCTGACGCTGAGTTGAGTAGTGCCCCATCATCTGAACTGGGGCGGGGCAGATTTGTATATATTGACAGTGCATAGCCACAAGCTAACCAGAAGCACGCGCCGAACCACGATCAGAAGCTATATGTCACCTTCAGGCTGCCAGTGGGCGACGTTTTTCGTTGAACAATGGGACTATTTCGCGCATCACCAGCCAACTGCGTAAAACCTGCTGCGGCAATGACGCTCCAGTCTTGATTAAGCTTGTGCGTCCAGTCCATATTCAGTGAATAAGCATAAATTCCAGACCTGGCATCATAGCGGGTAAACCCCGATGCGGCCGACTGTGATGCACTTACCCCGTAGTAGGTCTGCATGTACTTGCTGGTCCCCCAGCTACTGGTCAGCGCCAGCGTCACAGCGTTTTTCGATGACGTATAGAGCGGGCTGATAATGCTGAAATGCAGTGCCTCACCATTGCTTCGCTGAGAAACCGGCACCTCAGCCTGCAATTGCACATTAAGCCAGTCGGTCACCTCGTATCCCAGGCCAGGCAAACCGATAGCTGAGCCCTTAACGTCACCCATACCTCGCAAGTCGTCGCTACCGTAGCTGAGCGAGTCGCTGTCCACGTCACGATCCTTTCTGCCTGCGCGATAACTCAGCGCAGCGCTGTAATCAAACTTGCCGATGTTGTTACCGTAACCGATACCCCGCGTGGAGCTGACAAAAAAACCATTTTCCATAGCGTAATCAATCACCAGGGCCGTCGTGACCCGGCTTTCATCCGAACCAGAATAACGTGGCGCAACATCCACGCCTCCTCCCAACGTTAAGGCGTTACCCTCTTGTGGTTTTGCCGCAAGTGTTGGGGTTGCCAGTAACGCGACGACAAGACCTGACAATAATTTTTTCAGGGTATGCCGCGAGAGTGAATAAGGGAACTTATGACTCAGTTCGATGTTTTTCATTAAGGAAGTCCTTGTGGGTTCAACTGACTACGATACAAGCGGTTTTAAACGCCAGAACGCTCAGTCTGAATGCTGACCCTGAAGTTCTCATGAGCCAAAAATGAAGAAACACTGAAGTACGTACCCGTTCTGCAAAGCTGATAGATTTACTGACACCGTTTATTTCTTCAGACGTTCTTCATTCACTGTTGATAAAGTAACTATTGTGAAAATTCTCCTCATCGAAGACGACATCGATCTGGGTAATGGCGTACGTATTGCCCTTACAGACCAGGGATTAGATGTCATATGGGTTCGCCGTAAAGTGGATGCTCTGCATCAACTCGATCTGTGCGTGCCAGAACTTGTATTGCTCGACCTCGGCCTGCCCGATGGTGATGGCATGAGCCTGATGGCGCGTCTGCGTCAGCAGCTCAAGGGGATCCCCGTCATCATCCTGACTGCCCGGGGCACTCTGCAAGATCGCCTGACCGGGCTGGATGCCGGTGCAGATGACTATCTCGTCAAACCTTTTGTTCTCGCTGAGTTATTGGCCAGGGTGAGAGCACTTGTGCGGCGCAGTTACGGTTTTCAGAATGAGGTCATAGAGATTCGAGGACTGTCTCTCCATGTGCCGACTCGTCGCGTGACAGTGCGCGAAGGTCATGTTGATTTAACGGCAAGTGAATACGCTCTGCTTGAAACGTTAATGTTGCGTTCTGACCGTGTTCTGACCCGTCGTTTTCTGGAAGAAAGGATCTTCGGTGCAAAAGAAAATATGAGTAATGCGCTCGATGTCCATATGGGAAATTTGCGTCGCAAAATCGGTGACGGCTATGTGCGAACAGTGAGAGGGGTGGGGTTTGTCATTGACACCGTATCCCTTCAGAAGGGGGCAGGGTGATGCGTAATTTTTGGCGCTATCTGCGAGTTCCAACGCTCGTACGGCGAATGATGATCGCCCAGATGCTTTTACTCACGCTGCTGTGGTGTGTTTTTCTCACCTACATTTTATGGGACAACCTGCGCAGCCCTCCAATGCTATCAGGCAACAAAACCTATGAAACCATTCTGACACTGGTGGATCGTATGGCGGATCGCCCGCACGATCTCACCGCTGTGCTGGAAACGTTCAGCAAGGCATTACGGGAAGGCTATGGCGGAGGTGAAGACCCCAAAATGTCGATCAGCCTAATCGTCCGGAAGAATAAAGAGATCATTTATTCCTCTGCTGGCGCTCCATCAGGAGTGACAAACACCGCTTATGGGATGATTCAGCGTGTGCAGAGTAACGGCCGCACCTGGACTAGCCGTACTCTGAAGTCCGGGAACGCAGGCACAGAGGTGACACTGCTCACTCCTGCTGGCGGTTGGAACTTCTTCATATATTTGAACTCGCGCGGATACTACATATTACCGCTGCTGGTCTGCATTCCTTTTCTTCTGTTTCCCGCGTGGCTGTCAATCCGTATTGCAATGCGTCCCTGGAACAAGGTGGCAAATGAAGTTTCCTTACGAACACCCGACGATCTTTCTCCCTTAAAAGCCGTGCCAAAGCACAAGGAGCTTCGCCAGATAGTGGACGCGATTAATATCTTCCTTGCCAGGGTACGAGAAAGCACTGAACGGGAACGGACTTTCATTGCCGATGCCGCTCACGAGTTGCGTACTCCCCTGGCTGCCATGCGAGTCAACGTTGAGGCTTTGCAGTCCGATGTCAGCAACGTCAGGCAACAGGAATTGCTTGCAGGGATTATTCGTAGCAACAGCCGTGCTGCTCGCCTCGTCAATCAGTTGCTGCTGCTGATGCACAGTGAAGCGCGCATTGACACTGTGATGGAGCCTGTGGCGCTGACGACGCTGATACAAGAGCGAATGGCTGAGTTGGCACCGCTGGCTGCAGAGAGCCGGGTTGAGCTTGAATTCTATTCTCATGATGAAGTCTGGATGACAGGTGTCAGGGAACGCCTGATGTCGCTGATCGACAACTTAATTGAAAATGCTGTGAAGTACAGCCCTGAGGGCGGGCGGGTTGAAGTAGAGGTACGATCGTTAGAAAAATCCATTCAATTGCGTATCTCAGATGCGGGGCCCGGGATCCTGGTTGAACTGAGGGAGCGGGTGTTCGACAGATTTTTTCGTGATCCCAATCAGATACAAAGCGGGAGTGGATTGGGGCTTGCCATAGTCAAAGCGGTTGCGCAGCAACATCACAGCAGTGTTTTACTCAGTACCTCTGCAGAAGGTGGGCTGATGGTGATTGTTGATATCCCCAATCACCATTCCGTCTGAAAGATTACGCAATATTAGTCCCAATCATGCTCAGGACATTGACCAGAATAATGGAGCATAAATTGAAATATTTAGCCCTGGCTACACTATTATTTTCTCTGTCACTTAGTGGATGCGCCATAACCGTCAGCGATTTGAAAAACAGCAAATCCTCCTTAGACGGCAGTTTCATTAGCAAGACAGGGTCCTCCGATACTTATCGAACCTTAAGGCACATGACAAGGCAGTGTCTGGAATATGAGTCATATTCAGGAAACCCGGTCATCGTATTAAGCGAGTTTGACGCTGAGCGTAAAGAAGGGGAGATCACTCAAAAGCTGCTTTCAGAAGGACTGTTGATCAACAACACGCTCATTCAGATAGAAAGTGATGATGGTGACAAAGCTAAGATCAGCCTGTACACAACCAAGAATATCTTGAGTACGGGCATCAGGTCGCCAAAAGTGAGTGATATCAAGCGCTGGGCTGAGGGCGACAGAACGTGCTGACGCGACACTCTCATACAACTCAGCAATACCGCGAAGCCTCCTGGCCTGAAAATTAGCCATTGCCCTGAAATTAAATTTTCCCACGCGCCAATTGCTGATTTTAAGGTGTAACAATCACTTCAAGTAAACCTTTTTTCCCGATACCTTTCAGCAGGTCGATAACGTGACGGGTTTTCAGTTCTGTGACTATTTTTTATTACTTTTATGCCACTCCAGCGCCCCTGTTTTCAACATGGTCTCCGCCGTGCGTGAGCCACGCTCAGCGGCTCGAAGCGAGATGGTGTCCAAAGAGCTCTGACGGTCTGCTCTGTGCCAGGAGCGGACGTCATCAAATACTGTCTAACTATACAGTTAAAATTATTGGGGAAGAACTTCTAAATTTATAGCTCCCATGATAAGTTCATTGATGTTGAGTCGATCAATATTGCAACAATCACCCTCTTGATATCAATCAATCAAACAAATATATTAAAGAGATTATCAAATGAAACATTTTTACTTGACAGAATTAGAAAGAGTTAAGAGTTTACAGAATGACTCTGATAAACTACTCCACTTAAATAATATAATACGTTCTCTTCAGCAAACAATATCTATATCCTTATTGCAGGTAGTAACGGAGCTTGTGGATTCTTACGGGAGTGAAATAACTGGATTTATAGATAGGTATCAAAAGCCTAATGATGGACTTCCTAGGGAAGTAATTGAAAAATCATTGCCACTGCTAAATGCAATACAGACCACATCTTATTTTTCATCTTGGTATGATCAAAAAGAAAAATTGGGGCTATCAAGACGATTATTAGAGTGGATTGAATTCAGAAATAATGTGTTTTCTCATGGGTCAATTTCTAAAGAGGATGTTGAAATATGGGCTGTAAAGCAAACAGCTCTTGTCAATGATCTACTCGAAGGAATGTCTAATTTAGTACCAGAAGTGAATGGAAGTGAATTATTGATTGAAATTTACAATGAGAAAATGCAAGTCAACCTTCCATTATTGTATGACAACAAATGTATAGTTATAAGTTCAGTAACGAACAGAAAGGGTTTATTTAAACTTAATCTGCAAACATTGGACTGGGATGATAAGAAAAAAATAACAATAGATATTTCCGATAATAATATTTTAAATAGCAACAAACTCCTCCCATCCCCAAGATTTTCCTGGTCATCGCAAATCATAAGTGGAGAAGATAATAGTTTTTGCCATAATATTCCCAAACGACAAACCACGAACTTTGTTGGAAGAAAGCCAGAAATAGAGATGTTAAAAGAGTGGATGTGCGATTTTGATCATCGCTCGTGCATAATATATGGGGATGGAGGCTTTGGTAAAACAACATTCCTATTAGAGTTTTTCAACTCCCTCTTTGATGGAGAGATTGTATTAAATAGAAAGCTACCTTTTATAATAAGTTATCACACGGCTAAAATGACTCGCTGGGGAAGTGAAGGTTTAATATATTATAAAGGTGTCTCGTCATTCGTTGAAGATGCTTTAAGAGAGGTGCTGTATGCAATAGAAGAAAGACTGGACAAGAGCTGGTTTGAAACGTCTGGGCGATCTTTAGTTAGTAAAATAGAGAATGAGCTATCTAAGCAAGGGATGACCAGGGATGACGTGCTTATTATTATTGACAATGCAGAGACCTTAGCCTCTACTAAAGATGAGATAAACGATCTTGGGGTTTTTTTAGAGTTAATATCTAAAAAAATTGGAAGGTTAATTATTACCTCTCGTAGGAAAGAGTTCCTCGGCGCTAAGCCTATTCCAATTTCTTCCTTGACGGAAGCCGACTCACTATCACTATTAAGAAAATCATCCTTAGAATATGGGGCGAAAGCAATTTCTCAGTCGGGAGACTCGGGCTTAAGGAAGATCTTAAGAACATTACACTACAAGCCATTATTAATCGATTCATTGGTGAAATACATTTCTAGAGCACAGTGCTCAATTGATGATGCAATAGAACAAGTGTATAAGAAAAGCAGCGATGAATTACTCGAGTTTTTATATGAAGATGCATGGATTAGAATAGGTGAAAGCGACCAAGATGTATTTATGGTTTTAGTCACATTATCCTGTCCGATTGATTCGTTTTCTGTCGGGTATACGTGTCAAGAGTTAGAAATACAACATGCAGAGTTTCAGAGTAGTTTGGATGAAACATATTTTAGTAATTTAACAAACTATGGGAATAGATATGAAATAGAAATAATAGAACTTGCCATGAGATTCTTTTTTTCCAAGAAAAACAAACTCTCACCTGAAAGACTGGAAAAGTTAAATAAAGTTGCTGAATTGGTGAATCGGCGAGCCTTAGAAAAAGCTGAGATTGAAAAGGCTTATAAAGAAGATCGTGTCACAGAAGCATATAGAACAGAGTATGCCAAAGCAGCAAAAATTTCGGTAGACCGAAATAGAATCAGTGATGCAATAGAAAATTTTGAATATGCTCTTATAGAAGACCCCGTCAACTCTTATTTATTTGAGCGTTACGCTTTTTTACTCATATCAAAAACAAGAAGTCAAGATTATGCTAAGGGATTAATTCTTAAAGCGCTTGAAATTGACCCCAATAACTCAGAGGCCCTCTTGACTGGTGCTATAATATTTTATCGCCTTTTAGACCTTGATAAAGGAGATGAGTTAATTTCTAAGGCCGAAAAAAATGGTAAGCCTCGATCCTATTGTTATGTCAGAAAAGCAATATCTCGATATCACAAAGCCCGAGAAGAGAAAGATAAGGCAAAGGCATTAAAGTATTTAGATGAGGCCAGTCATTTTATTAATATTGCTGACGATTCGTTAAGCGAGAATGACTCTTACTATTCAAAAAATAAAAATACTATTATTGAGTATAAGACTGCAAAAATACCAAGGTTAGTCTATTACTTCAGAAATAAGAAATAAATTACAGAACGGCCTTTTTTTATCTTGAATCAAGATGCTTAAGTAGGGGCGAATATTTATCACTTACACATATATGGTGTACTGAAAAAATTCATGCTCGGAAGTTCGCGTGTAATTAGTTTCGCCAAAACGAAGCATCGTTTTGGCGCTTTACCCATCGTGTAAAGCGTCCGCTCCTCGCTCACAGCGGACCTTCCGATTCGTTAGCTCAACCGCTGTGTGCCAAAAACGGAGATTTAAGCGTTCAGTGAAGACTAATCCCTTAGGAATTTCCCATCGTTTTATCTGGTCGCAAGCAATAATTTACATTTCATATTTTGTAATTTTTTGAACACTGTTATGAGGAGCTCGTGGCCTTTTTCGAATTCACCTGTGAAAAATTGTCGAGCTGTCTAATCCCAGGGAGCAGGCAGGTTGCTAAAGTTGCTATCACTACTGCTATCGCTGAAACCAGAAGCACATTACTACTACCATAATGAATTGCCAGCGGCCCAGCGACCAGTTCACCTAAGGGAATGGCCACAAACGAACCTACAGCGTCATAGGCGTACACGCGAGCCAATTTTTCCTGAGGAATATGAGTTTGTAGTGAATGAGCCCAGGAGACTCCGAATAGACCGAACGTTACGCCAGCAATAAAAAAAGCTGCAATAAGCCACGTTGCAGAAGCAGGTTGACTAAGCATAAAAATGGGCACTGAGCATAATGCTACTAGCATTACACCAATAAAAAGATCGCGTCGTGGACGCCATCTTAGGGCGAAGAACGAACCTGTCATAAGGCCAACGCTTTGCGCAGCAACCATAATTCCCCAATTAGCTCGCCCAAAAGAAGCATCAGCAATCACAGGGCCAAGTACCATCATTACACCACTAAATGCTGCATTGATAATGGTGAATTGGACCACAATTGCCCATACCCAAGCTCGGCTTGTGAATTCGTCCCATCCTTCTTTTAAGTCCTGCAGGATATTACCTGATGGTGGGCATGCTTTGATTGATGTAATACGAATTAAGAAATAAAGCGGTGCAGAGGCAGCGAAACCTATCGCATCAATTGCCAGTCCCCAACCGGGTCCGACAGAACTGATTAGGAGCCCACCAAGCGAAGTGCCGATAATCGTACCGCCATAAATACCAAGCTGAATTAATGCATTCGCTGCTCGCAAATTCTGCACTGGAACAGTTTGGGGGACCAGCGCTGAGGATGCAGGTAACGCGATGCCTGCTGCTGCTCCATTCAACGTTCCTAGTAATGCCAGACTCATCACAGTTGCTGAACCGTCCAACACAGACCATGCGACAATAGCTTGCGAAACTGCCGCAATAACAGAAGAGGATACCAATACCTGGTTACGAGAGTAGCGGTCCGCTAATACGCCCCCGATCAACAAGAATAAAACGTTAAAGATGGAGCGGGACGCAACAACGAGACCTAAATCAGATACCGATCCGCCAATATCAAGCACTGCGAACGCTAATGCAATCGGTGCAATACCATTGCCCAGAACGGTAAGAAGGCGAGCAGCAAACAGATAACGAAAAGGACTGAAGTGAAAAACGCTAACTTTTTTAGGAAATGTTTTCATTATGAAAATGGCTTCTGCATAAGAGGATTTATTTTAGAACGCCTGTATTTTGCTAATACTTTAGCATGATCTGATTGTTACACTGCATTATGTCGATTAGGTAAGCAGAGAAATAACTTCCGCTCCTCACTCCTCATGGACATTGGCCTGCATGTCAGTCCGCCTCGTGCCAAGAGCTGACTTCGCGAACATCACGACACGTTAAGGAAAGATATCTAAAATCACGTAGCCGGGTTTTACGGGATGTTGACAAAACACTGAAGAACGACAAAAGCTATATTTTCAAGGCCGCAAGCGCGGCGTCCAAAGCGCATCGTTATGTGATGGATAAAATCTGAGTCTGTTAGCGATTTATAATCACATAAAGCAAAAAGCCCGCTCAGGTTTCCCTGAGCGGGCTTTTCTAATTTGGCTCCTCTGACTGGACTCGAACCAGTGACATACGGATTAACAGTCCGCCGTTCTACCGACTGAACTACAGAGGAATCGTGTGAACGGGGCGCATGTTAACGGCGTGTCTGCGAAATGTCAAAGCCCGAATTGACCCCTGCGGTGCGTTTGCTGGCAAAAGCAGCAGGATGCGGGTTTTTTATCTTGATTGGACAATCTTCAATCTCTGCGCCAGATCTCACTTTGTTGTCTTTCGCTGGCCGATGTTAGAGGTGTGTCAAATTTTTGTTATTTGCTGATTTTAAAACATGCGTTTCGATGCTTTCATGATGAAAGTTTCAATTGACGTTATTATGAAACAAAAAAACTGCTCTGCGGCAACGCAGGTGGGGATGACAGAAAAAGAAACAGCAGAATGGCATTTAACTTACTGTTTTTAAATTTAAAATAAGCACCCGATACTGAGTAAAAAGAGCGATAGTTTTACCTAAAATAGTTACCTCCTACACTTTAATAACGCCGTGGGTGGGGTGAGGTGAATGTAAAAGAAATTTTTCATTCGCAGGATCCGACACCTTCGCATGCTAATGATAAAAAGGGCCTGGACATGAACGTGAAAAAAACAATTTTAGCGTCACTGTTAGTCTGCATGTTACCCGTTACCAGCTTTGCCAAAGACCTGCAGGTAGGCGTCTCTATGGCACTGTTTGATGACAACTTCTTAACGATTGTCCGTAACTCCATTACTAGCGAAATGAAAACGGAAAACGTGAAAGGCCAGATTGAAGACGCCAAAGGTGACGTCGCACAGCAGCTGCAACAGGTTCAGAACTTTATCGGGCAGGGCGTTGACGCCATCATTATCAACCCGGTGGATACCAATGCGGTAAAACCGATTGTTGATCTGACCAGCAAAGCCGGCATCCCGCTGGTGTTTGTTAACCGTAAACCGGCAACCGAACTGACCGGCAAAATGGCCTATGTGGGTTCCGACTCCGAACTGGCGGGTCGCCTGCAGATGGAAGCCCTGGCAAAGCGTATGGATTACAAAGGTAACGTTGCCATCCTGCTGGGTGACCTGGCAAACGAAGCTACCCGCGACCGTACTAAAGGTGTTGAAGCGGTAGTGGCGAAGTACCCGGGCCTGAAAGTGGTACAGAAACAGACCGCGAAATTTACCCGTAATGACGCGGTAGACGTGGTGAGCAACTGGATGACCGCCGGCGATGATATCCAGGCCATCGCGTCAAACAACGACGAAATGGCTATCGGTGCCCTGCAGGCGTTGGGGAAAAACGATCAGAAAATCCTGATCGCGGGCGTGGATGGTACACCGGACGCGCTGCAGATGATTAAAAACGGAAAAATGGTCGCTACCGTCTTCCAGGACGCGAAAGGTCAGGGTGCTGGTGCCGTACAGACAGCCGTGAAACTGGCGAAAGGTGAGCAGGTGCAGAAAAACGTCTTTATCCCTTATCAGCTGATTACCAAAGATAACTACACCAACTTCACCAGTAAAAACCTGAAATAACTTTCGCTGAACTCGTAGTACGGAGGGTGTTAAATGACCGCATATGCGCTTGAAGCCGAAGGCATCAGCAAGTTTTTCCCGGGCGTGAAGGCGTTAAGCAACGTCTCATTCCGTATCAAGCCGGGAACGGTGCATGCTCTGATGGGTGAGAATGGCGCAGGTAAATCCACGTTAATGAAGTGCCTCATCGGGATTTATCGTCCCGATGAGGGACAAATTCGCATTAAAGGACAACCTGTGCAGTTTACCGATACGCTGGACGCGCTGCGTTCAGGTATTTCCATGATTCACCAGGAGCTTAATCTGGTACCGCATATGACGGTCGCCGAAAATATCTGGCTGGGTCGCGAGCCGATGAGGCTCGGCTTTGTTGACCACGGTAAGTTAAACCGTTTAACCCGGGACCTGCTGACTAAGCTGAATATTCGTCTGCGTCCTGAGCAAATGGTGGGCGATCTCAGCATCGCCTCCCAGCAGATGGTGGAGATCGCCAAGGCGGTTTCCTGGAACTCCGATATCGTGATTATGGATGAACCGACCTCGGCACTGACGGAAACCGAAGTGGCGCATCTGTTCACTATCATTCGCGACCTGCGGTCGCAGGGTAAAGCCATCATCTATATCAGTCACAAAATGGATGAGATCTTTGCCATTACCGATGAAGTCAGCGTGTTCCGTGACGGCACCTGGGTGGCCAGCAACGAAACGGCGAGCTACACCCGCCAGTCGCTGATCACCCAGATGGTGGGACGTGAACTGACCCAGCTGTTCCCGAAAACGGACAGCAATATCGGTGAAGACGTTTTGACGGTGCGTAACCTGACGCGTAAGGGTGTGTTCCACGACGTGAGCTTTAACGTTCGTCGCGGGGAGATCCTTGGGGTGGCGGGTCTGGTGGGTGCCGGACGCAGTGAGGTGATGGAAAGCCTGTTTGGCATGACCTCCATCGACAGTGGCGAGATCCTGATTGACGGTGTACCGACCACGATTGACTCACCGGCCAGCGCCATTGAAAAGGGGCTGGCGTTTCTGACCGAAGACCGTAAAAAGTCAGGCCTGTTCCTGGTGCTGTCGGTCATGGAAAACATGAGTATCGTCAAAATGACGGACTACAGCGCCAATGGCGGGTTCGTTAATCATGGCAACATGGCCAAAGACTGTCTGGAACAGATCAAGCGTCTGAATATCAAGACGCCGACCATGGACCAGATCATTAATAACCTCAGCGGCGGTAACCAGCAGAAGGTACTGATTGCCCGCTGGCTGCTGGCCCAACCGAAAATCCTTATCCTTGATGAACCTACCCGTGGTATCGACGTCGGCGCAAAGGCGGAAATCTACCGTCTGATCAGCGAACTGGCGAGCCGTGGCGTCGCCATCATTATGGTCTCCTCAGAACTGCCGGAAATTATCGGTATGAGTGACCGCGTGATGGTCATGCACGGGGGACGTATTACCGGCATCCTCAATAAAGAAGAAGCCGACCAGGAAACCATATTGTCGTTGGCGTCCGAGTAAGGGCGTAAGGTAAACAAACATGAGTGATGTGAAAATGACAACGCAACAGTCCGCTGAAACCCCGTCGTTCTTCAGCAACCTGAAAGGCAAACTGCCTAAAGATACCGGTATTTTCGTGGTCATGGTCGGCATCGCGCTGATTTTTGAAGCCTTCGGCTGGTATGTCCGCGATCAGTCATTCCTGATGAACCCGAACCGCCTGGTGCTGATCGTGCTGCAGGTCGCTATCATCGGTATTATCGCCGTGGGCGTGACCCAGGTGATCATCACCACGGGCATCGACCTGTCATCCGGGTCAGTGATAGCACTGACGGCGGTGGTGGCGGCGAGCCTGGCGCAAACCTCTGAAAGCCTGTCACCGATGTTTCCTTCGCTGGTCGACATGCCTGCCGTGCTGCCCATCGGGGCGGGGATCGGGGTCGGTATTCTGTGCGGTATCGTTAACGGCGTATTGATTACCAAAACCGGCATTCCTCCCTTTATCGCCACGCTGGGGATGATGGTGTCGGCACGCGGTCTGGCACAGTATTACACCCAGGGTAACCCGATCAGCTTCCTCTCCGACGGCTTCACCGCCATCGGTCAGGGCGCGATGCCGGTGATCATCTTCCTGGTGGTGGCGGTGATCTTCCATATCGCACTGAAACACACCCGCTACGGGAAGTACGTTTACGCCATCGGCGGCAACATGGTGTCGGCGAAAGTCTCCGGTATCAACGTTAATAAATACCTGATCATCGTCTATACCATCGCGGGCGGACTGTCAGGTCTGGCCGGTGTGGTGCTGGCAGCGCGTGTCAGCAGCGGTCAGTCAAGCATGGGTCTGGGCTACGAGCTGGATGCGATTGCCGCAGCGGTGATCGGCGGCTCCAGCCTGATGGGTGGCGTCGGGCGCATTACCGGTACGCTGATTGGTGCGGTGATCCTCGGCCTGATCAAAAGCGGCTTCACCTTTGTCGGTGTCGACGCCTACATTCAGGACATCATCAAAGGGATGATTATTGTCGCAGCGGTCTCGATTGATATGTACCGCAACCGCAGCAAGCGTTAATCCCCCTGTCGGGGCTGACCGAAGTAGGGGTCAGCCCCCGACAACAAAGCCTGCACACCCTCAACGCATGTCCTGCACCATCCGCGTGCAACACCCGGAAAGGGATCTGATCCGTCAGACATTCCACGCCCTTATTATTCCTGCGTTCGTAATCAGATTCTCTTATTTTACGGCCTGTTAGCCTGCATCCCGCCTGCCTTGTCGCCTTTAGGATAAATCTGGCACGCCCCTTGCAAAACCTGTTCTGTCAGAATGAAAACTTATTATAACGGCCAGCATCGCTGGCACCCGGGGAACCGTGACGGAGGCAACATGAATTTAAGACGACTGAAGTATTTCGTGAAAATCGTCGATATTGGCAGCCTGACGCAGGCGGCAGAAGTGCTGCATATTGCACAGCCGGCTCTCAGCCAGCAGGTGGCGACGCTGGAAAATGAACTTGACCAGCAGTTGCTGATCCGCACCAAACGCGGCGTGACGCCGACCGACGCGGGCAAAATCCTCTATTCCCACGCCCGCACTATCCTTCGGCAGTGCGAGCAGGCCCAGTCGGCGGTCATTAATGCCGGGCAGGCGCTGTCAGGCCAGGTTTCTATCGGGCTGGCTCCGGGAACGGCGGCGTCGTCACTGACCATGCCGCTGCTGCAAACCGTGCGTGAGCAGTTTCCCGATGTGCTGGTTTACCTGCATGAGAACAGCGGCGCGCTGTTAAACGAAAAAGTGATGAATGGCCAGCTGGATATGGCGGTGCTGTACGATCGCTCCCCGGCCGCCGGTATCACCAGCATTCCGCTGATGAAAGAAGAACTTTATCTGGTTGGAGCCAGCACCTGCCCGGGTCAGAGCGTCGACCTGACCGACGTCGCCGGGATGAACCTGTTCCTGCCGCGTGACTACAGCGCCGTGCGCAAGCGCGTTGATGAGGCTTTCTCCCTGCGTCGCCTCAGTGCCCGCATTATCGGTGAGATTGAATCCATCGCCACGCTCACCGCCGCGGTATCCAGTGGCATGGGCGCGACAGTACTGCCGGAGTCGGCCGCCCGCGCGCTGGTCAACGCCACCGATGCGTGGATGGCACGTATTACCAGCCCGACGCTGAACCTGCCGCTGTCGCTGAATATTTCTGCCAGAGGCCCGCTGTCACCTTCCGCTCAGGCGGTAAAAAATATTTTGCTGTCACTGCTCAACACCCCCGTAGCGGAAGATCGCGAGCTGATGCTGGTCAGCTAATTTCCCCTCTTGTGCCGGGCGCGCCATCGCGCGCCTCACTTTTATCCCTTATCGCTAAAAAGCATATAAAACCTCTTTTTATTATTTGTTGCTATCAATGAGCATCCTTAACATGAAGGAAACCAACAGATAACAGAGGGAGGAGCGCGCGTGAATTTTCAGCAACTTAAAATCATCAAGGAAGCAGCACGCTGCGAGTTTAATCTTACCGAAGTGGCCAATGCGCTGTTTACCTCCCAGTCCGGCGTCAGCCGCCATATTCGCGATCTGGAAGATGAACTCGGGGTCGAGATCTTTATCCGCCGGGGAAAACGCCTGCTGGGCATGACCGAACCCGGCAAAGCGCTACTGACCATTGCCGAACGCATTCTCGATGAAGCGGGTAAAGTGCGTCGCCTGGCGGACGTCTTTACCAACGAATCCAGCGGCGTGCTGACCATCGCCACCACCCATACCCAGGCGCGTTACAGCCTGCCGAGAGTGATTAAAGCCTTCCGCGCGCTGTACCCCAACGTGCGCCTTGAGCTGAATCAGGGTTCGCCGCAGGAGATTGTTTCCATGCTGGTGGCGGGCGAAGCGGATATCGGCATTGCCAGTGAACAGGTAGTGAATAACCCGGCGCTGGCCGCTTTCCCGTGGTTCAGCTGGCATCATGCGCTGCTGGTGCCGAAGGGGCACGATCTGGAACAGCAGCAGCCGCTGACGCTGGCGGCCCTCAGCCGCTATCCGCTGATCACTTACCGTCAGGGGATCACCGGGCGGTCGAAGGTCGATCGTGCCTTCCATGCTGCCAGCCTGCAGCCGGATATTGTGCTCAGTGCGCAGGATTCTGACGTGGTGAAAACCTACGTTGAGCTGGGCCTGGGCGTCGGGGTACTGGCCGATCAGGCCTGCCAGCTGGATGAACATTCGCCGCTGACGCGGCTGGAGGCCCGCCATCTGTTCGAGTCCAATACCGTCTGGCTGGGGCTGAAGCGCGGTCAGCTACAGCGTAATTTTGTCTGGCAGTTCCTTGAGCTCTGCAATGCCAACCTGTCGTTGGAAGAGATTAAACGCCAGGCACTGTCGCTGAACGATGAAGAGCCGGTGATCGACTTCCAGATCTGAGCCTGACATGGCGTCCGGTGCAGCTATATACTGACACGCGTGCGTCTTCCGCCTTATTCGTTAACGGCATAAGCTCCGGGTACCTTTATCCGGGAGCTTAAGCCATGACTTCATCTCTTCCCCGTTCTACCTCCGGCCCGCTGTGGGCGCTGGCCTTCAGTATGCTGATCTCCTCAATGGGCAGCAGTATTGCCAATGTCGGCCTGCCGACGCTGGCAACGGCGTTTAACGCCTCTTTTTCGCAGATGCAGTGGGTGGTGCTGGCGTATCTGCTGGCCGTCACTGCCTCAGTGCTGGCGATGGGCTGGCTGGGCGACCGGTTCGGACGACAGCGGCTGCTCGGCTATGGCGTGCTGCTGTTCAGTGTGGCATCGCTGGGCTGCGGCCTGGCCACCCACATCGGCTGGCTGATTGCGGCGCGGGTTGTGCAGGGCCTGGGCGGCGCGATGATGATGGCGAATACCCTGGCGCTGGCGATCCAGGTATTGCCTGCCGACCGGACCGGGCGCGCCATGGGGCTGCTGGGCACCGTCTCCGCCATCGGCACGGCGCTGGGCCCCGCGCTGGGCGGCCTGCTGATTGCCGCTGCGGGCTGGCAGGCGCTGTTTCTGATTAACCTGCCGCTCGGGCTGCTGGCCTGGGGGCTGATCCAGCATTTTCTGCCGTCTGCTGTCGTCAGCGTAACGGCAGCCCCTCGCGGTTCGCTGCGGGCGTTACTGCGTCACGGGGAGCTGACGCACGGGCTGCTGATGAGCATGGCGGTGACGATGGTGATGATGACCACTTTCATCGTCGGGCCGTTTTATCTGAGTCACGGGCTGCACCTCACCCCGCGCCATACCGGGCTGGTGATGGCCGTGGGCCCGCTGGTTGCGGCACTGAGCGGTCTGCCCGCCGGGCGGCTGGTGGACGGCCTGGGCGCTCGCTTTACAACCTCAGCCGGATTAGCGGCCGTGGCGGCGGGGTGCCTGCTGCTGACCGTTCTGCCGCCCGCCGCCGCAACGGCGGGTTATATGGCCGGGCTGATGCTGCTGACGGCGGGCTATGCGCTGTTTCAGGCCGCGAATAATACCGCTTTGCTGAAAGGGGCCGATCCGGCGCGGCGCGGTCTGGTCTCGGGGCTGATGAATCTGGCACGTAATCTGGGCTTTATTGCCGGTGCCGCACTGATGGCGGCCGTCTATGCCGCCGGGGTGCGCTACGGGCATTATGCGGCGGATCTGGCATCGTCTCATGGCATGCGGGTGACGTTTGGCCTGGCGGCAGGGATGGTGATGATGGCATTTCTCCTTTCGCGCAGGGCCGGGCGCTGACCGCCGGGGCTCTGTTTTTACCCCTGGATGCGGCGCAAACCCGTCCTCATCACCCCGACGGCATAAAATTTCGTATCCTGCCGCAATTCACGCGCCGCCGCGCATCGGCCTGAGCGATAACGCAGCATTGCCTGCGCCTCCTCCGCTACAGTGAAATGAATCGATTAAGGAGACGCTATGCTCGCAAAACGTTTACAGGATGCCACTCTGCTGCGCCAGCAGGCCTATTTTAACGGGCAGTGGCAGGAGGCTTTTAACGGTGAAACCCTGCCGGTGATTAACCCCTCTACCGGCGAGGTGCTGTGCACCATTCCCTCGCTCGGTGCGGCAGAAACAGAACAGGCGATTGCCTTTGCCGATGCTGCCCGCCAAAGCTGGGCGAAAACACCGAATGCGCAGCGCGCACTGCTGCTGGAAAAATGGCATCAGCTGATCCAGGACAACGCGGAGGATCTGGCGATTATCATGACCGCCGAGCAGGGCAAACCGCTGGCGGAAGCCCGTGGGGAGGTGCTGTACGGTGCAGGATTCGTCAAATGGTTTGCGGAAGAAGCCCGGCGCATCTACGGCGATACCATTCCGGCCCCCAGCGACGACCGCCGCATCCTGGTGCTGAAACAGCCGGTGGGCGTGGCGGCGGCGATTACCCCGTGGAACTTCCCGATTGCGATGATCACCCGCAAAGTCGCCCCGGCGCTGGCGGCGGGCTGTCCGATCATTGTTAAACCCTCAGAGCTGACGCCGCTGTCGGCGCTGGCGCTGGTGGAGCTGGCCCGGCGGGCGGGCATCCCGGCGGGCGTATTGCAGGTGGTGACCGGGTTGCCGAAGGCCATCGGGGAAACCCTGACCGCCAGCCGCACGGTGCGCAAAATCTCCTTTACCGGCTCAACGCGTATTGGCCAGCTGCTGATGCAGCAGAGCGCCGACAGCATTAAGCGCCTCAGCCTGGAGCTGGGCGGGAATGCGCCGCTGATTGTCTTTGATGATGCCGACCTGGAGATTGCCATCAGCGGAGTGATGATGAGTAAGTTCCGCAACGCCGGGCAGACCTGCGTCTGCGCCAACCGCATCCTGGTGCAGCGCAACATCTACCCGCGCTTTGCCGAACGCCTGCTGGCGGAAGTGGCAAAGCTGAAGGTTGGCGACGGCTTTACGGAGGGCAGCACCATCGGGCCGCTGATCAACCAGGCGGCGGTGACTAAGGTGAATAGTCATATAGAAGACGCGCTCAGTCACGGCGCGGAGCTGCTGGCGGGCGGTATCAGCAGCGGCAACGGCACCTTTGTTGCGCCAACGGTACTGGGCGGCGTCACCCGCGCGATGCGCATTGCCCACGAAGAGACATTCGGGCCGGTGGCACCGCTGTTTATCTTCGATACCGAAGAGGAAGCCATCGCCATGGCCAATGACACCCCGTTTGGCCTGGGGGCGTATTTCTTCACCGAAAATATCCGTCGTGCGTGGCGGGTGGGCGAGGCGCTGGAGTTTGGCATGGTTGGCTTTAATACCGGGTCGGTTTCGCTGGAAGTGGCGCCTTTCGGTGGGATTAAATTATCCGGCGTCGGGCGGGAAGGTTCGCGCTACGGCATCGAAGAGTATCTGGAATCAAAAGCCTTCCATTTCGGCAGTCTTTAACCTGTCCGTTTTCGTTCCGGCCGCAGGCGCACTGCCTGCATTTATTCACCCGGTCACTGAGTTGAGTTATCTGCGTGTCCGGGGATCCTTTCCCTTACCGCCATGCGAATTATTTTGAGTAAGAATGACCGTTAATCGTTAAAAAAGGCCCGCGACCTGAAAAGGTGCGGGCCTTTTTTTATCCGTAATACCGACACTTAACGCAAAGTGAATACCGTCACCGCGCTTATTTGGTGCAAGTTTAGTACCGGATTCACCGCTGTGGTGCGTTTATTTTGTGATGAAAATCATCTATTTACTCAGTCGGTTTATCTGTCATAAAACACTCGCCATTACGGCAGAATATTTTTTTGCACCCGCTTTTACGCATTATTATTTTTTTGCACGGGTGGCATACTTTCTGCATTGCTTAATACAAATGAAATAACTCAGACCAAAAAGTTCTGGTCAACATTAAGGGTCCGTACATGCTCAGTTTCGATCCCGATAAAATAGTGTTACCGGCAGGACATTTCATTAATGGTCAGCATCTGACCGGCAATGGAACGGTATTAACCGTTAACCGTCCGTCCGACGGCCAGCGTGCCGCCGACCTGTTTGAAGCGGATGCCGCGCTGGTGGATGACGCCGTGACCCGTGCCGATCTGGCGGTGCGCGACAGCGGCTGGGCATCGTGCCCGCCCCGCCAGCGTGGCGCGGTACTGCATCGCTGGGCCGACCTGATTGCCGCCGACCCCTTACTGGCGCAGCTGGAGTCACTCGGCTCAACCCGACCGATTTACGACGTGGTCAACCACGAGATCCCCTTTACCGCTGAAGCCATCCGCTTCTATGCCGAGTGCGCTGACAAATACAGTGGCGATGTATTACCGACCCGCGATGCCAGCCTGGGAATGCTGGTGCCGGAGCCATATGGCGTGATCGGGGCTATCACGCCGTGGAATTTCCCGCTGTCGATGGCGTCGTGGAAATGTGGCCCGGCGCTGGCAGCCGGTAATGCCGTGGTGCTGAAACCTTCGGAGCTGACGCCGTTTTCTACCGTGCGGATGGCCGAGCTGGCAATTCAGGCCGGCCTGCCCGCCGGGGTACTGAATATTATCCAGGGGAGCGGGGCGGTCACCGGCAGTGCGCTGGTGGCACATCCGCTGGTGCGCAAAGTCTCTTTCACCGGGTCCACCGCCACCGGGGCACGCATTATGAGCGACGCCGCCTTCAACGGCATGAAGCCGGTGACGCTGGAACTGGGCGGTAAAAGCCCGCAGCTGGTGTTTGATGACTGCGGTGATATTGATGACGTCGCCGGGCGGATCCTGCGCGGCTTCACCGCCAACGGCGGCCAGGCCTGCGTCGCCGGCACCCGTCTGATTGTTCAGCGTGGCATTCACGACGCGCTGATGAGCAAACTGATTGAACTGTGCCAGGGGTTCCGTGCTGGCGTGACCTGGGACGAAGCCAGCCGCTATGCGCCGATGATTGACCGCCGGCAGGCGGAAAAAGTGGCCTCGGTGGTCTCCAGCGCCCGTCAGCAGGGGGCAGAAGTGCTGGTCGGCGGCGAGCGCTTTGCGGATACCGGGGAGGGCTACTTCTGGCAGCCGACACTGCTGGCGGTGAGCGGCCATGACAATCCGGCAGTGCAGGAAGAGATCTTCGGCCCGGTGCTCACCGTACAGATTTTTGACGATGAGGCTGAAGGGCTGGCGCTGGCTTCCCACCCGACCTACGGCCTGTGCGCCGGGGTGCATACCAAAAATATCGACCGCGCCCTGCGCGCGATGCGCGGCATTGCGGCCGGGACGGTGTGGATCAACCGTTACGGGCGCTCCGGCGACTTTATTATCCCCACCGGGGGCTTCCACGGCTCCGGCATCGGCAAAGATCTGGGTCGTCAGGCTTTCGAGGCCTGCCAGCGCTACAAAAGCGTGCTGATCGACTTCTGAACCCCGTTTCATCCTTAAACCGAACTCTGTAGAGGTAGCGCAATGGCTGTGTTTAAACCGAAATACATCACCTTCGACTGTTACGGCACGCTGATCAACTTCGACATGGCCGGTGCTGCTGCCGCCATCTTCGCTGACCGCGTCAGTCCGGCGCAGATGCTGGCGTTCACCAATGACTTTTCAAGCTATCGCCTGGACGAAGTGCTGGGGGCATTCAAGCTTTATCCGCAGGTGGTGGCCAGTGCGCTGTACCGCACCTGTAACAAATGGGGCGTGGAGTGTACGGAGGCCGACTGCGCGGCGGTGATGACCGCCTGCGCCACCTGGGGCCCGCACCCTGATGTGCCTGCCGGCCTGGCGGTGGTGGCCAGAGAATTTCCCCTGGTGCTGCTGACTAACTCGACCGATGAGCTGATCAAAAACCATGTTCCGCGCCTGGGCGCACCGATCCATATGACCATTACGGCGGAAGAGGTAGGGGCCTACAAGCCGCAGATGAAGGGCTTCGAGTACATGCTCAACAAGCTGAACTGCGGCCCGGAGGAGATCCTGCACGTCTCCAGCAGCCTGCGATACGACCTGATGACCGCCTATGACCTGGGCATCAAAAACAAGGTCTACGTTAACCGCGGTCACGGTCCGGGCAACCCGGCCTATGAGTATACCGAGATCAGCGGTATCGGTGGTCTTCCGGGCGTTGTCGGGCTGTAAGCCGCAGAGGAGCAGGGCATGAAACTGGAATCATTCTGGCAGGCAACGGCCCCGGTATTCACCGGGGCAACCCCCGGAGACCTGCCAGCCACCGCAGATGTGGTGGTGATTGGCGGCGGCTTTACCGGCATCTCTGCCGCACTCAGTCTTGCCCGCAGCGGCGTCAACGTGGTGGTGCTGGAAGCGGGTGAGGTCATGAGCCAGGCCTCCGGGCGCAACGGCGGTCACTGTAATACCGGGGTGGCACAGAACTTCGCCGCGATGGTGGAGTCCCAGGGCGTCGAACAGGCTACCCGCTACTACCGGGCCTTTGCCGATGCGGTGGACTACGTGCAGGGCGTGGTCGCCAGCGAGCAGATCGACTGTGATTTCCGCCGCTGCGGCAAGCTGAAACTGGCCAGCAAGGCGTCACATCTGCCGTCGCTGGTGGCGGCATGCGAGATGATGAAACGCCACGTTGACCCGGACGTGGAAATCCTCAGCGCGGATGAAGTGAAACGTGAGATTGACTCGCCGCAGTTCCACGGTGCGCTGTTACAGCATCACGGCGGTCAGATGCACATGGGTAAGTTTGGCGTCGGCCTGGCGGAAGCCGCAGCCCGTGCCGGTGCGGCCATCTATCCGCACCGGGCAGTCACCGGTCTGACGCGGCTTAACGGCTACCGCCACCGGGTCAGCACCGCGAAGGGCGATATCGTCGCCGAAAAAGTGCTGATGGCCACCGGCTGCTCGAATAGCGGCCCGTTTGAGTGGTTCCAGCGGCGCATTATCCCGGTGGGCAGCTTTGTGGTGGTGACGGAACCCCTGGAAGCCGGTCTGCTCAACCGTTTACTGCCGGGTGACCGCACCTATGTCACCTCGCTGAACCTGGGCAACTATCTGCGCACCACTGCCGACCGTCGTCTGGTGTTTGGCGGCCGCGCCCGCTTTGCCATCAGCAACCCGACGTCGGATGCGAAAAGTGGCGAAGTACTGAAGGCGGGGATGCAGGCCATGTTCCCGGCGCTGGGTAACGTTGCCATCGATTACTGCTGGGGGGGACTGGTGGATATGACCGCTGACCGACTGCCCCATGCCGGTGAACAGGACGGGGTGTTTTACTCGCTGGGCTACAGCGGGCACGGCACCCAGATGTCCGTGTGGATGGGCCGGGTGATGGCCGATCTGATAGCAGAAAAAAGTAACGACAACCCGTGGCAGCGCAACAGCTGGCCAGCGGTTCCCGGCTACTTCGGTAAGCCCTGGTTCCTGCCGGTAGCGGGGCTTTACTACAAAGCCAAAGATAAATTTTCCTGATCCCCGCCATTCTTCGGGCCACCGACACGCTGGCTTTCACCACGGGCTGGCAACGGCTCGCGGGGATCCGCTACGTTGCCGTTCTGCGGCGGCCCCAATGATTCAGGGGATCGCTGATTTCAACATCGAGGGTATGCAAATGAGTAAATTTCGCAAAGAATTTAGCCGTGTTAACCCGAATTTGACCCAGGCGATAACGGATGTTGCCATTTCCCGACGCGGCATGATGAAGCTGCTGTCCGCCGGCGCGGTAATGAGCACCGGCCTGATTGGTTTCCCGGAGTTCAGCTTCGCTGCGGAAACGCCGGTCAAGGGGGGCAAACTGCGTGCTGCGGTCGCCAACGCCTCGGCCAGTGATACCCTCGACCCGGCGAAAGGCAGCAACAGCGGCGACTACTGCCGTCAGTTTATGTTCTACAGCGGCCTGATGGAGCTGGATAAAGACCTGAAGGCGCAGCCCGCGCTGGCAGAATCGATGACCAGCAGCGACGGTCTGGTCTGGCAGGTGAAGCTGCGTCCCGGCGTCACCTTCCACGACGGTAAAGCACTGACTGCCGCCGACGTGGTCTACTCCCTCAGCCGCCACAAAGACCCGGCGGTGGCCTCAACGGTCATCACCCTCGCCAGCCAGATGAAAGAGATCAAGGCGGTGAGCCCGGGGGAAGTGCAGATCACGTTAGATCAGCCTAACGTCGACCTGCCGTCGATTCTGGCCACCAGCTCTTTCCTGATCGTGCAGGACGGCACCAAAGACTTCAGTAAAGCGATTGGCACCGGGCCGTTTGTGCTGACCTCATTCCAGCCGGGCGTACGCACCGTCGGCAGCAAAAACAAAAATTACTACAAACCGGGCCTGCCTCACCTTGATGAAGTGGAGCTGATGGGGGTGACGGATCCTGCGGCACGCGTCAACGCCCTGATGTCCGGCGACCTGCATATGGTGTCCACGCTCTCCGCCAATGACGTTAAACGCCTGCGGCAGAACGGCAAATTTACCATCATGGAGAGCAAATCAGGCATGTACAGCGACCTGATTATCCGTACTGACCGTGCGCCGGGTAACCACCCGGACTTCGTGCTGGCAATGAAATATCTGCAGCCGCGCGAGATGATCGTCAAGACCGTGCTGCAGGGCTTCGGGGATATCGGTAACGACACGCCGGTGCCGCCGTGGCATCCGATGTTTAACAAGGATCTGCCGCAGCGTCCGCTGGATCTCGATAAGGCGAAGTTTCACCTGAAGAAGGCCAATATGGTCGGCGCGAAAATAGAAGTGATCACCACGCCGAACATCGAAGGGGCCGTTGAGGGCGGCCAGCTGCTACAGCAGATTGCCCGCTCTGCCGGTCTTAACGTGGCGGTACGCCGCGTGCCGTATGACGGTTACTGGTCGGCCCACTGGATGAAAGATCCCATCGGTTACGGTTCGGTCAACCCGCGTCCGACGCTGGATATGCTGTTCTCCCAGTTCTATTACTCCACCGCATCCTGGAACGAATCGGGCTGGAAAAATGCCCAGTTTGACCAGCTGGTCACCGCCGCCCGGGGTGAAAGCGACCAGGCAAAACGCAAGCAGATGTATGGCGACATGCAGAAGCTGGTGTACGACAACTGCGGCACGCTGATCCCGGCCTTTATCAGTACGATGGATGGCTGCAGTAACAAAGTGAAAGGGGTAGAAGCGATGCCATCAGGCATGATGATGGGCTATCGCTTCCACGAGTATGCCTGGCTGACGTCGTAAATTTTTAAACTTTCACCAGGAGAATGGCGATGAACAGGTACCTTTTGACACTGATATTCCGGCGCATCGGGTCGGGCATACTGACGCTGCTGATTGTCTCGGCGCTGGTGTTCTTTATCACCAGTATGCTGCCGGGGGACGCCGCACAGATGATCCTCGGCCAGTCCGCGACGCCGGAAACGGTCGCGGCACTGCGCCAGCAGCTCGGCCTCGATCAGCCGCTGGTGATGCGTTACTTCAGCTGGCTGGCCGGCATGTTTCAGGGCGACTTTGGCACCTCGTTCGCCAGTAATCTTCCGGTGACTCAGCTGGTGGCACAGCGTATACCGGCCACCTTCCAGCTCGCCGTCACTACCACCCTGGTGTCGGTGCCGCTGGCGCTGTTTATTGGCATTACCGCGGCCATGAAGCGCGGATCCTTGCTCGATCGTGCGCTGGTGGTCAGCACCATGGCCGTGGTGGCGGTACCGGAGTTTCTCGTTGCCACCGTGGCAGTGATTATCTTCGCGGTCAAACTGCAGTGGGTGCCGGCGATGTCGCTGGGCTCCACCCATCAGGACTTCCTCGGCTTTCTGCGCACCTTTGCCCTGCCGGTGATGACGCTGTGCTGCGTGGTGGTGGCGCAGATGGCAAGGATGACCCGGGCAGCCATCGTCAATCAGATGGACAGCCCGTATCTGGAAATGACCCTGTTAAAAGGCGTCTCGCCGCTGCGTGCCATGCTGCGCCACGCGTTGCCGAATGCCGTGGGGCCGATTGCCAATGCCATCTCACTCAGCCTCTCGTACCTGTTTGGCGGCGTGATCATTATCGAAAGTATCTTCAGTTACCCGGGGCTGGCCAGCCAGATGGTGGATGCGGTCAGCAACCGCGACCTGCCGGTGGTGCAGCTGTGCGTCATGTTCTTCGCCGTCTGCTATCTGGTGCTGCTGCTGGCCGCTGACATTCTGACTATCGCATTCAATCCTAAGTGGAGGGGCTGATGAATCTGTTGACGCTGCCGTGGCGCTTCTTTCAATCGCTCACCATCAGCGGCCGTATCGGCCTGCTGATCACCCTGTTCTGGATCTTTATGGCGGTGTTTGGCACTGCCCTCGCGCCGCACAACCTGGAGGATATCGGCGGCGGTCCGCTGTTTGGTGACTTCAGCCGCGAATTCTGGTTCGGCACCGACTACCTCGGGCGCGATATTTTCAGCCGTATCCTGTTCGGCGCACGCTACTCCATCGGTCTGGCGCTCACTGCAGCCGTGCTGGCCAGCCTGGTCGGTACGCTGCTGGCGCTGCTGGCGGCCGTCGCCGGGCGCTGGCTGGAAGAGGTGCTGGGGCGCATCAACGACGCCATGCTGGTGCTGCCGGGCAAAATCCTTGCGCTGATGATCGTCGCGGTGTTTGGCTCGTCGCTGCCGATGCTGATTATTACCGCCGTGTTTACCTACTGGCCGGGGGCGTACCGCATTGCCTATGCCATGGCCTCCAGCCTGCGTTCGATGGATTATGTCCAGGCCTCCCGCCTGCGCGGAGAGAGCCGTCTGTACGTGGCGATCCACGATATTCTGCCGAATATGCTGCACCCGATGCTGACCGACTTCGGTCTGCGCTTTGTCTATATCGTGCTGCTGCTCAGTGGTCTGAGCTTCCTCGGGCTGGGCGTGCAGCCGCCTTATGCCGACTGGGGCACCCTGGTGCGCGAAAACTTACAGGGATTATTTGATGGCTCCCCGGCGGTGCTGATGCCGGCGCTGGCGATTGCCAGTCTGACCATCGGGGCCAACCTGTTTATTGACAGCCTGCAGTCGATGCGTTCCTTAACCGTGGTTGCTAAGGGGGTTGCATGAATATTACGCCACATGCGTCTACGCCGGTGGTCTCCGTCGATGGCCTGCGGGTCACTGCGCAGGCCGATGACGGGCGCGAAATTGCGCTGGTCTCCGACATTCACTTCACCGTGCAGAAGGGGGAAGTGCTGGCCCTGATTGGCGAGTCCGGTTCCGGCAAAACCACCATTGCCCTGGCGCTGATGGGCTATGCCCGCCACGGCTGTCAGATTGCCGGGGGCACCGTCCACCTTGCCGGAACGGACGTCACCTCGCTGACGCCGTCACAGCTGTGTCAGTTCCGCGGCAATAAAGTGGCCTATATCGCCCAGAGTGCCGCGGCCTCTTTCAACCCGGCGATGAAGATCATGGACCAGGTGGTGGAGCCGGTGGTGATCCACGGCGTGATGAACCGCGCCGATGCGGAAACCAAGGCCATTGAGCTGTTCCGCGAGCTGGCGCTGCCCAACCCGGAAACCATCGGTGACCGCTATCCGCACCAGGTGTCCGGCGGCCAGCTCCAGCGTCTGATGACCGCCATGGCGCTGATCAGCGACCCGGAGGTGGTGATCCTCGATGAACCGACCACTGCCCTGGATGTCACCACCCAGGTCGAAGTGCTGAAAGCCTTTCGCCGCGTGGTACGCCAGCGCGGCACCACCGCCATCTACGTCAGC
This sequence comes from Erwinia persicina NBRC 102418, assembly GCF_001571305.1. Classification (GTDB taxonomy): domain Bacteria; phylum Pseudomonadota; class Gammaproteobacteria; order Enterobacterales; family Enterobacteriaceae; genus Erwinia; species Erwinia persicina. Next base: position 181,210 of record NZ_BCTN01000001.1, on the reverse strand, counting down.
CATGACCTGGCGGTAGTGGCGCAGATGGCGGATAAAATCCTCGTGCTGCTGAAGGGGGCCATTGCGGAATACGGCACCACCGAACAGCTGCTGCGCGCACCGAAAGCGGAGTACAGCCATCTGCTGCTGGAAGCGGCCAGGCAGAAACCGCGACCGAGTCCGTGGCAGGCTCCGGATGACAGCGTGCAGCCGCTGCTGCAGGTGCGCGACCTGTCGGCCGGTTACGGCCCGCTGGACAGTGACGGCCAGCCGAAAATTAAGATCCTGCAGGAGATTAACTTCAGCCTGTATCGCGGCCAGGCCATTGGTATTATCGGGGAGTCCGGCTCGGGTAAAACCACGCTGGCCCACGCCATCGCCGGGATGAACAAACCGTGCAGCGGCCATCTTCTGTTTAACGGTCACTACATTGCCGGGGATATGCATCAACGCCCGGAAAACGAACTGCGCCGCATCCAGTATGTGTTCCAGATGGCGGATACCGCCCTGAACCCGGCGCACAGTATTGAAACCATTCTTAAGCGTCCGCTGAAGCTGTTTCACGGTCTGCGCGGTCAGCCACTGGAGCGGCGCATGCTGCAACTGCTCGATCTGGTGCGCCTGCCGCGCAGCGTGCTGTGGCGTAAGCCCTGGTCGCTGTCCGGGGGGCAGAAGCAGCGCGTCAATCTGGCCCGTGCGCTGGCGGCCGAGCCGGACCTGATCCTGTGTGATGAGGTGACTTCGGCGCTGGATACCGTGGTGGCGGCGGCCGTGCTGGATCTGATCACCGAACTGCGCCGCGAGCTGGGCCTGTCGGTGCTGTTTATCAGCCATGACCTGCATGCGGTGCGTTCGGTGTGTGACGAGATTATTGTGGTGAAAAATGGCCGGATGGTCACCCAGGTCGCGCGCGCCGACTACGACAAGCCTTCCACCGAGCTGTACTATGAGCGGCTGAAACGCGCCGTGCCGGAGCTGCGTCAGGGCTGGCTGGATGAACACGAAGAGAGCGATATCGCCTTGTAAGACGGGGCGACCGGCAGTGCCGCAGTCGCTGATTGATGAAGGGGCGGACGCTTTTTTCCGGTCTGCCCGTCACACTATTTTCAGGTAAGGAACAACATGCCCGCACCCATTCGATATGTACAGGACAGCCCGCATTTTCCGCCTTCGGCCGATGTGGTGGTCATTGGCGCCGGCATTGCCGGGGCCGCTGCTGCCTATGAACTGGCGAAAAAAGGCGTCAGCGTGGTGCTGATTGAAAAGGGCCTGGTCAGCGGCGAACAGTCAAGCCGCAACTGGGGCTGGTGCCGTCAGCAGAATCGCGACGAGCGCGAGCTGCCGTTAATCAAATACGCGCTGCAACGCTGGGGGGAACTGGGGGCGGAAACCGGGGAAGAGCTGGGCTTCCGCCGCAGCGGCCTGGTGTACGCCACCCAGAACCAGGACGACATCAACGCCTGGGAAGCCTGGAATAAGATGGCCAGAGGCTATGACTTCCACAGTGAGATCCTCACGGCGGAGCGGGCCAGGGCGATGACGCCGGGCAGCACCAGCGCATGGCTGGGGGGCGTATCCTCGCCGACTGACGGACACGCCGAGCCTTCACTGGCGGCGCCGGGCCTGGCGATTGCCGCCCAGCGGCTGGGTGCGATGGTGTTTCAGCAGTGCGCGGTGCGCGGGCTGGATATTTCCGCCGGCCGCGTCAGCGGCGTGCTCACCGAACGGGGGCTAATCAAAACCAGCAGTGTGATCTGCGCAGGCGGCACCTGGACCTCCATGTTCTGCCGCCGTCACGGTATCGATCTGCCTCTCGGCAACGTCATTGGCACGGCGTTCCGCACCGCGCCCATCGAACAAAAAATTGCCCTGCCGCTGTATACGCCGGGCTTCGCCTGCCGCCCGCAGCTGGACGGCAGTTACACCGTGTCTGTCTCCGGACGGGGCCGCCTGGAACCTGGCCTGCAGGGCCTGCGCTATGCCCGTCAGTTCTGGCCGACTTTTAAGGCGCGGCGTAAAAACCTGAAGATCAACCTCGGCATTGGTCCGTTTATCACCGGGCCGGAAGCATACGCCCACTGGCGTATGGACGGCATCTCACCGTTTGAAAAAGTGCGCATTCTCGACCCGTCGCCGGATATGGCGATGGTGGAGGAGGGGCTGAGTGCCATGCGTAAAGAGTTCCCGTCGATGGAGAAGGTGCGTCTGGAGCAGGCCTGGGGCGGAATGATCGACAGCACCGCCGATGCCGTGCCGGTGATCTCCCCGGTCGGCAAACTGCCCGGCCTGGTGCTGTCCGCCGGTTACAGCGCCCACGGTTTTGGCATTGGCCCCGGAGCCGGGCGGCTGGCCGCTGATCTTGCCACGAAAGATACCCCGATTGTTGATCCGACGCCGTTCCGCTACGAACGGCTGATCGACGGTTCCGGCCTTGATGCGCCGGGAATGATGTAAGGAGCCGAAATGACGATTGAATTTGTTGCGATGAACGAAACCCATCTGGATGCCGCCTTTGCCCTGACGCAGCAGGTGAAATGGCCGCACCGCCGTGCCGACTGGCAGCAGGCGCTGCGGCTGGGTGAAGGCCTGGTGGCCGTGGAGAAGGGCGAGGTGATTGGCACCGCGCTGCGCTGGCGCTGGGGGCGTGATTACGCCACGCTCGGGCTGGTGATTGTCAGCGGGGACCAGCAGGGGCGCGGCATTGGCAGAGATCTGATGCAGCAGACGCTGGCGAAGCTGGAGGGGAGCCACGTGCGGCTGCACGCGACGGAGGCGGGTAAACCGCTGTATGAAAAGCTGGGCTTTGTCGCCACCGGCCACGTTGAACAGCATCAGTGCCGGGAGCTGGCGGCGGTCTCCGCCATTGCCTGTGGGCCACAGCAACAGCTGCGCAGCGCCAGCGTGCAGGATGCCGCGCTGCTGACCGCGCTGGATCGTCAGGCGCTGGGGCAGCACCGCCCGCTGCTGATTGCCAACCTGCTCGACAGCGCAGAGCGTTTTCTGGTGCTGGAAGAGAACGGAACGGCCGCCGGCTTTGCCTGCCTGCGCCGCTTCGGTCACGGCTATGCGATTGGCCCGGTCATCGCACGCAGCCCGGGGAATGCGAAGCTGCTGGTCAGCCAGCTGTTAAGCGGGGTCAGCGGTCAGTTTGTGCGCATCGACACCGATCGCTCGGCGGGGATGGGGCCGTGGCTCACCGGGCTGGGTCTGGTGGAAGTGGATACCCCGGTCACCATGTACAAAGGCGAGCCGTGGCAGCCTGAAACCGGCGGGATGCAGGCATTTGCCCTGATGAGCCAGGCGCTGGCCTGATGAACATTGTCTATAAGTCTGAGCCCGAACGTGGGAAAAAATGGGCCGCGCTGGTGGCGGAACGGGCACCCGCTACCCGCTTTCATCTGTGGCCGGACACCGGCAATCCGGAAGAGGTCGGGTACCTGGTGGCGTGGATACCGCCAGATGACATTATGCAAAAGTTTCCCAACCTGAAAGTACTGTTTTCGGTGGGAGCAGGGGCCGATCAGTTTGACTATGCCAGCCTGCCACCGACGCTGCCGGTGGTGCGGATGATCGAACCGGGCCTGACCCGCGGGATGGTGGAATATGTCACCTTTGCCGTGCTGGGCCTGCACCGTGATATGCCGCGCTATCTGCAACAGCAGCGGGAGGGCCTCTGGCAGGCGCACAACGTACACACCGCTGCCAGCCGCCGCATAGGCGTGATGGGGCTGGGCACGCTGGGCGAAGCAGTGCTACAGCCGCTGGTGGCCTTGGGCTTTGACTGCGCAGGCTGGAGCCGGTCGCCGCGCGACCTGCCGGGCGTACAGTGCTATGCGGGCAGTGACCGCCTGGGCGAGTTCCTTGCCCGCACCGACATTCTGATCTGCCTGCTGCCGCTCACCGCCAGCACCGAAGGGATGCTCAATGCGGATCTGTTCAGCCAGTTACCCCGTGGGGCGGCGCTGGTGCAGGTCGGGCGCGGCGCGCAGCTGGATCATGACGATTTAATCCGCGCCCTCGACAGCCAGCAGCTGCGGGCAGCGGTGGTGGATGTCACGGCACCGGAACCGCTGCCGCCCGGTCATGCCTTCTGGCAGCATCCGGCCGTCTGGCTGACGCCTCATATCGCCAGCCAGACGCAGCCCGAGAGTGCGGTGGAAGCGCTGCTGGACAATATTCGTCGCTTTGAGCGTGGTGAACCGATGATCGGCGTGGTCGATCGTGAAAAAGGATACTGATATGGATCTGGCCGCATTAGTGGCGCTCCGGCGCGATATTCATCAGCACCCCGAACTGGGTTATCAGGAGCACCGCACCAGCGCGCTGGTGGTTGAGTTTCTCACCCGCCTGGGGCTGGAGGTTCATCAGGGCATCGGTAAAACCGGCGTGGTCGGCGTCCTGAAGCGCGGCAGCAGCACGCGTACGGTTGGCCTGCGCGCCGATATGGACGCGTTGCCGATGGCCGATAACGGCAGTCAGCCGTGGAAGAGCCGTCAGCCCGATGTCTGCCACGCCTGCGGGCATGACGGCCACACCGTTATGCTGCTGGGGGCCGCTCAGGCGCTGGCGGCGGAGAGCAGCTTTGACGGTACGGTCTGTTTTATCTTCCAGCCGGCGGAGGAGGGGCTGGCCGGGGCGCAGGCGATGATCGACGACGGCCTGTTTACCCGCTTTCCCTGTGACGCGGTCTATGCCATTCATAACTGGCCGCAGCTGCCGCTGGGCACGGTGCAGACCCGGCCAGGGCCGATTATGGCCGCCGGCGATGCCTTCAGTATCACCGTGGAGGGCGGCGGCGGCCATGCCGCTCAGCCGCAGCTGACCGCCGATACGCTGCTGGCCACCAGTGAACTGGTGGTGGCGCTGCATACGATTGTCAGCCGCGATCTGGACCCGTGCGATCCCGCCGTGCTGACGGTGACGCGCATCAACGGCGGCTTCTCCCATAATATGATCCCGGCGCAGGCGACCCTGAGCGGGACGGTACGCACGTTTGATGCTGGCGTGCAGGATCGGATTGAACAGCGCATGCGCGAACTGGCGCAGCATGTCACGGCGTCGCACGGGCTGACGGCGCGGGTGACCTACGATCGCTACTATCCGGCGACCATCAACGGTCAGCATGAAGCCCGGGTGGCGCTGAACGCCGCGCGCCGCGCCGGACTGGAGCACGGACCCGCGCCCAAACCGGCAATGACCTCGGAAGACTTCTCCTTTATGTTGCAGGCCACACCCGGGGCCTATGTCTGGCTGGGGTCGGCGGAAAGTCGTCCGCTGCATCACTCGGAATATGACTTTAACGATGCGCTGATCCCCTACGGCATCCGCTGGTTCTGCGCGGTGGTGCAGGAATCCCTGCCGGTAAAAATTTAATTCAACGTTTGGGACGAATTACGAAAGTTAATGCTGCCGCCGCCCGTCGAACGGCAGCTTTCCCTGACGGCTTATTGCGATACTTGACCCATGCCCGCTCAGGGCAACTATTCATCTTGACGTCAATGAGGCAAATCAATGCACAATTTACTGGCTGAACAGCAGACATTCTCTGATAACGCCCTGTTTCTGGACGCGCGTGCAGAAAATGTTCCCCGTGGCGTAGTCACCGCACACCCGATTGTGATTGCCAAAGGCAAAGGTTCTGAAGTCTGGGATGTGGAAGGGAATCGTTATTTAGATTTTGTCGGCGGCATTGGCGTATTAAACGTGGGCCATAACCATCCTGCCGTGGTGAATGCTGTCACCGCGCAGCTGCAGCGGGTATCTCATGCCTGTTTTCAGGTAGCCGCTTATCCGGGTTATATCGAGCTGGCCCGGCGTCTGAATGCGCTGATTGGTGCCGGTGAAGAATTTAAAAGTGTGTTTTTCACCAGCGGGGCTGAAGCGGTAGAAAATGCGGTGAAAATTGCCCGCGCGCACACCGGCCGTCCTGGCATCATCGCTTTTGACGGTGCGTTTCACGGGCGTACCCTATTAGGCGTGACCTTAACCGGAATGAGCCAGCCCTATAAGCAGAACTTTGGGCCGTTCCCGGGGGATATTTACCGCGTCCCGTTCCCTAACGCCTTCCATCACGTGTCCGAACAGGACTGCCTCAACGCGCTGGAGACGCTGTTCGCCGTGCAGATCCTCCCTGAGCGTGTCGCGGCGATCATCATCGAGCCGGTACAGGGTGACGGTGGCTTCCTGGCGGCGTCGCCGGCCTTTATGCAGGCGCTGCGCGAGATCACCCAGCGTCACGGTATTCTGCTGATCTGCGACGAAGTGCAGACCGGCTTTGGCCGTACCGGCAGGATGTTTGGCTTCCAGCACAGCGGCATCGTGCCGGATCTGGTCACCGTGGCAAAAAGCCTCGGCGGCGGCCTGCCGATTTCTGGCGTGGTCGGCAAAGCAGCAATTATGGATGCGCCAGCGCCGGGCGGGCTGGGCGGCACCTATGGCGGTAACGCACTGGGCTGTGCGGCGGCGCTGGCGGTACTCGATCTGTTTGAGCAGGGCGATCTGCTGGCGCGGTCGAATCAGCTCGGCCAGCAGATGAATGCGCGTCTGCATCAGCTGGCAGAAAAATATGCCTGCATTGGGGAAGTGCGTGGCATTGGCTTTATGCAGGCGGTGGAGATAATTGATTTTGAAAGCAAAAAGCCCGATGCCGCGCTGACGCAGAAGATCCTCGACAGCGCCTGCCAGGAAGGACTGTTGCTGATCAAGTGTGGCCTGCACCGCAATACCGTGCGCTTCCTGGCACCGCTGGTGACCAGTGATTCGCAGCTGGAAGAGGCTCTGCATATCTTTGATATCGCCCTGGCACGCGCCACGGGGCGTTTAGGCTGATAATTCTTCCTCATTGATATTATTACATTTATTGATAATTACGCCCGGATAGCACGCGATGTTAAAATACTGGCGTCTCAGTGATTAAGCGTGCTATACCAGTTGGGTGACGTGAACCAATGAGGGGTCTTATGAACGGCTTAATGAAACTGGACCGTATCGACATTAACATTCTGGTTCAGCTCCAGAAAGATGGCCGTATCAGCAATGTGAACCTGGCCGATGCCGTTGGGCTTTCGCCCAGCCCCTGTCTGCAACGCGTCAAGCGCCTGGAAACCGCGGGTTTTATCACCGGTTATGAGGCGCATATCAATCTGACGAAAATCACCGATTCCGTCACGGTGTTCACCGAAGTGACCCTGTCCGGGCATCGCCGCGAAGATTTCCTGAAGTTTGAGAATGCGATCCGCGAAGTGGATGAGCTGATGGAGTGCCATCTGATCACCGGGGGTTATGACTATCTGCTGCGCTTTATTACCCGCAGTATTGAACACTATCAGGAAGTGATTGAAGGGCTGCTCGATGCCAAAGTGGGCATTGATAAGTACTTCAGTTATATCGTGATCAAGTCCCCCATCATGAAAAGCAGTGTGCCGCTGAGGTCGCTGATTACCCGCCACACCCAGGTCGAGTTTTAATCCCATTTCACGCCCGGGCTGGCCCTTTTTTTCGGTCAACCCGTGGCGAGGATTTGTACGATTGTCCGGGTTAACGTCAGGGGCGCGCCGCGCGCCCGCGACAGCACCATGCCTGGCTCGCGGGCTTCCCGCTTCCGGCAGAATATTTTCCCGCCCGCCCGCAATTCCCCACAAAACGCCGTACTGACCCCGAACAACCAAAAAACTGCGCCTGCTAAAGGGCTTACACTCTTTTTATCCGCTAAAAAAGAGCCAGGAGTTCCTATGCTCAAGCCGGTTGTCCCCGTGGTTGCCGAATGGCAGCGCGATGAATATCTGTTAAGCAGCGATACCCACAAACTGGATATCGCGTGGGTGCATGCCCAGCTGTCTGAAAAAAGCTACTGGGCTGCCGGGCAGTCGCTGGCAACCACCGAACGATCTCTCGCCGCATCCATGCCCTTCGGTCTTTATTACCGCCAGCAGCAGGTCGGATTTGGTCGCCTGATCACCGATTACAGCCGCTTTGCTTACCTCAGCGACGTGATGATTGATGATGCCCATCGCGGCAAAGGGCTCGGCCGCTGGTTTGCCGCCACCGTGCTCACCCATCCCGAACTGCACACGATAAAACGCTGGATGCTGGCCACCGACGATGCTCACGACGTCTACCGTCGGGCGGGCTGGCAGCCCGTGGCACAGCCACAGCGATTGATGGAATTTATTCCCACCCCACCAGAGGACAACACCCCATGAGCTACCGCGTTGGCGTCGATATTGGCGGATCGTTCACGGATTTTGCGCTGCTGGACGAGCGTGATAACAGCATCCGTACCCTGAAAGTCCTGTCACGCCCGGACAGCCCCGGCAGCGAGATCACCACCGGGCTGGCGCAGTTTGCGCAGCGCGATGGGATTGATCCTGCCGACATCCATTACTTTACCCACGGCACGACGGTCGGCGTTAATGCAGTGATCCAGCGCAAGGGGGTAAAGCTGGCGCTGTTTGCCACGGAAGGGTTCTGTGATGTGCTGGAACTGGCGCGGCTCAAAATTCCGCATATTCACGATCTGTTTTCACGCCGCCCGGCTCCGCTGATCGCCCGCGACCGCGTTTTCGCCATCAGGGAGCGCAGCGACCGCGACGGCAACGTGCTGCAGGCGGTCGATCGCCAGAGCGTCATTGATGCGGTGGAGGCGGCGCGCGCGGCGGGCTGCGAGGGCATTGTCGTCTCACTTCTGCACAGCTATCGCAACGGCAGCAATGAAGCGCAGGTGCGCGAGATCGTCGCTGAAATCGCCCCTGACCTGCTGACCTCCTGTTCGGCGGAGATCTGGCCGATCATCCGCGAATATGAACGCACCATCACCGCGGTGATGAACGCTTACGTGCAGCCGAAGGTGATCCAGTACCTGGATGCCTTCGAGCAGGCGCTGAAAGCGATGGGGGTACCGGTACCGCCGCGTATCACCAAATCTAACGGCGGGGTGATGGGTCTGGCGCAGGCAAAAGCCGAGTGTGTGCAGATGGTGCTGTCCGGCACGGCGTCCGGGGTGATGGGCGCCAGCTATATCGCTGAAAGCTGCGGTTTTGACCGCCTGCTCAGTCTGGATATCGGCGGCACCAGCGCGGATGTGGCGGTGATCATCGACGGTCGTCCGGAATACGGTAACGGCGAAATTATCGGTGATTTCCCGATCTATATTCCGTCCGTCTCTGTCACCTCGGTGGGACAGGGCGGCGGATCGATTGCCTGGATAGACAGTCTGGGGGTGTTGCAGGTCGGCCCGGACAGCGCCGGATCGCTGCCGGGGCCGGTCTGCTTCCGCCGTGGCGGTACCGAAGCGACCGCCACGGATGCCTTTGCGGCCTGTGGTCTGATCGGGCATGGCGACCTCGGTTACAACGCGGTGCAGGTGGATGTCGTCGGGGCGCGTGCGGCGGTCGGGAAACTGGCTGGCCCGCTGGGGATCAGCATTGAGGAAACGGCCGAAAATATTATCGCGCTGGCGATCTCCAGCATGTACAGCGACACCAGCGGGCTGATCTCGCGCTTTGGTCTGGATCCACGCGAATTTTACTTCCTGGCGTTCGGCGGTGCCGGGCCCATGATGGGCTGCTTCCTGGCGCGTGAGCTGAAGCTGAAAGGCGTGGTGGTGCCCCCCACGCCAGGCGTGCTTTCGGCGCTGGGTGGCCTGGTGGCCGATATCAAAAATGACTTTATCCGCACGCTCTACTGCGACCTGACCCCGGTGGTCAGCGACCGCCTGCAGCAGAGTGCGCAGCAGCTCAGTGATGAAGCGGAAGGCTGGCTGGCACGGGAATATGGTGCCGATCTGCCGTACGAACTCAGTTTCTCGGCAGATATGCGCTATCGCGGACAGTCGTTTGAAATCGATGTTGTCCTGCAGCGATGCTGGCTGCTCGAAGGGGACCTGCAGGCAATCCGCAGCGCCTTCGATGCTCATCACACCCGTCTGTTTGGCCATCACGATGCGCAGGCACCGGTACAACTTATCAACCTGCGGCTGGTGCTCTCCTCCCCGACGCCAAAACCACGCCTGACCACGCTGCCTGAGGCAGACGGACCGGTTCCGGTGCAGCAACAGGTTGAAGCCTGGATTGACGGGCGCTGGTGGCAGCTGGATGTTGTTGCCCGCAGTGCGCTGCGCGCCGGACACCAGCTGACCGGGCCGGTGATTATTGCCCAGGATGACTGCACCACCTGCGTTCCGCCGCAGATGCAGGTCGATGTTGACCACTACGGCAACCTGATTATTACCCCGCTAACCGGAGCACATCATGGCCATTGATGGACGTAACCTGCAAATTCTCGCCAACTACTGCGCGGCCGCCGCCGATGCCATGGCATTTACGCTGATGCGTACCGCGCACTCCACCTTTGTCAAAGAGACGGAAGATTTTTCCTGTCAGATTGTCAGCCGTGACGGGATGGCCTTTGCGTCGCCGCGCAGCTTTGGTGCGCCCTGGTACAGCGGCATTGATTATGGCCCGGTGCTGGCGCTGATTGACGGCTATCAGGAAGGCGATATCTGCATCACCAACGATTCGTATGCAGGTAACGTGGCCACCCATTCACCGGATATTCATATCTGGAAACCGGTGTTCCACGACGGCGAAATCACCTGTTTTGTGGTGGGGCACATCCATAACACCGATGTGGGGGGAGCGGTACCGGCCTCGCTGTCGCGCTCGCTGACGGAGATTGTGCAGGAAGGCATCCGCATCCCGCCGCTGAAGATCATCAGCGGAGGCGTGCTGAACGAAGAGGTGGCGCGCATTATGCGGCTGAACGTTCGTGCGCCCGATCAGAACTGGGGAGACTTTAATGCCCAGATTGCGTCGGTAAATATTGGCGAACGCAAAGTGCAGGAGATTATCGCCCGCTTTGGTATTGAGGACTTCCTGACCGGGGTTGAGGGGATCCTCGACTACGCCGAGCAGCAGGCGCGCGGCATTATCAGCACCATTCCTGACGGGGAGTATTTCTATGCCGATTACGCGGACGAAGATGGCGAGGGCGGTTATCCCTGCCGTATCGCCGTCACGCTGCGGGTGAAAGGCGACAGCCTGGTGCTGGACTATACCGGCAGCGATCCGCAGCTGATGTCCTCCCTCAATATGCCGACCGGGGGGCGGGAACGTCACCCGCTGGCGCTGGTGGGGGTGACGTACGTCCTGTCGACGCTGGATCGTTCCCTGCTGCTGAACGCCGGGACGCTGCGCCCGACGCGGGCGATTTTGCCGCCGGGCACCATTATGAACTGTGAAGCGCCAGCGGCCGTAGGCATGCGCTCCCTGACCTGTGCCATGTCGCAGATTGCTACCGTGGGCGCGTTTTCCCTGGCCATGCCGGATCGGCTGCCGGCCAACTCCCCGGGGGGGAATTCCATCATCAATATCCGCACCGTTGATGGCCAGAACCGCAGCGTGGTGGCCTCCCTCGGCCCGGTAGGGGGCGGGGCGGGCGGTACGCCGAAACACGACGGCCCGGACGGTTCCGGCGGCCTGTCGGCGTTCCTGAAGAATACGCCAATAGAGATCAACGAAGCGGAGGTCCCGGTGCGGTTCCTGCGCTATGGTCTGGCGACCGACAGCGCAGGTGCCGGGGAGTATCGCGGCGGGCTGGCCACCGAAATGGCGTTTGAGGTGTTTGCCCCCAATACCACCATTACAGCCCGCAACCGCAATCGCTCGGTCTTCTCCTCCGCCGGGGCGGCGGGCGGGCAGGCGGGCAGCACCTCGTGGTTTCGCACCGAACATGCCGATGGCCGCGTGACGGAGCACGGGAACACCGATGTGATCCACTGCGGGCCGGGTGACGTGGTGGCGATCAAAGGCCCGGGTGCCGGCGGCTACGGGCTGGCGAAAAACCGCCGCGCGCAGGCGGTACTGCAGGATGTACAGTGCGGCTTCCTGACGGAGCAGGCGGCTCGTGAGCAGTACGGCGTGGCGCTGCAGTGCGGAGAGATTGACGACGTCGGGACGGCGCGCCTGCGTGCGGCAATGCCGGCGGGGACTGGCGAGCACTTCGACGTGGGGGACGCCCGGCGCACCTTTGAAGCCCTGTGGACACCGGAACGCTATCAGCTGTTAACGGTGTTTCTCGCCCGGCAGCCGGTGGTCTGGCGTCATTTTCTCAAGCACCAGGTGTTTGCGGCGGTAAACGCGGGCGAGGGGGCGGACCTGCCGCTGGAAGCGCAGATGTCCGCTCTGTTTAGCGGGCTGAAACAGCGTTTTCCGGCACTGAGCGGGGAATAAGTTCTGCCCCCTTGAATTCTGCGATCCATCCCGAAAAACGGGATTTAAGGGCGGCTGCTTTATTATTTTGTGATGATCTTTGTTTTTGTTTTCGGTAATATTTTTGGCGTACTCAGGAGGGTTTACTTTATTAATGGAATAAGTTATGGAGGTGGAAAATGGATTTCAGTCTTAAAACGTTAATGCATGCGATAATAGGTGGGGGTGGCTGGGGATTGGCACTTTCGGGATTTGTCCCCCTGTTATTTCCGGCTATTACACTCACGCCTTATGTCATCAACTGTGGTGTGGTGACAGGAGGAACCCTGCTCAGTGCTTTGTACCTGTTCGCCGTCTGGCGCGCAAGTTGATGCGCTTCTGTTCGTTCTTCCCACAGGATAGTCAGCAGCTGGTCTATTTCTATTTTTCTGTTTGTACCCTCTATCTGATGATTCACCTTATCTGGGACTGGCGGTCAACGCATACGCCGCCATTTTCATTACACAAGCTGCAATATAAATTACATCAGGTATTTTCTGGCGCGACCTTTGCATCGAGTTTGTTTTTTTTGGTTGTGGCGCTGGACCTGAATAATCCCTTGCGTCACTCTGAGGCGTTTATTTTTCCCCTTATTTGTACTTCCCTGTGTGGCATTATGGTTTCACTGGCCAATATCGCCCCCGGCCCTCACGAGCCAGGGTGAAATTATTTCACCAGCGCCAGCGAGAAGCCGTCCCAGCCTTTTGCCCCCACGGTTTGTATCGCGGTCGCGTCAAGGCGGGGATCGCTGCCCATCATGGTCAGAAAGTCCCGTATCCCCTGAATATTCCAGTCGCTGGTATCGCCGTCAGCGACGTGCCCATTGCGCACCACGTTATCGCCAATAATCAGCGTGCCCGGGCGTGAATAGCGGATCGCCCACTCCAGGTAGGCCGGGTTATTACGTTTATCAGCATCAATAAAGATCATATCAAACGGCGCGGCGTCAGCCAGCGTCGGCAGGGTATCCAGTGCGGCGCCGACGCGCAGGGTGACCTTGTGTTCCAGCCCGGCGCGGCGGATATTCTGCGCGGCGATCTCCGCGTGGTGGGGTTCATATTCCAGGGTGATCACTTTGCCGCCATCGGGCAGCGCACGCGCCAGCCACAGCGTGCTGTAGCCGCCAAGCGTGCCGATTTCCAGTATGCGTTTCGCCCCGGTCATTTTTGCCAGCAGGTTGAGCAATTTGCCCTGATTCGGGGCCACATCAATGGCCGGTAAGCCCGCGGCCTGATTGTTTTCCAGCGCGGCCAGCAGTGCCTCATCCTGTGGCACCAGCTGTTCTGTCAGATAATTATCGACCTCTGTCCAGCGTTGTTGATTCATGATTTCTCCTTGCTAAGGGGGAGTGGGCTGACCTGAAAAGAAGGTCAGCCCCTGGGGTTAAAGAAGCGGTATCAGCACAGGGTTTACTCTGTACAGGCCTGTGACCGGGTGGTTTTCAGATCCGGGATCAGCGTTAACAGCCCGCACAGCGCCATACCTGCTCCGATCCACAGCGGCGCGCTCAGCCCGAAACCGTACTCAATACCCAGCCCGCCCAGCAGCGACCCGAGCATCAGCCCGAAAGTGATCATCGAGGTGTGCAGCGTGTTCACCAGCTGTCGGTTACCGGCAGCGGCCATCACGCGCGTCACCATCGCCGGATTCATCGTCACGCCAAACAGCCCGACGCCGACAACCGATGCAATGGCGACCGGCGGCAGATGAATAAAGCGGGCAAACAGCGCAAAACAGCAGGCCAGCGCCAGCAGACCCGTGGCGATCGCCGGCAGTGCATAACGCCCGGCAAGCCTTCCCACCACGGCATTGCCCAGTACGGTGGCCATGCCGTATACCAGCAGCAGCACGGTCACTTCGCCGTGGCTGAAACCGGTCTGCGAGCTGAGGATAGGGGTAAAGTAGCTGAAACCGGCGAAGGTCGCGCCAATAATCAGCAGGCTGGTGCTGTAGGCACGCCACAGCGTCGGGTTTTTTAACGCCCGCAGTTCATCAGCCAGATTGATGTCGTCCGGTTTCAGCGTGGCAGGCACGGTTCTGGCGGTTAGCCACAGGGCGAGCAGGGCAATGACCACCACTGACCAGAAGCTGACGCGCCAGCCTGCCAGATTGCCGATAAAACTGGCCAGCGGCAGGCCAAGCACGGTGCCGATCATCAGCCCTCCCAGCACGACGGTGATGGCACCGGAGATCTGCTGTTGCGGTACCAGCCTGACGCCGGTGCTCACCGCGCAGCCGATAAAGGCACCCGCCACCGCCCCGGTCAGGATACGGGCAATCACCAGCGGCAGATAGCTGCCCGCTACCGCTCCCAGCGCCTGGCTGGCAACAAACAGCGCCAGCAGGATCAGCAGGCTGCGGCGCGGCGGATGCTTCAGTAACACCAGCGCGAGCAGCGGCCCGCCTATCGCCATCGCCAGCGCGTACAGGGTAATCAGATAACCGGTCATCGGCAGGCTGATATGCAGATCGGCGCTCATGATATTCATCAGTGCGGCAACCTGGAATTCGCTGGTCACCAGCGCAAAAACACCAAACCCCAGCGTATACACGGCTGCGGGGAGACGGACGGAAGACGACGACATAACGTTTCCTGATAATCGATAAGTGAAGAACAAGTGTAGAGGCTGAGGCCGCTGCGTCCAGCTAGCCTTTAGTAGAGGGGGGGCGGCAGAGAGTTGAGCTCCAGCGCGCGCCGGATGGCATGTTTACCGTTGCTGACGCCCAGTTTTCGCGTGGCGTTAGCCATATGAAATTTCACCGTACTGAGCTGAATACCAAGGATGACAGCAATCTCGCCGTAGGTTTTCCCCCGGCTGCTCCACAGCAACACTTCCTGTTCACGCCCCGAAAGCGCCGGATGATGGCTGGAGCAGAGGGCTGTTTTTTCATGCAGGGCCACTAACAGCATCTGCAGGTCAGCCAGCCGGGAAATCACCTCATGGGAAAACGTCAGATTATCGCGGCGGCGGATGACGCTGAGCAGTGACATCTGCTGCTGCGGGTCGTGCACGGTGAAGGTGTAGCCTTTGACCCGCTGGCACCGGTTACCCGCCTCACACAGCCCGGCGTTGGGCCGTGCGCAGTCCTGCCAGTTAAACGGAGAGATGCGCTGCAGTGCCGCCAGCACCACCGGGTCTTTCAGATAACGGCGACGTTCGCTGTAGTCACTCACCCAGTCTGCCGCGTGGCTCGATACGACCAGTGCGTCACCGGGGGCATGCCGGTTCTGACGCAGATAAAGAAAATCAACGTCTCCCAGCGGGGCCAGGCGCTGACGGAGTAAGGCTTCTGTCTGTGCAATGATGGTACGTTCGCTGGCGTGCTCCACGCTGACTCTCCGGCAGGCAGGGGTATGGCCGTCCATCCTCGCACATTATCAGCGCGTTTTAAAAACCTTCATCTGGCCTTAACCCCACTGTCACACAATCCCTTCAATGTTACTGCCATCAGTCACCGGGAACTTAACGCAAATTTCCCTGCTATCCGGCCTTGTCCCGTGGAGATTTTTTTTATGCTCAACTTATCCAGACATCCGACCACTTTGTATCAGGCGATAGCGGCCCAGCTGGAAGACGAGCTGCGCAGCCGCTACCGCAGCGGCGAGTACCTGCCGTCTGAAAAACAGCTGGCGGCGAACTATGCCGTTAACCGCCACACCCTGCGCCGGGCGGTGGATGAGCTGGTGGACAAGGGGCTGGTGCAGCGCCGCCAGGGGGTGGGCATCCTGGTGCTGATGCGGCCCTATAACTATCCCCTGCACGCGCAGGCACGCTTCAGCCAGAACCTGATGGAGCAGGGGAGCCACCCGACCAGTGAACGCCTGCTGGCGGTGCTGCGCCCCTGTAATGCTGAAGTGGCGACGGCGCTGGGCATTCACGAGGGCGATACGGTGATCCATCTGCGTACGCTGCGCCGGGTGAACGGCGTGCCGGTCTGCGTGATTAACCATTATCTGCCGGACCTGAGCTGGTGGCAGCAGCTGCAGCAGTTCAGTCACGGCTCGCTGCATGACTTTATCCGCCTGCATCTCACCGCCGGGCTGACGCGTAAGCAGACGCGGATCACCGCGCGCCGGGCGCAGGCAAAAGAGAGCAGCCTGCTACAGGTTTCCCTGCACGCGCCGCTGCTCTCTGTTCGCACTCTGAACACCTGTACCGACAGCGGCAGCATGGCGGAGTACTCCGTCAGCCTGACGCGTGCCGACATGATTGAACTGACGCTGGAGCATTAAATGGAAGCACATAAGGCACGTCAGCACTGGCTATCGGTGCTGGCCCACAGTCAGCCGCAGCAGCTGCTGGCGCACTGGCCTGCGGATTTACAGCCGGCGTACCAGCTACTGCGCGCGCCGGAAACGGGCCTCACCCGCCTGCAGGCGCGCATGGGCGGCACCGGTCGCCGCTTTATCCTTGGGGATACCACCGTCACGCGCGCCGTGGTTCGCCTTGAAAACGGCGTGTGCGGTTACAGCTATCTTCTCGGGCGGGATAAAGCCCACGCCGAACGCTGTGCGCTGCTCGACGCCCTGTTGCAGGACGACAGCACACAGCACTTACATCAGCAGATCATCGTGCCGCTGGCGGCGCTGCGTGACGAGCAGCGTGCGCTGCGCTCACGGGAAGTTGCCAGCAGCCGGGTCGATTTCTTTACCCTTGTCCGGGGAGACAACGCATGACATTACTGGCCAGTTTTAGCCATCCCGTGGCGGATGCGCAGCGTGCCTTTCGCCGTATTCTGAAAGCAATGAGTGAGCCGGGTGTGATGGTGTCCCTGCCTGCGCTGCCCGCCTGGGGCAACGCCTCCTGTGCGGCTACCGCAGTGATGATGACCCTGGTGGATCGTGAAACCCCGCTGTGGATTGACGCTGCCCTGCGTGACGACGCGCTGTTGAGCAACCTGCGTTTTCATACCGGCGCGCCGGTGACCGACAGCCCGGATGCACCGTTTGCCCTGCTGCACGCCCGATCCGGCATCAGCATCGATCGTTTTTCCCCCGGTGACAATGTGTCACCGGAAAAAAGCAGCACGTTGATTATTGATGTACCGGCCCTCAGCGGCGGCCTGACGCTGCGCCTGCGCGGTCCGGGCCTGCAGGAGCGTCGGGCCATTGCTCCACAGCTCCCCGACAGCGTGCTCCACTACCTGCGCGAACGGCACCACCGTTTCCCGCAGGGTATTGATCTGATCTTTACCTGTGGTGAAAACATGATGGCGCTGCCGCGCAGCACCGATGTGGAGGTCTGCTGATGTATGTCGCCGTGAAAGGGGGCGAGAAGGCCATTGCCGCCGCCCATCAGCTGCAGGAGAGCCTGCGCCGGGGAGACAGCGATCAGCCGGAGCTGTCCTGTACGCAGATTGAACAGCAGCTGGGGCTGGCGGTGGATCGCGTGATGACCGAAGGCGGCATTCATGACCGCGAACTGGCAGCGCTGGCGATCAAACAGGCCGCCGGCGACCTGGTCGAAGCGATTTTTCTCCTGCGCGCCTACCGCACCACGCTGCCGCGTCTGGCTGACAGCCTGCCGCTGGACAGCGGGGCGATGCGCGTCGAGCGCCGTATCTCGGCGGTGTATAAAGATCTGCCCGGCGGACAGCTGCTCGGGCCGACCTTTGACTACACGCATCGCCTGCTGGATTTCACCCTGCTGGCCGAAGGCAAGACTCCGGTGACGCCGCGTGCGGAGCAGCCGCTGGCGGCAGAGTGCCCGCATATGTTTGATCTGATGACACGGGAAGGGCTGGCCCGGCGTGAAGAAGATGACGGCAGTGAGCCGCTGGATATCACCCGCGATGCACCCGCCTACCCGATGCCGCGATCGGCGCGCCTGCAGCAGCTGGTGCGTGGCGATGAAGGCTTTCTGCTGGCGCTGGGGTACTCCACGCAGCGCGGATACGGGCGCACCCATCCCTTTGCCGGGGAGATCCGCACCGGATGGGTCACGGTCGACATTGTCCCGGAAGAGCTGGGCTTTCCGCTGGACATTGGTGAAGTGATGCTGACCGAGTGCGAAATGGTCAATGGCTTTACCACGCCGGAAGAGGATGCGCCGCACTTTACCCGCGGTTACGGGCTGGTGTTTGGTCGTGCGGAACGGAAAGCGATGGCGATGGCGCTGGTGGATCGCGCCCTGCAGACGGAGGAGCACGGTGAACGGATAACCAGCCCGGCGCAGGACGAAGAGTTTGTCCTCTCGCATGCGGATAACGTGGAAGCGGCGGGATTTGTCTCACACCTGAAGCTGCCCCATTACGTGGATTTCCAGGCTGAACTGGAGCTGCTGAAACGCCTGCGGGCGGAATACCAGGAGGCGCACCGTGACTGAACTGAGCGGTTATAACCCCGGCTATCTTGATGAACAGAGTAAACGCACCATCCGTCGCGCCATCCTGAAAGCCGTCGCCATTCCCGGCTATCAGGTACCCTTTGGCGGCCGCGAGATGCCGATGCCCTACGGCTGGGGCACCGGCGGTATTCAGCTGACGGCCAGCGTGATCGGCGAACATGACGTGCTGAAGGTGATCGACCAGGGGGCGGATGACACCACTAATGCGGTCTCTATCCGCCGCTTCTTCCAGCGCGTCAGCGGGGCGGCCACCACCGAGCGGACGGTGGATGCCACGCTGATCCAGACCCGGCACCGCATTCCTGAAACGCCGCTGAGTGAAGACCAGATCCTGATTTACCAGGTGCCGATCCCGGAGCCGCTGCGCTTTATTGAGCCGCGGGAAACCGAAACCCGCACCATGCACGCGCTGGAGGAGTACGGCATCATGCAGGTCAAACTGTATGAAGATATTGCCCGCTACGGCCATATCGCCACCACTTATGCCTACCCGGTAAAGGTCAACGACCGTTACGTGATGGACCCGTCACCGATCCCAAAATTTGATAATCCGAAAATGGACATGATGCCCGCATTGCAGCTGTTTGGTGCCGGGCGTGAAAAGCGGATTTACGCGCTGCCGCCTTATACCAAAGTGGAAAGTCTCGACTTTGACGACCATCCCTTCACGGTACAGCAGTGGGATCACCCCTGTGCGCTGTGCGGGTCACGCGACAGCTATCTGGATGAAGTGGTGCTTGATGACGCCGGCTCCCGCCTGTTTGTCTGTTCCGACACCGACTACTGCCATCAGCAACAAGAGACACTATCATGAAGCGCGAGTCCCCCCTGCTGGCGGTCAGTCAGCTAACCCATCTTTATGCCCCGGGCAAAGGGTTCAGCGATGTCTCTTTCGAGCTGTATCCCGGTGAGGTGCTGGGTATTGTCGGCGAGTCCGGCTCCGGTAAAACCACGCTGCTGAAGTCGATTTCTGCGCGCCTGGCGCCACAGCACGGTGAGATTATCTATCAGGGTCAGGATCTCTATGCCCTCAGCGAAAGCGACCGCCGCCGCCTGCTGCGCACCGAGTGGGGCGTGGTGCATCAGTATCCCATGGACGGCCTGCGGGCGCAGGTGTCTGCCGGGGGTAACATCGGTGAGCGGCTGATGGCGGTCGGCCAGCGGCATTACGGGCAGATCCGCGAAACCGCCGGCCAGTGGCTACAGGACGTGGAGATCCCGCTGTCGCGCATTGACGACCTGCCGGGCACCTTCTCCGGCGGTATGCAGCAGCGGCTGCAAATTGCCCGCAATCTGGTGACTCACCCCACGCTGGTGTTTATGGACGAGCCCACCGGCGGGCTGGACGTGTCGGTACAGGCGCGCCTGCTGGATCTGCTGCGCAGCCTGGTGCGCGACCTGAATCTGGCGGTGGTGATTGTCACTCACGATCTCGGCGTCGCCCGCCTGCTGGCCCACCGGCTGCTGGTAATGAAAGAGGGCAGGGTGGTCGAGAGCGGACTCACCGACCGGGTGCTGGACGACCCGCACCATCCGTACACCCAGCTGCTGGTGTCATCGATTGTCTGAATCCGGCGTTGCTGGCCGACCGGAAAAGCGGCTCGGCCACGACGGAGACGAGGTGACCTTTTGTGGTCGTCCCGTTGGGAGATTACCTTTTTTGCAGGGAATGAAAATGAATCTGAAACTGCGCGTCGAAAATCTGTCAAAAACCTTTGTGATGCACAATCAGCACGGTGCAGAGCTGCCGGTTCTGCGTAACGCCTCGCTGCAGGTGTCGGCGGGAGAGTGTGTGGTGCTGCACGGTCATTCGGGCAGCGGTAAGTCCACGCTGCTGCGGTCGCTGTATGCCAACTATCTGCCGGACAGCGGGCATATATGGGTGGCGCATCAGCAGGAGTGGGTCGATCTGGTGACTGCCCCGGCGCGGCAGATCCTCGCTATTCGCCGCGAGACGATCGGCTGGGTCAGCCAGTTCCTGCGGGTGATCCCACGGATTTCCACCCTTGAGGTGGTGATGCAGCCGCTGCTGGAGCGCGGCGTGGCCCGTGATGAGAGCGAGGCGCGGGCAAAATCCCTGCTTTCGCGTCTTAACGTGCCGCCGCGACTGTGGGCGCTGGCACCCTCAACCTTCTCCGGCGGTGAGCAGCAGCGCGTTAATATCGCGCGGGGGTTTATTGCCGACTCACCGATCCTGCTGCTGGATGAGCCAACGGCTTCGCTGGATGCCATTAACAGTGCCGCCGTGGTGGCGCTGATTGAAGAGGCCCGCCAGCGCGGTGCGGCCATTGTGGGGATTTTTCATGATAACGCGGTGCGTGAGCGCATCGCTGACCGTCTGCATGTGATGCAGCCCGCTGCACTGGAGCACGCCGAATGATCATCAATAACGTCAGACTGATTCTGGAAAATGAAGTAGTGGCGGGGTCACTGGCCTGTGAAAACGGCGTGATCCGGGCATTCTCCGATACGCAGAGCCAGCTGCCGGCGGCCATCGACGGCGAAGGCGGCTGGCTGATGCCGGGTATGGTGGAGCTGCATACCGATAATCTGGATAAATTTTTCACCCCGCGGCCGAAGGTGGACTGGCCTGCGCACTCTGCCATGAGCAGCCATGATGCGCTGATTGTCGCCAGCGGTATCACCACGGTGCTGGATGCCATCAGCGTCGGCGACGTGCGCGACGGCGGTCACCGCATGGAGAATCTGAACAAGATGATCGATGCGATCCGCCACAGCCAGAAGCACGGCCTGAACCGCGCAGAACATCGCCTGCACTTGCGCTGTGAGCTGCCGAATGATTCCACGCTGCCGCTGTTTGAACAGCTGATGTGCAATCCGGCGCTGTCGCTGGTGTCGCTGATGGATCACTCTCCGGGCCAGCGTCAGTACGTGTCGCTGGCGGCATGGCGCACCTATTTTGGCGGCAAGTATCAGCTCAGCGATCTCCAGCTTGATGCCTATGAGGCCGATCAGCTGCGGCTGGCCGCCCGCTGGTCAGCCCCGAACCGCGAGGCCATATCCGCCTGGTGCCGTCAGTATCATATTCCCCTGGCCAGCCATGATGATGCGACGTATGAGCACGTCGTGGAGTCGAAAGGGGTCGGTAGTGTGATCGCGGAGTTCCCGACCACCGAAGAAGCCGCACGCGCTTCGCGCGAGCTGGGCCTGCAGGTACTGATGGGTGCGCCAAATATTGTGCGTGGCGGCTCGCACTCTGGCAACGTGGCGGCCAGCGCGCTGGCGCAGATCGATCTGCTGGATATCCTCTCCTCTGACTACTATCCGGCCAGCCTGCTGGATGCGGCATTCCGTCTGGCCCGTGATGAAAGCAACAGCATGACGCTTCCTCAGGCCGTGGCGTTGGTCACGCGTAATCCTGCCCGCGCCATCGGTCTTGACGATCGCGGCACGATCGGTGAGGGCAAACGTGCCGATCTGGTGCTGGTGCGTCAGCACCGTGAACAGGTGTACGTTTCCCGCGTCTGGGCGCAGGGCAGGCCGGTGTTCTGATGGGGCGGCTGATCTGGCTGATGGGGCCTTCGGGCTCCGGTAAAGACAGCCTGCTGCTGGCCCTGCGCGAGTGCGCACCGGAGCGGGTCATTGTCGCGCATCGCTATATTACCCGCAGTGCCAGCGCCGGGGGCGAGAATCACGTCGCCCTCAGCGAGCAGGAGTTCCGGCGGCGGCGTGCGCATGGCCTGTTTGCTCTCGACTGGCAGGCGCATCAGTACTCCTATGCGCTCGGCATTGAAATCGACCGCTGGCTGGCGGCCGGGCTGGACGTCGTGGTCAACGGTTCACGCCTGCATCTTCAGGCTGCGCGGCAGCGCTACGGTGAACAGCTGCTGGCAGTCTGTTTGCAGGTATCGCCTGAGGTGCTGGCCAGCCGCCTGCGCCAGCGCGGGCGCGAGGATGAGGCCGCCATTGAACAGCGGCTGAAACGTGCAGCGGAGCCGGGCCCGGCAGGGTGTATCACGCTGAATAATGACGGGCCGCTGGGCGAGACATTACAGGGTTTTTCGGCATTATTAGCCGAGCACATTGCGTAGGGGCGCCGTTTTCGGCCGACCCGCGATCCGGCGCTGGCTCTCACTTTAAGTGTCATCAGCAATATTGACGGCCCCATAATTTCCTGACTTAATTGAGTCTCCAGGGGGAGCCAGGCACAGCTGGCTGAGAAATCGTTAATGCTACAGCACGATGACCCTTAATACCTGATCCGGATCATACCGGCGGAGGGATGGGGCAGCTTACCTGACTTTTGCCGGTAGTCTCTGCTAAAAGGACTACCCAATGACCAGCCGATTTACCGATACCCTCCGTACCCTGAGTCAGTCACAATGGTCACAGGCCGTCACGCATCGTTTTGTCCGGGAGCTGTATGACGGCAGCATTAACCACCAGGTGATGATCAACTACCTGGTGCAGGATTATCGTTTTCTCGACAGTTTTTTGACCTTAGTCGGATCAGCTATTGCCTGCGCCGACACGCCTGCCGCGCGCCTGTGTTTTGGCCGCTGCGCCGGTATGGTGTCATCCGAAGAGAATACCTATTTTCTTCGCGCATTTGCGGCATTGGGCGTCAGTGAGCAGCAGCGCAATGTGCAGTCTGACACGGCACCGACGGTAGGATTCAAAGCGATTATGCTGGAAGCTGCCGCCACCCGTTCCTATGCTGCCATCCTGACGGTTCTGAATGTAGCCGAGTGGTTGTATCTTGACTGGGCGTCACAGGCACCAGAAATGCTCCCTGCCAGTTTCGTTCATGCTGAGTGGATTACCCTGCACAATAACCCTGATTTTTGCGAATTTGTCGCCTTTTTACGCCACGAACTGGATCGCGTCGGGCCTGAACAACGGTCGTTGTGCGAGGATTTTTTCCAGCGTGCAGTCAGGCTGGAACTGGCATTTTTTGATGCAGTGTATCAATAAGATTAAATCTGCTGAAAAGAGAATGTGGCAGGACAGGAGGGAACGATTCTGCTGTTATGGCAGGAAAAATCAGAAAAAACGGGGGTGCTCTTTCCCCCATTCACTACGGTAAGCCACAGACTGAGAAATTATTATGTATCGCTCAGTGCTGTATCAACGGACAGGTTGAACCGTTTTAAGCGTCAATAAATGGGGCGGGCATTTTCTCAACTCTTTCTAAATAGAAGAAATAATAATGGCCATCCTGAACAATGTCCGGTGCTCCTTCGAAGGATTTACCATCCATGATCCCCAATAATGTGTCATCATCCACTTTACGGAAGTGGTCAAAGATTGGTACGCCATCGTAGACCATCGTTGCTGAGATTTTCCCACGAAAGGCAATTTGCCAGAGAGAAGCCTCTCCCTTCATCATTTTATTAGAGTACAGATTGCCTTTGTCATCATAGCAGACCAGGGGCATGGCATCTGAAGCACTACGGAACCATTTCCCGAACCATTTTACTTCATCAAGGGAGCGGGTGGCCCAGTGTCCGGTATCAAAGTCTCCTCCGGCCCATATTGACTGAATTTCATCAACTCTGACGGGGGGTAATGAGTCAAAAAAATTCAACAATACCTGATCTGAGCTGAATACTCTTTGTGCTTTAAAAGCGTCAAATTTTACTTTTGCGTTCATAATTTAATCCTGTTTGTATTGTAGAGATAGCAACAGATATACCGATGAAAGAACGTAATATGTAATATATATTGTCACATGATATAACAATTAGTGAATTATTAACGTCGATACAAGCCTATGCCAGGTTTGAGTGCTTATCAGGTGCAGGCGAAAAATAAGCATCCTGTTGGAGACAGTTTTAAGTGCCTTGCATAATCTGCATTAATAAATGAAACTAACGGTTCAATATAGTAACTGCTCTCCGTAATAATCACTGCCAGTGATATTCCGAGTGGTCATCGTTAAGTTACCCGCAGTGATAAAAATAATATTATATAAGTGGCTGTGAAACAAAGCGCATCATTTAAAAAGCAAGTGAATCAGAAAGTGTCCGCCACAAATCAAGTTCATGCTTTTTTTCCACCAGGACACGATCATATATCTCGGTTGCATCAGCACCCGCGGTGAAACGCAATGGTGGTTGCTGTTCATTAGCTAGTCTGAGTAAAGCTTGCGCCAGCTTCTTAGGGTCGTTAGCCTGTTTGCCGTCAACGGCTCTGGTTGCCCGACGGGTTTCACCAGACGTTGCATCATACGCAGCAATAATATTTTCTGTGTAAACGACAGAGTTCTCAGTCAAAAACTCGGTTCGGAAATAACCCGGTTCAACAATGGTTACATGAATCCCCAGTGGCGCAACCTCTTTCGCCAGACTTTCGGATATGCCCTCAACGGCAAATTTAGTGCCGCAATAGCTTGAAACTCCGGCATCACCATAAAAACCTGCCAGTGATGAAAGGTTAAAAATATGGCCACTTTTTCGGGCACGCATCACGGGCAAAACGGCGCGGGTTACGTTTAACAGGCCAAATACATTAGTATCAAACTGACGACGAACTTCCGCATTTGTCGTCTCTTCCAGCGCACCCAGAACGGCAAACCCGGCATTATTAACCACGATATCAATCTGCGTAAAATGGCTGATTGCCGCCTGTACAGTAGCCTGCGCCTGTTGCTCATCAGTTACGTCAAGGCTGAGTGCCAGTAAACGTTCTGATGAACCAAGAGCCCGGGTTACGCTTTCTTTCTGGCGACCAGTGGCAACGACTTTGTCGCCCGCAGCCAGGGCGGCTTTGGCAATATCGGCGCCAATTCCGCGTGTTGCCCCGGTGATAAACCAAACTTTGCTCATAGACAGCACCTTTTAACTATTCATGGAATACAGACATAGGGAAATCGTGCAGACAATATATCTATGTCTCTCTGCAATATCGCATGAAAAGCATAAGGTTATATACTGCTGACGATTCGGCTTCAGTCTATTATAATAGGCTTTAAACAGCGTCAGATAGCCTGATCCTGTTTAATTATTGCCTGATAATCCGGGATCTGAATACAGGATGATTCACACGTCACGAAAAGTGGAATAAAAAGGAGGATGAAAAAGATGCTGGTCTTTTTTATGGGCCCTTGTAATCGCAAGATCAGGCTGTATCAGAACAATGATGGGCTTCTTCCCAGTGGAAAGATACGGGAGGTCAAAAACACATTCACTGACATACTGATAAGTTCAAAATCTGAATTAAACCTTTATCGGTAGAACTCGCGCTGCCGCATTCGCTCTGAGTATCCACTACCTGTTCCTCCTGATTTAATGTGGCTTTCGGGGCGCGTGTTTAGTTTGTAGTGACAGTTGCGGAAATAGTGTTACTAAAAGCTTATTTTAACCGGTTTAAGTCGTTCCCATTTTGTTGAGAGTATGGTGATATTTATCTGGAATGCCAGTAGTGAAACTCTTTACTTTCCTTTATTAATGATTAAACCTGACTTCTGCTTTCGCGTGCAGGACGCAACACATCATAGTGAAAGTGATAAGAAGCCTGTCATTTTTCCATCACCCCCCTGTCATTAAAGTTTCACCGTCAGCATAGTTAATAGGGCCACAGCGAATCACGCGCAACCTGACGACGGTAGACATATGGCACAGGCATTATTGAAGATTGCTTCCGAGCAGCAGACGGTGCCGCAGGCTGCTCTGCGCCCGAAAGTGCTGGCGGTAAAGGGATTAGGCAAATCTTACGGCACGCAGAGTCGCGTCCTGCAGGATATTAATTTTGACCTGCATGGCGGGGAACTGGTGGCCGTCATTGGCCGCAGCGGCGCAGGCAAATCGACCCTTTTGCACGTGCTCAATGGCACCATCCCGGCCAGCGAAGGCGAGATCCTCAACTTCCATGAAAATGGGCAGCAGCAGAACATCGTTGAGCTGAATACCCGGCAGATGCGCCAGTGGCGCAGCGAATGCGGCATGATTTTCCAGGACTTCTGCCTGGTACCGCGGCTGGATGTGCTGACCAATGTTCTGCTGGGCCGCCTGAGCCAGACGTCGACCCTGAAATCCTTCTTTAAAATCTTCCCCGACGCAGACCGCGCCCGCGCCATTGGCCTGCTGGAGTGGCTGAATATGCTGCCCCAGGCGTTACAGCGTGCGGAAAATCTCTCCGGCGGGCAGATGCAGCGGGTGGCTATCTGCCGTGCGCTGATGCAGAACCCAAAAATTTTACTGGCCGATGAGCCGGTGGCCTCCCTCGACCCGAAAAACACCCGACGCATTATGGATGTGCTGCGCCAGGTGAGTCACAACGGGATCAGCGTGATGGTCAACCTGCACTCGGTAGAGCTGGTGAAGGAGTACTGCACGCGCGCCATCGGCATTGCTAAGGGCCGTATTGTGTTTGACGGGAACCCCGCGGAGCTGACGGACGATCTGCTGCACGTGCTTTACGGCGACGACATTTCTCAACGTAACGAAGACCTCCAGGCCTGACCGGGCAATACTACTTTTATGGGACACGGAACTCAGCAATGAAAAAAATCATTCTCGCAGCGGTAATCAGTAGTGTTATGGCAGCCAGCGTTAACGCCGCCGATGCACCAAAAGAACTGAACTTAGGTATCCTCGGCGGTCAGAATGCCACGCAGCAGATTGGTGATAACCAGTGCGTGAAAGACTTCTTCGACAAAGAGCTGAACGTGGATACCAAACTGCGTAACTCGTCTGATTACTCAGGCGTGATCCAGGGGTTGATTGGCGGCAAGGTCGATATGGTGCTGAGTATGTCACCCTCGTCTTATGCCTCGG
Organism: Erwinia persicina NBRC 102418; assembly: GCF_001571305.1. Classification (GTDB taxonomy): domain Bacteria; phylum Pseudomonadota; class Gammaproteobacteria; order Enterobacterales; family Enterobacteriaceae; genus Erwinia; species Erwinia persicina. The sequence continues at coordinate 153,901 of NZ_BCTN01000001.1, read as the reverse complement.
TGTACATTAACGATCCTAAGGCGGTCGACGTGGTCGGCATCGTCGTGGATGACGCGGATAAATCACGCGGCTACCACTCGGTGGTGGTGGTCAAAGCCGACAGCCCGTACAAAACGCTGGCTGACCTGAAAGGCAAATCCTTCGGTATGGCGGATCCGGATTCCACTTCCGGCTTCCTGATCCCCAATGAAAGCTTTAAGAAAGAGTTCGGCGGCACGGTGGACGATAAATATAACGGCCACTTCTCCAGCGTCACCTTCTCCGGCGGCCACGAGCAGGATGTGCTGGGCGTGCTGAACGGCCAGTTTGACGGGGCTGTGACCTGGGCTTCGATGATCGGGGATTACAACACCGGTTACACCAGCGGCGCGTTCACCCGCATGATCCGCGCCGGTAACCCGGACCTGATGAAGAAAATTCGTATTATCTGGCAGTCACCGCTGATCCCGAACGGGCCGATACTGGTCAGCAACAAACTGCCGGCTGATTTCAAGGCGAAGCTGATCACCGCCATCAAAAAGCTGGATACCGAACACCACAGCTGCTTTGTTAAAGCCGTTGGCGGTGCGCAGCATATCGGCCCGGCCACCGTCGCCGACTATCAGGCGATTATTGATATGAAACGTGCGCTGACCAAAGCCCGTTAATCCTCTGCTTATTTCTCCACTGATCAGGGCCGTCGTCTGACGGCCCTTGACGCCGGTATCCGCATGACACATCCCGATTTTGAACGCTATTACCAGCAGGTTCGCGGCAGGCAAAAGCGCGATACGCTGCTGTGGTCACTGACGCTGCTGGTGCTGTATCTCGCCTCCGGCCATCTGGCTGAATTTAATCTGCACACCATCTGGGTGTCGCTGCCGAACTTCTTTGATTATCTGGCTGAAACCGTGCCGGTACTGCACGTTTCCCAGCTGTTTGCCGACAGTCATACGGAAGGTTCATTTGCCTACTGGGGCTATCGCCTGCATATCCAGCTGCCGCTGATCTGGGAAACGCTGCAGCTGGCGCTGGCCGCCACGCTGGTGTCGGTGATGATTGCCGGCGTGCTGGCCTTTTTTGCTGCCAGCAACACGCAAACGCCGCGGGGCGTCAGTTTCGCCATACGCACCGCCGTGGCTTTTCTGCGCACCATGCCGGAGCTGGCGTGGGCGGTGATGTTTGTGATGGCGTTTGGCATTGGGGTCATCCCCGGTTTCCTGGCGCTGGCGCTGCACACCGTAGGCAGCCTGACCAAGCTGTTTTATGAAGCTATTGAAAGCGCCTCCGACAGGCCGGTGCGCGGGCTGGCATCGTGCGGGGCGTCGTCGCTCCAGCGTATGCGCTTTGCCCTGTGGCCGCAGGTGAAGCCGGTCTTTCTCTCGTATGGTTTTATGCGCTTCGAGGTGAATTTCCGTCAGTCGACCATTCTCGGGCTGGTGGGGGCCGGGGGCATCGGCCAGGAACTGATGACCAACATTAAACTCGACCGCTATGACCAGGTCAGCATGACGCTGATCCTGATTATCCTGGTGGTCTCGCTGCTGGATATGGTTTCCGGCCGGGTGCGTCGACGTGTGGTGGAAGGGAACCGGCTATGATGGGATTGATCGGCAGTGAAAAACTGGCAGGAATGAAACAGCAGCATCAGGCGCTGTTTGCCATCCAGCGGGCTTACCTGCGCCGCACCGGGCTGATTGCCGGGGCGATTGTGCTTTATTACGTGTTTTTCTTTACCCAGTTCGGTATCAGCTGGCAGCAGCTGACGATTGGCCTGGGCCAGCTGGCACACTATTTTATGCGCATGTTTGTCTGGCATGACGTGGCGAACTGGCCGTTTGCGTACTATTTCAGCCAGATTTTTATCACCATTGCGATTGTCTTCGCCGGGACACTCACCGCGACGCTGCTGGCACTGCCGCTCTCGTTCCTGGCGGCGCGTAACGTGATGTCATCACCGCTGCTGCGGCCTGTCGCGCTGGTGGTGCGCCGTCTGCTGGATATCCTGCGCGGCATTGATATGGCGATCTGGGGACTGATTTTCGTCCGTGCGGTCGGCATGGGGCCGCTGGCCGGGGTACTGGCGATTATCATGCAGGACATCGGGCTGCTGGGTAAGCTCTATGCCGAAAGTCACGAGGCGGTGGAGCGTTCACCGGGTCGCGGGCTGAATGCGGTGGGGGCGAACAGCCTGCAAAAACACCGCTACGGTATTTTCACCCAGTCCTTCCCCAGTTTCCTTGCCCTCAGCCTGTATCAGATTGAATCGAACACGCGTTCGGCTGCGGTTCTGGGCTTCGTGGGGGCGGGCGGCATCGGGCTGGTCTATGCTGAAAATATGCGGCTGTGGAACTGGGATGTGGTGATGTTCATCACCCTGATCATGGTGGTGATTGTGATGATGATGGATTATATTTCCGCGAAGCTGCGTAAGCGCTACATCAGCGGGCAGCCGGTGCCACTGTTTGGCCAGCAAACGAATCCGCCGTAAGCCCGCCGGGTGGCCAGGGCGGGCCCGTCAACGCCATACGTTAACCGGGGGCGCGCAGATAGCGCAGGGTGGCATCAACCACCAGCTTCCGGTTACGCGCCAGGCTCTGCTGCCCGGTTTCACTGCCACCGAACAGCGCATTGAAGGTGTAGTGATTGGCGACGTTATGAAAGCTGATACTGCTGATCAGGCGATGGACGTCGACGGTGGTGATGGCGGCATCAAACTCCCCGCTCTGCTTCCCTCTGATCAGCACGGCATCCAGCACCTCCAGCGCACTCTGATTGAGCGCTTTAATCGTCTCTGACTGACTGATATAGCGCCCGCGCATCAGGTTTTCACTACAGATCAGCCGCATAAAGTCAGGATGAGTAACGTGATAGTCGAAGCTGGCCTCAGCCAGCCGCGCGATGGCCAGGGTCGGAGACATATCGGCCAGATTCAGTCCGCTCTCATGCTGGCGGATCTCGCGATACACCAGGTGCAGAACCTCGATATACAGCTGTTCTTTATTACTGAAGTGGTAGACCACCATACGTTTAGTGGTCTGTGCCTCTTCAGCGATTTGTTCCATGCGCGCACCCTGCAGGCCGAACGCGGCAAAAGTGGTCAGGGCGCTGGCGAGGATGCGTTTCTTTAATCCTTCCGGATCGTTCTTACGTCTGGCGGGGGCTGGCATAGTGACTGAATACCCGTAATGCTAAGTGAAAACCGTCGCCAGAGTAGCGCCTGAAGCGCAGATTTACAAACAGCGCCGGGCAAAAAAACGCGCCTGTCACTGGCGCGAAAAGGCTTAAAACAGAGGGTTACAGGGTGGCAAACCAGGGATGGGTGCGGTCGGTTACGCTGGCGTGGTGCTGCTTTATGCGTGCCGCCAGCTGGGCTTCTGTTGGCAGCGCCCGGCCGCGCAGTACCGCTTCTGCGGTGGCACCGAAAGTGATAATACCCTGCGTCGCGATGTCAGCGGCTGCCACGTAGCCTACCAGCCCGGTCTGTTCAGCACCGTGTTCTTCCGCCTTCTGGCGACAGCGGATCAGTAACCCCTCCAGCGCCCGGTAAAGTTCACGCGCCTCGCCCAGTACCGGGATTTTCCCACTTGAATCATGCAAAACCTGCTCCAGGCGTTGAAAGACGATGGCGTGATCACCGGTGCTGAACAGGGTTTCTAAGGTCTGCTGCCAGTGTTGCCAGGTACGAACGAACAGGGCGTTCTGCACCAGCACCAGGCTGGCATGCTGCCAGTGAAAATGCTCACTGAGCTGGTTGACGCGCTGCTGGAGCGTACAAAACTCGGCTTCTCCGGACAGGTGGTCAGGGATCACCGGCGTGAGTTCTGCAATAAACAGCGCGATTTCACTGGCGGTTTCAGAGCTTGTCAGCGGCATAATTTTGCGCTGTTGCAGGAGCTTAAGCAGGCTGAGGTCATAAAACGCCGCACTCACACGTTCTCCGGCCAGTAACGCGCGATTAACGGTATGAATCGCCTCCGCTGACGCTGCGCGGGAGCGTTGTTCGAGCAGGGCGGCATGCAGCTGGCCGTAGGCAGGGGATGGGCTGAGTTCAGTATTCATCGTGCGCCTCACGGTAAAGAGGGTCAGGCCAGAGCCTGGCAGTGCCAGAGAGTATGGCAGAATCTCAGCCACTCATCAGGTCATTCGGGCCTTCTCACGCCGCCACTGGGTGGGGGAGCAGTGAAAATGCTGTTGAAAGACTTTGGCAAACTGCATCTGGCTGGTGTAACCCAATGAGTAAGCGATAATTTTTACCGGAAGGCTGTGATCGGACAGTAGGGATGTCGCCACGTCCATACGCAGCAGGAGCAGATACTGTTTTGGTCCGTAGCCAAACTGCTGCTGAAACAGCCGGCTGAGATAGCTGCGGTCAATGTTGCAGTATTCCGCGACCTCGCCAATGCTGACGCTGCGGTGGTAGTGGCGTTCCATAAACTGGACGGCATTATCCAGATGCTTGTTGCCGCTGCCCGCTTCTTCCTTCTGCTCGTGATGGACGTTGGCGATTAAGGCATCGAGGAACAGGCAGGTCAGCCCGGCAATTCTCAGCGAATGCACCGGGTCCTGTGCCACCAGCTGTTGCAGGCACTGCGCGGCGTCGTTAGCAGAAAGCGTATCTTTTGGCCGCCAGATCGGCATATCACGACGTAAACCGCATTTTTCCAGGCTTCTTATGGCAATCAGCCCGTCCAGTTCCAGCCACATATATTCCCAGGGCTGCTGCTTATCCGCCTTATAGGTGGTGATCTCGTGCGGATGGATAAGGAAGGCTTCCCCCTGGCGTACCGGCCAGCGCCGGTCACCCGCGAACAGTGTTCCGCCCCCGCTTATCACATAATGAATAAGATAATGCTGGCGTACCGCCGGGCCATAGCTGTGCTGACTGGCACAGACCTCGTGACCATACTGATAAATGTTCAGTCCGAACTGGGCGATGTCGTGGGGGTGAATATCTTTCTGCATCACTTTTTCCTGTTTTTTATCAGATTATTACAGCATTTATTTTCTTTCAGTCTCAGCGCGGCAACATCATTTTGTGATATTGAACGGCAATCAGGACGGCCAGCGGCAGTATTTAGCGAGCCAGATCACAGTTCGATTCCGGCGTCATTTTTCACCATATCAATGTCAAAAAATGACATAGGCAGCAGGCCGCCGGCTGCCTAGAGTGAGGGCAACTTCACTTCACTGGTTAAAAGGGCACAACAATGAAAATTACCTTTCTTGGGGCGGGCAGTACGGTATTTGCGAAAAACGTGCTGGGAGATATTCTGGCCACGCCGGCATTACAGCAGGTTGATATTGCCCTGTATGACATCGATGCCGAACGGCTAAACGACTCGTGGCTGATGCTGAATAACCTCAACGCGAATCTGTGTCAGGGCAAAGCGAAAATTGAAAAGTTTGCCGGCGTTGAGCAGCGCCGCCGTGCGCTGGCGGGGGCCAGCTATGTGATTAATGCCGTTCAGGTCGGCGGTTACGATCCCTGCACCATCACCGATTTTGAGATTGCTAAAAAATATGGCCTGCGCCAGACCATCGCCGACACCCTCGGTATTGGGGGCATCTTCCGTGCGCTGCGCACCATCCCGGTGATGATGGACATTGCCCGTGATATGGAAGCGGTCTGCCCGGACGCGTGGCTGCTGAACTACACCAACCCGATGGCCTCACTGACCGGCACCATGCTGCAACATACCGGCATAAAAACCGTCGGCCTGTGTCACAGCGTGCAGGTGTGTGCCGAAACGCTGCTGAAGTCCGTGGATATGCCGACGGACGGAGTGAAGTGGCAGATTGCCGGGATTAATCATATGGCGTGGCTGCTGAATATCACCCGCAATGGGGAAGATATCTACCCGGAGATCAAACGTCGCGCGCTGGCGCTGACCGATAAGCATGACGATATGGTACGGCATGAAATCATGCGCGTGTTTGGCTATTACGTCACCGAGTCCTCAGAGCACAATGCGGAATATATGCCGTACTGGATCAAGCGCAACTACCCTGAGCTGATCGAGCGATTTAATATTCCGCTGGATGAGTATCCGCGCCGCTGTATCGAACAGATTGATCGCTGGCACCAGCAGCGTGACAAGCTGACGCAGAACGAGAACCTGACCCACACCCGCAGCCATGAATATGCTTCGTGGATGATTGAAGCGATGGAGACCGACGTTCCCTACAAAATTGGCGGTAACGTGCTGAATCACGGGCTGATCACCAACCTGCCGACCGAAGCCTGTGTGGAAGTGCCGTGCCTGGTGGACGGGCAGGGCGTGACGCCGTGCTTCGTGGGCGACCTGCCGCCGCAGCTGGCCGCGCTGAACCGCACCAATATCAATACTCAGCTGCTGACCATTGAGGCGGCCGTCACCGGCAGAAAGGATCATATCTATCACGCTGCGCTGCTTGATCCACATACCTCCGCTGAACTGTCGATTGATGACACGGTGAAACTCTGTGATGAGCTGATCGCCGCCCACGGCGACTGGCTCCCGGCTTACCGCTAACGCTCTCTGGCGCAGGGCACCTTTGTGGGGGCCCTGCATGATGACACTGGCAGGGACAGACAACGATGACAGTTTCAGTAAAAACAAAAATCAGCTACGGGCTGGGCGCATTCGGTAAGGATTTTGCCATCGGCATTATCTATATGTATCTGATGTACTACTACACCGACGTGGTGGGTGTATCAGTGAGCATGGTGGCTTCGCTGTTCCTGGTCGCCCGTATTCTGGATGCTTTTTTTGACCCGGTCATGGGCTGGATTGTCGAGCGTACCCAGACGCGCTGGGGCAAGTTTAAACCCTGGATCCTGATCGGTACGCTGACGAACTCGGTGGTGCTGGTGTCGGTATTCTGTGCCCATCACTTTGAGGGCGGCGCGCTGATTGCCTGGATCTGGGCCACTTATCTGCTGTGGGGCTTTACCTATACCCTGATGGATGTGCCGTTCTGGTCGCTGGTGCCCTGCATTACCCTTGACAAGCGCGAACGTGAAGCGCTGATCCCGTGGCCGCGTTTCTTTGCCAGCCTGGCCGGCTATACCACCGGCGTCATCGGTCTGCCGCTGGTTAACTACCTGGGGGACGGCAATAAAGGGCAGGGATTTATGCTGTTCTCGCTGATCCTCGTGGTGTTCTTCATCCTGTCGGCCCTCATTACCCTGCGCAATATTGAAGAGAAATATTCCTCGTCTGCCGTGCCGAATGCGCCAGAGCACACCACGATTAAAGCGGTGGTCAGTATGATTTTCCGCAACCGTCCGCTTTTTGCCCTGCTGCTGATGGCCCTGGCGTGGAACCTTGCGCACAACGTCATTACGGCGTTTGCCATCTATTACTTCACCTATGTGGTGGGCCGGGCGGAGCTGTTCCCCTGGTACATGATGTACGCCGGGATTGCCAACCTGATTGCCATTCTCTGCTTCCCGAAACTGGTTGCACGCTTCTCCCGCCGGGCGATCTGGATCAGCGCGTCGGTGCTACCGGTGATGAGCTGCCTGCTGCTGCTGGCGGTGGGGATGTACGCACCGCAGAGCGCCACGCTGATCTCCCTGTCCGGGATCCTGGTGAATATTGGCGGCGCGTTCTTCTGGGTAATGCTGGTCATTATGGTCGCGGACACCGTCGACTACGGGGATTATGCGCTGGGCGTGCGCATCGAAAGTATCGCCTTCTCGGTGCAGACGATGGTGGTCAAAGCCGGTGCGGCCTTTGCCGGGCTGCTGATCGGCGTCATGCTGGGGGTGGTGGGCTATGTGCCGGGCGTGCAGCAGTCGGCCAGCACTATCGTGGGAATGCAGGGGATCATGATCGGCGTACCGCTGCTGTTCTTTGTCCTGACGCTGTGGATCTATCTGCGCCACTACAAGCTGGATGGCGAAATCCTGCATGAGATGCAGCGGGCCTTACAGCATAAATACGGCGAAGGTGAGGGGGTGATGACGGCGCAGGTCAGGCCGCTGGAGAGTGACGCTGAGGGCAGATATGCCTCTGAGACGTTGAATCCGGGTCACCTCAAACCGTAGTGGACGTGTTTGAGGTAAGCCGGACGTCACGCGACAGGACGTCGCGTGCCGAGGCCCGCAGGGAGGCGGATTTTGCCGATCCGGCGTGCTTAAACTGGCCTCAGACCTGAAGCCAGACTGTCAGCGACAAAAAAGACTGACACACCCAGGCCGTATCCCAATGCACACAGAATCCCCGTTAAATACTGGGAACTGTAACCATCGATTGCCAATTGTAATGTTATAAAGTAACAGTTATCATCCGCAGCGCGGGCTTCAGCCTGCGCTGTTCCGTTTCTCTGGATAAAGGATTGATAATCTGATGCACACTTTTTTACGCTCGCCGCTGCTGGCCCTGATGCTGGCAGCCATAGCCGCCCCGGCCAGCGCAGCCCCTGAGCGGGTTGCCGCGCTGGTGGCCCCCTTCGAAATCAAAGGGACTGACCCGACGCTCTCCGGCGATATCTTTCTGAAAATGTCGATTGTTGAAACCCTCGTCAGTGCTGATACCGCCGGGCAACCGCTGCCGGGTCTGGCGACAAGCTGGACAGTGTCTGACGACGGCCTGTTGTGGCGCTTTACGCTACGTCCTGACGTAAAGTTCCATGATGGCAGCGCGCTGACGGCAGAGAGCGTCGTCCATGCGCTGGACGTTTCGCGCAGCAAGCCTGGCCTGCTGGATAAAGCCCCGATTACCGCCATTCGTGCCGAAGAGGGAAAAGTGGTTATTGCCCTCAGCCAGCCGTTTACCCCATTGCTGAGTATGCTGGCGGAAAACCGCGCCCAGATCCTCGCCCCGGCTGCTTACGATGCGAAAAATAAAGTGGTACAGATTGTCGGCAGCGGCCCGTATCGCCTGACCTCACTGCAGGCACCGCAGAAACTGACGGTCACCCGTTTTCACGACTACTGGGGCAAAGCGCCCGCTATTGAGCAGGCCAGCTATATGGCCGTAGGACGTGCGGAAACGCGGGCGCTGCTGGCGGAAAGCGGCAATGCCGATATGGTGCTGAACCTCGATCCTGCCAGCCGCAGCCGCCTGAAAAATAACCGCAACGTGCAGCTGCTGGCCGTCTCCATTCCGCGCAGCGTGCTGCTGAAGGTCAATGCGGGCCATCCGCTGCTGAATGACGTGCGCGTTCGTCAGGCGCTGAGTATGGCGCTGGATCGTGAAGGTATCGCCCGGGCGATCCTGCGTTACCCGGCGGCGGCCAGCCAGCTGTTTCCCCCGTCGGTGGCACAGTGGCATAACACCAGCCTGACACCACTCACGAGTCAGCCACAGCAGGCGAAGGCGCTGCTGGCAGAACTGGGCTGGACGCCGGGAGCCGGTGGCACGCTGCAGCGTAACGGCAAGCCGTTTTCCCTGACGCTGACCACCTATCCCGATCGCCCGGAGCTGCCGCTGATTGCCGCAGCCATCCAGCAGCAGCTGCGTGAGGTGGGCATAGAGGTTGCGATCAACGCCACTAACTCCGGGGAAATTGCGGCTAAACATCATGACGGCACGCTGGAACTGGCCCTGGTGGCCCGTAACTTCGCGCTGACCCCGGATCCGCTGGGGACGTTGCTGCAGGACTATGCCCCACAGGGCGGGGACTGGGGGGCGATGAACTGGCACAACGCCACTTTTAACCAGACGCTGGCCGATCTGGTACAGGGCCGCGACCCGGCAAAAAGCCAGGCCGAACGCCAGCAGCTGACGCATATTCTGCAAACCGACCTGCCGGTTATTCCGGTGGCCTGGTATCAGCAGACCGCCGCGGTATCCCCACGCCTGAGCGGGGCCACCCTCGATCCGTTCGAACGTACCTTTGGGCTGGAAAAGATGGGGTGGGCTGAATGATACGGATACTGGGCTACCGCCTGCTGCAGGCCGGACTGGTGGCGCTGCTGGTCGGCGGCCTGACGTTTGTCCTGATGCGCTCGCTGCCGGGGGATATGGCTTACCGCATCGCCGCCGGGCGCTACGGCTACGATCGGGTGGATGCTGCCGCCGCCAGTGCGGTTCAGCAGGAGCTGGGGCTGGACCGCCCGGCCTGGCAGGCGCTGGCCGACTGGTTTGTGCAGCTGCTGCACTTCAACCCCGGCAACTCGCTGGTTTCCGGTGCGCCGGTGATGGAAGAGGTGGGTCATCAGCTGGGGCAGACCCTGCTGCTGGCAGCGGTGGCGCTGCTGCTGTCGCTGCTGCTCGGTCCGCCGCTGGGCATCCTCGCCGGACTGTCCCCCGGCGGGCGGCTTGACCGGATGCTGCTGGCCTTGTCCACCACGCTGCGCGCGCTGCCGCACTTTGTGCTTGGTCTGATTCTGGTACTGATTTTCGCCCTCGGCCTGCGCTGGCTGCCTGCGGCCGGGTATGGCGACGTGCAGCACGTGCTGCTGCCGGCGCTGACGCTGGCGCTCGGGCTGGCGGCGGTGTCCAGCCGGGTGGCGCGCAATGCCATGCGCCAGGTCACGGACGCGGCCTGGTATACGTTTGGCCGCACCAAAGGGCTGAATGAACGCACGCTGTTCTGGCGTCACGGACTGCGCAACGTCAGCGTGCCGCTGGTGACCTACCTCAGCGTGCAGTTTATTTACCTGATCGAAGGGGTGATCGTGGTGGAAACCCTGTTTGCCTGGCCGGGCATTGGCCATGCGCTGGTGCACGCCATTTTTGCCCGTGACGTGCCGATGATCCAGGGAACAGCCCTGGTGATGGGGCTGATGTTTGTCCTGCTCAATGCCCTGAGTGACGGGCTGTGTTACTGGCTGGATCCGCGAAGGAAGAACGCATGATGATGACGATAGTGCGCCGCAGTTCGCTGGCGCAACGCACCGGTGCGGCGCTGCTGCTGCTGCTGGTGATCTTTGCTTTTGTACTGCCGCTGCTGTGGCCGCAGGATCCGGTGCGCCAGAAGCTGATGCTGGCACTGCAGTGGCCTAACCTCAGCGCGCCGTTTGGCTATGACCACCTGGGACGTTCGCTGTTTGCCCGCCTGACGGCGGCCATCCGCCTGTCGCTGGGGCTGGCGCTGGTTAGCGTGCTGAGTGCGATGATCCCCGGCATCCTGCTTGGAGTACTCGCCGCCTGGCGGGGAGGCGTGGTTGACCGCGGCGTGTCGCTGCTGGCCGATGCTTTTCTCGCGCTGCCGGGGCTGCTGCTGGTGCTGCTGCTCACCGCGTTGGTGCCGGACTCCGCCGTGATGCTGTATGTCGGTATTTCGCTGCTGCTGTGGGTTGAGTACTTCCGCATCAGCCGCGCCATAGCCCGGCCGGTGCTGAGTTCACCCGCCGTTCAGGCCTCGCGGCTGCTGGGACTCAGTCCGTGGCTGATCTTTCGCCGCCATCTGTGGCCGGAGATGGCCCCGGTGGTGCTGACCGTCGCGGCGTTTGGTGCGGCCAGTGCCGTGATGGCGATCGCCGCGCTCGGCTTTGTCAGCGTTGGCGTACGTCCACCCACCCCGGAGCTGGGGCTGATGATGACCGAACTGCTGCCGTACTACGAAGAGGCGCCTTATGCGCTGTTGCAGCCGGTGGCCGTGGTCTTTTTACTGGTGTTAAGTCTGCTGCTGCTGGCAGGGAGGGAGAAATCATGATCCTGATGGATATTGACCAGGCGACGGTGACCGGCGGCGACCTGCCGGTGCAGCCGATCTCCTTCACCCTACGGGCCGGACAGCCATTTACGCTGCTGGGAGAGACCGGGTCCGGTAAAAGCCTGCTGGCTCAGGCGGTGATCGGCACGCTGCCGCCGGGGCTGGAAGCCGGGGGCACCCTGCACTTTGCTGGCAGGGCGCACCCGCTGGCCAGCCGCCCGGCACGCGCACTCTGGGGCCATACCCTGGGGATCCTGCCGCAGGAACCCTGGCTGGCGCTGGATCCGACCATGCGTGCGGGGGAACAGGTGGCAGAGAGCTACCGTTTTCTGCGCGGCATGAAGAAGGGACCGGCGCGGGAAGCGGCGCGGGACGATCTGGCGGCGCTGGGCGTGGCCGGAGCGGCAGATCGCCTGCCACAGGCGCTGTCCGGCGGGATGGCCCAGCGCGTGGCCTTTGCCGCTGCACGTGCGGGGGGAGCGAACATTATCGTCGCCGATGAGCCAACTAAAGGGCTGGACGTGGCGCGGCGCGATGAGGTGATCGCGCTGCTGTTACAGGAAGTGCAGGCGGGCGGCGGGCTGCTGACCATTACTCATGATATTGAACTGGCGCGGCAGATTGGCGGCGAGGTGGCGGTGATGCTGCGCGGCGAGATTATCGAGCGGGGGAGTGCAGAGCAGGTACTGACGCAACCGCAGCATCCTTACACCCGGGCGCTGCTGGCGGCCGATCCGTCCCGCTGGCCCGCTCACCGGCGGGCGGTGCCCAAGCGGGAGGTGGTGCTGGAAGCCCATAATCTGAGCCTGCATCGCGGCGGACGTCAGCTGTTCAGCAATCAGTCACTGCGTATCCATGCGGGTGAGGTTATCGGTATTACCGGCCCCAGCGGCTGCGGCAAGAGCAGCTTTGGCGATATCCTGCTCGGCCTGCTTTCCGCCGACAGCGGGACGGTGGTGCGCGACCGCCAGATAGCGGCAGTGCGCTATCAGAAGATTTTTCAGGATCCGCCTTCTGCCTTTGCTCCGCGCGTGACGCTACGTCAGGCGCTGGGCGACGTGGTGAAACGGCATCAGCTGAATGGCGACCGCATTGCGCCGCTGATGGCGCGTCTGAAGCTGCGGCCACTGCTGCTCGATCGCCATCCCGGTGAGATCTCCGGCGGTGAGCTGCAGCGTTTTGCCCTGCTGCGCGTGCTGTTGCTGGATCCGGTGTTCCTGTTTGCCGATGAGCCGACGTCACGCCTCGATCTGCTGACCCAGCAGCAAACCATTGAACTGCTGGTGGAAGTGGCCGCGGGGCAAAACTGTGCGCTGCTGGTGGTCAGCCATGATGAGGCGCTGATTGACCACATCAGCCACCGGCGTATTCGCTTTGGTGAGGAGCATGCCCCTTCCAGGCTGAGTCAGGAGACCGCGATCGTATAATATCAGGCAGACACCCCCCACCGCGGGTGCGGGGGGGTCTGTCACCCCGAAGTTAAAACCGGGTTCTCTTTCATTTTTCCTTCCGTTCATTGTGGGCTATATTGGCAGCCAATCGACAATTATCCCTCTGTGACAGGTAACACCGGCAATGGCTCTGATCCCCAAAAACTACGCGCGGCTGGAAAGCGGCTACCGTGAAAAAGCCCTGAAAATTTATCCGTGGGTCTGCGGACGCTGCGCCCGCGAATTTGTTTATTCCAACCTGCGTGAATTGACGGTTCACCATATCGATCACGATCATACCAATAACCCGGAAGACGGCAGCAACTGGGAGCTGCTGTGCCTGTACTGCCACGATCACGAACACTCCAAGTACACGGAAGCTGACCAGTACGGCACCCGCGTGGTGGCGGGAGAGGACGCGCAGAACGACGTGGCAGCGGCAACCTACAATCCCTTTGCTGACTTACAGTCGCTGCTGAATAAGAAGAAATAGGCTGTCGGTGGAACCGGACCGTGGCAAACGCGACGGGCCGGTTCTTTCAGGCCGGGACAGAGTTTTACAGCGCCCGGGCCAGAATCTCGCCAGGCAGACCGTCGAAATCTCTGAACTCCTGCGACGAGAAATGGTGATTGATGAGTATTTTTCTTGAGGCCAGATTCGCAGGATCGATGATGGCTATCAGGTGGGTTAACGCTGTAGCGTGGTGCGCCCGATCCATCAGCCACGCGGCAACCTGGCTGGCAATGCCTTTGCCCCAGTAATCCGGTAGCAGCATATACCCCAGCTCCGCGGTCCCGGGCGGGTCAGCAAGCGGCAACAGTTTACCCAGTCCGATGAAGTGGCCATCCTGCGCATCTGAAATCCTGAAATGCCCCAGCTCTGCGGATTCCGCATTGTCTTTTAACAGCTGGTCATAATCGCGGCGGGCTTCATCATGGGGGACAGCACGCTCGGTGATCATCGCCATCACCTGTGCATTGCTGACCAGCTTAAAATAGTCAGCAAAGTCCTGTTGACTGAATTTTTCTAAGACAATATTCAACGTTAGCCTCTTGTTTTTACAAAGCGTGAACGACAGGTAAAAGAGTATATCGGGTGAGCAGCGGTGTTTGAAGTCAACCAGGAAAGGGACTGGATAATTGCGCAGCGGCGGTAAACCCAGGGTTTACGCTATGAGCGGGGAGCGGGCGTAAACAAGGCAAAATTCCATCAAGGAATTAAACCCAATTATATTTCCTGATTGTTTATTTTGAGTCAGTCAATGTTTTCATTAAATACTCAGGCGTTGAAATGTAAATCATGTTCATTGTTTTAAAATTCGCTGCTGTGATTGTTTTTTTCACTACTTTCCATTGTCGATGCAATCAGTCTTTGCTGGAGCCTGAATAGGTTTTCTTTATTGTCCAGAGTTCGGCCTGCCAGCAAACTTGTAAACCAGATGCCGTCTGCAGCCAGTCTGGCTATCTCTAATTCTGGTGCTGCGTCAGTATCGTGATGCTGAGTCAGGCGCCGGGAAAGCCAGTTATTCCAGCGCAACATTAATTCAGGTTCAGAGCAGAGAGAAAAGGTTAGTGCTGCAGTTGGCGTTTTATCAGTAACTGTCACAAGGGTTGCCCTGATATAGGCCCGTGTAAAACAGCCGTACGCAGGCGGCTCAGCCGCAAAAAATTTGTCAATCTGCTTACTGAACCGCTCCAGCTCATCTTCAAAGACCGCAGCGATGAGTTCCTGCTTGCTGGCAAAATGGTGAAAAAGTCCGCCTTTTGTGACGCCTGCATCATTGGCAATATCGCTAACGCTGACACCGGCAAAACCCCGGTTCGTCATCAAACTGGCCGTGCTGTTGAGCAGGCGGCGACGCACGTTTTCAGGGTCTTTTTTGGGTCTGCCGGTTTGCGTAATCATTAGTGAGCACCCATTTTGGAAAATCCGTTAATCACCACCACGCCGACAACAATCAGCGCAATACCCGCGATTGCTGCCGCATCGGGTTTCTGCCTGAAAACCACCACGCCGATAATGGTTGTCAGAATAATACCCAACCCCCCCCAGGAGGCATAAGCAATTCCCAGAGGAAGCGTACGCAGTGCCTGAGCCAGCAAATAAAACGAACACGCATATAATGCGCCGCACATCAGCGAGGGGGTTAACCGGGTAAAATGTTCGGATTTACCGAGAAAAGTCGTGCCCGCCACCTCAAGCACGATGGCGAAGGCAAGCGCGACGTATGACATGAAAGAAGACATCATTTTCTCCACATAAAAAGGATATGATAGATACCAACCGGTAGGTATGTAAATGGTTTTTTCTCATTGTTTATTATCGGCTTGATAACGTCCGCTGATGGCACAAAGCGGACTTCTAAACAAAGCCTTTAAAGCTGCTGTCCTGAAGCGTTTTGGTCATGTGCATTGCCATTCTGCCAGGTTGACCCTGATAAATAACCTCTGCAACAGGCACGGCGATGTTTACCCCACAGAAGAAGGTTACAGTGGTGAGTATGAAAAAAAGGATGGTCATGGTGGGGGCCTGAGAAGCAGGCTCAGAGGCGCAGAAGTGGCTTCTGTCACCCAATACTCAACAGGTGAATGCCTTGTTCTGCAGGATGGGTATCCCATTCCTGGCTTTACTGATGAGCGCGAGAGCGTCTATGTCGCAGTTATGCACCCAGCTGTTACATGCGCCGCTGCAATCGGCAGGCGGGGTTCTGAAGAATTACGCAGCGGTAAGAACGATGAGATCCCGGAGAGCTACCGTTTCTCTTGCTTCACCGCCAGCGGCACCTCACAAACGTTGGCAGAGTTCTCAAAATGACAGGTACCGGAACATCCGCTGTAACACACGTCAAAGCGGTACCGGGCTATATCTGCACCCATAACGACTTTTATGCCGGATGTCTGCGCTTCCACTCGGCGACAACCTCCGCCAGGGTTTTGGGAGTATCATTTCGTATCCAGGCCATAAAGTCGCGGTCGAAGCGAAAGCGTTCACCGCACTGTGCCATCATAAAGCGGCGGACGTTTTGCGTATTTTTATAGCCGGCATCCACCAGGGTTTCAGGGGTGAGCGCGGCGCTGTGCCAGTCAGTTTTCATGTTTGCCTGTTCCTGATAACGCGTCATTGTTATGACGTCACCGGCCCTGATCTCTTCCGCGTCCAGCAGAGGCCCCGCTCAGTCAGCGCTTCAGCCATGATGCCAGAACCGCTCCTGCCCACCGATCATGAAAATGACTCATGCAGCGGTGAAATTAAATCACTTTTACTCATTCAGCTACTCTGTCATAAATAAGCCATGCAATAAGCTCTGGCCAGTATGAAGATGACTGAATAAGAAAACCAGAAAAATTAAAGTAAAAAACACTGAAAAAGCGAGAAATACCTTCAGGTTTTTATATCAGAAATCAGGACAAGCTAACGATGAATAATCAATTAAAATTTACGATTAAAAGCCTTACTTTTGACGAAAATTATAATCCCTCTGAAAATACGCGCATTACGACCAACTTCGCTAATTTGGCCAGAGGGGAGAAGCGTCAGGATAATCTGCGTAATGCGCTGAAAATGATCGACGACCGTTTTAATACACTCGCCTGTCAGGATAATCCACAGGGCGATCGTTATTCCGTTGAACTGGAAATTATTTCTGTAGCCATGGATGTTGAAGGGAAAGGTATTCCCTTTCCGGTGATCGAAATACTGAAAAACCATATTGTTGACCATAAAACGGGCGAGCGTATTGAGGGTATTACCGGCAATAATTTCTCCTCTTACGTGCGTGATTATGATTTTAGCGTCGTTCTGTTAGAGCATAACAGGAACAGCACTAAATTCAGTACGCCCGACAATTTTGGTGACCTGCACGGTAACTTATTTAAAAGCTTCGTCAATTCGGAAACCTATAAAAGCCATTTTTCTAAAGCACCGGTGATCTGCCTGAGTGTGTCGAGTAAAAATACTTATCACCGGACTGACTATCGCCATCCGGTACTGGGTGTGGAATATCAGCAAAATGCCCTGTCAATGACTGACCATTACTTCAATAAAATGGGTCTGCAGGCGCGTTATTTTATGCCGTCAGGTAGCGTTGCGCCGCTGGCCTTTTATTTTACCGGCGATTTGACCGGCGACTACACGGATCTGGAGCTGATCGGCACCATCAGCACGATGGAAACGTTCCAGAAGATCTACCGCCCGGAAATTTATAATGCGAATGCGGTGGCCGGGCAGGAATATCAGCCTGACCTGAATCAACAGGATTATGCATTAACGAAAATTGTTTACGATCGCGAAGAACGCAGCCAGCTGGCTATTGAGCAGGGTAAATATACTGAAGAACATTTTATCAAACCTTACCGTGCGCTTCTTGAGCAATGGTCTGCCCATTACGTTCTTTGATTAACCAAAAAATTAAGGTCACCTGTTATGAAAATTTTGTTACCGACATCGACGTCAGGCAGTCTGCCGAAACCCTCCTGGCTTGCACAGCCTGAGACACTCTGGTCACCCTGGAAACTGGAAGGGGACGAGCTGATCGACGGTAAATATGACGCGCTGCGCCTGTGCCTGGAAGATCAGCGTCAGGCGGGTATCGATATCGTCAGTGACGGCGAACAGACGCGCCAGCATTTTGTGACCACCTTTATTGAGCACCTCAGCGGCGTAGATTTTGCGAAACGTGAAATCGTCAAAATTCGTAATCGCTATGATGCGAGCGTGCCGACCGTGGTCGGTGCCGTCAGCCGCCAGAAGCCGGTGTTCGTGGAAGACGCGAAATTTTTACGCCAGCAAACCAGCAAACCGATCAAGTGGGCACTGCCTGGCCCGATGACCATGATCGACACGCTGTACGACAGCCACTACAAAAGCCGTGAAAAACTGGCCTGGGAATTCGCTAAAATTCTCAATCAGGAAGCCAGAGAATTAGAGGCGGCCGGTGTCGATATTATTCAGTTTGATGAGCCGGCGTTCAATGTGTTCTTTGACGAGGTGAATGACTGGGGTATTGCTGCCCTGGAACGGGCCATTGAAGGGCTTAAGTGTGAAACGGCGGTGCATATCTGCTACGGCTATGGCATCAAAGCCAATACCGACTGGAA
This sequence comes from Erwinia persicina NBRC 102418, assembly GCF_001571305.1. Classification (GTDB taxonomy): domain Bacteria; phylum Pseudomonadota; class Gammaproteobacteria; order Enterobacterales; family Enterobacteriaceae; genus Erwinia; species Erwinia persicina. The sequence continues at coordinate 135,803 of NZ_BCTN01000001.1, read as the reverse complement.
AAAAACGCTGGGGTCAGAATGGCGGCAATATGAAGAAATTTTCCCTAAGCTGCAGACGTCTAACATCGATATCGTTTCTCTGGAGTGCCAGAACTCTCGCGTGCCGATGGATCTGATTGAACTGATCCGCGGTAAAAAAGTGATGGTCGGGGCGATTGATGTGGCAACCAATACCATTGAGACCCCGGAGGAAGTCGCTGAGACGCTGCGTAAGGCCCTGCAGTTTGTTGATGCCGACAAGCTTTATCCTTCGACCAACTGCGGAATGACCCCGTTATCCCGTCAGGTTGCCAGAGGTAAGTTGCAGGCGTTAAGCGCCGGCGCAGAGATCGTGCGCCGGGAACTGACGGCGAAATAACGCCATCAGATCGTCGCCATTCTGCATAACGATGTTGTCGCGCAGACGGTCAGCCGCCTCGTAGAGGAGGCACGCGGCTCACTTGGTTATGCAGCAGGGAAAGACCAATCGCGCTGATATTCAGCGCGATTGGTCAGCGATCTGGAAAAGATTATTGCGGGTGATATTCGATATTAATCGGTTCATCCGGCAGCTGGGTGAACGTGCGGATAATATGATGATAGTCCGCGGTAGGGTTGGTCTGGCTGAACTGCTGCGGGTAGAAGTCCTTCGCCAGCATCTCAATGCCAATAATGTTATACGGATGGTTATAGAAGTGGTGGTAAACCGCGGCCACTCTGCCCGCTTTCACCGCCGGGATATCTTTCACACCGGTACGATCGCGCAGATGGTCGAAGCTGGCTTTGATCTCGCTGATATCAGTATTGTAACCCAGAGGGATCACCGGGCTGGCTTTACCGCCGCGCTTCGAGCCGCTCATCACATAGTAGTCCGGGTTCAGGCTGATCACTTTCTCCACTGCGATGGTGCCGCTGGTGCCCGGCAGCAGGTCAGAACCTATATTTTTTGCCCCCGTCGCTTCAATTAACGCGCCCCAGCCGTTATGGCCGTGGGTGAAGCAGCAGGCCCCGCCGCCGCCGATGCCGGCAATCGGCTCAACAAACACCCGCGGTTTTGGCGACACGTCTTTGACCGCAGCCTGAACGGCATTGAGCTTCTGCGTGTAATAATCCGTGTAGGCCTTCGCGCGCGCTTCCTGATCCAGCACCGTGCCCAGCAGAGTGACGCTGGCCGCAGTATTCTTAACCGGGTGCAGTTCATCATCAACAAACAGCACCGGGATCTTCAGCGCACTGAGCTGATCCAGGACGCCGGTCTGTTGCAGGGCGGGTTTGGCGCGCAGCTGGGCGATCATCAGGTCAGGCTTTCTGGCGATGACGGTTTCAAGGTTCACTTCCCCCTGGTCAGAAAAGCCCATGTCGAGGATCTTGTCTGCCTCGGGCCAGCGTTTTTTCAGCATCTCCCAGCTGCCGGTATCCTGCTTTTTCAGCAGGTTATTCCAGGCAACCACCCGCTTAAACGGGTCTTCACGGTCGAGCAATGCCAGGTTCAGAATGTCGCGGCCATCCTGCAGGATCACCCGCTGCGGTGGGTGCTGTATCACCAGCTTCTGCCCGTCCATATCAGTGACGGTCACAGGATAGGTGGTGGCAAATGCCAGGCATGGCATCGCGGCGAGCAGCAGCGCGGGTAAGGTTTTCAACGGGCTCATGGTATCGGTATTCCTGCCAGAAAAGAGATGATAATTATTATCATTTTTATTCATCGGTTGTTAAACGAAAGCTAAACAACCTCTGAACGATAAATGCTGTTGTTGCAAGAGACTGTTTCAGGACCGTGCCCTGAAACGACGCGGCTTCTCGCGGCGAAAGCCCAGACCGATAATCCAGCCAAAGACATACGGCAGAAACGGGAAACGTTTAATGATGCGCGGCAGCGGGCTGCTTTCCCCCTCTTTACGCTTTTTGCCACTCATCTTTATCTGGATAAACTGCGTGGCGCGGGTAGGGAACTGACGCCGCTGCTGCACTTTTTTTAGCAGACGCAGGGGAACGCTGCCGCTGCGCAGGGCGGGCGTGAGAATATTGGCTGCGGCCACCGCATCCTGGATGGCGAGGTTCACCCCGACACCGCCGATAGGCGACATGGCGTGAGCCGCATCCCCGATGCAGAGCACCCCGGGTTTCATCCACGCATCCAGCCGGTCGATACGAATATCCAGCAGTTTGACCGGCTGCCAGTCCGTCAGCTCCGCCATGCGTTCAACCGGGAACGGGGCGACGGCAGCAACCTGCTGTTTAAACGCCTCAATCCCGTTCTCCTTTATCGGTTCGTAATCCCCTTTGGTGATGGAGTAACCGCACTGCCAGTAGCTGCCGCGATCGAGCATGATAAAGTTCTGCTTCGGTCCTTTATGACCGGTGTTCCATTCCGGGTCATCATCACGCTTGTTGAGTGGGAACCACAGCACATCCCGTGGCGAACCGAACGATTGCCCGGTCAGTCCGGCCTGCTGTCGGACCCTGGAGTGCCGCCCGTCGCAGCCCACCACCAGCGCTGCGCGGATCTCGCTGCTGCCGCTGGCATGGGTGGCACGCACGCCGGCGACGCGGTCAGCGTCATGCAGCAGTTCGCTGAAGGCCGTGGCGGGATAGAACGAAAACGTCGGCAGGGCGGCGGCTTTTTCTTTCAGAAAGTTGAGGAAATCCCACTGCGGCATAAACGCCATAAAGCGGCATTTGACCGGCAGGCGGGAAAAATCCGCCAGCGCCACCTCTTCACCGCCAATCTCTGCCTCCAGGCGCGGCGCACGCTGGTGCGGTAGCTGCAGCAGTTCGTCGAGCAGGCCAAGGTGGTGCATGATTTGCAGCGTGGAGGGATGGATGGTGTCGCCGCGGAAGTCGCGCAGAAAGTCGTCGTGTTTTTCAATCACCACCACCTGCACACCGGCGCGGGCCAGCAGGTAGCCGAGCATCAGTCCGGCCGGGCCGCCGCCTGCGATGCAGCAGTCGGTGGTAAGGCGTTCAGGAGGGAAGGGGGACATAGTGACTCCGGGGAGGTGGGTGTGGCTTTTATGATAATAGTTATCATTATCTATGGCGAATTTTTATCGCCGGGGCGGTCGGGCCGATCATTACAGCAGCCCACCCCCGGCAAGCGGATAGTGCTGTTGCAGCAGGGGGCAGCTTAATGTACGGACGCCCGAGACGATGATTTGCACGGGGCGTCCTGAAGCCCTTTTTTCCGGTCGCCCGCAGGGAGGATTAGTGCAGTTCCACCGCGTAGTCTGCAACCGGGGTGATCTTTTTCAGCAGCTTATTGTTAAACAGGAACTGCTCGTAGTCGGTGTAGCGCTTCACGTCGAGCCAGGCCGGATCGCGGGCAAACAGCGGCAGGGTTTTCTGCCAGGCAACGCGGTTCAGCTCCGTGTTCAGTTCCGGGTGCGCCTTAGCAAAGGCCAGCCAGCTCTCCTGCGGGTGTTTCTGCAGATAGTCGTTGCCTTTTTTCAGCGCCGCGAGGAATTTCTTCACCTTCGGTTCGTTCACGCTGTCGCGGTTGGCGACAATCACCAGCTCGTCATAAGCCGGTACGCCGTAATCCTCGACGTTGAGCACCACCGGATCTTTACCCTGCAATCTCAGCTCCTCCGCTTCAATATTGCGGTAACCGCCGATTACCGCATCCACCTGCCCGGCCAGCAGGGCGCTGGTCAGCTGGAAGTTAACGTTAATCATCTTTATCTCTTTCAGACTGAGTTTCTGATGCTTCATCATGGTGCTCAGCGTCACCTGTTCAATACCACTGACCGAATAACCGACGGTCTTGCCTTTCAGCCCTGACGGGGAGGTAATGCGCTTATCCAGGGTGATAACGGTATTCAGCGGCGTATTAATCAGCGTTCCCACGCGGACCAGCGGCAGGCCATCATCGGCGAAGAAATGCAGCTGGGGCTGATAGGTGATGGCAAGGTCCGCCTGTCTGGCGGCCACCATGCGTGGCGGCAGAGACGGATCGGAAGGCGGGATAATCGTCACATCCAGTCCCTCGGCCTTAAAGGCCCCGATCTGCTCTGCCACCATAATCGGTGCATGATCCGGATTAATATACCAGTCGAGCACCAGCGTCAGTTTCTCGCCGGCCATTGCCGCACTGCTGCAGGCACCGCTTAACAGCAGTCCGGCGCAGATGTTCTTGATCATTTTATCTTCCTTCCAGAGGTTATCATCATGATTCAGGTGCCCAGTTAATCAGGCGGTGGATCAGGGTGTCGACGGCCATCCAGAGTAAGACGGTCATCAGCACAAGAATAAATAATGCGGCAAAACACTGGTCCGTCTGCATGCGCGCGTTGGCATTCAGCATAACGTAACCCAGCCCTCCGGCGGACCCGACCCATTCCCCGATAATCGCGCCAATCGGTGCCACGGCGGCGGCCATCCGCAGGCCGGAACCGAATGCCGGTAACGCCGCCATCAGACGGACGTGGCGCAGCTGGGCCCAGCCAGAGGCCCCCATGGTGCGGGCCAGGTCGAGATAGTCCTGATTGACCCGCCTGAGCCCGTCAAACAGGGTCGACGTGACCGGGAAAAAAATCACCAGCACCGCCATCGCCACTTTGGCGCTGATGCCAAAGCCAAACCACAGAACCAGCAGCGGGGCCAGTGCAAACACCGGAATGGCCTGGCTGGTCAGCACCAGCGGCATCAGCCAGCGCTGCAGACGGGGGGAGACGATCATCAGGATGGCCAGCAGCGACCCCAGCAACACGCCCAGCACCAGCCCGGCCAGCACTTCCGAGGCGGTGATCAGGCTGTGATAAGCGAGAAAAGCGCGCCCCTCCCACAGCGCACTGGCCACCGCGATGGGTGAGGGCAGCAAAAATGCGGGAATGGCACTCAGGGTGACCAGCCACCACAGCAGGATCAGTCCGCTAAAAATTATCAGCCCGCGAGCGTGACCTGCCAGGCTGGCCCTCATCCTGCCGCCCTCAGCAGCTGTTGCAACAGCGCCCCCTGGCTTTTCAGCAGGTCGGCATCATCCGGCGCACGCGGCGGCAGGCCGCCAATGGTGTGACTGTCGTCGATGCCCGCAGGGTGCCCGGAGAGCACCAGCAGATGGTGGCTCAGGCGGCAGGCTTCCATCGGGTCGTGGGTGATCAGCAGTACGGTGCGGTCCGCCAGCACCTCAGCGGCCAGCGTCTGGATCTTCGCCCGCGTCAGCGTGTCGAGCGCAGAGAAGGGTTCGTCCATCAGCACAACGGGGCGGTTCTCATACAGGGTGCGGGCGATGGCCGCCCGCTGGCGCATGCCGCCGGAGAGGGCGGCGGGACGAAGGCCGGCATAGTCGTGCAGCCCGACACGCGCCAGCAGGTGGTCAGCCCGGTCAGTATCGACGGGCTCCCTGCGCAGCCGCGCGCCGAGGGTGACGTTGTCGCGGATCGACAGCCACGGATAAAGCAGATCTTTCTGACCCATCCAGGCGATGCGACCAGCCAGCGGCAGGCCGTCGCTGCCGCAGACCGAACCGGCGTCGGGCGGAAGCAGCCCGGCAATGATCTTCAGCAGGCTGGTTTTGCCGCAGCCGCTGGCCCCCAGCAGCGCGACAAAACGCCCGGCGGGAATATCCACGCTGAGATCGCTGAAGAGCGGGCGCGGGCCGAAGCGCAGCGTCAGATGGCGAACCGCGATGCCCGGCGGTGGCGAAGCGGAATGGGCGGTCATGGGGTCGCTACCGCGTTGAGTCCCATCTGCCAGAAAGCCGACTCCAGGCGGGTAGCGGTGGTAAAAATCTCGGACAGGGCAGGGAAGCGGCTTTCGGCTCCCCGCTGCTGGCCGACCGTTTCCAGCAGTGCAAGGGCGGCACGCACCCCGGTGAGGTAGTCCGGGTCCGAATAGTTGCGGATCCAGGAAGCGTAAGGGCTGCCTGTCAGCACCGTCCTGGGGGAGGCCAGCAGGCCCAGGCCGATTTCGGCATACCCTGCCACACAGGGGAGCAGGGCGGCCAGCAGATCCAGCGCGTCCCCTGAGTGACCGATATCCAGCACGTAGCGGGTGTAATTCATGGTTTCTGCCGCCTCCGGTTCAGCAGCCATCTGTGCCTCGTTCAGCCCCCAGCTCTCGCAGTAGCGGACGTGCAGCGGCAGTTCGCTGACAATGGCATTGAGCGAAGCGGTAGCGGCACGCATCTCCGGCAGCGTGCGCAGCTTGCTGACCAGCAGCGCCCAGGCACGGGCAAAGTGGATCAGAAACAGGTAATCCTGGGTCAGATAGCGGCGAAAGGCGGTTTCGGGCAGCGTACCGCGTGAAAGTTGCTGAATAAACGGATGCGCCACATAGTCCTGCCAGTCGTTCCCCGCCTGCTGGCGTAAACGTCCGTACAGGCCGTGGCTGAAATCGACAGGCTCAATGGTGTTCGACACAGAATCCCCTCATTTAAGTGGCGATCCAGGTGCGCGGAGGTGTGATCAGGCGAGAATAATGCCTACCCGTCCCTTCGCTGGCATGACCCAGATCAGGTTCAAAGGGTTCGGCTTATTACGCCATCTCAGCCCATACAGGACACCCCTCGGAGTGAATTGTTATACGATAATTCATTTTGGATAGCAATCCTTGCCAGGTGGCGAGATAGCGCGTACTTATTACTGAATTGATTCGTTTTATCCTGTTGAGAAACCCTATGAAAAGTATTGGATTCCTGTCATTCGGTCACTGGACACCGTCCCCGCAGTCCGGCACCCGTTCAGCCGCTGACGCCCTGTTACAGTCTATCGACCTGGCCGTGGCGGCGGAAGAGCTCGGCGCAGACGGCGCGTATTTTCGCGTCCACCACTTCGCCCGTCAGTTAAGTTCCCCCTTCCCGCTGCTGGCCGCCGTCGGGGCGAAAACCCGGCGCATTGAGATTGGCACCGGGGTGATCGATATGCGCTATGAAAACCCGATGTATATGGCGGAAGATGCCGGTTCCGCTGACCTGATCTCCGGGGGGCGTCTGCAGCTCGGCATCAGCCGTGGCTCGCCGGAGCAGGTGATCGACGGCTGGCGCTATTTCGGCTATCAGCCCGCAGAAGGGGAAAATGAATCGGATATGGCGCGTCATCACACCGAGGTGCTGCTGGATGTGCTGCGCGGCGAAGGCTTTGCCAGACCAAACCCGCAGCCGATGTTCCCCAATCCCCCTGGGATGCTGCGCGTGGAGCCGTTCTCTGAAGGGCTGCGTGACCGTATCTGGTGGGGGGCCGGTTCCAATGCCACGGCGGTGTGGGCGGCAAAGCTGGGCATGAACCTGCAAAGCTCAACGCTGAAAGACGATGAGACGGGTGAACCCTTCCACATTCAGCAGGCGGCTCAGATCCGCGCCTACCGGGATGCCTGGAAAGCCGCCGGACACCTGCGCACGCCACGTGTCTCGGTGAGCCGCAGTATCTTTGCGCTGGTGAATGACAGGGACCGTGCCTACTTTGGCAACAGCGGCAAAGAGGGTGACAAGGTGGGCTATCTTGATGAGAAAACCCGGGCGATTTTTGGCCGCAGCTACGCCGCAGAACCGGACCGGCTGATTGAACAGCTGGCGCAGGATGAAGCGATTGCCGAAGCCGACACGCTGCTGCTCACCGTGCCGAATCAGCTGGGGGTGGATTACTGCGCGCACACCATTGAAGCGATCCTTAAGCATGTGGCGCCAGGGCTGGGATGGCGTAACTAACCGGGGGCTGGGGAACCGCCAGGCCTGCCTGGCGGTGACGTCAGTGTTAAAAGAGGTATTTCGCCCGCACGCGTGCGCCATAACGTGGCTGATGATTTCCCCGATCGTCATCGGCGGCATTCAGCCATGACGCGTAACCGCCAAGATAGACCGTGAAGTTGGGCATATCGAGGATATCGGGAAGCTGCCAGGAGGTATGCAGGGTATGAATGTCGTAGCGCCCCGGCTGGAAGATAGCGCAGTCAGCGGTACACTCCTCACTGACACCGGACGCTGAGAATTCCGAGATATTATTATGGGCGTAAATATAGCCCAGTTCGACACGATGCCAGAGAGCATTAATCCCGGCGCTAAAATCGGTTTCCTCCCGGGCATCCATATAGGCCGTATTCACGTTCACCACGGTGCCATTCTGCGGGTTGTTCTTTAACGTATTCCACGTCATGGTCAGCCCGTAGCCGGTGCGCTCCGACTGATCGCGCCAGCGGCCTTCGCGGTCGGTATAGCCATAGGCGTTATTCACGATATTGCTTTCCATGGCGGCGGCGACGGACCAGACATCGGATCGCCATGCCACAACCGGGCGCACGTACATCACATTTTTCTGGTTTTCCATCGTGCGGCCGTGATAACGCTGATCCACATACAGCGCGCTGCCATCCTCAATCAGGGTGTTCACTTCAACGTACCACTTATCCCAGGTTTGACTCAGCAGCAGGTTACCGCCGCTGTTACTGCGGCCACGCGCCTCCTTCATCATATAGATATAGCCGTAGCCGTCGCTGTACAGATCGTTAGCGGTATTGCCCGAGTATTCGATAAAGGTATCCTGATTGAGGGGAAACATATCCCAGGCTTCAAACCGCCCGGTCTTCACCTGCCAGTTGTCTTTCTGACCAAAAAAGAAAGCCGCATCGTCCAGATTCATTTTCCCGCGAATATCGGCCAGCGGCTGAACGTTGAATCCGGCATATTTCCCTGCAGAACCCTGGCGGATCCCCTCCACGCCTAATAATATGCGGCCGTTAATATCCCAGCGTTCTTTATTGCCGGGAGCCCAGCTTTTATTGCTGCTGGTTTTTAACGATGTCAGGCTGCCCGTGCGGCTGGCCGCGTCGGCATTAAATTCCACATCGCCATAAAAACGCAGTTCCGCCGGGGTGTTCAGGCTCACGGCGAGGGGAGGAGTGGTGCCCGCGTGGGCGGTGGTAGCGTTATCCCCCCGGGTGTTCTGTTTTAATTTCACCATTTCCGCTTCTGCCCGGTCGGCGCGTTTCTCTGCATTTTTCAAACGCGCTTCGAGTAAGAGAAAACGCTGTTCAACGCTTAAGGTACTTTCAGCAAACAGGGTGACCGGAAAGATCCCGGCGCACAGCATCATCCCGACGGCTATTTTCATCGATGAATTCCTTGCACATTATTTTATAGGGAGGCAAAAGGCTCACCCGCGGTCACGGGTGAGCAGCAGGGCAGTGCGTCAGGCTAAGTCCCAGGCTCCACACGCGGTGACGTCCGCGCTGCCGGACCAGGCAAACAGCGACAGCTGACGCTGCCCGGGGAAAATACGGCTGGTCAGGCAGGCGTCGCCATCGTTGACAAACACTTCCACCGAGGAGCGGTCAAAGAAGATGCGCAGGGAGAGCGTATCCCCGGCAGGGAGCGCGACGCTGCGTTCGCCACTCAGACCGCAGAGCGGATAGTGACGTGCCAGCACCAGGCGCTGGGACTGGCTGTCAACATACAGGCGCAGACCGTCTGACAGGCTGATGCCGTACTGTTCCGCATCGCTGGTGGCCCGGTTCCAGCTGACGAGCACCTCACTGGTTTCACAATTTTCCATGACGCACTGCTGCTGGTTTTTCAGCCTCCCGGCAGGCCACGGATGCCAGCGCTGGCGCAGGCATTCCACCTCTCGCGCCGGGGTCATCTGCAGACGATGATCGGCCGTCAGGGTGAGCTCCCGGGGCAGGGTAAGCATGCCGCACCAGCCGTCCTGCTGCTCTGGCATCGCTGATTCCCAGGTGTTCATCCACGCCATCACCATCCGGCGGCCGTCCGGTGTGACAAAGGTCTGCGGGGCATAAAAATCATGGCCGCGATCCAGTTCGGTGAAGTCACCCTCTTGGGTAAAGTCGGCCCCCGGCTGCCAGTGGCCGACAATATAGCCACTCTGGAACAGGTTGCGGTGGTCATAGCCCCGGGCCTGGATGCCCTGGGGAGACATCAGCAGGATCTGTTTGCCTGCCAGAGTGAAGAAGTCCGGGCACTCCCACATAAAGCCGAGGTGCGGCGGGGCCTCAGCCAGTATCCCGGCATCTTCCCAGCGGTGCAGATCGTCAGAGCGGTAAAGCCTGACCTGCCCGGTATGCGCTTCACGGGCACCGACCACCATGTACCAGTGCCGTCCTTCCCGCCACACTTTAGGATCGCGGAAGTGATGCAACCCGGCAGGGGTGTCCAGCACCTGACCCTGTCGGCTGAAATGGATGCCATCCCGGCTGGTGGCGAGACACTGCACCTGGTAAAGGTTATCGTCACTGGAGGGGTCGCCGTGAAATTTATGGCCGGTGTAAATCAGCGCCAGCTCATCGCCGTTGACCACTGCTGAACCAGAAAAACAACCGTCTTTATCTTCCGGCCCTTCCGGTGCCAGGGCGACGGGCAAATGCTCCCAGTTGACCAGGTCAAGGCTGCGCGCGTGGCCCCAGTGCATCGGCCCCCACTGCGTGGAGTAGGGATGATGCTGATAAAAGGCGTGATACCAGCCGTCAAACCATACCAGCCCGTTCGGGTCGTTCATCCATCCCGCCTGGGGAGCAAGATGATAGCGGGGATACCAGCGGAGGGTAATCTGGTCGCGCTGGCGGATCAGCGCCTGTTCAGCATCTTCAAGTCGAAATGTCATCACTGTTCACTCTTGAGTGGTGAGAGGGAAGAAGGGGCCGGAGGCGCGCCTTCTGATAAGGATTTCTGATTACGCAGCAGAAAGACGGAGAAAAAGGTGGTGCAGAACACCATCAGCCCCATGATCAGGTAGGACTGAGCAAAGCCATATTTCTCGTAGCTGTAGCCCGCCAGCGGGGACAATACCGTTGCAATCACCGAGCTGGTGCAGGCAAAGCCCACCAGGTACAGGGTTGAGGAGAGGCGTTTGTCAAAATGCAGGCTGTTGTATTTAAAAATGGACACCAGCAGCACCGGCAGTTCCAGCGCGTGCAGCAGTTTGGTGATGGAAATCAGCAGCGGGCCTTCCACCATACCTGACGCCACCATGCGCAGCGCCATCACCATCCCGGCAAAGATCAGCCCGTTTTTAGCGCCGATACGGTTTACCAGCCACGGGGCGCAGAACATGCCGGCGGCTTCCAGAAAGACCTGGAAGGAGTTCAGGTAGCCGAACATGGCATTGCCTTCGCGCAGGGTGGGGAACTGGGAGGCGAAGTAGACCGGGAACTGCTGATCGTACACCCCATAAATACAGGTGCCGACCACGAAGAACACCAGTGCCCAGAAGCGGGGCAGGGTCAGTAAGCGCAGGGCATCTTCCAGGGTCACTTTACTGATGCCGGTTTCCAGCTTTTCCAGGCTGGCGGGGGTGCTGACGTTAAGCCGCGCCAGCAGGATAAAGAACACCACGCCAGAGCAGGAGGCCACCAGGAAGTTAAGTTTCGGGTTGAGATTAAACAGCAGTCCGGCGAAGAAGGTCGCCACCGCCCAGCCCAGCGAGCCCCACATGCGGGCTTTACCAAACTCAAAGGTACTCTGTCGTGCCACGCGCTCGGTATAAGACTCCAGCACGCCGATGCCGCCGTTAAAGGTCATGCCCACAAACAGTCCGCCGAAGATGCTGCCGGCTAAGATATTGATTTTCAGCAGGTAGCCGAACAGTAAGAAAGCCGGGCCGGAGAGGATCAACAGGGCGGTCATGTACCACAACAGGTTTTTCCGTAAGCCCAGCCGATCCTGAATAAAGCCGTAGCAGACCTGCGCGCACAGCGCCGACACCGACAGCACAGAGAAAATAATCCCGGTGTCCGAGGCCCGCATCCCCACTTCCTGATGCAGCCAGATGGAAAACAGCGAGCTGGAGGAGGACCAGCTCACGAAGAAGAAGAACAGCAGGGCGCTCAACAGCGGATAACTACGAGAATGATGTTTTTTCATCATTATGGTCTCAGTAAGGAAGATGGCGCATGATAACGTTAACATTATGGGGTTGAGCAGCGTATTGGCGGCGATATATGATGTTAATCACAGAGGTTAACGTTAACATTATCAAACTGAGACGGCGATCAACTTTTTTGACGGTGTGAGAGTGGTTTCGGCGGCGGGGGTCAAAATATCGCAGGCTCCTTTTTACTTCATAAAGGGAGTTGTATAGCCTTACGCACAGTCGTGGACGGCGATGGCTTAAATCAGGACAGAAGGTTATGGCGTCATTAAAAGATGTGGCACAGCGTGCAGAAGTTTCCCTGATGACCGTTTCACGGGCACTCAACGCCCCTGAGCGGTTAAAGCCTGAAACGCTGATCCGGGTGCAGGCGGCGATCCGGGAGCTGAATTACGTGCCCGATCTGTCAGCCAAAAAGATCCGTGGCGCACGTGCAACCCCCAGAACCATCGGCGTGCTGGCGCTGGATACCGTGACCACGCCTTTTTCGGTGGAGATCACCCTGTCGATTGAGGAGACGGCGCGGGCGCACGGCTGGAACAGTTTTGTGGTGAATATGTTTTCGGACGACAGCCCGGAAACCATGGTCGATCTGCTGCTTTCCCACCGGCCGGGCGGCATTATTTACACGACAATGGGCCTGCGGCAGGTGCCGGTCCCGGAAAAGCTGCTGACGCTTCCCTGTGTGCTGGCCAACTGCGAAAGCCTGCACCAGCCGGTAGCCAGCTATATTCCGGACGACGAGCAGGGGCAGTATGCCGGGGCAAAAGGGCTCTTCGCCGCCGGGTATCGCCGTCCCCTATGCCTGCATCTGCCGTCCCAGCATCTGGCCACGCGCCGGCGTCGTCAGGGGCTGGATCGTGCCTGCCATGAAGCCGGTATTGACCCGGAGAGTCTGACCCACCGCTATATGACCTATGGCGATGAGCATTACCGCGATATCCCGGCCAGCGTCCTGTCGCAGTTTTCCCGGGGGAAACCCGTTTTTGATTCGGTGATCTGCGGCAATGACCGGGTGGCGTTTATGGTTTATCAGACCCTGCTGGCGCACGGCGTTCGTATTCCCGAAGAGGTGGCCGTGCTGGGGTATGACAATATGGTGGGTATTGGCGATCTGTTCCTGCCGCCGCTGTCGACGGTGCAGCTTCCGCACTATGATATTGGCCGCCTCAGTGCGCTGCATATCATCAACGGTCAGACGCATCAGAACACGGTCCGCGTTCCCAGCCCGTGGCTGGAGAGAGCGTCGATTGCCCGCAGGCCAGCCTGATGGCGATGGCCTGCGCCTGCCCGCCAGACGTTCAGCGGGCAGATACTGGCGTTAAAACGAGGTCCACTCCTCTTCTGCCGCTTTAGCCGGTCGGGACGGCACGGCCAGCGCTGGCGTCTGCGCCGCGCCGCTTACCCACTCACCTTCGTGCACCTGGCTGGCGGAGGTTTTAAAGATAGCGACCATCTCACTGAGTTTTTTCGCCTGCTGTTCCAGCGAAATGGCGGCAGCCGAAGACTCCTGAACCAGCGTGGCGTTCTGCTGGGTGGTGGAGTCCATCTCGGTGACGGCTTTACCGATTTGCTCAATCCCCTGACGCTGCTCACTGGAAGAGCTGGAAATTTCGTCAATGATCTGGCTGACGTGGGTCACCGAACTGACGATATCCTCCATGCTGGCTCCGGCGCGGTTGACCAGCTCCGTCCCGGTACCAATGCGCGCCACGGAATCATTGATCAGCGATTCAATTTCTTTCGCGGCATCCGCGCTGCGCTGCGCCAGCGTTCTGACTTCGCCCGCGACCACGGCAAACCCGCGTCCCTGTTCACCCGCTCTGGCGGCTTCTACTGCCGCGTTTAGCGCCAGAATATTGGTCTGGAAAGCAATACCGTTGATCACGCTGATAATCTCGGTGATCTTCTTCGAACTGGTCGCAATACCGTTCATGGTACTGACCACTTCACCCACAATCTGACCGCCTTTACGTGCATCGGCACTGGCGCTGGCAGCCAGTTTGCTGGCCTGCTGGGCATTATCGGCGTTTAACCGTACCGTCGAGGTCAGCTCCTCCATGCTGGAGGCGGTTTGTACCACTGCCGCTGACTGCTGTTCGGTGCGGGAAGCTAAGTCCGTATTTCCGGCGGCAATCTGTGACGAGGCGCTGGCAAGGTGGCTGACGCTTTCACGGATCCCCGAGATCATATCGCGCAACCGCGTATTCATCGCCCCCATGGTTTGCGTCAGTCTGCCAAGCTCATCCGTTGAGGATGCCGTGATCTGTGCCGTCAGGTCGCCTGCGGAAATACGCTGGGCCAGCGCCAGGTTTTCACCAACGGGACGGGTGATCTTACGGGTGATGACCCAGGCTGTCAGCAGTCCGGCAACCACGCCCGCCAGCGACAGGGCACTGATAATCATAATGGTGTTAACAATCAGCTGATTATTGAAGTCTGCCTGAGCTTTGATCAGCTCCTGGGTCGACCGGTTCAGCGACTCTGCGCCGGTGCCCATGGCGTCGGCAGCTTTCTGCGTGGCGGCGATGGCGGGCAGGAAGGTGTCAACGGCGCTTTTCAGCGCCTGATAGCGTTCCCATGCCGGGGTCAGCACAGCGCGGGTGCTGTCGGAGGCGCTGGTCTGGGCATCACTGTACAGTGACTCCGCGTGGGTAAAGGCCTGTTCGAAGCGGGATAAGGCGTCCGGGGTATGCTGGACCACCAGGTTATCTGCCGCTTCACTGAGCAGGGTTAAGGCAAACAGCAGGTCATAGAGTCTGGCACTGACGTCAGCCTCGGGCGCGGTATTCTGAATCTGGCTTTGCAGGTCAGCGATGGTGCGTTTATCGCTGTACTGGTGGACTTTCTGTGACAGCTGATTGCTCTGAACGCTTTTCTCATGGAAGGTGGTACGCAGCTGGCTGTAAGTACGGATCAGGCCACCGAGCTGCTCGAAGTGGGCCTTAGTGTCCCCGCGCCAGTTATACCTGCCGGCCTCGCTGTGCAGTGCCTGCATGGACTGGATGGCTTCACCGTTTTCTTTCATTTTCTGTTCGTCACCGGTGTGCATATAGAGCAGGCGGTTTCTTCTGGCGGTATCCAGCAGATTGCCAATGTCGTTGGTGATCTGGGTTTTTATCGAGTTACGTTCAATGGATTTTAAAGAAGAAATACTGTATCCGGATATGCCAATAATGATGGCAATCAACAGAATAAAACCTGAAAACAGTTTTTTTCCTATTGAGTAATTATTGAAATCAAATGCGCGCGTAATCATATTAAATCCCTTATAAACATAATTAATGGTCTTGGAGGTATCTCTTCCCCAGGCGTATTTTTTAAGACATTGCTTCGAAGAACCTATCGGCCTGATGAAAGCGATCATTAATGTTTATTTACAATTTAGCGCTAAATGTTTTTATCCTGCTGAATTTAAACCAATGATTTTAATTGTGATGGATTGACAGCCAGGCCGGGGATAAAGCGAAGCGGCGGACGAGGATGCGCGAAAAGAATAAACAGCCAGGGAGGTGGTTATTCGCCGGCGCAGGGTTGGAAGGTCGCGGGAGGTTTTGGGCGCAGACAGCGAGCCTGCACCCGGGTGTTTTCGCTCAGTTCAGTGCGGCAAACACCTAACGTTTACGTCTGTCCGGAATAATCAAATCGCCCCTCAGCACGCAGGCACCGAGCATATCCTGTGTTTTTTGCGTCAGCCAGCTGACGATGCGCGCGGCCATGGCGTCCATTGAATATTCAATGGAGGGAATGGTCGGGATGCCCGGCAAATCCAGCGAGCCCGCCAGGCTGAAGATCATAATATCGCCGGGTACCGCCTTATTAAACGCCTGGAGCTGGCTGATGACCCGCTGTGCCTCCTGCTCGTCTGCCACCAGCAGAGCATTGAAGTTGACGGTAATGGCATTGTTCAGCAGTACCTGCACCGCCACAGAGGAGGTGGTGGAATCCATAAACACCAGATTACGGTTAAATGGCAAAAAATTGTTTTCCAGCGCCAGCTTGTAGCCGAGCAAAACCTGGTCGGCGTGGCCCCGGGTATCCGGGTGGATCAGGGCAATCTGGCGTCGTCCCTGGCTGATCAGATAATTGCAGGCAGTCTCCGCGGCGAAGGCGTGATCAAACTGGATGCTGTTCGGCGTGTCGGCATCGACACAATCAATCAGGATCACGTGGTCATCGGCAATATCCAGCGGGAAGCGGGCACCGATAATCAGGATGTCGTCACACAGCCCGCAGGACAGTTCATCCAGCGCATTCATCACTCCGGCTTTGCTGTTAGCAAAGCGCAGCAGCAGATGTTTCTGGTGCTGACTGAGCTGTTTTTCCAGCGCGTAGAGGTAGCCGGTGGTCTGATTGATGTTTTCCTGGGCGCAAATCACGCCAATACAGCCGGTAGACTGGGAGAGTAAAGACTGGGCAATGACATTCGGCCGGTAGTTGAGCTCTTCAGCGGCCTGTAACACCGCCAGGCGGCTGGCTTCTTTCACCCCGCGCGACCCGCTCAACACCCGTGATACGGTGGCTTTGGACACCCCAGCCAGACGCGATACATCGTTGATTGTTGACATTTATCTCCCCTGAACGCCGCGATATCAACCGGCCAGACTGGCCGCAATAATGGCGCAAAATTCGCCACCGCCAGTATAGCGTCTTCCTCAAATCATGGAAACGGATTTTCCATATCATCTCAAAAGTGTCCATATGGGCGGTAATACTGTGATGTGAATCGCGGAAAAATCCCTTTTCAGTAGGGCTTTATGATGAGGTTCACAGTTCTGTTTCCGCTTGATGGAAAACGGTTTCCGTATGGTGTCCAATCGTTTCCACATTTACGTTCCATTACATTTTGAGGTGAAGGATTTATGGTCAGGATTATGCTGTGCTGCTCTGCCGGGATGTCGACCAGTATGCTGGTCAGGAAAATGGTCGAGGCAGCGAAGGAAAGGGAGCTGGAGGTGGATATTGAAGCCTATGGCGTTGCCGAGTTCGATAACCAGTTCCCACACTATCAGGTCGTACTGCTGGGGCCTCAGGTCAAATATATGTTGAAAACCCTGTCAGAAAAGGCGGCCGCGCAGGGCATTCCCGTTCAGCCCATCGATCCGATGGACTACGGCATGCAGCGCGGCGACAAGGTGCTGGACTTCGCGCTGTCTTTGATTAACGCGGTTCACTAAAAGGTGTTCATATGAGTTCTGTATATCAGTCAATGATTGCCGTTATCGAGCAATCGATTACCCCGCTGGCGGGGCGTCTCGGCCAGCAGAAGTATGTCATTGCCATCCGCGACGGCTTTACCGCCGCGCTGCCGTTTATGATCATCGGCTCGTTCATGCTGGTGTTTATCTTTCCGCCGTTCTCGGCGGAGACCACCAACAGCTTTGCCCGCGGCTGGCTGGACTTCTCCCTGACTTACCGTGAACAGCTGATGCTGCCGTTTAATCTCAGCATGGGAGTCATGACCTTCTTTATCTCGGTGGGGATCGGTGCCAGCCTCGGGCGCCAGTTTAATCTGGATCCGGTGATGGCCGGCCTGCTGGCCTTTATGGCGTTTCTTCTGGTTGCCGCCCCTTATTCTGACGGACATATTTCGACGCAGTATCTCTCCGGACAGGGGATTTTCACCGCGCTGATCACCGCCATCTACTCCACGCGGGTTTACGCCTGGCTGAAACAGAACAACATCACTATCCGCCTGCCGAAAGAAGTACCGACCGGGGTGGCGCGTTCCTTTGAAATCCTGATCCCGGTGGTGGTGGTGATGGGGACGCTGCATCCGCTGAATCTGTTTATTGAAGCGCAGACCGGCATGATTATGCCGCAGGCAATCATGCATCTGCTGGAACCGCTGGTGTCGGCATCAGATTCCCTGCCGGCTATTCTGCTGTCCGTGCTGCTGTGCCAGATCTTCTGGTTCGCCGGCATTCACGGTGCGCTGATTGTGACCGGGATTATGAACCCGTTCTGGATGGCCAACCTGTCGGCTAACCAGGCGGCACTGGCGGCGGGTTCAGCCTTACCGCACATCTATTTACAGGGCTTCTGGGATCACTACCTGCTGATCGGCGGGGTGGGTTCCACGCTGCCGCTGGCCTTCCTGCTGTTGCGCAGCCGCGTCACCCATCTGCGAACCATCGGCAAAATGGGCGTGGTGCCGAGCTTCTTTAATATCAATGAGCCGATCCTGTTTGGCGCGCCGATCATCATGAACCCGATGCTGTTTCTGCCGTTTATCTGCGTACCGATGGTTAACGCCTGTCTGGCCTATGGCGCAACGAAACTGGGCTGGCTGGCACAGGTGGTATCCCTTACGCCGTGGACCACACCTGCACCGATAGGGGCGTCCTGGGCGGCGAACTGGGCCTTAAGTCCGGTAATAATGTGCCTGATTTGTATGGTGATGTCGGCGCTGATGTACCTGCCGTTCCTGCGTGCCTACGAGCGCTCGTTACTGAAAGCCGAAGAGCAGAAAGTACAAAGTGCTGCCGCGCCCTCAGGCGAAACGGTTCGCACCAACTGATAATCATGGAGAGTAAAACGATGAAATACAGATTTCCCGACAATTTCTGGTGGGGCAGCGCCAGCTCCGCGCTGCAAACCGAAGGGGAGAGCCAGCCGGGAGCCCGTGGCGAAACCACCTGGGATGCCTGGTACGCCAGCCAGCCGGGGCGTTTCCACCAGCAGGTGGGGCCGCAGGATACGTCGACTTTTTACCAGCACTGGCGTGACGACATTGCGTTGCTGAAACAGCTTAACCACAACAGTTACCGTACTTCGCTGAGCTGGTCGCGGCTGATCCCGGACGGTACGGGCGAGGTGAACCCGCAGGCCGTGGCATTCTACAACCACGTGATTGATGAACTGCTGGCGCAGAGGATCCAGCCGTTTATTACCCTGTTCCACTTCGACATGCCGATGGCGATGCAGAGGCTGGGCGGCTGGGAGAATCGTGACGTGGTGGCGGCGTTCAGTCGCTATGCCAAAATCTGCTTTGAGCTGTTTGGTGACCGCGTGCTGCACTGGTTTACCTTCAATGAGCCGATTGTCCCGGTGGAAGGCGGATATCTGTATGACTTCCACTATCCCAACGTGGTGGATTTCAAACGGGCGGCAACGGTGGCCTACCACACGGTGCTGGCCCATGCGCAGGCGGTACGTGCGTTCCGGACAGGATCGTTCCCCGGGGAAATTGGCATTGTGCTCAATCTCACCCCGTCCTATCCGCGCTCCCAGAATCCGGCGGATGTGACAGCAGCACACCACGCCGACCTGTTGTTTAACCGCAGTTTCCTCGACCCGGTGCTGCGCGGCGAATATCCGGTGGATCTGATGACGCTGCTGCAACGTTACGATCAGCTACCGGCCTGCCAGCCGGGGGATCGGGCATTAATCGCAGAGGGCAAAATCGATTTGCTGGGGATTAACTATTACCAGCCGCGTCGCGTGAAGTGCCGTGACAGTGCGGTGAATTTACACTCGCCGTTTATGCCGGAATGGTTATTCGATAATTACGAGATGCCCGGCAGGAAAATGAATCCGTACCGTGGCTGGGAAATATACGAGCCGGGCATATATGACATCCTGACTAATTTACGTCTTAATTATGATAATCCGCGCTGCTTTATTTCTGAGAACGGGATGGGCGTGGAAAATGAGCAGCGATTCACAGAGAATGGCCAGATTCAGGACGATTACCGTATTGAATTTGTCACCGGACATCTTAAATGGCTGCATAAAGGGATCGCTGAAGGCAGCCACTGCCTGGGCTATCATATGTGGACGTTTATTGATAACTGGTCATGGTGTAACGGTTATAAAAACCGCTACGGCTTTGTGCAACTCGATTTAGCCACGCAGCAGCGCACGGTGAAGAAAAGCGGAGAGTGGTTTGCCCGCACGGCCGCAGATAACGGATTCGGTGAAGGAGACAACAATGATTGATTTAGAAGAGGCGGTGATGGAGATCATCGTCAACGCCGGGCAGTCGCGCAGCCTGTGCTTTGAAGCCCTGCACGCGGCGCGCAGCGGCGATATCACACACGCGAAAGCGTTGCTGACTGAAGCTGATGGTTTCTCACGTCTGGCCCATCAGATGCAGACAAAGCTGATTGAACAGGATGCCGGAGAAGGGCGTCAGCCGATGACCTTAATAATGGTTCATGCACAGGATCATTTAATGACCTCGCTGCTGGCACGCGAGTTATCCGAAGAAATTATTCACTTATATCAGCGTTAATAGTGATTCCTCAACCACAGGAGAAACGTGAAATAGCCCAAAATAATTCAATCTGACGATAGCCTGATACCTTACTTTCAAAATAACAGCACTCACGCTGCTTTATCAGCGCGGCCTCGTGCCGGCTGATAAAAGGCAGAGTCATAATGAGAATATTATGAAACTAGTTAATCAATTGCCGGTTACCCTGGCGGTGATGGCCGCCCTTTGCTCTGGAAACGTCGTTGCACAAGAATTTACGCAGGAACAGATAGACGCCATCGTGGCAAAAGCGGTGGATAAAGCCTTAGCCGAACGTCAGGCTAAAATTGACGGGGCCGTCGATAAGGCCCTGGCCGATCGCCAGGCCAAAATCGATAAGGCCGTGGCGAAAAAAGCTGATGTGATCACCGAACCGCAAACCCCGGCGCAGTCACCGGATATGGCGATCCCGTTTGGCGTGCAGTTTACCGGGTATGCCCGCTACGGGGCGCAGTTCCAGGGCGGTGACCAGAAATTTGTCGGGGTGGATGGCTCCTATAACGGCTCCTCCGCCATCGGTCGCCTGGGCAACGAAGGCAACGGCGGCGAGTTCCAGCTTTCCAAAGCGTTTAAGGGGGATAACGGCGCCATCTGGGACGTCAACGTGATGATCGACCACTGGGGCGATGAGGTGAACCTCAAGAAGGCTTACGCGGGCGTCACCAACCTGTTTGACTCGAATCCCAACGCCTACCTGTGGGCCGGGCGCGACTTCCATCAGCGCCCACAGCAGGGGATTAACGACTACTTCTGGATGAACCACGACGGCCAGGGGGCCGGGGTGAAAAACTTCGAACTGGGTGGTGTGAAGTTTGACGTGGCGACGGTGGCTGCCGTTGAGGCCTGTAACCCGGAAATCATGGACGAAGAGGGCAACCCGTCACGCATCAACTGTACCGGCGGATCGGGGACCGGTGATAAAGGCAATTATGCGCTGACCTCGAAAATACACGGCATGAAGGTGGGCCCGCTGGATCTGGAGCTGTATGCCAATTACGGCTTTGACTCTAAGGCTGTCGAAAGCGAGGAGCGGCTGAAGGCCTGGCAGGGCGGTGCGGTACTGAGTCACACCGGCGAAAACGGCGTGAATAAAGTGATCACCCGTTACTCGAATAACGCCGACAACAGCGTGTTCAACAAAACCGATGAGCTGACCACCGTCTACGCCAGCTTTGAAGGTAACTATAAGTTTACCCAACAGGCGCAGGTGGAGTATCTGCTGGCCTTCCACGATTATTCCAATAAAGCGGATAACACCGACGACCGCCGCAACTACGGCGCGATTGTCCGGCCGATGTACTGGTGGAACGACGTGCATTCGACGTGGCTGGAAGCTGGCTATCAGCGGGTGGATTACGACCAGGGCGGCGATAACCACGGCTGGAAGCTGACGCTGTCGCAGAACGTATCGATTGCCATGGGGCCGGAATTCCGTCCTATGCTGCGCTTCTATGTGACTGGCGGCGAGGTGGATAACAAGCGCACCGCACGGATTAACGGCAATGATGACGATACCCAGCTGGATTCGTTCAACGTCGGCGCGATGTGGGAAGCCTGGTTCTGATCAGGATGTAAGACCAGGCCGTTTTTGAGCAGCACGTGATACGGTGGCGCTTCTCCCCCTGGCGTGAACACCAGAGACAGTGCCTCAGCCTGCGGTAAGCCGGATGTCACGCGCCACGGATGGCGCATGTTGAGGGGCATCAGGGGGCCTCTCCGGCTCTGCCAGGGCTGAGCGCAGACGGTGGTTTGTCTTTCCGCCTCAGGCCGCAGCCTGGTCCTGCGGCAGGGGGATATCCGCGCTGATGCGAAGCCCGTCCCGATCAAACACCATGCACTGGTGAGGATAGAAGGCGGGACGCAGCATTTGGTAGGGCCGGAAATGGACATCGCCCGGCAGCAGCATTTTAAAGCCGTCCTGGCCATATACCTGACCGAACAGATAAGTGTTATTACCCAGCCTTTCCACCACTTCACAGTGGAAGTCGAGATGGAGCGGGGCCTCGCTGTTGACCCGCAGATGTTCCGGACGGATGCCCAGCATCAGCTCCTCTCCTGGCTGCAGTAAGCGTGCCGGGGCGGGCAGCACCAGCCTGTTGGCCCCTTCATTCACGGTGACGGTCAGCGCCTCTGCGCTACAGTGCTCAACCTGTGCGGGCAGGAAATTCATCTTTGGCGAACCGATAAACCCGGCTACAAAGCGGTTGACCGGGTTGTAATAGAGTTCCATCGGTGAGCCGACCTGTTCCACCTTGCCGTAGTTCATCACCACGATTTTATCGGCCAGCGTCATGGCCTCAATCTGATCGTGCGTGACATACACCATGGTGGTTTTCAGCTCCTGGTGCAGTTTCGCGATGTGCAACCGCATATCCACGCGCAGTTCCGCATCCAGATTCGATAGAGGCTCATCAAACATAAACACCCGAGGGTTACGCACGATCGCCCGGCCAATCGCCACACGCTGACGCTGGCCGCCGGAAAGCTCTTTCGGCTTGCGTTCCAGCAGGTGAGAAAGTTGCAGCGTCTTGGACACCATCTCCACCTGATGGCGAATTTTGTCTTTCGGCACGCCGTTGACCTTCAGACCGTAACCCATATTGTCGGCCACCGTCATATGCGGATAGAGCGCGTAGGACTGGAACACCATCGCGACACCCCGGTGGGCGGGGGCCACGTCATTCATTAGCTCATCTCCGATCAGGATCTCGCCGTCACTGACCTCTTCCAGCCCGGCAATCAGCCGCAGCAGGGTCGATTTGCCACAGCCTGAGGGGCCGACAAACACGGTGAATTCACCGTCTTCAATATCCAGTTGAATATTATTGAGCGTTTCTGTTTTGCCAAAACGCTTACACACGTTTCTCAGTCTGATGCTGGACATGCGGATCCTCATCGAAAAGGGGAATGTAGGGAAAAATGTATTACGTATTACAATTTAGTGGTGTGACACGCGAACCCTTGTGGCATCTGGCTTGACTATAAACCCCTGCTGCAGTGCACCCTAGAGTCGATTTTGATTTCTGTAATACCGATCACATATTAGCGAGAACGGGGTGGAGGCCGCGCCTTGTTCCGCGTAGCGTATGACATCAACACGCTGTAACACTTTTCCTTCTGCAAGTCCCATTTATCGGGCGCTGCGCTGTAGCGATAAGAATCACAGCGACATGAAAAACGGATAAATGTTATACCTTCACATGAGGTCAGCAATGAAAGTCAAAACCCGCATCACTCTGCTCCTGTCAGCCCTGGTATTGGGACAGGCTGCCCACGCCGCACAGCAACTGACTGTCTGGGAAGATATTAAGAAGTCGGACGGTATTAAAACGGCCATCGCTGATTTTCAGAAGCAGTTCAACGTCGAGGTCAAGGTGCAGGAAATGCCCTTTGCCCAGCAGATTGAAAAGCTGCGTCTGGATGGCCCGGCCGGTATCGGCCCTGATGTGCTGGTGATCCCGAACGACCAGCTGGGCAGCGCAGTGGTGCAGGGCCTGCTGTCACCGATCAGCGTCGATGCGGCGCATCAGGCGGCCTACACCCCGTCAGCAATGGCGGCCTTCATCCAGAATAATGTCGTCTACGGGGTGCCGAAGGCGGTGGAAACGCTGGTGCTGATCTACAACAAAGACCTGTTGCCGGCCCCGCTGAAAACCCTGGATGAATACCGTGAATTTTCTAAAAAGCAGCGCGAAGCGAAGCAGTACGGCCTGCTGGCGAAATTTGACCAGATTTACTACAGCTGGGGAGCCATCGCGCCGATGGGCGGCTACATCTTCGGTAAGGACGGGAAGGGCGGGCTGAACACCCAGGACATCGGGCTGAACACCGCAGGCAGCGTCGACGCCGTCACCTACCTCAAGAGTTTCTTCACTCAGGGCCTGCTGCCGTCCGGCATTCTCGGTGATAACGGCCTGAATGCCATCGACTCGCTGTTTACAGAGAAAAAAGCCGCCGCGGTGATCAACGGCCCGTGGGCGTTCCAGCCTTACCAGTCAGCGGGCATTAATTATGGCGTGGCACCGCTGCCTTTGCTGCCTAACGGTAAACCAATGAGTTCGTTCCTTGGCGTGAAGGGCTATGTGGTTTCCACCTGGAGTCAGGACAAAGCGCTGGCGCAGCAGTTTATCCAGTTTATTAACCAGCCGCAGTACGTCAAAGAACGCTTCCAGAAGACCCAGGAGATCCCGCCGGTGGTCGCGCTGATGAACGATCCGCTGATTAAAAACGATGAAAAAGCCAATGCCGTGGCCGTGCAGGCGGAACGCGCCGTTGCCATGCCGGGTGTGCCTGAGATGCAGGAAGTGTGGGGCCCGGCGAATACCGCGCTGGAACTGAGCGTGACCGGTAAGCAGGAGCCAAAAGTGGCGCTGGATAACGCGGTGAAGCAGATCACCATGCAGATTGAAGCGATGCAGGCCAGCAACCAGTAAGCCGGGCTCACCAAACGGCACGAATGAAGAAGGATAATGCTGTGATGATTTCCCCCAGTGAAAAACTGATGCTCAACAAGCGCACCCGGCAGCACGCGCTGACGGGCGCACTGCTGGCGCTGTTACCGGGTTTCGGCCAGTTTTACCACCGCCAGTGGGCGAAGGGGATCTGTTTTCTGATCCTGCTGACCAGCTTTTACGGTGTGTTTCATAACTTTCTGCAGCAGGGGCTGTGGGGGCTGGCGACGCTGGGGGAACAGGTCCCCCGCGATAACTCCATCTTTCTGCTGGCAGAGGGGATCATCAGCGTACTGATCATCGCCTTCGGCATTACGATTTGGGGGCTGTCGGTGCGCGACGCATGGCTGAACGGCTGTCGTCGCGATGAGGGAAAACCGCTGCACGGCGTGCGCAAACAGTATCAGCTCCTGCTGCGCGAGGGCTTCCCTTACCTGATGATCACCCCGGGGTTTATTCTGCTGGTGTTTGTGGTGGTGTTCCCGATCCTGTTTGGCTTCGCCATCGCCTTTACCAATTACAACCTCTATCACACGCCGCCGGCCAAGCTGGTGGACTGGGTAGGGCTGAAAAACTTCGTCAACATTTTCACCCTGTCTATCTGGCGATCAACCTTCTTCGACGTGCTGCAGTGGACGGTCGTCTGGACGCTGCTGGCCACCACGTTGCAGTGCTCGGTGGGGGTGATGCTGGCGATCCTGGTTAACCAGAAAGACCTGCGTTTTAAACCGCTGATCCGCACTATTTTTATTCTGCCCTGGGCGGTGCCCGGCTTCGTGACCATCCTGGTATTTGCCGGCATGTTTAACGACAGTTTTGGCGTGATTAATAACGCGATCCTCGACTTCTTTGGGATTGCGCCAAAGGCGTGGATGACCGACCCGTTCTGGACCAAAACCGCGCTGATCATGATGCAGACCTGGCTGGGCTTTCCGTTTGTCTTTGCCATGACGACCGGCGTGTTGCAGGCCATCCCGGATGATCTGTATGAAGCCGCAATGATGGACGGTGCCGGCCCATGGACGCGCCTGCGCACCATCACGCTGCCGCTGGTGATGTACGCCATTGCACCGATCATCATCACCCAGTACACCTTCAACTTTAATAATTTCAACATTATCTACCTGTTTAACAACGGCGGGCCGGCAGTGGCGGGATCGAACGCGGGCGGTACCGATATTCTGGTGTCGTGGATCTACAAACTCACCATGTCGTCGTCGCAGTACGCGATTGCCGCCACCATTACGATTCTGCTGTCGATCTTTGTGGTCGGTCTGGCGCTGTGGCAGTTCCGCGCCACCAAATCGTTTAAACAAGATGAGATGGCATAAGGGAGCATCATGGCTAAGTCAGTGAGTATCAAACGCGAAAAGTGGCTGCGCCTGTCGCTTACCTGGCTGGTGGTACTGATGGTGTCGGCCATCATTATCTACCCGCTGGTGTGGACGGTAGGGGCATCGCTAAATGCCGGTAACAGCCTGCTGAGCAGCTCCATCATTCCGGAGAACGCCTCGCTACAGCACTACCGCGACCTGTTCAACGGCACGGTGCCGTACCTGACGTGGTACTGGAATTCGATGAAAATCAGCTTCTTCACCATGGTGCTGACCTTAATCAGCGTCAGCTGCACGGCCTACGCCTTCTCGCGCTTTCGCTTTAAAGGGCGGCAGAACGGTCTGATGCTGTTTCTGCTGTTGCAGATGATCCCGCAGTTTTCAGCACTGATTGCCATCTTTGTGCTGTCGCAGCTGCTGGGATTAATCAACAGCCACCTGGCGCTGGTGCTGATCTACGTCGGCGGCATGATCCCGATGAATACCTACCTGATGAAGGGCTACCTCGACGCCATTCCGAAGGATCTGGATGAGTCTGCGCGCATGGATGGCGCCGGGAATTTCCGCGTCTTTATTGAAATTATCATGCCGCTGTCAAAGCCCATCCTCGCGGTGGTGGCGCTGTTCTCCTTTACCGGGCCGCTGGGGGATTTCATCCTCTCCAGCACCATCCTGCGCAGCCCGGATCAGTTCACGCTGCCTATCGGTTTATACAATCTGGTTTCGCAAAAAATGGGGGCCAGTTACACCACCTACGCGGCGGGGGCCGTGCTGATTGCCGTTCCGGTCGCCATCCTCTACCTGGCGCTGCAGAAATACTTCGTTTCAGGCCTGACTTCAGGAAGTACAAAGGGATAAATCATGACACCAAAAACGCTGTTTCTCGCCCTGGCCATGGTCTGGGCTTTGCCTCTCTTCGCCGCGAATCCGCCGGCAATCCCTGCTCTCGGGCCGGTGCCTGCGGACTTTGTTAAGGGCGCGGATATCTCCACACTGCCCGAACTGGAGAAGCTGGGCGTTAAATTTTACAACGCTGACAATCAGTTACAGGATCCGATTGCCATTCTGAAGGCGAACGGTATCAACACGCTTCGCCTGCGGCTGTGGGTGGACCCTTATGATGCCAGCGGTAAAGCGTACGGCGGCGGGACCAACGATCTGCCCACCACGCTGGCGCTGGCGAAGCGCGCAAAAGCGGCAGGTATGCAGATCCTGCTGGACTTCCATTACAGCGATTTCTGGACCGATCCGGGCAAGCAGTTCAAGCCAAAGGCCTGGGAAAAACTCACCTTCCCGCAGCTGGAAACGCGCATTCATGACTATACCCGCGACACCATTGCGCGCTTCAAAGCCGAAGGGGTGCTGCCGGATATCGTGCAGATCGGTAACGAACTGAACGGCGGCATGCTGTGGCCGGAGGGCAAAAGCTGGGGGCAGAACGGCGGCGAATTTGACCGTCTGGCCGGGCTGCTGAAAGCGGCGATTAGCGGCCTGCGGGAAAACCTCAGCGATCCGTCTCAGGTCAAAATCATGCTGCATCTGGCGGAAGGGACGAAAAATGACATGTTCCGCTGGTGGTTCGACGAAATTACCCGCCGTCAGGTGCCGTTCGATGTCATTGGCCTGTCGATGTACACCTACTGGAACGGCCCGATCAGCGCGCTGAAAGCCAATATGGATGATATCAGCCAGCGCTATCAGAAAGACGTGATGGTGGTGGAGGCCGCCTACGGCTACACGCTGAAAAACTGCGACAGCGCGGAGAACAGTTTCCAGGCGAAAGAAGAAAAAGACGGGGGGTATCCGGCTACCGTTGCGGGTCAGGCCGCCTATCTGCATGACCTGATGCAGGCGGTGCTCAGCGTGCCGAATCACCGTGGCAAGGGCGTGGTTTACTGGGAGCCGATGTGGATAGCCGCACCGGGCAATACCTGGGCCACGCCAGAAGGGATGAAGTACATCCACGACGAGTGGAAACAGGGCAACGCCCGTGAGAACCAGGCGCTGTTTGACTGTCAGGGCAAAGTACTGCCGTCAATTCAGGCTTTCCATTAATTTACAGGCCTGAGGGCCGGTGTCGCTGACACCTCTGAGGAACCGTTATGTCTAAATTCCCCCCGCTTTCTGCCGGCGTTAACGCGCTGCTGCACGGTGCGGATTACAATCCCGAACAGTGGGAGAACTCGCCGGGCATTATTGATGACGATGTTGTGATGATGCAGCAGGCACACTGTAATGTCATGTCGGTCGGGATCTTCAGCTGGGCCAAACTTGAGCCGGAAGAAGGCCGCTATGACTTTGGCTGGCTGGATAACGTACTGGAAAAGTTGCACCAGAAGTCGATTCGGGTGTTCCTGGCCACGCCAAGCGGCGCACGCCCGGCGTGGATGTCGCAAAAATACCCTGAGGTGCTGCGCACCGGTCGCGACCGCGTGCCCGCGCTGCACGGCGGGCGTCACAATCACTGCATGACCTCGCCAGTGTACCGGCAAAAAGTGCAGGCGATGAACGTGCAGCTGGCCACGCGCTATGCGCATCATCCGGCGGTGATTGGCTGGCATATTTCCAATGAGTACGGCGGCGAGTGCCACTGCGATTTCTGCCAGCAGGCTTTTCGCGGCTGGCTGCAGCGCCGCTATGGCACCCTGGAACAGCTCAATCATGCCTGGTGGAGCGACTTCTGGAGCCACACCTACACCGACTGGTCGCAGATTGTCTCGCCCTCGCCGCAGGGGGAGTCATCGATTCACGGCCTGAACCTTGACTGGCGGCGCTTTATGACCGACCAGGTGACTGACTTCTGTGCGGAAGAGATCAAACCGCTGAAAGCGGCCAACCCGTCGCTGCCTGCGACCACCAACTTTATGGAGTATTTCTACGACTACGACTACTGGAAGCTGTCGCAGCCGCTGGATTTTATCTCCTGGGACAGTTACCCGACGTGGCATAACGAGAAGGATGAAACCACGCTGGCCTGCTACACCGCCATGTATCACGACCTGATGCGCACGCTGAAACAGGGTAAACCGTTTGTCCTGATGGAGTCGACGCCGGGTGCCACTAACTGGCAGCCGACCAGCAAGCTGAAAAAACCGGGAATGCATATCCTGTCGTCACTGCAGGCCGTGGCTCACGGGGCGGATGCCGTGCAGTACTTCCAGTGGCGTAAAAGCCGCGGGTCGGTGGAAAAATTCCACGGTGCGGTGGTGGATCACGTCGGTCACCTGGACACGCGCATCGGCCGGGAGGTGACGGAACTGGGCCGGATGCTGGCGGCGATGACCCCCGTGCAGGGCACCCGTGTGGACGCGAAAGTGGCGATTATTTTTGACTGGGAAAGCCGCTGGGCGATGGACAATGCTCAGGGGCCGCGCAATATCGGCCTGCACTATGAGCGCACGGTGACAGAACATTACCGCACCTTCTGGGAGCAGGGCGTGGCGGTAGACGTGATCAATGCTGACGCGGATCTGAGCGGCTATACGCTGGTCATCGCGCCGATGCTGTATATGGTCCGCGACGGCTTTGCCACCCGGGTGGAGCAGCTTCTGCATCGGGGCGGGCAGTTTGTTGCCAGCTACTGGACGGGCGTGGTGAATGAAAGCGATCTCTGTCATCTCGGTGGGTTCCCGGGGCCGTTGCGACCGCTACTGGGGATTTGGTCAGAGGAGATTGACAGTCTGACGGATGAAGAGAGCAATGGCGTACGTGCCCTTGCCGGTAACGAGCTGGGTTTACAGGGCACGTATCAGGCACGTGAGCTTTGTGAACATATTCACCTGGAAGGGGCGACGGCGCTGGCGGTCTATGAAAGTGATTTTTATGCCGGTAAATCGGCGGTCACCGTCAACCGCGTGGGCGAAGGGCAGGCGTGGTACATCGCTTCGCGTAACGATCGGGCGTTTCACCGTGATTTCTACGGTGCGCTGATCACCCGGCTGGCTCTGCCGCGTGCGCTGGCGGTCGACTTCCCGCCGGGCGTTACCGCGCACCGACGTACCGATGGCGAGCACAGCTTTGTCTTCCTGCAGAACTATACGGCGCAGACACACGCCGTCACGCTGCCTGCGCATATCTCCGACCTGATCGACGGTGCGCCGCTGACCGGCACGCTGAGTATTCCCCCCTGGGGCTGCCGCGTGCTGCGCGCCCCGCTGTAACTGTTCTTTCACTGGCGGGCCACGGGCCCGCTTTTTTTTTGCGACACGTAAGGAGAAGATGATGGTCAGTCTGAAATTATTTAAGCACTACTTCAGCCGGGAGAAGGTGGCGACGGAGGCGACGGCCGAAGACGGCGTGCTGCTGGACCGGCTGATGGTCTGTTTTGGCGGCAGGGACAATATTGTCCAGGTCGATGCCTGCCTGACCCGGCTTCGGGTTACGGTGAAATCCCTGTCTGCGGTGGATAATGAGGGTCTTCAGCAGGCTGGCGCACTCGGCGTGGTGATTCTGGGGCACGAGGTTCATGCGATCTTTGGCACGCAGTCAGACCGCCTGCGCGAGCTGATGGAAGCCCGCTTCTCCCGCCAGCACTGAGCAAAAAAAAGGATAACCGGTGACGGTTATCCCAATAAGCTATCCAGTGCTTATCCAATGATGATGAAGGCGTTTAGTCGGGCATTACCACCAGGCTTCAACCTGCACACCGAAGTTCCAGGTGTTGCTGGCGGTACCGTCCTGGAAGCTGTTTCCCTGTTCGGAGTCGTTCAGGTACGAGGTAAAGATACGCAGCTCAGGGCGTGACATAAATTCCGGGCCGGCGGCAAGACCAAGGGCCAGGGTGTATTTCTGCCCGGCCTGTTTGTAGTCACTGCCGTCTTTATTCTGATCTTTCTGCATGAACGTACCGGCTTCACCAATACCGCGCACATAGTCGGTGAACTGATACTGTGCACGACCGACGAGAGAGAGCAGGGTGCTCTTATCCGTAAACGCGGTGACGTGGTCCGCCGCACCCCAGGTGATAACCTGATTCAGCGACAGCCGGTCGGTAATCGGCAGCAGGCCGGTGTTGATGATGCGGTACCCGGTGGCATCACGCGTGTCGTTATACATGTCATACCAGCCGCCGCCCTGGGAGATCATGTTCTGTGCCAGCCCCTTGTTGGCATATTGCAGCACCAGCTTCTGATAGCCGCCCCACATGTCCTGGCTGATCTCGCCGGTCAGCATCACGCCGTTTTCTGCGTCGTACAGCTCGCCGTACTCTTTCTGCTTATTGGTTGGGTTCGGCATGGCGTAATCGATGCCAAACTCCGTCCATGCCCCGCTCCATGGCTTCAGGCCGGCGTAGCGTACGTCCAGATAGTTAATATTGACGTCGTTATCCCCGTCAGCACGGTAGTCAACGTCATTGGCATCACCACGGATCCACGCGACGGAAACCGCCCCCGGACCTAAGGTGTAGTTTTCAATACCAGCACCTGAGCCGGAGATGTTCCAGTATTTGGTATCGATGATATGCAGGTCATGCCGCTGGTAGTAACGCTTACCGCCCCAGATCACCGCGTTTTTATCACCGGGGATCAGCCCTTTGATCTGCAGGTTAAGCTGACGCAGGCCGAACTGCGCATCGTCACCTAACGTGGTTTCATTGTCGTTGGATCCGTCGGAAAACATGCTGACCATCGAGTCGACATAAAAACTGACGTCGTCCTTTTTGTACACTTCACTGCCTAATTCAATCTCACCGTAGGTATCGGCTTCGTTACCCAGACGACCAATTTTATTTTTCTGCCACTCCTCCATGCCGCCGTCACGCGAGACGCCCACGCCGCCGCGCAGATAGCCGTGGAAATCAATATTGTCGATGGCTGCGAAGGCAGGGGAAGTCAGTGTGGCAGCCAGTGCCACCGCGGTCGCCGTTAGTCTTGTGTTCATGTCACCCTCTGTTTATATTTGTCATACGTTCACACGTTGGCGACAGTAAACGCCCGCTGACGAGAGGTGTGCAAATGGAGTGTCGAAATTGTGTGATTTACTGCAAGTATTTAGGCGTAAATTGTAACGATTGGTGAGATTGATCACCAAATAACAGATGTGAACGTCATACTTTTTTGCCATTTTCTGACAGTGTGACCGGGTTAACCTGAGCGTTATTAGCCTTGTGATACAATTTGTCTATCGGTTAACAGGGAAGAGAAACATGAAATCAAAGAGCGCCACTCTGGAGGATGTCGCCCGTCACGCAGGGGTGTCCTACCAAACGGTTTCCAGAGTGCTGAATAAGTCGGCGAATGTCTCGGAAGGGACGCGCAGCAAGGTAACAAAGGCAATAGAGGCGCTGCGCTATGTGCCCAATCGCCTGGCACAGCAGCTGGTCGGAAAACAGAGCACGACACTGGGTCTGGTAACCACTTCCCTGGCGCTTCATGCCCCTTCTCAGGTGGCGGCGGCGATCAAGCGTTATGCCAATGCATCCGGATACCAGGTGTTGATTGCCATGATTGATGAGAACGTCAATCAAAGTTTGCAGGAGTCGATCAATGAACTGAAGTCGCAGCTGGTGGATAAGGTGATTATCAACGTCCCGCTGGATACCGCCTGCGCAGAACGTATCGTGGAGGAGAACCAGGACATCCTCTGTCTGTTTCTTGACGTCGACCCGTACTGCTCGGTATTTAATGTGTCCTTCAATCCGGCGGACGGCACCCGCGCCAGCGTGAAATATCTCTATGAACAGGGGCACCGCGCGTTTGCGCTGCTGGCAGGGCCGGAACAGTCGGTGTCTGCCCGGCTGCGGCTGAAGAGCTGGCTGGACACGCTGGAGAGCTACCGGCTGGAGCCCGTCAGCCTGATCCACGGCAACTGGGATGCTCAGAGTGGTTACAGCGGCATTTTACAGCTGATGCGGGAAAATCCGCACTTCAGCGCGCTGCTGGTGGGCAACGATCAGATGGCACTCGGCGCACTCAGCGCGCTGCATCAGCAGGGCATTGCGGTGCCGGGGCAGGTGTCGGTAGTGGGGTACGATGATACCTACGAAAGCGCCTTTTTCCACCCGGCGCTGACCACGGTGTCGCTGGATCTGGACTTACAGGGAAAAGAGGCCGTGCAGCGTATCCTGCAGGCCAGCGATGACGACCACAGCCGTTCCTCCTCGATCCTGCCTGCCCGTCTGGTGGTGCGTAACTCGACGACAGCAGCCGGACAGCAGCAGCAGGATCTGAAGCAGATTGCCGAACAGCTGCGGTTGATTGCCAGCCGCCTGGGGTAGCGGCAGCGTGAGGAAAGGGGGCATTGGGGCTCTGAGAGTCAGCGGCGACCATCAGGCCGACCGGAACAGAAGGTTGGTCCCTTCAATACAACGGGAGGTCGGGCCCGAAACCCCTGACGGATGGTCGGGCCCTGCCAGTGAAGCGGTGGGGGACTGATACGGAGTTATTTCGCCCCAAAGCAGGCGTTCAGCCCGGCCTGGGTGTCTTTACTGGCCAGACCCGGCATGGGTTTATCCGCGATCAGCGTCACGCCGGTATCCACATAGCCAGAGGCCTTTTTACCGTGACGGGCCCAGGCCACCGCGGCGTCAACGCCCATCGCCGCCATGGTCAGCGGGTACTGCTGCGCGGTGGCGGCAATTTTCCCGGCCCGCACGTTGTTCACCCCGGCACAGCCGCCGTCCACGGAGACGATCATCGCGCTTTTCTCTTTGCCCGCTTCCAGCAGCGCCTTGTAAGCCCCGGCTGCCGCCGGTTCGTTAATGGTATACACCAGGTTGATGTCAGGATGGCTTTTCAGACAGCTGGCCATCACTTCATAACCCTGCTGTTCTGCCCCCTGCGAGAACCCGGCACACACCGTTTCGGGCGTCACCGACAGCTCGCTGGAATCCGCCCCTACCGCCGGTAACCCCAGCCCGGTCATAAACCCGTTGTGGCGTCTTGCCCCGACTAAGTGACCGGGAGAGAGATCCAGCATGGCGATTTTCAGCGGCTGACCGGCATATTTCAGCGGCATGGCGGCTTTGGCATACTGGCCGATTAGCTCACCCGCTTTATAGTTGTCGGTAGCAAACAGGGCATCCACCGCCGATATCGGATCGGTCGGGGAGTCCAGCGCGATCACCTGAACCCCTCTGGCACGCACCTCGTCCAGCGCCGGGACAATCGCCTTTGCATCACTCGGCGTAATCAGCAGAGTGGTGGCCCCGGCGGCCACCATTTCCTGGATCGCCAGGATTTGTGCCGGATAATCGCCATCTTCTTTACCCGCTGCCGTCAGTAGTTTGACGCCATGCACCGTCGCCCCCAGCATTGCCCCTTCTTTCATTTTCAGAAAGAACGGGTTGGTATCTGTTTTCGTAATCAGCCCGATGGTAATGGTGTCATTGCTGGCCACTGCCGTGGAGGTCACCACGGCGGCCAGTGTTAAAGCCCAGGAGAGTTTCATCGCAATTCCTTAGCGCAGGGTCGCTGTTGTGTCGCTGAGACGACCGGCACGGGAGATATCGAACGCAGAGATCCCCTCCAGCAGTAAATACGCCTGCTGTTTCAGGCTGGCTGCCGCTGCGGCGCTCTCTTCAACCAGTGCGGCGTTCTGCTGCGTGGCCTCATCCATATTGACCACGGCTTTGTTCACCTGGTCGATGCCGGTATGCTGCTCGCTGGACGCCAGGGTGATCTCCGCCATCAGGCTGTTAACGCCTTTCACCGCGTTCACCACTTCCTGCATGGTGCTGCCGGCTTCGTCAACCAGCTTAGAACCGGTATTGATGCGATCCACCGATTCGTCGATCAGATTTTTAATCTCCCGGGCGGCCGTGGCGCTGCGCTGGGCGAGGATGCGGACTTCGCCCGCGACCACGGCAAACCCGCGACCCTGTTCCCCGGCGCGAGCGGCTTCCACCGCGGCGTTTAGTGCCAGAATGTTGGTCTGGAAGGCAATGCTCTCAATCACGGTGATAATCTGCGTGACTTTGCCGGAGCTACTGGCGATGTCATGCATGGTGGTGACCACGCGCTCGACCACGTTACCGCCGCGCTGCGCGACGTCGGAGGCGTTGGTTGCCATCAGGTTACCCTGATGGGCATTATCGGCGTTGTGTTTAACGGTGGCGGTCAGCTGCTCCATACTGGCGGAGGTCTGCTCCAGCGACGAGGCCTGGGCCTCCGTGCGGCGGCTTAAGTCCTCATTGCCCAGGGTAATTTCACTGGAGGCGGAAACAATACTTTCGGCAGAGTTAGCAACCTGACTGATAAGCTGATGCAGCTTCTCCTGCATCTCACCGATAGCCGCCAGCACGCTGCCGGAGGGCGCCGTACTGGCCCCGTTTACCTGGCTGAGGTCGCCCTGCGCAATGCGCTGCACCACCTGGCCTAATACCGCGGGCTCTTCACCCAGTGCACGGAACAGCGAACGGATGATCATCGCCCCGAGGATCACCGCCAGCGTCAGCGCCAGCAGGCTGATGGCAATAAAGATGATCCGGGTCTGCTGGTAAGCCGCCTCAGCGGTATCCAGACTGGCGTCCGCGCGTTCGGTGCTGTATTGCAGATACTGGTTGGCTGAAGTGAGTAACTGGGTTAACTGCGGGCGCAGTTCCCGGTTCATGCGGTCAATGGCTTCAGCCTTCTTTTCCGCCAGCGCCAGCTCAACGATGTTATGAGCAACAGGGCGATATGCCTCTTCGGCACGGGCAATGGCGGCCACAAACTGCCGGTCCTGATCGGTAACGTCAGTATGCCGTGTCACCGCCGCCTGCAGCTGTTTCAGTGCCGTGGCCGTTTTGTCTTCTGCTGCCGCGACCTGTTTTTTACCGGCCTCAATATCTGCGGCTTCGCTGACCAGCACCAGGCCGTAAAGACTCAGCGAGCTGTCTTTTACGCCGCTGAGGATCAGGTTGACGGAGGACTCACGTGCTGCGACCTGTTGTACATGCGTTTTAAAGCGGTCATTGGCGTTACTGAGCGAGTTCATCGAGAGAATGACGACGGCAAGCACAATCACCACTAACACGCCGAAACCCAGGGTCAGTTGGGTCCGGACGGTTGTATTTTTGAATTGCATAAATTGACACCCCTGAAAAATCGACGAAAAGTTAAGCGTTCGGCCTTGATATGAGCAGTAATGAACGTAATTTGTTAAGCTGAATGGATTCAGTCAGCAGCCCTGACTACAGTAGCCAAACAGGGTTCATGGGGATCTCATTCGGGCTGGCGGCATAAACTCATAAAAAGAGCCTGATCGTTTTAACGGCAGGCATGCCACGAACTTGACAGGGTAAAGGGGAAGGGAGGCGCTCTTTTTTAAAAGTGTGACGGATATCTACTTATTAAGCGATGTGACCCGGCAACCCGCCAGCCCTGGCGCACCAGGAGACAGAAAAAATGAAGCTCGCGATCGGCATGACTAATGTGTAATTTAATCCCTGCGTCGGTATTCAATTTCAAATGGTAATGATGGTTATTTTAGTTATTTTTCAGGAGTGAACATGCCATTCGCGAAATATGAAGACGGACTTTTCACCAAAAGCGCTTCACGAAAAACCCTGTTGGTGCCGGTACTGTTATCCGGCGCGCTGAGTATTCTGGTGATCATCATAAACCTGTCTCTTTTCCTGCCCAAGTCAGGTGAAATACACTGGGTTCATCGGCCAGGATGGTTATTTGACGGAATGCAGTTTGCTATCCTGAATTTTATTTTGTACTGCTTCAACCGGCTATCGGTCCAGGCGTATTTACGCCGCTGGATGAATACGGGACTGATTGTCTGGATTATTTCAGCGGCCTTTGATTTGATGGATGAAGTCATTATTCAGCCCGCCTGGGTGGGCTATTATATTGAGGATGTTACCCAACTGAGTGGAATGCTCTGCGTCTCTGTCGGTGTCTATCACATTGTTCATTATATCAACGACCGATACGCCGACGTCAGCATTGATTCGTTCCGTGACGAGCTGACGCTCTTGCCCAACCGCCGCTATTTTTCCAATGTGCTGCTGGATTTGAGGGCGGTCGATTACTACCTGTTTTTTGTTGATATTGATTATTTCAAAAAGATTAATGACCGCTATGGCCATGACCGGGGGGACGAGGTGCTGCGGCAGTTCGGTGCGATGCTGGGCGAGTTGTACGATGACGAGATCATGGCCGCCAGAATCGGCGGCGAAGAGTTTGCGGTTATCCTGCAGATGGCCTCACAGGACCAGGCGGATGCGCTGGCCCGTCATATTCTAAAGCGTACGCAGGCGCTGGTTATCGACGACGATATCCGCATTACGGTCAGTATCGGGGTGGCAAAGAAAAGAGAGAATGAGCGGCTGGAAAAACTGCTTAAGCGCGTCGATATCGCCCTTTATCAGGCCAAACGGCTGGGGCGAAACCGGGTGGAGTGGGCGTCACGCCAGTGAACGGGAGGTGCGCGCTGTCAGGGGGTGCCTTCATTTAAGCGCAGCGGACGGGCGAATCTGCCATTCTTGAGTAAACTTGTTGAAGAGCATGGGCGGACTTTTCCGCCACGTCACCCTTCCGGAACGCGGCGGGGTGAGGCTAATGCATCATCACGTTGATGAAATGGATAAGATAACCCTGACGAGGTAGCGGTATTAATGAAAAAGGTCGCAATAATCGGCGCCGGACCCACGGGGATTTATACGTTATTTTCGCTGTTGAAACAGGCTGTTCCCCTGTCTGTTACGGTGTACGAGCAGGCGGATGAGGCCGGGGTGGGGATGCCTTACAGCGATGAAGAGAACTCGCGAATGATGCTGGCCAATATCGCCAGTATTGAAATCCCCCCGTTGTTTATGACTTACCTTGACTGGTTACGTACGCAGAGCGACAGCGCGCTGACCCGCTACGGTGTTAATCCCGATACGCTGCATGTCAGACAGTTTTTGCCGCGTATTTTGCTCGGTGAGTACTTCCGTGCGCAATTTCTGGCCATTGTGGCCGCTGCCAGCGAGCAGGGCTTTGAGGTGAAGGTGCTGGAACGCTGTCCGGTCACCGATCTGCAGGCGATACCTGAAGGCGTGCGGATCTGGGTCGGGGAGCAAGCCAGCCCGGAACAGTTTGACCTGGCCGTGGTGGCCACCGGCCACGTCTGGCCGGATAACAGTGAGGCGACGCGCACCTTCTTCCCCAGCCCGTGGTCAGGTCTGATGGATGCGGCCATTCCCGCCTGCCACATCGGCATCATGGGTGCGTCGTTAAGCGGTATTGATGCGGCGATGGCGGTGGCGGTTCAGCACGGAGACTTTGCTGAACCGGAGGGGGGCAAGACCACCTTCACGTTGAATAAGGGGAGTGAGGCGCTAAAAATGGTGCTGATGTCCCGGTCGGGCATCCTGCCGGAAGCCGACTTTTATTGCCCCATTCCGTATGAACCTCTGACGGTTGTCACGCCCGACGCGATTAAACAGGCGGTGGCGGCCGGATCGACAGGGCTGCTCGATCGCATTTTCGGGCTGATGGTGGCAGAGATTGAAGCCGCCGATCCGGACTGGAGCCAGGCGATCGCCCTGCGGTCACTGGACGCGGATAGCTTTGCTGACGCCTGGTTTGCCGTGCGGCATCAGCATCATCCTTTCCAGTGGGCGCAGGCCAATCTGGAGGAGGTTGAGCGCAACAAGCGCGACAGACGCACTGTCGCCTGGCGCTATGCCCTCTTACGTCTGCATGAAGCGGTAGAGGAGATTGTGCCGCATCTTGATGAACAGGATGCCAGGCGATTCAGCCAGGGTCTGGCACGAGTATTTATCGATAACTACGCCGCTATTCCTTCGGAGTCGGTCCGCCGGCTGCTGGCGCTGCGTGAGCGCGGGATCATCAGCATTCGCGCGCTGGGGGAAGACTATCAGCTCAGTGCGACCGGGGATAAAACTGCGATCCTGACCGCAGGAGAAACGGTCACGTTCGACGTGTTTATTGATGCCCGGGGGCAAAAATCCATGAAGACTAAGGATCTGCCGTTTCCCAGGCTGCGCGTCCAGCTTGAGTCCTGCGGTGATGAAATCCCCGAGGTGGGTGACGATTACACGCTGCTCTCGCCAGAGAGTGCCCGTGGCCGTATTGCGTTTGCCGCGTTGCCCTGGTTGATGCACGATCGCCCCTTTGTACAGGGGATTACCGCCAGTGCAGAGATTGGCGAAGCGATTGCCAGAGCGGTGTGCACGCCGTCAACCCGGACGCGTAAACGTTTAATGCCCACAGAGAGTGAGTAGGGGACTGGCGACGGCCGGGGATAGCCACCTCTGCACGTCGTGAGGGCTGAATGCCGGTTCAGGGAGCCCCTCTCCCCGCGGTGTTATGATGAACATCATAGTCTACCGGATGCTCCGCTGGACCCTGGCAATCCCTGCCGCCCTCCGGGGGAACCGGCATTTCCACCTTCTCCGCCGGCTCCGCCCGCGGCGTTATCAGATGCGCCGCCATTACCCCCGTTCCCGCCATTACCTCCGTTCCCGCCATTACCTCCTTTCCCGCCGTTACCCCCGTCTCCGCCATTGCCGCCATTACCCCCGTTACCCCCTTGCAAACAGCCGTTGATGGCTGAGCCATCTTGGCCATTCTGCCCGTTCTGCCCGTTCTGCCCATTTTCCCCATTCTGGCCCTGAAGGCTGTCGCAGCCCGATGGTTGCGAGGTCACAGAGAGGGTTGGCCGTGCTGGAGTCGCTGTCGCTGTCATTACACAGGACAATAAAAGGGTGCTCAACGCCAGTGTGAGTTTTTGATGTGGCATTTTCCGTCCTCTGACAGGTATCGATAAAGTAAGCCCGGTGGCTGACTGTAAAACCGTTGATTCCATTTAAGAGAAGCGCAGTGAAATATCAAAATGGCTTAATGTAAGTGACTGTGAAGGGCGGTAATATTTTATTTTTGCGTAAAAAATGCACCCTGAGGAAAACGTATTAAAACGATAATACGACGTTACGTAATAATACGTTAGCCAGTGAAAAAGGAGTCTGAGAGTCAGTGCCATTGTTACCGGTTGATACGTATTACAGCATGATGACACAGTAAGACGAAAACAGTTTGTCAGGTGCCTGATATCAGGATGCTGGCCCTGGGTAAAAAGATTTCAGCGTATCGTTTGGCTACGCCACCCGGCCATCGTGCGATGACCGGTTTCAGTTTTTAACCTTTGCGCTTTTGCCTTTCGATACGGCAGGCGTTAACGTTGTCCCCTTAAGGCATCGAGCACCAGGGCAAAGGCCGGAGAAGGCTGCTTACGGCTGGGGTAATAGAGGTAATAACCGGGAAAGGGCTGACACCAGGGCTGTAAAATACGTATCAGGCGACCCTCTGCAATATGCGCACCAAACTCTTCCTCCGGTAAGAAAGCAATGCCCAGGCCTGCCAGCGCCGCATCAATAATATGCTCAGAGGTGTTGAAGGTGAGCTGACCGCGCACGCGCACGTTCAAATCGCCGTCCTCCTGATCGAAATCCCAGACATAAAGTCCCCCCGATTTGACCATGCGCTGGTTAATACACTGGTGCTGCGTGAGATCATGCGGGGTTTGCGGTATCGGATAACGGGCAAAATAATCCGGTGAGGCCACGGCCGCCATACGTAGTTCCGGGCCAATCGGCAGGGCGATCATATCTTTATCAATGGTATTACCAAGGCGAACGCCGGCATCAAACCGATCGGCCACGATATCGCGGAAGCCGTGGTTAGCATCAAACTCGATATGAATATCCGGGTATTCATGCAGCAGTGGCGTCAGTCTGGGAAGCAGCGTCGTGCGCAACACATCAGGCCCGCAGGTAATGCGCACCGTACCCGCCGGCTTATCGCGTAGCTCGGTGAGCATATCCAGTTCAGACTCAATTTCATCAAGGCGGTGCCCGACGGCCTGCAGCAGGCGCTCACCGGCGGCGGTGGGCGAGACGCTGCGGGTGGTACGTGTGAGCAGACGGATTTGCATCCGCGCTTCCAGTGCGGAGATCGCCTGACTGAGTGCCGGCTGAGTAACACCCAGCTTTGCCGCTGCCCGGGTGAAGCTGCCTTCACGCGCTACGGCGGTGAAGTAGAGGAGGTCATTAAGGTTGCGTTTCATCCACCGGAGCCTTTAATTAATAAGCAGGGGTGATAAGCCCATTAAGTATTCATTAGCTAGTTACCCTACACCCGTCGTGTAAAATTTTCAGCAAGAGATGACCTCGCGCGAAGGATACCTTCTCTTCTCACCCTTAACGCCTGTTTTAATGATGTTATTCCGTGGAATAGCGTCCGGCCCCGGCTGGTCTGCCATCGTCTGGCAGGGGACTGACAGGCACAACATTCCTTACCTGAAGGTACACACGATGAAGCGATTTTTTTTGGCGCTGGGCATGATCCTCAGCTCGGCAGTGGCAACGGCCGCCGATCTGTCCCACGGGGCGGATAACTTTTACACCAGTGATAAGGTTACCCGGCAGAAAGTGACGTTTAAAAATCAGTATCAGATGAATGTGGTCGGTAACCTGTTTGTCCCAAGAGGACAGGGGCAGAATGACAGACGTCCCGCGATTGTAGTCGGGCATCCGATGGGGGCGGTGAAAGAGCAAAGCGCCAGTCTGTACGCACAAAAGCTGGCGGAGCAGGGGTTTGTCACCCTGGCGATTGACCTCTCATTCTGGGGCGAGAGCGACGGTAAACCGGGCCACCTTATTTCACCGGAAATCTATTCCGATGATTTCAGCGCCGCCGTGGACTACCTGAGCACCCGGACCTTTGTTGATCCGGATAACATAGGTGTGCTGGGGATTTGCGGCAGCGGCAGCTTTGTCATCAGCGCGGCAAAAATTGATCCGCGTATGAAGGCGATCGCCACGGTCAGCATGTACGATATGGGCTCGGTATTCCGTCAGGGCCTGAAGCATTCTCAAACTTCAGCACAGCGTCAGGCCGTGATTGCCTCTGCCACAGAACAGCGCTTTGCCGAGTTTACAGGCGGAGAGACGGTCTATATTCCCGGCACGGTGAATAAGCTTGATGAGGCGACGCCTGCCATCCAGCGCGAGTTCTTCGATTTCTACCGCACGGCACGCGGGGGCTTCACGCCGGAGGGACAGCAGGAGGCGCTGACGACAAAACCGATGTTAAGCAGCGTCGGCAAATTTATGAACTTCTATCCGTTTAATGATATTGAGACGATCTCGCCCCGTCCGATGCTGTTTATCACTGGCGATCGCGCCCATTCGAAAGAGTTCAGCGAAGATGCCTGGCAACGCGCCGGCCAGCCGAAAGAGCTGTATATCGTTCCGGGCGCAGGTCATGTGGATTTGTACGACCGCACGGACCTGATCCCCTTCGCTAAACTGACCGCGTTCTTTAACGATCATCTGAAATAATCGGGTCGGCCGCATCCTCCCGTATGCGGTCTGCCTCACCGGGGGGGGACATGACATATTGGGGACTGTTAATCGGTTGCCTGCTGGCAGCCAGTGCGACTGGCGTGCCGGCCAGCGCCACGCCTTACGCGGAAAAAGGAACCACCATGAAAGTGAATATGAAGGTTAATCAACAGGTTTACCGCATTGAACTGAGTGACACACCGGCGGCACGGGCCTTTGCGCAGACGCTGCCGGTGACGCTGAAAATGG
This sequence comes from Erwinia persicina NBRC 102418, assembly GCF_001571305.1. Lineage (GTDB taxonomy): Bacteria > Pseudomonadota > Gammaproteobacteria > Enterobacterales > Enterobacteriaceae > Erwinia > Erwinia persicina. Next base: position 93,441 of record NZ_BCTN01000001.1, on the reverse strand, counting down.
ACGATCTGAACAGGAATGAAAAATTCGCCGAACTGGCACAGGCGCTGCCAACCCGCGAGGCGCGGGCCGGGACGATCCACGCCGGGGATATTATGCTTTACGGTACGCAGACCCTCGTCGTCTTTTACCAGACCTTCTCCTCAGACTACCGCTATACCCCGCTGGGGAAGATCGTGGCACCCGACGGGCTGGAAGCGGGGCTGGGTGAGGGGACGGCAGAAGTGACCTTTTACTGAGCGCCCCCCGCTCACTCTGGTTCCTGAGCCAGCAGACGGGCCTGACACACGGCCAGGATCTCATCGGCCAGCGGGGAATCATCCGGGCAGGCGCGGGACAGCACCATGGCCCCGACCAGTTGGGCAAGGGTGGCGATTGTCCCGGCACGCGTGGCGTTTTCCGCCCCATTTTCACCGGTTAACTGCGCCAGCTGATGTTCAAGTCCGGCGGCAAAGCTGGCCTTAATGGGTGCGGACTGGCGGGCCGTATCGCTACTGAGGGCCGACATGACACAGCCTTTCCCCATCCCGTCGCGATGTTGCCGTGACAGGTAGTATTTAACGAAAGTTTCCCGGTCTGATCCCGCCACGCTTTCCGCGGAACGTGAGAAGCCGCAGCGCATGGCTTCCGCCATCAGATCGGCTTTTGACCCAAAGTGTTTGTAAAAACCGCCGTGGGTCAGTCCTGCTGCCGACATCAGCTCTGCCACGCCCACGCCATCGAAGCCCCGCTCCCGGAACAGTTCAGAGGCGGTTTCAACTATGCGTCGCCGGTTTTCGCGAACCTGGTCTTTCGACACCTTCATCGTTTCACATCCTTTCTCAAAAAAGCATCCTGCCATTATACATTGATGATGGTCGTAATCAAAAAGTTTGACATTTTAGATGATGATCATCATCATTACGTTCAGACCTTCACTCACCCTTTGTCCCGGAGAGCATCATGAGCCACCAACCGATTTTTCAGCCTTATCCTCTTGGGCCTGTCACGCTGACGAACCATATTGTGATGGCACCCTTAACCCGTAACCGCGCCGGTAAGGGCCTGGTACCCTCTGAGCTGGCCGCGACGTATTACGCCCAGCGGGCCTCGGCAGGGTTGCTGATCACCGAAGCCACGCAGATTTCGGCCCAGGCGCAGGGCTACCAGGATACCCCCGGTATCTACACGCCAGCGCAGATTGCCGGGTGGCGTAAGGTCACTGACGCGGTTCATGCCGCGGGCGGGCATATCTTCGTGCAGCTCTGGCACGTGGGGCGCATCTCGCACGTTGACTTACAACCAGGGGGCGCGGCACCCGTCGCGCCTTCAGCGCTGCGAGCGGAAACCAAAACCTTTGTTAACAACGGCTTCTATGACGTGTCTGAACCCCGCGCGCTGGAACAGGACGAGATTCAGCAGATCGTGGAAGATTTCCGCACCGCGTCTGCCAGCGCCATGGCCGCCGGGTTTGATGGCGTGGAGATCCACGGGGCCAATGGCTACCTGCTGGAGCAGTTCCTTAAAGACGGAGCCAATCAGCGTACGGATGAGTATGGCGGTTCAGTGGAAAACCGGGCCCGCCTGCTGTTAGAGGTCGCCGCCGCCGTGAGTCAGGAGATCGGTGTCGGACGTACCGGCGTGAGGATTTCACCCGTTTCTCCGGCGAATGCGATTTCCTGCAGCGATCCGCAGCCGCAGTACAACTATCTCGCCGAAAAGCTTGATGCCCTCGGTATCGTTTACCTGCACGTGGTGGAGGGCGCGACGGGTGGGCCACGCGATAACGCTCCCTTTGATTACGCCGCACTTCGCCAGCGTTTTAGCCGGACCTTTATTAGTAACAACGGCTATGACCTGGCGCTGGCTGCTGCTCACCTGGCAGAAGGCAAGGCCGACCTGTTCGCCTTCGGACGTCCGTTTATTGCTAACCCGGATCTGGTGGCCAGGCTGAAGTCCGGCGCGCCGCTGGCAGCGCTTAACCCGGCAACCCTGTACGGCGGAGGGGCTGAAGGTTATACCGACTATCCCGCCCTGAACGACGGTGGCCGTTAAGCCCCGATCCTGTTTCGCCGTTCTCCCCTGACCGGGAGCGGCCTTGTTTCCTCCTTTAACCAGAGAATAAAACCATGACACAGTCCTCAGTTCTTATTACCGGCGCATCCACGGGTATCGGTGCGGTATACGCAGAACGCTTTGCCCGCCGTGGCCATGACCTTGTGCTGGTGGCCCGCGATCAGGCTAAGCTGGAACAACTTGCCGCGCGCCTGCGCCAGGAAACCGGCGTATCGGTTGACGTACTGCCGGCGGATCTGACCCGGGCGGATGACCTGGCCAGCGTTGAAGCCCGCCTGCGTGACGACGCGCGGATAGGGACGTTGATCAATAACGCCGGCGTTGCCCAGTCAGGTGCATTCAGCGAACAGACGGCGGCGTCTGTTGACTCGCTTATTGCTCTGAATATCAGTGCGCTGACGCGACTGTCCGCCGCAGTGACGCCGCGTTTTCTGCAGGCAGGTGAGGGCGCCATCGTTAACATCAGTTCCGTGGTTGGCCTGGCCCCGGAGTTTTTGATGTCAGTATATGGGGCCACCAAGGCGTTTGTTCTGTTCCTGTCCCAGGGGATGAGCCTCGAACTGGCACCGAAAGGGATTTATGTGCAGGCCGTACTGCCTGCCGGAACCTATACTGAGATTTGGGCGCGCGCCGGGATTGATATCAGCAATGCGCCTGCCATGATGGAGGTCGGTGAAATGGTGGATGCCGCGCTGGCGGGCTTTGACCGCCGTGAGCGGGTGACCATCCCCCCGCTGCACAACGCGGCCCGCTGGGACACGCTGGACGGTGCAAGACAGGCCCTGCTCTCCGATATCAAACAGGATGAAGCAGCGGCGCGCTATAAAACGCGATAATCAGGGTAAAACAAGGGGAATGTTGTCGATGAAGGCCTGCACCCGGGCTTTCATAATATTACAAGTAAAGTCTTGTTTTATTGCCATGCGATCGGATAACGTAGAGGTTCTCTGATCAACAGGACGATGACATGCCTCTTTTACATACGGCACAGGGCGATATTGACTATCAGGACAGGGGGGCGGGCGAGGTCACGCTGTTCCTTATGCCGGGCTGGTGCCAGCCGAAAACCGTCTTCGACGCTTTTGCCGGACAGGCGGCTGCTTACTATCGAGTGGTCACTCTCGACTGGCGGGGTCACGGAAAATCATCGACAGACGGTGAGGATTTTGATGGCGCTGCATTAGTATCAGATGCTCTGACACTGATTGAGTATCTGGGCCTTACGCAACTGATACCGGTATCCGTTGCCCATGCCAGCTGGGTTGCCGTTGATCTGGCAGAGCGTTTACCAGAACGGATCCCTGCGGTGGTCTTTCTGGACTGGATTATGAATTCGCCCGAGCCGATGTTTTTTACCTCGATCGATGCGATGCAGCATGAAGATCGCTGGCAGGCCGCCCGCGATGAGCTGTGTCAATGCTGGCTGGCTAACAGCGACTCTCCGACCATGATCCATCATCTGCAAACCGAGATGGCCCAATCCAGCTATCAGCTCTGGCGACTGGCAGGGCAGACCATCACCGGTGTCTATCGTCAGTACGGCTCGCCGCTGCAGCGCCTCGATATGCTCCCTCACCCCCCTCAGACGCTGCATCTCTATTCTCTCGACAGAAATGACGAATACCTGGCTTTGCAGCAGCGGTTCGCGAAGACGCATGATTTTTTTCAGGTGAAACGACTGAAACAGGCCAGAACGCACCTGGCCGTGCTTGAAAGCCCGGAGACGGTACTGACGGAGATCCTGCTTTTCCTTCAGCGCTGATACACCGGCGGTTTAAGTTCGTTAACAATAAATGGTAGGGTGAACTTCAGCACACAGAGATTAACTTTCGGGGAAGGGCATGACCAATATCGCAACCATTAGAGAACTGGCGGGCAAAAGAGGTTACCGGGATAATCCTGTTTATCGTCAGGCGATGATCAACATGCGGTTGGATGCCTTCACCGATGAGGATGTGCAGTATCTGCAGGCGCTTTATCAGGCATCGAAAGACGCGTTCAGCCGCAACCAGATTATATGCGCTTTCGCTTTAACCCCGCCGGATCGGAACCTGAAGACATTTTTGCTGGCCGCTTTCAAAAAGGAGCGCATGGTTGATATGCGCCTCGCCGCCCTGCGCGGCTTCGCCCATTATGCCACGGAGGAGGAGGTGTCGCCGCTGATGGATAAGCTGACAGAGGTCATCAGGAAACTTCCGCAGCAGGCACGTTATCCCTATCAGGAATATGAACTGTTACGGTCGCCCTTTGGGCTGCCTTATCTGGTTGAAAAATATGGCTACCCCTGCTTTACACGGGCCTCTGAGCAACTGCATACCCAGTATCAGGCGCTGCCGGCATTATGCAAAGGCTTCTTCACGCTGGATGCGCAGGGAAGGCATATTGCCCTGCTTCCCCCGGAGGAGACGAAAGCCAGGCTGGCTCAGTTGTTAAGTCAGTCGGTGTGAACGCCAGGCGGGGATGTCTGCCGTTAATGCAGAATGACCCGTTTCCATTGATTATTGGCTTCATGGCACCTTTCTGCGGCGTCAGTGAACGGGTAATGTTAACGCCACGCTGTGACTCTTCCCGAAACCAGGAACTGAAAAATGAAAAATGCCCTGATTGTTATCGATATTCAAAACGATTATTTCCCCGGCGGCGCTTTTCCGCTTGAGGGCGCTGACACCGCCTGTCAGGCTGCGGTGAGCGCGATTGAAAAAGCCCGTGGCGAGGGCTGGCTGATCGTGGCTATCCAGCATATCGCCACTGCGGATGCGCCATTCTTCAAACCAGACAGTGAAGGGGCGAACATCCATCCGTCGATTGTGGCGGCGCTGGGTGATGCGCCTGTGGTGGTAAAGAAAGAGGCAGACAGCTTTTACCAGACCCGCCTTGAGTCGCTGTTACGCGACAGTGGTATCACCGATCTTTATCTTACCGGTATGATGACGCAGCACTGTGTTACGCATACCGCGCTGTCACCGCAGGGGCAGGGGATGAACGTCCATATTATCGCGGCAGGCTGTGCGGCACCTTCGAAAGCGTTAAGCGACCTTGCCCTGTCCGGACTGGCTGTTCGTTGCCGTATTCAGTAATCCACAGCGATCGCGCCCCATCTGAACAGGAGGGCGGTGTTACCCGCTAACACCGCCCTTTTTATTGATTATTCTCCCTCTGCCCCTTTCTTCGTCCCTGTGCGTGGTCACCGCCATTTTCTGCAGGGTGATTGACCCGATTTCATCGACTAATGACCTGTGAGTCTGTCACGTCGCTTCACCGTCTCATCCTATAGTAGGACCACTGGCCGCTACCCTGTACAGACACCACTGACAGGGCTGATGGGCCGAAAAATCTGACGAATGAAGGGAACAGGTTATGAAACTCACACAAATCCGTAATGCCACGCTGGTGCTGGAGTATGCCGGTAAAAAATTTCTTATTGACCCGATGCTGGCAGAAAAAGAAGCCTGGGAGGGGTTTGTCGGTAATGCCCGCCCGCACCTGCGTAATCCGATGGTGGCGCTGCCGGTACCCGTCGAAGAATTACTGGCGGTGGATGCCGTTATCCTGACGCATACGCATACCGATCACTGGGATGAAGCGGCACAGCAGGCGGTTCCCAAAGATATGCTGATCTACACCCAGGACGAGCACGACGCGGCGCTGGTCCGTTCTCAGGGCTTCGTTAACATCCGCGTTATGCAGGATGAAAATTCATTCGCTGACGGGCTGACCCTCTACAAAACGGACGGTCAGCATGGCAGTAACGAGCTCTACGCCGATGCGCGGATGGGGGAATTACTGGGGGATGCCTGTGGGCTGGTGTTCACCCACCACCATGAAAAAACGCTCTATATCGCCGGGGATACCGTCTGGGTGAAGCCTTATGCAAAAAACCTGCAGCGTTTCCAGCCGGAGATTGTGGTGTTAAACATCGGCTATGCCGTTAACGACCTTTACGGCCCGATTATCATGGGCAAAGAGGACACGCTGCGCACGCTGAAAATGCTGCCAACGGCCACGCTCATTGCTTCACATATGGAATCGGTTAACCACTGCCTGTTGACCCGTGCCGAGCTGCGGGAATACACCCTGGAGCACGGCATCGGGGATAAGGTTCTGATCCCCGCTGACGGTGAGACGCTGGTTTTCTGATAAGCTGCATCCCCTGACGGCGGGGAACCGATCAGACCGGTTGCCCCTCCGTTATCCCCGGGCCGGCGTGTGTCAGCGGCCTTTCGGTGGTGATGATTTACAGTGAGGTTAACGTTATGTCTGCACTGACGGTCGCCGTGATGGCCACGGCCGGATTCAGTCCGTTTCACTTTTCCGTCCCCTGTATTATTTTTGGCCAGTCCATGCCGCAGCCGGATCTGTTTCGCGTGGCGATCTGCGCTGAAAAACCGGGTGTGGTCCTGTCTGATATCGGGCTGTCCATCAACGTGGAACAGGGTCTGGCGTTGCTTGACCAGGCGGACATTATTATTATTCCCTACTGGAATAACCCGGACGAAAGGCCCTCGCAGGCATTGCTGGAGGCGTTGAGAAAGGCCTGGCAACGGGGCGCTGAGGTGGTCGGTCTGTGTTTAGGGACCTATGTTCTGGCCTATACCGGTCTGCTTGATGGTCATCGTGCGGCAACACACTGGGAATTCGAAAAGGACTTTACTGAACGATTTCCTGCCGTCCATCTGGACAGTAATTCGCTGTATACCAGCGATGAACGCCTGATCACTTCCGCCGGGACCGCCGCCGGTATTGACTGCTGCCTGAATATCATTCGCGATCATTACGGCTCGGCGGTGGCTAACCGGGTGGCAAGGAGGATGGTCGTTCCCCCATACCGTGAAGGCGGACAGGCGCAGTTTATTGAGCGCCCGGTGCCGGTGTCGACGCGGGACAGCAAAATCAACGAACTGATTGAGTACCTGCGCCGCAATCTGGATAAGCCGCACGATCTCGACTCACTGGCCGGATTTGTCAGTATGAGCAGACGCACGCTGACGCGTCATTTTTCCCGCGCCACCGGCACGACGCCGGGAGAATGGCTGAAGGCGGAGCGCCTGCAACGGAGCCAGGAATTACTGGAAACCACGAACAGGAGCATTGAAAGTGTCTCGGCGCTGTCGGGTTTTCAGTCTCCCATCTCGTTTCGCCAGAGTTTTAAAGCGAAGTTTAGCGTCAGCCCCAGCGAGTGGCGACGGGCCTTTCGCGGCCCCGAGCCTGTTGATCGTGAAAGCCTGTGACCACATCGCCTCATCACGGCAATGCCTGCCCTCTGCGACTCAGGGAATAAGCTGCTGCTGACGCGCCCATCGCGTAATCGCCTCGCGCGCTGTCGGAGCGGCTCCGAAGAACGCCTCCTGCCTGGATATGTCAGAGACATAGCGCCCCGTTCTGAAGAACAGGAACATCTGGATCAGGTCATACCCGAGTTCGGAAAACAGCCTGACAGGCCGGGCGGCCATCCGAAGCGTCCACCAGGGAATGATCTGCATCTTCAGCGGTTTGTTAATAACATCAGCGATGATAGCGGCCAGCTCCTGCTGGCTCTTCGGGCCATCACGCCAGCCGACATCGATCGTCAGGTTGACGATGTCGCTGCCCGGACAGGTCGCGGCCTTCGCCAGACAGGAGGCAAGATCATCCGTCAGCACGTAGGACCAGCTTGTGGTCTTATCGCCAACCCCCTGGAATTTCCCGGCTTTCACGGCCCTGGCAATATAGTCCGGGCTCTGGTCGAGAAATGAGGGCGCTCGCACAATCACGTATGGCACACCGGACTGTTTGATCAGATCTTCCGCCACTTTCTTGGCGTGGAAATGAGGCACTGCGGATGCAGCTTCGCAGCTCACGATGCTGAGAAAAACCAGTCTGCTGACTTTTGCCCGTGCCGCGGCCTCAATGAGGTTTTTGTTGCCCTGAAAATCGGTATCAAGGCTGCCCTTCATGTAACTGTTTGCCGAGCTGACCACGACGTCAACATCCTGCAATGCCCGGTCCAGCGAAGCCGGATCCATCATATCGCCGCGAACCCATTCGATGTTGGCATCCCCGCCTGCGGGGGGGCCTTTTCGCGACAGGGCAACGACGGCCGCGCTTTTCTCAGCCGCGAGGTGGTGCAGCACCTTTGCACCGAGGAAGCCTGTTGCACCTACGACCAGAATTTTATTTCTCAGCGGGGCGATGGTATCCGCAGCAGCCGCACGTTGAGGCGATTGAACCATTATGTAATATCCTTTGTCGGCCGATTAGAGTGTGGCTTCCCCCATGCACCGGTATGAATCCTGAATTCATTTAGGGATTCCATGGCTTGAAAGCGCCATCTACTATTCATCATTCCGCTTGAGGGATAAATACTCTATATTTGAAATCACTATTCCATTTATGGAGCAATCACATGGATCCGCTGAATGACATGGCGCTGTTTGTGGAGGTCGCGAGGGCCAGGAGTTTTCGTAAGGCAGCGGAAGCCGTGGGTATGCCTAACTCCACCCTGTCACGGCGTATCAGTGAATTGGAAAAGGCCATTGGTTTGAGACTCCTGCATCGCACCACGCGCAAGCTTGAACTGACCGAGGCGGGACAGCTTTACTATGCGCGAAGCAAACCTATCGTCGACGAGGCCCGGCTGGTGCATGAGCAGCTGGGCGAGATGCTTGAACAGCCGGGCGGGGTTCTGCGGGTTTCGCTGCCTGTCGATTTCGCCACGCTTTATCTCACACCGCTCATCGTTGATTTCGCCGCACAGTATCCCGGCATCAGGTTTGAATTCGACCTGACTCCACGCCGTGTCGACCTGGTGACCGAACCGTACGATGTCGCGATCCGCATGGGCGAACTGACAGACTCGGGGCTGATCGCTCGCCTGATCGGGCGGCACTCGCGCTATCTTTATGCGTCTCCCGGCTATATCAGAGCGTCTGGCGCGCCTGCCACACCGGCGGATCTGGCCGCGCATGAATGCCTCTGCATGACGAAGGTTCCGACCTGGAAAGTGCAGCAAAGAAGTAGCAGGGCAGAGGTGGAGGTGGACGTTCGTGGCAGGTTTACGCTCAACAGCGTCGGGATGATCCGTAATCTCGCCCTGAAACATCAGGGTATTGCACTGCTTCCCGGGAAGATTGTCGCGGAGGATCTGGCTTCCGGCCAACTGATGCGTGTGCTACCTGAGTGGGAAGGGACAGCCGTCAGCATTTATGCCGTCACCGAAACGCGACTGACGCCTGCCAGGACTCAGCGCTTTATTGAATTCTTGTCTTCCAGACTGATGGAAGCCTGAAAATGGGTGACAGGCTATTCGTTCAACTTAGTAAATCTGCTCTGAGGATCCCGACATGATCACCTTTCATCAACTTGCTGCCACCAGTCTGGATGGTCAGCTTATCTCTCTGGCTGACTATGCTGGCAAGCTGGTTCTGGTGGTGAATACCGCCAGCCATTGTGGTTTCACACCACAATACGCAGGTCTGGAAGCGCTCTACAAGAAGTACGCTGCCCAGGGGCTTGTGGTGCTAGGTTTTCCCTGCAACCAGTTTGGTAAGCAGGAACCCGGCGGCACCGACGCAATCGCCCAGACCTGTCATATAAACTATGGGGTGAGCTTTCCGATGTTTGAGAAAGTAGAGGTCAACGGCGCCGCGGCGCACCCGGTGTTTCGTTATCTTAAGAACGCATTGCCCGGCGTGCTGGGTGGACGGATCAAGTGGAACTTCACTAAGTTTCTGATCGGACGTGACGGCAAACCACTCAGGCGATTTGCACCGTTCACCACGCCAGAGAAAATGGAAGCCGTCATTCTTGCTGCACTTGAACGGTAAGTTTTCCTGTAACCAGCACCGTACCCGTATGGTTAACGTCCTGTTGCCACTGCGGGTTCAACGGGCCGATGTCACCTCTCTGCTGCTGATCCCGGATATAATATATTGACAACAAGTTACCGATATGAAAACTTATTGTCAATAAAGGGGGTTCTATGGCACACACTAAAGCTGACCAACTGACTCAGGTCATTCTCAATGTTTTCCGGCTTAATGGCGTCCTGACGGAGTGGGGTGACAGGTTTGTTCTGCCTGCGGGGCTGACCAGTACCCGCTGGCGGATGCTTGGTGCGGTGGTTCTGGCACAACGGCCCGTCACCGCGCCTCACATTGCATTAACGATGGGGGTAACCCGTCAGGGGGCACAGAAGCAGCTGAATCTGCTGGTTGAGTCCGGCCTGATGAAAACGCAGGCTAATCCCATGCATAAACGATCGCCTCTTTATGCCCTGACGGCGCAAGGCCAGTCGGTTTATGACACCGTTAATGTACGCTGGCAGCATCAGGCAACAGAAATGGCGGCCGGATTCGGCACGGCTGAGTTGGAAACGGCATTCCATGTGCTGAAGAAACTGTCAGATATTCACGAAAAATCTCTGGTGGAGCACAAATGATGAAGCGTCAGATCCATGCTACTGCGTCGGTGCTTGCAGCCCTTTTTCTGGCCACGTTCTGGACTTCGACGCTGGTCACCGAACTGTTCCTGTCGGCCGCTGCGGTGACAGAAGTGAAACAGCTCATCGCCTACGCCCTGATGGTGTTCGTACCTCTGATGGGGATCACTGCGGGAACCGGGTTTTCTATGGGAGGGAAGGGGCGCCATCCGCTTTTGGTTTCCAAACGCCGCCGGATGCCATTCATCGGTCTTAACGGGCTGTTGATTCTTGTGCCTTCAGCCCTGTTTTTGGCACTGCGTGCAAAAGCGGGTCTGTTTGACGACGTCTTTTACAGCGTCCAGGCGCTTGAGCTCATCGCTGGCGCACTAAATCTGACCTTGATCGGATTAAACATACGCGATGGCTTTAAGCTCAGCGGCCTTCGCCACACGGGTCAAACGCTTTCTCAGCGTAAATCGATCACCTAAGGAGTCCCTGTGCGTGCTGCTGTTGTTTCACGTTTTGATGTTCCCCCCTCGTATGGCGACTTTCCTGAACCGGTAGCCGGTGAAGGTGAAAGGGTGCTGCGCGTGCTGGCCGCCCCGCTGAGTCCTGTTGTGAAAAGCCTCGCCGCCGGGAGACACTATTCGGGCACCCGTGACGTAAATTTCGTGCCGGGTATTGACGGTGTGGGGATGACTCCGGACGGCAAACGGGTCTACTTTCTGTTTCCCAAACCCCCGTTTGGCTCAATGGCCGCGCAGGTCCTGGTGTCGGCTGATTTAACCGTGCCGGTACCGGCGGGTGTCGGTGATGCACGGGCAGCTGCGGTGGTGACGGCGGGGCTTTCCTCCTGGGTCGCACTGACGCAGAGGGCAAAATTTATACGCGGTGAATCGGTACTCATCAATGGTGCTACCGGATCTGCAGGCGGACTGGCCGTGCAGATAGCAGTCTGGCTTGGTGCGGGCAGGATCATCGCCACCGGACGCAACCGGGAGAAGCTGGCACAGTTGCCGCCGGATGTTGAAAAAATCATGCTGGATGATTCTGCAGACGAGGCGCTGAAGCAGGCTTTTTCAGGGCAGGTTAACGTTGTTCTGGATTATCTCTGGGGAGAGCCGGCAAGCCGGATTATCAGACAGGCCACGGCGGATCGCGGTTCACGGCTTGGAGAGCCACGCCTGCGGTTCGTGCAGCTGGGTTCTGTTGCCGGGGAAACCATTAGCGTCTCTGCCGCGTCGCTCCGTAGCTCAGGTCTTGAAATTTTGGGCAGCGGCATCGGCAGTCTTTCCGTTTATGAGCTGATAGCCGGTGCAGGTCAGCTGCTGGCTGCGATCCCGGAAGGGGGCTTTGATACGCCGGTAACAACCTGCGCACTCTCAGATGTCAGTCAGATTTGGAATGAGGATACGGGGGAGGAGAGGGTAGTGCTGATCCCCTGACGTTTCAGGGCAGGAAAGAGCTATGTTTGTTCTGCAAACGAGCCGGTGATAAATCGTTAAAACCCGATGGCAGCCTCTCAGACTGCCATCGCTTTATTACCAGTTCTGTCGGGTGGGTGAAATAATCAGGTCATTGACCGTCACGTTTTGCGGCTGATTTAGCGCATACACCACAGCACTGGCCACATCCTGCGGGCTGATAGCAATTTTAGTCAGTTCCTGAGCGATCTTGCGGCCTTCAGGATCGCTTACCTTATCCGCCCAGCCCGTATTAATGACACCCGGGCTGATGGTGTTCACGCGAATACCTTTATTCACGCCTAAATCTTTGCGCATCGACTCGGTCATCGCATGCACAAAAAACTTGGTCGCGCTGTAAACGCCCGCGCCTGCATCCACCTGATGGCCCGCCACGGACGCCATATTCAGGATTTGTCCGTCTTTTTTCTCCAGCATTCCGGGAAGCACGGCCGCAATGGCGTTCAGATAACCCTTAATGTTGACGTCCACCATTTTATTCCAGTCTTCCCACACTACATCGCTCCAGCTGGAGAAAAGCATCAGGCCGGCATTGTTGATCAGGATATCGACCGAACCGAAGGTCTCAGTGGTGTATTTTGCCAGCGCTTGTGTGTCTTCCAGACGAGTTACGTCGGTCACCAGGCCAACTGCCTCACCGCCTTCTGCTTTGATGCTCTTCACTAACCTGTCGAGGCCGTCCTGATCCAGCGCCGCCGCCACGATATTCACGCCGTGCCGTGCAAGTTCCAGAGCGGTTGCTGCGCCAATGCCCGATGACGCGCCGGTAATAACAGCCGTTTTTTCCTGCAGGTGATTCATTTTATTGTCCTTCTTTATCAGGTACAGGAGGCGGGGGGAACCCCGCCCGTGTGATATATCAGTAATGGCCTTCCGGCCAGTCGGTGTAGCCTTTCGCCCCGCCGCCGTAATACGCCTCTTTCGGCGCAATCGTCAGTCCGGCACCGTAACGCAGACGTTTCACCAGGTCCGGGTTGGAGATAAACAGGCGACCAAAGGCAACGGCATCAATAATCCCGGCGTTCCGGCGGCTGATGGCCATCTCAAGGTCATAGTTGTTGTTGCCGATAAACGGCCCGTCGAACTGCGCGCTTAGCGCATCCATATCCACACCGGCAGGCACGTCGCGGGAAGTGGCCGTCGCCCCCTCAACAAAGTGCAGGTACGCCAGGTTAAACCGGTTCAGTTGCTGAATGAGGTAACCGTACATCGCCATGACGTTGCTGTCCGGCGGGGTATTACCGGCATCCGGGGTCACCGGCGAGAGGCGAATGCCCACTCTGTCATTGCCCCAGATGCCGACGATGGCTTCTGTCACTTCAATCGTGAGGCGGGCCCGGTTTTCAATTGAGCCGCCATAGGCGTCAGTGCGGTGATTGGTGGAGTCACGCAGGAACTGATCGAGCAGATAGCTGTTTGCTGAGTGCACTTCCACGCCATCAAAGCCGGCACGCAGGGCGTTTTCAGCCGCACGTTTGTACTGCGCAATGATGCCGGGGATTTCCTCTGTTTCGAGCGCACGCGGGGTGGAAACCGGCACGAAACCGTTGACGGTATAGGTCTGTCCCTCGGCTTTGATTGCGGAAGGTGCCACCGGGCGTTCTCCGTTGGGCTGCAGCTCAACGCTTGAAAAACGGCCCACGTGCCAGAGCTGGCAGACGATTTTTCCGCCCTCAGCGTGGACGGCGTCAGTGACTTTTTTCCAGCCAGTCACCTGCTCTTCGCTCCAGATCCCCGGGGTAGCCGCATAGCCGCGGCCCTGCGCTGAGATGTTGGTGGCTTCTGAAATAATCAGGCCCGCACCGGCGCGCTGTGCGTAATAGGTGGCATGCAGTTCATCAGGCACGCCGTCCTCACCGTAACGGCTGCGGGTCACCGGGGCCATCACAATGCGGTTAGCCAGCTGAAGCGTCCCCATCGTAACAGGGGAAAATAAATCGGTACGGATACTGTTGTCAGTCATAAACACTCCAAAATAGTTGACCGGTCGTCTAGTAATAAGATAAAAAAAACGGCTACCCGAGCAGCCGCAGAGTGGCGTTCAGCGCTTTGCCAAATGCCTTATCAGGATCATGAATTTTTGCCATCAGGGAGGCGCCCAGCCAGAGTTGATAGAGTTCTTCAGCAAGCTCCCCGGCATCCGCAACCGCCGGAAGAGAGCGGTCTTGCTGACCCTCACGGATACACTGAGCAATTTTCTGCACGATATCCTGTGTCCCTTTTGCCAGCACGTATCGCATGCTGTCGTACTGATCGCAGACTTCTGCGCCCAGCTTGACGACGAGGCATTTACTTTCAGGCAGGTCTGCGCCCTGGGTCGTTTTCCAGAAAGTGAAGTAGCGCAGCAAGCGCTCACGGGCTGGCCCGCTGCCATTTAGCTGAATGTCTACCTCACTCAGATAGTGGCTGAAATAGTGCTCCAGCAGCGCTTCGGCAAACTCTTCTTTAGACTTAAAGTAATAATAAAACGAGCCTTTAGGGATGCCGGCGGCCTGCACAATCTCAGCAATCCCGACGGCGCTGTAACCTTTGTGCGTAATAATTGCCCTTGCTACATCAATAATGTGCTGGCGTATGTCTGTCGTGTGTTTTTTCATAGTCCGGGTACTCTAGTGAAAAACTGACCGGTCGTCTATTTTTTTGAGTGACATTTCGTGCGTTCAGGTTTTGCGCAATAGGGGCCGCCTGATAATGTCCTGTCGACACGGTCGAAGCTGCGCGGTCTCTCTTCACGTTCTTCAGGGTTGCGTGGCATTCGCGATTTTCATGCGTGGGTTTAATGATTGTCTTGACGGATTGCATAGTGATCACTATACAATGGTGGCATTACTTAGTGAGTACTACGTAATTAGGCGGATAATGACGAATCTTTTCTCTTCGTCTTTATCTTCAGGCTGTAGCGGGCATCTGAACGGATACCCGATTTACGATAACGGAGACAAAAAATGAGCGACACAACCTACGTGCAGGACTATAACGCCATCGTGAACGTGCTTAATCAGTACAACGAAGGCGGTAAGCAGGCGAAGAGTGAACTGATGAAGCCCGCGTTCAGCGATAAAGCGACTATTTTCGGTGTTGACGGGGACGGCAATCTCAGCGGAGGCCCGATTCAGGGACTGTTTGACACCATCGACACCGCCTTCCGTCCTTCACCGGAGGCTAAAGCGGCCATTGTACGTGTGGATATCGTAGGTACCGCTGCCAGTGCCCGCATCGACACTGACGACATTTCAGGCTTTCGCTTCACTGACTTTTTCAATCTTCTGAAGGTGAACGGTCGCTGGATCGTGGTCAGTAAGATTTACCATACCCACGTCATGCCCGAATAACGGCCCGGCCCGCGAGCTGATGCAGCGTGCATTTTTTTCATGCTACAAAAGAGCAAAGAGGGCCCAGTAAAATATCAAATCGGTACCCACTGTCGTTGACCGTCTGTCAGGGCAACGGCTGAGAGCGGGTGACGCGTGTCATTATCCTCACATGAGGGCACAACATCGCGTCATCCTGCCTCTGCGTCTAAGGGAATAAGCTGCTGATGACGCATCCATCGCGTGATTTAGTGTGCGCAAAGCAAACCTGTCGTCGATGAGACCCGGCTGGTGCTGAGTAGCTGGGCGAGATGCCTGAACAGCCGGGCGGGGTGCTGCGGGGTTCACTGTCTGTCGATTTCGCGATCCGCATAGGCGAACTGGCAGACTGATGGAAGCCTGAAATGGGTGACAGGATATTTTAGCCGCCGCACGGTACAGCAATGATCACCCTCAACGAGCAGACACAGGATTGACCGCAATAACGCTTCCTCTGGTCATTTAACCGTCCAGAAAACAGAATTATATCAAATCAACTTTATGCGTAGATCGCCTTGAGTCAATGCAGTCGAGGCCTTACGCTCGGGTCAATCATCCTGCAGACCCGCGTCATGCTGAACTGAGCAATCCCTCTGTTTTCAGTTAAGAGAGGCCTTTTCACGCATAAGTTTGGGATCGCCGTTGGATATTTGCTTGTAAGCTAATATCGATGAAATAGAAGCTAACAAACAGCATAAAAATGCAAAGATGAAAACGGCGGGATATCCAAATAGCGAAACGATCCCACCCCCTGCCAGACCTGCAACCAATAGTCCTATATCAAAGCAAGACTCATAGGTACTCAGCGCCAGACCAATATTCTCATCTGGCATACTTTTTAATGCCGGAAGGGCAAGCAAAGGATAAATCATTGAAAGACCGAATCCTGTCAGGAACGAGCCCATCATGGCTACGTACGGATGAGACGAAAAAGCAATTAATAGCAATCCGCTGGCTTCAATAGCTATTGAAAATAGTGTTAATTTTAAACCTGAGCTATCCGCTTTCCAACCCAGTGTCAGCCTTGAAACAACATATCCCATGCCAAATAAGGACAAGGCTAAAGCTGCCTGTCCTCCCCAGTTATTCTGATTAAAATACAGGACCAGAAACGTCGTAATAGTGGCATAACCTATATTAGCCAGTGAAAAGCCCGACCCTGCTTTCCATATTCTGTGGATCGCATAGGAAAGTTTCGCTTTGTTTTTTTCTGGATGAATAGCAACAGGTTTAACGATAGCTACCAGCAAAAAACCCAGCGCAGGGAGAACAGCCATAGCAGTAGCAGAGATGATAATTCCGGAATGATAATATGACCATGTTCCCGCGTAATTACCTAACGCTAAACCCAGGAACATGGCAATTCCCACCCAGGACATAATTTTCCCGGCATGCTCTCGGCCGACGAGTCCAATAGGCCATGTACCACTGCAAGTAAAAATTAAACTCTCGCCAATGCCCATCAACACTCGCGAAAAGATAATGACGGAGTATGCCACTATAGCGGAGTCGATAAAACTGAAAGAAAATAAACAAAAGAGTCCCGCGAGCAAAGTGAGTGACAGTCCCAATACCATACCTTTTTGTGGGCCATGATTGTCAGAATATCTTCCTGCGGCTGCTCGTGAAAATAAGGTGGACAATGATTCAGCGGCGACAACAAGCCCAACATAAAAAGCTGAATAGCCCAGGGATTCGCTAATATACAAAGGTAATGTCGCTAAGGATAACCCAAGCGTTGTTATGGCGATAAAAAGGATGCTCGCAACGCAGCTTGCAGCAAAAATATTATTTTTTATCTTATACATAGATATCCTCCTCATAAATGACCTTATCACCGTCAAGCGTTATTCGCCCTTCAATAAATGCACGAACTGCACGATAGATCATCTTTTTCTCTGCCAGTAAAATAGCTTCTTTCAGCGCGTTTTCAGTCATGCCGTTTGCGATCCTTACGGGTTCCTGATCTATAATAGGCCCTGCATCAACCTCATCATTTATGAAGTGCAATGTTGCCCCTGAAATTTTCACACCTTGGGTAATTGCCCTTAATTGAGCTTTATCCCCAGGGAACGCAGGGAGTATTGACGGATGTGTATTCATTGTTTTATGGCCGAACAGGTGAACAAAGCTGGATGAGAAAATCCGCCTGAACCCGCCTAAGATGACCAAATCAACGTTAATTTCATTTAGATAGGTGGCTATTTTTTTCTCAAAAGAGTCTCTGTCCTCATAGTCCTGATGATTTACTTTTATGACTGAAATCCCGGAAAAAGCAGGGTTTTTGCCGGCTTCAAAATCACGGTTATTGGTCAGAACAAGGCTCAACTGTGCAGGTTCGCAAGCATCGGCAACAGCATCTTGCACTGCTGTTATTAAGGTGCCACGACCTGAAAATAAGAAAGCAACTTTTTTCATACGTTAATCATCTCTCTCATGGCAGAATACTGACTATCATTATCAAGTAATGTTGAATCTAAGAGTTTTTTACCATCGATAATGGTTTTTCCATTAATCATAACCTTGCAGGGTGATTCCTGATTTAACATTTTCAATATTGATACAGGGGTATTTATATATCCTGTATCTATTGATTTCTTATCATAGAATATTAGGTCAGCTTTAAATCCCCTTTCTATCCTACCGGTTTGAGAGAGCCCTAACGAATGTGCGCCACCTTCGGTAAGTGATTTTAAAATATAAGTAGCGCTGACCTTTTTAGCAAAGTTGTTGTCGCCATGATGATAAAGGGACATAAGCGCATCAAAAGTTATATCATTGACTGGATTCACCATTGCGGCATCAGTCCCTAATCCAACCGTCATTGATGAGAGATCTTTCAATGGTAGTGTTCCAGCACCAACAAAACTATTGCTGACGGGGCAATGAATGATATTACAACCACCAAGGAGGAGTAAGTTTTTATCCTTTTCTGATAAATGGCAGCTATGAATAAGCGTCGTGTGATTATCTAATATGTTGAGTTTCGCCAGTCGTTCTATACCACTCATGCCATATACTTTATGATGTGAGATGACTTGATGCTCACCTTCGTGCATGTGAACAAAAAATTTAGTATTAAATTGTTTGGCGATATGATGTAATTTTATCATCAGATCATTATCAGCAGATAATTCAGATGCCGTCGCCGGGCAAACAACAATAAGATTTGATTTGTATTTTTCCTCTATCTCAAAAAACTGATGAATAACCTCCTCACTACTTTTACTTTCAGGACTTTGACCACTACCTATCCATTGGTTATTCTGACAGTAGTTGACGACGGCACGCACCCCAATTTTTTGAGCAGCCCGGACATCACTCTCAATTCTGCTGGTGAATAAACCAAACGTTGTCACCCCTTTTTGTAAGGCTGACATCATTGACTTCAGCGATGCGACATATTGCCCCTCTGCATCTTCAAGACTGTTATTTTTGTGCACGGAGTCAAGCACAACATCAATCGGTGAACAGTCCAGCATGCCACCATATATCTCTTTACTTGGATGGAGATGGGCATTAATCATTCCAGGTAAAACGATGAAATCACAGGATGGTATGATTATTTCATCATTTTTTTCTGCAATTTTATTATCGAGTTCAGTGATATAACCCGCAGAGACTCGCATATCACCTTTGAATAGACGCATAGAATTGGAATCAAGATAGGTGATGTTTTTAAATAAAATATTTTGATCCATTTTTTAACTCCATCAATTCTTTATATATTACCTGGAATGACGCTTCCCCATCATACTTTAAGGTATTTATTCCCAGTTTCTGACAGGGAAGAACATCATTCATTAAACTATCTCCCACCATGATGGCGTGTTCCGGCTTAAGCTGAAAGTCTTCAAGTATCCTCCCGAAAAAATCAGTGTTCGGCTTACAGTTTGGATGTGCATCACCAAAATAGAATCTATCAAAAAATGGTGATATTTTATTTTTTTCAAGTTTTTTTAGCTGAATTTCTTTCATTCCATTGCTGCAAATGATTAAATGAAAATCAGAATGAAGTTGTTGTAATAGAGAAATCCAGTCATGTGTTAAATGACAATTAGATATGTAATTTTCCCAAAAGATCTCTTTAAAGGCTATCTTATGATGCCTCCTGATTTCAAACCAATCAAATACATAATCAAACCTTTTTTTCATTATATCGGCTATCGCTATCTTGCCGATTTCAAATTGAGACCATAGCGTATGGTTACGCTTCTCGTAGCCATTAAGGAATATGCTAAAATCATATTCCTCATCGATATAATTAAGCTGAACTAATTGTTGCTTTAACGCAGACATCGCTTCCCTGGCCCCGGTGCGGTGATCCAGAAGAGTGTCATCAATGTCAAAAATTATCAGCTTGACCATATTGCTCCCCTCTTTGTACAACAAGAGAACCAAATGCGCATTTCAGTGCAGTCTCAAACTCTTGAACTCGTGTATAAAGACCGCGAGTCAGTACTCCGTTCGTGCCCATCTTTTTCAAATCATCATCACTGTACTGTGGATATAAATCCAGAACCAGGTCTGACAGTTTTACGCTTTTTAAGAGTTTCGAGGTAATATCAGAAGGAAGCATCACTTTCCCGCTGCAGCCATAATGATATTTTTTTGCCGCTGTCTCTTTTATAACGGCCCATCCATAAACAAAAGCACCAAATTTACTTTTATTAACAAGGCCTTCAAGGGCTATGATATAATCAGCATGTATTGAGGATATTTCTTTTTCTAACTTTTCAATGCGGTTATGGCATCCTTTTATTGCTTCATCATCATCTTCAGGTGTTTCACTTATCCCCGATGTGACATTGTAATGATATAGACTGAAATTCGGGAAGAGCTCAGTGCAGACTTTCCTTACAGAAGAAATCTTTGCTTCATTTTCAGAACTGAGTAATATCGTTACACATTTATTGCGCATGCTGATAGACCCATTGAAGAAGATAAGTATTTTTACTTCCGTTTAGAATGTCGGCTAATGTTTCTCGTGCTGACTCAATAGTCGGCATCTCGCTGTGCCTGTCAGACAGGGTGCTTTCAGCCACGATGTTAGCTTTAGATAACGATTTGTCATAAATTTGCGTAAAAGTCGTTTTCATAACCGTATTGCCTAACATGAGGTTTGGAATGCCACTTTCAGTCAAATCTTTCCACATTAATTCATGCAGGAAGGAAAAGAACCCCATGTCATAAGGAAGCCCTGTAATCACATCAGTGCTTCTTGACATAACCTCGCAAAATAGATGATTGTCTTTGATATAAAATTGTATCCCTACCGTACACGGAAAATCTTTAGTCTCAGATTTATGATAATTTTGGTTTATATTGATTATCGCTCTTCTCGAATCATTGTTGTTTATTAATACAGTTTTAACCCAGTTATACTGGTTGCCATAATTTTCAACCGGTTCATAGAAAACGTAATATCCATAATTTGAATTTACATTCCCATCTTCATCAGTGAGCGTCATCCAGAATTTTGATGCTTTTGCCAGTCCTTCCTCAGCCTTTAATTTTCCGCTAAAATAGGCTAGCAACTCTCTGGTGAGATACTTTACTGCCCCATCCCTAAGATGATGTAAGCGATTTCGTGGGTTCTTCAGAACATAGTTTACGCCATATGCCTGAAGTGCGCTCCCAGCCCTGGAAGATATTTTTTCTCCAGTCGTAAGAATGTGATACACACCATTTTTAACTAACTCATCGACCGAGTTTCCAATAATTGTAGAAAATTCATCGGTCAACGTCATTTTATGTTCTTCAATAAAAGAAGTCATACTATCTCCTTATATGAAAGTTTTAACAAAGAGTCATGGGTATGGTTATGACAATGAATAATGCGCTTAAGAAAAGTTAAGCCCTTTATCTGCATCATCTATATTAACGATTGTTCAATTCTTATTAAAATACTGTATAATCCTTTTCCAACTTTGGTTCTCCCAGGTGAGAATTTCACTGTTGGCACGCTCTTTCACTTGTTGAGAAAGTACCCGGCTAACAAACAGAGAAATGGATCATGGGAACCCCTATCTGGAACAGACATGTTTTTATCAATGACCATGTTAAATAATTTAAGATGACAGTATTTATCACTTCCACGTGATGAAACAGGTGCAGTGAATACCTTATTTCCTGTTATGCTCGCAATAATTGCATTAACATAATAATTTTTTTATGTTGTTGGAAATACACTTCTGTGAATATGAATTACAATTTTTGCATATTCAAATCAATACTCCTCTCATTAATCAATTTAAGTTGAAGAATAAATTCAACGTAATGATTTGTAAATCCCTCTTTTGAAACTTATACTAAAGACAAAATGTCTTTAATGCGCGTAAGGTGGTCTATGGAAAGCCTTAAAGGGATGACTGCGTTTGTTGCTGCTGCTGAACTTCTCAGTTATCCCAGTGCGGGACGGGTCCTGGGGGTCTCTTCCTCTGCCATTGCCAAAAGCATAGCCAGGCTTGAGAATGAATTAGGGGTCAGACTTTTTCACAGAACAACCCGGAGTATTGGGCTGACAGAAGAAGGGGCGGTCTTTTACGACCGTTGCAAGCATATTCTTGATGATATATACGACGCACAAGCCATGATTTCGTCTACCAGGTCGCGCCCTAAAGGTAGACTTCGTGTAAGCGTACCACAGATTTTCGGCCACAGTCTGCTGATGCCATTGTTGCCTGGCTTCCTTAAAGAGTATCCAGAAATCGAACTTGATATCGATTTCGAGGACCGTGTTATTGATATCATTGGCGAAGGAATAGATGTTGCTGTCAGAAGTGGTGAGCTCAGAGATACACGATTGATTGGTCATCGGCTTGGAGAACAGCATTTTGTTGTTTGTGGTTCTCCTGATTATTTAAAAAAACAGGGCTGCCCGCAAACGCCCAGCGACCTCCTCAGACATAGTTGTATCCATTTTAAATATCCCTCAAATGGTCTTCTTGCCCAATGGTCGTTTTCATCGCCGGATACAAACCTGAATCTCCCCCGTAATCTTATCTTTAACAATACGGATGCTGGACTGCGTGCTGCGATTGATGGTCTGGGTCTTGCTCATTTGCCTGTATATGTATCTGAACCCGCGATTAAAAATAAGTTACTCCAACCCATACTTACCGAATTCATGGTACCACTTGGTTCATTATCTCTTATCTGGCCATCTAACCGACATCTGTCCCCCAAAGTCCGGGCTTTTGTCGATTTCGTCATTAATGCCGTGCGTTCCAATCCGTCAATTTTAGAGCCAAAATGGCTTTAACACATACCAGGCGCTGTATCTTCGCCACACAGCAGCGGGTGGTCTTTGGGGGTGTTCACAGATACCGGGTGGTCACGCCCTAATCGAACTGAAAGACATCAAATCAGACCACCCATTTTGCCCGATGCAGAGGCAATAAAAATGCATCCGGACGATTATTCAGGCTGGCTCGGTGAATCTGAATTGAATAAAGATTCGCCTGGACGCATGAAAACAAAAAGCCCGCTCAGGTTTCCCTGAGCGGGCTTCTCTAAATATGGCTCCTCTGACTGGACTCGAACCAGTGACATACGGATTAACAGTCCGCCGTTCTACCGACTGAACTACAGAGGAATCGTTTGAACGAGGCGCATAGTAATCATCGCGGCAGGGGGTGTCAACGCGAAATATCATCACAGGCAGCCAACTGTCGATGTTTGCACCAATATGCTGATTTCCTCAACATTTTTTCCGTTTTTACGCGGGTTAACCCTGGCCGGTATTGTGCGGTAAACACCGGGAGGGTGGCATAACCCGCCCAGGCGATGCCGTACTTGTGCAGCCATTCCCTTTTCTGCAATCGGTTTCATAGTGCTGTTATCCCCGTCATTTTTGCTCTACTATTTCTGCCGTTCGGGCGGCGCAGAGGTCGGGTCATCGCAGGGCGGCCGGGCTGCGGCTCCGCTAACTATCGGTATCATTTAAGGAAAAGTGGCATGAAAGAAAGGTTTCCGCAGGGCTTTATGTGGGGCGGCGCAACGGCGGCCAATCAGGTTGAAGGGGCTTATGATGTGGATGGCAAGGGCCTGTCGATTGTCGATGCCATTCCGGGCGGCAAGCAGCGCCTGAGCATTGTAGCCGCACCGGAGTTTGACTTCACGCTGGATGAAGCCCGCTACACCTATCCCAACCACAAAGGCATCGACCATTATCACCGCTTCCGCGAAGATATTGCCCTGTTTGCCGGGATGGGTTTCAAATGTTATCGCTTTTCCATTGCCTGGACGCGCATCTATCCGAACGGTATCGAGCAGCAGCCGAACGAGGCGGGCCTCAGTCACTATGCTGAAGTCATTGATACCTGTATCGCCCACGGCATTGAACCGGTGATCACCCTTTCCCACTATGAAATGCCGCTGCATCTGGCGACCGCGTTCGGCGGCTGGAAGAACCGTGAGCTGATTGGTCACTTCGAGCGTTTTGCCCGCACGGTGCTGGAACGGTTTGGCCACAAGGTGAAGTACTGGATGACCTTTAACGAGATCAACAGTGCGGCGCATTTCCCGATGATGAGCCAGGGTCTGACGGTAAAAACCGGTGCGCTGGAAGCGCAGGCGAAATTCCAGGGCTGGCATAACCAGTTTGTCGCCAGCGCGCTGGCGGTGAAAATCGCCCATGACACTGACGCGCAGATCCAGATGGGCTGCATGATCCTGTTTGCCACCAACTACGCTTATGACTGCAATCCGCTGAACCAGCTGGCAGCAATGCAGGAAAACCAGTCGTTCAACTACTACTGTGCTGACGTGCAGGCGGGCGGTAAATATCCGTATTACGCCCGCAAGCTGTGGCAGTCGCTTGGCGTCACGCTGGATATTCAGCCGGGCGACCTCGAGCTGATCAAAGCGCACACCGTCGACTACATCGGTTTCAGCTACTACATGTCTTCCACCACCTGTGCCACTGACCCGGATGCGGCGGCAGCCAGCGGCAACCTGCTGGGCGGGGCGCGTAACCCGTTCCTTGAAGCGAGCGACTGGGGCTGGGAGATCGATCCGGTGGGGCTGCGTATCGCGTTAAACCAGCTGTATGACCGCTATGAAAAACCGCTGTTTATTGTGGAAAACGGTCTGGGCGCGGTGGACAAGCCGGATGCCGACTTCAACATTGCCGATGACTACCGCATTAACTACCTGCGTAAGCACATTGATGCGATGGCAGAAGCGATAGACGACGGCGTGGAGCTGATGGGATATACCCCGTGGGGCTGCATCGATCTGGTCAGCATGTCGACCGGGGAGATGAGTAAACGCTACGGCTTTATCTACGTCGATCTGGATGACAGCATCAGCGGCACCGGTAATCGCTACAAGAAGAAATCCTACCACTGGTATCAGAAGGTGATCGCCAGCAACGGTCAGGACATCAGCTAACACAGACAGAAACGGCGTCCATTGCAGACGCCGTTTTTTTTAGTCGTTACGACAGTACCCTGCGCCGATCGCGCCGCACCGAGTAGATAAAGGCGGCAATAAACAGCAGGGCGAACAGCACCACGATCGTCGGGCCGGGCGCACTGTCCAGAAAGAATGACAGGTAAGTACCGCTGAAGCACACCACCACCGACAGCACGACGGCGAAAATCATCACGCTGGAGAAGCGGCGCATCAGCAGCACGGCGATCGCCCCCGGCGCAATCAGTAGCGCAATCGACAGCACAATGCCCACTGCCTTCAGGGTGGCAACGATAGTCAGGGCAATCATACTCAGCAGGCCGTAATGCAGCAGCGTGGTGTTCAGCCCGCTGGCTTTCGCCTGGTGCGGATCGAACGCGTGCAGCACCAGGTCGCGCCACTTGACGCCGATAATCAGCGCAATCAGGCAGGCAATGCCGCCGCTTTGCAGCAGGTCGCTGGTGGAAATACCGAGCATATCGCCAAACAGGATATGGTCGAGGTGAACCTCTGATTTGACCGAGATATAGAGGATCAGCCCGGCAGCAAACATCCCGGAGAAGACGATGCCCATCACCGTATCCTGCTTGATACGGCTGTTCTCTTTCAGGTAGCCGGTGGCCAGCGCGCAGAACAGCCCGGCGCAGAACGCCCCGACAGCAAGGGGGATGCCAATAATCCAGGCGATCACCACGCCGGGAAAGACCGCATGGCTCATTGCATCACCCATCAGCGACCAGCCCTTGATCACCATAAAGCTGGAGAGCAGGGCGCAGGGGATCGCCACAATCACCGAAATGGCCAGCGCAGTGTGCATAAAATCAAACTCAAGCGGGCTTAACAGCAGTTCGGTCATAGTCATATCGCCTCCTGCTGCGGGCTGGCCGCGCGTCGGCGTCGGGCCAGCAGCCCGTGTTTAGGCGCAAAAACAAAGGCGGTGAGGAAGACCAGCGTCTGCGCCACGACGATGATGCCGCCGGTGGCACCGTCCAGGTAGTAACTGACCCACGCGCCGAAGAAGCTGGTGGTGCTGCCAATCAGTACGGCAATCACCAGCAGCCGCTGGAAGCGGTCGGTCAGCAGATAGGCCGTGGCTCCGGGGGTGACCACCAGGCAGATCACCAGGAACGCGCCGACGGTCTGCAGGGCAGCAATGGTACAGGCCGCCAGCAGAGTGAAGAACAGCAGCTTGAGGCGCGTCGGATTCAGGCCGACGGAACGCGCATGATTCTCGTCGAAGAAGGTCACCATCAGATCTTTCCACTTCACCAGCAGGATCAGCAGGGAGACGAAGCCGATGACCGCCAGCTGAATAATATCCTCCGGGGCTATTGCCAGGATATTGCCCAGCACGATGGTCTGAATATTCACCGAGGTGGGGTTAAGCGACACCATAAACAGGCCAAGGCCAAAGAAGGAGGAGAAGATCAGCCCGATAATCGCGTCCTCCTTCAGCCGGGTACGCTGGTTCAGAAACAGCATACTGCCCGCGGCCAGCCCGCCGGAAAGAAACGCACCGAGAGCAAAGGGCAGGCCGAGCATATAGGCTCCGGCCACGCCGGGGACAATCGAGTGGGAGAGGGCATCGCCAATCAGCGACCAGCCCTTCAGCATCAGATAGCAGGAGAGAAACGCGCACACGCCGCCCACCAGCGCCGACACCCACATGGCGTTAAGCATGTACTGATAGTGAAAAGGTTCAGCCAGCCACGCCATCAGCCATTCCCCCGCACCACCGACAGCGCCGGCTGGGTGTGACCATCGCCAAACACCACATCGCGCAGCGCACCGCTAAAGGCATTTTCCAGATTTTCCCGGGTGAAGGTGGTGGCGGTCGGCCCGCAGGCCAGCACCGTGCCTTTCACGATCACCGTGTGGTCACAGTATTCGCTGACCGAGGCCAGGTTGTGGGTGGAAACCAGCAGGGTGCGGCCCTCATCGCGCAGTTCGTGCAGCAGGCTGATAATCTGACGTTCAGTGTTGACGTCCACGCCGGTAAAGGGTTCATCCAGCAGGATCACCTGGCCGCGCTGGGCGATGGCGCGCGCAAGGAACACGCGTTTTTTCTGGCCGCCGGAGAGTTCGCCAATCTGCCGCAGGCGAAACTCTGCCATACCGACGCGCTCCAGCGCCTCGGTGACCAGGCGCTTATCCTCTGCGCGGGCGATGCGCAGCATGCCCATATGGCCGTAGCGGCCCATCATCACCACATCTTCCACCAGCACCGGGAAAGACCAGTCAACGTCCTCCGACTGCGGCACGTACGACACCATATTCTGTTTCAGTGCCTTGTGTGCGGGCTGGTCCAGCAGGGTAATCGACCCCTTCGAGAGGGGGACAAACCCCATAATGGCTTTAAACAGTGTCGATTTACCGGAGCCGTTGATCCCCACCAGCGCGGCGATGCTGGCACCGGGCACCTGTAAGGTGGCATCGCGCAGGGCGGTGTGCCCGTTGCGGTAGGTGACCGTCAGATCGTTAACCCGAATGCCGTCGGGCGCCGTCTGTGTGTTGTTCATTTTGCCAGCCCCTGCCGAATGCCGTTAACGATGGTATCGCTGGTAACGCGCAGTAAGTCGAGATAGGTCGGTACCGGCCCATCGGCAGCGCTGAGGGAGTCAACGTACAGCACGCCGCCGTAGTGGCTGCCGGTTTCGCGCGCCACCTGGCGGGCGGCCTTATCGGAAACCGTGCTTTCGCTGAACACGGCGGGGATCTTCTCCTGCTTCACTTTATCGATGACTTTACGTACCTGCTGCGGGGTGCCCTGCTGATCGGCGTTGATCGGCCACAGGTAGAGCTCTTTCAGCCCGAAGTCGCGCGTCAGGTAGGAGAACGCGCCCTCGCTGGTAACCAGCCAGCGCTTGTCCGCCGGGATCTGCGCCAGCGCCTGCTGCACCGGCGCCACGGTGGCGTTGATTTTTTCTTTATAGGCGGCCGCATTTTTGCGGTAAGTGTCGGCATTGGCCGGGTCATACTTCACCAGCGCATCGCGGATATTATCCACGTAGATCAGCGCATTTTTCGGTGACATCCAGGCATGGGGATTCGGTTTACCACTGTAGGGGCCGTCGCTGATCCCCATCGGGACAATGCCGTCAGACACCACCACTTCCGGCACCCCGGGAAGATGTTGATAAAAGCGCTGGAACCACAGTTCCAGGTTCAGGCCGTTGGCGAGGATAAGCTGGGCACCCCGGGCGCGTTTGATATCACCCGGTGTGGGCTGATATTCATGGATTTCTGCTCCGGCTTTAGTGATCGACGCGACGTCGGCAGCGTCACCCGCTACGTTTTTCGCCATATCCGCAATCACGGTGAACGTGGTGATCACTTTGAATTTTTCCTGTGCCACTGCCGGTGCCAGCGGCAGCGAGGCGAGCAGAGCAGCACAGATCCATCCTTTTAACCGGAACAGTAAACACATAGAAATCCCCCAGAAAGCGCTTAAAAATAGAACGTAATTAGCAGTTGCTATAAGGTATAGCACAGGCTATATCGCCATGTGAATGTTTTTTGTGTGGGATTACGCAGATTGACAAATGACCGTCTGAGAAATAAAACCGCGGGTATCGCTTGCGATGAGCGGGACAAATGTTATCCCGGCGGCCGACAGTCCCGCGCCCGATGGCGATTATTCCCACGCAGGCGGCAAATTTATCGTCCAGACTTAAACCAAAGGCATAGTCTGCGTCCGCATTGTGCTTTACACTGCGCGCTGCAAAAACTCAGTAGATAAATGACAGAACAGGCGGAAATGGCGATGAACGGAACAATCACAACCTGGTTTAAAGATAAAGGTTTTGGTTTTATCAAAGACGAAAACGGCGATAACCGTTATTTTCATGTGATTAAGGTCGCCAACCCGGATTTGATTAAAAAAGACGCGGCAGTGACGTTTGAGCCCACCACCAACTCCCGGGGCTTATCGGCCTTTGAAGTGAAAGTGCTGCCGGAAAGTAACTATATTTATATCGCCGGCGAGCGCCTTAAGCTGACGTCGATCAAGTCTTACCTGGTGTACAGCGAAGAAGTCCCTGCCGATACCCGTATTGATAAAGAAAATACGGTGCTCTCCGTGGGTATTCTGATGAGCAGTATCCGGCCGAAAACGGCCACCGCGCCGGGTGAAATGCGCACGCTGAAAAAGCTGGCGATCACCACCTTCCAGGGGACGACATTAATTTTCTCGGAAGATGAAATTGACGTGGACAGCACGGTAAAAATGCTCAAGATCTGACGGTTGACGCAACACCGGCAGTGAAATAAAAACCCGCTCAGGGAAACCTGAGCGGGTTTTTTACAGGCGCCAATGTGATAACGCCGCAAAAAACAACGCTGTGCTGTCAGGGTAGCGGAATGATCATTCGGGCGCTGACAGACCGCCCTGTGACAGAAGCGGATTAAGCGTGAAAAAAAGGTGCATTACCTGATGAGCCGTAGTCCTCTGGCCACCAGATTGCTGAACCCTTCACAATGGGCATGATCCTCTGCGGTACAGCGGGCAGCATGCTTCAACCCCCGGCTTAATCGTTGCAATCTGCGGACAGTGGCGTCAATTTCCCTGGCACGACCAGCAAGGCGCTCCCGGTCAATGACAGTTCCACCTTGCGTATTGAACATGCCGGCCATTTCATCCAGGGTAAATCCGGCAGCCTGCCCCAGGGCGATCAGCTGCAGTTTATTCAGCACATTTTTGTGATACTGCCTTCTCAGGCCGTTACGGCCAATGGGATGAATGAGTCCTTTCGTTTCGTAAAACCGTAACGCCGAGGGCAGCACGCCGGAAAGATGAGCCACTTCCCTGATATCCAGTTCTTCCATCATTGACTTCAACCTGACTTTAAGTTGCACACTGGCGACCAGCTTACCATTATCATTAAATAAGGACGAAAAAATGGACAATGTGACGCTGTTTCAGGCGGTCATAACAGGTATTTGCGCCACTCTGGTGATGGATTGCTGGTCACTGATCCAGAAGCCCATCTTCGGCGTTCCGCCGTTGAATTATGCCCTGGTCGGACGCTGGGTTTTATGGCTGACCAGAGGAAAAATGCGTCATAACACCATCGCTTCCACCTCATCTGTGCATAACGAACTGCTAGTCGGGTGGGGTGTTCATTACCTGACCGGGATCCTGTTTGCCTTTATACCGCTTTTGCTGGACGGGCCGGACTGGTTCCGTGCACCTTCTGTTACCACGGCTATGCTGGCAGGCCTGCTAACACTCATTGCGCCTTTCCTGATCCTGCAGCCCGCCCTGGGTTTTGGCATTGCGGCTTCCCGCACGCCCCGCCCATGGCGGGCCCGACTGCTGAGTGTGATCACCCATCTGGTGTACGGGTCAGGACTGTATATCGCGGCTCTGGTTATAAACTCATAAAGGTAAAGCCGTTGAGCCAGGCGTTCGACGGTCAGTCCCTTTACCGTTCAACGCGGCCTGCCAGCGGCATCCGCTTAAAAGCAGGTGCCATCGGGGAGGCTTTCCGTTTGCTAAGGGGATGCCTTAAACTACGCTGCGCAGGTCACCACCGCTGGACAATGCCCCTGGCTGGCTGTCATTCCGGGTCTTCAGACCGGTGAAAGAAGGGCCATCGGTGTCTGCTTACAATCCACTCCCATTCAGTTCCGGTTAACGATGGGGGATCCGCTATTCATACTGAGGAAGTAAGATGCGTTTGCAAGAAACCCGCCTGACTCAAACCCTCGACCCATCGTCGTTTAAAGAATGAGTCAGCCGCTGTTTGTTTCTCTGGATGGCCCTAAGGGAGCCGGTAAAACCACCCTGCTGGAGGCCATAACAAAAGTGCTGAGGGCTGACAATAAGAAGGTGATCCGACTTTGCGAGAGAAAAAGCGATCCCTTCAGGGCGGAAACCATGGCCCTCGTTAACCGGCTCGCCAGAAACCCCGCTCTGGATGTAGAACGGGAGGTGTGTCAGCGCCTGGCTGACAGCCGTGCCTGGATTTCCCGGCATGTGCTGACGAAACAGCCGGCGGACAGCATTATCCTGATGGATCGCTGGTACCCGTCAGATGCCGCGTTTCGCCGGATGGTTCCCTTTGCCGAAATTTTACAGCTGAACACGGAACGACAGGTGCGAGCGCCTGACCTGCATGTCGGGGTTGTGACTGCGCCTGATATTTCATGGGCCAGGGCCACGTCCCGGCCGCGCGGGCTGAGCAGTACGGTGATGTCTTCCCTGGAAGAGCATGCTGCCTGTACCCGGGCATTTGAGCGGGAAATGGCAAATTACGGCTGGGTATTGTGCCGTAATGAAGGAACGCTCGAAGACGCAACCATGCAGATTATCGCTGAGATCTACAAACTGCCCGGTTGCCCCACAGGTGCCGGCCGCCAGTAATCAGGGCAACCCCTTGCGTATGCACGACAGGGCAGGATCGTCCAGCGGGCAGGGGCAGGGGCAGGGGCAGTCTGCTCTGTGCCAGAGCGAACGCTGCGGCATTTTAGTCTGGTATCAACAAGTATATGATCAGGCTAGTCGGGAACTTCCAGTTGCTATTGTGTTGTTTTCTCCCCCCTTCACGATAAGTGTGAAAGGAACATATTAATTCAGGATTACGCGTCACGGTGAAACGCCAAGAAACTGAAAAAAATAAATAGTGAGAATATGAGCTAAAACGGTAAGATCTGCAACCTGATCCAGTCTTAAGATGAAAGCACTCCTGAGCGCATAAATTCCAGGGTGTTTCCATCTTACTATGTTCTTTTTCTGGCACAGAGCGGCCAGGCCAGGCGGAAGAGCTGCTGCGAGTGTGGAGCGGACGTAAGATTACTCTAAAATCTTGCATTAATTATTTTTTATTACTTGGTGTTTTCTTTTTAAATTTTTCCTGCCAATTTTACCATTCTTGGTTTTAAATATTAAAAAAGTAAATTAATTCTCATTTCGAGAATTAATTTCAGCGTGAAATTCTTGGTGTTCCGCAGGTAATATTTATTATGTTGGCATAGTCGAGCAGCTAATGAATCATTTTTTGGTTTAAAATTTCCTTTCTAGCTCGGTCGGTGAACTATTCGTAATATAATGGGTAATCGAAAGTATATGGAAAGATAGATGTTTGTATATAATGCCTGGTGATAAGCATCACCAGACTTGCTTTTTATTCCCGAATTATTGGTTATTAAATCCTCAGCCATCGTAGATGATTGACCAATTTTGTTTCATGTTGATAAAATTTAAGTAGGGTCATTTTCTGGCATAGAGTACCACTTTTCGTACAATACAACCAATTAGTAAAGTTGGTTGTATTATTAGATTGGTTAGCTTTATTGGTTTTTAAATTTATGAAAAATAAATATCGTGATGACATTTTGTTATTACGCTATAGAAATTATTCATTGTACGACTAAAGATTAGTGCGTATAGAATTCAATTATTCTAAGGGGGAGGCCTGTATATCATGAAGTCTGTTACTGAAATTCAAGTAAAAGAAGAGCTGTTATGTGACCAACGTTTACTTCATAAGAATGAACATAATGAGGTTTTTTTATCTTTTTGCAATCAGTCTAACGCCTCAGAATACATAGCTCATGCTTTATTACACGAACATCATTATTACAATGACCACATCAGGCCTCTGACTGACCTAATGAATTTGTTAGAATGTGCCAGGCAGGCTGAAACATATATTGTACACAAATTTGAAAAACAACCACTTGACACACGATTTATTTTAACTGGCTGGGCTTGTAATTTCACCGCGAACTTTATTCCCACCACTGACTTGTTAAATCATTATGTTACTTTAAAAATAATGACAAATAATACGCGACGGGTGAAGCAAAGACTTTTCTCTCAATCTTATAATATTGGAATTTATCAAGACTCTTTACATATAGCAGATGTTTACATGTCAGTGAAATACATGACAGACAATGCCTATTGTGTTGTGCGGAAAGAGAAAATAAAAGGTTACTTGTTAAAATCAATACTTAAACTTGATAAGGAATCAAGAATAAACCCTGAAAGAGTATTTCGCAGTGCAGAAAATAATGTTGTCGTGGATATGCCCGTTTTTAATGAAAATATAATAATTTCAAAACTTGCTGTCAATATGGATAATACAGCCTATTTTGATCATGCTCAGGATCACTACCCGGCAATGGTGTTGATGGAGGCTGGTAAACAAAACTGCCAACTTTGGATATATAAATCAGAGGTGGGGGTGTTCCCTGTTCTAATTGAAATGAAAAGTAATTTTTTTCATTATGCAGAGCTTAATAAAGATGTTGAAATTATTTCAGTTAAAACCTCAGATGTTCCAAACAGCACAATGATATTTGATGTCTATTTGAGGCAGGGAGGAGTGGCTATTGCCGAGATGCAATATTCATTCAAAGTAATTGACTAGTACAAAGGTGAAAACATGGATGAAGTCAAAGATAAGGTTGTCGGGATTCTTGTGGGGAATTTTGGACTTAATGAGGAAAAGGTCAAAGAAAATAATGACCTTGAAAGCCTGGGAGTTGATTCCATTATAACGATTGAAATTCAGCTAGATTTAGAACGCGAGTTTAATATTAAAATTCCGGATGGAGATATCCTTACTAATTTCACAGTGCTAGATATTTCAACTTATATTAAAAATAAGGGCTGAAATTATGTTGGATAACGACACCCGTATTGCTGTTACCGGGACTGGCTTGGTATGCCCCGCTGGAATCAATGTTGCTACAAGTTGGGATTTTTTCCTCGCTGGTAAATCAGCGGCACGAAAATGCGAGAAATTGGAAGGGCTCGAAATTGATTATGCCTGCTGCATTCCGGATTTTGATCCTGATAAATTTCTCGGACGTAGTCTGGCAAGGCGTATTGACAGATTTATTCAGTTAGCCCTTGTTGCATATCGCGAAGCAGTAGCGGATGCGGGGCTTGATCCAAAAACATGGAATGGCGCACGTGTTGGCGTGGTGGTAGGAAACTCACTTGCCGGGATTGAGCGATTACTGCATGAACAGCAGGTTCTCCAGTCAGAAGGTGATCGGATGGTTTCACCCTCTACTATCCCTGGCGCAATGATGAATATGGTCGCAGGACAGATCGCTATTGACTGTCATGCAACTGGGCCCAGCTTGCTTGTGAGCACGGCTTGTGCTTCTGGTATCACGGCTATTGATACGGCCTGTAACTGGATTAAACAGGGGCTTTGTGATGTGGTAATTGCTGGTGCTTCTGAAGCTCCGATCGTTCCTTTAATCGTAAGTGGTATGAATCGACTAGGAGCTTTGTCCAAAAATCCCGACATCAGTCATGCAAGCAGACCTTTTGACCGAGATCGCGATGGTTTTGTTATTGCTGAGGGCGCCGGTTTTGTGGTTCTGGAGTCCAAAGAAAATGCTGTCGCGAGGGGGCAAGAGTTACTGGCTCTTGTAAGTGGAACAGGTCTCACAACGGATGCTTACCATGTAACCACGCCTCATCCTCAAGGGGTGGGGTTGTCAGCAGTCATTAAGCAAGCATTGAATAACGCGGGCTTACAAGGTGAAGATATTCAGTATGTCAATGCACATGGGACTTCCACGCGCTTGAATGATGTCACTGAGGGCCGAGTCATTGAAAAAGAAATTGGACGGCATGTCTCTGTAACGTCATTAAAGGGGGCTATCGGGCATACATTAGCAGCAGCTGGAGCTGTGGAAACAGTAATGACTATTCTTTCGGTTAAACATGGGATCATTCCACCAACAGTAAATCTCAGCTCTGTGGATCCCGAAATTAATCTTGATGTTGTTTACGGAGAATCTCGTGAACTCAAAATCCGTCATGCCTTAAAATTGTCAATGGGATTTGGTGGCCATAATGGGGCACTTATCATTTCTTCTAACGAACAGGCCTGAATATGAATATTTTCAATAAGATCAAACTCGTTGCTATTGACGTTGATGGTGTACTTTTAACTGATACCTACAGCCCCGCAATTAGATCCTTTGTTGAACAACACGGAGGTGTTTATACACCAGAGCTGGAAAGGCAGGTCTGGGGCTCTCCTCATATTGCAGGGGGGCACAATATGTCCTTAGCCTGCAAACTGCCATGGTCGGCTCAAAAAACTATAGAAGCGTTTTTTCAACATCATGGGAAGTATATTGAGGAAAATCCTATAGAGGTTGTGCCGGGTGCTGAAAGTTTCCTTGGCCTTTTACAGGAGTTTAATGTCAGAGTGACATCATACGGCGGACGGAAAAAGGAATATATCTTTGACAAGCATATGTCTTCGTTAAAAAATTACTTCGATAAAGAAAAGTCATATATCGATACTAACTCCATCAGGCCTGGTGTAAGGGAGATTACTAAAGATATATTTCATTTAGACTTTGATGAGGTCTTATTCATTGACGATATCAATAGAATGGCTGAGGTCGCTAGATACTACAGAACTGGTTTTATCGGGACTCCGGTAACAAATTATCAAAAAGAACAGATGCAGGAAACAGGAGTGAGGTATATAGCTTCATCAGTATCCGCTATTACAATGGATATGCTAATTCAAATCGATGAGGAATTGATTTCAGTAAAGCACTGGTCATGAAATTAAATAATTTGAGGTGTGATCGATTATGAAAAAAATAACGCTTGGACATTCTAATTTTAATGTTACAGCCGAAGGTTATGGTTGCATGGGATTGTCCGAATTCTACGGTCTGACGTCAGAAATCGATGCAGAGAGAATGCTCGAACGAGTCATTGAAAAAGGCGTTAACTTCCTCGATACTGCAGATATCTATGGCTATGGACATAATGAAAAACTTCTTGGAAAGGTTTTGAAGAAACATTCTGATGATGAGATTATTTTGGCGACAAAATGCGGAATAGTGCGGGATGTTAACAATCCTCTTCACCGTGAAGTCAATAACAGCCGTGGTTATATTTTGAGCTGCTTTGAGAGGAGTTCGGAAAGACTAGGCAGAAGGATTGATTTGTATTATCTGCACCGGGTTATTCAGGATCCGGATACACTCAGAGAAGCCATGGCGACAATGCATCAATTAAGGTCTGATGGCAAGATTGGTGCAATCGGTCTTTCAGAAGTTAACGCCGAAACCATCAAGCTTGCACATGAGTTGTTGCTGAAATTGTCTGATGGTGAATTTGGCTTGAGTGCAGTTCAGACAGAGTACTCATTGATGTCCCGTGATATTGAAAATAATGGGGTCCTGGATACATGTAATAATCTGGGAATCTCTGTCGTTGCATACAGTCCTGTAAGTCGGGGATTGCTTGGAGGGAAGCTACAGGATCTCAGTACCCTCTCAGAAAATGACTCCCGGCGTTATCTACCGCGTTTTATGGGGTGTAATCTTAAAGCAAACAATGCCATCGTTGATGGATTGAGGACATTTGCTAAGAGTAATGCAATTACTCCCGCTCAAATTTCTTTGGCCTGGATAATGAACAACGAGGCGAAGATCATTCCAATTCCTGGAACCCGGACGCCTCAATTCCTGGATGAAAACATTCAGGCTGCTGACATAACGTTAACCCCAGAACAGATTTCAAGTATCAATGATATATTATCAAGCTATGAAACTGCAGGGACACGTTATCCTGAGGAGTTCATGAAAGCCTATGGCATGATTAAATAAACGGACAAGTGCATGACTGAATTAATTAAATTGACAGATGAAAAATCGGGGTTACCCGTATTTAAACTCGGTATCATAGGTGCAGCTCTCTTTCTTTCAATCCTCACTGAGGCGCTTCCTGCAGGATTCCTTCATTCACTGGAACAGACTTTCAGTGTAAGCGCTTCCGAAGCGGGTCAATGGGTGACGTTGTATGCCATCGGTTCTCTGTTGTCGGCTATCCCTTTAACACTGGCAACACAGCACTGGTCAAGAAAAAAACTATTATTAATTACATTGGCAGGATTTGCTGTATCAAATGCTGTCACTGCTGCAGTTGATTCGTTTATTGTTACGCTTGTAGCTCGCTTTTTAGCTGGGATCTTCGCCGGTCTCTTATGGGCACTGGCTGCGGGCTATGCTGGTAGAATGGTGGCTCCGGCTCATCAGGGTAGGGCTATAACAATTGTCATGCTAGGCGTTCCACTGGCGCTTTCTCTGGGGGTTCCGGCAGGAACATTCTTGGGAAATATTTATGGCTGGCGTACTATTTTTTATACTATGACGGTTCTGGCCGGTTTGCTTTTTATTGCTGGAGCATTCGCTTTACCGGACCAACCGGGAATAAGTCATGCAGAACGTATTTCTGTTGGCAAAGCAGTATCTATACCAGGAATTAAAACGATTTTATTAGCGACGTTTGTTTTTTCACTCGGTCATAATATGATGTATACATACATTTCTCCGTATTTAATGACATCATTGGATAGTAGATTTATCAGTACATTTCTGTTGATTTTTGGCGTGATGGCCGTCATCAGTATTATAATTACTGGTGTGTTTATAGACAAGCATCTTAAGTTACTTACATTGTGTGGATTGTCTCTATTCATCATGTCGTCTTTGATATTCTCTTTATTTTTTGACAGCGTTTATTTCGTTATGAGCGGTGCATTTTTATGGGGATTGGGTTTTGGTGGCGGTGCAACATTATTTCAGACAGCATCCGCACGTACTGCTGGTAATGCTGCTGATATAGCGCAGTCTCTCATGGTAACTATCTGGAACATGGCAATTGCTGGCGGTGGTCTTGCAGGCGGTTTATTACTGGATCAGTTCGGTATTTTATCCCTTCCTGTAGTGTTAACAGCACTACTAATATTTTGTCTTTTTATTGTTAAGAGAAGTAAGGCTCAAGGATTTTCCCGCATTTTGAACTAAAAGAGGAAGATATGAATTTATTTATTGATTTGCATATGCATACTCATGCAAGTGCACATGCCTACAGTTCAGCATTTGAATACATCATGGAGGCTAAGCGTAAAAATATGCTGGCAATAGCAATAACGGACCATGGGCCTGCTCTAGATGATTCCCCTCATAAGTGGCATTTCCTTAATTTGTATGCTATCCCAGAACGAGTAGATGGGATCCGAATATTAAAAGGAATTGAAGCCAATATTTTTAAGGACGGCAGTATTGACTGCGATAACCTGATGTCAGAAAAACTTGATTTTGTTATGGCGGGGTTTCACGATGCAGTGTATCCCCCATGTTATGATGTAACAAAAAATACAGACTGTCTGATCAAAGTGATAAATAATCCATCTGTGAAAATTATCGTTCATCCTGGTAATCCTAAGTTTCCTGTTAATTACCGAGCTATTGCCACTGAAGCTGCCAGAAATAATGTCGCACTAGAAATAAATAGCGGTTCTGCAGTTGCCCGCAAAGGGAGTTCGGCAAACTGCCGTGAGATTATCGAAGAAGTTAAGTCCGCTAATGGGTATGTTTCTGTCGGTTCGGACGCACATTACTGCTCTCAGATGGGCAATTTTGAACATGCACTGAAACTGCTAGAAATGCAGAAGTTTCCAGAGAAAAAAATCATCAACTCATCTTTGATGCTTACATCGTCTTTCCTTGAGATCAAAGAATTATTGCATTGATAACTATTATCTCTTTAAAATCTGAGCCTCAGTGCTTTCAGTATGGCTATTTTCAGTCACGCTTTTGATAAATTCGGTACGTAGAGAAATATCTAATTTATTATTCCACGCAAGACCTAACGGCCATTCACTTTGACATCCTGTCAAAGCCTGACATGAAAAATTGGACTTTAAAAAAGAGATGATACTATGAGGAAGGATTGTAACTCCCATTCGTGATCCCACTAGAGCCAGTACACTGTAGACATTTGTCAAATATTCAGCTGGTTTTTTATAAAAGTTACGTATTTTAAGATAGTCACTGACGATATAATGCAGCTCTGGATTACTGATCTCACTGAGTAAAATAAGATTGTTTTCATCAATCAGATTATCGATGGTTTGTTTTTTATTTTTTATATCTGGATGTGTGACAATACATAAGAAATCCTTACCAAGAGGTATGGACGATAAGTTATCTTCTCTTGGTTTGCGCATAAAACCTAGATCAATCCGACCTTTTAATAGCTCTTGCTCTTGTTGCATGGAGGACATTTCAATAAGCTTTATATTAATATTAGGATACTGGGAATTGAATGAGTTAACGATCTCTGGGACTATACTGAGAAATGATGATGTGTATCCAATGTTAAGGTGACCAGTTTTTCCTGTGCGGATTTTTTTTGCAACACATAAAAAATGATTTATTTGTTCATCAAGCAACAAGGCATTCTGGTAAAGCATTTCCCCTTCTTCGCTCAGTTTTGCACCATGATTATCGCGTTCAAAAAGAGATAAATCTAACTCATGTTCAAGTACGTTTATCTGCTTTGTTAGTGCAGGCTGAGTAATAAATAATTTCTCAGCAGCTTGCCTATAGCTCTGGCTCTGTGCCAGCATAATGAAAGATTTCAGTAGCTTATTATCCAACCAGGCTGCTCCACACGGATTATTATTTTGTATGCTAACTGCAACGTCAAACGATGACAAGCCTGTTAGAATAGTGTTGTGACCAAGAACAGCAGGGTAGTGCACGGGTAGGGCACCTGTCATGTTTTCGTTGCTGATTAAAGTCTTCATAATCTTACCTAAATATCGCCGGAGCGATTTTGACCTGTTCTTTGGCATATCTTAAGAATCAGTTGGTCTGGCCTCTCACGCTGTCCCTGATATATTTTGGTATATACGCTTCCCTGCGAACATTCAGATAACCCACCACCACTGCACCATTGCTTGACTGCCCTTCAGATATTCCGCCTCGGGATATTTGCGTTCCTGGTGGCTTATCTGACGCTCAGCGGCATCATTTGACCACAGGTCCGACTCTATGAGTGCACAACATTAAATGTTTTTCTGGTGAGCGGGCAGCTTTCTCTGCGATACGATGCTGTGCTGGATTGATATTCTGCGCCAGCAGCTTGCGTATGCCATCACGTTGATGTCGGGCGTAATCCAGGGAACCATCGGGTTAGGCTCCTAAGCCGGAGCAGGATTCTATTAACATTGATACGATATTTGAGATACCAAAGATGTGAGCCGCCT
Source organism: Erwinia persicina NBRC 102418 (assembly GCF_001571305.1). Lineage (GTDB taxonomy): Bacteria > Pseudomonadota > Gammaproteobacteria > Enterobacterales > Enterobacteriaceae > Erwinia > Erwinia persicina. Next base: position 53,684 of record NZ_BCTN01000001.1, on the reverse strand, counting down.
GGATTAACCAAAAGGTACAGGCCATGAGAATTGGAAACTTTGAAAGATTTTTCAGAAGGCTTGAGACTGCGGATTTAGTGTCGCGCAGAGACATAAGGTCGTCACTCCATACTCCAAATGAAATGACCTCAAACCAGATCACCAATCTTGCCCGATGCGGAGGAGGAAATGAAAATGCATCAGAAAGACTTTACGCCCTGACCCGGTAAGTCGTGTTCGTGCAGAATTGCGTGACGAGGCACAACAGCAAAAAGCCCGCTCAGGTTTCCCTGAGCGGGCTTCTCTAATATGGCTCCTCTGACTGGACTCGAACCAGTGACATACGGATTAACAGTCCGCCGTTCTACCGACTGAACTACAGAGGAATTGTGGAACGAGGCGAATAGTAGCGATACGCCTCCGGCCTGTCAACAGCAAAAAACAGTTTAGCTTTCAACTGACTGCGTTTGAATCAACCCGGCTGATTAGTGAACAATTCCGCCCTCGTTGTGGTGTAACTGCTGGTGCGCCAGCCGCTGATGCGGATCCTGGCGGTAAAACTGGCGAAAACGCGAGTAGAGGGTCGGAAAGCGGGTGAGCAAAAGCTCCGGCGCGCTGAAAAAGTATTCGGACAGAACGGCAAAACATTCGGCCGGTTCGCTGGCGGCATAGGCATCAATGCTGGCGGTATTTTCCCCGACAAGGTCTATCTCATCCTGGATATCGTTCATCGCGGCGCGCAGCTCGCGCTCCCAGCTCACCACATCACGCAGTGCCATGGAAGGAACGCCATTAGCTTCACCGCTGCCGCGCGAGTCCAGCTTATGAGCGACCTCATGGATCACGAGGTTATAACCGGACAGGTCGAACGAATCCTGCACATCCAGCCAGTTGAGCACAATCGGGCCCTGCTGCCAGCTTTGTCCGGCATGGACGGTCTGCTCGCGGTGGACCAGACCGAATTCATCCTGCCACTCATCGTCAACCATAAACGGGGAAGGGTAGATCAGTACCTCATGAAAACCATCCAGCCAGTCATAGCCGAGACTGAGTACGGGCAGGCAGAACAGCAGCGCCAGACGGCAGCTTTTCAGTTCATCCAGCTCAAATTCCTGCAACGGAACCAGACGTTTCTGACGTAAAAAGCGGGTAGCAAGCTGACAGAGTGCCTGACGCTCAGCTTCATTCAGGCTCGCCAGCAGGGGAATGTCCAGTGCCTGCTGCCAGGGCAGCCCGCTTTCCACGGCGTCATCACCACCTTTCCACGGCCATTTGATCATGCTGTTGTGACTCCCGCCTGAGAAGAAACCAATCCGTAAGCAATCCCTTCATCACTGAAGCTGCCTGCGTCTTTCCCGGACAGGTTGAATTCGGGAGAAGAGAGTGGCTGGAGCGCAGGTGAATGAGGGGAATATTCAATCAGTTATATTGAAGGCTGTCTGTGACAAAACGCAAGCAGCGCTGAAAAAAATCAGCGCTGCTATCGGGCCTTAAAGGCGATCAAATTCGATGACCCAGACCCAGGGATTGACTTCCCAGCTGGTGCCACCGTACTGCAGAGCCCACTGCTTGCGGTAGGCATCTTTTGCGGACACCGCTTCACTGTGCATGGTGAAGAAGTTATTAAGGAAGTGAGAGTCGACCTGCACCCCTTCGGCCATCACATCGTCATCACTGATATCCTGAATACGCTCCACACGAATGGCTGTGATAGTCAGGTCGATACGACTCGCCCAACGCGGCATATGAATGCCTGCCTGCCAGCCGAAATTTTCGTCATTTTCTTCGGTGCTGTAGATGCTGGAATCGGCACGATACTGGCAGTAGTCGATGTTCTTAAACTGCGCGGGGGCCTGCTGATATTGCGCCATTTCGCCGGGGGGCACCACGGGGCCACGCCAGGTTTCACGCACCCAAAGGCGGTCGCCTGGCTGTCCATAGGGGCAGTGGTAGCTCAGGTTTTCCATCCCCAGAACCCGGTTACCTTGTAAATTATTGCTCAAAACATCAATGCCATAACAACCCTCATGATTGTCCTGGCCGGGCCCAAAAAGTTGGGACTTCATGATGCGCCGTGTCTGCTTTTGCTGGCCTGATAGCAGGGCGCGCACCCGTTGATCACTAAATAGAATCGGGCGTTCTTTCATGGTTTAACCTCTAATAAGACTTTCTTAACCAGTTCCTGGTTCATAAGCAAAGTAAAAATACAATACAGATAACTCCTAACATTAGCTCAAAAAAAAGAAATGCATTATTTTTTTCTGTAATCATCAGAGTATCTTATAAAAAAACACCAGGACTGCACGGTTGTTGATGTAATAACGGCCATGTCACCAGGGTTCATTTAGTGTGCACTACAGGTGCGGTGCTAAACGTCATTAATGTGACATTTTACCATATTACAATGCGTTAGTGTGATGAAAGCGGCCTGCCCGATTGCACTAAAATCGGTGCCGATCATGGCAGTATTTTCCTTCCGGCGGTGGCACTTTTAACATGCACTTGGCGCGTTTTGACATTTTATTCTCCTCATTTGCATAACGTTTATTTATCAATATGGTCACAAACCAGGCATCAAAAGAGAAGGAGAAAAGACTGAAAATGGAAAAAATACTGTAACAAGCGCAAGACAGCGGCTATAAGTTTGATGTAGATCGCATTTTTATGCCGAAACGGGAGATCCGTCCCGTCGGCGTGACTCCACTGACTTCTCGACAAGTTCAAACAATATTAAGGAGACGTCTATGACGCTGACCCACTGGCAATCACGTTTTGAACACTGGCTGCATGAGACCTGGCAGAAGGAAGATAAAGCCCACGATGTGGCGCACCTGACGCGCGTCTGGCAATCGGCACAGCGCATCATGGCAGGTACTGATGCCGATGCACTGGTCGTGCTGGCTGGCTGTTACTTCCACGATATTGTTAACCTGCCGAAAAATCACCCCGAGCGCCATCTGGCCTCCGCACAGGCCGCTGATGAAACCCGTCGCGTATTGCGGCAGGTGTTTACGGACTTTCCGCCGGAAAAAATTGAAGCGGTGGCGCATGCTGTCCATGCCCACAGTTTCAGTGCCGGCGTCGCCGCAGAGACGCTTGAAGCAAAAATTGTGCAGGATGCTGACCGGCTCGAATCGCTGGGCGCTATCGGGCTGGCGAGGGTATTTTATGTTTCGGGGGCGCTAGGGCGCTCTCTGTTTGACAGCCTGGACCCGCTGGGGCGCGAGCGGCCGCTGGATGATGCCGAATGGGCACTGGATCACTTCCAGAAAAAACTGCTCAAACTGCCTGAAACGATGCAAACGGCACAGGGGAAAAAGCTGGCTGAATATAATGCCGGTTTCCTGGTGACTTACATGGCAAAACTGTGCGCCGAGCTGAAAGGAGATTTTTGCGCGCTGGATCAGGATGTTCTGGCGGAATTTACCCCGGACGGGGTGAAATATTAAATTTTTGTGACAGTATGGTTAAACCGAACATTACAGGTTACGTTGTTGGGACAATTATCAGGAGAATCAGGCAATGACCGACAAAGTAAGCTTAACCATCAAGATCGATCCCGCTTTAAAAGAAACGATTAAAACGCTCGCTCTGGACAGTCAGCTTTCTTTAAGCGATCTGGTGACCCAGCACCTGGTGAAGAGCTTTTCCGCTCAGGCACCGGATGCGGTAGACAGCACTCATACAGAAGAAGAGACTTCAGAGCAACTCAGTCAGAACGAGCTGAAACAGGTTCGCGCGCTGCTGAAAAAATCGAAAAAGAAAAAGTAACCCTCGCCTCTGTGCGTCTCTCCGTCGGAGAGACGCGTTTATGACGGTTCGTCATCACCGTAATACAGCACGCCCAGCTTGATTAATGGCCGTCCCTGGCTTTTGCGGTGCAGATTGCTGTCCCGCAGGGAATAGACACAACCGCAATACTCCTGCTGATAAAAACGCTCGCGCTTGCTGATCTCGATCATCCGCGACGATCCCCCTTTTTTACGCCAGTTATAGTCCCAGTAGCGAAGACCGGGGTAGGGTTCGGCTGCCCGTGCGCCGCAGCCGTTAATTTGCTGCATGTTTTTCCAGCGTGAGATCCCCAGCGAGCTGGAAATGACCGGAAAACCGTGTTCAAAGGCATAGAGGGCGGTACGCTCGAAGCGCATATCAAAACACATGGTGCAGCGCACGCCGCGTTCGGGCTCCCACTCCATCCCTTTGGCCCGTTCAAACCAGTTGTCAGTGTCGTAGTCGGCGTCCACAAAGGGGATGCCGTGCTGTTCAGCAAAGCGGATGTTCTCTTCTTTTCGCAGCAGATATTCTTTCTGTGGGTGAATATTCGGATTGTAGAAAAAGATGGTGTAATCAATGCCCGATGCCTGTAGTGCTTCCATGACCTCGCCGGAGCAGGGGGCACAGCAGGAGTGCAGCAGCAGCTTTTTGGCGCCATCGGGCAGGGTCAGCAGGTCGCGTTGGGGTGCGCTCATCGGTATTGTCTCCATGTTTAAATCCGTTAACCGCGCAAGTGTAGTCGCCTCTTTTCGCACTGTCACCCGTTGGAGGAGCGTTGCAGGGCTAATTTCCGCCTGGCGCTGGGTCAGTGAAGTGATAGACTGACACCCGTTTATCCCATTTATTGAGTAATTATGAGCGATTTTGACCGCGTGGCCGCCGGGCTGGCAGAGCAGGCACGAGTGCAATCCCAGCATAAAGAAGAGCAGGACCGTCAGCTGTTGCTGCGCGTGCTGGAGATCTATGACCAGAAAACCGTGGCGGCTACCCTGCGTAAGGTCAGCCAGCAGGAGTGGACCCGGGAGTCTGTTAACCGCTGGGTAAAAGGGTACAGTCGTAAAACGCTGAATGAGGCCGAAGTCAGCTTGTTGCGCAAAATGCTTCCAGCGCCGCCGTCGCATCATCCTCACTACGCCTTTCGCTTTATTGACCTGTTTGCCGGCATTGGTGGCATACGCAGCGGTTTTGAAGCGATTGGCGGGCAGTGTGTGTTCACCAGTGAGTGGAATAAACACGCGGTACGTACCTATAAAGCTAACTGGTACTGTGACGAGCACCAGCACCGCTTTAACCAGGACATCCGCGATGTCACGCTGAGCGGCGACGCGCAGGTGAATGAAGAGCAGGCCTATCAGCACATTCGCCAGCAGATACCGGATCACGACGTGCTGCTGGCCGGGTTTCCCTGTCAGCCTTTCTCCCTGGCCGGGGTGTCGAAGAAAAATGCGCTGGGGCGTAAGCATGGATTTGAAGATGAAGCGCAGGGCACGCTGTTCTTTGACGTGGCGCGCATCATCACCGCCAGAAAGCCGGCGATCTTCGTGCTGGAAAATGTGAAGAACCTGAAGAGCCACGACAAGGGCAATACCTTCCGCATCATTATGTCGACCCTGGATGAGCTGGGCTACGACGTGGCGGATGCCGCCGTGACCGGCTCACCGGATCCGAAAATTGTCGACGGCAAACACTTCCTGCCGCAGCACCGTGAGCGCATTGTGCTGGTGGGGTTCCGTCGTGACCTGGCGCTGCCGGCCTTTACACTGAGTGCCTTACCCTCCCTCTATCCGCAGCAGCGCACGCCGCTGAAGGCGTTGCTTGATCCGGTCGTGGACGAGAAATATATCCTGACGCCGACCCTGTGGAAGTATCTCTATCAGTATGCGAAAAAACACCAGGCACGCGGCAACGGATTCGGCTATGGACTGGTGGATCCGGCGTTGGAGCAGGGCGTGGTGCGCACGCTGTCGGCCCGGTATTACAAAGACGGTTCGGAGATCCTTATCGATCGCGGCTGGAACAAAGCGCTGGGCGAAGAGGATTTTGACCATGCTGACAATCAGCAGCGTCGCCCGCGCCGGCTGACGCCGCGTGAGTGCGCCCGACTGATGGGGTTCGAGCAGCCGGGGGAACAGCGCTTCCACATTCCCGTCTCGGATACTCAGGCCTACCGGCAGTTCGGCAATTCGGTGGTGGTGCCGGCCTTTGCCGCGGTGGCCCGGCTGCTGCTGCCCTGGATTGAGCAGGCCGTTAAGCAACGCCAGTGAAATGTGGTTCGCCGCTACGACGACAGTGCCGCTTTTAGCTACACTTAAGGTCTTCTTTAAAGGGATATCAAGATGGCCGACGTTCACTCTTCAGACGTGCGTAGCAAGAACATGCGAGCCATTCGCACCCGCGATACGGCAATTGAAAAAAAGCTGGCAGAACTGCTGGCTGAGCTTGGCCTGAGTTACCGGGTGCAGGATAAATCCCTGCCCGGGCGTCCTGACTTTGTGCTGGGTGACTATCAGGCCATCATTTTTGTGCACGGCTGTTTCTGGCACCGGCATCACTGCCATCTGTTTAAGATGCCCGCCACCCGCACGGCATTCTGGCAGGGAAAAATAGACAGCAACGTGGCGCGCGATAAACGCTATATCGAAGAACTGAGCGCCAGCGGCTGGCGGGTTATGCTGGTCTGGGAATGTGCACTGCGGGGTAAGACACGCTTAGAAGAAGAGGCGCTGCGCACGCGCCTGGAGGAGTGGCTGTGCGCCGCGACGGGCAACGGCGAGATCGACGCCCGGGGGATTCGCTCCCTGTCATAGCGGCGGACAGTCTCTTGCGGTCTGCCCGCCCGTAACCCTTATTTTTCCGTGCAGGGCCTGATAATCGGTTTGGCCGGGAACAGATATTTTCCCAGCGTCACCAGCACCACGGCCAGGATGATAATCCCCAGCGCCAGCCATTCGCGACCGGACAGGCTTTCCCCCGCAAAGGCAATACCCAACAGCACGGCGACCACCGGGTTGACATAGGCGTAGCTGGTCGCAATTGCCGGGGTGACGTTACGGATCAGGAACATATAGGCATTGATGGCAATCACTGAACCAAACAGGCTGAGGTAACCGAGGGAAAAGAAACCGGCCAGCGATGGCTTCTGCACCAGGTGCTCGCCACTTAACTGACTGGCGATCAGCAGCACCACGGCGGCGGCCAGCATCTCGATGGCCCCGGCCATCATCCCGTGCGGCAGGGCAATGCGGGAACCCCACACAGAGCCGAATGCCCAGGTCAGTGAACCGCCCAGAATCATCAGTGCGCCCCAGGGATTACCCGCCAGGTGTCCGCCGCTGTTGAGCAGAATAATCCCTACCAGGCCGACGGCGATCCCCACCCATTCGATCCAGCGGGTGGCAATGCCAAACAGACGACTGAAACACATGGCAAACAGCGGGACCGTTGCAACCATTACGGCTGCCAGTCCGGAAGGCACGTGCTGGTGCTCAGCGACGGTGACCGCGCCGTTCCCCATCGCCAGCAGCAACACGCCGATAATGGCGGCATTACCGGCTTCACGCCACGAGGGCAGCTTATGCCCTTTAAGCAGCAAAAACGTCAGCAGCACAACACCTGCCATTAAAAACCGCAGTCCGGCCAGCATCATCGGTGGCCAGCTTTCGACACCAATGCGGATCACCAGATAGGTGGAACCCCAGATGAAATAAAGTGTAAACAGGGCAGCCAGCAGGGGCAGCAGGGCGGGGGCACGGCGTAACGTCATGTCAGGATCGTCCTTGTTATAGCAAGTTATAAAAGTGTTATGTAGGGCTGATTCTGCCACTAATTATCACCCCCGGAAGGATTTTTTTTACAAAATTTGCACTCCCTGGCCATAATTGCTTAGATCAGTGCCCTCTATCAATACAGCCAGCCAGGGGTAAGCCATGGCCAGTGTCAAACTGACGGTAAGACGTTTGTACAAACTCAGCGGCGAACGCATGGTCAATACCCAGGCGACGGCGCGTATTTACGTGGGCGACTGCCTGATAGCGACAGAAGAAATTAGCGGGATGACGGAAAGCCCGGTGAGCAAATATCTGCACCATACGGAAACGGCGGGGCAGAGCGTGCGCGTTGAGTGGGACTGCGATGGCATCGCTGATATGGCGGTGGCAGAAATTGAGCGGTGCCCCTGTTGTCAACATGATGAAATTGAATAAGGAATCTGATTTTGGCCGGAAGCAGTTTACTGACCTTACTGGATGATATTGCCACCCTGCTGGATGACGTCGCAGTGATGGGCAAAGTGGCGGCAAAGAAAACCGCCGGGGTACTGGGGGACGATCTCTCGCTGAATGCCCAGCAGGTCAGCGGAGTGAAAGCGAACCGTGAGCTGCCGGTGGTATGGAGCGTGGCAAAAGGGTCATTTCTTAATAAGCTGATCCTGGTGCCGCTGGCGCTGCTGATCAGCGCCTTTGCCCCCTGGGCGATCACTCCCTTACTGATGGTGGGCGGTGCCTATCTGTGCTACGAGGGCGTGGAGAAGGTGCTGCACAGTCTGCATAAAGACAAAAGTCAGGAGACGGCGGAAGCCCGCGAGCAGCGTCTGCTGAAAGCCGCACAGCAGGACCCGGCAGAATTTGAAAAGAAGAAGGTCAAAGGTGCGGTACGCACTGACTTTATTCTTTCTGCTGAGATCGTGGCGATTACACTCGGCATTGTGTCAGAAGCGCCATTGCTCAACCAGGTGATCATCCTCGCCGGCGTGGCGATTCTGGTCACCGTCGGCGTGTACGGCATTGTGGCGGGGATTGTCAAAATTGACGACCTGGGGATGTGGCTGCAGAAGAAAACCTCGGCGGCCGCGAAAGCCATCGGTGGTGTACTGCTGGTCGCCGCTCCCTGGCTGATGAAGATCCTGACGGTGGTCGGCACGCTGGCGATGTTCCTGGTCGGTGGTGGCATTATCGTGCACGGCCTGCCGTGGCTGCATCATCATATCGAAGGCTTCAGCGCAGGTATGCACGGTCTGCTGGCGATGCTGGTCAGCAACCTGGCCAACCTCATCATCGGCTTCATTGTGGGGTCGATTGTGCTGTGTTCGGTAAATTTGATTGCCAGAATGCGCCAGAAATCAGTATAAAGACGGGCTTAAACGAGTAAACAGGCAGGAGAGAAAGATGAACGACGATATGTTTGAATTCGATATTGATGCGCAGCTTGAGCAGGCAGAAGCTAACGCGCAAAAGAAAGCGGCCGAAGTGCCGGCGGATTTAGGTGATGAAGCCGACTGCGAAGGCTGCAAAATCTAAGCGCAAATTGCGACAGGTTTCACATAAAAAGCGTGTAGTAAAACTACACGCTTTTTTTATATTCAGCGTTTATAACTGCTTATTTTGATTTAACATATATTTTACCTGTCGTTAACAGCGCGGATTATATTCAGATGCTATAACTGATTAACGATTGATAACCGAAAAGGGAGGTGCTTTATATGAGCTTTACGATCAGTGATGAAGTGCAACATAAGGAAGGTGGCCCCGCAATGATTGTGACCGGGGTGGCCAGTGGCATGGTGGAGTGTCGCTGGTATGATGGCTTTAGCGTGCAGCGGGAGGCGTTCCGCGAAGAGGAACTCTTTTCACTGTCATCCGCTACCCGTCTGGCCGGGTAGTCCGGCCTGTCTTTTGCGGCAGGGCGGAGCGAAATAAGGCGCCGCCCTGCCTGTTCTTACAATTCGTTTTTAATACAGAACGCTTCCCACGTCATGCCCAGCGCCTCTGCCTGCGAACGCAGGTAGGTTTCAATCGCTTCCACCATCACCGCTTTATCCGGCTCTGCCAGCTGAATGGCAAACAGCATCCCGTCGAGTTTTTTCTCACGCACGTAAGCCGCATAGGCCCGGTCTTTCTGCATGGACTGCAGCTGTTCAACGCTCATACCGAGCGTGGCCGCCTGTTCTGCGGTCAGATTTTCAATACCGGCTTTCAGCGTCGGGTGTGCCTCAAGAAACATATCTTTGGCAATGGCGTAATATTCTTCAACGGTTTTCATAGCAATGTGCCCGGGTAAGTGCGTGGAAATATGCAGGCGATAGTGTACACGGCGGGGTGGAACGGGGAAAGTCAGTGCAACAGGGCGCATCGGGCTTGCGGCGGGGCAGGTAAAAATTATAACGTATCGCCTAATTGAACAATCAGGATGAGAAAAATGAAAAAGTGGATGTTTGCAGCCGCCGCCGCGGTGACGTTGAGTGGCTGTGCGCAGTTAGCCGATTATGCCAGCGCGGTGAAAACGCCACCGCCCGCGACGCTGGTGGGCAACTGGCAGACTTTTGGCCCGCAGAGTGGGCTGGTGAGCGATCAGGCAAAAGCCAGCCTGATTATCACCGCTGAAGGCGATACCCTCGACTGCCGCCAGTGGCAGCGGGTGATCGCCAAACCGGGTAAAGTGACCTTTTTTGACGGAGAGTGGGTGAATGTTAACGAGCAGCTGCGCGTTATGCCGCTGGAGCTGCAAGGCACCGAACTTCACTACGACAAGCTGGTGATGCAGAAAGTCGCCCAGCCTACTGCTGAATGCCAGAAGGCGCTGGACGACAGGGCGAAAGCGCAGGCTGCGGCCCAGCAACCGACAGCCGGGAGTGCCACGCAGCAGCCTGAGCAAAACGTTACGACGCCGCCTGCCCAACCCTGATCGGGTCTGTCGTGGCCGTCCTGGCCACGACAGGGGGATCAGCTGATCACCCAGACACTGACGCTGCCTGCCGCGCAGCGAAACACGGCATTGCCCTGATCATCGGTGTTGACGGGTTCAGCGATCTGCTCCAGCAGATCGTGCCAGCGTTTCCCGGCGTAATTTTCCCCGAGCTCCAGCGTTTTTTCGCCCGCCTCGCCGTTTGACATGATCACCACGCAGCCCGGCAGTTCCTCGGTGCCACTGCGGGCGAAGGCAATGCAGTTGGGATGGTCAAACCACTCTCGCTGTTCACCGTGGGCGTACTGCTGGCGCGCGCGTATCAGGGTTTCCAGCCCGGGAATAACGGGCATATCAATCTGATGTTGCTGTCCGTCCCCCCCTTCATCTTCATAGCTGGCCCCAAACAGGTCGGGATAGAACAGCGCCGGAACGCCGTTTTCCCGCATCAGGATCAGCGCATAGGCCAGCGGTTTAAACCAGGACTCAACCGGGGCTTCCAGCGCCTGTAGCGGCTGCGTATCGTGATTGGCGACAATAGTCACTGCATGCCAGGGGTCGGTGGCGACCAGCGTATCGTTGAAGATCTGACTCAGGTCATAATCGGCACCCTGCTTAGAGGCGGTATGAAAATTCATCTGCAGCGGGGCGTCGAACAGCATGGTCTTGCCCTCGACCTGATGAATATACTGCTGCAGCTTATCCACCTCGTGTGACCAGTACTCCGCCACGATAAACAGCGGCTGCTCTGCCACCTCCTGAACGTGTTCAATCCACTCCTTGTAAAACCAGGCGGGAATATGTTTAACCGCATCCAGGCGGAAACCGCTGCAGTGCACTTCCTCCATGACCCAGCGTGCCCAGTACTTCAGCTCTTCGGTGACCGCACGGTTGCGGAAATCAATATTGGCTCCCATCAGGTAGTCAAAATTGCCCAGCTCGTCATCCACCTGATCGTTCCAGCCTTCACCGGTATAGTCGTTAACGATCTTGAACACGCCGTTCTCATTGGGGTTTTCGATGTGATCGACGCCGCTAAAGCACTTATAGTCCCAGACGAACTTTGAATACTGTCCGGCACGAACGGGGAAGGTAAAGCGCGTCCAGGCTTCGGCCTGGATCACTTCCGGGTCAATTTCATCCCGGTTATCCGGGTTAACACGGTTAATCTGCACCTGCTCTTTCTCATCGGCACCCATCTTGTGGTTGAGAACCACGTCAAGGATCACGCCGAGACCGTGAGATTTTAGTGTGTCGACGGCGGTCAGCAACTGCTCTTTATCGCCGTACTTGGTGGCGCGGGAGCCTTTCTGCCCGAATTCCCCCAGGTCAAACAGGTCATAGCTGTCATAGCCCACGGAATAACCGCCGGATTCCCCTTTATAAATGGGCGGCAGCCAGACGTCGGTAATCCCCATCTCTGCCAGCCTGGGGGCACGTTCTGCCGCTTCCGGCCAGAGTTTGCCGCCTGTGGGGTAATACCAGTGAAAAAACTGTAACAGCGTGGGATTGCGCATTTAGGTGATCCATTTTCGGCAGACGGGAAAATGAAGTATGAGCGAGACGGGGAGAAAAGGGCGGGCCAGCGTGGAAATATTTATTTCACTCTGGCCCACTGGAGAAAACAAGCCGGGACGGGCGGTTTAAAAATCAGGTTTATCCGTTGGCCCCGGTGGGGAACAGCACCACGCCAGCACTCTTGGTGTAGGCATTATTCACTGACTTCTGACGTCCTGCCTGCTGGATCAAACCTGAGATTTCATCCTGGCGCAGCTTGAGCAGCTTTTTCAGTTCTGACTCGTTATCAAGAATATGACGCAGCACGGGACGCAGCTGTTCCTGCGTGTGTGCAGGTACCGGCTGGTGCTGGGTTGTTTTCGCCAGTTTTTCCACGGCGCTGAGGTAGTTCACTTCCATATCAATCAGTTCGTCCCACTGTCCTTCTCCAGCCAGACGCAGCATGGACTGACTATGAGTCAAAATTTCCTGATAAATCGCGAGCAGATGTGGGGCAATGTTCATGTCTACAGAGTCCTAAACCAGAGCGGTTGTGCCAGAAACCTCTTTCCAGGCATCGGCGATATTGCGCAACAGCGCTTCGACTTCTTCAATGGCGTGTACATCATTGTCGATATTAGCGCGCAGCAGGCGATTGACCATATAGCGGTACAATCCCAGCAGATTCTGCGTTAACTCGTCCTCACTGGACTCATCCAGACCCAGCTTCAATCCGTTATCGATAATATTGATCGCTTTAGAGAGTGATGCCCCTTTCATGATCGTATTACCGTCCTGCAAAAAAAGACGGGCGCGAACCAGGGCACTGAGTGCCCCATCGAACAGCAGAGTGATCAGCTGGTCATTGCTGGCACTCATTACTGCACTTTCCACACCCACTTTTGCATAGGCTTTAGTACCGCTTGCGCTATACATGATGGTCCCTTACTTGGTGGTACTGTTAGTTGTCGCAAACTGCTGTGTCAGATAGCTGCTGGTATTGTTCAGTTTGCTGATCATCACGTCGAGCGCGGTAAACTGGGTTTTCAGTCGTGCGATGGTGTCATCGATGCGATCGCTAATCTTGTTGTACTGCGCTGTCAGGTTGTTCAGTGTTTTGCTGACGCCATCTGTCGCCGCCTGAATAACCCCTTTGGTGGATAACCAACTGGTCAGGTTTGAGTCCAGCTTGGTGGTAATCCCGGTGGTTTTACCGTCACCCATAAACATCGCTTTGATCCCTTCCGAATCTTTTGCCAGCGCGGCATCCAGCTTAGTCTGATCGGTGATCAGCTTGCCGTTGGTAGGATCAGTAGTGATACCAATCTGCGAAAGGGTTTTATAAGTGGACGTGCTGGCGGTATTGGTCAGCATGTCTTTCATCTGCGATTGAATGGTACGCAGGGTGCTGTCACCGAGCAGGGCGCCGTTGCTGGTATCCTGTGCAGTGGTACCCGCATCAACGGCGGTATATTTGGTCAGCGCGCTTAAGCTGTCCTGCAGCGTGTTATAGGCAGTCGCCCAGGCTGCAATAATATTAGATGCACTGCTGGTATCTTTAGTGATGGTCAGCGACTGTGTGCCGGTGGTTTCCGCCGTCAGATTCAGCGTAATCCCTTCCAGCGCATCACTGATGGTATTGCTGCTACTTTCGATATCCACGTTGTTGACTTTCAGCATCGCGTTTTGCGCGGCAACGCTCTGGGTCATATTGCTGCTGTTAGTGCCATCGTAATTCAGCATACCTTGCAGCGTGCTGTCGCCCGTCACGCTAATGGTCGCTGCGTTATCCGTACCGGTTTTATCTGAGGTCAGCGACAGACGATAGCTGCCGTCACCGGTTTTGATAATGCTGGCGGTCATACCGGTATCGGCGGCGTTGATCGCATCACGGATGCCGGTCATCGAAGAGTTTGCCGCCGTCACTTTAACGTCAACGGCCTTATCGCTGCCCGCCAGTTTAATCGAAATGGTACTGTCAGACGTGGCCAGCGCAGTAGAGTTGCTGGTCTGAACGCCGGAGGTCAGGGTCTGAGACGAGGCTAACTGGGACACGGCAATCGTATATTTACCCGCGACGGCACCTGTCGTTGTCGTGGCACTGAACGCGGTGCTGGTGCTGCTGGTCTTGGTTGAACTGAACAGATTGGCACTGTTCAGCTTGGTATTGGCTGCCTGAAACGTGGTTAAGGCACTTTTCATGGTGCTGTAGGCGCTGAGTTTGGCGGTATAAGCCGTCTGCTGCTTAGAGATAGGCGTCAGTGCTGCTTTCTCTGCGCTTTCAGTCTGCGCAAGGATAGTGCTTAATTCGAGGCCGGAGCCGATACCTAAGGTAGAGATACTAGCCATGATGTTTCCTTTATTTAATCAGGACGGAGTATGAATACCGAGGTTATCGGCTATTGATGCACAAAGTTTACGATTATTTCTTCAGCGGCAATAAAGCGAATAGCGGCAATAAGGAGGCGTATTTCATCGGGTAGGGTAAAACGAAAAAAAAACGCGGTGAGGCTAAAAAAATTCTAAAGGTTACTGAGGGGCAGACGATAACAACTTTGACGGCGATGAAGCCGGGGGGCAAACAAGCCCAACCACTTAACCCGAAATGATTTAACAGGAATCTTAATCATGGCACAAGTAATCAATACCAACAGCCTCTCGCTGATCACTCAGAACAACATCAACAAAAACCAGTCTGCTCTGTCTACTTCTATTGAGCGCCTGTCTTCTGGCCTGCGTATCAACAGCGCTAAAGACGATGCAGCGGGTCAGGCAATTGCCAACCGCTTCACTTCTAACATCAAGGGCCTGACTCAGGCTGCCCGTAACGCAAACGACGGTATCTCTGTTGCACAGACCACTGAAGGCGCACTGTCAGAAATCAACAACAACTTACAGCGCGTTCGTGAACTGACTGTACAGGCTTCAACCGGTACTAACTCAGATTCTGACCTGTCTTCAATCCAGGACGAAATCAAATCCCGTCTGTCTGAAATCGACCGCGTATCTGGTCAGACTCAGTTCAACGGCGTGAACGTTCTGGCTAAAGACGGTAAAATGTCTATCCAGGTTGGCGCTAACGATGGTGAAACCATCGATATCGACCTGAAAAAAATCGACTCTAAAACTCTGGGTCTGGACAGCTTCAACGTTAACGGTCCTAAAGGGACTCTGACTGCGGCTTCAGGTACTGCTGCTTTCAGCGGTTACTATGGTGCTACCACCAGCGTTTCTGGTGCGACTGTAGCAGAATCTGGCGCAGCAGACGACCTGTCTACTCGTCTGGGTCTGGCATCTGGCGGCGCAGAAGTCGATGGCACTAACGTTTATAAAGACGAAAGCGGCAACCTGTACGCTAAAGTGACCATCAAATCAACTTCAGCTGCTGAAACTAACAACCTGAAAGCGAACGGCTTCGACATCGCCAGCGGCGCAAGCGAAGAGTTCTATGTGGCTGTTGATCCACAGTCTGCTGATACGACCACTGCCGGAACCGCAGCGTTCAAAATTGACACCAAAGCACTGAGCCTGTCTAACCTGACCCAGGGTTCTACCTCTGGTCCACTGGATAAACTGGACAAAGCCATTGCTTCTGTTGATGAATTCCGTTCATCACTGGGTGCGATTCAGAACCGTCTGGGTTCAGCGGTAACTAACCTGAACAACACCACCACTAACCTGTCTGAAGCACAGTCCCGTATTCAGGATGCTGACTACGCGGTTGAAGTTTCTAACCTGTCTAAAGCACAGATCATTCAGCAGGCGGGTAACTCAGTGTTGGCGAAAGCTAACCAGGTTCCACAGCAGGTTCTGTCTCTGCTGCAGGGCTAATTACCCCCGCGATAATCTTGCTCTCAAACCCCGCTTCGGCGGGGTTTTTTCGTTTTTGAGGGTGAAAAGCATTAACGCTCAGATTAGCCCTGTATTCCCTTTCTTTTTTGGCGATTGATTCTTGCGGTGCTGGCTATCATAGCCAGAATCATTTTCCCTGCGTCGACGTTTAATGGACTGCGGGGGCCGGGAGAGCCATTATTCATGACCCAGACAGCACGTGTTAGCATTATTATTCTTGCTCAGTATCCCATCTGGTTTAACGATGCGCTTAGTAGTGCACTAGCCCAGGATTATCCCCACTGTGACATTCTGATCGCTGACTGCAGTGGCGATAAGTTTATCGGAAACTTGCTGACAGCCCGGACGGGGAGAGACCGCTTCCCTGTCACGCATACTATTTTTGACCGACATCAGCAGGATATTTGCGACGCGTCTGTCCGGCTCGTGGAGGGGGAATATATTAAATTCCTCAGCCATGCGGAACGATTAGAACCAAATTGTATCAGTCAGTTAGTCGCAGGTTTACAGGCCAGGCCTGAGTGTCGTATTGCTGCATCGAAACGTCAGCGGCTCGATCCGCACGGCAAAATACTGCCCGATGTGCTTAACACGGCCCCGTTGTATAACGCGGACTGTATCATTGATGGCCGTGATTTTCTTCGTTGCCAGACACGCGCTCATCACAGTCTGGCGGGTGAACTTTCAGCATCAATGTTTTATCGCGATGATCTTCTCGCCCTGACTGCCAGTCAGCACCCTCTCTTTGCGATTAATGATCAATCACTGCCGGATTTAGCTGGGTTGGTGGTTTACAGTAAGTTGCTGCCCCAGACTAACCTGCTGTGGTTTGTGCAGCCCTTGCTCGGCATACGTTTCTCGATGATGTACAAACAGCCGCATCAGAATGAAAACGATGAAGAAGTTATTAAAGTTATTGAATCGATTAAGGCGCAGCCCTGGTATTCAGATGGCGCTGCCCGCGATAACGTGCGGCTTGCCGAACTCGATCGTCCAGACTGTTTCGAAGCAAAAGACATCCTGAGTACACAACATCAATATGTCGTGCAGACGGCGCTGAAAGCGTGGAACGGTGTGCGCAGCCTGCAGCCCTTCCAGCAAAAAAGATTACAGCAGATGGCCGCCGAGTTTCCATCCTCCGTGAATGTCGCCGTGGTGATCTCTGTCACCGCCGAAAACCGTGAAAAACTGTCCTTAACACTGGATTCACTGGCGCATCAGGGTATTTCGACGTTGAAACTCCATCCACTATTAGTCGGTGAGGTGGATAGCGCTTTCAATGGGTTACCCTGCTATCCGTCAGTAGCGGAAGATCGCATCGCCACCTTTAACAAAATCATTGAACAGCATGATGCTGGCTGGTTTATCTTTGTAGAGGCCGGCACCTGTTTCCAGCCATCGGGTCTGATCGCTCTGTCTACAACCCTCCCGCAGGCCGATGGATTATTAGCGATTTATGCCGATGAGTATTTCTATCTGGGTGACGAACCCTCTGGTATGTTTTTCAGGCCGGATTTCAATCTTGATCTGTTCCTGAGCTCCCCCAAAATGATGGCGCAGCACTGGCTGTTCCGCCGTGAACTTCTGATCGCAGCAGAAGGTTTTGACCCGAACTATCCCCGGGCGGCAGAATTTGATTTGATCGTTAAGTTGATTGAGTCACAGGGGCTGAATGTGGCTGGTCATCTTGCCGAACCCCTGCTGACGGCACCGTTAATCAATCGGGCGATAGTGGAGGATGCGGCCGTCATTGAACGCCATCTTAATAACAGAGGCTATCCTCAGGCGCAGATTGCGTTAGACAATCACTATAATTACCGGCTGCGTTATGAGCATCCTGGACAGCCCAAAGTCTCCATCATCATTCTGGCGAACTGGCATTTACCGTCGCTGATCAGCTGTGTGACCACGCTGCTGGAGAAAACACGTTACCTGAATTATGAGCTGTTAATCGTTGCTGATAGTCAGGGAACGACGGAACGTGACAGCTGGCTGGCGACCATAGCGGGGGTCGACCCCCAGCGTATACGCGTCATGCATCACAGCGGCAGTTATCATCATGCCAGCATGGTCAACCTGGCCGCAGAGAAAGCCACAGGAGAATACCTGATGCTGATGCACTGTGAACTGGCTGTCATTGATGGCGAGTGGCTGGACAACCTGCTGAATCACGGACAGCGTCCCGAGGTCGCTATCGTCGGTGGTAAGCAGTTAACTTCAGAGAATAAAGTGCGTCATGCCGGTTATATCCTCGGGATAAACGGTGCGGCAGGTGATGCTTTCCGGGGGATGGATGACAGTCATCCCAGCCAGCAGGGGCGTCTCCATCTCGATCAGAATTACAGTGCGGTATCGGGCGACTTTATGCTGGTTCGAACGGCGGTATTTTTCGAGCTGGGCGGATTTGACAGTGACAGCCAGCTTTACGATGACGTCGACCTTTGCCTGCGCGCCCGCAACGCGGGGTATATGACCGTATGGACGCCTTACGCACGCATACTTCGCCCGGCGGCCCGCAGCAATCCTTTTCCCGGGGAGACGGTGCACACTTCCAGCAAGCTTAAGCAGCTGGAAGAGGACAAGCTCTTTGCCCGCTGGATGCCGGTGATCGCCAACGATCCGGCATTTAATGCCAATCTGTCGCTAAGAAGTCGCCACTTCGATATTGAAGGTGACAGCCTGTTGAGCTGGCGTCCCGCACCCCGCGAAAATTTACCTGTTTTCCTTGTCCATAATGCGGACATGACGGGCTGCGGTCATTACCGCATGATGAAACCCTTTGAAGCCATGCAGAACGACGGACTGGCAGAGGGTAAAGCCGGCATGACGCTGCTGAATATCAGTGAAATTGGCCGGTTTAAGCCCGATAGCCTGATTATACAGCGCCGCTACTCACCGGCTTTCCATAACTGGATTGAACGGACCGGAAAACTGCACAACGTGTTTAAAGTGTTTGAACTGGATGATTACCTGCTCAACGTGCCGATGAAACACAACAATCGCCAGCATTTTAAGCAGGAAATTACCGGACAACTTCGTAAAAGTCTGACTTTCTTTGACCGTTTCGTGGTTTCAACAGCACCACTGGCCGATGCGATGAGCAACATGCATCCGAATATTCTGGTGGTTAAAAACCGGCTTCCGGCAGACATATGGGCACCGTTGTACAGCCTGCGCAATCAGGGGCGTAAGCCACGCGTCGGCTGGGCTGGTGGTTCCAGCCATCGCGGTGATCTTGAAATGATCGTCGATATTATTAAAGAATTTGCTAACGATGTGGAGTGGGTATTTCTGGGGATGTGCCCGGACAAGCTCAGACCGTATATCCATGAGTATCATCAGGGCGTTGATATCGTTCTCTATCCTGAAAAACTGGCTTCTCTGAATCTTGACCTCGCCCTGGCGCCGGTTGAAGACAATATCTTTAATGCCTGTAAGAGTAACCTGCGTCTGCTGGAATATGGTGTCTGCGGCATCCCGGTGATTTGCAGTAATGTGGCCTGCTATACCGATGATGACCTGCCGGTGACTCGTGTCAGTAACCGTTTTATTGAATGGCGTGATGCGATTCGTATGCATCTGGCTGACCCGGATGCCAGCGCGCGAATGGGCGCAGAGTTGCAAACGGCGGTGCGGCGCGACTGGATGCTAACCGGAGATAACGTAGTCGAGTGGGCTAATGCATGGAGCGCAAACTAAACCATGGATAAAAAAAGCATCACTTCTCCGACGCCATATATCCTGCTGGCACCAGGCTACAAAGAGTCTTCGCTGGGGATCCAGGTGGTGCACCGGCTGTGTCATTTGCTGAATGAAGCTGGCCACGATGCACGACTGATTGAGTGCGAGGTTAACCCGGCATGGAATACGCCCGTTATCTCGTTTGAAGACCACCTGGCCTATTCAGAGGGCGGTGAACCCTTTATCGCCATTTATCCTGAAGTGGTTGAAGGAAATCCCCTGAATGCCCCCGTTGTCGTGCGTTATATGCTTAACCGCGAAGGGGTGATTGAGAAGAATAGCATGGAGGCCAGAGCGGAAGATCTCTACTTCTGGTACCGAAGTGAATTTGCAGGTAAGGCATTCCAGCCTGATTTACTGACCCTGGAAGCCTATGACACCGCTTTATTCTGTGATGATGCCCCCGTCAAAGACCTTGATCTGCTCTATTTGAACCGTGTTCCGGCAGCAAAGATAGATTTCAGTACGTTGCCTGCCGGTATTCGCGTGCTCTCTATGCAAAATCCGCTGACGCTGGCAGAGCTGGCTGCCGTACTTAAGCGGGGCCGGGTCATGTATTCCTATGAATCCTCAGGCACCTGCTTCCTCGCCAACCTCTGTGGATGCCCGGTTGTGGCCCGCACGCTTCCGGGTTATGAAAAGTTTGCTATCACCGACAGTACGTTGACCGACAATGCCGGTGGTATTGCCTGGCACGATAGTCCTGACGAAATTGAGCGTGTACGGCTGACACTGCCAGAGGTGAGACAATGGCTTTATAAGCGTCGCGAAGACGTCGATCGTCAGCTTCAGACCTTCATTTCGGTGACGCAACAGCGTGCGGCAGAAAAACGGCAACATTTGCCGGGTTACTCCACGCAGAACTGGTTAAAACTGCGCGGGATGACGCCAGATCAGCAACGTCAGATGGCGCAACACGTCGCCGGTTTACAGGAGCCGCAATCTCTGTTGATTGTGGTGCGTAACGACAGTCACGACAGCCACGCTGTTGAACTGACGCTGAACAGCCTCGCCACCTGCCGGGAAACTTACCCCTATTTTCGCGTGGTATTGACCCATAACGCTGGCAGTATCAATGTCCTGCCAGACTGGGTAAGTGTCAGCACCAGCCTGTTAAGCCATGCTCAGGAGCAGTGGATGCAGGTGGTCGCTGCCGGTACGCTTTACCTCAGCGACAGCTTCAGCACAGTGGGATTGAGTCTCAATCAGGGCTCTGACTGTTTTGCCATTTACACGGATGAGCTGATACAAGAAGAAAAGGGGGAGTACACCAGCGCGCTGAGACCGGACTTTAATCTCGACCTGATATTAAGTATGCCGTGGCTCTATGCCCGTCGCTGGCTTTTCCGTGTTGATGTCTTGAACACTGTTCCTGTGGAGTTGCCTGCGCATTCCCCGGGTTGGGAATTGGAGGCCATCACGCGTTTAATTGAACAGGAGGGCATTTCCGGTATCGGCCATATCAGTGAACCCCAACTGGTGGTTCCCCGGACGTTATTGCATCCCGAGCCCATTGATATCGCCATCATTCAGCGACACCTCCAGCAACGCGGATATCCGGCAGCCGAGGTCCGTGTTAACGGCAATCATTCCTGGCATCTCTGCTATGGTGAAACACCATCCTGTTTTGTCTCCGTCATCATGCCTGCCAGTCAGGATTTGAAGAACATGCAGGTTGGCATTAACCAGATGTTGTCGAACACGTCTCATGAACACTATGAAATTATTATCGTAAGAGATCGTGCGATGAATTCCGCCGTTAATCAATGGCTCGATACTATTGATGAGGCAAAAATAAACAAGATTCAAATTATTACTGTTGCTGAAACAGCCAATGATGCTGCGCGCTATAACGCCGGAGCAGCAGCGGCGCGTGGTGATTATATTCTGCTGGTCAACCCCTACGTTATTGTCATTGAGAAAGACTGGCTGACGCACCTCCTTAATCATGCACAGCGGCCTGAAATTGGCAGCGTTGGTAGCAAGATTATTTCGCTTAACCGGCAACTGGTTTTATCTGCGGGAGAGATGCTGGGCGGGGAGGATCTTTGTGCGCCAGTCGGCTATGGTGCCGCCGCTAATGAAGGCGGTTATATGGGGCGGCTGCAAAGCGATCAAAATTATACGGTGCTCAATTATTCCAGCCTGATGATAAAAAAAGAAGCCTGGGATAATGTTGCCGGGATGGACGACAGTTTGCCTTCCCTGCAACAACAGAATATTGATTTGTGTCTGAAATTGCGCCATGCCGGATATATGTCAGTATGGCCCCCCCACTCAGTGATCGCCTGTGATGTTTATCATCTCTATCCGCAAACCAAACGGATGACCCTTGAGGAGGAGCAGGGGAGATCCAGGCTCTATGCCAACTGGCTTTCTCAACTGCTTCGCGACCCCTCTTATAACGATAATTTTTCCTCGTTGCGGCGTTTGTTTAAACCAGAGTGTCGTCCTGCCTTCATTCGTCATCCCTTTGCCGATCGTCAGCGGCCTGTTGTGCTGGGGATCGCATTACCCTGTCACGCCGGTCAACCAGCGACACTGACCGCCATCACAGACAGCCTGACGCGCAGACAGTACATCAACGGCCTGGTGACTGAAAATGCACAAGATTATTCGCTTATCCATCGTATCGATGCCGATGCGATCGTCATTGAAGATACGTTAAGCGCCGAAACATACAGCGTGATTAGCCAACTGAGGAAGCGCCATAGCTGCGTCATTTCTCAGATCATTTCACCTTCCTGGATTATTGCACAGGGCCGACATCTGCCTGAGTTCAAGGGTATTGATCGCCTGATTGTGCAAAACCATGCCCAGGCTGAAGCTTTACGCCACTCCGACCGGCCTGTTGCTATCCTGTCACGCGCCCTGATCCCCTTTACCCCTTTGCATAAAGTGACCCGTCGTGAAGGAGAAAAACTGCGTGTGCTGTGTAATACCTGCGAGCTCAACGATGCTGATATCGAACTGATTCATAATCTGGTGCGTGAACTCGCCAGTGAAGTGACCTGGCAGGTGCTGGGGCCGTTGCCTGCCGGCTGGGAACCCTTGATAGAAGAACACTACCGTTATCCGGGGCACGAATATTATCTGCCTTTTTTAGCCAGCATTGATACCGATCTGGCCATCGTCCCGCGTGCTGATACTAAATTCAATCGCCTTAAAGATAACTTTTGCCTGCTGGAAACGGCTGCCTGCGCTATTCCTGCGCTGGTCAGTGATGTTGGCAGCTTGCAGAGTCATATTCCTGCTATTCGCGTGCGTAACCGTAAGGTTGACTGGCTGGCGGCTATCCGCCTTGCGGCCAGTGAACGCTCAGACTTAGCGAATTTTGCACACAATGCCCGGCACGCTCTCCAGGATTCGGACTGGCTGACTGGCGAAATTATCAACCAACACCTGCATGCCTGGCTGCCGTAAACAGTGTGAGCTAAATAAGGGTTAAGACAATGAAAGATAATATTTTCGTAACCAGTCCGTTGATGCCTCCCTTAGAGGAGTTTATCCCCTATCTGGAACAAATCTGGGATAACAAGCAACTGACCAACGGCGGTCCATTTCACCAGGCCCTGGAGCAGGCGCTGGCGGAATACCTTGGCGTTGAGCATATTTGCCTGTTTGCTAACGGTACGCTGGCGCTGGTGACGGCACTGCAGGCGCTGCGCGTCACCGGTGAAGTGATTACCACGCCATACTCCTTTGTTGCCACATCGCACTCGCTGTTATGGAACGGTATTAAACCCGTGTTTGTTGATATTGACCCGGTGAGTTGTAACCTGGATCCAGCGAAAATTGAGGCGGCGATCACCCCGCAGACCAGCGCAATAATGCCGGTGCACTGTTATGGTATCCCGTGCGACGTCGATAGCATTCAGCATATTGCTGATAACTACGGTCTTAAGGTGATCTATGACGCTGCGCACTGTTTTGCGGTGAAGCAGGAAGGCGTCAGCATCCTCAATCACGGCGACCTGTCCATACTCAGTTTCCACGCCACAAAAGTGTTTAACACCTTTGAGGGCGGGGCGATTATCTGTCCTGATGCTAAAATTAAACGCCGCATTGATTACCTGAAAAACTTTGGTTTTGCGGATGAAACCACCGTGGTGGCGCCGGGTATTAATGGCAAAATGAATGAGTTTCAGGCCGCGTTTGGCATGTTGCAGCTAAAGCACATTGATGCCGCGCTGGCGGTGCGTAAGACTATTTATGATACCTACCGCCAGGCGCTGGCACATGTGCATGGCCTGACGTTTCTTGAAGCAGAGGAAAATACCCAGTGGAACTATGCCTACTGTCCGGTGTTTATTCATGATGCGCTGTTCCCGATGAGCCGCGATCGGCTGTACCAGGAACTCAAAGATCAGGGGGTATTTGTCCGCCGCTATTTCTATCCGCTCATTTCCGAATTCCCGATGTATAAAGGCTATGCCTCTTCGGCTGCGGAGAATCTGCCTGTCGCCAGCAGGATGGCACAGAGCGTACTTTGTCTGCCCATACACCCCTCTCTTTCTGCTATCGAACAGACGAAGATTATCGATATTATTATGCGGGCAAGTGCTGTCAATGCTGCCTGATATCAGACGGGAGACCGCTATAACGGTGCTCCCGATCACGCCAGCCTGGACCGGGTGAGAGTCCGCAGATAGCTTTACTTTTTACTTTATCGCGCCACGATGTGCCAGGAACCTCTGTTCCACTTCAAGGAGCTTTTTTTTCCTGTCTTTGATTTTTTTTGCCGGCGCACCAAAATACATACCCCATTCAGGAAGGCTTTTGGTCACCAGCGAGAGTGCCCCAACGCTGGCACCTTCACCTATGGTGACCTTCGGCAGGATCACTGTGCCTGAGCCAATGATGACATGACGTCCTAATGTCACTTCGCCTGAACTGACCCCGGTATAGTCTGCATCAACAGTAGGGTTGGTTAAGTAATTTCCTGAGTAATCATCGGTTTTACTGTAAATTTTAACCCCCTGCGAAAGCCCGCTAAAGTCGTGCAGGGTGATACCGGCACCGGCCGAGAGCAGAGAGTAACCACCGATATGTATAAACGAACCCAGGGTTAGAAATCCCTCACCGCTTGCGACGATAGTGGTGTAGCCGTCTATTCTGACATTGTCACCAATAGCGATGTTTTCCAGCCCGACAATGGTGCAATTTTTTGCAATGGATACGTTTTTACCTAACCGTTTAAAACCACATTCTCTCAGTTCATTTTCTGAGTAATAACCCACGTCAAAAGGATTCATAAGTCACCTGCATGCTCAGTGGAAGGTCGGGCTAAAAATCGCAGAGCGAATCAGCCCATGTGTACAGCGATGACGCCCCACACACTTCCAGCGGATAATATTGCTGGAATTCACTCTGTCAGAAGTGGGGGGGATCGACAACCTGGCGCAGGGCACGCTGCCAGTCAGAGCGAACAATTCCCAGATTCTCAATACGCTGGCAGTCCAGCACTGACATCGCCGGGCGCTGCACCGCTGAAGAATACTCTGCCGCGCTGATGGCGTTGACCTGCGGGGTTGTCGCCTCGGGACGGTGGCTTTTCATCAGTGCAAATATGGCTTCTGAAAACTCAAACCAGCTAACCGCGCTGTCTCCGCAGTAGTGATAGATGCCGTGAGCGTCCGGATGCTGCGCCAGTGCGATCAGGCATTCGGCCAGATCGCCTGCATAGGTCGGGCAACCTACCTGATCTGCAATGACGCTCAGGCAGTCATGGCTTTGTGCCAGACGCATCATGGTTTTAACAAAGTTTTGACCATACTCGCTAAAGACCCATGAGGTACGGACGATAATCGCCTGCGGCAACAGCGCCTGAATGTTTTTTTCCCCTTGCCATTTCGTCATCCCATAGACGTTTAACGGGGCGGGAATATCGTCCTCCCGCCAGGGGGTGGTGCGATTGCCATCAAAAACGTAATCTGTCGAAATGTGGAGCAGTCGTGCACCGGACTCAGAGGCAGCTGCAGCCAGGTTGGCGGCACCGGTGGCGTTGACGGCCATCGCCTGTTGGGGATCGGTTTCAGCCTTATCAACTGCGGTCCATGCCGCGCAGTTGATGATCACTGTCGGTTGAAATTCAGTGACCATGGCACTGACCATGCTGGCGCGGGTGATATCAAGCTGTTGTGAGTTGCAGGCGCGAACCACCCACCAGGCCGGCAAACGGTCACTCAGGCAGCGCCCGAGTTGCCCGTCTGCGCCAGTCATCAGAACCCGCATAGTTGAAGTTCTCCCAGGCGTAAGCCCTGCTGATCTTTAGCAGACAGCAGCGGAGTGCTGACGGGCCAGTCGATGGCGATCGTCTCGTCCTTCCACAGCAGGCAGGCTTCGTCATCAGGTTGATAATAATCGGTGCATTTATACTCAAAGTCAGCCACGTCTGACAGAACAACAAAACCATGTGCCAGGCCGGGTGGGATCCAGAGCTGTTGCTTATTCTCTTCAGAGAGGATTAAGGCATCCCACTGACCAAATGTCGGTGACGCAGGGCGGATATCCACCGCAACGTCAAACACTTCACCGCGAACGACGCGGACCAGTTTGCCCTGCGGGCGTGTTCGCTGATAATGCAGTCCACGCAGAACATGCCTGCCGGATCGCGAGTAGTTGTCCTGGACAAAATCCAGCTGGATATCCAGCATTTCGCTGTAGCGCTGCTTTTCGAATGTTTCAAGGAAAAACCCGCGGGCGTCGCCAAATATACGAGGTTTGATGATCTTCACATCATGAATCCGGGTATTTAATACCTCCACTTATATCTCCTCGGCCAGTTGACGAAGATAGCTGCCGTACTGAGTTTTACCCAGCCATGTTGCCCGTTCCAGCATCTGGTCTGTGCTTATCCAGCCTTTACGCCAGGCTATCTCTTCTAGACACGCCACTTTGAAACCCTGACGTTTTTCGATGGTATGAATAAAGGTAGAGGCTTCCAGTAAACTATCGTGCGTTCCGGTATCCAGCCAGGCAAAGCCACGCCCCAGCACTTCAACATTCAGCAGGCCATCATTGAGGTACATCTGATTCAGCGTGGTTATTTCCAGCTCTCCACGTGCAGAAGGCTGAACCCGTTTTGCCATCTCTACGACATGATGGTCATAGAAGTAGAGTCCGGTGACGGCATAGTTCGACCTGGGTTTTAGCGGTTTTTCTTCTATCGACAGTGCCTTGAATTCTTTATCGAACTCCACGACGCCAAAACGTTCCGGATCCATCACCTGATAACCGAAAACCGTCGCTCCCTGCGAACGGGCAGCCACGTCCTCCAGCTTTTTCGCAAAACTTTGTCCGAAGAAGATGTTGTCACCCAGCACCAGCGCACAGCCTTCTCCCGCGAGAAAACTTTCACCAATAGTGAAGGCCTGCGCCAGGCCATCGGGTGTGGGCTGAACGGCATAGGTCAGTGTAATGCCCAGATGGCGGCCATCTTTCAGCAGGCGCTGAAAGGCCTGCAGATCTTCCGGAGTGGTTATCAGGAGAATATCGCGGATCCCTGCCAGCATCAGCACTGACAAGGGATAGTAAACCATGGGTTTGTCGTAGACCGGCAGCAGTTGTTTAGAGACGCCGCAGGTCACAGGATGAAGGCGGGAACCTGTGCCTCCTGCAAGAACAATACCTTTCATAGAGTGTCTTCTTTTTTATCAGAATGTGGGCAGGCGGGCATTCGCCCATCACTTACTGAAATTGTAAAAGGATGGCAGCGGATCAATGGCTGAAATAACGGGAAGAAAGAGGGGTATTCAAACCTATAGCGGCAGAAAAAACGCGCCGAAAAAGGAAACAACCTTACAGATCCTTAACATTCTGCCGATAACACGTTATTGCGATTTTTAACTTTTCGCCTGCGTGCAGACACTGTACGGGGTACTTATCGGTCTGCTGGGGTAGGGTGCTATGCGCTTCAATTATGACTTGTTACCTGGGGAACTGCTGCCGTTTGAGGAGATCAACGACCGCTACAGCAAAAAGTATCCCGACGATAAATCGCTAACGACCCGGGGTTTGCTGAG
The DNA here is from genome assembly GCF_001571305.1 of Erwinia persicina NBRC 102418. Taxonomy (GTDB): domain Bacteria; phylum Pseudomonadota; class Gammaproteobacteria; order Enterobacterales; family Enterobacteriaceae; genus Erwinia; species Erwinia persicina. The sequence goes on along the minus strand of NZ_BCTN01000001.1, from coordinate 26,139 downwards.
TCCGTCGACGTCCAGCAAAAACTGGACGATACGCGCTATCTTTGCCAGCAAGGACAGCCATATTCCGCTGGAAGACCTGCTGTTTATTACTAACGACAACGAACGGAAAAATTATCTGCAGCGCTTCGAACACTATCTGCAGCGTCAGGAGAGTTTTCTCTATTTTCGTCGTCCGCTGGAGCCCACGCCCTGGAATACCTGGAAGGTGATGGGCGATAGCAAGGTGCTTGCCATGCTCGATCCGGCCTCGATCATGGCGCAAAGCCTGCTGCAACAGCGTGGATTCACCCTCACAATGCTGCGCAACGACGAGGATGACGAATACTGGCAGCTGTATGACCGGCAGTCTCAGCCGTGCTTTGAGTACTCTCGCCAGCTGCAGTTTATTGTGGTACTGACATCTCCGTTGCTGCCGCCGCCCGCCGGGGTGATCCCGGGGACACAAGTGGGACGTCGGGTCAAGGCCAGGCTGTGGCACCGTGCCAGTCAGCATGAGTTCAGTCATCTGGTCCGCGAGCGCTACGGTGCCTGTGTGATCACCGGAACGCTGCTGACCGACGAGCACGCGTGGCCGTGGGTCGAGGCCTGTCACATCGATGTGCGGGAAAATGAACAGGGCTTCCTGCTGGACAACAGTGCGGACAACGGCCTGTTTCTGCGCAGCGATCTGCAACGTCTGTTCACCAGCCGCCGTATGACTATCGATCCGCTGCACGGGACGGTGCATTTTCGCCGCACGTTGCAGGAAGATCAGACGCTGATACCGTTTTATCAGGAGCTGGAAGGCAAAGTCTGTGCCCTGTGGCAGCAGGTGCCGGAAAACACCCGACAGCGGTTGCTGCGCAAAAACTGAACGCGTTAACGCTGAGGGATCCCCACGCCTGAAAATCAGGTGTCGGGGATCGTTCAGGTCCACAAAAATGAAATAACCCGCCTTTATGACCGCTATTCCCCCAATCAACTTGCCCTACAGAAACAGATAATCGTGCCGATAACTTAATTACTGCAGGGTAGGTCAGAGTGAACGATCTATATACCGCCGATGGCGTGATGGACAAACATTCGCTGTGGCAGCGATACATACCGCTGGTTCGCCATGAGGCACTGCGCTTACAGGTTCGCCTGCCAGCCAGTGTGGAACTGGATGACCTGTTACAGGCCGGTGGGATAGGGCTGCTGAATGCCGTAGAGCGTTACGACGCACTGCAGGGCACAGCATTCACTACCTATGCCGTACAGCGTATTCGGGGAGCCATGCTTGATGAACTTCGAAGCCGTGACTGGGCACCACGCAGCGTGCGCCGCAATGCACGCGAAGTGGCGGGGGCCATGCATCAGGTGGAACAGGCGCTGGGTCGCTCTGCCACCGAGCAGGAAGTGGCTTCGCAGCTGGATGTATCGCTGGAAGAGTACCGGCAGATCCTGCTGGATACGAACAACAGCCAGCTGTTCTCTTACGACGAATATCGTGAAGAACACGGTGACAGCGCAGAGCTGGTGACGGACGGCCATGAAGAAGCCAATCCCCTGCATCAGCTTATGGAAGGGAGTCTGCGTGAGCGAGTCATTGAAGCCATTGAGGCCTTGCCCGATCGCGAAAAAATGGTGCTGACGCTCTATTACCAGGAAGAACTGAACTTAAAAGAGATTGGCGCAGTGCTGGAGGTGGGCGAGTCCCGTGTCAGCCAGCTGCACAGTCAGGCGATAAAACGCCTGCGCGCCCGGTTAACGGGAGCGCGCTGACCAGGTCAGTTTTGCACTCTCAACACCAACCGGGGAATCTCGAATGGGATCCAAAACTAAAATGAGGCCGTTGAGCCGTTATTTGAAAGACTACAAACACAGCCAGAGCAATTGCTCCCACTGCGGAAAAGTATTGGATCGCATGGCACTGGTTTTTCGTGGTCAGATCATTAACAAAGAGGCCATCGCCCGGATGGATCAGCTGATCGACGATCAGGTCTGGTTAAAATTACAGAATGAGCTGACGGCACTGTGCCGTTTTTGTAGCGACATTTATTGCAACACCCATCCGACTTACTTTGACATCATGGCGTTCAAACAGTATCTGTTTGAGCAGACCGAAATGAGCCACAGCACGATTCGCGAATATGTTGTTCGCCTGCGTCGTCTTGACGATATGCTGTCAGCAAGGGGCTTTCCGGCAGAGCGCCTGAGCGGGCCGAGCTGGCACGAATGCCTGGAAAACGATCTGCCCGATGCGGGAAATAATAACTATCGCATAGCGCTGCGCAAATATGATCAATTCCTTGGCTGGCAGCGCAATTAAATAGCCTTCACGTGGACGCGGCAGCTGCACTGGCTGCAGCCCCCATCGCCGGGTTATTTCACCGCTTCAATTGGAAGGTGACCATCCGGTCATCTTCTGCAACACTGTAAGGATAACCTGAACGCCTGCTCTGGAGGCCGCGTTGTCCTTATACCATATTGCTAATTTCCCCCGCGTAGAACTGCTGGGTTCGCCCACGCCCTTAGAACACCTGCCGCGTTTGTCCGATTACCTCGGCCGCGATATTTTTATTAAACGTGACGATGTCACGCCCGTCGCCATGGGCGGCAATAAACTGAGGAAGCTGGAGTTTCTGGCGGCCGATGCGCTGCGTGCCGGAGCGGATGTCCTGCTGACGGCGGGTGCCATTCAGTCCAATCACGTGCGTCAGACGGCGGCGGTGGCGGCGAAGCTGGGGCTAAAGTGTGTTGCGCTACTGGAAAACCCGATGAACAGCAGTGCTGAAAACTACCTGAATAACGGTAACCGACTGTTGCTGGAGCTGATGAGCACCGAGGTCGTGATGGTGGAATCGCTCCATGCGCCTGATGAACAGCTGGAGAAGCAGGCCACCCTGCTGGAAGCCCAGGGTTTTCGTCCTTACATCCTTCCGGTGGGGGGATCCAATGCGCTGGGCGCTCTGGGCTACGTTGACTGCGCTCAGGAGATTGCACACCAGTCTGAGGGCGTGGTCGATTTTGCGGCGGTGGTGGTGGCCTCTGGCAGTGCAGGCACACACGCAGGGCTGGCGGTGGGGCTGGAGCATCTGCTGCCGGATACCGAGCTGGTGGGCGTCACCGTTTCGCGCCGGGCAGCCGACCAGTTGCCGAAGGTGGAGCGCATCCGCCAGGCCCTGGCGCAGTCGCTGGAGATGACCAGTACCGCCCCCCTTACCCTGTGGGATGACTACTTTGCCCCGGGATACGGCGTGCCGAATGAAGAGGGCATGGAAGCGGTGAAGCTGCTGGCAAGGCTGGAAGGCATTTTCCTTGATCCGGTCTACACCGGTAAGGCGATGGCCGGGCTGATTGACGGCATCAGTCAGCAGCGTTTCCGCCGAGAGGGACCCATTGTCTTTATTCACACCGGCGGGGCTCCGGCATTGTTTGCCTACTGCTGACAACATGCGCCCTGATACCAGGGCGTTTTTTTTAATAAGGATAATCTTAAATAAATACACTACCTGATTGTAATCTGGCGGGAATACTGAAGAGATTTTATACAAAGGGAAATATTAAGAAATCTTTCAGATGATCCTCATAGTGATCCGCCGGGGTAAAGGAGATACTCCCGGGATAATATGATGAAATCAGGTTTGCATTTATATGTCTGTCGCTGGCAAGCAAGAAGTCCTCTGGATTAATACCCTCAAGGGGGGCTGTATATTACTGGTGGTACTGCACCACACTATTATCACCACCTTTATTCCTTCCCTGCCTTATCTGACGGCCGGAATGATACCGGCAGAAATGTGGGTGATTTTTAATAAATATCTTTCGCCGCTACGGATGCCGGCCTTCTTTTTTGTCTCCGGTTTACTGGCGGCCAGTGCCATTAGTAAAAAGAGCTGGAATGAAGTATTTACTAAAAAATTCACTAATATTCTCTATCTGTATATCCTCTGGGGCGTCATCCAGTGGGCCAGTATTTATAATATATCGGCCAATCTGATTGGACAAAAACTCTCGACCTCGGTCAATGCTGCTTATGCCAGTACGCCGCTGGAGTTTGTTAAGCTGCTAACGCTGTCAATGACCAGCCTGTGGTATCTGTACGCGCTGGCAGGCTATTTTATCGCCGCGAAACTGTTTCACCGCCAGAAGACGTTACTGCTGGTGGGGGCGATCCTCCTCAACTACGCTACCCAGTTTCATCTGGTGCCGGGCTGGGGACCAAACGGTGTGGTACAGAACTTCGTCTATTTTGTGCTGGGAGCCTTCTTCAGCCATACGCTGGTGGAGATCAGCCAACTGTCACGCCGCCATCTGGCACTGCTGGCGGCCATGGTGCTGGTTGGGGTTGCGCATCATGCGGCAGGCATGATGAAAAATCCGTTCTACTGCATCGTGGCGATCGTGGCCGGTATTGTGCTCTGCCGGGCGTTAAATAACCGTTTCAATATGGCCTGGCTGAACTGGATTGGCCGCAACACGCTGCAAATTTACGTGCTGCACCGTATCTTTATTGAACTGCTGGGCCTGACCATGCTGACCCTGGCAGTGAAATACAGCCTGTTCGACAGTCAAGCCTTCTCGCTCAGCTGGTCACTGTTGCTGCCGGTAGCCGCGGTGGCGGTGACCACCTGTATTTCGCTGATTGCCTGGAATCTGTTAAATCGCGGGCCCGGCAAAGCGCTGTTTATCTATCCGCGACTGTTACGCAAGCGGCAGCCTGCAGAAAAAGCCGTCAGCAACGGCTGAGAACCAGACCCTTATGGCCGGTAATCTTTATCGGCCTTTTTTATACCCGTCTGGCCCGGCAACGGAACAGGGCGGGTCGGCAGTTTAAGAAGACCAATAAATATAATAAACCGTGGATAACGGAGGCAGACTTTCTCTTTTTTACACAGCAGACCATCACAGCAGGAGTCCCGATATGCCATCGACTCAAAAAAAAGATATCGCCTGGGTCAATACCCTGAAAGGCGGATGTATTCTACTCGTTGTTCTCTACCACGTTGTCCTTCCCGGCTATGCGGATGTGGTTCCTCATCTTACCGCAGGGCAGTTACCCGCCCGACTCTGGCTGGCCTTTAATCATTATCTTTCCCCGCTGCGGATGCCGGCATTTTTCTTTGTCTCGGGTCTGCTGGCGGCAAATGCCATTCTCAACCGGCCCTGGAAACAGGTGTTCACCAGCCGAGTCACTAATCTGTTCTACCTCTATTTTCTCTGGGGGGCTATCCAGTGGCTGATGATTAACGGCGTGTCGCAGGGAATGATGGGCGAGCGCCTCTCCGGTAATCTCAATGCCGCCTGGGCGGACTCGCCGTGGCAGTTCCTTAAGCTGATGCTACTGGCGATGAGTGCCTCCTGGTATCTCTATGCTCTGGGCCTGTTTTTCCTGTTTGCCCGGGTGTTCCGTGACCTGAAGCTGCCGCTCCTGCTGGTGGCCGTGGCTCTGAATTACGCCGCGGTGGCGAATATCATCCCTGGCTGGGGACCGGAGAGTCTCTCGCAGTATTTTATCTTCTTCCTGCTGGGATCATTTTACAGTGAGATCCTGATCCGCTGGAGTGAATGGCGGCGAGGTAATCTGCTGCCGTGGACGTTGCTGCTGCTGCTGACGGTCGGGCACAGCCTGCTGGGGCTGGAACAGAGCCTGTTTCTCTGCGTGGTGGCGATCCTCGGCTGTATTGCCGCCTGTCGCGGGCTGAACCAGCTGTTTTCCCTGCGCTGGTTAAACTGGGTGGGCAAAAATACGCTACAGATCTACGTGCTGCACCGTATTTTTATCGAGTTTTTTGGTCTGTCAGCGATCCTGTTTGCCGTGGGTCACCAGCTCTTCGCCACCCCGGCATTTTCCCTGCTGTGGGCGGTGGCATTCCCACCGGTGATGACAGCGCTGTGCGTCGGCTGTTCGGTGGCCGTATGGACGCTGCTTAACCGGGGCTGGGGTCAGTCACTGTTTATTTACCCTAAGCTGCTGCGGATGAAGTTTGACCCCCGCTAGCCCGGTGGATTTGTGCTTCCGCGCAGCAGGAACTCGCTGACGGCCTCGCTGAACGCTGCGGGACAGGCAATGCAGGAGAGGTGAGAGGACGGTAGCCTGAGCAGCGAAGCGGCGGGAATATGGCTGGTCAGCCAGCGGGCATCCTCCACCGTGGTGACCGCATCCTGCTCACCGGCTATCACCAGCAGGGGAACCGTCATTCGCCGGACATCCGCACGCAGGTCTGCGGCCGCCAGCACTTCACAGCATGCGGCATAGCCGGCCGGATCGGCATGTGCCAGCTGCATGATCAGTCGGGTGACCTGGGGATGGGCTGCACGCACAAACTCCGGCGTGAACCAGCGCGATGAACAGGTGGCGGCCACCGTGCTGAGACCGTCCCGGCGTATCTGCGTTGCACGGTTTAGCCAGCTTTCCGGTGTGCCAATACGGGCCGCGGTGTTGGCCACCACCATGCGGTGAAAACGCTGCGGATAAAACCGGCTTAACCACAGGCCGGTCATGCCTCCGAGCGAAATACCGCAAAACAGCGCCTGCTCCACCCGCAGCTTATCCAGCAGGTCGATCACATCAAGGCCCAAACGTTCCAGGGTCAGCGACGAGGCGGGCAAAGGTGTTGAACCGTGGCCGCGTGCGTTATAACGCAGCACGTGGAAGTGTCGGGTCAGCGCCGCCATCAGCGGTTGCCACAGGTCAAGAGTGGTGCCTAACGAGTTTGATAGCACCAGCAACGGTGCATCTTCAGGGCCATCCAGCCGGAAATCCATCTTCATCTTATGTCCTCTCGATAATCAGGGCGATACCCTGACCCACGCCAATACACATGGCACAAAGCCCGTATCGGCCGCCGTTTTCCTGCAACGCCCAGGCGGCATTCATCACCAGTCTGGCTCCCGAGGCACCCAGCGGGTGGCCAAGGGCGATGGCACCGCCGTTAGGATTGACATGGCCGGCATCGTCCGGCAGCCCGAGCGCGCGGGTCACGGCCAGGGCCTGGGCGGCAAAGGCTTCATTCAGTTCGAATACGTCAATCTGCCCGAGGCTGAGTCCCGCACGCGCCAGCACCTTGCGCACCGCCTGCACCGGGGCAAAGCCCATGATTGTCGGTTCAATACCGGTGACCGCGCTGGCCACGATGCGGGCCAGCGGTTGCAGGCCGGACTGTCTGAGGCCGGTATCACTGGCCAGCAGCAGTGCACAGGCACCGTCGTTCAGACCCGAGGCATTGCCCGCTGTCACGCTGCCCTGCGGGTTGACCACCGGCGGCAACATGGCCAGTGCCCGCAGGGAGGTGGTGCGGGGGTGTTCATCCCGGGTAACGCAGTGGGGTTCACCTTTCGGTTGCGAGACGCAGACGTTCATTATCTGACGAGTGTAAAAACCACGCTCCCGCGCCGCGGCAGTACGGAGCTGACTACGCAGGGCGAACGCGTCCTGATCTGCCCGACTGATGCTAAAGCGCAGTGCAACGTTCTCTGCCGTCTGCGGCATCGACTCTACGCCGTACAGTGCCTTCATTTGCGGGTTAATCAGCCGCCATCCCATGGTGGTATCTTCCAGCTGCATCTGCCGGCTGAAGGGCTGCCCGGCCTTGGCCATCACATAGGGTGCCCGTGACATACTTTCCACGCCGCCTGCGATCATCAGGTCAGCGTCGCCGGCGCGCAGGGCTCTGGCCGCCGTAGCCACCGCATCCAGACTGGAGCCACACAGGCGGTTCAGCGTGCAGCCGGGGACGGAGGTCGGCAACCCGGCCAGCAGCAGTGCCATGCGGGCGACGTTACGATTATCTTCTCCGGCCTGATTGCTGCATCCCAGCAGCACATCGTCAAGCAGGCCCCAGTCCAGCGCCGGGTAACGTTCCATCAGGCGGGTGATCGGCAGGGCGGCCAGGTTATCGGTACGCACCGTGGCCAGACAGCCATTCAGTTTGCCGAACGGGGTCCGGACAGCATCACAGAGCCAGGCGGCGTTCATTGTGCAGCCCCCGGCGACAAATCAAACGTCAGCGCGACCGGCGTCAGCGCCTGTAACTGTTCAGGAGTCATACCACAGTGAATTTCACGAACCACCAGACCCGCAGCGGTGATGTCCATCACCGCCATATCACTGTAAATCCGGCGGATACAGGCGACACCGGTCAGGGGATAGCTACACTGCTGGACGATTTTACAAACGCCATTTTTGGTCAGATGTTCGGTCATCACAAAGACCTGGCGCGCACCGATAGCCAGATCCATTGCCCCGCCCACCGCCGGGATCGCCTCCGCCTTGCCCGTGCTCCAGTTAGCCAGATCCCCGCTGGCTGACACCTGATAAGCGCCCAGTACGCAGATATCCAGATGCCCCCCGCGGATCATGGCGAACGAATCGGCGTGGTGGAAAAAGCATCCGCCGGGAAGCAGCGTGACTGCCTGTTTACCGGCGTTGATCAGCTCGGGATCGTCGTGACCGGAGGCCGGGGACGGGCCCATACCGAGAATGCCATTTTCGCTGTGCAGAAAAATGTCTTTACCGGGTGGAAGAAAATCCGCGATGCGGGTCGGCAGGCCGATGCCCAGATTAACGTATGAACCTTCCGGTATATCCCGGGCGATGCGGGCGGCCAGCCCGTCATGACTGAGTCTGGCAATATCCATATCAGGGGTGTCCTTCAGTGTCAGTGGGCAGTGACCGGGGGGCGGCCACTACACGTTGTACAAAAATGCCGGGGGTGACGACGGCCTCCGGATCCAGCGACCCCAGCGGCACCTGATGGCGGGTTTCCGCGATGGTGCAGTCGGCTGCCATCGCCATAATGGGATTAAAATTACGCGCGGCTTTACTGAAGACCAGGTTTCCCCAGCGGTCAGCGCGCTCGGCGTGGATCAGCGCATAGTCAGCGCGCAGCGGCATTTCAAAGATGTACTGACGTCCGGCAATGTCGCGCACCTCCTTGCCCGCAGCCAGCGCGGTTCCCGCGCCGGTGGGGGTGAAGATGCCACCCAGACCCGCGCCACCCGCCTGAATTCGGGCAACCAGCGTTCCCTGGGGCACCAGTTCCAGATCGATATCGCCCTGGCGATACAGGCCGTCAAACACCCAGGAGTCAGGCTGGCGCGGGAAAGAGCAGACCATTTTTTTCACGCAGCCCGCTTTGAGCAGGGCGGCCAGACCGTGGTCGCCGTTGCCCGCGTTATTACTGATCAGCGTCAGCCCGCGGGGACGACGCCGGACAAGCGCCTCCAGCAGGACACAGGGCTGGCCCGCCGGGCCAAAACCGCCGATCATTATGGTGGCGTTATCAGCAATATCTGCGACGGCAGCATCAGCAGAAAAGCATCTTTTGTCGATCATGTTGACTCCTGTACAGGCAGGTAATGTTGACAGGGGCAAACTTATGAGATGAAAAATTTGCCAGCAAGGGCGAAAAGAGCGATGTGTCGCGAATGGCACGGGTGGCCAGGCGGGTCTTACTCTGCCGCGGGTTTGATATGAGGAATATTTCGCTCGTCATACAGCTGATAAATCAGGGTAAGCAGCAGCCGGATATCATCCGAAGGATCCAGCCGCCGCGTGCTCATCACCACCGGAGAAAACAGATGTGCCTCGCCGAGGGGCCGGTAGATCACCTCATCACGCTGCAGACACTGCAGGCATTCAGGTATCAGCGTTATCCCCTCGCCAGCAGCAACCAGCGCGAGGGCAAGCTGAAACCCGCCCACCTCAACAATGTGACGGGGTGTCACCACGCTGGTGGGGCTGGCCTGCCGCTGGGGGCCGGCAAACGCCGGACAGGGGGCCTGGGGGTAGACCAGCAGCGTTTCCGTCTGCAGATCGTGCAGCGTTAACGTCGCCGCGCCGGCCAGCGGGTGGTGGGCTGTCATGGCCACCATCAGGGGTTCCTGGCGCAGGGTACGTTGCTGCAGCCGGACATTGCCGTCACTGAGGCGGCCAAATCCGACGTCTATGATGCCGTCTGTCAGTGCCTGTCCCTGTTCAGCCGGGGTCATCTCCTGCAGACGAATGGCCACCTGCGGCAGGGCGGCACGAAAGCGCCGCAGTATCAGCGGTAACAGGCCGTACAGCGTCGAGGTGACTAACCCCACGCTGAGCGTGCGCCCGGGCTGCCCGATGCGGCGGGTCAGGGTCTTCAGCTCCAGAGCACTGGCCAGCAACTGGACGGCGTGATGATAGAAAAAGCGTCCGGCGCGGGTCAGCGCCAGCGGACGCGATGCCCGGACAAACAGAACCATCCCCAGATCCTCTTCCAGCTGGCGTATCTGGCGGCTTAACGGCGGCTGGCTGATATGCAGGCGCAGAGCCGCCCGGCTGAAGCTTTTCTCTTCCGCAACGGCAACAAAATAGCGTAAGTGGCGCAGTTCCATAGCGATACCTTCCGGGCATAAAGATCAGATGAAATGGGTATTGGACGCCTTTTTACAGGTCGTTATAGGGTCATCTTCATCGCAAACTGAGCGGGCTGTTGGACAAAAAATATGATTATCGACACTGTGGAAACCCTGTTGTTAGACGTTCCTGCCATTCGCCCGCATCGCCTGTCGATGACCACGATGAAGGTGCAGACGCTGGTCCTGGCGCGCATTGCCTGTGAGGATGGTGTTGAAGGCTGGGGGGAGGCAACCACCATCGGCGGACTGAGCTATGGCGAAGAGAGTCCGGAAAGTATCAAAGCCAATATTGACGGCTGGCTCGCCCCGCTGTTGATTGGCCAGGATGCGAGCCGGATCGCCCCCCTGATGGCCCGACTGGCGAAGACGGTGAAGGGCAATCGCTTTGCCAAATGTGCGCTGGAAACGGCACTGATGGATGCGCAGGCGCGGCGGTTAAATATCCCGCTCAGCGAGTTGCTGGGGGGGCGAATGCACGATGCGCTGCCGGTGGCCTGGACACTGGCCAGCGGCGATACCGGCAAAGATATCGCGGAGGCGCAGAAAATGCTGGATCTGCGACGGCACCGCATCTTTAAGCTCAAAATCGGTCGGCGCAACGTCAGCACCGACGTTGCCCATGTACTGGCCGTCCGGCGGGCGCTGGGAGATCAGGCCTGTCTCCGCGTGGATGTCAATCAGGCCTGGGACGAGCGTGAAGCGGAGCAGGGGATGGCCGCGCTGGAGGCCGGAGGCATTGCCGCCGTCGAACAGCCTGTCCGGGCGGAAAATCATGCCGGACTGGCGCGGCTGTCCCGGCGCTTCAGCATACCGATCATTGCTGATGAGGCCCTGAATGGCCCGCAGACTGCGCTGACCCTCGCCAGCCAGGCGGCGGCGGACGTATTTTCTGTAAAAATCAGCCAGTCCGGTGGGCTCACGGCCGCCCGGCAAGTCGCTGATATCGCCCGCCTGCACGATATTGCCCTGTATGGCGGCACCATGCTGGAGGGGGCTCCGGGGACGGCCGCTTCAGCCCATCTGTTCTCCACCTTCAGCGAAATGAAGTTTGGCACTGAGCTTTTCGGGCCGCTGCTGCTGACCGCGGACATTCTGACTACGCCCCTGGTCTGGCGCGACTTTATGCTGCAGGTTCCCACCGGCCCCGGACTGGGCATTGCTATTGATACCGACAAAGTGGCGGCGCTGCGTCGCCGCTGACAACAGGAGTTTTCTATGCTGTTTCACGTCAGAATGGACGTCTGCCTGCCTCACTCGCTGCCGCAGCAGGACGTTCAATCCCTCAAAGCGGAAGAAAAAAGGCGGGCGCAGGTTTTGCAGGCCAGCGGCAAATGGCGTCATCTGTGGCGCATTGCCGGGCACTATTCCAATATCAGCCTGTTTGATGTGGCGTCCGTGGAGGAGCTGCATCAGTTACTCTCCACGCTGCCGCTGTTTCCCTGGATGCAGATTCAGGTGATGCCGCTCTGTCGTCATCCGTCTTCGGTTCACGAAGACGACCGTTAGAACACCCGCTTACTGTACCCTACAGCCACCTGTCCTGCGGCCGCAGAGCCGTGCCCTGCTTTACCGGCAACAGGGGGCGTTACAACCTGAAAGGGAGTTGCACTATGGACAAGCACGAAATCGATAGTCTGGTTCAGCATTTTATTGTCAAAACGGCCAGAGGAGAGGTCAATCCCCGCGTGCAGCAGGTGACGGTCCGTCTGCTCACCGACCTGTTCACGGCCATAGAGGATCTGGATCTGCAGCCTGGTGAAGTGTGGAAAGGGCTGGAGTATCTGGCCGACTGCGGTATGGCGCACGAGATGGGGCTGCTGGCCGCCGGACTGGGACTGGAGCGTTTTATCGATATCCGGTCGGATGAGGCAGAAGTCCGGGCCGGGTTGCAGGGGGGAACGCCGCGTACCATCGAAGGCCCGCTGTATGTTTCCGGCGCACCGGTTTACCACGGCTTTGCACGTCTGGACGACGGTACGGAGGAGGAAGAGGGCGAGGTGCTGTTTATGCAGGGCACCGTGCGTGATGAAGCGGGAAATCCGCTGCCGCGGGCCAGCGTTGAGGTCTGGCATGCCAATACCCTGGGTAACTACTCCTTTTTTGATAAGAGCCAGCCGGCATTCAACCTGCGGCGCACCATCATGACCGACGATCGGGGCCGCTATCAGCTGCGCACTATCACGCCATCCGGGTACGGCTGTCCGCCTGACGGCCCCACCCAGCAGCTGTTAAACCTGCTGGGGCGTCACGGCCGTCGTCCCGCCCATATTCATTTTTTTATCCGGGCTCAGGGCTGCCGGATGCTGACCACCCAGATCAATATTGATGGCGATGAGTATCTGTGGGATGACTTTGCCTTTGCCAGCCGTGACGGGCTGGTGCCTGAGGTGCATAAAATCACGGCGGACACGGCGCTGGCCGCAAAAAAACTGCCCCGGCCATACTCATCAATCGATTTCGACTTCACCCTGTATCTGGAACGCGACAGCATGCCAGGAACGGAGGTCGACCGCCAGCGGGCACATGCCTGAGGGCAAAAAAAAGGCTGTCCTCCACGGGACAGACCAGTTATGACACATACCTTTCGCCAGAGGACGGCCCTGATGGGCCGTTTTGCTGTCTTAACCGATGGTCATCAGGCTCGCGTTTCCACCTGCTGCCGCGGTGTTGACGCTCAGAGAACGCTCCAGCAGCAGACGTTCCAGCAGCAGATTGGTTTCGCCGCGGGCAAAACCCTGCACGGAGATAATCGCCCCGTCACGGGCGGCCACGGCCTGACAGAGATCGCGCAGCTGGTCAGCATCGCCATGGTAAATCACCGCATCCACGGTGCGGTTCTCCAGCGGCTGTGCGGCAAAGGCAATACGCTGCTGAACCAGCGGAGGCAACTGCTGCCACAGGCTGCGGTGCAACTCATCGTCTGGCCATAGCGCGTGGCTGCCCACCGCCGTGACCGCGGCCAGCTGCACCAGTGCATCCTGCTCGTTATCGGCCAGGCAGAGGACCCGTTCACGCGGCAGCAGAGCGAAGGTGTTGCGTTCGCCTGTCGGGCCTGGCAGTTGGCGCAGAGTGCCCCCCTGGCCCAGTTCCGCAAAGCGCGCGCAGCAGACCGCCAGCGCCGGACGGTCGGCGGCCCAGTCGCTCAGCGCCTGATGCGCCGCCAGCAGGGCAGGTCGCAGTGCGGCATCCACCGGGCGCGCTTTATCATGGCGGTTAAGGGTGATACTCAGCGCGTTGTCCGGACGGTGTGACAGCAGACGATACAGGTAGAGTGGCCCACCGGCTTTCGGCCCGGTACCCGACAGACCTTCCCCGCCAAACGGCTGCACGCCGACCACGGCCCCCACCATATTACGGTTCACGTAGAGGTTGCCGACGTGGGCTTTCTGCACCACCTGATGGATGGTTTCATCAATACGGGTATGCACCCCCAGCGTCAGGCCGTAGCCGGAGGCATTGATCTGATCGATGACCTGCGGCAGCGTGTTGCGGGCATAGCGCACCACATGCAGCACCGGCCCGAAAATCTCTTTGTCCAGATCGGTCACTTTATTCAGCTCAATCAGCGTTGGCATCACAAAGGTGCCGGTCTGCCACTCGCGGCGGCCCGGGGCCTGCGGCTGTGCTGCCTGGAAGACGGTAAAGCCCTTACTGCGCATCGACTCAATATGCTGCTCAATGCCTTCTCTGGCCTCGGCATCGATTACCGGGCCAATATCGGTAGAGAAGCGCTCCGGGTTGCCCATGCGGCACTCGGCCATGGCACCGCGCAGCATCTTCAGTGTGTGTTCGGCCACGTCGTCCTGCACGCACAACAGGCGCAGGGCAGAGCAACGCTGCCCGGCACTGTCGAAGGCGGAGGCCACGATATCCGTCACCACCTGTTCAGTCAGCGCTGAGGAGTCAACAATCATGGCATTCATGCCGCCGGTTTCTGCCACCAGTGGCGTCGGGCGGCCCTGCGGATCGAGGCGTCCGGCCAGGTTGCGCTGTAGCAGCGTGGCGACGGCCGTGGAGCCCGTGAACATCACGCCGCGCACGCGCTCATCCTGAACCAGCTGCGCCCCCACGGTTTCACCCGTCCCCGGCAGCAGCTGCAGAGCCCCCACGGGAACGCCCGCTTCATGCAGGATAGCCACGGCCTGGGCAGCAATCAGTGGCGTCTGTTCTGCCGGTTTGGCCAGTACGCTGTTACCGGCGGCCAGGGCGGCCGCAATCTGGCCGCTAAAGATCGCCAGCGGGAAGTTCCACGGGCTGATACAGACTACCGGGCCTAACGGACGGTGAGTTTCATTGTCAAAATCATCGCGTACCTGGCCCGCGTAATAGTGCAGGAAGTCCACCGCTTCGCGCACTTCTGCAATGGCGTTACTGAAGGTCTTTCCGGCTTCACGCACCAGAATACCAATCAGACGCTGCATCTGGCCCTCCATCATTACCGCCGCGCGCTCGAGAATGGCGGCGCGCTCCTGCGGCGGGGTGGCAAACCAGATCGGGCCAACGCTGGCCGACGCGTCCAGCGCGGCCGACACCTCATCGGCGGTGGCGTTGCGAACGTAGCCGACCACATCGGTCGGCTCTGCCGGGTTGAGAACCGGACTGCTTTCCCCGGAAGCCAGCGGGGCATCAATCACCGGCTGCACCTGCCAGGTCTGGCTGGCGCTGTTAAGCAGGGCGCTGGACAGGGACGCCAGACGATGTTCGTTCGCCAGGTCCAGCCCGGCGGAGTTCTGACGGTCTTCGCCATACAGCGCGCGAGGTAAGGGGATCTTCGGATGCGGCAAACCGACCGCACCTTCACTGCGGGCCAGGGCTTCCACGGCGGTCACCGGATCGGCGACCAGCTCGTCCAGCGGCAGAGTGGCATCGGCAATGCGGTTAACGAACGAGGTGTTCGCGCCGTTTTCCAGCAGGCGGCGAACCAGATAAGCCAGCAGTGTTTCATGCGTGCCCACCGGGGCATAGATACGGCACGGACGATTCAGCTTGCCGTCGGCGACTTTGCCCACCACCTGTTCGTACAGCGGCTCACCCATTCCGTGCAGGCACTGGAACTCATACTGGCCCGGGTAGTAGTTATTGCCCGCCAGCTGATAAATCGCCGCGAGGGTATGCGCGTTATGCGTGGCGAACTGCGGATAAATCAGGTTCGGTACCGCCAGCAGCTTGCGGGCGCAGGCGAGGTAGGAGATATCGGTATACACCTTGCGGGTGTAAACCGGATAGCCTTCCAATCCTTCGGTCTGGGCGCGTTTGATCTCGCTGTCCCAGTACGCGCCTTTGACCAGGCGGATCATCAGCCGGCGACGGCTGCGCTGTGCGAGGTCGGTCAGATAGTCGATGACCATCGGGCAGCGTTTCATATAGGCCTGGATGACGAAGCCGATGCCGTTCCAGCCTTCCAGTTCCGGCTCGAAGCAGAGTTTTTCCAGCAGATCCAGCGACAGCTCCAGGCGGTCGGCTTCTTCGGCATCAATATTAATACCGATGTCATAGCTGCGCGCCAGCAGCGTCAGGGATTTCAGGATCGGATACAGTTCTTCCATCACACGTTCGTACTGCGCGCGGCTGTAGCGGGGGTGCAGGGCGGACAGCTTGATGGAGATGCCCGGGCCTTCATAAATACCGCGTCCGTTTGAGGCTTTACCAATGGCGTGGATCGCCTGCTGGTAGGAGACCAGGTAGGCTTTGGCATCCTGCGCGGTCAGCGCGGCTTCCCCGAGCATATCGTAAGAGTAACGGAAACCGGTCTCTTCCAGCTTGCGGGCATTGGCCAGCGCTTCGGCAATGGTTTCCCCGGTGACGAACTGCTCGCCCATCAGCCGCATCGCCATATCCACCCCTTTGCGGATCAGCGGTTCGCCACTCTTACCGATAATGCGGTTAAGTGAGCGTGTCAGGCTGGCTTCGTTATGCGTGGCGACCAGCCGACCGGTGAACAGCAGTCCCCAGGTGGCGGCATTAACAAACATCGACGGGCTGCGGCCGAGGTGGGAGTGCCAGTTACCGTTGCTGATCTTATCGCGGATCAGCGCATCGCGGGTTGGCTTATCAGGAATACGCAGCAGGGCTTCGGCCAGACACATTAACGCCACGCCTTCCTGTGAGGAAAGTGAGAACTCCTGTAGCAGGCTTTGCACCATACCGGCGCGCCCGCCTGCCCCTTTCTGGTGCCGTAGCTTATCGGCAAGTTGCCAGGCCAGACGATGCGTTGACTCTGCCAGCGCCTGCGGTAAGCGGGCCTGCTCCAGCAGCATCGGCACCGCTTCGGGCTCCGGGCGGCGCCAGGCAGAGGTGATGGCGGCACGGGCAACGGACTGCGGCAGGATCTGCTCGGCAAAGTCGAGGAACGGCTGGTGCGCTTCGTCCTGCGGGCGTTCATCGCTTTCAACCGTGGCGGTGCCGGCCGGAATTTCTGCCAGCGTGGCCCCCTGCTCAATCTGTTGCAGGTAGTTGAAAATCGCCTGTTTGATCAGCCAGTGTGGCGTGCGGTCAATCTGAAGCGCGGCCTGTTTAATCCGGTCACGCGTTGCGTCGTCCAGTTTCACGCCCATGGTAGTTGTGCCCATGCTTTACAGCTCCTGAGTCAATAGATAGCAAATGATAGAGTGCAATATCACTGATGTTGCAACTTTGTGCAACCTCGTTAAATGTGACACTCACCTCAAACTTAAAATATCGCTTTTTGTTAACAGATAAAAAGCGGCATGGATATTGCTGCAAGAAACTGGCCAGGTCTGAAAAGGCAGGTAAACCCTGGCTTTCATAAGGTTGTCGTGCGGGTGCAACCCGATTAAATGTGATGCAGTGCAACCTGCCAGCAATTAGTCGTAACAACCTGGTGAAATGAATGTGCAAGCTGTGTTAAATCGTTTGTGCCACACAGCCGTTTACGGCAGGATACCGCCCCCGGCTGGATGCCATACCCACGCGTGCCTTTGCTACGTTCCGGCAATCGACGCCTGTGCAGCCTCCCGCTGTGGAAACTAATAATAAGTGGAGAACCTGAATGACTCTAAGTACGCCAATGATGGTGACATTCTGTATTTACATTCTCGGCATGGTGTTGATTGGTTTCATCGCTTACCGTTCAACGAAAAACTTTGACGACTATATTCTGGGGGGCCGCAGTCTGGGGAGTTTTGTTACCGCGCTCTCCGCGGGGGCCTCGGACATGAGCGGCTGGCTGCTGATGGGCCTGCCCGGTGCCATCTTCCTCTCCGGTATCTCCGAAAGCTGGATTGCCATCGGCCTGACCCTGGGAGCCTACCTGAACTGGAAAATTGTCGCGGGCCGTTTGCGCGTGCAGACCGAGCATCACGACAATGCCCTGACGCTGCCGGACTATTTCTCCAGCCGCTTTGAGGACACCAGCAAACTGCTGCGGGTGATCTCTGCGCTGGTGATCCTGGTGTTCTTCACTATCTACTGTGCCTCCGGTGTGGTGGCCGGTGCCCGTCTGTTCGAAAGCACCTTCGGGATGAGCTATGAAACCGCCCTGTGGGCCGGTGCGGCGGCTACCATCGTCTATACCTTTGTTGGCGGTTTCCTGGCAGTCAGCTGGACCGATACGGTGCAGGCGACGCTGATGATTTTCGCCCTGATCCTGACGCCGGTGATGGTTATTCTGGCCGTCGGTGGCCTGGATGATGCGATGGCCGTCATCAGAGCGAAAAGCATTGAGAACGTTGATATGCTGAAAAACCTCAACTTTGTGGCCATTATTTCCCTGCTGGGCTGGGGGCTGGGCTATTTCGGTCAGCCGCATATTCTGGCGCGCTTTATGGCGGCAGACTCTCACCGCTCAATTCGTACCGCACGTCGTATCGGCATGATCTGGATGATCCTGTGTCTGGCTGGTGCCGTGGCGGTAGGCTTCTTTGGTATCGCCTATTTCCAGAACCATCCGGAACAGGCGGGTGAGGTGTCACAGAACGGCGAGCGTATCTTTATTGAGCTGACCCGCATTCTGTTCAACCCGTGGATTGCCGGTGTGTTGCTGTCGGCCATTCTGGCCGCGGTGATGTCCACCCTGAGCTGCCAGCTGCTGGTGTGCTCCAGCGCGCTGACAGAAGATCTGTATAAGAACTTCCTGCGCAAAGGGGCCAGCCAGCGCGAACTGGTGTGGGTAGGGCGCATGATGGTGCTGCTGGTGGCCGCCATCGCCATCGGTCTGGCGGCGAATCCGGATAACCGCGTGCTGGGTCTGGTGAGCTACGCCTGGGCCGGTTTCGGTGCGGCATTTGGCCCTGTGGTCTTGCTCTCACTGGTGTGGAAGCGCATGACGCGCAATGGGGCACTGGCCGGTATGATCGTGGGGGCCGTGACGGTGCTGGTCTGGAAGCAGTGGGGCTGGCTGGATCTCTACGAGATCATCCCGGGCTTCCTCTTCGCCAGCATTGCCATTGTGGTATTCAGCCTGTTCGGTAAAGCGCCATCGGCCGCCGCGCAGCAGCGTTTTGATGCCGCTGAAGCGGAATACCAGGCCGACTAACGGCTTCTCTGTCCGCTGGTACCGCCAGGCGCCAGCGGATCTTTTCCTCTGATCCCCGTTTTTCCCTTTTTACGCCTCAGCCCGTGTCGACCCATCAGATTCTGCCAGCATCAACGAATAAGTGGCAAACCGCTCAAGGCTGACAGGGCGCTTTTATTCCTACACTCCGCAGTGAACGTCTCAATCACTACACGGAGTTCTCTCATGAGAAATGGATTTAACGCGTTGAACCGCAGCCTGCTGTCAGCAGTGCTCCTCCTTCTGCCCTTACTGACCTGTGCAGCACCGAAAAACGCTGAGGACGATGGCGTGCTGCGTTTCTACCTGGTGCGCCACGGGCAGACCCTGTCCAATAGTAAAGCGATGACGATTGGCGGAGGCGGCAATGCCGAACTCACGGCGAAAGGACGTTATGATGCCAGCAGCCTCGGACTTGGACTGGCTGACATTCCGTTTATTGCTGCTTACAGCAGTACTCTTGGCAGGGCATTCCAGACGGCAACCCTGATCCTGCGCGACCGTAATATGGCAGTGACGCAGATTGATGGACTGAAGGACATCTCCTGGGGGGCGGCGGAAGGGGGACGCATTGATGATCTGACCGCACAGTTTGGTCATTCCGGTAATGATTTTGCCTTCTACTTTGGCCGCCCAGATGATGTTGATTTTGTCTCACCGGTGCAGGCGGAAAATATGGCGGTTTTCTCTCATCGCTTCGAGAGCGCTTTACGTACTATTGCCCGGCAGCACAGGGGAGAAAGTGGCAATATTCTGGTTGCCGCACACTCTTCGATGGCATTTTATCTGCAAAAGTACCGGCCAGACCAGCCATTATCGGGTCTGGCAAACACCAGTGTATCGGTGCTGGAGTGGCGAAAGGGGGCGTTCAGGCTGGTCGATTTTAATAATACGGACTTGCTGCAATCTGGTTACCTTAAGGCGGCCGCACTGGCACCGCTGGAAATGACGGTCGTGGTCAATTCCCTCACCCGGCTGAAGCAGTCGGGTGTCATGGAGGGAACCTCTGATTCTGATTTTTCAGCGGCCGGCGATCGGGCCAACCAGCGTCTGGCTGAACATCTGCAAAAGATGGCGTTTATCGGGGCCTGGAGCAGTGAACTGGGCAGGGCGGTGAAAACATCGCAGGCAGTCATGTTATCGCACCACCAGCGAGTAGTTCAGGATAAACGACTGAATGAACTGTTCCTCGGGCCGTGGGAAGCAGAAAAGATAGCCACGCTGCACACCCTCAGCGCGGCAGAGCCGCTGTTTTCCCCGGGTAAAAGGATCAATGTTCTCCCTGCAGAGCAGGGAGAACGCGGTGAGGTGGCCGCAGCGCGGTTAGATGAGGTGTTGTCACAGATCGGCTATCAGTACGAACACAGTCAGGGGCGGGTTGCGATCTTTACCCATCCGCTGATACTGGACGCCTTTCTTAGCAAGCGCATGCCAGGCTATCTGCCTCCGCCCTGTGAGGCCGCGTGTATTCTGACGCTGACCTATAAGAACGAGGCGTTTCAGGTCAAAGAGGCCCTGACCTTCTGAATCGAAGATTAATTTACCGGGCCAACAGGTTGTTGGCCCCACTGGGTTACATTTGCTTAAATTTTACCCCCCGCAAAACGCGAAAATAAGCCCGCGCCATCTTGTATTTCCTTAGCCGATAATGATAATCGATATCGTTCTTATTTTACTTATCTTTACTGAATTTGACCGGATTTCACATTTGAGGTGTCAGGCATGTTTGTCCCGTTTCTGATTATGTTACGTGAAGGGCTGGAGGCGGCGCTGATTGTCAGCCTGATTGCCAGCTATCTGAAGCGGACGCAGCGAAGCCAGTGGTTTCCTGCCATGTGGGCGGGCGTGTTTGTGGCGGCTGCCCTGTGCCTTGCTCTCGGCTGGTTTATCAATGAAACCACCGGTGAATTCCCGCAGAAACAGCAGGAGCTGTTTGAAGGGCTGGTGGCCGTCATTGCCGTGGTGATCCTGACCTGGATGGTATTCTGGATGCGCAAAGTGTCGCGTAACGTCAAAGCCCAACTCGAAGATGCCGTCGACAGCGCGTTACAGAAGGGCAACAGCAGCGGCTGGGCGCTGGTGATGATGGTATTCCTCGCCGTCGCGCGCGAAGGCCTGGAATCCGTATTCTTTCTGCTGGCGGCCTTTCAACAGGACGTGGGCTATGCGCCGCCGCTGGGCGCGATGCTGGGTCTCGCCACGGCGGTGGTACTGGGCATGCTGATTTACTGGGGCGGCGTGCGCCTGAACCTCGCCAGCTTCTTTAAATGGACCAGCCTGTTTATCATTTTTGTCGCCGCCGGGCTGGCTGCGGGGGCAATACGCGCCTTCCATGAGGCCGGCCTGTGGAATCATTTTCAGGCGGTGGCGTTTGATTTCAGCCAGACCCTGACAACGCACAGCGTCTTCGGCACCCTGCTGGAAGGACTGCTGGGCTATCAGGAAGCCCCAAGCGTGAGCGAAGTGGCCGTCTGGTTTATCTATCTCGTTCCCGCGCTGCTGCTGTTTATGATGCCTGCGCGAACGGTTGCACCCTCTGCGCGCATCACGCGCTGAATCTGGCCGGACAGGTCACCGACCTGCCGCTTATAACACTTAGACTGGGAAGACCCTATGACCACTCATTTTCGCCGTCAGGCCCTGAATGTTGCCCTGCTGGCGGCGCTGACCTCGTCGGGCGCTGCACTGGCTGCGGATATTCCGCAGGTGAATGTCAGCGTGAACGACAAACAGTGTGAACCCATGTCCCTGACGGTTGATGCGGGAAAAACGCAGTTCATCATCAAAAACAACAGCCAGAAAGGGCTTGAGTGGGAGATCCTGAAAGGGGTGATGGTGGTGGAAGAGCGTGAAAATATCGCGCCGGGCTTTACGCAGAAGATGACGGCAAACCTGGAAGCGGGTGAATACGACATGACCTGTGGTCTGCTGAGTAATCCGAAAGGCAAGCTGATTGTCAAAGCCAGCGGCAGTAAGGTCAATGACGGCAAGCCGGATGTCTTACAACTGGTGGGGCCGATTGCCGATTATAAGCTGTATGTCACTAAAGAAGTGGAGCAACTGGTTGCCGGAACGAAAGCCTTTACCGATGCGGTAAAAGCGGGCGATCTGGAGAAGGCCAAAGCCCTGTTTGCCCCGACCCGTCAGCACTATGAGCGTATCGAACCGATTGCCGAGCTGTTCTCCGACCTGGATGGCGCGATTGATGCCCGTGAGGATGATTTTGAGAAGAAAGCCGAAGATCCTAATTTCACCGGTTTCCACCGCTTAGAAAAAGTGCTGTTTGCTGATAACACCACTCAAGGTCTGGATAAGTTTGCTGACCAGCTGTACAAAAATGTGCTGGATCTGCAAACCCGTATCAGCGAGCTGGCGTTCCCGCCGGGTAAAGTGGTGGGCGGTGCTGCCGGTCTGATTGAGGAAGTCGCGTCCAGTAAGATCTCGGGTGAGGAAGACCGCTACAGCCGCACTGACCTGTGGGATTTCCAGGCCAACGTTGATGGCGCGCAGAAAATTGTTAATCTGCTGCGTCCGCTGGTGCAGAAAGCCAATCCACAGCTGCTGGCGAAAGTGGACGGTAACTTCAAAAAGGTGGATACCATTCTGGCGAAATACCGTACCAAAGATGGCTATGAGTCTTACGATAAATTAACCGATGCTGACCGTACGGCACTAAAGGGTCCGATCACGGCATTAGCCGAAGATCTGGCGCTGCTGCGCGGCACGCTGGGTCTGGATTAAGCACAAATGGCAAAACCTGTTGATGACGTGGCACTGACGTCACGCCGTCGTTTACTGAAAGGGATGGGCATCCTCAGCGGTGCCCTTGCGCTGGCGGGCGGATGCCCGGCTCATGCAGCGGTCGATGAGAAAACTTCTTCCCCGGGCACCCTGTCTCCGGGGGCCCGCCAGGAGCGTCAGCCATTTTATGGCGCGCACCAGGCGGGGATCACCACCCCGCAGCAGGCGGCAATGATGCTGGTCGCCTTTGATGTGCTGGCCAGTGACAAAGCCGATCTGGTGCGGCTGTTTACGCTGTTAACCGACCGCATTGCGTTTCTGACCACCGGCGGTAAAGCCCCGCTGGTGACCAATCCGCAGCTGCCGCCGATGGATTCAGGCATTCTTGGCGATGATATTTACCCGGATAATCTGACAATTACCGTATCGGTGGGAAGCTCACTGTTTGACGAACGTTTCGGTCTGGTCGCCCTTAAGCCGCTGAAGCTGCAAAGGATGACACGCTTTCCTAACGATTCGCTGGATGCCAGCCTGTGTCACGGCGATTTGCTGCTGCAGATCTGCGCCAACACCAATGACACGGTGATCCACGCGCTGCGCGACATTATCAAGCATTCACCGGATCTGCTCAGCGTGCGCTGGCGGCGGGAAGGCTTTATCTCTGACCATGCTGCACGCAGCCGGGGCAAAGAAACGCCGATCAATCTGTTGGGCTTTAAAGACGGCACGGCTAATCCGGACAGTACCGATGGTCACCTGATGGACAACATCCTGTGGGTCAGCAGGGAGCAGGGCGAACCGGCATGGGCGGTGGGCGGCAGCTATCAGGCGACGCGCATCATTCAGTTCCACGTCGAGTTCTGGGATCGCACGCCGCTGCGTGAGCAGCAGACAATATTTGGCCGTGAGAAGCACAGCGGTGCGCCGCTGGGCATGCATCATGAGCACGATGTCCCGGACTATGCCCGCGATCCCGACGGCGACGTCATTCCAATGGATGCTCATATCCGTCTGGCGAACCCACGCACGCCGGAAACACAAAGCAGCCTGATGTTGCGCCGGGGGTACAGCTACTCACTGGGGGTGTCTAATGCCGGACAACTGGAAATGGGGCTGCTGTTTGTCTGTTACCAGCACGATTTGGAGAAAGGTTTTCTCACCGTGCAGAAACGTCTTAACGGCGAAGCACTGGAAGAATATATAAAGCCGATTGGCGGTGGTTATTTCTTTGTGCTACCTGGCGTACCGGATGCACAGCACTTCCTGGCCCAGGGATTGCTTGAAGCCTGATCTTATTTAGCGGATTGTTCTTAATCCGCTAACCTTCCTCTGGCCTGCCCGTTCGGTGGCCATCATCAATAAACGGCAGTGGCTTAAACGCCCTACGTTTGCTCGTTTTTTAACCACCCATTTTAATAATCAATCGATTTTAACGCATTGATTTAAATCATTTTAATGTGATTGTAATAATAAGGTTAAAAAAAGTGTTGCATTTTTTCACTAATATGAAGAATATGAAATTGCTGTTGATTTTCGCATATAGTTTTCCACTCTGGAGATAGCGAATGCAGAAAACCGTTACCCGGTCAGTCGTCAAAAAGTCTCATTTCGCAAAATTTTGCGGGGAATTTATTTCCTCTTCAGCTTTCTCTTCTTTTACAACTCAACGGCGTTTCCATTCCTTTAACTCTTTACGATGTTCAACAGAAACTTATTCTGTCGTTCATTTGTGCTGATGGCCAGACAAGGCTTAAAAGGAAGCCACGACCTCTAAAGCGTTCACGTAATCGCATCGATATGACGGATGCGGGAAATGAAACCAACTGTAAGGTGCCACTATGGGAAGACAGAAAGCAGTGATCAAAGCGCGTCGTGAAGCAAAACGTGTGCTTCGTAGCGATTCACGCAGTCATCGTCAGCGTGAAGAAGAGTCGGTCACCTCGCTGGTGCAGATGGGTGGGCTGGATTCAATTGGCATGGCACGCGACACCCGCGATCATTCCGCCATTGAAGCCAGAAATGAAGCTCAGGCGCACTATCTCCATGCCATAGAAAATAAAAAACTGATCTTCGCTACCGGCGAAGCAGGGTGCGGTAAGACCTGGATCAGTGCGGCGAAAGCCGCCGAGGCCCTGATACATAAGGATGTCGACAGGATTATTGTTACACGCCCGGTCTTGCAGGCGGATGAGGATCTCGGGTTCCTCCCCGGCGATATCTCAGAGAAATTTGCGCCATACTTCCGGCCGGTCTATGACGTTCTGGTTAAACGTCTGGGTTCATCCTTTATGCAGTACTGTCTGCGTCCTGAAATTGGCAAAGTAGAAATTGCCCCCTTTGCCTATATGCGCGGTCGTACCTTCGAGAATGCGGTGGTGATTCTGGATGAGGCGCAGAATGTGACCGCCGCCCAAATGAAGATGTTCTTAACCCGCCTTGGGGAAAACGTCACGGTGATCGTCAATGGCGATATCACGCAGTGTGATTTGCCTGCCCATGTGAAGTCCGGCCTCAGCGACGCGATGGCGCGCTTCGAGGAAGATGAGATGATTGGCGTGGTGCGTTTCGATAAAGAGGATTGCGTGCGTTCTGAACTCTGCCAGCGCGCACTGCAGGCCTACAGCTAACCTGACTTATGCAGACAAAAGCCCGGCTCTGGCCGGGCTTTTTTATGGTTATTTGTCGATGCCAAAGCCCTGCTGCAGGATCGCGGGCTGAACGTCCGGGAAATAAATATTCTGGTAATAGCTGGCGGTGTTATTACCCCAGTTATCGCCATCCTCGCGCCCGGTGCTCTGCCAGTGAGCCACCAGCACCCGGTTATAGGCCTTAATCACGTCCGGCAGGATCGCGGCATCATAACGCTCGTTGTGACGGAAGCCCGCCAGTGACATACGTGGCTTCTGCACGGCCGGCTGGTCGATATAACCCAGCACCACACCGGCAACCGGGAACGTCAGCTCGGGCAGGTTGAGCAGTTCGACCATGGCCTGCGGCTGACGACGGATACCGCCGATAGGCACCACGCCAAGGCCGTGAGAGCGGGCCGCTGTCATCACCGCACCCAGGGCAATACCGATGTCGGTGGCCCCGGAAATCAGGCTCTCCAGGCTTTCATGAGCAATCTGCGATTTCCCTTCTGCTTCAATACCCAGCTGGCTTTTATGCATATCCAGTACGAAGGTGATAAACACCGGTGCCTGGGCGATCCACGGCTGGCCGCCGGCAATTTCAGCAATGCGGGCGCGTGTGGCGGCGTCACGGACGACCACCAGCGAGACCTGCTGAGAGTTAACGGAGGTTGGCGCACGCCAGGCCGTTTCGATGATGTCATCCAGCACGGCATCGTCAATAGGTTTATCAAGGTAGCTGCGATCGCTGCGATGGCTTTTCAGCAGTTGAGTGACTTCATTCATGGGATAACCTGGTTAGGATTGAGAAAGTGGCGCAAGCTGCTAAGAATAGTGAAGGTGGGGAAAATCCAGTAACCCGTTTGTGCGGCCGATCACATTTTGTACGGCACGACATCGCAG